>NZ_CP026692.1:4291000-5515500 GCF_002949795.1 Nostoc sp. 'Lobaria pulmonaria (5183) cyanobiont' | reverse complement strand
GCAGATGCTGCTCATTTAGTCCACGGGCCGATCGCCTGTGCTGGTAATTCCTGGGGCAGTCGTGGTAGTCTTTCCTCTGGCCCTCAACTCTACAAAATGGGCTTTACCACTGACTTGGGTGAAAATGATGTCATCTTCGGTGGCGAAAAGAAGCTTTACAAAGCGATTCTGGAACTTAAAGAGCGCTACCAACCCTCAGCAGTATTCGTCTACGCCACTTGCGTTACAGCCTTAATTGGTGATGATCTTGATGCTGTTTGCAAAGCTGCGGCTGAGAAAATTGGTACTCCTGTTATTCCCGTTATTGCCCCAGGATTCATTGGCAGTAAAAATCTGGGCAACCGTTTTGGCGGTGAAGCTTTGTTGGATTATGTTGTCGGCACAGCAGAACCGGAACATACAACGCCCTATGATATTAACTTAATCGGTGAATACAACATCGCCGGTGAAATGTGGGGAGTAACACCACTGTTAGAAAAGTTAGGCATCCGTATTTTGTCTAAAATTACGGGCGATGCTCGCTACAATGAAATTCGCTACGCCCACCGCGCCAAGCTCAACGTCATGATCTGCTCACGAGCGCTGGTAAATATGGCGAGAAAGATGGAGGAGCGTTACAACATCCCTTACATTGAAGAGTCTTTCTACGGCATCGATGATATGAATCGCTGTCTGCGAAACATCGCTGCGAAATTAGGCGATCCTGATTTACAGGAGCGGACAGAAAAGCTGATTGCAGAAGAAACGGCTGCTTTAGATTTGGCACTGGCTCCCTATCGCGCTCGACTCAAAGGTAAGCGAGTTGTTTTGTATACTGGTGGTGTCAAGAGTTGGTCGATTATCTCAGCAGCTAGGGACTTGGGCATTGAAGTTGTTGCTACCAGTACTCGAAAAAGTACTGAGGAAGATAAAGCCAAAATCCAGAAGTTGCTTGGCAACGATGGCATCATGTTGGAGAAGGGCAACGCTAAAGAATTGCTACAAGTGGTTAAAGACACCAAAGCAGATATGCTGATTGCTGGTGGACGTAACCAATACACTGCCTTGAAAGCTCGAATTCCTTTCCTTGATATCAACCAAGAACGCCACCATCCTTATGCAGGTTATGTGGGAATGATCGAGATGGCGCGGGAATTGTACGAAGCTCTGTATAGCCCCATTTGGGAACAAATACGTAAACCTGCTCCTTGGGACGAAGAGGTAGTTTAATGGCGATCGTTAGCATTTCTAACAAAGCACTGACAGTTAATCCCCTCAAGCAAAGTCAAGCTTTGGGTGCAACCTTAGCCTTTTTGGGATTGAAAGGGACGATGCCCTTATTCCACGGTTCTCAAGGTTGTACTGCTTTCGCCAAAGTTGTCCTGGTGCGGCATTTCCGGGAAGCGATTCCCCTCGCTACGACAGCGATGACGGAAGTCACTACTATCTTGGGTGGTGAAGAGAATGTGGAGCAAGCAATTCTGACTCTGGTGGAAAAGGCTAACCCAGAAATTATTGGTTTATGTAGTACTGGGTTAACGGAAACTAGAGGCGATGACATTGAGGGTTTTCTTAAAGCAATCCGCGATCGCCATCCAGAATTGAATGATTTAGCGATCGTTTTTGCACCTACCCCAGATTTTAAAGGGGCGTTGCAAGATGGCTTTGCTGTTGCTGTGGAAAGCATAGTTAAAGAAATTCCTCGACCAGGTGAACTCAGAACTGAACAAGTGACAATTTTGGCGGGTTCTGCCTTCACACCTGGGGATCTACAGGAAATCAAAGAGATAGTCACGTCCTTTGGACTAGTGCCGATCTTTGTACCTGACCTTGGGGCTTCCCTAGATGGACACTTAGAGGATGATTATAGTGCGGTTACAGTCAGTGGAACTACCTTAAAACAGCTACGAGAAGTAGGTAGTTCTGCTTTCACTCTGGCATTGGGTGAAAGTATGCGAGATGCAGCAAAGATTCTCGAAGAACGGTTTGACACACCTTATGAGGTGTTTGGCGATCTGACTGGATTAGAACCAGTAGATGAATTTATCCAAGCATTGGCGTTTCTGAGTGGTAACAGCGTACCCGAAAAATACCGCCGCCAACGCCGTCAGTTGCAAGATGCAATGTTGGACACGCACTTTTACTTCGGTGCCAAACGAGTTTCTCTAGCACTGGAACCAGATTTGTTGTGGTCAACAGTGCATTTCCTGCAATCGATGGGAGCGCAGATTCATGCGGCGGTGACAACCACGCGATCGCACCTCTTGGAGAAACTCCCGGTTAAAAGCGTCACCATCGGTGATTTGGAAGACTTTGAGAGTTTAGTAGACGGTTCTGATTTGCTGATTGGGAACTCGAATGTCAGTGCGATCGCTAAACGGCTCTCGATTCCTCTTTATCGTCTAGGATTGCCCATTTATGACCGCTTAGGTAATGGTCAATTTACCAAAGTTGGCTATCGAGGCACGATGGAAATTGTGTATGGCATCGGCAACCTGTTTTTAGAGGCAGAAGAAGCGAGAGTTAAGCAGTTTCAAGAGTTGGGTACTGTGAGCGCAGAGTTTTGAATTAACACTTCAAAATTCAAAACTTTAGAGAGGAGAATTACGATGAAAATTGCCTTCACGACGAGTGACCGAGTTCATATTAATGCTCACTTCGGCTCGGCAAAAATGATTGATGTTTACGAAATTTCTGATGAGGGATATCACTTCGTAGAAACCCTCAATTTTGAAGGCGAACTCAAAGAAGATGGGAATGAAGATAAAATTACCCCCAAACTTGAGTCAATAGGCGACTGTACGATTGTTTACGTAACAGCAATTGGTGGTAGCGCCGCTGCTCGCTTAATCAAGAAAGGTGTCACCCCAGTGAAGGCGCGATCGGAAGAAGAAGAAATTAGTGAAGTGCTAAATAAGCTACTGAAAACTCTCAAAGGTAATCCCCCACCTTGGTTGCGTAAAGCTTTACAGCCAAAATCCAAAAGTTTTGCAGATGAAGTTGAAGATGAAGCAACAGTATGACTACAAATAATAGCGTTAACGGAACTGCTACAACTGAAGTCTTGAACTCGCCTTTCCTCAAGGTATTAATTAAACAAATCCGTGGTCAAGACAGTTATGGAGTTTATCGTAGTTGGTCGGATGAATTGATTCTCAAACCCTTTATTGTCACCAAACAAAAGAAACGGGAAATCTCCATTGAGGGCGAAGTTGATCCGATCACTCAAGCTCGGATTATGGCATTTTTTCGAGCTGTCGCTGCTGGGATTGAACAGGAAACAGGTTTGATATCTCAGGTTGTAGTTGATTTGAGCCATGAAGGATTTGGCTGGGCGCTAGTTTTTTCTGGTCGTCTTTTGCTAACTGTAAAAACCTTGCGAGATGCTCAACGCTTTGGCTTTGACTCGCTGGATAAATTAGCAGAAGAGGGAGAAAACTACGTCAAAAAAGGTATTGATTTGGCGAAGCGCTTTCCGGAAGTTGGCAACCTGTAACAATTTTAGATTTTGGATTTTGGATTTTGGATTCAAGTTTTAATAACTAGTATACTGTGATGGAAGTTTGCCTACCTTTAACAAACAAAGGGCTTAATCCCCTTGTCGGGTTAATTGAGATGGTAGCTAGATTTCTGCCGTGCTGTACTAATCTCATCACTATTTGATTAAAACAATATCATCCAATCCAAAATTTAAAATCTAAAATCCAAAATCCAATGTGGAGTGGCTGATTGTGCAAGCTGAAGAAACGAGTATTGAGGAACTACAAGGACAAATCAGACGGCTTAACAGCAAAGCAGGTCAAATGAAAATGGATCTGCATGATTTAGCTGAAGGTTTACCAACAGATTACAAACAACTTATGGATGTTGCCGCCGCAACTTATGAAATCTATCGCCAGTTAGATGAACTTAAGCAACATCTGAAAAAATTGGAGAGTGCTAAATGACTGGAACTATTGATGAATTCAAGAAACTCGCAGATGCAGAAGAATTTTTTCAATTCTTTAACATGTCCTACGATGTAAAAGTTGTAAATGTAAATCGTCTACATATTCTGAAAAAATTTTCTCAATACATCCAAGAAATTGATGATAATTCTCCTGACTTGAGTCAAGAAGAGAAATTAAATCAATATTCTTTGGCTTTGCAAAAAGCTTATCAGGTCTTTATCGAATCAACACCCCACGAACAAAAGCTGTTCAAAGTGTTTAACGACAAGCCGAAAAATGTAGTCACACTGACAGAAATCACTTCTGATTAGGAGGTATAAATTGGTTAACCTAACGCCTACCGAATTAGAACGCTATCGTCGCCAAATGATGCTTCCGAATTTTGGCGAAACAGCACAGAAGCGCTTGAAGTCAGCGACGGTTCTGGTTACAGGTGTGGGGGGATTAGGTGGTACGGCGGCGCTTTACCTAGCAGTAGCGGGCGTTGGGCGGCTAATCCTAGTCCGGGGTGGTGACTTGCGGCTAGATGATATGAATCGTCAGGTTCTCATGACTGATGATTGGGTAGGTAAGCCAAGGGTATTCAAAGCTAAAGAAACTCTGGATGCGATTAATCCTGATGTCCAAGTGGAAGCTGTTCATGATTACATCACCCCGGAAAATGTAGATTCCTTAGTGCAGTCTGCTGATATGGCTCTTGATTGCGCCCACAACTTTACAGAGCGCAATTTGTTAAATGAAGCCTGTGTGCGATCGCGTAAGCCAATGGTGGAAGCCGCAATGAATGGGATGGAGGCTTACCTAACGACGATTATTCCTGGTGTGACTCCTTGTTTATCTTGTCTGTTCCCAGAAAAGCCTGATTGGGATCAGCGCGGCTTTTCAGTTATAGGCGCTGTTTCTGGGACACTAGCTTGTCTAACAGCACTGGAAGCGATCAAGCTGATCACCGGGTTTAGTCAGCCTTTACTTTCGCAATTGCTGACAATAGATATGAATCGGATGGAATTTGCTAAACGCCGTTCTCACCGCGATCGCTCTTGTCCAGTATGCGGTAATAGTGCGCCTTGGAGACACGCTCAATCCAATTCGATAGAAGCCACAGGGATTGCACAAAATAGTCATTAGTCATTGGTCATTAGCAAAAGACAAAAGACAAAGGACAAATGACAATCCACATCTGAAATCAGAACAACTAATCGCTACAAATCAGGAGACCTGATGACTGTTACTCTATCAGAAAAAGCAGAATTACATCTGCAGGCATTGCTTCGAGGTTCCGCACCCAACGCTAATGGCGCAACTAAAGGTGTCCGCATCTCAGTAAAAGATGGTGGTTGCGGTGGCCATGAATATGCAATGGATATCACCAGCAAGCCCCAACCAGATGATTTAGTAAGTCAGCAAGGCAAAGTGCTGGTTTACGTTGATGCCAAAAGTGCGTCATTATTAGAAGGAATTGTGGTTGACTTCGTTGAGGGAGTGGTGGAAAGCGGTTTTAAGTTCACCAACCCCAATGCAACTGATAAATGCGGTGGTTGTGGAAAGTCCCTGAAAGCAGGCGACAGTAAGCCTACTGGTGTACCTTGCAGCTAACATCATTCCGTTAGAGCCAAGTCAATTGTAGAAGCTTCCCATAGACGCACTCCGCACAGTTTTTCATAGATGCTTGAGGTGGCTTCTAGTTCGCGTTGCATCCCTTACTCGTATAGAGAAGCCGACTAAGCGTAGCATCTCCGTAAGTAGAAGGGAAGCAAAAAGTAGGATAGGTTGCTCAAAAACTTCGGATATTACACCAACTGTATAACGTTTGAGGAGAATCGGTAAATGGCTTCCTACCAAGTTAGATTAATCAACAAAAAAGAAGACATCGACACCACAATTGAAGTTGACGAAGAGACCACGATCTTAGAAGCAGCAGAAGAAAATGGTATTGAGTTGCCCTTTTCATGTCATGCAGGCTCTTGCTCTAGCTGTGTTGGTAAAGTTGTCGAAGGTGAAGTTAATCAAGACGATCAAAACTTTTTAGATGACGATCAAGTTTCTAAAGGATACGCTCTACTTTGTGTAACTTATCCTCGTTCTAATTGCACAATTAAAACACATCAAGAAGCATATCTAGTCTAAATTATCACTTTGGTTGTTGTCTTTTGCAACCAAATAAAAGATGAAGGATGAAGGATGAAGGATGAAAATATACTTCCTTCTTCCTTTCAAAATTCATAATTTATATATAATTAAAATGTTTACCCGCTTTAGTGTTACTGGCTGTTCATTAGAATTATTGAGAACGGCAGACCGAGGAATCGTAACTTCCTCTAAAACTCAGGATAAAACAATATTGAAAAAACTTTTATCAATAGGAATAGTAACAGTAACTCACGTCCCTTTAAAATTTCCTTCTTTAATTATCAATATTAAGAACATAGATTTTGTACTAAATTTAGAAAGTGTTCGAGCCATTTATGTTCGTATTATTAATAATTTCATTAATTAACCTTTATGTATAGCCTTACTTAATTATTTCTTAAAAATCAGATACCCAACTTTTTAAATAAGTCGAGTATCTGTAATTTTAAATTCTTAAAAATCTCCAATCTAATATGATTAGTGTAATTACGCTTGACTACGCTATTGCAATTTTTTAGTCACTAAATTATATAAATGCAATTTGATAAGAAAAATAGAGTGGCTTGTAAAAGAAGCCAACTCTATTTTTTAATCAACAGCAACTATTACATCTGATGATTTAATCACAGCATAAGCCTGCTTACCTTCTACAAGTGATAGCTTTTCTGCTGATGATTTTGTGATGATTGACACTAGCTCTACTCCTGGCCCTAGTTCTAAAGTTATCTCAGTATTAACTGAACCATGTATAACTTTTTTGACAGTACCCTTAAGAGAATTACGAGCGCTAATTTCCATGTTTTTAATTCGCTAAAGTGAACTATTTATACTTTAGTAAGTTAGCAAGTTTTGATTTTAAAACTAGCTTTTTTTAAGATATCTTAATAATTTTGAAATAATTCTCATTTACTTAACAGTAGTATCTCTACTTGACGAGCATTACACAAATGGGTGGGGTGGTCATTTGCTACAAAAAGTAAGATAAAAATTAAAAAAAACTAACTATTGATGGATATTATCATCAATTTAACCTAGCTATTTACTTACGTATAGATACTTAGGGAATGAAAGTTGGCGTATTTAGATTAACTAAAGTAGCCAGAAGTTCATATTGTGCAGGCTCGACTTAATACAACAAGACAAAATCTATTTTTTGAACACTTAACTCCAGGTGTAGGCGTAGGATTTCCTGTTCCTAAAGACTGGTTGCCAATAACAAGTTTTCCTTTACTAATCATAATAGGTATGACTGGCGTGGGAAAAAGCACAATCACAAAAGCTTTGGTTGAAGAAGGCTTGGATTTCACATTTTACCTAATCGTCATATTTTAACCGAACGCGTAATAATTGCGCCAATGTTAAAAATGCAAGAGAAACTTATGCAACCTCATTGCCGGATTAAACGCCTAACTTACACTCGCCTTTACCCTGAATACTTCCCTGGTGGAAGGGGTCATATTTTAGCTTTGCTACACATCAATCCGCAACAAGTCAACTCTATGTTAGCTTTCGATAGTTTGCGTGGTGAAAATGAAGTTCGCTATGCAGCTAAGGTTTTAAAAATGCTAAATTTGTAATATTAACTGTACCAAATACAGTGCGTTTAGAAAGACTTTTGAAACGTCATGATTCTTTTGATCGGATTGCTAGTCAAGAGTTAGATAATAATAAGCAAACTATCCCAGAAGCACTGACAAACTTTACTAGTTTGGGCGTACCAGAAGCTTCTGCTTATTTTACTCTTAAAGAAGAACAAGAAATCTTAGAACTTGTAGGTAAACAAGTTGTTACAGGTGTAGAATTGCGGGACAAACTAAAAATATTTATCGAAGAGAGTCAGAACTATGATTTGGTTCCGACGAAACAGATTTTAGAGGCGATGGATACGAGCGATCGCTCTCTTATAATTGATACTATAGCCAGTCCCCAAGAATCAGCCAAAGCAATTATTTGTCAATTATGCAATTATGGTGATATTAAAACTAACAAGTAAGCATAATTGGTAACAATTAGCACAAAGGAACGGTCAATGTCGCTATCTAAATTTGCAATTGTAGAAAGCACTCTCCGTGAAGGCGAACAATTTGTCAAAGCCAATTTTTCTTCAGATGATAAAGTCGAAATTGCTGAAGCTCTTGCTGCATTTGGAGTGGAATATATAGAGTTAACATCACCAATTGCTTCACCTCAGTCTAGAGGAGACTGCGAAAGATTGGCTCGGTTAGGCTTGCCAGCCAAAATATTAACTCACATTCGCTGTCACTTAGAAGATGCTAAAGTTGCCTTAGCGACAGGCGTAGCTGGGATTAATTTAACTATCGGTAGTTCTTCTTTAATGCGTCAGTTCAGTCATGGTAAAAATATTAATCAAATTATTGATTTAGCATCTGAAGTTTTAACTTTTATTCATCAACAAGCTCCCGATATTGAGTTACGGTTTTCTGCTGAGGATTCGTCACGCACTTCCATAGAAGATTTAATCACAATTTACTCGGCAATTGAGAAATTAGGTTTTATCAAACGCATAGGAATTGCTGATACAGTAGGAATTATTACGCCGATGCAAGTATTTGAATTAGTGAAGACTTTGCGCCAGTTCACCAATTTAGATATTGAGTTTCACGGTCATAATGATACAGAATGTGCAAATGCTAACAGTTATACAGCACTGGAAGCGGGAGCAACTCATATTGACACTTGTGTTCTGGGAATTGGTGAACGCAATGGTATTACCTCACTAGCTGGATTCATCGCTAGGTTATATGCTACAAATCCAGAGCAGATTAAGTCTAAATATAACTTAGATCGACTTGGTTACTTGCATGAATTAGTTGCAAGAAAAGTAGGGATTTCTATTCCTTTTAACCACTGTGTTTTTGGGGAGAGTGCTTTTAGTCATAAAGCTGGGATTCATACTAAAGCTATGCTCAATAACTCGGAGACTTATGAAGCTATTAATCCCCGGAGTTTTGGTGTAACGCGCTCAATTTTAATCAATCATAAATTGGCTGGAAAACAGGCGGTTAATCACAGAGCTAATGAATTAGGACTTTCATTTAATCTATCCCAGCTTAAAGATATTACCCATAGATTGAAAACTTTAGCTGATAAACAAAGTCTTACCATCGAAGATGTAGACAATATTTTATATTATTATCATTGTCAGTAAATTTAAAAATATACATCTTTACTGCTTAGATTGCCAACTTATTGAATAAGTCGGGAATTTGAATCCACCTTTAGGACATATCTGCTATTAATCTATTTTATAAAACATAACTGTAATCATTAGTCCTTTTATTTTATTTTTCAAGCTTTTTTAAGAAAAATATCTGGCGATCTTTATAAATAATTCATAATTTAAATTTATGAACTTGATAGCATATATGTAAGTTTAAATAATTTAGATAATATTTTTTAAATAATGGTGGGCATTGCTCAAAATTCTGCTTACCAAGCAAATTTATATTAGTAAATTAGCACAAATCAAGTTAACTAAGGAATAGTGATGAATCGAACCAATAGTCAAAAATTGAGTGAAGCAACAACCCAATGGCTAATAGCAAAAGGCTATAATCATAGCAATTTAAATCAGTCAGGTGAAAATGGCGATACAGCTTTAATGAAAGCGACAAGAGAAGGAGTTTATACAGTTGTCAAAGAACTAATTGATGCTGGTGCGGATATCGATGCTCGAAATAGCGATCGCAACAATGCTTTGTGGTTTGCTTGTTTTGGTAATCACTACGATTTAATTAATTTACTGTTGGCTCAAAATATTAACATTGACAATCAAAATGATAATGGTGCAACTGTTTTAATGTACGCAGCATCAGCGGGAAAGACAGAAGTCGTAAAGTTACTTTTACAACATCATCCTAATTTATATTTAAAAAACTTAGACGATTATAAAGCAATAGATTTTGCTAGCAACGTAGAAGTCTTAAGGATAATTAAAAATGCCATCAAGTCAGATATCGGGGAAAGCCTATCATAACGCTACCAAACATACTTACTTCTCGGTACAAATTGACCCAAATTATGTAGATGCTTCAACACAGCCATCTTCATTTAAAGTTTATCCCAAGTTTTATCGCAGAGTGAAATTAAATCTTAATAATTCTGTTCATGCTTTTATCTCATTAACTAGTGCGATAACACTGGAAAAAGTATATAAAGATGGCCCCTATAAACTGCGAGTGAATCCATCAGCAGGCGCTCTCTATCCTACAGAAGTTTACGTACAGGTTCGCGGGATTGAGGGAATAGTAGATGGTATATACCATCTAGAAGTTGAGAATAATTGTCTAACTTTGATCTATGAATTAATTGATGATGGGTTAGAGAGTTATATTATACCGGGTAAAAGTATCAACGGATTCATCTTTTTAATTAGTTGTGTTTATTATAGGTCTAGCTGGAAATATCAAAACAGAAGCATAAGATATTGCTTCTTAGATAGCGGACACCATTTAGGCGCAATCGCAGCTTCAGCTTATCTTCACAACCGAGATATACAACTAATTTTCGACTTTGATAAACTTACCCTCATTTCTGATTTGGGATTTGAGAATAAAGAGTTTATCACTGCTTGTGCGGTGTCAGGAGAAATACAAGACAAGAAAATCAGACGTTTAAGGCTGAAAGTTCCTTTTGTTTCTGGTACTGATTATTTTGAATCCAATCCATTTATTGAAGATGCTTATCAAGCAACTACTCTAGAAAAGAGTCGTCAGCAAAAATTAGAGTATCCTCAATTTGATTTTGATCGGGATAAATTTTACCAAACTGTTTGGGATAGACGTTCTATTAGACGTTTCCGGAAAGAGGCTATTTCTCAAGAAGATTATTTATATGTAGTGCAACAACTTCAGCAGCCAATACCGACAGAAAATTATGAGGAAATAGAAATTTACTCAGTGGTGCATCGAGTAGAGGGAATGACACCTGGGTTATATAGAGGTACACATCTGGTTAAAACGGGTAATTTTAGTGAAAAGACAGGTTACTTATGTATTAATCAGGCTATTGCTAGAGATGGCGCTGTAACTTTATTTTTTGTGTCAGATTATTTAAATTATCAAAATGCTATGCAAATAGCTGGTTTTCTTGGACAGAGACTTTATTTAACTAGTAATTATTTGGGAATTCAGTGTAGTGGGATTGGTGCTTATTATGATGACGAAACCCAAGAATTATTAGAAACAAATAAAGATGTACTTTATGGAATGGTGATTGGAATATAAGCAGGAAGCTAAAGAGAGATGGCTAGAAAGATGTATTACTTAAATGGTGATGACTCACATCCGATACAACCAACATCAGCAGATATTATACTGCGGCAGCAACTAGAGGATTCTATTAGTAGATACTTTTATGACGCTTGCGATCGCACAATTCAAAATCTTCTATCTGATTGTCGGTGGTATGTCACAACCCATGCCAATGCTCTCACATTGGTAATTGAATGTCCCGATCAAGTTACTAATTGGCGTATTTTACAACAAATCGTGCCAATGGGAACATTACTATATGGAATTGTCAGCAGTGCGAAAATCCGTGTTTGTCCGCCAGAGAGTCAAGTAGTACCTTTTGAAATGAGGGTAGATGAACTTTCTGTTTATCGGGATTGGGCATAATTCGATTTTCGATTTTCGATTGTTAATTAAAAGTTAATATTCTGGCTGATAAGTGCAGCTACCTCTTCAAAAACCAAATCAGCAGAATGTTTGACAACAGGACTTAACTCTAGTCCCAAACCAAGATTTGCTGCTTCAATTAAATAAACTGTTACATCTTCGGGAAAATCATTTTGAAAGATTTTCCGTCCGGCGGCTAAAGCATTATCCCAACGAAAATCGTGCAAGTTATAACTTGCTTCTGGCAAAGCTTCCAGTTCTTTTCCTGGAACTTTAAACACAGCACCAGGTTCAGAACCAGTTGAACTTGCATCAATAATTACTAATTGTTTACTACCTCTAGCTTGAAACATTACTTCCATCCCTGCGGTACCACAGTCATATACTCGCACATCAGGATGAGGATTTTCAGCTAGATATTTTTGTAAGCGTTGGGCAATGATTACGCCTACTGCATCGTCATTGCGATTGAGATTGCCGCAACCGATAATAGTTAGCATGGGATGAGATTTAATTGTTTAACTAGTTGCAAATTCAGTTAAAGCGCGATCGGAGGATGGAGCGATCGCAATTCAATAATCAACGGTAACTAAAGTTTCTAAATTAGGCAATCAGTAGTGACTAAAACAGAGGCTCTGACTAATAATATAGACAAAGCCTCTGAAAAACTAAATTCTCAGCAGGAATCTAGAACTCTACACCATGTTTCCTGGCAATTTCAGTAAGTTTCTCAGACTGATTTTGTGATGCTTTAGTTAATATTTCGTCAGCATCTTCTTTAGTACTTCCCTCTTTAGGAATTAAGTACTTGACATAAAGAGATACAAAATCGGCTGCGATCGCTAGACCAGATAAAGCGTGTTTGTCAGCTTCCTTACCAGCGATCGCAGCTACCAAACCGGCTTTAATTGGGTCTGGTTTAACTTTCATGAACTGCTCGACAAGTTTAGGAACGTAGTCTTCTGGTGGCAAATTCTCTAACTTACTTCTATCAGGAGTAAAGTTACATTCTGCGGCTTTTGCCTGCTCTAAAACACACCATTCTATGTATTCTTGCAATGCAGCATCGGGAACGCGAGGGAGATATTCGTGGAGCGCTAAATCAGACACAAGCTTACCTTGAAAATTTCTGTTTTGTTGAAGTGAATTAACGCAAGCCTAACCCACTATTTCTATAAGTTTTAGTGTGTTACGCTACGAGTTTTGAATATAAAGCATTGGGTATAGGGCATTGGGTATAGGTTATTTCTCCCTCATTTTCCTCATTCTTCACTCTCCAGTTAAAATAGTTGATGGCGTGATGTCTCCGACGGGCTACGCCTACGCATTTTTGGTGTTGTGTATTTGTGTAGACAAAGGCACACTAGAAGACAAGTATAAATATATAATTTGTTTATGAAACCTGCTTTACACAAAGGGCAAGTAATCAAATGGAAGGACGATCGCGGGTTTGGTTTCATACAACCCGATGATGGTAGTCAAGAAGTCTTTTTACACATTACAGCATTGAAAGACGTTAACCATCGTCCCCAAGTTGGTGATTTAATTTGTTATCAATTAACAGCTAGTAAAGATGGCAAAGTACGCGCTTGCAATGCTTCTATCGAAGGATTTACATCAAAATCCTCATCTACTACCGCACCAAAGAAGTCTATATCCAGAACTGTAGACAAATCTACATCATTAGCATTAAAGACATTACTTCTATCTTTACTACCTGGATTGGGTTCAATTCATCTTGCACTCACAACTGGCAACCCAATTCCTCTAATTCTTTATCCTGTCATGAGTTTAATTACCTTTAGGCTATATGCCGATGATAAATCTCGTGCACAACAAGGACGATGGAGAAAGCAAGAAAATACTTTACATCTATGCGAATTTATGGGTGGTTGGTTAGGTGCATTTGTTGCCCAACAGAGGCTACGTCACAAAAGCAGTAAAGTTTCTTATCAAGTTGTATTTTGGGTAATAGCAATTCTTCACATTGTATTTTGGTTAGATTGGCTATTTTTTGGTAAGGCGTTGATAAATCTGTTTTTTGGTATTGCTTTTAGGGGATAAGTAAGTTTACTTTGATTGTCATAATGGTACAAAGGCGATGTCTACGACGGGCTACGCCTACGCTCAGGTAAATGACTAATCCAGTAAGCTGTAAGTAACCCTAGTTGGAGAAATGGAGCGCGAAACATGACACTCACTGAGCTACTTCCTGCTGTCAGGAAACTCTCTATGTCAGAAAAAATTAAGCTAATTCGCATTTTGGCAGAAGAATTGGATACTAACGAAGATATTTCGCCTCTAGAACCATTTAAGACCTATGATTTGCCTACACCCTACAATTCGTTTGGTGCAGGTGAAATTCTCATGCAAGCCTTGAAACAGGAAGATTAGGTCTGACCACATGCGATTCAAATATTCGACCACTGACCCTTCCCAAAATGAGTTTGACAATTTGCCACGGATTCCACTTTGTCTTCGTCAGGGTGATAAAACTGTTGAAGCTCTTGGATTAGTGGACAGTGGTGCAACTGTAAATGTCTTGCCCGATGAAATTGGTATTGAGTTAGGTGGAGTTTGGGATGATAGCAGGGCGATTATTCAATTAGCAGGCAACCTGAGCAATATGCCAGCAATGCCATTCTTTGCAAACGTTGAGATCGGTAACTTTGCGCCAGTTCAACTGGCATTTGCTTGGGTGAGAAGAGCGAATGTACCCTTGATTCTTGGACAGACAAACTTTTTCCTAGAATTTGATGTGTGTTTCTACCGTTCCAAACTGGAATTTGAGATCGAACCAAAATCTGAGTAATAAATATGAATTTGTCAATGATGCGATCGCCTCCGACACGCTACGTGATGCCTACAGCTGGCTATGCCTACGCATTTTATTTGAGTATAAATTAGGGGCGATCGCTTCTTTGGTGCTGTGATAACCTGAGTACCCCTTGTTCATAAAGAGCTTCTATAGTTATAGTCATAAACTTTTTCCTCATGCCATAGCTATTTCTAATCATGGCATAATATCTAACATAGTAAAAAACACAGCTAATGACTAACTGAAAAATAATTAGCCATTAGCTATTAGAAATTAACATCCTCTACGCAGTCCGAAAACGCGCTAACTCTTCACCAGTCTTAGCATCGTGGGCGTGAACTGTACACACCAAACAAGAATCAAACGATCGCGCCACATGACCAACTTCCACAGGATCGCTAGAATCGTAAATGGGTGTGCCAATTAAAGCTTCTTCAATCGGGCCGCGGATTCCATCACCGTCACGAGGGCCAATATTCCAAGTACCTGGGGCAATCACCTGGTAATTCTTAATCTTACCGCCCTCTACTTCCACCCAGTGAGACAAGGAACCCCGTGCTGCTTCCGTTGCACCCCAACCGCGACCATCTTTTTCTGTGGGTTTGATATACCAAGGGTCGTTTAACTTGAATTCACGTAAACAGTGTTCAGCTTGACGATATAACTTGACAAGTTCGTGAACTCGTGCTAGCTGACGCACATGAACACTAGCACCACCCATTCGTTTGAAGACATCAAGGATAAATCCGTCGTAGTGCTGCCAAGATTCGCCATGTTTACCACCAGCTACTAATTGCCGCGCTAAGGGGCCAGTTTCCAAACGTCCGAAGTCTTTGTGCAGGACTGCACTCGACCAAGAGTAGGCGTTATCGAAGTCTTTTGTATTGATTGCAGTCGGTTTAGTGGTGCGATCGCTAGGATGAATATCTTCTGTCCCTTCATCGTACCAAGAGTGAGTCGTATTCTCGCGGGTAAATGACTGATCCATTAAGCTGTGAGTGTGTGTGAAGCTGTCGTACACTCCATTTTTCATGATCATCGCCGCATTTCGTCCTTCGATAGTCGGCTTTTGGTATTTATCTTCATGGGCTAAATATCCCCAAGTGACATATTTACCAACACCAGCGCCATATCTATCTAGACCGATGTCTAAACCCATGCGCCAATAAAAACCCAAGTCGGAATCTCGATGATTTCGGTTTTCATCTAACCAGTCTCTGAAGTCGTCATAAGTCTCGATTTGTTCGTAGCGTTCTAAAGAACAACCCAACCACACTGGTTCTAACCAATTGGTGCGGAAATATTCTAGAATCGCCCAAGCGCGGGTAATGTCTGTTAAAGTTGGGGCGCACATCACACCACCAGGAACCATGTAACTAGAATGGGGCCATTGTCCGCCTAATAGTGCATAAATTTCTACGGGTTTAGCAGAAATTGTTATGCCTAATTCATAAGATTTACCAGTGAAAGCGGCAAAACGTTTCACAGCTTCGTCATAAAAGCGACTATTGCGGTATTTTTTATTGGTTAAATCAATGGCAAAGAGTCCATAAAAATAACGGGGGATGCTTTGAATTGTCTCGACAATTTGTCCTAAGTTTCTTGCCAGAATTGCATTGCGCGGAACTTCTGTTTCCCAAGCTGTATCTAATGCCCAAGATGCACAAGTCAGGTGAGAACCGCCGCAAATTCCGCAAATACGAGGTGTGACAATTAATCCGGCTTGGGGGTCTTTACCGCGTAGGATAACTTCAAATCCTCGGAAAAGTTCGGCATGTGTCCAAGCGTTAACTACTCTTCCATGTTCAATATCGACTCGAACATCTAAATCGCCTTCAACTCTACCGACGGGCGATATATCTAATGATTGAATTCCCATTTGTTATTTGTCCTTTGTCATTGGTCATTGGTCATTGGTCATTGGTCATTGGTCATTAGTTTTTCACAAATGACAAAGGACTAATGACTAATGACTAAACTGTAAAAAAGTCTTCTTCTGCCCAAGCTGGTGTGGCATCTTTGGCGATCATTGTGAGTAAGGCGTAGTCTTTTTTGTTCACACCTGGCGGTAATTCTTTGGGAACTCCCATTACTGTTTGGGTTTTGAATACAGTTCCTGGTTTGAGGTCAAAAAAGGGAAATTCTGGTTCTGTGCAACCTAAACAAGGCATTCCGGCGCGAGTTTTGGAGGAAACGCGATTCCATAAGATGCGGTTGCAGGAGGAATGAGTCATGGGGCCGCGACAACCCAAGTCATAAAATAGGCAGCCTTTACGCTGACCAAATTCGGCGGTTGAGGCTTTGTAGGCAAAGTGGACGTTGCGGGTACAACCTGTTTGGGTATAGGTGTTGAAGAAGGTTTGGGGACGATTTAGTTCATCGAAAGCAATGTCTGCTATGCGTCCAGTAGCGATCGCAACTAATATCTGCGTAATCCAGTCGGGATGGGCGGGACATCCAGGTATATTAATTACAGGTAATCCGGCTTGAGACAAGAAGTCTTTACCTAAAAAGCCGCCTTCTTGACGCTTGAGAAATTGCAAACCTTCCGATTCGGTGGGGTTGGGTGACATGGCAGGAATTCCTCCCCAGGTTGCACAGTCTCCCACAGCTACGATAAAATGAGCAACTTTGGCGAGGTCTGCTAACCAATCTTTCATGGCGCGATCGGCAAACCGATTCCATTCGCCAGTGCCGTTGGGGGCGTTAACAACACTGCCTTCAAATACCAAGATATCTAGGGGAATTGTGCCAGAAATGCAATCTCGCAGCATTGTTTGCAAGTTGTTGCCTATTTCTAACCCCAAGGATGGATGCCAAAGTAAATTGATGCCAAAGTCGGCAATTAAATCGCAGACTGTCGGTTCTTCGGCGTTGAGGAATGACATGGTGTTGCCGGAACAAGCACCACCTTGTAGCCATAGTACATTAGTCATCGGCTATGCGTTTTTCTATTGTTTCCCATGCATGATGTAGGTGATAATGCTTGCAAGGTTTCACCTGTTTATCAATATTTATTTTTCAATTTTAAGATATTTTTTTATTGAATTCTATTTCATTAAAAAAGAATTAATCATTAACAATAGCTAAAGTTTTTACGAGATTGTTTGAAAATATTATGTTTGTTATACTCGTAACAGATTTAATAAATAAAAAATAGTAAAAACAGAATTATCGTTTTTTAGTTACTGACGTTAAATAATCTTGTCTACTGAATTAGGTGAATTCTAGTAATAAAATTACCATAGCCGTTGGTTTCGACTACAACTCTTGCAGAGGCTGCGCCAACGACTTCGCTCAGTACAAGTTCGCTCAACCAACTGAGTGGTCGAGAGTTGAGCGACTCGTGCCGAGCATCTCGACTTCGCTCGATGGAGCCGGAGCCGAGGTAAGTCGAAACTCGTCAACATAAGTATTTTTTTCATCATAAATCACCTTAATTACTGTTAAAACTCTGTAATAATTACTACTAACTGTTAATTTTTACAAAAGTATGAGTATTTTAAGCAGTCATATTTTAATGTGATAACCAAGTAAAATTCAGCAAAATATTGGGGCACAAGACTTTGCACCCCGTTAGCTATATATCAGTTGTTCTAAAATTTTGGTTGTGCAGCTTGCCTAACAAGTTGTTCGTCCAAACCTAACGCTTGAGCTATCTGCTCAATACTTAAACCTAACCCTAATAACTGGGGTATCGCTTCTAACTTCCCTTCTTGTTTCCCTTCTTGTCTACCTTCTTGTCTACCTTCTTGTTTCCCTTCTTGCCTACCTTCTTGTTTCCCTTCTTGTCTGCCTTCTGCAAAAACATCTTGGTAAAATCTAGTTTGCTTTAACTCATTTGATCCAAACATTTTTCCAATCTCCTCCTGGCTCAATCGCGGCAACTTGTAAATTAATATCGTCTCTATCAATTGTATAATTTCCCTAATAGTAGTGACATCTGGAATTTGCTGTCGGGCACTGTTGACTATTTCTATAGCTTTTATTGTGGCAGTTGATTCAGGTTCGATAATGAGTTTAACTGTCTCTATGCCGATTGATGATGCCTCAATTGAGCTTAATTCGTCAAGATAGACGCGAGTTACTCGTTGTGAGTTGAGTAATTCTGTATATCTTTCAGTATCTCCAGTATCAACGCTGCGATTGGGGAAGATGACAACACCACGCCAATTGTTAGTTAATTCGGTTTTGTCGAGATAGTTAAAGATTTCGGTAAACAAACGTGAGTAGAATTTTTTGTCTGACTGAAATTGCACTTCGGCAAAATAAATCGGTAACTCTGGTGTATTTGGGAGAAAGACACCATCAATTCTAAACGCCAGTTGTTTGACTTCTACTGAAGAAAATTGGTAAACACTAGCTAGTTGGGGTGGTTGGTTAATCAGTTCAAAGAAAGTGCTGGGGATACTCTGAAAGATCCGATAAAAGATACTGTCTGTTTTCAAGGGAACTTGTTTTACAGTTGATTAACGTATTTTACACTTCGACGATCCAGTGGCGACTATTTCAAGTACACTAAATATTATGTATGTTAACAATTCAATAAAAAATCTTGAAATTGTATAAGATGATGATACAAAAAGTATTTAAAAAATATTAGGTGTTTAAAGCTGACATTAATATTAGCAATTTCCCCCTAGAATTTTAGAAATAGGGTGTTTTATATTTTAATGACTGGGGATTGGGTATTGGGTACTGGGAAAACTCTTCCCTAATCGCCAGTAACTCATCCTTAGTATCAAACAAAAAAGGGGAATTCCGCCTAAAGGACTCGAAGCCTGCGTAAATCAGTATGGCCCGTGACTAGACACATAAACGTGTCTTGATCATTCATGGGTGTTGGACTCAATTCCCAATTGGCTAGAGTACGGCAGAGTTATGACCCCCAGCATTACAGATTCAGCAGTCAAGGCTGCGATCGCAGCTGTTGCATCGGAGTCAGCTACAGCAGAGGAAAAAATCCAAATGCTGATCGAGATAGCACAGGGCTTTCAAAAAAAGCCCAAAGCTGCCCAAGACTTGCGAAATGCAGTTGGGTTATATTACCGGGCCTATGAAATGTGTGGTGAGGAATATCCCCTACTGAAAGCCAGGGCCCAAGTGGGTATGGCGGGGACATTACAGGCAATACCGGATGCTGATTACCAACTGTTGATGCAAGCGAAAGTCGGTTATGAAGAGGCATTACCGATTTTACAACAATTAGCAACGCCAGAGGAAGTGGCAGAGACGCAGATGAATTTTGGGCTGGTGTTGCAGTCGCTAGTGCCATTCAATTTGGCGCGGATAACTGATAGCATCCAGGCTTATCATGAGGCGTTGCGGGTGTTTACTTGGGAAGATTACCCTCAAGAATACGCGATTTTGTATAACAATATTGCGATCGCTTACCTTTCTATGCCCCTAGCATCGGAACGGGAATACTTGCGTCAAGGGTTAGCTGTGCAATCATTTGAGGTGGCACTAAAGCATATTAACTTGATTGATCATCCTAGAGAATATGCGATGTTGCAAAACAATTTAGGTAACGCTTTGCAATATTTAGTGAGTTCCCATCCTGTGGAGAATAATTTAAGAGCGATCGCAGCTTATGACGAAGCCCTAAAAGTGCGTAACTCTAAAGATACACCTCTAGAATACGCTAACACAATTTCCAATAAAGCCAATGCCTTATTCAATTTACCAGACGACCAGGAAAAACCAGAAGCTGGTAATCCTAAAAACCTTTTGCAAGCGCGTGTCTACTATCAAGATGCTTTAGAAATATTTACAGAATACCAACAAATTGCACAAGTAGAGGTAGTACTTCAAGCGCTAGAAGATGTCAAAGCAGAAATGAAGGATTAAGAGTTATGAGTTATGGATCTATAGTGCTTCTCAGTGTAGTCCAATACAGACCTAACCCCCAGCCCCTTCCCTACAAGAGAAAGGGAGTAAGATTCAAAGCCTCTCTCTTTTTAGGATAGAGGTCAAAGTGTATTGCATACAAAACTCACTATATTTCACTCTTCACTTTTAACTTTAATAATGAGGAAAAAACAGCATGAGAGATATTTTAACCTACCCAAATGTGATAAATTTTCTCACAAGTTTAGCAGATGGTGATCTGAATATAGCAACAGAATTCGTGTGGTTAATCATAGCAGCAGCCTTGTCTATGGTCGGCGGTGCAATTGGTGGAATGCTATTAGCTGGGAAAGATATAGGCTATCAGTTTTCAGCAATGCTTGGTGCATTATTTGCCCCTGCTGGTGTAATTCCTGCTATCCTTTTAGGGCTTGCTGCCTTAAATTTATTGACAAATTATTAGGAGAAAATATGTTAGAGATAGGTTGGTTTTCTGCCAAGTTATTTTTGAAAGGAAAGCTACTACGCGACCCAGTGTATTTTGTCAAGCAAACTGCTATTGGTAGTGCTGTAGGTTTCTTCTTGCTAGTATTACTCGCACAAGCACCAATTCCTTTCTACATACCAATAATATTATCTAGCTTAGTGACGGGTATGATTATGCCATTTCTTCTCAAAGACTTCAAAATGAAGTGAATTGTCATTAGTCATTAGTTGTTTGTTAGTTGTTTTCCAATACCCATGCCCAATCTTGAAGAATTAGTTCAGGAAATTAATCGTTTTGAGGCAATTATATCCGATTGGGATGAAAGCCAACGGTGTGTAGCAGTGGGTTTAAAAAGGGCAATTGAAGCTTTGCATAAAGCTGCATTGACTAGTTTGATTAAAAGCTTAAAACAAGAATCAATGCCAGCTTTGCGTCATGCTGTTGCAGATGAAGTAGTGTATGCAGTACTACTGTATCACGAACTAGTTAAACCACCAAAACCACCATTAGCACAGCGCATTCAGACAGCCCTTGAAGAAGTTCGCCCAGATTTAAAAAGCCATAATGGAGATGTAGAATTGGTGGCAATTAAGCCACCAGATACAGTAGAAGTCAGATTAATTGGAACTTGTAGCAGTTGTCCAACTTCTACTTTGACTTTATCTCAAGGAGTAGAACAGGCAATAAAAAACCATTGTCCTGAAATTACCAAAGTAGTTGCAGTCAATAACAACCCTACTGTTAACAACGCTAATTCTGGTTTAATCAGTCCCTTTTCTGCCAAAATAACTTCTACTTGGATCAAAGTAGCAACTATTGATGAAGTTCCTGAATTTAGTGTAGTAGCAGTACAACTTGCTGGTAATTCACTAATTTTACATCGTCAAGGTACTACAGTAAAATGTTACCTTAATGCTTGCGCTCATCTAGGATCTCCCTTAGAAAAGGGTAAGGTTGAAAATGGTATTATTACCTGTCCTTCCCACGGATTTCAGTATAAGTTAGAGACAGGTGAATGCTTAACTGCACCTGATGTTTCGCTTCAGTCGTATCAAGTGAGGATTAAAGACGATAAGGTTTTTGTGAAACTGCAAAAATGATCATGCAAAGGTAACATTTCAGCAAATATACTTGACAATTAGTCAATCACAGCTACTTTGCTTTTTCATTTCAGTAGTTCGCGTATTTATTTCAGTGTCTTGTGCAAGCAAAATGCCTAAATGCTTTCTCAATATCCCTGAATTCATTCTCATTTGTGTAATTCAGGTAACGATTTTAGTGTTTTGAGAAAGCAAAATGACATATTACTTTCTCAAAATGGCATTTGACTTATTCAAACCCCAGTTTGCTTACTCATTTTGGTGTTTTCCGCAAGCAAAAGGTCATTTGACTTATTCAAACCCCAGTTTGCTTACTCATTTTGGTGTTTTCCGCAAGCAAAAGGTGATTTGACTTACTCATTTTAGTGTTTTCCGCAAGCAAAATGAGCTTTTACTTTCTCAAACCCCAGTTTGCTTTCTCATTTCAGTATATCGCGCACTCATGCCGAAGATTCGCTATGTAGCAAAAATTACTATTAGCTAGATTTTTTTAAGCTTGATTAATACGGAAGTTGATTAAAGGTTTTAACTTAATTTGAAAAAAGCATAATGCTAAACTGTTACTGTTGTTACACGCTAATCAACATTAATGTTTTTAAATAATTATCAGCGTCTATTTGCGGTTCATGGATATCCCAATCAAAATTAATCCCATATCACAATTACCGCTAGAAGCAACAGAAATTTATCAAGAATTACCTCTATCACCTCAAGGTGCAGAGGTAATTTTAGGCAACATTATTGAACCAGAACAATTAGTCATACCTGTAGCACCCAGTCCCGTAACAATGTTTGGGCCTCGTGGTGCTTGTTTAGTATCAGAAACTGGCCCGTTATGGGTATCAGATACCGGACATCATCGATTATTAGGATGGCAGAATTTACCCACAAGAGATAGTCAATCGGCTGATTGGGTAATTGGACAACCTGATTTTTATCATGAAGGACAAAATGCTAAAAATACACCGGGAAAGGCAACCTTAAGTGTACCAACTGGAATTTGTGCTTGCGGCGAAGGGTTAGCTGTAGCAGATGCTTGGAATCATCGGGTTTTGATTTGGAAAAACTTACCAGAAGATAACAATGTTCCAGCAGATTTGGTATTAGGGCAAGTGAATTTTACCGATAATGAACCAAATCGAGGAAATCAAGCAGCATCTGCTAGGACAATGCACTGGCCTTATGGTATTTTCTATTATCAAGGACGGCTATTTATTGCTGACACTGGTAATCGAAGACTATTAATTTGGCATCAGTTACCAACAGAAAATGGTCAACCGGCTGATTTAGTTTTAGGACAACCGGATATGATATCTCGCAATGAAAACGGCGGTGGTTCTGCAACCGCAGCGAGTATGCGTTGGTGTCACGACATCACCTTTTGGGGAGAAAATCTGGTTGTCAGCGATGCAGGTAATCACCGAATAATGATTTGGCAGGGAATACCAACAGAAAATAATGCCCCTTGTGCAGTAGTTTTAGGACAAAAAAACTTTGATTTTGTGGAAATGAATCAAGGAGTTTATTATCCTAGTGCTAGTAGCTTGAGTATGCCTTATGGTGTAGGGGTGACTGGAGATTGGTTAGTAGTTGCAGATACTGCTAATTCTCGTTTGTTAGGATGGAGAAAGCCAGAATCAATTTTATCATTGCAAGGTGTAATGGCAGATGGGTTGGCAGCACAAATAGATTTTCAAAGTAAAGGTGAAAATCGGAATTTCGGACTGCCAAAACGAGACAGCTTAAATTGGTGTTACGGGATAAAAATTTGTGGCAATACGGCGGTAATCGCTGATTCTGGAAATAACCGAATATTGCTGTGGCAGTTTAACTATGCCGACTGAAGAAATTAGAGTTAATGGTACTGTTCAAGGAGTAGGTTTTCGCCCTACTGTATATCGTCTTGCTAAAGCCTGCGGTTTGCGTGGAGATGTTTGTAATGATGGCCAAGGTGTTTTAATTAAGGTATCTGGTAGTGAGGAAGAAATAACCAAATTTATTGCCAGATTGCAAACAGAATGTCCACCGTTGGCAAAAATTAATCAGATAATTAGAACTCCTTATGAAGGTGAATTAAAATTTGATAATTTTGTGATTTCTACTAGTGTCAGTAATGCCATTAAAACAGAAATTACCCCTGATGCAGCTACTTGTTCGCAATGTCAACAAGAAATATTCGACCCCTTTAGCCGCTTTTATCGCTACCCTTTTACTAACTGTACTCATTGCGGCCCCCGCCTGAGTATTATTCGTGCGATTCCTTACGACAGATGCAATACCAGTATGTCTGCGTTTGCTATATGTCCCGAATGTGCAAAGGAATACCATGATGTTGAAAACCGCCGTTTTCATGCCCAACCTGTAGCTTGTTATGTTTGTGGCCCCACAGCTTGGTTAGAACGCGCTGATGGGAAATCGGTTACTGCTTCCATGTTTTCTATGCTGGATGATGTTGATGCCGTTTGTACCTTGTTGCAAAAGGGTGAAATTGTAGCAATTAAAGGGTTAGGTGGTATTCATCTGGCTTGCGATGCAACTCAGGAAACCGTTGTACAAAAACTACGTCAGCGCAAAAGGCGCTATTATAAACCTTTTGCTTTAATGGCGCGAGATATTGAGGTAATTGAAGAATATTGCACTGTTAACGCTAAAGAAAAGGAATTATTGGCAAGTTCTGCTGCACCAATTGTTTTACTACAAGCGACAGGTAAAAAAGTAGTAGCATCATCGATAGCATCGGGGCAAAATAGCCTCGGTTTTATGCTACCTTATACGCCTTTACATCATTTAATTCTGCGGCGGATGAATCGCCCAATTGTTTTAACAAGTGGCAATCTAGCCGATGAACCACAATGTATTGATAATCAGGAAGCAAGAAATAAATTAGGGACAATCGCTGATTATTTCCTCTTTCACAATCGAGAGATTATTAATCGGGTAGATGATTCGGTTGTGCGTGTTACGGGTAATAAAGCTCAAACAATTCGCCGTGCCAGAGGATATGCACCAGCACCGATTAGTTTACCACCAGGATTTCACAATGTCCCGCAAATTTTAGCAATGGGTAGTGAGTTAAAAAATACCTTTTGCTTACTGCGTGAAGGAGAAGCAATTATCTCTCAACACCTGGGAGATTTAGAAAATGCTGCGGCTTTCAATGCTTATCAAGAGACTTTAAATTTATACTTAAATTTATTTGAACATCAACCAAAAATAATCACTTTTGATAAACATCCTGAATACCTCTCAAGCAAACTTGGTAAACAACTAGCAAAGACAAATCAAATCCCAATTCATCAAATCCAGCATCATCACGCCCATATCGCTGCTTGCATGGCAGAAAATGAGATTCCTTTAGATTCACCTCCAATATTAGGTATCGCTTTAGATGGTTTAGGCTACGGTGATGATGGTACACTCTGGGGCGGAGAATTTCTTTTAGCAGATTATCGAAAATTTCAACGACTAGCAACATTTAAACCAGTAGTAATGATTGGTGGTGAACAAGCAATTTATCAGCCTTGGCGTAACACCTACGCCCAATTAATAGCTGCTAACCTTTGGGATGATTGCCAACAACAGTATGCTGATTTAGAAATCATAAAATTTCTGAAAAACAAGCCACTAAATCTACTCAATCAACTTATTGAGAAAAAAATTAACTCTCCTCCAGCTTCTTCCGTGGGGCGGTTGTTCGATGCAGTGGCAGCAGCTATCGGTATTTATAGAGATGAATGTAGCTATGAAGGACAAGCTGCGATCGCAATGGAAGCTATAGTAGATGTTAGTAGCTTAAATAATCATAAAGAAACGCCAATATATCCTTTTAACTTTAGCTTTTCAGATAGTATTTATTGTATAGACCCGCGCCCAATGTGGCAAGCCTTACTCAATGACTTACAGCAGCAGATTCCAGAACCAGTTATAGCTGCGAAATTTCACAAAGGTTTAGCTAATGCCATTGTGGAAATGGTTAAGTATCTTTGTCAAGAAAATCTGATTAATCAGGTAGCTTTAACAGGAGGAGTCTTTCAAAATTGTATATTGTTAGAGCAAGTTACCAAACGATTACAAACATTAGGAATAAAAGTACTCACTCACAGCTTAGTTCCAGCTAATGACGGCGGCTTATCTTTAGGACAAGCAGTGATTGCCGCCGCACAATTAATACATTGAAAATTGATATTTCATAACCTTTTCGTCACAAATAATTCTCTCTGTGTTCTCCGCGCCTCTGCGGTTAGTTTATCTTAAAGAAAAAAATGTGCTTAGGAATCCCCGGACAAATTATAGAAATTACCAACATAAAGCATAAATTAGCCATAGTTGACATTGGTGGTGTTAAGCGCGAAGTAAATATTGCTTGTATCGTAGATGAACAACATCCCCTCGAAGCTTGTATTGGCGATTGGGTGCTGGTGCATGTTGGCTTTGCCATGAATCGAATTAACGAACAAGAAGCAGCAGAAACATTACAACTCTTTCAAGAATTAGCAGCAGCACAAACAGGGATTAGTACTTAAAAGAACTTTTTTATCTTATGCATAAGCGTAGAGGTACAGAGAAAGAGTCTAAAACTCACGCCTTTCTTTCTTTCTTTCTTCGCGCCCTTCGCGCCCTTCGCGGTTCGTAAAAAAAAAACTCATTCCCACAAAAGCGAAATTAACTGATACATAAAACTCACCACTCCTCACTTCCTATGAAATATGTTGACGAATTCCGCGAACCGGAAAAAGCTGAAGCCTTATGCCGTGAAATCGCCAAATTATGCCATCGACTAGAAAAACCCATCAAAATCATGGAAGTATGCGGCGGACATACCCATTCCATATTTAAATATGGTATCGAAGAAATTTTACCCCCAGCCATTGAACTAATTCATGGGCCTGGTTGTCCAGTATGCGTTATGCCAAAAGGGAGATTAGATGATGCGATCGCAATCTCCCAAAATCATAACGTCATTTTTGCCACCTTTGGCGACGCAATGCGAGTTCCCGGTTCCAAAACAACTTTACTGCAAGCCAGGGCACAAGGTGCAGACATCCGTATGGTGTACTCTCCCCTAGACAGCCTGCAAATTGCCAGAGATAACCCCGACAAAGAAGTAGTCTTCTTCGCCTTAGGCTTTGAAACCACAGCCCCCAGCACCGCTTTCACCATCCTGCAAGCAGCAGCCGAAGAAATTCATAACTTTAGTATGTTTTCCAATCACGTCCTTGTGATTCCCGCCCTCAAAGCACTATTAGATAATCCCGATTTACAACTTGATGGATTTGTTGGGCCTGGCCATGTCAGCATGGTAATTGGCACTGACCCTTATGAATTTATTTCCCAACAATATAATAAGCCAATTGTTGTCTCAGGATTTGAACCCTTAGATATTCTGCAATCAATTTGGATGCTATTGCAACAGCTAGTAGAAAATCGTTGTGAAGTTGAAAACCAATATAACAGAATTGTCCAAAAAAGCGGGAACACAGTAGCACTGCAAGCCATAAATAAAGTTTTTGCCGTGCGAGATAGTTTTGATTGGCGCGGCTTAGGTGACATCCCCTATTCAGGATTAAAAATTCAATCTGAATATGCTCAATTTGATGCCGAACTTAAATTTACCATTCCTAATCTCAAAGTAGCCGACCATAAAGCTTGTAAATGTGGAGAAATTCTCAAAGGAGTCTTAAAGCCTTGGGAGTGTAAAGTATTCGGTACAGCTTGCACACCAGAAACACCAATCGGTACTTGCATGGTATCTTCCGAAGGTGCTTGTGCAGCCTATTACAAATATGGGCGACTCTCCAACATTGCCAAAAAAACAATCGCCCAAAAACCAAAAGTAGCTATAACTCAAGAACCTCTCCCCGCCTGCGGCTTCTCCTCAGACTAATATCACAAATACTCTGAATTTCAAAAAATCCTCCATTTTAAAATGAATATTCCCCCCCCAAACTCAATACAAAATCCCCTATTCCAAAAAATAGAACAAGCCCGCCGTCGCCAAGGTAAAATACAAGACACTCATATAACTCTCGCACATGGTAGCGGTGGTAAAGCCATGCGCGATTTAATAGATGATATCTTTGTCAGTAATTTTGATAATCCAATTCTCTCCCAACTAGAAGACCAAGCCAGCTTTAATTTAGCCAGTCTCATGCAACAAGGAGACAGACTAGCATTTACAACAGATTCTTATGTTGTAGACCCGTTATTTTTTCCCGGTAGTGATATAGGAGAATTAGCCGTCAACGGCACAGTTAATGATTTAGCTGTCAGTGGTGCTAAACCTTTATATTTAACTTGTAGCGTAATTTTAGAAGAAGGATTACCTGTAGAAACCTTACGGCGTGTCGCAGCCAGCATGAAAGCAGCCGCAGAAAAAGCTGGTGTAAAAATTGTCACTGGTGACACAAAAGTTGTACATCGTGGTGCTGCTGATAAACTATTTATTAATACTGCTGGTATTGGTATCATCCCGCAAGGAGTTAGTATTTCCGCCCGCAATATTCAACCGGGAGATACAATAATAATTAATGGTGAAATAGGCAATCATGGGACAGCAATTTTAATTGCCCGTGGGGAATTAGCTTTAGAAACTAATATTGAAAGTGATTGTCAGCCGCTACATAGTTTAGTAGAAACTATTCTGCATGTATGTCCTCAAGTTCATGCTATGCGAGATGCCACACGCGGTGGTTTAGCCACAGTCTTAAATGAATTTGCCCTTAGTTCTAATGTGGGAATTCGTCTCTTTGAAGAATCTATCCCAGTGCGCGAAGAAGTCAACGGAGTTTGCGAAATTCTCGGTTTAGACCCATTGTATTTAGCTAATGAAGGTAAATTAGTTGTAGTGATGCCAGGGAAATATGCAGAAACTGTTTTATCTGCTATGAAATTACACCCAGCAGGCAAAGATGCTTGTATTATTGGCGAAGTTATTACCTCACCCCCAGGTATCGTATTGTTAAAAACAGTTTTTGGTGCAGAAAGAATTGTTGATATGTTGGTAGGCGACCAATTGCCACGAATTTGTTAATCTTTAATAGATTTATAATATGCACGAATTTGGAATTACCCAAAATATTGTGGCAATTGTGACTGAACATGCCAAAGGCGCAAAAGTACAGCGAGTTTTATTAGAAATTGGCAAACTTTCAGCCATTATGCCCGACGCTATCCGATTTTGTTTTGATATTTGCACTCAAGGCACACTTTTAGCAGGGGCGACATTAGAAATTTTAGAAATTCCTGGATTAGGGCGATGTCGCCAATGCGGTGCAGAAATTTATTTAGATAAACCATTTGGTATCTGTAACTGCGGTAGCGTGGAATTAGATTTAATTACTGGTGAAGAACTGAAAATTAAAGAAATAGAAATAGAGGAATTATGTGTGTAACTTGCGGTTGTTCTGATGATGGCGAAATCAAAATTACCAATCTGGAAACAGATGAAACTGAACATAATCATACTCACACTTTATCAGATGGAATCATCACTCATTCCCACAGTCATGACACTCATATAAAAGCACCTCAAATTCATGCTAAAATACACAAGACAACGATATCCTTAGAACAGGATATATTAGCAAATAATAACCTACTAGCTGCCCAAAATCGGGGATGGTTTAAAGGTCGAAATATTCTCGCTTTAAATTTAATGAGTTCTCCCGGTGCTGGGAAAACAACTCTTTTGACGCAAACCATCAATGATTTAAAACATCAATTATCTATCAGTGTCATTGAAGGCGACCAAGAAACTGCTAACGATGCCAAAAAAATTAAAGAAACTGGTTCTAAAGTCATCCAAATCAACACTGGAACAGGCTGTCATTTAGATGCATCAATGATAGAGAGGGGTTTACAAAAACTGAATCCGCCTTTGAATTCAGTTGTGATGATTGAAAATGTAGGAAATTTGGTTTGTCCAGCCTTATTTGATTTAGGAGAACAGGCAAAAGTTGTGATTCTCTCTGTCACGGAAGGAGAAGATAAGCCGATAAAATATCCCCACATGTTCCGTGCGAGTAACATCATGATTCTCACCAAAATTGATTTGCTGCCTTATGTAGATTTTGATGTTCAAAAGTGCATAGAATATGCTAAACAAATAAATCCCCAAATTCAGATTTTTCAGGTTTCTGCAACTACTGGTACTGGGTTAGAGAAGTGGTATGCATGGCTAATTGAAAAGTTAACAAACTTGTCAACAATCCCTTCCAGCTTGAGGAATACCTAATTTTTTTACGAACCCCGTTATCTCTACAAGAGGCTTACGCCAACGCGCAGCGTCTCATTAGAGAAGGAAGCAAAGGAAGAGATAGGTAATTTTAAAGCCTATCATCACAAAATGAAGTCACTGAATTAGGAAATCCCTCTGTGGGTTAATGAAAACTGGAAGTAGTTTTTCTAACATTGGAAATGCATACTTCTGTTTTACTATCAGTCCGTAAATCCTCATTTTGAGAGATGGCTTTGATAAAAATTGCAACACCCTGCACTTTAGAAGTACAGGGTGGAAGACAGCGATAAGAATGAATAAGCTATATTTTGTGTGATTCCCAGTTTGTGCCTATTTACCTCAAAGCCAATCTCGATAAGCAGATATTTCATTTACGCTGATTTCAAATGGCATCCCTTTACCAAATGGCGGATAAACGCGAATTTTGCCATTGCTAGCAAACCGCTCTAACCTATTACCCAACTGGGGAATATTGCTGACTATATGCCAGTAAGATACTAAATCAGGGCAGTCAATAATTAATGTTAGGATGCTAGCATTTGTTGTGAGATACCACTGACAATTAGATAATAGGACTCGCGTAATGCGATCGCAAGCTTGAAAAAAGCATCTGCCAGTAGATTGCTCTAGCTCCATTTGCAACATTCCATCCTGTTTCGTTACCTCCGCAGGAGGTAAATCATCAGGAGGAAGCAGGTATAGTTTAGAAGACATAATTTCGCACCTCTTGGTTGTAGCGCGTCAAACTCTCCAGGTTTTTTTGCAGATTCGCAGACGAGGGTTTGAGTGCTAGCGTACCTAAATTTAATTCGTCCTGAAATTTCTTGATTTTGTCTCGACAAGTCCCCACATCACCGATAATTGAGTTCTCAATCAAATAATCTTCGTCGAAACAAATATTTGTGCGATCGAATGGTTTTTGGTTGGGATTGGCACTATTCTGCAATAATTCAGCCGAATTAGCTGTCATTTTCTGGCTAAATTGGCGGATGAAAGGCAATGCCTCACTCACTGCCTCATCAAATGTTTTGCCAACATAAAAAAAGCGTGCCAGCACGAAGTTTTCTGCACCACTAGAATTTAAGGCTCGATATTTGGCAACAGTATCCTTCAATCTCTCTAGGGAGAATGGCGGCCCACCCATTAAGCTGAAGGAATGTTTAGCGGCAAGTTCGATACCGTCATCACCGCCAGTAGCAACATACACTGGTACTTTACTCTGCAATGGTTTGGGGTAAATTGTCAAGCGATCGCATTGAAAATATTGCCCATTAAATGATACATCAGTTTCATATAAAAGCTTTTGAATCAATGCGATCGCCTCTAGCATCTTGGGACGGGATTCACTTGGGGGTGTCGCAAAATGCTTATTTTGTTGGGGAAAGGGGCCGCCTTTAGCAACTCCAAATAATAATCGTCCATTGCACAGATTATCCAGAGTGGCGATATCTTCCGCTACCCGAATCGGGTTATGGAATGGCAGTAACACCGCCGCAGTGCCTAATTCGATAGTTGAAGTCAGTCCCGCCAAATGTGCCATTAACAGTAACATAGACGGGCTGAGATTGGATTCACTAAAATGATGCTCACTCACCCAGGCTGACTCAAAACCTAAGCTTTCCGCCTGTTTAATCAGCGTGACTTGCTCAAAGATGGCACGATGAGCATCTTGGTGGTGATTATCGTAATTGCAGAAAATTCCAGTTTTCATTACTTGCGTTGATACTTTGTGCTAGCTATTCGAGTGGTCGATAAGTTCGTACTAAGCACTTTAGTGCTTAAATATTTGAGGGTTAAAGTCCTCAAATTTCCCCTCTCGATTAATGCGATAAATGACTAAGTTGCAACCCACTGCAACTCCAACCATAAGCGTGGGTTGTTTTGTTTGAGCTTCGACATCGGATCGCGCAATAATCGCTTGGCATTCATGCAGACTACCTGCACTAGACCCATGTTGCCTGCTATTTCTCTGAGTATTTCTTTGTGAGCTTGCACACAGGAAATCATTTCGGCAGAGCAATAAATTCCTATATATTGCAAGCGTCTAGCAGGTCGTCCCCAAAAACAGGTGATGACTTTCACATAACACCCGTCTAGTAATTCCCCAACTTTTGGGTAGTAGTGGTTGAGGACTCTTGTGAATTCTTTGGCTAAGATATCTTCAGCAATCATTGGAACTGATGTTTCTGTAGCGTCCATCACGCTATTTAATATAACATAATTCTATCAATTAAATATAATAAAATGTCTGATTGTGCTTAAACAAAATATTAAATGTCAAAAAAAAAGGTGTACCTTATTTGGTATCACCTCAGATTTTTTCAAATATTTTTATATTGAATAAAATATCAAATTAGTGGTTTGAATATCCGTAGCCTTGGCGAATATAATTCGCAGCTACACGAGACTTTACCCACCGCCATTAGTTAGTTTTTTAATCAGCATGCAGATAAATTGCGATTTATCATCAACAGGTAGATTTGCCAAGGATAGATGCTCCCAAATACTCTGATATCAAAGATTATGAATTCAAATAAAATGTATTAAAATAGCACATTTTAATGTTGAATTCTAAATATGTAATTTTGAATCATTATCGAGCATTGCGTTCACAAACTAAGACCTCGGCTATGATATCCGGCAGATTTCCAAAGTCTGCAAATCCTTCATAACCACGCATTGGTGATATAAATGTATAGTTTGGATCGCATACCCCATTGTCATATACTTGAAGAAACCACCTATCGGGAAATCCTTCTACACCTAATTCCACAGTGTACCAACTCTCGCCAATCAGACGAGAGTTAAAGATTGTGAACCACTCCCTATTCTCTTCTGACATATTCCAATCTGCCATGAGCAGTTCTAAAGCTATTTGCCCCGCATCCGTTGAAGTCAACAGCATTTTTACTCCTTATTTGCGGCTTCAGTATTTGCAACTTCAGTATTGGGAACTTCTGGGTATAAACCTAATTCTTTAGCTAGCTCACGCGCCACAAAAAATAAAAATTGTGCACCATCTTGATTGCCTTCATGGGCAAACATAGTTGCTACTTGTAACATTGTTTGTACTAAACCGGAATCAATCAATTCGGGCTTAGATTCTAAAATTTCTGGTTCCTGACCATTAGGGCATTTAAGTAACTCATCAATCAGATTAAAATACAGCTGTTCGCGTTGTTCTGTCATGGTAATTTTGTTGATTTGAGTGAGTAAATTGTGAATAAGTTACTGTTCGATACTTTGATGCCACAGTCTTTCCAACATTTCAACTTGTTCTTTTAAGACAGCAGCACGATGAACAAGATATCTGTCGTAAAAAAGAATTCCTAACCCAACACAAATGGGGGTTAACAGGAAGAACCATTGTAGGATAGTGGCAAATTTATATTGTTCAGCAACAGTCAACATTTGATGAACCACATTCCGATCGGAGGATTGAATGTTAGTTTGAGGGGAATGTGTACCCTCTGTGTAGGGAGCCAAGGCGGGAGCATCTGTAGTTGTGTTGTTAACTTCACAAGCTAAATTCTGAGATTTTACTAACTCCAGATGTCGCTCCCAAACGATGCCAAATACTACTAGTTCTGGTGAAAGCACTGCTAAAGTAACGACGCAAACTGTGAGAAAATTTAAAAGTTTGGCTTTCATCTTGGCTCTCCCTCGCTAGGTAGTATGCACCCAGTAAGAAAATATCTTTTGCTGTTTCTCTAAAGTAGTTGTATATTTCTACCTATCAAACAGTTTTGATATTAAAATATGTGTAATTGGTAATTTTGACAATCGTTAGTTTTCAGTTATTTTTCTCATCACCACTGATCCATGACTAATAAAAAGTTACCAACCTTTTCGCAAAACATAGGATTATTCAGTCAGAAGTAACGCACTTAGATTCGGTCATCTGATTTCATCCCACTCTCAAAAGAGAGATTAAGAAGTCCCCCCTAGTTCACTAAGCTTGCGCTCAGGAATGTTGGGGGGTAGAGGGGAATCTCTGCGTAAATCCTATACGATTTATATCAGCCGCTCTCCACAAAACAGTTTACCCCGGCCCTGTTAAGATTATTAAATTCATTAGAATAGTACTCAAAGCCTATAAGCCTCACCTAATAAGTATTTTAAAAATTCATTGGGGTATGGGTGCTAGTGTTTTTGGGATGGGGTTCTAGTATTTCCGAGGTGGGGTTCTGGTGTTTTTGCACTCAACTTTAAAGCAATGTAGGCAATGGTTAAAGACTATTTTCGATGTAATTTTGGACTGACAAATCTGTACTCAAAAGAAAATATTAATGTCTTTTGATAAAGATAGACTAATAAATCAGGAAAAGCAATTAAATATTTTGAAAATCAATTATTATATTTTCCTAACAAATAGAAAACAAAGAAAAAATATTTATATATACAGAATTACAAAAATTGAATCTTAGCCCAAGAGACAATAATTAACAATTCCAAATGGTAAAATAGAAGAATGATAAGCTAGCCTCTTCTCAAGTGAGAATCAATGGGAATATCTAATAAAAGTTCTTCCTAAGCTTTCAGATTGTGTGGTTTAGTTAGAATACATACTATATGCACTCATTGGCATGAAACGGCAAAAGAAATACATCAAAGCTTATTGTTATAAGTAAATATTCTGTACTAAGATTTAGGATTTTAGGAGTTAAATAATGCGGATTGCTCAAGACGTAACAGAACTGATTGGACGAACACCTTTAGTTCAACTGAACAAGATTCCTCAAGCTGAAGGAGTAGTTGCAAGGATAGTTGTTAAATTAGAAGGCATGAACCCAGCGGCTTCGGTGAAAGACCGTATTGGGTTAAGTATGGTACTCTCGGCGGAAGCTGCTGGCTCAATTTCTCCAGGAAAGACCATTTTAGTTGAGCCTACTTCCGGTAATACAGGAATTGCTCTAGCAATGGTAGCAGCAGCGCGTGGCTACCGTTTGATTTTGACGATGCCAGAGACTATGAGCCAAGAACGACGGGCTATGCTTAGAGCTTATGGTGCAGCTTTAGAATTGACACCAGGCACTGAGGGTATGCGGGGAGCAATTCGCAAAGCCGAAGAAATTGTGGCTAATACTCCTAATGCTTTTATGCTGCAACAGTTCTGCAACCCTGCGAATCCCAAAGTTCACCAAGAAACCACCGCTGAAGAAATTTGGGCAGATACAGACGGGGAAGTAGATATCGTCATTGCTGGGGTAGGTACTGGTGGAACGATTACTGGGATTGCCGAAGTACTCAAACAGCGCAAGCCGACTTTTAAGGCGATCGCAATTGAACCCAGCAACAGCCCAGTCCTCTCTGGCGGTGAAGCCGGGCCACACAAAATTCAAGGTATTGGGGCTGGATTTATCCCAGATGTTCTCCGCCTAGAATTGGTTGATGAAGTAATTAGAGTCAGCGATGAACAAGCGATCGCCTATGGGCGACGTTTGGCAAAAGAAGAAGGCTTATTGTCTGGCATATCCTCTGGTGCAGCTTTGTGTGCTGCAATTCAAGTAGGTAAACGTCCAGAAAATGCTGGACGTTTAATTGTGATGATTCAGCCTTCCTTTGGCGAACGTTATCTCAGCACACCGATGTTTCAAGATTTGTCTTTAGAAACCGCTGGCGTGCGTTAAAAAGACAGGGGGACAAGAGAGTAATGAACCTCTCTGTCCTTCTCATTTGGCTCTTACATAAATTAAGGCAACTTACCTTTTGAGGTGCGATCGCATCTCATATTACATTACTAGTACAGCACGGCGTAAATAAACCACCCATTCCAAATCAACCAAACGGTTATACTGCATTCATTTTGAATTTCAAATTTGGAATTTCGGCTTGCGGTACTAATGCTGCTAACTCCTTGACATTCCCACGGCTGCGTAAATATTGCTACGCTCATTCCCTTTAAAAGCCGTGGTATTCTTGTGCGGAACTTGCCTATGTTGGGTTGCCCCGATTACAGTTCTTATAGTTCGGGCAAGCATGAACTATAGATATAGCGCTTCTGGGTTGAGTGCAATACAGACCTAATAAGAACAGCCCCTAACCTTATAAAAAGATTTATTTTCTCCAAACTCTTGCTGTCTCGGTGGGTAAAGATTAACATATCTGTGGGCAGAAGCAATATCTCGTCAAACTAACCCTAACAACAGTGAAAACCTTGGGCTGTCTATTTTAAATCTTGTTTAGCACCAGTTAACCTTATCTGGATATAGTGACTTAAGACCATTACCTGCTAGGTTATAAATCAGTACAGACTATACTATAGACAATTTACTCAAAACTCTTTTCAGCTTTAAAATCAGAGGTATCAATGATTATAACTAATTTTAGCAAACAAAGAAATGAATTTAAGGAATCTAAAGTACTCAAAGCTAAACCACATTGGCAAGGGCAAAATTTGAGCGATACTGCTGTCAAAGGTAAAGATACCAAGATGCGAGATCCTGCACCTGATAGTTCGATTTTGAATAACTTAAATCGTGGTCGAGTTGCTATTTTTATTGATGGCTTAAGCCTGTTCCATACAGCTTTGCAACTCGGCATAGAAATTGACTACGTTAAATTGCTTTGTCATTTAACCAGCGGTTCCAGACTGTTGCGTGCTTTTTTCTATACTGGAGTTGATATCAGTAATGAAAAGCAACAGGGTTTTCTATTGTGGATGCGTCGTAATGGCTATCGCGTAGTGGCAAAGGAACTCGTTGTACCAAGCGAGAATTTCAAAAAATCAAATCTGAACGTAGAAATTGCTGTAGATATGATAACTTTAGCTCCTTACTATGACACAGCGGTTTTAGTTAGTGGCGATGGAGATTTAGCTTATGCGGTGAACGCTGTCAGCAGAATGGGGGTTCGAGTGGAAGTAGTCAGTCTGCAAACAACGACTAGTGAAAGTTTGATTGATGTTGCTGACTGCTTCATTGACCTCGATAGTATTAAAGCACACATTCAAAAAGATTCTAGTCTTGGCTATAGTTATCGCACAGCGTCAAATTCAAACCTCTAATTAACAAGAAACAAAGAGTGGGAGACAGAGGGACGCAGTTAAAGACATCTCCGTGTCTCCGTGTCTTTGCTCTGCCCATTTTGCTCGACCCTATATTTCAGATGGATATTTTAATAGTTGAAGATGAACCAGAAATTGCTCGTTTAATCGAACTCTCTTTAGAAAAAGAAGGATTTTTTTGTCGCACTAGCCGCGATGGCATGAATGCTTTGCGGATGTTTCAAGAGCAACCACCTGATTTAATCATTCTAGATTTAATGATTCCTGGTTTGGATGGGTTAGAAGTTTGTGCTCGAATTCGCCAGAAACCAGGTGCAAAAGATCCTTACATCTTAATGCTCACTGCTAAGGGTGAAGAAATTGATCGCGTCATCGGTCTATCTACTGGTGCTGATGATTATATGGTCAAACCCTTTAGCCCCAGAGAGTTGGTAGCTAGAGTGCGGGCACTATTACGGCGTAGCCTCCGCCAAGGGGGACAACATCAAGTCAATCGTACCCAACACTTTATTGTCGATGTAGACCAGCGCACTGCCAGTCGCCAGATGAATTCTCAAGAAGTTGAAATTTTGGACTTAACTACCCTAGAATTTAACTTGCTAACCACCTTTGTCAGTAATCCTGGTCGAGTTTGGAACCGCACTCAACTAATTGATAAACTTTGGGGAGATAATTTTTTTGGCGATGAACGAGTTGTAGATACTCATGTAGCTCGGTTGCGAAAAAAGATTGAACCCGATCCGGCAAATCCGACTTTTATTAAAACTGTTGTTGGGGTGGGTTATAAATTTGAAGATCCTTTGGTAGTGTAAATGTTATGAAGATGGGGCTGAGAGGGCGCCTATTTTTCTCCCACTTAGTAGTAATGATTGTGGGGGTCGCTAGTCTGGTGAGCATCAGCAAAATTTCTTCCCCCCGCTTGTTTGTCTTGCATTTGGAAGGATTAGAAAATCAGGGGTTCGACTTAATCGATGTCCGTGCGGAATTGGTTACAGGATTTGAACTTGCTTGGCAGCGAAGCACTCTTTGGTCAGTCTTAGTCGGCACTACCGCCGCCGGAGGATTGAGTTACTGGGTATCTAGACGGATTATGCAGCGATTGACCGAGATGGAACAAATCACCCAAAAATTTGCTGCTGGTCAGATGGATGCACGACTACCTGTGTCTGATATTCCAGAACTTAGTGGACTGAGTACTAGTTTCAACCGAATGGCAGCCAGTTTAGAAGGGGTAGAAGCGCGGCGGCGAGAAGTGATTGGAGATATGACCCATGAATTACGAACACCATTAACTGTGGTGCGTGGTTATTTGGAAGAACTGGCTGATGGGGAAATTGAAGCGTCTCCTGAAATCTATCGGCGTTTAGCTAAAGAAACTCGACGCTTAGAGCGCTTAGTGAACGATTTACAAGAACTATCTAAGGCAGAAGCAGGTTATCTACCAATTAATATCCAACGGGTAAATTTGCGTCCGTTGTTAGAGTCATTAGTGGAGAAATTTTCCGACCAACTATTAGAAGATGGGCCAGTTCTGCTCTTGCAATGTCCATCTGTGCTACCTCCTGTATTGGCAGATATCGATCGCACGGAACAGGTATTGGTTAATCTGCTAGGTAATGCAGTGCGTTATACTAACGAAGGTTCAATTACCATTGGTGTTGGGATTGAAGCATCTCAACTCTGGATTGCAGTTAGTGATACAGGCATTGGTATCGCTCCAGAAAATTTGCCTCATGTGTTTGAGCGCTTCTGGCGAGCCGACCAATCGCGCGATCGCCATTCGGGAGGTACTGGTATTGGTTTAACTATTTCCCGTCGTTTGATTGAATTACAAGGCGGTCAAATTCAGGTAGAAAGCGAATTGGGAGTTGGCAGTACGTTTCGCTTTTTTCTGCCTTTGGCTTGAGTTGAGCCATAAAACCTTGAGATCCTAGACATTGACACAAGGTAGTCACGGCTGTGTCATACCCAATTGCTAATTTGAAAGTATCCAAAATCTTGGTTTGTTGATGAATGCCAGGATTTTAGAGATACATAGAGTGTAACATTATGTCTACTTTTATTTTGGCTGCTTTTTTGGTTAGTTTACTCAGTGCTTCGGGTTATGCTGCGATCGCTTACCTGTTCCCTCAAAATCGTTCCCAAGACTGACCAATTAAAATAATTCGTAATTCCTAATTCGTAGTTAAGAATTGAATTACGAATTAGTAATTTAGTTAATTTCCTTTCGCAATAATTCTGGAATTTGAGAAGGGCGTTCAGCTACTGTCACTTCCGCTTCTTTTAAAGCAGCTAATTTACTTTGGGCTGTACCAAAGTTAGGATCGCGTCCGATAACTGTTGCTAAAGTCCCAGTTTGACGCCAACTTTTTCCTGGTGGTGCTTGTCTACCTGCAATGTAGGCAATTACTGGTTTATCAATTGCCTCAGCAATGTACCGCGCTGCTGCTTCTTCACTACCACCACCAGGTTGACCGACTAAAACGATCGCTTGTGTGGTTTCATCCTCATCAAGAATTTGCAGCCATTGGAGAAAGGAGGAACCGACGATCGCATCACTACCAATACTGACACTAATCGACTGCCCTAAACCTGCTTTTGTTAATTCGTAGGCGATTTCGTAGGTGAGGGTGCTGCTACGGCTAACGATCCCCACTGTCCCAGGGGTATAAAATTCGCTGGGTTGAGTCCCTAAGAGAATTTTTCCCGGTACAATGATCCCCGGACTATTTGGCCCGATTACCAAGGTTTCACAAGCTTCGGCTTTGCGGAGTAATTGCACCATATCCAAGGGTGGCACACCAGCAGTAATAATAATAATCTGGCGAATATTAGATGCGATCGCTTCTAATGCCGCATCTAACACATCGTAAGGATCTACACAAATAATTGTCGTGTCAATTGCCCCAAGTTGTTCTATTACCTCCTCTACTAAATCAAATACTGGCAGTCCATGCAGTTCCTGTCCGCCGCATCCAGGATTGACACCAGCTACTAAATTTGTGCCATAAGCTTTCATTTGAGCGACATGAGTGCTTGATATAAATTCACAAAAGCCTTGAATTAAGACTTTACTTTCTGGCGTTAGGTTCATAAAAAATTACCGTAAGTTTGGCAACCCAGCGCCTTCAACCACCGGGCATAAATACGACACTGTAAATGTCTCGTATTGATTCAATTTTTACTTAAATTCCAAAAATTAGTCTGGAAGCTGAGTGTTCCAAAACTCAGAAAACCAGCCTCTAGCTAAGAATATTCAGTTTGAATGCACTATATAATTTAGTTCCAGGAAGTAAAGCTGTACTTGATTTGAGCATTAAATTCAAAAATTTATACCCGACGGTAAAAATTAATAACTTTTGATTTTTGAATTGGAACAAAATGACATTCACTATCTTTTATTAGCCGTTGGTTTAGCAAGGAGAACTGCTGCTGCCACTGCCTCATCTAAATTTTCTACCACGACAAGGGCATCGCTATGGGTTTTTAGTGTTGTCAAATATTTTCTCGCAGTGTTAAATTCAGAACCAGCAAGGCGGACAACTAAGGATGGAAAATTAAGCTGTCGCCGAACTTTACTACCATTAGAACGTACAACCTGTGATTGAAGTTCGCTGTTGTCTGGCTGCAAAACTCTGGCTATCACTTCAGCCACTTCCTCAGTTTGTGGAATGCTACCCAGAAAGTTAATTAGTATTACTTGAATGCTTTTATCAGCCTCCAGCATTTTCAAACCTGTTTCTAGGCGATCGCGGAAGGTAGTTGGTGTAGTATCTGTAAGGAAAGCATGACGTAGATTCAAACAAACACCTGGATTACCACCAGCATTCGCAACTAAATCCAAAGTTGCCATCACCGAACCAGTACCATTACCTAAAATACCGATTTTCCCATGCATTTCCACACCATCCCAGTCGCCCAAAATACCGTTGATTTCAGTACTGGTATGACGGCTGATAATTTTTGCCGCCATCTCGGCGAGATCGGGATGACGCTTGATCGCCCGTTCGTTGACACTGACTTTACCATTAAGAGCCATAACTTGATCGGTAGTACTGACTGCCAAGGGATTAATTTCTACTAAATCCAGGTCTTTTTGGACAAATAAGTGATACATCTTCTCCACAACACTGCTTACCGACTGCATCAGCGTCCCTTGCAAACCCATTTTCAAAGCCAATCGTCGAGCATAAAATGGCGAGAATTCTTGTTCTACGACAACGTAGTGCATTCTTTCCCCAGCCGATTCCCAATCAATATCTGCTTCTTTGCAACCTAAAAGTACCGGTCGGCAGACAGCAGTATCTAAAACTACAGCTAGATAAAATTCCTGGTTGGCGTCGTATTGAGATTCTGCCAGCACAACTTCCGGCAATTCGCCCCATATTGGTAAACTAAAGATATTTTGAGCTGCTGCGATCGCATCGATAGTCGTTTGGGCAAACCTGACTCCACCCGCTTTTGCCCGTTCCGCTCCGTGGACTTGAGATTTCAGTACAATTGGAAAGCGAATTTTTAACCGTTTCAAATCTGTAGGATGGTCAATTCGTTGGGAAGGCAATACTGGAATGCCTATCTTCGCAAACCATTCTTTAACTTGGTACTCTAATAAATCCATTGATACACCTTGTATTGACACTTTCTAAGCTTTTGGTTAGTCCTGTCTTGATATTTTGCAGCACCTTTATTGCAGAATTAACCTTTTTGCAGCTATAAAAAGTTATTTTTCACGGATCAATTTTATCGAATTCAGTAAATTAAGCATATTAATTTTGATAGTCAACTTGTTTGTGCCAAAGCCACAACACATAATTAATCTCCTCAGCAAGTTCCCCAGCATAGAAGATAGCTAGCATTTTTGTCAAAACCCTCTGACATAACATCGTTTTCTTAACCTTTAGATAATTTGGTAAAAATTGCTTTGCAACAAGAATTTCGCAGAGCAGTAGCTTTTGTGAATTTAATTATCGCAAAGTAATGCAGTGAAAATACTCAAACCTTCTATTATTCCCATTTTTTATTTGTAATTTATATCTGAAGACAGATTATTTTATTTTGCATCTAGCACTCTAAAAATGTATCGCCACGAACAATAATTACTTTTTTAACTTTTGGTGAAAAGTCAGAATTTGTGTTAGAAAGTTGGTCGTTCAGATTCTCAGGCTGTGGTTGATTAAACTGTGCATTTGCATTCAACAAACCTAAAAAATTCATTTCATCCCCTTAAAGATAATCAAAACAATATAGAAGTTCAGCGGCAAAGCTCTATGAAAGTAGCAGTCCAGCAGGAAGATTTACAGCTTTTAGCCAAAACTTTGCAAGAACAATTACTTGTAGAAGTCTCAACCGCTGAAGTCTTCGAGGTTAAGTGCGTCGTCAATAAAGGCGAGCTAATGATTTTAACGCAACACGCGTCAGATGTAATAATTGACGCTCAACTAATTTTTGCAGTCATTGAGGAAGTACTTCAATCTCTAGCACCCCACAAAGAGCAGCGGGTGCAATGTTTCCTCAGAGTTTTTGGCGAACAACTCCCTTATACTAAATGTTTCTTGGCGTTGAAGCCGACTGAGGGATGGGTAGCAGAGGGAGATGAGGAAGCACAAGAAGAGAAGGAAGTAATATCCGCCTCATCATCTCTGACATATTCTCCATCAATCAATGAGAGTGAAGAAGAACTGTTTGACCCGTTTGCAGATGTGCCGAATTTGTCGGCTTCAAAGCCAGGATTCCAGGTCAAACTTATCCTACTGGGTGCGGCGTTGGTAGGAATTATAGTTTTAGGCGGTGGTGCTTACTTATTGACTCGCCCTTGTGTGATGTCTGAGTGTCAAGAAATACAAAACGCCGAGCAATTAAAAACAAAATCCCCGCAGCTGATGCGCCGCGCCAAGTCTGAAAAAGAATTAATAGCTGTACAACAGCAACTTACAGCAGCCAGTACAGACCTAAATGTAATTCCTAGTTGGTCGCCTCGTTACCAGGTGTCAAAAGAACTACAAGCAAGTTTGTCTGGGCGATCGCAAAGAATCAATCAGGTGGTCAAAGCTTTGCAAACTGCATCTTTGGCGACACAAAAAGTTCAAACTCCTGCATCTAGCTTAGAGGAATTACAAACTAGGCAACACTTATGGCAACAGGCTATAGCGCCACTAGAAAGTATAAGTTCCAGTAGTGAACTCTATGGGCTGGTGCAGGGTAAATTACTGAATTATCGTGTCCGTTTGCACGCTGTAAATCAACAGATATTTATTGAGGAAAAATGGCTGAAAAAACTAACCGCAGCAAAAGTTGTAGCCGTTGCAGCCGAGAAGCGCGAAGCTACTGCTAAATCCTTGAATGACTGGCAAAAGGCGCAGTCTACTTGGCTGGTGGTAATTAATACCTTGAATACCATTCCCCGAAATAGTGTTGGATACCAAGAAGCTCAAAAGCTGTTGGTAGATTATAAACCTAAGTTAGTATTAGTACGCGATCGCGCTACTAAAGAACAATTAGCTGTTAAAACCTACCAACAGGCCCTTAGCACCGCCAAGCAAGCCAAAGTTTATCAACAACAAAACCAATGGCAAGCAGCGGCGATATATTGGGATCAGGCTTTGCAAACTGCTAAAAAAGTTCCCCAAGATAGCTTGTACTACACTCAAGCTCAGTCTCTCATCGAACCTTATTCAGCTGCGCTCAAACAAGCACAAGAAAAACTACAAGTTGTTAGTAGTTTGCAACAAACCCGCACTGACTTGGATAAGACCTGTACTAATGGAATTCGGATTTGCACCTTTAGCATGGACAATGCAGGAATTATTGTCCGGCTAACCCCAGAGTATGACCAAATAAGGCAAAATAACTTAGCTAATCCTTATTCTAAGAACTCTAATACTGCTGTTGACGTTACCAATCACTTGCAAATCTTGCGGGAAGCCCTAGCCGTAATTGGTGATAATGCCAATCTGCCCCTTTTTCTTTATGATTCCCAAGGTCAGGTAATTTATACGCGGACTTTAGGCGGGTAAGTAGAATACCCATTGAAGTATAAAGGATGAATTGTACATTAACTAATTATTTGTCAATTTAACAAAATATTGCCACAGCATTTCAAATACCTAAAACCCTAACATATAGGAGTCCTATATCCGATATCTGTTAATTCTGTACCAGCAGCAAGCTTCTGCCGCAAGTTTTCATTACTGGGATGTTGGAGAAAACCTGTACCTAACTGTATTAGTGCTTTTTCTACCCCATCTCGGAGTCTGTCGCGTACCCGTCCGCCCTGTTGCAGTGCTTCTTGGTGGTAATATTCCAGCAAGCACTTATCCGCATCATCCATACCTTCGGGCAAGCGGGAACGGTGAAACAACCGATAAAATAGCCCAAATTCGGCAAAGTTCTCACCGTTGAGAATCTGTTCTAAGTCAAATTCGATATAAGTCAAACGAGTCATTAAGGAAGCAGTCGCGCAGTAACCGCCAGCGAAAACCGTTAGTTGCGATCGCCCACAGATGCTCTGTCTTGTTAAGATACTCCTGCACCAGTGCGTGTGCTGATAACCTGGGTGTGCCACTGGGAGGACGATGATCTACCTTGATTCGACAACCAATAATGTGGATAGGTGGCTTGTTTTCGCCTAATTCCGCACGATGAGAAATCGCATAAGTTTGTCCCTCCACGACTTCGGCTTTAGCAGTGTAAACAGGGTTATATCCGAGACTGCGTAGTAAGGGAACTACCCACAGTTCGCGGGTGACGCTAGTAGCGGTATCATCTGCATCTAACCACCTAATATTAAAAATTGTCTAAAAAATTACTAATTAAGAATTACGAATTTTCCCAGGTTGGAGAATATAAACCCCCAGAATATCCATTTGTAGCTGGGGTTTAACCTGAATCTGTCCTTCTTGGGTGGTAGAACTTTGTGAATGATCTAACTAATATTTTTTAGTAATAGGTAATTGGAGAAAAGCTATTACCCATTACCCATGACTCATTACCGAGGTTCAGCTTGAGTTGAGACTGTTAATACTTGCGGTGGTGTAGCATCTGGGGGATAGAGAAAGTCTACTTCTACTAAAGAGCGATCGCCAGCTTTCATCTTTAATAAAACTAAGGGTTCCCCTAGTTGACCTCTCTTTTGCACTAAATGCACAAACTGAGTTTGTGGCTGATTTTGCTTATCTTTGTAACGTACCCGTACCGTTCCCCGAAAGAATACTTGAGGATCTGGTGTACTAAGAAAGCGTAACCCCGGTTTTCCCAATTGATCCTCCTTGAGTGGTGTTTGTATCGACACACTAACAGTTTGAGGACTTTGAGTATTGTTGTATAGCGGCAACTTGAGATTATATTGAATTCCATAGTTGCCATGAGCGCGATATGCGGTGTCAGGATAGCGTACCAGCAGAGGCGCACTTTGAATTTGACCAGTTCCTAATGTACCGCCATGCAGGGTATTCAAAGCGTAGGAAAACACTTGACCAGGCTGGGGAATAGTTAGATACCTGGCTTTAGGATTATCTACTAATAAAGCTCTCCATCGTGAACCACCAACCACTCCCGCAACTCGCCCATAAATTCTTGGCTTGCCAGTTTCCTCTAAGGGAGTGGGAGTTTTATCTCGTGGCCCAGCCAAATCGCCATTATCTAGTAAATTCTGCCATTCTTCTAAACTAGGCGATCGCTCACTGCCATCAGGATTCACCTGTGCAAACATCGCTAGGCTAGCTGCATAGACAGTGCCATTACTTTGCAGTCGGATCAATGTAGACCGACCATTCAGGGGTGGTGTCAATCCTTGCACAGGAATTGGTAAATTGAGTAACATCCGACTTTGCTTTGGTGGAATCTCAATTTGGGCTGGAAAAATCTCTTGTCGCACTCCCCGAAGGACATCAGACATGACGCGATCGCCTGGCCCGGCAAAAATTTTACCTAAAAGATTTTGGCTAAAAGATGGTAACTGAATAAATGGTGCATCCGGTTGACTCAAATAACTCGCCGCCTGCCAAATATTTACCTTCACGGGTTCCGAACCAGGGTTGTGTAAAATTATTCCTAAATAAAGAGAACGCAAATTCTCTGCTGGTTCAGCCTTCGCAACGTGATGAGCAAAAATATCAAATCGTCCCCGAAAAGGAAAATTCAGATGCGCTGTTGGCACTTTTTTGCCATCTGGTGGAAAGGTGGAAAGTAAAATTCCTTCTTTCAAAACCAATTCTGGACTATTGCTGTTAAAGGTTGGCACTGTATCCAACTTCCCTGGTAGAGGTCGTACTTCTTGTGGTTGAACGACTTCTTCAGGTGGTGGTGTAGCAGGAGTTAATTGGGCTATTGGGAAAAATAGTAACAATGGCAACATATACTTAGATATTTATTTTACCATACAGACATTAACAACTTGATGAAAGTGCCAGTTTGTTAATAATTAATACGAAATCGGCAAGAATCCCGATCAAATTTTCTTGATTGAGAACCGGAACGTGGACAAAAATACAACGTGCCGTAAGTTGATTTTGGCTTAAGTAGTCCAACACGGAATAGTAAAGACCTTCACAGACAAATTTCCCACAGTCGTAACTAATCTGAATTGCTGCTGCTCCCGCCACTAATTTTTCTAAATCAACTTCTGTCTGTAAAACAATTTCTTTGCAGCTAGCAACTGCTTCCACACTTAATTGTGTACGGCTTGCAGCCATGCCACAACAGATGATGTAATCAGGTTGGGTTGCCTTGATTTTTTCCCTTACCTGAGTACTGGCAAGTTGCACATCTACGGGTAACTGGCGTAAAAAAGTTAAGTCATGTGGTATCAACTCAAGTTTGGTAACTTCAAGTAATAAATCATCAGAAGAATTTGACTGTTGATCTTTTAGCCAAGTGTCAAAAGAAGTTAATAGAATTCTTTTCTTCATAACAAATATTATTTAGAATAGAAAAACCCTCCATAATAAATTTACAAGGAGCAGGTAAATGCCAGTAATTGCGGTCGTAGATTATGAGATGGGAAATTTGCACTCAGTTTGTAAAGGCTTGGAAAAAGCTGGTGCAACTCCTAATGTTACTTATTCTCCAAAGGAATTAGAGCAGGCAGATGCTATAGTCTTACCGGGAGTGGGAGCATTTGATCCAGCAGTGCAACACCTGCGATCGCGTGGTTTGGAACAACCTATTAAAGAAGCGATCGCATCTGGTAAACCTTTTTTGGGAATTTGTTTAGGATTGCAAATTCTCTTTGAATCAAGTGCAGAAGGTACCCAACCAGGGCTAGGAATTATCAAAGGAAAAGTGCGGCGGTTTCGTCCCGAACCTGACATCACTATTCCTCACATGGGTTGGAATCAACTAGAAGTGACTCAACCAAAAAGTATTTTGTGGGAGCATTTACCGTCCGATCCTTGGGTATATTTTGTCCATTCCTACTATGTTGACCCAATAGACCCGCTAATCCGTGCAGCAACTATCACTCACGGTACTCAAACCGTGACAGCTGCGATCGCCCATGAAAACCTCATGGCAGTCCAATTTCACCCCGAAAAATCCTCTAATATCGGATTGCAAATCCTATCTAATTTCGTTGCTCAAGTCCGCGAAAAAATTCCTGCCTAATACTAATTTTGTCATTTGTTCTTTGTCTTTTGTCTAAAACTAACGATCAATGACCAATGACTAATGACCAATGACTAATAACTAATGAGCCTGAGAATTTACGGCAATCGCCAGCTAAAAACTTTACCAGGAAAAGAAACTAGACCGACTAGTGCGCGAGTAAGAGAGGCAGTCTTTAATATTTGGCAGGGAGAAATTGTAGGTTGTCGCTGGCTAGATTTATGCGCCGGTACTGGTTCAATGGGCGCAGAGGCTTTGTGTAGAGGAGCCAGCCTAGTAGTGGGAATCGAACAATCGAGCCGAGCCTGTGCCACCATCCAACAAAATTGGCAGCAAGTAGCTGATGCCGACCAAGAATTTCGGATATTGCGGGGAGATATTACGCAGCAGTTAAAGACTTTATCAGGTAAGCAATTCGATAGAATCTACTTCGATCCACCTTATGTCAGTGGATTGTACCAGCCAGTATTAGAAGCGATCGCTCATCATCAACTTTTAGATCCTAGCGGCGAAATCGCAGTTGAACACGCTTTACAAGGTTGGATACCGCCAGAGATTCCCGCTTGGGAAATTTGCCGCCAGAAAGTTTACGGCTACACATCACTTACTTTCTACAGAATTATGGAATGACAGGAATGGGGAGTGGGGGAGAAAAATTGCTTCCTTGTCCTCTTTATCCCCCTTCCCTCACCCTACTCAGCAACACCAGTTGCTTCTCCTGTCGGAGACGCTACGCGTAGCTTGCTTAAGAGCAGGGGTACAAGTACGGCAGAGCCACCCAACGTACTGGCTCCTCAGCACTCACCACTGGCACTCCCTCATCCCCCCAACTGATTGGGGCGCTTATATTGCTTATAGGCAGCGTAAAACAGTCCGGCGAGGGTGACGAAAACTAGACCAAGGACAATACCTGATAGCAGGGGTTCAACCACTGTAAATCTCCTCTTTGTAATTATTAAATATTCGTTGCCTGTTTTTTATTTTACCAAATTTCGTATGAATCCTGCGCCCTACAGCCTTTTTAGAGGGCGACTGCCCACAAGAAAATAGTCTTCTGTGCTTGCAGACACAATCAAGAACTTTTAAGCTATGTGTAGGAAATGAAAACTTTTTAGCACACCTAGACTTTCACAGCAAACCTTTTGGATAACCAGATTACCAAACCTGAAATTTTGATTCAGCGGATCGTTTTATTGACGCTGGCTATACTGCTAGCAGTCCCTTTGGGCTTTTTTGGTGTTCAGTTGGTTCAAGCCTCCGATCCATACGTCAAAAGTGTTCTATCCTTAACAGGAAACCCAGTTCAAGGACACGCGATCTTTCAAATTAACTGTGCTGGTTGTCATGGCTTGGAAGCAGACGGGCGAGTAGGACCCAGTTTGCAAGCTGTCTCAAAGCACAAGTCTCGATATGGACTGATTCGCCAGGTGATCAGTGGCGAAACGCCGCCAATGCCAAAATTCCAACCTAGTGCCCAAGAAATGGCGGATCTTCTGAACTATTTAGAGTCGTTGTAAATGTTAGAATTTTTGGTTGCGGGATACATAATAGGACTTTGGGATAGAGGTATAGTGAGCGTAGGCGCAGCCCGCACAACTCTTGGAGACGCTCTTGCTAGCTTGCTTCCACGTTCGCGGAGCGTGCCGTAGGCAAGGGGTACGACAAGCTCAGTGACCATTGTAGACATCGCTCTACCAAAAAGATAACGGGAAAAGTCAGATTCAAATGAGACTCGCTATAGAGTGAGTATTTCTGGTTAACTAAAAACACCTTTGTTAAGAGAGAGTTATCTCAAAGCACCCTAGCTCAGTCTGATAACAACGCCCTTCTAAGTTGCAGTAGCGAGAAGTGTCATTAGTCATTTGACTTTTGTCCTTTTCTTCACATCTGGTCGTATTTACGTAGAATCTTTGATAAAAACTCATATAAACTGTATATTTTAAAGTATGTTAAAGCCACTATTTAATTAGTACGAAAGTGAGGTTAGCGTACCTAAGTCGGTAAGATTAAGACAAAAGATCCCAGTGAATGGGCTACGCTTTAGCTTCTTTGACAGACCAGATATTCTTAAAATGCCCGAAAGCTAATGACTGAAGCGATCCAAATCGGTAATCGTACAATCACAGCTAGTGAACTGATTTCCTTACTGGCAAGTTATCAAATGCTGCCACAGTTGCAGCGCGAATTAATCATTGATGAGGCGATAGAGCAAAACTCACGCTCCGCCAAGGTCGCAATAGAGTGTACACCTGAGGAAGTAGCCCAAGCTAAACAGCAGTTTTTCACTGAAAAACAGTTCAAAAATGAAGAAGACATCCAGGCTTGGATGGCACATCAAGGACTGACTCTTGAGCAACTAGAAGTTCTTACCACTCGTAAGCTTAAAATTGAAAAATTCAAGCAAGCTACTTGGGGTAATAAACTAGAATCTTACTTTTTTCAGTCCAAGGCAAAACTAGACAAAGTAATTTATTCCCTGCTGCGAACCCAGGATGTGGGAATTGCCCAAGAACTTTACTTCCGGATTCAAGCAAAAGAAAACTCTTTTGCTGACTTGGCGCGTGAATATTCACTTGGGCCAGAAGCCCAAACAGGAGGCTTGGTAGGCCCGATTGAACTGAATGCACTACATCCGGTAATGGTGCAAATGCTATCTAGCAGTCAACCAGGTCAAATATTGCCCCCTACCCGCATTGCCGACTGGTTCGTGATTTTGCGGCTGGAAAAATTTATCTCCGCACAACTGGATGAATTTATGAAGGTACGACTACTGAATGAACTCTTTGAAACCTGGCTACAAGAACAGCAAAAGCAAATCATGTCTGCACCACGACCAGATACGGGGACGGGACTACAGGGAGAAGCTGCTCAACCTTTAACCTAAGTATGGGAGGTGACTGCCATACTTGGCTTCAAAACCGAAGCTAGCGATCGCTCTGTTAGTTTTCCAGGCTGGACGAGCGATCGCTTTTGATGTTGTTCATATAGTAGGTGGAATCCCACCTCATTAATTATTTAAAAAGTTGAATCTCGCCTTTGTCAAGATAAAAATAGGGCTAGTTAGACTAAAGATTAGATAACTTGTAGCAGAAAGAAGTTGGACAATCAAAGAGTTGGCTGAACGTGCCAAAGTAAACTACAACACAGTGAAAAGTTACGCCTGACCATCCGGGGATAAATATGGTTGATCTGACTGCTGGTCAAAAATTAAGCCCAAATGTAGCCTAAACTAGCTTTATAAGCGGCAAATACGTCACGGTTATAGGTCAACCAATCAAAAAAACGATAAGACATATAGCGGTTCTCGTTTCCGTGAGGTACACCCGTAGGGGCACGGCACTGCCGTGCCCCTACACCTCGCAATATAATGTTGTACTGCATCTGAATGGGAACCGCTATAGCTGTTCTAAAGGCTTCCAATGCTTCAGTGCTAGTAAAGCATTATACTCTATTTTTTCCTTCTATTTTGTTTAAGTCCCGTTATGCTTCTGGATAATTTCACTTATTTACTACTTGCTTACTTCGGAAAGTGACAGAAGAGGGATAACAGGGCGGTCAATATTGATCGGTGAATTAACTTCTTCATATTGATAAGGCTTTTCACCCCAAGTTTGTGTATTAAGGGTGAATACTTATTCCGCTCCATGCGTTGCAATAGAAATAGCAAATTATAGCAGGCAATAAAAGGACGGCATGGCAACCGATCAGAAAATCAATCAAGAAACTGAGTTAAATTCGCTCCAGCACCTTATTGGAACCACTATCTTACTGGTAGAGGATGAGCCAGATATTGCAGATTTGCTCACTTTCATTTTGGAAACAGCAGGTGCAGAGGTAATGGCTTTAAGCGATGCAGAAACAGCCCTTGACTTGATCGAATCGCTTCATCCCGATATTCTAGTGTGCAATGTGAAGTTGCCCGATCATGATGGAAATTGGTTAATTGAGCAAATTCGAGTGAATTCTTGCTCATCTATAAGAGAGTTGCCTGCGATCGCGATCACTTCTTATACACGGGAAGTCTCAAGCCATAAAGCATTGAATGCTGGTTTTAATCGATTTCTAGTCAAGCTTGAGAGTCCAGAAGAAATTGTAGATGAGATTGTTAGCCTGTTATCTATCGATCCTTAAATATAACTAACCAGCTTCGATCTCGTTTTGGATACTGGTTTCAGGCAATATATCGTGGGAGCGCACAGCTAGCTATACACTCCTATAAAGCACTTAAAGAAAGGAAACCATACAACCCTAAGTGGGTAGGGTAAAGTGTTGCATATATTTGTTAACCTCGTTGAAAACCCTTTGTTGGCTTTTGTTGCCCCTTACTCTTTGGCTTCGATTTGTTAACTTCTCCTAAAGCTTCCTGAAATAAGTTATGTAAATGTATGGGTACACTAGCAATCTCTGGCAACTCTGGCTCAATCGGTTTGTGAAATTCTTGCAAAAGCGTATCCAAGTCATTTTCAAGCCTAAACTCTGGACGTTGCAAAAATGTTTGCAACACATTTTCTAATTGAGTTGGATACTGTTGTGCTAATCGATGCCAAATAAAAGCATTAATACTTTTATCTTCGAGGTAGTAGCGAATTAGTTTTTCTGCCCCTTGCACACTTTGCCAGTCTTCTGCCGATAAAATTGCTTGTACCTTACTATATGTTGGTAAAAACATTTGTCCCCAACGGGGATGAGAAAGAGCCGTTACCTGTTCTGCTTTCTTGAGTTCAGCAGGCAAATCAACCTTTGGCATAACCATTTTGCTTTTGCTGCTTTTGTTGTTAAACATCTCAGAGACTACGTTAGAATCAGCACCAAATTCTTGTGCGGCTGCTTTTATTTCTTCGTCGCCAATTCCAGCTGCTTCTGCCACTTCCGCAAGAGATTTAGAAGTATCAATTCCTGCGGCTGCAAAGGTTTTTTCAGTAATTACTTCTTGAAATTCCGCTATTTTTTTATTAAGCTGGTATCCAGGTAGTGTGATATCATCAGTGCCAAAAAAGTCCACAAACTGCTGATGATATTGTTCTACTGACTGCCAAGCTTCTTCTAGCAAGTCTGGAGCATCGCTGTAAAGATTACTTTTATAGTTTTCTTTAAAATTACCAATTGCTACGGCAAGTTTTGGTTTACCTAATTTACCCATTATTGTGTAAGGCCCAGAAAACATCCAGTAGCTATCGGTAACGGGGGAAATACGAGTTAGCAAGATTTCTCCGACTTTCAACCGAGATATTGCCTGTAATGTTTGAGTATTGTTTGGCTTGACAATGTAGCGTTTATCTGTCAACCAGTTCGTCAATTCAAAGCCATCAGGTAAAATACTAGTGATGGCAAATAAGCCAATAAAACTATGATGCCAACTGTTTATCAGGCTGCGATCGCTTTCTGCTAAATCTGGATGGCTTTCGATAAACAACTCTAATGGAGACTTATCACCGACTTTTCCATCTGTCAGAAAGCTATCGATGATTAAGTCTTGCTGTGTACTATCCCCACTTCCACGGCGCGACTGTGCTGCTGCATAAGTTTCCAGTGTTTGTGCCAGTTCGCCTTCAGCATCAAAGACAAAATCAACTAAGGCTTGTTTTAATTCGTGCGATCGTTCTAATATGACATCCACAAGTTAATCTCTCGGTGCAACAGATGTAAATTATAGCTTTTGAGAGAATTTCAGCATCTAGCTATTGCTAGATTTATGGAAATACACACTTACCAGAATTGCTTTTGGGATATGGGATTGATTTGTTTTTTGTCAAGCCTGATGCGGTGCATTTGGCGTTGTTTACTGGATTGACAGTTTCAGTGGCGATGTTGTTTGTCAGCTTTAATATTTTGAAGGGTAGCCTCAGCTTTTATCTAGGCAATTCCGAAGGACTGACACAACAGTGGCGAAATGCCATGCTTACCTTCAGTACTTATCGAGCAACTTTGTTTGAGGGAACGGTGAAGCTACTGTTGTACAGGTTGATTCCAGCTGGATTTGTGACTTATTTGCCGATTGAGGCATTGCGATCGCTATCATTAGACTTCTTGCATGAATCAAAAGCCCTCACCCTAAATCCCTCTCCCAAGCTTGGGAGAGGGACTTTAAATTTGGCTCCCCTTCTCCCAATTTTGGGAGAAGGGGTTGGGGATGAGGGCGAATTTTGCATTTGTGCAAGAGGTCTAATGAATTGCCACTATCTGAGAATCAGGGTTGAGGCTATCGTTTTCATAAGTCCTGTAGATGGACATATTCAAAATCTGAGAGTACACCTCGATACAAATAAACAATATTTTGAATCACTTAGCAGCTTTTTTCAAACCTTGCCATCTTTGTCGCAGTTGATGCAAGTTAGGCGTATGACCGCCATAACGCCAGCCAACATAAGCTTGACAAATTTCATCTATTACCTCAGCAGTTGCTAGAGCATGATGCTGGTATGATACTCTGGCATACTCTAAAGGTGTTTGTGCTGGATGTTTGCCTAAACCTTTTTGGGTTGTCCATTGCAGCATTTGTTGATAAAGGCTCTCCATCGCTGGCAATTTATTTAACCATCTACGGTTGCGCCACTCTCGCCACTGACCCCAACCTAGCCAACTTAAGAAAGCTGCTGTAGTTGCCAAGATTAAGCCAGTCAACACGCCGAACCAACCTTGAGAGAATAAAGCTAAAAACCAAGCGATCGCTCTAATCACCCACTTAAATATTGTCTCAAATAGATTATTCAACAAACCTGTCACCGGAGAAGGTAGCCAGCCAGCAACCCAATGCCACAATTGGCGCAACACACTAAAAGTCTGAGTGTCTTCAATGGATGGCGGAATCAGAGGATGATTGGGAATAGGGTCAAAGGCAAACCAACCATATTTCGGAAAATACACTTCCGTCATCGCATAAGCGTCAGTATTACGGACAACATACAGCCCTGTAAATGGATTAAATTCTCCCGCACTAAACCCTGCTACCAACCGCGCGGGGATACCAATGGAACGCAACATCACCGTGAGAACTGTTGAAAAGTGGTCTGGATAGCCTCCCTTTTGCTTAAACAAAAAAGTTTCTACTAAGTCTTCTTTTTCACTCAAATAAGGTAATTCTAAGGGATTTTGGGGAATAGAGTAGCGTTGTTTTAAATATTGAGCTAAGTAGAGAGCCTTCTCATAAGGTGAATCCAGGCTTTTAGCAGACTTTGCGACTTTTTCTTGATTGTAGTTAGCGAGGATTTCTTCGGTAAGTTGCCGAACTTTTTCGGCAATTTCGGGAGGAATTTGCAGATAATGCTTTTTAATTTGTGGTGGATATTTAGTAGAAGCTTCACCTAACAAAGTCCGATCGCGGTATGGTACTTCGGAAATTATTGTGTAGGTGAAACCTTCTGATAATTCTACAGGCGATCGCAATCCGTCTTCCTTATCAACAGCGATCACTGGTGCTGGAAAGTAAACTTCTTTGGGATAAGTCATCGCTGGAATCAGGTTAGGCAAATCCGACACCACTGTATAAGTTTGTACTACCTCTTGGGTTTTACCAGTAAGCACAGACGGGGAAAGAAAAATTTGGTAAGACCAAGGCGATCGCCTAACAGTCGTCACATCTTCATTCCGAGAAACTTCCCATCCTTTACCTGTATAGCGATCGAATCCTAATACTCGCCAAAAACCCTCAGCTTGCGATCGCACCCGCATTACAACCTTGGGTTTCATCTCGCCCCGCAGGTTTTGGTTTATTTGGCTATTAAAACCGTAATAAAAGTTATTATCTACTTTACCTGGTTGACCAGTTTTATTTTGTCCCGTACTACCGCTACCACTGCCTTGATTATCAGCTTTACCTTGGCGGATATAACCGGGATTAATGATGCTACGTCCTGTGAAACTATTTTTTACTTGAATAGCAGAACTTACAGGAAAATTCCGTAATTGATAGCCGGGAAATCTGGGTAAAACAGCAAAAATTGCCAGCCCCAGACCAACAATTAGTAAAAAATTTAGAATTAAAAATTTAAAATTCAGACTTGAGGAATTCTGCTGATTGAATTTTTCATTTTTTATTTTTAATGGCTGTAAACCCAAGCGTGAGCGGTAATCTAATACTAAAGTTGGCAGAGCGATCGCTAAAAATAACAGCAACACAGGTGCAAATGCTAAAGTCTGACTTAGAGTTGCTGCCACACCCAATAAAATCAGTCCGATCACAATCGAATAGCCCAAATTTTTCCGGCGGGGTGTATCAAAACTATGCAACACCTGGAGTTGAATTAATAACTCTGCCAAACCCAAGCGCGTATCATTTAACTCTCCTACTAATCGCCCAAAGAAAGCACCCAGTGCTACTAACATTCCGATGGCGATGCAGAATTTAATTGCAACATTGCGATCGCGGCGACGATAATAACTCCAAATTGCACCCACTACACTTAGGGGTAACGCCCAAAAACTGAATGAAGTCTCGGCGGCAATATCCGTCGCTACAATTCCCAAAATAACCAACGCTAGCACCAGTACCCGCAAAGAAATAGAATCTTCCACTTCAATCAAAGGCGACCCCTGCGGATTTTGCCGCCAGAAATTACCTACAGGGATACGCCAAAACCGATTCATCCTGGATAAGTTAAACATTTGAGTCTAATCGAAGCAATGATGTAGATGCAACAAACACAATGCAGGGGACATAATTACTTACCCTACTACTGTGTCAAAAAATGACGTAGCGTTTCCTAATCATAAGTAAGGTACATCATCGACCCCTTCCTCGCTTGCGGGGAGGGGTTCTTGTACTTCACTCAAGCGATAACCGCTATAGATAAGGGGTAGAGATGGAGATACACGAGAAATGGGTGACGCGGTAAATCGAGAAATCAAATACTTTCTCAATATCCCCATGTCCCCATATCCCCGTGTCCCTGTGTCTTTGTAATAACTGCTTCTCGTAGACACCCTAATGACCGTTTATTGAAAAATGGGATAAGCTTCAAAGCCAGGAAAATCCTCTTAATATATATCGGTGTTGATTGACATAGTGTGCTAGCGGTGGAAATTTAAACTAAATCCTGGGATTAATCACAAACAACAACGACTGTTCGTCTATTTCTGGAAATTCAACTTCCAGCGTATAAGTTGGGTTAAGTTGCTCGCAGCCTAACTCTACATTTAAGTATCCTGAAGTCGAAGATGTTGTCATTGCTAAAGTGCCGCTTCCCCGCAGCGTCAAAGTTCCTTTAACAGGTAACTCAGCTTGAACAAGTAACTTCGTAAGTTTACCTAGAGACTGGTACTCTACTCTGATGTTCAAAGTACCAACACTGGTTAGCCATTGTCTTTCTACCACCGGACTGGTTGCTGAAAGTGGTAGAGTCAGATTTTCCAGCAGTTGTTTAGCTGCTAGCAATGACAAAGCCATCTGTTGACGCGGTTGTAAATCTGAGTAATCGTTCTGAATACTGGGCATTGGCTCCAGAGTATTTACAGACCGATAAGTGCTTCTTAGCACCAACCCAGCTATATCATTTAGTGCTTGAGACTCATTGGGAAAAAAGTTCTCCACCACTTGAACTAATTTTGCCCCCAACGGTACTGAAGATGTCACTAAAGCCTGACATTGTTCTAGCAATTGCTGGAAAACTCTTTCCGGTAAGCGAGTCGGCAAGGTCAACTTCGATTGTTGTACCATCCATCCCCAACTAGGAACGAGTGTGATTGACGGCTCATCAACAAAATCAGGATATTCAATTAATTGTGTTTCCCAGGGAAACAACGGCGGGTGGTCTTGGGCTTGGATTTGTAACCGATGCTTAAGGACAGCTTGAAAACGATCTTGCACAGTAGGAATTTCTCCCAGTTGAAAGGTCTGGGGCGTTCCTCCCAATTTTGGCTCATTGCTTTTTGAAGCAGTGGCTTCCTTGAAGAGGTTTTTTACCCCGTCATTTTCCTCACATTCTACCGATTGCTCGTTATTTTTGACATCATCTGTCAATAACCAATCGAGACACCGGTGTTGTAAGGATTCTGAGTCACTATTCATGAGTAGATGCACCTGATCCGGACACTAATGAGTTACGAATTTCCCAAGCTTGCTCAAGAATCTTAAACCATCGTTTTTGCAGTTGTGCCATTGACAGCCCTAAAGTTTTTGCTATTTTTTCATCAGCTTGTCCTTGTTGCTTCAACTCTAATAAAGACCGTTGCTTGTTGTCCAGCTGTGCTGTGTATACTTGCCATTGCTGAGGAGTTAAGCCCAAATTGGTGTGCAAAGATGCTTCCAGCCACTCGTGAACTAATTCCCAACGGTGCAACAGGGCAAACCGAATCAAATGATACTTAAAGCGCTGTTGCAAATAATCTCTCTGACGAGGGGTTAAACCTAAAACCGATTCAATTTCCTGTGCTGATAAATCCTGGAGGCGGAGAGAAAAATAATCAGCGCAGTCAGATTGTTGCCGTTGTTCGAGATAATTCATTAATTCCGTGACAACAACGGAACGCAAGGTGTCTTCTTCGGGTTCGGGTTCGGCTTGCGTTGCCATTGTAGAGCGCAATTGGTGAATTGCTGGTTCTTCCCAAGAACCGTCACCTTCATTATTGCTACCTTCTGCGGCTTGTTCTATATCTACGCTGGTTTCTGGGGGCTGCTGTTGGGAAAAAGTTTGTGCCCGCAGGATAATTAGCTGTTGCTGACGACCTGGTAAGGGAATGCGTCGCTTGCCGTAACGCTCGGTAAATGCCATATACTCGGACAATTCCAAGAGCGTCTGAGGGCGGTAAGTGGCACCGAGTTGATTTTCTCGCCGGAAAGCGTTCAACGCCTCTAGATAAAAACTCTGGAGGAAATCTTCAATTATCGTCAGCCGCCCTTGATAGCTCAATTGTCTCTGAGGAGGATTAATATATCGATAAATAATTGCACTCAGAGTACTGTGTAATTCGACCCTGCCCCGATTTGAACCCAACTGATAGTACCTGAGACACTGTTGCAGCCGATGCCGAGCCAAGGTCATCGCCGAGCTTTCTACAGATCCAGAAGCTTGAATACGTTTACTCTCATGACAAATCCGGTAGACTTCGGTGGTAATACGTGTTGCGACATCGTGACAATTCTGTTCCGAAGCTTTGGTTGACTGCTGAAACTCCTTGGATAGGAGTTGAAAGATCGCCTCCACGCCTGTAGAATTTTCTCCCAGAATAGTTGCAGATGGAATAGTTGCGGTTGCGGCTGAATTCATAGTCTCGGTTTTCAAAAGACCCTAACTTACTTAAATACAACCTGTAGGACTGTGGGTATTGGCTTTTTTGGTTTTACGTATAAGCTAAACGCAGACCAATCCTATATTGAGGATGTGGCTGATTTTATTATTCCCAATTTTAATGGGATTGTTCACACTTGATAGATGTTATTGCCATTACCCAAGAGTCGTATACAAGTCATTATGGATTTAGAAGCACAAATTCAATTGCTGATTGACAATGCACCTCGCGATGGTATGACACCACATCTTGTTGCAGCAATTGCTCCTGCCCTTAGAGCGATCGCTCAAAAATTACGCTACTCCCAGTACTATATTCTCCAAAATTCGGAGTCAAGCTGGGTTTTAACTACGTTGAGCAATCGTGCTAACCCAGGATTGGAAAAGCGTGTGATTTACGCTTTCCCTACCATACAGGATGTCTCTCTAATTTCCCCTGCTGGGCTTGACCCTCAAATGCTAGCTAAAATTACTCCTGTCACCCATATTTTGTTTCAAATGGTGGCATTAGAACCCGTAGATAGTATCGTTTTTTTGGAGACGCCGGGTAAGACCACTCATACCGTCGAAGTTCGGCGCACTGAACTAGAAAAACTCATGCAGAAACAGTTACGACAACAGCGATCGCCTAAACAGATCCCCCCTGATATTGCATAGAAAAAATTTGGATGTGGAGTTTTTTAGATACAATCCCACATCCAAATTTTTAAATTTCAAATTTCTTTAAAAAAGTTTTCTAAATCAGTGAAAAAAGAAATTTTTTCTTTCCGTTACACCATACGACTAGCTCAACTCTCGGTGAAACCTAAAATTGATTAAAAAACAGTTATCAGTGAACATTTTTCCATTTTCAAGTTTTAGTTTCCCAGAGAAGTAGAGTCTTATACTTAAGAACTTTCACATCAAAAAATATCCCATTCTTTATTGTCAGGTTCCCAGTAACCACAAGCGGGCAAGACTTCAGCGTGAGCGCTCAGTCGAACACTATCCACCCTACAAGTAGTAGTAATCTATCTTTTGGAAATCCCTAAGAACTTCCAAATAAAAACCCCACTTTCTACCTGCTAAATAAGTGGATTGAATTAAATATAAAACAGCTTTAGTGTCTTAAAGGGTTGGCAAAACACAACATTTCAGGTTTTCGGTGCGTTACGGAAGCCACAACACACTTAATCAAAATCCCCACTTTCTATCTGAGGACTGATAACTGATTTAATAGAGGCGACTCAGTGTGTACTCAGCGATGTTAATCAATGCCTGGTGGGATTCTGAGGGTGAGAGAACTGCAAGATGTTCAATTGCCAACTTAGCATGATGAGCAGCTAACTCTCGCGCCTGCTGTATACCTTGACTATCTTGAATCAGTGCTAGTGCTTGCTCTAAATCTCCTTCTTGAGCAAACTCTCGTTCAATCAGTACTTCCAAGGATGGTTTTTGGGCTAAAGCAAATAAAACAGGTGCAGTCAGATTACCACTTTTGAGATCCGACCCCACTGGCTTACCCAAGGTATCTGTTGTACTGGTGAAATCTAGAATGTCATCGACAATTTGAAATGCTATACCAAAATGACGACCGTAGCTATACAGATGCTCAACAGTTTCTCGCGAGACTTCACTGAGTAACCCAGCAGCTTTAGAACTGTTGGCGATTAACGAAGCTGTTTTGTAGTAACTCTTCTGAATGTACGTTTCAATAGAGGTAGCAGCATCAAAACGATTTAGTCCTTGCTGAATCTCCCCAGTAGCCAGATCCATAATGACTTCTGAGAGTAGTTTCACTACTTCCAAATTGTCCAAGTTTGCTAAATACCAGGACGATTGGGCAAAGAGAAAATCTCCTGCTAATATGGCAATGCGGTTCCCGAACAAACTATGAACGGTGGGAACGCCTCGCCGCACGTCTGATTCATCTACCACATCGTCATGTACCAAGCTTGCTGTGTGAATCATTTCTGTAATCTCAGCAAGGCGGCGGTGACGCGGCGTAATGTCTTGTTCTAACATTGTTGCCCGCGATATTAGCAGGACAATTGCTGGTCTGATACGCTTTCCCCCAGCTCCGAATAAATGTTCGGCTGCTGCAAACAGAATGGGGTGGCGATTTCCAACTAGCTGTTTTAGGTTATCTGCTAGTAGTCGCAGGTCTGCTTCCACAGGGGTAAACAGGGAGGTGGCTGGGGTCATGGATGGGCGGACTCTGACTTAGGTTACGAAAGTTTACATATCCTATACTCATTTTAAGATAACCCTGTGCCAGCGCAAAGTTTTCATCAGGTAATCCCATTTTTATGAGTCTATGGGTGATAATTAAGGTTGCTAAGGTTTTTGTCAATAAGCAATTATGCTTAATTTGTGGCTACTCAAACTTTAAACTAACTTAAAACATGAATTCTCAGTACACGAGATAAATGTCAGATTAAATTGTGTTAAGTAGTTTCTCATCTCACCTTTCTTGCCACAGTTCAAAAGATAATTTAAGCAATATTACTTATTGACAAAAAGGAAGTGATTTAATTTCGTTGCCAAGAGTAAGGCTAAATTTCTCCAGATTGAGGTGTAGCTCTGCAAAAAATTTGAAATTTAGCAGCCGAATAAGCTCAAAATTCAGGGTCGTTGTGTTACGCTAAAATATAGGAATTTTAAATTTTGTAAGATATTCAGGCTCTACAAGTAAAATCAGCTACTAGTTGATTTTACTGAGTTAGTTGGTGTTGTGAATCTAAAATAAATATTCGTCGGTTAGGTTAAGGGAATAAATTCTTTAATTTTTCCTACGATACGCGAAACTCATGATTTGGAGTTGTGTGATACCCCTGTGGGAAGGTGCTACACGTCCTCAGCGCACGTTGAGCGCAAGCATTGCTCTTTTCACAGTAGTTTGAGCAAAAATAAAGCAGATCGAGTAGACCGCTGAAAATCGTAGTTTTAGATTGCTAAACGGCAAGTTAACTGCTGTGGGATCTATGGTCTGCAAGAAGTCGCGTTAAATCATAAATTCTTTGTCCGTAGAGGATTTTATCTCTATAGGTAATTTTGCTATAGGAAACTATAGCCATCAAGAATGCACTTGCTTGGCTGAGGTTCTACTAATTTTATGGAATTTTATATTTGTTTAGAAGGGTGCTAGTAGAACAATGATTTACGGAAGTATACCTATGATGATTTTTATTTTAGCCTCTGGATATTTGTTCACAGTCTACCTGCTATTAGCATTGGCGAAGCGAACGGGTACAAAGACTGTTCCTACAAGTTTCCCTTCATCATCTGAAGGAAAACACAAACAGGAGGTATCAGTCAATAGTCAATAGTCATTTGTCTTTCGTCCTTTGTCCTTGGTCATTTGTTTTGATTAAATGACTAAGGACTAAGGACTAATTAGTTTTATTGGAGTTGGGAAATAGCGATATCAGTGAAGGAAACCTCTTCAACCATTGGGGTATAGCCTAGCCACTGCACTCCTGACTGGGAAAACTGTTGCGGACAACCGCTAACAGCGAAGCGAGTTGGTAGTGATAGGTGAGTATTTCTTAAGCCTAGTAAGTCTAGTTCTTGGGCACAAGCTGCCACAACATGAACAGCTGGATCGACCAACTGAACTTGAGAGGGGAGGAGCGATCGCAATACTGGTGTAAGGTGGGGATAATGAGTACAGCCGTGAACTAAAATGTCAATTTCTTGCTCTAATAAAGGCTCTAGGTAGGCTCGTGCGACTTCCGCAGTGTAAGGATCGTGAATGCGGTTTTGCTCAATCAGTGGCACAAACTCCGGGCATCCAACTTGCCAGACTTGGACATCGGGAGCAATTTCGAGAATAGCGTGTTTATAAGCATTACTTTTCGCTGTAGCTGGAGTGGCAATTACACCAATCCGCTTTCCTTGCTGCACCGCAGCTTTTGCACCCGGTAGGATTACTCCCAAAATAGGTAGGCTGAATTCTTGACGCACGGTTTCTAGGGCTAAGGCAGAACTGGTGTTGCAAGCCATAATTACCATTTTTACTTGCTGCTGCTGTAGCCAGGTAATAATTTCACGTGTAAATCGTAAAATTTCTGCTTGTGAACGAATTCCGTAAGGAAGTCTAGCTGTATCCCCAAAGTAAACAATTGATTCATTGGGGAGTTGTCGATATATTTGTCGTAGTACTGTTAGCCCACCCACACCACTATCAAAGATGCCAATTGGGGCACGTTGGGGTTCTCGATCGGAAAAATCGTCAAGATTCCCTTCAAAAATGGAAGATGAATACACAGGCAGATATATATTTAGGTTTTGGGATTTAAAATACAGAATTTAGCAGACAATCTCTAATTTGACCACTAAATTCTGCGCCTCAAAGAAGTTTAAATACCACCTCTTTAATTAGTAATTTGTATTATATTACCTCTGCTGTAAGTATTTTAGGATGCCACGAGCGATCGCTTCTGCCATCCGATTTTGATATTCTGGTGTTCCCAATCTGGGATTATCCTCGTAACCAGTCATATAGCCTGTTTCTACTAAAATCGAAGGCATGGAGCTTTTTCTCAGAACATAGAATCTGGCTTTGCGGGTTCCGCGGTCTTTGATAGTACCGATGTCCTGGAGGATGGTTTTACGAACTACTTCAGCCAGATTGTAACCACTATCGAAATAATATACTTCTAACCCATTGACATCAGGGCGATTATCAACGGAATTAGCGTGAATGCTAACAAACAAAGTTGCATTAACCCGCTTGGCAATATCTACCCGTCCTTGAAGTTCTACGAAAAAGTCGGCATCCCGCGTAAGCACCGCTTGTACACCATTTTGCTCTAAAATTGCTCCTACCCTTTTTCCAATAGGTAGAATTACATTCTTTTCCAAAAGTCCCCCAAGACCGGGGGCACCTGAGTCTTTTCCCCCATGTCCTGGGTCAATAACTACCAGCAATTTCCCTTTAGGAACCGAGGGGCGTGGTGGTGACTGAGAGATTGGACGGGGATTATCTATGGGATTTGGTAATTGACCTTGGTCTGGCGATGGCAGGGGAGGTAAAGTAATGGGCGGTGTGATGCTGCTACTAGAGCGTCTTAATTCTAAAGCTAAAAGCTGGTCGCCAATCTGGTTGAGTTCCCCAATTTGTACTCCGGCTGCTGGTTGAACTAAGACGGTGACAGTGTTGGATTCTTGTGGTTGCAGGCGTACTCGCAGAATCGGGCTATTAGGATTGAAAGTAGGGCCTGTGACTTTGGGAGCTAACTTAGCATTGTTGATAGTGATGCGGAACAGACCAGAGGTTCTATCCCAGCCTCCTGTAGCAGATAAAGTTTGGTCGGCTCGAATCAGCAGTTGTGTGCCATTATTAGCTAGTTGCACAGACTGAATGCTAGCAGTTGTGTTACTTGGTGTTATGGGACGTGGACTGTTATTTCCAGGCAGCTGGGCAACCCCACGACTGGGTAGAACTACAAAACCACCAGCACTGCTAGTGGTTGCTCGCCAATTTGGACTATTTTCATCTACTTGTAAAGTTAGGCGAACAACAGATGGGCTGGTTTGCAGCTGGGTGAATTGAATACGGCTGACACCATAGCGATTAATCGATAAATCTCGCTGCTCTAAACTTGGTGATAGAGTTGCACCAGCAATGTCGATGTTAATTGCCTTTTGATCGTTGCTACGATTTACCTGAATCTGAGGATTGCCACCATTGGTGCGGACAAAAAACCCATCACCAGTAACTTGTAAGTTCTCAATTTGAGTAACTTTGGCGACAACCATTCTGTTGTTAGGTGGATTTACAGAGCCGCTTGTCACCACATTGTAAATATTCCTTGGGGGAAATGTTGGTGTAGATGTTCTGGGTGAAGTATTAGTGGCTAAAGCTTGTTCTGGTTGCCCTTCAGTGTTTCTTGCGGGTGCATTGTCGGCTTCTGGCGTAGGTAATTGCACTGTCCAGCGATCGCCAGTTGTACCCACAAATCGCACTCGTTTGGGGTCTAAACTATAACCAGGAGTCAGTTCAACAACTATGCGCGTTGTTTGTTCGTCAAATTGCCCAACACGGATCGAACGAATTGCACCGCCTACTTGTTGGGTTAGCTGCGGGCGACCAAATGAGGTTCCTGGTAAATCAATTACTAGACGAGTCGGGTTAAAGATTAATTGTGCTTGGGGTTGAACATCCCCTTGAGTATTAAATTCCAGCCTGTTTTGATTAGCATCAAAACGCCAAGATTCAAGTCTCGCGGCCATTGCCGGCGACGATAGCATGAAGATGGTTCCAATAGTACTGGATAGTAACCAGCGTAATTTCACAGTCTTTTCTCCTGATTCACATTTATGGGAGCCGTCAACATCTCAACATATTGGCTAATCCTCACACCGTCACCGCGCACACTTGAGTTTTGCGCTGTTATTTAAGACACAGCTAATGGCGTAAAATATAGCACGCTCCTCTGATTTTGCCATGTGATTAGCCTATATAAATAGGACTGCTAATTTTAAATTTTAGATTCCCGATTTTAGTTTTCTGCCAGATTAGCGTCCTGCTACATTAACACCTCTTGTAGGTGATACAAATCCAAAATCCAAAATCGTTCGACTGAGCGTAGCCGTACTCCTCCAGGGAAGCAAGTTACGCGTAGCGTTCCGCAAAAAAGTCTAAAATCCAAAATTTTTTGACTTGCAAAGTATCAAATGACAATAACAAAGAAGTCACTCCTATCCCGCCGCAAGAATACTTAAATTGTTTTACTACTAAATTGGATAAAAATGGTAAAGATTAGATGTACTTACTCAACAATTTAAAAATTTAGACTAAATTACTTATCTTCTCTTGAGATACTGAAGAACGCCACGAGCGATCGCTTCTGCCATTTGATTTTGGTAAGCTGAGGTTCTGAGCCTAGCCATATCCTGTCGCCCAGTCATATAACCCGTTTCTACGAGAATCGAGGGCATAGAACTTTTTCTGAGGACATAAAATCTGGCTCGCCGCACTCCCCTGTCTTTGAGAGTACTAATACTTTGAAGAATGCTACTGCGGACAATGCGAGCTAAATCCAGACCGCTGTCGTAATAATATACTTCCAAGCCATTAACATCGGGACGACTTGCACCTGCGGAATTTGCGTGGATGCTTACAAACACATCAGCATTAGCTCGCTCTGCTAATTGCACCCGTCCCGGAAGGGTAACAAAATAGTCAGAATCCCGCGTCAGAATCACTTGTACACCATGTTGCTGCAAAATCTCACCCAGCCTTTTACCAATAGGCAAGATAACATCTTTTTCACGCGCCCCCCCAATGCCAAGCGCTCCTGAGTCTTTACCACCATGTCCGGGGTCAATAATTACTACCACTCGCCCATTGGTAACTCGGCGCTGTGGTTGTATTATGGGTTGAGGATTTGGATTGTTTAAGTCTGGGAATGGCCCACGGTTTGGTGGTGGTAGCCCAGGTAAAGCATAAGGAGGTCTTCCGGGGAGGGTGACAACTCGCCGAGAACCTTGTATTGGTACCAAAAGCTGGTCGCCGATTTGCTGGGGTTGCCCAAGTTGCACTCCGCCTGCTGGTTGAATTAAAGCAACCACTGTATTAGATGCTTGAGGTTGCAGACGTACCCGAAGAATCGGGCTATTGGGAGCAAAAGTAGGCCCTGTAACTCTGGTAGCTAACTTGGCATTGGTAATTGTGACGCGGAAGATACCTGAGGATCTATCCCAGATTCCCGTAGCAGATAAAGGTTGGTTGCCTCGAATTAGCAGTTGTTTGCCATTATCGGCAAGTTGCACAGACTCAATTGTTGCTGGCGAGTTATTGACAGATGTTCTACTGGGAAAGGAAACGGCATTTGACTGATTGTCTAAATTATTACTTCTGGGCAATCTGACAACGCGACTAGGTAAAACTATCAAACCACCATCGTTACTATTAGTTGCTCGCCAATCGGGACTATTTTTATCTACTTGCAAAGTTAGGCGGACACCAGGAGGTTGGGTTTGCAATGAGGTGAATTCGACGCGGCTAATACCATGTTTGTTAACGGGTATATTCCTCTGCTGCGTCAGACGTGGTGATAAAGATGCACCAGAGATATCTACGAAGATGGTAGCGCGATCGCGGCTGCGAATTACCTGAATTGGAGGATTACCACCACTGGTACGAATGAACAACCCATCGCCTGTTACTTGTAAGTTTTCAATTTGAGTTGCCCCTCGTGTAGTAGTGGCAACCCTTGAAATATTAGGTTGAGGTTCGGAGTCTGGGGTAACTACACTGTACGCGCTTCTAGGAGATGAAGCTACTTTTTCGACTGCTGGCTTCGGTAATTGCACCGTCCAGCGATCGCCAGATGTACCAACAAATTGCACTCGTTTGGGGTCTAAAGTGTAACCAGGAGTCAGTTCAACAACTATGCGTGTTGTATCTGCATCAAACTGTCCAACACGGATTGAGCGAATTCCACCACCCACCTGTTGGGTTAACTGCGGACGACCAAATGTAGTTCCCGGCAAATCAATTACCAGCCGAGTTGGATTAAAAATTAATTGTGCTTGGGGTTGAACTGCTCCCACAGTATTAATTTCCAGCCTGTTTTGATTGGCATCAAAGCGCCAAGATTCAAGTCTCGCGGCCATTGCTGGCGACGATAGCATGAAGATAGTTCCAATAGTGCTGGGTAGTAACCAGTGTAATTTCACAGTCCTTTCTCCTAATTCACATTCATGGGAGCCGTCAATATCTCAACTCATTGGTAAATCATCACACCATCACCACCTCAACTTGACCTTTGAATCCCTTTTTTGATTTTTAAGCTGGAATTTAGACACACTTAAATCAGTTATCAGGTTTCAAATTCAGTTTAAATCCCCATGCGAAACCTTCTACCTGTAGAGGTAGAAAACTCTGACTCCCAATAAAGCTAGAAAACTGATAATTGATAGCTGTTTACTGATAAGTGTTTATTCTTTGTTGCCATCGATGCACTGAGTAAATAATTCCCATTACTGTCAAACGATCTAGCAAAATTTATGGGTGTTACTCCCCAATTATCTGAAAAATATTTAGATAAAGGCTCACAAGCCGAGGGAGACTGGAAATAAGTAACATTCTGAATGCTGGAAGAAATTATAAACAAACGATTATTCTACAATCAGATGGGACGGAGATTTGAGAATAGAAGTTTCCACTGCACAATTGGGAGCAAGGGAGCAGAGGAGCAGAGCAGAGAAAGAGCAATGCCCAATGCCCAATGCCCCATGCCCAATAATTAACGATCGCCAGAATCTGGGGTTACTCCCAAATTACCGCTGTCATTTGATGCTGGCACCCTTGACTGAGGTGGTTCAATTACCAACGAAGTCCCAGAGGAACCGTCTAAAATTAGTTGCTCTGAGCTTTCGTCCACGGTTTTTGGATCTGGAAATACAAATCGTAACAAGGGAGGAGCTAAAAAGGTTGTCAAGATAACCATCATGATAATTGCTGCCCCTAATGGTTTCGAGAGAGCGCCACTGGCAGCGCCGACACCAGCAAACACTAACCCAACCTCGCCTCTGGGAATCATCCCCACACCGATCGCTAAACGGTTGATTCCCGGTTGACCAAACACGCTTAAGCCTGTGATTACTTTACCGAGAATGGCTACTGTAATCAGGAAAGTTGCCATAATTAGACCTTCACGATTGTCGGGAATTGCTGGGTTTAATACTCCCAAATCAGTTTTTGCCCCAACAGTCACAAAGAAAATTGGCACTAATATATCGGCAATGGGAGATACTTGCTTTTGCAGTTCTTTACGCTTATCTGTCTCTTCTAGGACTAAACCTGCTGCAAAAGCTCCCAGAATTGCTTCTAACTGGATGACGGCGGCAAAGTATGCCATAGCAAAGGCAAAAATAAATGCTGGGATTACCAGTCCACCACGTGTTTTGAGTTGATCAGCGATCGCTACAAAGGACTTATTGAAAACATTCCCTAGTAGGATTGCTCCCAAAATAAAACCAGTGGCGCTAATAATCAAATAAATGACTTTGCTGACATCCACCACGCCGTCTTTAGCTAGGCTAGCTACTACCGCTAAAACGATGATTCCCAGTACGTCATCAATTACCGCAGCACCCAAAATAATTTGCCCTTCTTTAGAATTGAGCCGCCCCAATTCTGACAGCACCTTGGAAGTCATACCAATACTAGTAGCAGTCAAAGCCGCCCCGGCAAAAATTGCGGGTACAGCGCTAATACCAAACAAAGTCATCAGTCCCACAGTCCCCGCGGCAAAGGGTACTGCTACCCCCACGACTGCGACGACAGTGGCTTGGATACCAACTGCCATTAAATCTTTTAAATTCGACTCCAAGCCGATTTCAAACAGCAGAATAATCACACCCAATTCTGCCAAAACGGAAATGACCTCGGACTGGGCTGCAAACACCGCTGGAGTGGCTTCAGGCGTTAAACCAGCAGTGGTTTGAAGAAAGGACACAATCAAAGAATTAGAACTGTCTGTGCCGCCTTCTGGAAAAACTAAAAGATGGAAAACAGAGATGCCAACTACCACACCGCCAACGAGTTCGCCTAAGACAGGCGGCAAACCCACTTGGTTTGATAACTCTCCACCAACTTTGCTGGCGAGATAAATGACTACTAAGCTTAGTAGCACTGCTTCGACTACCATTGAACTGTCTGCGGCTTGTGTTGCGCCAGCCAGCAGCGGAAAAGAGAAGTTGATTGGTTCTAACAAATGCATTAGGTTCTCTGAAAATCCTTCTCTTTGATTCTGACGCGTTTCTGAAAAACATCATATAAAGACATAATCTGAATTCAAAATGAATACAGTGTAAACGTTTCATTTACGCTGTGCAGTATTAGTGTATTTTTTTATTATCCAAAAATGTAACCATTTCCGCTTTTGACGATCGCAGTGTCAAAGTAAGAACATAGAAATCGTATCTGGCGATCGCACTTGAGTTGTGAAAAACTTGTGGTGGTTGTTGACCGTACCAATTTTAGATTTTAGATTTTAGATTTTAGATTATTTCGGTTCATGCCCCGCACCCTTCTGGTCGGGGTCAATCCAAAATCGCAAATCTAAAATCCAAAATTGTTTGACTCTCAACGACCACCAGAAGATTGCTACATACGTTTATTCAAAACATCTGTGGATACTTTGAGGAGTGCAAATATTATGACTAGAGCCGCTTTACCCGGTTCTCAGTTTCCATCGGGAAACTTGTGGAAAATACTGCCTTTAGCAATGCTTTTATGTGCAACTTTTGTACTACCTGCATTTGCACAAGAAAAAGATAAATTGTGGCGAACCCTTAGTGTCAGTGGTCGCGGAGTCGAAACAATTCCGACAACTCTGGCACAAGTCAGTTTAGGAGTGGAGATTCAGGGGAAAACAGCCCAAGAGGTACAACAAGAAGCCGCTCAGAGGTCATCTGCGGTGGTTGCATTTCTCAAGAGCAAAAATGTTGAAAAATTACAAACCACTGGTATCCGTCTCAACCCGGTTTACAGCTATACCAATAATGTGCAGCGGATTACAGGCTATGCTGCCAATAACACTGTAAGTTTTAGAATTCCTGTTGAGCAAGCTGGGACATTATTGGATGATGCAGTCAAAGCCGGTGCGACACAAATTAACGGCATTAGTTTTGTTGCCAACGATCAAGCGATCGCAGCTGCTCAAAAGCAAGCATTAAAAGAAGCTACTCAAGACGCGCGGCAGCAAGCTGATGCCGTTTTTAGTGCCTTGGGTTTTAAATCCAAAGAAATAGTCAGCATTCAAGTTAATAATGCTAGTGCGCCTCCACCACCACCAATGTTTTTACGGGCTGAGGCTGCGAAATCAGCTGATGCTTCTACCCCGATTGTTGGTGGTGAACAAGAAGTAGAAGCATCGGTGACGCTACAAATTAGTTATTAGTCATTTGTCATTAGTGCTTTGTCCTTTCTTCTAATAAAAGACAAAGCACTAATAATCAATGCCCAATGCCCAATTAAAAATGTTCTGAAGACATATCTCCTGTACCGCCTTCTGCATCTCGCTTAGAGCCTAATAAATCCAGCTGATCTACTTGGATAACTGGGGATGATCGGTTTGCTCCTGTTTGGCGATCGCTCCATGTGTCAAACTTCAAAGAACCTTTGACAGCAATTTGCTTGCCTTTCCGTACATAATTACCTGCCACCTCCGCCGTTTTTCCCCATAGTTCCAAATTAAACCAGTCGGTATGTTCACCTTCTTTTGTGCGACGATTAACAGCTAGTGTTAATCTACACTTCACACTACCAGACTCAAAATACTTAATCTCTGGGTCGCCGCCTACACGACCAATGAGGGTGACAACATTGATACTCATCGCGTTACCTTTCAGTACAAACGTACTTAGCAATTCTGACTTTCATCATAGCGAATTGTGAAAGACTTGAAAATAATGTGTTAAACAGTTAACAATATAATTGACTTGAAAATTTATACACACTATTTGGAGTAAACACATAAAAATATACGGATATACTTATCTAACCAGAGAATATCAAAAAGTACGGTGCTTGAGACATACTAAATATTTCTGGGAATCATATAAAAATATTGTCTAGTTTACTCAACTTAGGATACAAACATAATCGAATCAAGCACGATTAACTATTACCGTTGTAGTCAAGAAGTATCGCACATAGGGGGCTTACAGACGCGTGGGTATTTTTAGGAACTTTCGCACTTCATGGGATATGGGTATCGACCTCGGTACCGCAAACACCCTGGTGTATGTATCTGGTAAAGGTATTGTACTACAAGAACCTTCTGTAGTTGCGATCGATGTCAACGAAAAGGTTGCACTAGCAGTAGGAGAAGAAGCCAAAAAAATGCTCGGTCGCACACCGGGAAATGTGATTGCCCTCCGCCCTTTGCGGGATGGTGTAATCGCTGACTTTGAGATAGCTGAGCTGATGCTCAAAAGCTTTATTCAGCGTGTAAATGAAGGTAAATCTTTGATTTTACCCCGGATTGTCATTGGTATTCCCAGTGGGGTCACAGGAGTAGAAAGGCGAGCTGTTATGGATGCAGCTCACCAAGCAGGAGCAAGAAAAGTTTATTTAATTGATGAGCCTGTAGCTGCGGCTATTGGTGCAGGATTACCTGTTGCCGAAGCAACTGGCAACATGATCATCGATATTGGTGGTGGGACAACAGAAGTTGCAGTGCTGAGTCTTCAAGGTACGGTAATCAGCGAATCAGTACGCATTGCGGGAGATGAACTGACTGATGCGATCGTTCAGTATATTAAGAAAGTTCATAATTTAGTCATTGGTGAACGTACTGCCGAGGAAATCAAGATTCGGATGGGTTCTGCCTATCCGACTAATGATGATAATGACGCCATGATGGAAGTCCGAGGCTTACACCTGCTTTCTGGTCTACCGCGAACTGTAACAATCAAAGGCCCGGAAATCCGTGAAAGTATGTTGGAACCGCTATCAGTAATTATAGAAGCTGTGAAGCGGACACTGGAACGCACACCGCCAGAACTGGCAGCAGACATTATTGACAGAGGTATTATGTTAGCTGGAGGCGGTGCTTTGCTCAAAGGCATAGATACCCTCATTAGCCATGAAACAGGGATTATTACCCACATTGCTGCCGATCCTTTGAGCTGTGTTGTGCTGGGAACAGGTCGTGTGTTAGAAAACTTTAAACAGTTGGAACGAGTTGTTACCGAAAGCTCTCGCAATATGTAGCAAAAAAAATATCAGAATTGAGTTCTATTTGAGTTCTATTTGGGTTCTATATAAATAGAATCCAAGTAGAACTTAATTTATATAAGTACATTCAGGTATATATGGTGACAATACGGCGTTGGTGGGATCGTAAAGAGTTGCAAATTGGCTTGTTAGCTTTAGTACTTGGTAGTGCTTGGATATTGCGACAGACTCAAGGTGAACTAGTGCTTGAGACATACCAGGCAATTACCCGTCCATTAGAGATATTGCAGTCAGGACCAACTCCAGAAGAACGTCTTAGAGATGCCCGGATAATGGAATTGCAAACCCGTATAGTAGATTTGGAAAGTCAAAAGACAAAGTTACAAGATTTATTAGGCTATGTGGAAAAAGAGCCGCTGGCATCACGACCAATTCCAGCACGGGTGGTAGGACGTAGTGCTGACCAGTGGTGGCAACAAGTTACGCTGAATCGCGGTGCGAATGCGGGGATTCAGGAAGGCTTCATAGTCAAGGCAGAAGGCGGATTAGTGGGTTTGGTGGAAAGTGTAACTCCCAATACTAGCCGCGTGTTGTTAATCAGTGACCTCAAGAGTCAAGTGGGTGTATCGATTAGCCGCACAGCAGCTAAAGGCGTTTTACGAGGAGATTCTTCTGCTGAAGCTGTATTGGAGTTTTATGAAAAAGTTCCAAATGTTAAAGTAGGAGATTTAGTTTCCACATCTACTTACAGTCAGAAATTTCCCTCCGGTTTGGCAGTAGGACGAATTAAGTCGCTGGATTTAAAGAAACTTCCGGCATCAGTGGCGAAAATTGAGCTTTTTCCACCAATCCGCTCTCTCGATTGGGTAGCTGTTTATCCCAAACCAGAAAACCAATCGGCAAATCAAGCGCCGCAAAAGTCTAAGTAAATTCTTTGAAAAAATCCATAGAAAAATGAAGATTCCTGCATTTGGTGGTAGCAGGCAGAAAAAGCCAAAATCGTCAGCGCGAAAATCGAAATTCCAAATCCAGCCGCTTGCTCGTTGGCATCCCGGTATACGTCAGTTGTTTGGTTGGATAGTGACGGCTATTTCTGTACTGTTATGTTTACTATTATTACCAACCCGATTCCCAGGTATGGAATTGTTAGGAATTGGCCCTAACTGGCTATTAATTTGGGTGGTAGCTTGGAGTGTAAAGCGCACGGTGTTTGCCGGAGCATTGGCAGGTATAGTTCTCGGGCTACTCCAAGATTCAATGACATCACCTAATCCAAGTCATGCCATCAGTTTAGGGATAGTGGGAGTTTTAACTGGTCTGCTCCAAAAACAGCGTTTTATCGAAGAAGATTTTATTTCAATTGCTGTAATTGTTTTTGTTATGGCAGTTTTGGCAGAAACTATCTTTGGGTTGCAATTAACTTTGCTCGGTAATGAGCGCAAGGTGACAGATATTTGGATATATTACCAGCGGGTCGCTCTTGCTTCTGCCATTCTGAGTAGTCTGTGGGCACCTGTGGTCTATTATCCGTTGAATCTTTGGTGGCAGCGGATAAAATTGTTGGAGCAACAGTAAAGGGAGTTAGAAGTTAAGAAAGGGAAAAGTTACAGGTTACAGGTGACAGTCAAAAAAATTATCTTCTGTACCCTGTAACCTAAATCATTATGGAATTTGGGCAACCTCTGGTAATATGGATTCAAACTACAGTGAATAACTCTTAACCCCAGCGTATTGAATTTTAATTGGAAATTAACCTATTTAGTAACTTTTCTTAACTGTGTTTTCCGAAGCATTTAGTTATTGTATTTAGGGATACGCAATTATTTTTTACAAATAAGCGCTAACCAATCAAACATGGCTAGAATATACTATACCTTCCTGGCAGGCGGCCTTGTTATATAGTCCCTGCTGGGTTTATTTATTACAAGCTTTAAGTTTTTTCTAAATTTTCGTGCGTTTGCATTAGCATAGATCAACATCGAACTAAGAATTCTACACTTAAAAAGTGTGAGATATTCAAGTAATAATGTTGACTTTACCAGTATCAATATCGTAACAAGCACCAACAATTTTTAGTTTACCTTCACGGAGCAATTTAGCTAAAATAGTTGAGCTTTCTTGCAATTTTTCAGTTTGATACTGAATGTTGGCTATAACTGCATCTTGCATATTATCACCCGTTTTGAACTTTACCCTTTCTACAGATGGTTTGATGCCCTCAATAATCAAACCAATTCTTCCTGGAAGTGGTTCGTTTTTGATTGCTTCTGCTACTGCACCGCATCTTCTATGACCCAAAACCATAATCAACTGCGAACCCAACACTACTGTAGAATATTCCAGACTACCTATAATCGTGTCACTGACAACATTACCAGCAACTCGCACGACAAATAAATCTCCAAGTCCTCGATCGAAGATAATTTCCGCAGGTACTCTAGAATCTGCACAGCCCAATATGGCGGCAAAGGGATACTGAGCTTTAGCAACTAATCGTAGGTGTTCTAGTGATTGATCGGGATATTGACGTTTTTGATGGATAAATCTTTGATTACCATCAAGCAAGCGTCTGATGGCTTCATTCGGATTGATTGAATTAGGGTTAACTGGGTGAATATCAGCAACAGCAGTTTGCTCTGGATTCCAAAAGCTATCACCAAAAGTAGTAGTTGCAATACCTACAACACTAGCGAATTTCAAGAAATTACGTCGCCCGACAAATCCATTAATTCGACTCATCAATCTACCTGACAACAACAAAGCTGTTCTCTAGAAGATATCAGACTTAAGTAAGATGCAAGAGTACCTGATGACACGGTTTAAGAGTCATTTAATATTCATGTGATTTAGAGTTGTTAGAATCCAATCTGCGTTAGCGATGAAAGCAGCTGAACAAGCGATATAAGATAGTCGTTAAAGCGGCTCTGTTGCTCCTTTTCTAAATTATAATAATCAATCAACTCATAAGTTTTTTAAAAGTCTTTCTGTGGAAAATTTTTAGACAGAGCAGAATTCAGAATTCATGAGTCAAAATGGGCTACGCTTTGCAGTGCTAACAGAAGCAAAACAGTTTTTTTACCTTGCTTCGAGACTTAGATTGTGTACTTATACCAATTCCATTAATGATTGCAACACATCCTTGGGTAAAGATGCGATGAATGGCGTCTCTACAAATAGTCTATTTGTCGCATTCTTTTTTCAAATTGGTATTAACTCACTTGAAATCTTCTGTAAATATAAAGTACTTCTATCTAAACTCAGGTTAGGCATCTCTTACCAGCAGTGGCGGCAAAACCAGTAGGTTTCTTGTAAACGAATGTGACAAAACATTTAGTTGGAAAAGCAAGGGCAGTTTGTCATAGAATTGTTGTTTTATTAAAAAAGTTAAACACAAACTAGTAGTTCGCTCTTGGCTTCACTACCAACAGCTTTAATTTATAAACAAAAAATAAAAAACTAATAAAGAAGTGAAAGTAGTTAAAAACTTTAGAAAATATTAACAATTACTTGATTAGCGTTGGGTGGCAAGAACCGCAGGTATCGCTCACTCTCTAAGACAGTCTATTTATACAAGAACGATTACGCCCGTTTGCTTTGGCTTGATAAAGGGCTTGATCTGCTGCCTCAATCAAATTTAAAGGAACCATATTGGGTGTTGGAATCACTGTAGCAATTCCAATACTCAAGGTGACGTGATGTTTCACAGCCGATGCTGCATGGGGAATATTTAGCTGTTCTAGAGCTTTATGAATTTCTTGGGCAACGTAAAAAGCCCCATCACTATCAGTGCTAGGCAAGATGACAACAAACTCTTCTCCGCCATAACGAGCAACTAAATCTCTAGAACGTTTGACACTTTGTTTGAAAGCTTGGGCAATAAAGCGCAAACAATCATCTCCAGTTGCATGACCATAAGTATCGTTATATTGTTTAAAATAATCAATGTCGCATAAAAGTAGTGAGACAAAACCTTGTTCTCGTAAAAGATATTGCCAGACAGAATTAAGTTTAATATCAAAACATCGGCGATTGGCGATTTGAGTTAATTCATCCACCATCACCATATTTTCAAGTTGCTGGTTAGCACGCTGCAATTGTTGATAAAGTTCTGATTGTTGAATAGCGATCGCTACCTGTGTTGCCAATTGCTGAAGCAGTTCGCTCTCCCAAGGTTGCCACTCACGCGGGGTGCTACAATCATGAGCAACCAAAAGTCCCCAAAGGCGATCGCCTTGTAAAATTGGTACAACTAGCTTGGCTCTGACTTGCAACTGTTGCAATAACTCTACATGACAAGGGGAAAATCCGGCGGTGTAGATATCTGGAGTGACTTTAAGGGTACTTTGTTGATAATACTGTCCCTGTGTTTCGACAAAATAGTTGTCTGTAATTTCCATATTCAAAATTGCTTGCCAACCTTCTGCTACAGACTCGGTGACAACCACACCACTCCAATCAGGGTTAAAGCGGTAGATGAGTACCCGATCGGTTTGCAGAAAATGTCGAACTTCGGCAACAGTTGTATTCAATATTTCATCTAAGTCCAAAGATTTGCGGATATGTTGAGCGATCGCATAGACCATGCGTTCCCGTTCTGTTTGCTGTTGCAGGGCAATTTGTGCCTGTTTGCGGTCTGTGATGTCTGTAAATGATGTCACCACCGCAGATGGTTTTGATTCATCGGATTCAAATAGTGGCTGAGAATTGATTGAAATCCAAGTCAAGCTATTATCAGGTTTGTAAACTCCCATAATCACGTTAAATTGGGGTTGTCCGGTGCGTAAAGTAACAACGGTGGGGTGAGTTTCCTCTGGAAAAAAAGTACCATTTTCATGAATAGCTTGCCATAGTGAAGCGATGGAAGTTCGCCCGATCATTTGATCGGCTGTTAACCCTAAAATTCTTTCGGCACTGTCGTTACAAGCGGTAATTCGCCCATCGGATTGCTGTAGGACAATACCTTCTGCCATCGCTGTAATTACGGAACGATAGCGTTGTTCGCCTTCTCGCAGTGCTTCTTCCATACGCTTGCGTTCAGTAATATCAGTATGGGTTCCTAACATCCGTAGGGGAAAACCATTGGCTGCGCGACTCGAAATTTGCCCCCGATCTAAAATCCACTTGTAGGTTCCATCTTTGCACTCGATCCGATATTCACTGACATATTGTTGGGTTTCACCGTACAAATGCTTGAGAATTTCCTCGTAAACCCTCGCTTTATCATCAGGGTGAACCCGTTGTTCCCATTCACTGAGGGTATTTCCAATTTCATCCTCTGCAAACCCTAACATTTTTTTCCACCGCCGGGAGAAAAAGACTTCGTTAGTTTCGGCATTCAAGTCCCAAACTCCGTCCCCATTTCCTTCCAAGGCATACTGCCATCTTTCTTCACTGGTTTTGAGTGCGGCTTCGATTTGTTTGCGTGGGGTGATGTCTTCAAAAATGTATAACCGCCCAAAGTATCGATCCTGAATATCCCGAATTTGGCTGGAAAAGCGGCGAATCGTTCGCCCATCGACAAATAAAATTTCATCCTCAATCGTGCTACGATTTTCTTCAGACTGCAACAGTTTAAAGGATTCGGCAAATGCCGATACATCAACAATTGAAGGTATACACTCAGGAATGATGTGATTATTTTTTAAAGCACCCAAACGCATTTGGTCTTCTAGATGTTCGATGCCCCAAATTTTACAGAAGTGATGATTGAAATAAAGGATTTCGTCGGTGTGATTGTCAACAACAAAGAATCCCAGCAAGGAAGTGTCAGTCATGGAACGCAGCAAAGTTTCCCGCCAGCGCAATTCTGACTCTGTACGCTGATGTTCTTGTAGCGCAGCTTGTTGCTTGGTAATATTCTTTTCGTTAACGAGGATAATGGAATTACCCGTTACAGGATCGCGGGTGCATCGTATATCTATCCCATGCCATTGAATCCCCTCAGTAGTGAACACCTGAGCCTCTATGCTGAACACCTCACCTAAATTAATCACTTCCATAGCTTGTTGCCCAACACTCTTGTCGACAAAGTGACTTAGGAAAATATTCTCAACTGACGAGTTAGGGTGCAGGGTATCCCGATAACAGCGAAGGGCTGCCGGGTTTTGCATCAAAGGTACACCATCCATCGTGTAAAGCGAGACGATCGCTGTGGTATGACGTAGGGCTTCAATCGATCTGAGTGTTTCTCGATCGATCTGATTGATAAGTTGTGTTGTTCCTTCAACCAGCATCGCTATTCGCCCTTGTTCAATTTGAATTCCAGAAAAGATGCAGCGAAGAGAAACAGGTTTTCCTTCTGGGTAAAATGTCCAGTTTTCAGCGATGGTTTTCCCTTGCTGAAATTCTTGCACATAGCTTTGCATTCGAGTGTGAGTAGACTGGGAAATATCACTGAAGTTGCGATTGAGCAATTCTTCTCGACTTTGAGCATTCCAAATATGCAGAGCGGATTGATTCGCCCACCACATCTGCAAATTTTGAATATCATAAATCCAAATTGGAGTTTGTAATCGGTCAAATGCAATCAAGTCTGCAACTGATATATTCTTTGGCAATGCTGTTCTTGTTGTAATGGATTCTCTAAAATTCTTATACAGAGTTTTTTTGATTGATCTCAGCTTCAACTTTGGCTAAACTGTCAAATTTTTTAGGTTTTGATTGAGTTGCAGCGTTAGGTTTTGGCAGGATGTAGCCTTTCGCTGATGGCGTTCTGCTTCCCCAAGAGCGATTCCTAGCTCTGCGGCTATCAGTTGGAAATACTCAATTTCTAAAGAACTCCATTGACGTGAGCCACTGCACTGGTGAGCAATTAGTAAGCCCCACAAATGAGGATATATATTAGAAACTCCATCAATTTCTTGATTGTTTACTAAAATTGGTACTACTAAATTAGCTCGAACCTGCAAGTCCGTTAATAACTTTTTATAACAAGGGTCAAGGTTTGTAGTATGAATGTCTTCAATGACACCGACGCTTCCATCTCGATATCGCTCTACCCATGTCGCATTGAAGCAAGGATCGTAAATTAATTGCCCTAAAATCAGTTTCCATTCATGACTTACAGACTCTTCTGCGATGACTCCATCTGCATCGGACAAAAAGCGATAGATAATAGCGCGATCGCTTTCTAAAGTTTTTCTAACTTCGCTGACAATAATCTTGAGAATTTCACTCACTCCAAGTGACTGATGAATTTGATCGGCGAGCATCCTAATTTGATCGAGGATTTGCTTTAAATCAATTTCAGAACCCGATAGACGATTGAACAGCATAGTAATATTATAGTAGTAGTCAATGTATCTAGCTTTCGTCAATGTATCTAGCTTTCGTCAATGTAAAAATTCGTTTGAGTATCTCATCTTATTCTAAATTACCCAAAACGTTAAGTTAAATTTAAGCTTAAACTTGATAGTTAGTAATAACTTCAAAATCAAACCAATTGCTCAAAGGTTAAACCTTAATATTCGTACTGCAATTTATAACAATTTTCATTTGAACGATTATATTTACCTCTTCAATAAAAAACTAATATTGAAGTATGTATTCCGACAAAGTTATATCTGTGGATTGGGCTACTGTCCGCAAAATTTAGCTTGACATAAACTAAGACAACTACAAACTCAAAGACTGCCATCCCCGACTGAAATCTGTGTCAGTGCATTTGTACTATATATTTTCTGTTTGATTTCAAGCCAGTTGTGGTGAAGCGGTGACGCTGCGCTGCATCCACCTTAAGGTGGTTCGGAGAGCGTGAACGTCAACAACTGGCCATTGGGTAGGATTTTGAGACGGGAATTGATCCCTTGTAGAATTTTCTCAATGTCCCTGTAACCCTGTTGATATATAAATTAAAACTGCAATAGAAAAACTTTGGATGCCAAATTGCCAAAAGCACGTATTTCTAATCTACGATGTACACACAAGTTGAAAAAAGCTTGATTTTCCACGTTTATCTCGTTCCCATACTCTGCATGGTAATGGCTATTAGATACTGCTGGCTCCAGTCAGGCATTGAGTCTCTAACTCAATAAATGCATTCCCAGTCTGAGACTGGGAACGAGAACGAGAAAAGTCTTATCAAGCTAGGTTTTTAGGACTTGTGTGTACACCGTAGGTAAGGCGCGGGGGAGTGGATTTGATTTAAGAGTTTATGATTTTTCCTCTAAAATTTCTGGAGGTAAACTCATAAACTCTATTCCAAAATAATGATGCGGCAACACGGAGACGGATATTCTAGAGAACTGGTATAAAACCACTCTCTGTAATCAAGCTGGGATTGATGCCGCTCAAAATAGCTAATGTCTCATTTGTGGAAGTAATCCGAATAGAAGTCTTATTACTACTTGCAGAGATAGTTAAAGCGCCATAAGTTAAACCACCGAATAAACCAAGTTTGTCGATGCCATCCTTAAAATCAAAAATGGTATCACTGCCGTTTCCTGATGCGAGAACAAAAATATCCGCACCTGTTTGTCCATAAAGTAAATCGTTGCCAGCGCCGCCAATCAGGATGTCATCACCTGCACCACCATAAAGGTAGTCATTGCCAGCATTACCAATCAGGCGATCGCTGTCATTCTGACCGTACAGGTAATCATTGTTACTGCCGCCTAAGAGACTATCATTACCATTACCGCCATAAAGATAGACACTAGCAATCGTGAATGATGAAGCATTTAAAGTATTGTTACTAATGCCACCTGTCAATGTTACTCGTTCAATATTGATCAGGCTATCATTACCTAAACCGCTTAGTTGAGTGTTAGTCAAGGTAAAGTTGACATCGGCGGATTCACTTACCGAATCAATGCCATCACCACCGTCGAGAATATCATCGCCTTTACCGCCATAAAGGTAGTCATTGCCAGTACCACCAATCAGGCGATCGTTACCATCATGACCGTAAAGGTAGTCATTTCCTGCATAGCCGTAGATAGTATCATCAGTTGTACCGCCATTTAGCCTATTGCCTGAAGACGTACCATAGATGGTCTTTTCGCTGACATCATTAAGATTGACAGCGATCGCTTGTTTAGCACTTATATCAGTGCCATCACTGACAGTAACTTGTAATTGAAAGGTAGGATGGCTCTCAAAGTCAAGGTCATCGCGATCGCTAACAATAATTTGTCCTGAAGTGGGGTTGATGCTAAAAGCAGTTTTCCCATCTCCATCGAGATCGAGATTGCCATCAATAATTGTCCAGTTGGAAAATGAGCTAGTTCCCTCGATATCGGTAGCAACTACAGTACCAACTACCGTGTTATTACTGCTATTTTCATTAACGCTGAAGCTTTGATTTGCAGTAACAACTGGGGCATCATTGACAGCAGTCAAGTTAATAGTCTTGGAAACTGTAGCACTAGTACCGCCATCACCATCAGTCAACACAAAGCTGATAGTACGGGCAGTAGTGGAGGGATTCTCAGAGATGTTGACATAAGTAATACTGCGTATCAAGGCTTGGATAGCAGCAGGTGTAGCTTTAGAGTTAAAGTTGATTACCAAGTCTTGAGTGCCAATACCGCCACTGAAAGTAGCAATCAAGCTAGTATCGTACAAAATGCTTGTGTCGTTGACTGCAATTTTATTTATTGTGCTGCTTTGGACGATGAGGCGATCGTCAGCACTTCCGCCATTACTGAATTGAACAGTCAATTTACCTGAATCGAAGTCTTGGGAATCAGGGTCTAGGACGGTTGCACTAAGATCAATGAAAATAGCAGGGTCGTTTTCAGTATAGGTGGGATTAGTTCCTGGCAAACTGAGTATAGGAGAATGGTTGACAGCAGTAACATTAATCGCCTTAAAGACATTAGCACTAGTACCGCCATCACCATCAGTCAACACAAAGCTGACAGTACGGCCAGTAGTAGCGGGATTCTCAGAGACATTGGCGTAACTAATACTACGTATCAAGGCTTGGACGGCAGTAGGCGTAGCTTTAGAGGTAAAGTTGATTACCAAGTCTTGAGTCCCAATACCACCACTGAAAGTACCGATCAGGCTACCATTGTACAAAAAGCTTGTGTTGTTGTTGACTTGAATTTTATTTGTTGTGTTGCTTTGGATCATGAGGCGATCGTCAGCACTTCCACCATTACTGAAGCGAACAGTCAATTTACCTGAATCGAAGTCTTGGGAATCAAGGTCTGCAACAGTTGCATTAGGATCAATGAAGATAGCAGGGTCGTTTTCAGTGTAGGTGGGATTAGTTCCTGGCAAACTGATTGTAGGAGAATCATTAATAGCAGTAACGTTAATCGTCTTGGAAACTGTGGCACTAGTACCGCCATCACCATCAGTCAATACAAAGCTGACAAGACGGGGAGTAGTGGAGGGATTTTCAGAGACATTGGCGTAATTAATACTGCGTATCAAGGCTTGGACGGCAGTAGGCGTAGCATTATAGTTGAAGTTGATGACTAAATCTTGAATGCCGATGCCACCAGTGTAATTACCAATCAAGCTAGTATTGTAAAAAACATTTGTACCAAAATATTCAATTTTATTTGTCGGGCTATTTTGAATGGCAAAACGGTCATCAGGAGTACCGCCATTACTGAAGCGAACAGTTAATTTACCTGAATCGAAGTTTAAGGAATCAAAGTCTGTGACAGTTGCATTCGGGTCGATGAAGATAGCAGGTGCATTTTCAAAGTAAGTGGGGTTTGTGCTGGGCAAAGTAACTGTAGGCGCTTGATTACCAACATTTAAAGTTACTGTTGCAATATTAGAATCTGCGTAGGCGTAGCCCGTCGTAGACATCGCATCATTAGCTTTATAGCTGAATGTATCAATACCTTGAAAGCCAGCATTAGGAGTGTAAGTAAAAGACCCATCAGAATTAAAAACAAGGCTACCGTTATTTGGCCCAGACACTAGGGTTGCTTTTAGTGCCGTATTTTCGCTATCTGTGTCATTGGTTAATACACCAGCAAATAAATTGTTAGGAGTAGCGCGGTATTGAATGCGACCTTTGAAACTTTCGCTGGCAGGGTCGCCATCACCGTATTCTTGGAAGGTGGCATCAAAATTGAGAATTTCGCTGCCAGAACCGTAGACGATTTGGTTAACTGTAAACTGGCCTGTCAAGTTGTTATAGCCGCGTCCAGCACCACCTACATCTAAACCAGGCTGATTAGAGGTTTGAAATGGGAAACGTGCTGCACCTGTGTATGTAGTGGCTACTGTAAGTGGAGCGTTAAATGGAGCTGCAAATGAAAGATCCCACCATGTGCCGCCAGTTCCAGATTCAGAGTAGCTGATGCGGATACCGTTGTTGCTACTGGGATTGGTGGGGTAAGCACGAACAGCGTTAAACTTACCTGTGGCGGGAGTATAGCTATAGTAATCACTCTGACCGATGTAGTTACCGCGATCGCTATCTAAAGTCAGCGATGTAATCGCAGCAGCAGTCTGCAAGGAAGTATTGGCTGAGACAAAATAAGTATCGTTTGTCACCACTGGCGGCTGATTAGTGCCAATAGCTTTACTCGTAACCTTGATATCATCAACCCCAATCCACTCATCTTCTCCATTCGCATCAGTAGTAATAAACCGAACTTGAACTTGTGCCTGATTAGTAACTTCGGGTGGTAATAAGACACTTATCCGTGCTTCACGTGCGTCATAAGACGCTGAGGTTGAGGCGTTATTAGAAGCATCGGGTACAAAAGCAGCTGGCAGGTTGGTGAAATTCCCTGTATTTCCAATGCGGTATTGTACAGCAACAGATTGAATGGCATCGCGGGTTGAGGTGTCTATATCACGTAGCGTAAAGCTAAGTTGGAGATTTTGCCGCCCAGTAGCATCTAAATAAATAACTAAATTCGGTGCTGTAGCGGTTGATGAGCCTCTGAGGGCAATAGTTGGATTGCTCAATGCAAATTCTGTAATCCCGCTATTTGTGTAGGTATTTGGATTACTTTGATTAGCATTCACATCAACAGGAGTTGTAGACCCATCAGCTAATACTGTTTGTGGGTTAGTCCCCGTGCTACTAACTAAACCATCACCTCGAAAACCCCTGATATTGGGTAAATTACTCCAATCATCATCCGTAGTAATCAAATTAGGATTTGACCAGTCTTGGAGAAAGTCGCTTGTTGCTAGTTTGTAATAAGTTAAATTCAAGGGAGTGGGAAGATTATTAGAGGGTGCCTCGTAACGTGTTACAAGAAAGTTACCGTTGTCACTTCCCGAAACCACAATCTTACCGTCAGACTGAACGGCAACCGCAGTATTTTGAGAATAACTACTGGCAACGGGGGTTATGACTTTACCACTATTGCCAAAGCTGGTATCTAAGCTGCCATTAGAGTTGTAGACAGCTAAAGCAAAATCACGGCGATCGCTTCCGTTTTGGGCAAACCCAGACACGACAATTTTGCCATTCTGCAAAATAGCCAAACTTTGACCAACATCATTGCTGCTGCCTAAATCTGTAACAACCTTACCGCCATTACCAAAATTAGCGTCCAGAGTGCCATCAGAGTTATACCGCGCTAGAGCAAAATCTCCATTGGCACCAATATTCCCAGTAGATCCGGCCACAACAATTTTGCCGTCAGATTGCAGAGCAACACTATTTGCAAAGTCATCTGTGCCAGGAAAGTCTGTGATTACTTTACCGTTACTGCCAAAATTAGTATCTATACTGCCATTAGAGTTGTAACGTGCCAGGATAAAATTATTGTTGCCATTAATGTTCATGGCACTCCCAGTCACTACAATCTTACCGTCTGGCTGAATCAGGATACTTGCAATAAAGTCTTGGCCGTTGCTCATGGAAGTAATAACCTTACCCCCATTACCAAAGCTAGTATCCAGACTACCATCTGAGTTGTAACGTATCAGGGCAAAGTCATTATTGAGGGAACCGTCATTTGGGTTAAGATATCCCCCCACAATAATTTTGCCGTCTGACTGGACGGTAATGCTTTGTATCCATTCGTTTTTACCCTCAAAGTTTGTAACAACTTTTCCGCCATTGCCAAAGCTGGTATCCAAGCTGCCATTAGAGTTGTAGCGTACAAGACCAGCATCAACCTGGTTGCCATTGTAAGTAATTCCGCCGATTAAAATTTTGCCATCTGACTGAATGGCAACACTGTAAGCCCTATCGGTTTGGTTAGCAAAATCTGCGATCGCCTTGCCGCTATTGCCAAAGCTGCTATCCAGGCTACCATTTGGATTATAACGAGCCACCGCAAAGTCACCATTGCTGTTGTAGGTTTCTCCTACTACTACAATCTTGCCATCCGCTTGAATCGCAACAGCATAAGCTGTGTCACTACCACCAATATTTGTAATCACCTTACCACCAACTCCAAAGGTAGTATCGAGGTTTCCAGGAGCAAGTAGTCCTGTATAAGTAGAAATAGTCTCTTGTCGAAATGCCAAAGCTATAGGATCTGGCATTGAAAAATCTTTGCCGACTTTAACCTGTAAATTCCAATCTCCTCCCAAGGCTGCATTACCTGTCGGTGTAGTAGAAGCAGTAATATTTGCTCCCGTCAATTGGTGTAACTTCTGCAAAAATATCCTCTCCTGCATCTCCAACTGCGACGTTACAGCCGTAGAGTATTAGAGATGGAGAGAACCAAGTTTGTAGCTCTTGGGTATAGCGTTCTAAACTGCTGAGACTGAGTTGGGTATTACCTAGATAAAGGCAACCGGGAGAACCATGAGAAACAATGTGGACACTTTCAACTCTCCGGCGCTGTAAAAGTGTTTGAGTAATTTGCTCTACCCCATCTTGGCTCGATTCAAGGACTATTACCTCAATTTCTGATACAACATTTTTCAGCAATATTTCATAGTTATTAACGGAGGAGTCAAGGAAAAGGATGCCTGTATTCTGAATATTCATGTTCTTGCAGTTCTCCGCTAAAGTTTAGATATCTAATTGTTTGTGAAACTCTTGAATAAGAGAAAATAGATTGAATGATTTCAGGACGAAAGCATAATCCATCCATCATTTATTGAAAATTAAACTTGATTTTTTACCATCAAGAATTATCAAACAGAAAAATCATTCTCTCTTCGCTATTTTGCTGGTAGCAGATATTAATTACATCGATATATTTTCTGAAATATTATTAAGAAGCGATAAAGCCTCAAAAAATAATTAGTAATAATTAGTAATAATTACTACTTTAATAAGAAAGAATTCAGGAGTCAGGAGTCAGAATTCATGCTGAATTCTGCACGTCTGGCGGATAAGTCTAATGGAATATCTGACAAGCAAAGCTCTCTCGACAACTCGTCGCAATCACACGCCCGCAGTTTGGACTGCTATGCCAACGTTAACGGTTGTGACGAAGTTGGTCAGAGCGATCGCTATTAGCCCAAGTTGCTAGTTATTAAATTTTAGATTTTTTTGCATCCGTCAATTCATGCGATCGCCATCACAAGTTGACGGTTACACGTAGCTCAACTGTCAATTTTGACTAAATACAAAAATCTAAATACTGAATTATTTAGCGTCGAATATTTAACTTATCTCAGAAATGCTTATTGTATGGTAAATGAAAAAATAAATGCTTCAATCTTCAGTAAAAACCCTAGCCAAGTACAAGCATGAAGAGATTTTGGAAAAACAGCAGTAATACCACTGAATACGGTTTCAATATCATGTTGAGTAGATTGTTTGATCTATTGATTCTAGGGTTGGTCTTGACGCAAGGAATTCCTCTTATGCATTACTTTTAAGAATATTTGACTACTTTCTTCCAGATCATTATCGACGGTATAATCAGTATAAGCTGAATTAGCATATACTTCGCTACCAGGTTGGCGTTTCGGAGGCAAGGCATTGAGCGCACGTACATCTAAAGCGCTATCTGCACAGCTTGAGGATTAGGTAGTAATATGAGTTCAGTTGCTACCTAAATCCCCGATTTCAGCAATAAGCTAGTTAAGACTGCGGATTTTGCCGAAGTCCCAACAAGTTTCCGTCAATATCTTTAAAGACAGACAATTGAACTCCGTGACCGACATCTGTAATTGGCCCAACTTCAACTCCTTTTTCAATAAGGCTTTGACGAGCAGCAACTATATCCTTTACAACAAAGGTGCTAACAGTACTACCTGCAACAACAGAGTTACTTAAGTTCAGTCCAATTGCAAAGCGCTCAATATCAGGGATACTAAACTGTCTCCAGCTAGGCGTGTCATATTTTGATTCAAGAACTAAACCGAGTTTGTCTTTATACCATTTGACACTAGCTTCCAGATCGGTAACGTCTACTTTACTAACGAAACTATATTCACCAAAGGTGTTTTTCAATGTCATAATCTACTGTCCTAATCCAAAACTTTTACAATATAGCTATTATCACCCTTTTTCGCGATAAAAAGCTGTAAACCTATCGTTAAACAGTAGTTTAATATTTAGAGGCAGATTATGAAAATTCATCCCAAATCAATTCTTCTTATTTTAGTTCAGCAATTCTCCCTTTTAAATATTTATACTGAAAGCTAAGTCTTTTAAGAAACCAAAGAAATATAATGTTTACGCACATCAATGCTAACTTCACGCGGATAGATGAGATAGTTCCTAATATATATAAGCTTTCTATCTCTAATAATAAAAAGTTTGTTTTTAGTCAATTCCTTATCCTTGATGAGCGTCCGATGCTTATTCATACGGGTCGCTCAAATTGGTTCGAGCAAACTTATGAACTTGTTTCGTCTGTCTGCGATGCTTCAAAACTTCATTACATTGGTTTATGTCACCTTGAGGCTGATGAGTGCGGAGCGCTTAATCAATGGCTTGAAGCAGCGCCGCAAGCAAAAACAATTGTAAGTCCTCTGAATCAATCGAACATGGATGACTTTGCACTACGACCAACAACGGCTCTTAAGAATAACTTTGCTCTTTCCTTGGGTAAAAGAGATATCATACTGATTGAAACTCCTCATTTTCCTCATGGATGGGAGGGTTGTATATTCTATCAGCCGCAAGAGGAGATCCTTTTTTGTTCCGATCTTGCGGCTCATCCTGGTCAGTTCGAGGAACCGATTACCGAAAAGGATCTTACAGAATCTATCATTAACTTTCAGCAAAAAGTCGGGTTTATGTCTGAAGGAAAAAGCTTCACTCGAGGGATTGAGGCAATAGAGAATCTACCCATTAAGTACCTTGCAACAATGCATGGTTCTATTATTCATGGGGAGTCCATCTCGAAGCTTCTTTCAAAAATGAAGCAAACCTTTGGGTCTTAAGTTGATTGTAGCCGTGAAGGGCTACTAGACTGTTGAATTTAACTCTCAAGTTGATTATTTTAAGTTTTGTCAGCTTTTAGAACTCGATCCTTCTAACTGGAGTTTAGATTAAAGCAAGCAAAAATAGCTCGACATTTGAAGCAATTGATTCCATGTCGAACAATGAAATGAACTCAGAGCAATAAAAGAAATGAAAAGCAGTTAGGCAGTATTTTTAGATACTTTCTTAGGCTTGTTAAAAGCTTTTTTCACAATCGGATAACGAGTCCGTGGCGCTCTGGGCCTACCGCTACAGTGTACACACAAGTATGACCAGCATAGGTTTCTAGGACTTACGCACTGTACAAATTAATCATAGTATGTTTCACGAAAATAGGTCGTTTCAGCCTTTATTAATTGTTCTTTGATGATCAGTAAACCCGCGCTGTAGGGGCACAGCAATGCTGTGCCCCTACGACAGATGTGGTTTTTAAAGCCTTACATACTATGTATTTTGTGTCAATGCGTAAGTCCTAGTTTCAACTCTTCTAGTAGTTTCGTAGAATGCGTTATGGACACGCCGAAATAACAAATGCGTACGCCAAAATAACAAATGAGTACGCCAAAATAACAAATGAGTACGCCGAAATAACAAATGCGTACGCCAAAATAACAAATGAGTCCGCCGAAATAACAAATGCGTATGCCAAAATAACAAATGAGTACGCCAAAATAACAAATGCGCTCACCGAAATAACAAATGCGTACGCCAAAATAACAAATGCGTATGCCATGATTGCAACAATTTAGCTTTGTCACGCCAGCGTAACGCACCCTTCTCCTATCGGAGACGCTACGCGAACGGGTGACGCTCCTGCGCCGCTAACAGCAGTAGGCTGCGGAGGAGCCAGTGCGGTCTTGGGGTCTCCCCAAGTGAAGCATCTGGCGTTGGAAACCCTACCAAGAGCGCTGCTTCACCGCAAATCTTTGGTAGATGAAGTTTTTCCGACTTGTGTGTACACCGTAGGGGCCTACCGGGAGTGCAACCAGGGGACTTTCCTCGCTAGTTTTACCCCAAGTTGTGCAGGCAAGAGGAACAGATTTAAACTTACGCTAAAATAATCATTCTCCCACAACCGCTCAGGAAATAGAATACAACCAATGCCTAACCTCAACCTCATTTCCGAATTTATTTGCTTTGGTGGCAAACTCGGCTTTTACAGTCATCCCTCCTCAACCTGTAATGGTGAAATGCGCTTTAGTATTTATCAACCACCACAAGCAACTCAAAAACCTGCGCCGATTCTCTATTTCCTATCTGGTTTGAGTTGCACGGAAGAGAATTTTATGGTTAAGGCGGGAGGAGTGCAGCGCTTTGCGGCTGAGTACGGTTTAATATTGGTTGCACCAGATACTAGTCCGCGTAATACTGGCATTGCAGGTGAGGATGACGACTGGGATTTTGGCACAGGTGCAGGCTTTTATGTTGATGCTACAGAAGAACCTTGGCGTAAAAACTACCAAATGTATAGTTATATTGTTGAGGAATTACCTGCTTTAATTAACGCAAATTTCCCCACCCAACCTGATAAACAAGGTATTTTCGGTCATTCAATGGGGGGACACGGGGCGCTTGTCTGTGCAATCAGAAACCCAGAACTCTATAAATCAGTATCAGCCTTTGCACCTCTAGCTGCACCTATGCGTTGTCCTTGGGGTCAAAAAGCTTTTAGTGGTTATCTTGGCAGCAATCAAGAAAGTTGGCGTGCTTATGATTCTAGTGAATTAGTCAGACAACAAAGATATCACAGTTCAATTCTCATTGACCAAGGGACTGCTGATAAATTTTTAGCTGAGGAATTATTACCAAAGGTGTTTGAGCAAGCTTGTGCAGATGTTAATCAGCCGCTAAACTTACGTTACCAACAAGGCTACGATCACAGTTATTATTTTATCGCCACTTTTATTGAAGATCATATCCGCCACCATGCCAGCGCTTTAGCTTAAAACGTAATTGACTAGTGACCTTATTAACTCTAAAGATTTTCCTGCTTTGACTGCGGTGGCTTTTTAGCTTCGTCGAATTCACCTTAAAATAATAGATATATGGCATAAAACTGAACGAGGAATATCATAAGGACTACTGTAGGGGAAAGTAAAGTAGCCACTCTCTTTCGTGATGTTGATTATTCTTGTTTACTGTTGAAAATGGGGGAGCGATCGCTCTTTTTCACTTGGTAGAGTCTGGAGTTTAAACTAAAAGCGATCGCTGATTGATTTGGGTGTGGGTAGACGGGGAAAAGTGGAAATAAGTTATGAACGAATAGATGTTTATGCTGCAACTAAGGCAGCCGTGCGCTATTCGCACGCACTTGGTCGGTTGACCTCAAAGACCGGGTCAATGTTGTCAGCCCTGGGATTATCCCCACAGACGTTGATGATCGCCTGGGGATAACTGACGAAATGCATACGGCGATGTTGAATGGCATTCCCAAGGGAATGCCATTCAACATCGGATGAAGTCGCAAAAGCTGTCGTGTTCCTGGCTTCGGACGACAGCAGTTATATTACCGACATTGAATTGTTCGTCGATGGCGGTGTGGCACAAATCTAATCGCTTTTAGTCAGGGCAACTGACAATGTTAGTCTGCACTCAGCCACAGACAGAAGCCTACTACCAAATTTTAGGCAATTTGAGTTACTTGCTGATTCACACGGGGACGACCAAAGCGTTCCCAAGCACTCCCTCCTCGCAGAAATAACTCTAGGAAGCGCAATGGTTCTCCTGAATCGCCTTTTGACCAACCAGAACTACCAGGAGCAAAAGCTAAAGTTCCTTCAGACACCTTGAAACTGCCATCAGAATACACTGCATCGCTGACCACATCTCCAATCCGGATCACGATCTTGCTTTGAGGCTCCAAATTAAGTGTATGGGCCCCGATAGTTGTTTTGATGTTGCCGTAGCCATCAATCCAGGCAATTCGATCTGGTGGAACATCTGGGATTTGCTCACTCTTCAAGCTATCTCCCAAAATGCTAAAATCTTCATTCATAATGGCAGCCGCAGCCGGAGGAAACACATCCCGTGAGCGAAACTGCGATCCACCACGAGAAACGTTGATCGCTCGCAACTCCTTTGTATAGTCTTTGATAAAGGAGAGAGTGTAGCCCGCATTCACACCCACGACTTTTACACCATTAGATAAAAGGGCATAAGTTAGTCCTTCACCTTCATTGTCTCGACGAGCTTCAGGATCGTCCTGACGAGGCGCACAGTTGTGATAAATTAGGCGATCGCTATCGCTAGGACCAGGGTTGAGTCCCAGTTGGGCAATCCAGAATCCCGTTGCTAAGGTACTGAATGCTGGAACCGAAAGCAAATGAATTTGGGCATGGGGAAAAGTCATCAGCAGACGTTGTGTGACTTCAGTAAATGCCGGATCTCCTGTGCCGTAGTCTGCAATCACGCAGATAAACATTCTGCTCCTCCTTTTGATGGGTAGTAATTTGCAATCAACCTAATTCATAATTAGGAATTATGAATTATTCCGTCATTATGTAATTACAGGGTGAAATGAAAAAATGAGTGTTGATTTCACTCCTAATTAATAACGTTAAAGTCTTAATCAATGCAATGAAAACAATCACCTCACTTTTTAGCGAAGAACGCAACCAACTCCAGACAGATATTGATAATACAATCGGCATTGAGCAAATAGTTAAACTGGTTCAAAACCGACTCGATAATCTCGAAAGAATTTATATTGAAAAGCTTAATTTGGCTCAAGTTCGTCTAGCTTCCTTTTTCCTGGATACCCTGCGGCAGTCTATCGCGACTCTTGCAGCAGCTAACTATCTTCAAGCGGCTCCAACAGAGCAAAGGCAAATTACTAACCCAAGTACAAAGTTTTTTTCGAGCAGATTAATCCTGAAACTACTACAGGGACTAGTTTATCTCGGCATCTTAGGCTCGTTGTTTTCCTTAACTAAAACTACCCCAGGTGCTTGGATGGCTATCTTATTAACCTCTCTACTTATAGGACTAGAAATTGTACTTCAACTCGAATTAAACAACCAGCAAAATAATTCTATATCTGAAGGGCTATTGGAATTACCCCAACCGATTCTCCGAGTTGATAGCAAAGTATTTCTAGATTGCCTTGGCGATGCTCTCAACACTATCGACCTAGCAGTAGCTAGAGTAGAAGAATCAAATAAACATGAAGGCGACTTAGCAATAGAAGAATTGCCAGAGCTATTAAATTTTCTGCAAAGGCTAATGGGCGCATCAAAACTTGATAAACCCCAAATGGCTCATGAACTGGCGAAACTTCTGCCACAGATTTTAATGTCTCAGGGAATTAATACTCAAATTTACCGACCAAATGACCCGCATAGCGATCGCGAGTATTTTGACTTTGAGCCAAGTATTGACCCCGATACCAAAGATCACGTCACTCTAACGCCGGCTTTGTTAAAAGGCGATCGCTTGATTAGACGCGGTAGGGTAATTGAGCCAGCATATTCCTCTGCTAGAGAATAATAGACAATAAGGGTATGGAAATTTTAGAAACAATCGGTTTTGATTTGGGACACGGTGAAACGGCTGTAGCTAAAGCGATCGTGGAAAGCATCGAACCCCCCCAGATGCTGGAGATTAATAACAAGAAGAACCAAATTACAGCACTTGGTTGGCATCCCAAACTCGGTTATCTTGTGGGAGAACAAGCATTAATTCAAGCTGGCGTTACCCAACTGACAATCTCTTTCAAGCAAAAACCCAACAACGATCCCAAATATCGGGAAACAATTAGTACCTTTGTGGCAACCTACTACCGCCTATTGAAAGAAAGCAAACAACTTGCAGGTGGAGAAGGTAGCTATTTTTACATTGGTTGCCCTTCAGGATGGTCAGTTAGCGATCGCACCGAATACCAAAAGCTACTTCAAGAAGCTGGCATTCCCCGACTAAATGTTGTACCCGAATCGCGGGCTGCTTTCATGCAAGCTAAGGAAGCCGGGAAGTTGGAGTATGACAAACTTGTTGGATCGGTGCTAATTGTCGATATCGGTTCTTCAACCACAGATTTTACTCTGGTTAAGAGCTTAGAAGAGATACCCATAGATTTCGGGAGTAATACTTTAGGTGCATCCCTAATTGACAAAGCAATTTTTGCCCGGACTCTCGCCAACCACGAGCAAAAAGCATTACTCGAAAAAGTATTTCAGGAATATCCGCATCACCAAGCTCGTTGTGAACTTGCTTGCCGCAAAGCTAAAGAAGATTACTTTTCTAATGAACAGCTATACAGCGATCCTGAATCCTTTGCGCGTGGCTTCGAGTCGATTAACGAACAGATTTATTTTATTCCCCAAGTCAATAAATTGATGATGGAGGAAATTTTAAACCAACCTTTACCTGAATTAGAGCTTAATAGTTGGATTAAATCATTTCGCAACTCTTTAACCGAGGCAAAAGAAAAGCTGGAAAAACTTGGAATAGTGCCGAAACTCGTGCTGATGACTGGCGGTGCATCTCGCATGAAGTTCACGCACGTTCTTTGTCAGGAAATGTTTCCCGAACCAGAAACGCTGCTTCGCCCAGATCCGGAGCCGGAACGGTGCATTGCAATGGGTTTAGCACGAGTAGGACGATGGGATCTGCGTGCTGCTGCTTTTAAACAAGAAGTGAACAAACTATTTACCTCAAATAAACTTAAAGGTTTGATTGAAAGGCATATCCCGGAGTTAATCGAATCACTAACTAAACCTTTGGCGGATGGCTTGATTGTCAATGCAGTTAAACCAGCTTTAAAAGATTGGCAAAAAAATAAAATACGGACTTTAGCCGATTTGGAAACAGCTTTGATCGGTCGAGCAGAACAGTGGCTTAAAAGCGATCGCGCTGTGCAGATAATTAATCATCAATGCGCTTTTTGGTTTAGCAATAAAATCCAACCCGATTTAGCCGCACAAACCGATCCTATATGTCGAAAGTTTCAGATACCTAGAAGCAGCTTAAGGTTCGAGGATAGTATTGACCCAAATTTTGTTAACCCAGAGTTACAAATTGGAGATGCTATCCTGGCTGAGACAGTAGCGTTTATCGTCAATGTAGTAATTGGTGGAGGCGCTGTGGCTAGCATTATCACTCTAATACTAACTGGACATTTAACCTGGCCGATTGCACTAGTATATGGGGCTTCGGTGATGGCGGCAGGAATGGAGCTAAATCGTAAGACTGTTCAAGAAGTAATTAAGACAAATGTGGATGTACCTAGTTGGATTCGTTCTAATTTTTTGAGCGACAAAAAAATTCAGGATATGTGTGAGCAAATAAAGCCTGAGTTAGAGAAAGTTCTGCAAGAACAACTGACAGCAAATCAAGAGGCATTTGATAAACTGATTGTCAAAGTTGAGCAAGGACTTCAAACAAGCCTTTCTACTAAGGTTCAATCTTGCGTAATTCTGATCCAATAGCAGTAGTTAGTGAGGCACAACAATAACAATTATTCTAAACTTTCTGCTTACTAGGGAATTAAATATGTAAGTTGCTCAAAAGTCAATGATTAAAATCATAGTTTTCTTTTTCCTCATTGGGCTGATTCTCGCTGGGATTTTATTCAATCCGATTCTAGTAAAAAGGCAAAGAAATCGGCTCAAACATCGTTCTTTTCCCCCACTTTGGAATGCCATTATTGAGAATAATCTTCCCATTTATCTCTGTCTTTCTCCCAATGAAATCAGACGACTTCAGGGACATATTCAAGTTTTCTTAGCAGAAAAGCAATTTATTGGCTGTAGAGGATTACAGGTGACAGAGGAAATGAAACTGACTCTTGCTGCTGTCGCCTGTTTACTTCTATTAAATGAACGTGGGCAGTACTTCCCCAGACTTCGTTCAATTCTGGTGTATCCTAACGCTTATTTTGTTCAGGAAACAACTTCTGTCGGAAAATATGTTGTTGAAGAAAGGCGTGTGGCGAGACTGGGTGAATCGTGGACAAATGACCAAGTAGTGCTGTCTTGGGAACAAGTGAAACAAGACATTAATAACTGGAGAGATGGACGTAACGTTGTGCTTCATGAATTTGCCCATCAATTGGATCAAGAAGATGGTAAAGCTGAAGGAGTTCCGATACTGCAACACAACTCAGACTATCCTATTTGGGCTAAAGTGATGACAGAAGCATATCAGCAACTTTGTAATGATGTTCTACAAGGTACAAAGACGGTAATGGATAGCTATGGCGCAACGAATCCCGCAGAATTTTTCGCCGTAGCGACTGAGACATTCTTTGAAAAACCGCACCAATTGTTGTCTAAGCATCCAGCACTTTATGAGCAACTGCAACGTTACTATCAATTAGATCCTGTGCAATGGGTGTGAACTAAATATAGCAGAATTCCGAATTCCGAATTCAGGAGTAAAACACGTTTTCTACCTGGATAACAGACGAATCGTTGTGTATCTCACTTTCCTTGAAATTTGCTGTAAGTGGGCAAGAATAAATCACATTATGTTCAGTTAATCAACCTTCCTTAAAAATGTATTACGAATTACGAATTATTTTAACTAGGAGGTTTTCATCGCCAGAATTTTCAAAGCTACTGCTTCAGGGACAGGCATCACCGATAACCGATTTCCTTGTCTCACCAACATTAACTCTTCAGCGCTAAACTTCTCTTTGAGTATTGATAACAAGATGGGATTAGAAAAAGTCTCAACAAATTCTACTACAACTGTTTGCCACCGAGGGGATTCAGAATTTGATTTCGGGTCGTAATATTTACTTTCTGGCTCAAACTGAGTCGGATCAGCAATATCTTTTTTCACTACACGCATTAACCCAGCAATACCGGGAGGATTAGTGCTGGAGTGATAGAAAAAAGCTAAGTCTCCTTCATCCATAAGGCGCAAAAAGTTGCGAGCTTGATAATTGCGAACACCGTCCCAGATAGTCTCTTTCTGCTGTTGAAGGTCAGCAATACTATAGGCTTCTGGTTCTGATTTCATTAGCCAATAATTCATTTACAGAAATTATGTATATACAACAAATCACAAAAATGTTTAACAAGGAGATTTTGCCCCTTGTCTTTGAGATGGTAGCTGGATTCACGTCGTGCTGTACTAGTGAATATTTGACTTAACTACGATAAGCTATAACCGCATAAAACGGATCTCCTCCAGCTGCACCCAACCACTGTAATAAATTCGGTAATGTTGATTTATGAGCTATAACTTCTGCGGTTGTAAATCCTGGAACTGAGGCAAAATACTCTTTGACTAATTCAACTCGCTGTGCCTCTGAAGCCTCTCGCCAAGCTTGAATCGCCTTTTCAAAAAACATCCGGTTAGAAAAGCTGATAATTGCAACACCACCGGGTTTTAGGATACGGTACATTTCGGAAAATACTGCTTCTGGATATTGCACATATTGCACAGATACGCAATTGAGAACAGCATCAAAATCTTCATCTGGTAAAGGTAGCTGGGGATTTTCGTTAAGATTTTGCACAAAGTAATGATTTAAGTGGGGATTTCGTGCTAATTCCTCAGCGTTGAGTCCGTGTCCCTCCACATGGTCAAACTGCATCTCTTCTGGTAGATGAGACACCCAGCTGCTCATCATATCAAAAATACGAGTGTTGGGTTTGAGGCGATCGCGGTATAAATCCGTTAGCTGTTGAATAAATCCTTCATCCACATGGGTAACGAAGCGAGGATAGGCGTAGAACAGCTTATCGTCTGTGTCATCTAATTTCAGGCGTTGATTCGGTCTTAACTGCATAAATCTCTGTTTTGGAGAACTTTTTCGGAAAATAGCGGCAATTTCAAGTATTTTTCAACAATCACTATGTAACATATTTTAATAACAACAGGACACTTAAACGAGTATAAATAGCAGCATTCAATTTTATCAATTCAATGTTCCATAAACTACACTTCTGGCAGCATATTTGGCGAAAAATCCGCCTGGTAGAATCGTTACCCTATTTAAGTTTGTTCCTTTGGATGCTACCCTTATTATTATTTACTTCTGGGCACAATAGCCTGATGGCACATGATGAAGCCCTTTACGCTTCGCGTGCCCGTCTGATGTTTGATTCTGGTAATTGGATAACTCCTTGGGAAACGGCACATCATAAAACACCTGGACCTTATTGGTTAATCGCCAGTTTCTACAAGTTGTTTGGTATCAGTGATACTAGTGCGCGTCTTCCTAGTATGATTGCTAGCATTTTTAGCTTATGGCTGGTGTATGAAATTGGCAAAATTATGCTAGGCAAAAAATTAGCTTGGCTAGCTACTGCTATTTTAAGTGGGGAATTTCTCTGGCTACAATACTCTCGCTTAAGTACGCCTGATGTACCGATGATTTTCTTGGTACTTTTAGCTATTTTTTCTTTAATAAAAACAGAATTACATCCTAAATATCACTATTTTTGGAGTTTTCTAGCTGGTTTCAGTTTAGGTTTAGGCTTCTTAGTCAGAAGCTTTATGATTTTTTTGCCAATTATAGCTTTATTACCTTATTTAATTTGGGAACATCACCGTCATCGTCATCTTACTAATCCAATTTTATATCTGGGCTTTTGCGTAGGTTTAATACCCACTGGCATTTGGCTGTGGTTAAGCTGGCTGCACTATGGAAATCAGAGTTTTGAGGAGTTGCTTAAGTTTGTTGTGCAGCTAGGTTCTGAAGATCGGGAGCATAATGGGCCGCTATTCTATGTATGGAATATTCCTTTAAAAGCATTTCCTTGGCCTTTTTTCGGACTTTTAGGTTTGTTTTTAACTGTCCGTCGTCCCATTCCTCTTTACCAATTAATATTAGTTGGTTTTCCACTTGTCTTATTTGTAGAATTGAGCATTTTTAGCACTCGTTTATCTCACTATAGTCTTTGCCTTTATCCGTTTATAGCTTTGTTGGCATCTGTGGGTTTAAGCTGGTTAGGCAATATTTACCAGACAGGAATTCACTCACAATTATTTCTTAAAAAAGGTAGAAAAAATATATTGAACCTTTTTGCAAAGAATAATCTTCCTCGAAACCTCAGTTATGGCTTTGGTGGATTCGGTGTTTTTCTTGTAATAGCAAGTACTGTTATTATTAGTTACGGTGGTTCTGACATCCGCAAGTATGCAACTATTACCTTAGCTATGGGGTTGGGTTGGTTAATTTTACCTGTGGTGTGGATTAGTCGCTACCACTTTAGCAAGAAGTTTCTCACAGCCCGTTACTGGATTGCAGGATGGTTAATTACCTGTTGGCTAACTTTGGCGACGATGGGTAGCCTCGGTTTGTTAAGTGACTATAATCCTATTTTAAGAACTTTTTTACAACAAAGTGCGATCGCTTCAATTATCCAATCTCATCCTATCTACTATGTGCAAATAGACCAGAAAACCCAAGTATTGCTTAATTTCTATCTTTCTATTCACCCCCAACAAGTAGGCTCTATTTCCCAAATACCAGCTTTAAGCTATGCTTTGATCTATACTGACCAGTCCCCTAAATTATCTCGGACTTACCGCATTATCGGTACAGTCAAAAAGTACCAGTTGATTCAAGTTCTTCCCTAAGACGGATGCAAAGCAAGTATTGTTAAATGATATTGATTTAGGTATAATAGTACGTACACTAAGTATTTTCTTAAATGGTTTCTACATCTAATCACTCCCCACCTTTAGAGTCGTGGCAGCAAAATCTGGCACCATACAATTTGGGCTACAGAATCAAATTAGTCTCGCAACTGCTGAGTCGCAAGTTTACTGAGAGGCTAGAACCCTTTGGACTTACGCCATTTCACTGGTTGGTGTTGTGCTGTCTTTGGCAAGAAGATGGTTTACCTACTTCTAGTATTGGTGACAAACTCAAACAAGTGGGAGGGACTTTAACAGGCGTACTAGATCGGATGGAAGAACGCGGCTTAGTGCGTCGAGAACGCGACACTCACGATCGCCGCATCTGGCGAATCTGGCTCACGGATGCAGGTAAGCAACTAGAAGCTGTCTTACCGCCTATTGCGGCAACAGTGCGTGATGAAGCAATGGACGGTATTTCCTTCGCTGACCGAGAACTATTTTCCCAAATCTTGAACCGGGCGATCGCTAACCTCTCCTAAAGATAATGCCATAATCACCCGACCGGGGGAGGCAGTGTAAAGATATGTTTTGAGATAATATTACGCATACTAAGGAAATAAGTTTTTTTTCAGGGAATATTACGCATTTTAAATAAAAGACTATTAATCAAGTTATTGAACGCACAAGGAAGTTAACAATCATGGGTGCTAATACTTTGAACGGACGCAACGGACACAAAACCCCAATTTTAGAAAAAGAAGTGATTCCCGATTTAGAGACTTTAGAAACTGTTACCGCAGATACATCCGCAACAGCAGAAGCACCTGTTGTAATTCCTGAGACAGAGAAAGAAGTTGCAGCGAAACCGAAGCGGAAAAGACCGACTGGTTTAATTTTGGCAGGATTAGGTGTGGGTGCGATCGCCGCAGGCACTTTTGGTCTTCACTACTGGCAATACGCCTCCACCCACCAGGAAACTGACAACGCCACCGTTGCGGGAAACATTCACCAAGTTAGTAGCCGCATTCCCGGAACTATAAGTGAAGTGCTAGTGAATGATAACCAACTGGTGCAACCGGGACAATTGTTAGTGAAGTTAGATCCACGGGACTATCAAAGCAAGGTGCAACAAGCACAAGCCGCCCTAGAAAATGCTCGTGGTCAGGCGCAAGCCGCCCAAGCAAATATTGCTTTGAGTTCACAAACCACTACTGGTAAAACAACTCAAGCGCAAGGAGATGTCAGTGGTGCAGTAGCAGCAATTTCTACAGCCCAAGCAGCAGTACAAGAAGCCCAAGCTGGGATTCCCGCCGCTCAAGCAACAGTACAAGAAGCTCAAGCTGGGATTCCCGCCGCCCAAGCGCAGGTAGCGCAAACAAACGCGAATTTGGAAAAAGCCCAAGCAGATTACAATCGTTACAACGAATTGTATAAAACAGGTGCGATTCCTCGTCAGCAACTAGACACAGCCAAGGCTGCTTATGATGTGGCTAGGGCACAGAAAAACGCTGCAATTCAGGGAGTACAACAAGCCCAAGCCCAGTTAGCCTCCGCCAAAGTTGGTGTCGCCAAAGCCCAGTCTCAATTAGCACAAGCGCAAGAAAATGTCACCAACGCCCAAGCTAAATTGGCAGCATCTAAAGGAGGATTGCAACAAGCTACCGCAGGTGGACAAGATACCACAGTCAAACGTAGTCAATACGAAGCAGCAAAAGCGGCGATCGCCCAATCAGAAGCATCGCTCAAAGACGCACAATTGCAACTATCTTATGCGAATGTTACTGCCCCCAGTGCTGGACGGGTAGGTAGAAAAAACGTCGAAATTGGCAACCGAGTGCAATCGGGAACACCATTAATGGCGATCGTGGATAACAGCTATTGGGTAATTGCGAACTTTAAAGAAACTCAATTAGAAAAGATGCGTCCAGGAGAGCCAGTAGAAATCAAGCTGGATACTTTCCCTCATCATACCTTTATTGGGCGTGTTGACAGTATTTCCCCAGCTTCCGGCGCTCAGTTTGCCTTATTGCCACCCGATAATGCTACAGGTAACTTTACTAAAGTTGTCCAACGCATTCCTGTTAAAATAGTTTTCGACCAAAAGAGCATTCAAGGATACGAATCGCGGATTACTCCTGGGATGTCTGCGGAAGTTGCGGTGGAAGTCAAGTAATACCAAATCGGCTTAAAACAGATGAAAAACCTCTTTCTGCTTATGACATTCTCCTACATCTAAAGAGAGGCGTATAGAGATCAGGTGAGATGATATCTATGAAAGCAGATTGGTATAAAACAAGCCTGACATGAGAAAATCGCTACTACCTGCTTTAAGATCAAGAAACTACCAGCTGTTTTTTGCTGGACAAGGTATTTCCCTAATTGGGACGTGGATGACGCAACTTGCCACAATTTGGCTAGTTTATGACTTGACAAAATCCCCATTAATGCTAGGAGTTGTGGGATTTTCGAGTCAAATTCCTAACTTTTTTTTAGCTCCCTTTGGCGGAGTATTTGTAGATCGCTTTTCTCGGTATCGCACCTTAATTGGTACGCAAATCTTGGCGATGATTCAATCGTTAACATTAGCAGTGCTGGCGCTGACTGGTGTGATTGAGGTATGGCAGATCATCGCCTTGAGTTTGTTCCAAGGATTTATTAACGCCTTAGATGCGCCAGCCCGTCAAGCTTTTGTGCCAGAATTGGTTGAAAACAGAGGAGATTTAGCCAATGCGATCGCTATCAACTCCACGATGGTTAACGGTGCGCGATTAATTGGCCCTGCGATCGCGGGTTTATTAATTGCTGGTATTGGAACTGGCTATTGTTTTTTAATTGATGGTTTGAGCTATGTTGCTGTAATCGCCGCTTTATTGGCGATGAAAGTTGAACCTTGGAAAAATTTGGTAACTGACGGTAATCCCTTGCAAAAAGTCAAAGAGGGATTTGTATATGCTTTTAGCTTTCCACCTATTCGTTCTGTCTTATTACTATCAGCTTTAGTTAGTCTGATGGGGCTGCAAAACACTATTCTCGTCCCAGTTATTGCCGAACAAGTTCTTAAAGGTGGTGCAGAAAGTTTGGGTTTTTTGATGGCGGCATCTGGAGTTGGAGCCTTAACTGGTGGTATTTATCTAGCTACGCGCCAAACCATCTTAGGAATTGGCAAATTGATTGCTTTAGCTCCAGCAATTTTAGGAGCTGGTTTAATCGGCTTTTCTTTGTCTCGATTTTTACCACTTTCTTTATTTACAATGTTATTCGTTGGCTTAGGAACAATTCTCCAGATTGCTGCTAGCAACACATTTTTACAAACCATTGTCGAAGACGATAAACGCGGGCGATTGATGAGCTTATATACAATGTCATTTTTGGGGATGATTCCCGTGGGTAATTTATTAGGAGGTTTTTTAGCAAGTCATATTGGCGCTCCTAACACTTTAATGATTGATGGGATAGCTTGTATTTTAGGGTCAATTATTTTTAGCAGACAGTTGCCTGCTTTAAGAAAAATAATGCGTCCAATTTATGAGCAAAAGGGGATTATTACGACTTAAGAAGTTTAAGATAAATAACCGCAGTTAAATTTAGATTTATCTTAATGGAGCTTTCTATAGCAATTCTTTTTTAATTTTTAGCATTGCTGATTCAAGCTCACGCAGAGGCAAAGAACATTTTTTGCTACTTAACCTTGAAAATGGAACAAAGTTATGGCTAATACAGGTGTAATTCGTCAGCAAGGGCAAAATCCTGCTTTACCACCAGAGTATGTACCGCTAAAAACCTGGATTGGTGTATTAGCTAGTATGCTTGGTGCATTTATGGCGGTATTGGATATTCAAATAACTAATGCTTCGCTGGAATATATTCAAGCAAGTTTAGGAGCAACTCTCGAAGAAGGTTCTTGGATTTCTACCGCGTATCTCGTAGCAGAAATTGTGGTAATTCCTCTAACAGGATGGTTGTCACGAGTATTTTCTCTGCAACGTTATTTATTAGTCAATACTGCACTATTTATCTTCTTTTCTATTTGCTGTGGTTGGTCGTGGGATCTCAATTCCATGATTTTCTTTCGGGTCTTACAAGGTTTTAGTGGAGGAGTTTTAATTCCTACAGCTATGACAGTTGTCTTAACAACTTTACCCCAATCAAAACAATCAGTCGGACTGGCTGCATTTGGGTTTAGTGCAGTTTTTGCACCCTCAATTGGCCCAACATTAGGAGGTTGGTTAACAGAAAATTTTGGTTGGGAATACAACTTTTATATAAATGTAATTCCAGGGGCATTAATGCTGGCTGGTGTTTGGTACGGAATTAAGCAAGAAAAACCCCAAATTAATTTACTCAAACAAGGTGACTGGTGGGGAATTATTGCGATGGCTATTGGCTTAGGTTCCCTGCAAGTTGTTTTAGAAGAAGGTAGCCGTAAAGATTGGTTTGGTTCAGCGTTAATTGTGCGCTTAAGTGTAATCGCGGTAATTTTTTTGGCGATATTTTTCTTTATAGAATTAACTCGTAAACAACCATTTATTAATTTACGGCTTGTACTTAGGCGGAACTTTGGTTTAGCCAGTATTGTCAATGTGTCGTTGGGAGTAGGATTGTATGGTTCAATTTATATTTTACCGTTGTATCTTGCCCAAATTCAAAAATACAATGCTCTGCAAATTGGTGAAGTATTGATTTGGGCTGGTATTCCCCAACTATTTATTATTCCCCTCATCCCGAAATTGATGCAACGCATTGACGTGCGTTTCATGGTAGCTTTTGGTGTGACTTTGTTTTCCATTAGTGCATTTATGAACTCTGGAATGACTAATGAAACAGGATTAGATCAATTACGCTGGTCGCAATTTGTGCGTGCGATGGGACAACCCCTAATTATGGTGCCGCTTAGTTCTATTGCCACTGCTGGTTTGAGTCCGAAAGAAGCAGGTTCGGCAAGTGGTTTATTTAATATGATGCGGAATCTAGGCGGTTCTATCGGAATTGCTTCTTTAGCGACTTTATTGGCAAATAGAGAGCAATTTCACTCGAATAGATTGGGTGATGGAGTATCTTTATATAATCCAGAAACTCAACAGCGAATTGACCAGATGACACAGTATTTTGTTAGTCGCGGAGCAGATTTGAGTACAGCCCAAAATGAAGCGATCGCATCTATATCCAATATAGTCCGCCGGGAAGCATTTGTAATGGCTTTTAACGATTGTTTCTACTTTATTGGTATCGCTTTGTTAGTTAGTGGCATTGCTATTTTATTCCTCAAAAAGGTGAAGCCAACTGGTGGCGCTGTCGCTCATTAAATTTGTTGTATGAGTTAAAATGTTTGATAAAACTACTAAGGTACTAAAATGGTCATTAGCCAAAGTGAGTACTATATCTCCCCAGAAGAATATCTAGAAGGCGAGAAAGTAAGTGAAATCAAACACGAGTATATTGATGGGCAAGTCTACGCAATGGCAGGGGCAAGTGATGCTCATGTTACTATCGTAGGAAATTTGTTTGTACTGCTACGAAACCATCTGCGGGGTAGTGGTTGCCGTGTCTATATGTTAGACATGAAAACACAAATTGATGTCATAAATCGCTATTTTTATCCTGATGTAATGGTGACTTGCGATGCACGAGATAAAGAATTTGAATATTTTAAGTGCTATCCTTGCTTAATTATCGAAGTGCTTTCTGAGTCAACTGAAGGCTATGACAGAGGAAAAAAATTTGCTAGTTATCGACACTTAGAATCATTACAAGAATATGTGCTAATTTCACCAGACCGAATGAGTGTAGAATGCTTCCGCCGCAATCAGGAAGGACATTGGGTACTTTACCCTTATGAAAAAGGGGAAGAAGTGCATTTAGGTAGCGTTGATTTTCGGTGTGCGATCCCAGAAATATATGAAGATGTAATATTGATAGATGATGATATTTCCTAATCTAACATTTCTGGGTCAATTCCTAAAGCGTTGAGTTGTTCAGCAGAGAGCGATCGCAATTTCTCTACAATTCTCTCTCGCTTTTGTCGCTCAACTTCCGCCCTTTCTCGCTCAATCACAGCACGTTCCTCACCTGTTAGCAGTAAATTTCCTTGTGCATCCCACCAGCGTAACCAAGGTAACTCTGCATTCTGATAAAATCCTTGCCAGATTCCTAACTCTACACCCATAGGAACAATTGGGTAATATCCTCGTTCATTGGGTTGCATTAGTTCATAAGTATTATCGACTAGGTGGTAAACTTGCACTTGCGCTTTTGCTACTTCATAAATCCCATAATAAGGCACTCGAATTGCCTGCTCATAAACCCAAAACTTACCAACATTTCCACCTTCACCTTGAGATGGCGGTGTGTTATCTCGTTCTTCTGAACCATCTCCAGAGACAAATTCAATCACAATTAGGGGTGCAACATACTCCTTCCACAGCACATAAGAACGGCGCATTTTACCGTTAAGTGTCGGTGGTACATTGGGTACATAAAACCAGTCTGGTGCTTCAGCCCCTTTCTCAGGAGGATCTGTTAATCGCCAGTAGATACCAGAATCTTGTCCAATACAATATTGACTATCAGGATGAAGTTCCTCTAAGACAAGTTTAATCGAGTCAGTGAGTAAGATACTTTGAGGATGCTCTTGCCAGTTTTTCACGAACGTACCATCTGAGTCGGGTAACTGGGTGTGGTCAGGTAAAGTTAATGCCGATAGGGAAGTCATAGGCTTTAACCAATGGGTTGTCTGATTCTTATTGTAGATTGCTATTTTACTATTTTTGAATAGACGCGCTACTAGGTTAGATGCCATTTATATAACAAAAGTCAATCTTTCTATATGAAAAAAGCTATTACGATTACTGCGGATATTTTCTATATCCTCACAATCATTCGCATTCGGCTTAACTATAGACAATAGAAAATGAGAACCTATTACTCGTAAATCGCATGGTATTACATGAGTTGGTATATCAAAAATCCATCCTATGCCTGCCCATGCAGTATTCTCTGAACGTTCCCAGACTACCCTTGTGTATCCTCCATCCATGTGAAAAATCACTCTTACAGTTTCTCTGGCTAAAAAAAATATTTCATTCATTACTACAAATTATTTTGTTTTGATATATCAAAGATTTGTAGATTAGATTCTTCAAAATCTAAGGAACATTTCAATTTATTCCCCCCTTTAAAACAGTGGGGTTAGGGGGGATCTTTACTTGAAAAACACCCTTTTAAAGTTAATCGTCAACAACTCTTCTGAATTTTCTCGACTGAATAATATGATTATCAGGAAACACCTGGCTCATCAGCAGTTTTGATCTCTTTTAAAATTCGTTCTACTTGGTTAACTTTTTCACCTCTATTCTGTGCTTTGAAAATATTTAAAGCTTTTTCTAAAGAAGATAGCGCCTCGTCTTTTTTATTTGTTTGCCACAATGCTACTGCGAAATTAGTCAGCCCCTCGCCATAATTAGGATTAATTTCCAGAGCTTTTTTATATTCAGTAATGGCTTGTTCCCAGCGACTCTGGCTTGCGTAAACAACACCGATCGCATTGTAAGCTATTGCGTATTTTGGCCGGAGGCGAATGGCTTCTCGATAGGAGCTAATTGCATCTTCTGGTTTCTTTTGCCGAAAAAGCACATTTCCCAGTTGAAAGTGTCCAAAAGCATCTTCTGGGAACTTTTTAATTAATTTGCGTAAATTTTCCTCTGCACCTGTTAAGTCTCCCTGACTAAATAAAGCATTGGCTTGTTGCAGGAGTTGCGATCGCTCTGGTGTATCTGTACCTGAAGCTTGTGCTATTTTTTGTGGTTGTCTCTGTGCAGACTGTTCTGGCGAATGCAAAGAAACTTGTCCAGGAACCGCTAAGACTAATGGTGATATCCCCATTACACTGATAATACTCAGCATCATGCAGCCAATAGGTTGAACAAATGCTGATTTGGATTTGCACTTCACCTTCATCGCCCTGAATGCCTCAATAATGTTCTAATCTTTATAATAAATTGCCCTGCGTTAGTGCGTAACGCATCACAAAACAAACGGTAAGGGTCGCATACATATATGTGCGCCCCTACTAAGCTCATTTGGAATTATTTACGCGCCTTCTCGTAACTTATCTAACACGCTCCGATCTTCCAATGTCGAAGTATCTCCAGATACCTCTTGTCCAGCAGCTAGATTCCGCAATAAGCGCCGCATAATCTTACCCGATCGCGTTTTGGGCAAAGCGTCTGTAAAGCGGATTTCTCCCGGACGGGCGATCGCACCAATTTCTTTGACAACGTGTATTTTGAGTTCTTTACTCAGTTCCTCACTTGCCTGATAAGTGCCTTCTAAAGTCACAAAAGCAACTACTTCTTCACCTTTGAGTTCATCTGGCTTACCCACTACCGCCGCTTCTGCAACTGCTGGGTGAGAAACTAAAGCTGATTCTACTTCCATTGTACCGAGTCGGTGTCCTGATACATTCAATACGTCATCCACACGACCCATTACCCAGAAATAGCCGTCTTCATCTTGTCTTGCGCCATCACCAGCAAAGTAAATATAATTACCATCTTTGGGCGGAATGTGTTCCCAGTAAGTGCGGCGGAAGCGTTCTGGATCGCCGTAGACTGTCCGCATCATTCCTGGCCACGGATGTCGCACTGCTAAATAACCGCCTTCCTTATTGGGTACGGTGTTTCCTTCTAAATCTATGACATCTGCAATAATTCCAGGGAAGGGAAGAGTTGCGGAACCGGGTTTGGTGGGAATTGCCCCTGGTAGTGGTGTAATCATAATACCGCCGGTTTCCGTTTGCCACCAAGTATCCACAATTGGACAGCGTTCCCCACCAATAACTTTGTGATACCACATCCAAGCTTCCGGGTTAATTGGTTCGCCGACGGTTCCCAACAAACGCAACGAAGACAGGTTTCGCGCATTCGGATGTTGTTCGCCCATCTTAATAAATGCCCGAATTGCCGTAGGTGCGGTATAAAAAATATTAACGCCGTATTTTTCAATTACATCCCAGAAACAGCCAGGATTAGAAGCACGGGGCGCACCTTCATACATCACCGTAGTTGCGCCGTTGGAAAGGGGGCCGTAGACAATGTAGCTGTGTCCTGTAATCCAACCGACATCCGCAGTACACCAATATACATCCGTGTCTTGGAGGTCGAATATCCACTTGGTGGTCATGTGCGTATACAAATTATAACCAGCAGTTGTATGCACTACGCCCTTCGGTTTGCCCGTGCTGCCGGAAGTGTAGAGGACAAACAGCATATCTTCACTGTCCATCGGTTCGGCGGGACAATCTGCTGATACTCCTTTTTGCAAATCATGCCACCAATGATCGCGTCCGCCCAACTGCATATAAGTTTCTTGTCCAGTGCGCTTGACAACTAGGACATTTTCGACACTGGGAACAGCACCATCAGCTAAAGCTTTGTCTACCTGTTCCTTGAGAGGCACGATCGCATCTTTGCGCCAACCACCATCAGCCGTGATTACCAGTTTAGCCTGAGCATCAATTAAGCGATCGCGCAAAGCTTCGGCACTAAAACCACCAAATACCACGCTGTGGGGTGCGCCGATTCGGGCACAAGCTAACATGGCGATCGCAGCTTCGGGAATCATTGGCATATAAATACCAACGCGATCGCCTTTTTGGACACCCAGTTGCTTCAATACATTGGCAAACTGGCAAACTTCCCGGTGCAGTTGGGCATAAGTGAGGGTACGCGAATCACCTGGTTCGCCTTCCCAAATCAATGCTGCTTTATTTTTGCGCCAGGTAGTGAGATGTCTGTCAAGGCAATTGTAAGAAATATTTATTTTACCACCAACGAACCATTTAGCAAAAGGTGGTTCCCAGTCTAATACTGTATCCCATTTTTGGAACCATTCTAATTCTGTTCCAGCCAAATCTGCCCAAAATTGCTGTGGATCGGCTTTGGCTTTGTCATAAAGGCGCTGATAGTCTTCCAGACTTTTGATATGAGCATTTTGCGAGAATTCCGAGGCAGGATGAAAGAGGCGGTTCTCTTGTAGGATTGATTCTATAGTTGGTTGAGACATGGTTAGTTATGAGTGCGATCGCTATTGTTACTAAAAACTATTCTTAGCCCAGTTGTGCTAGACATTATTTAGATTTTCGTTAAGCTAGGTAGAAATTGCCGAGTTATTTAGTTTACATTCATTTTCATCTAGCAAAAGCAAGCGATCAAGAAATGTAAAGACGTTTTACAACCTATCTATCGGGAATGTTGCAAAATGTAAGTAGTCTTGACAAACATCTTCTAAAATTATGACGCTCACTGTTGAAGCTAGCAGTTTATCTCTCAACGATGTTCATCGCTTTCTCAAAGTAGAAAAGCTTTTAAATGGTTCATTCACAGACTTCTTAAGTCTAGAACTACTTTCTGAGTTTGAACAGCAGGATTTATTACGAATTAGAAACGACTTTGATCGTTATTTAAGCGCAGGAAAAATTTCTGAAGGTTTGGTTAAATTTATAACGATCGCACCCTTAATGCGGTTAGCAGGATTTTACGATGTGCCGATTCGGTTGACAATGGAAGATAGCATTGCGATCGCAATCGAAGATGAGGACAGAAGAATTACCGGACGGATGGATATTTTAGCAATTAACAATCCTCAAAGTAATATTGCGCCGCCTTTTTGGGTTCTAGTAATTGAAACGAAAAATAGTTCGGTCAATGTGATTGAGGGTTTACCTCAATTACTCACTTATGCTTTTAAGAGTATAGAGCAACAACCATCAGTTTGGGGTTTGGTAACTAATGGACAGCTTTATCAATTTATTTATCTAAGACATGACAACCAGTCAACTTATGAGTTAATGCCATTATTAAATTTGAGTCAATCTCCAGATGCAATAGAGTTATTACAAGTTTTCAAAGCCGTCTGCAAGTTACCGAATTTTCAGTAAAATGAACGCAAATCGCGGAGCGATCGCTGATGTCTGAACCTGCTACTTTAGAATTCATCTCTGATAATATTTCAGAGGAAGAAGTAATTTTTCCTCCTGGTGATATACTGAGTGACGAGCCACCCTTGGAAAGTGATCTACACCGTGACCAAATCGATTTGCTGATTCGCATCCTAAAATTATGGTGGCGAGAAAGGCAAGATTTTTATGCTTCTGGCAATTTGACAATTTACTACAGTTCTAATCAAAAAAAATCAGAACATTTTCGTGGCCCAGACTTTTTTGTAGTTTTGGGAACCCAGAAAAAAGACCGTAAGAGTTGGGTAGTCTGGCAAGAAGACGGCAAATATCCAAACCTGATTGTGGAAATTTTGTCAAGTTCAACGGCAGCAGTTGATAAAGGTTTAAAAAAACAAGTTTATCAAGATACCTTCCGTACACCAGATTATTTCTGGTTTGACCCTGTAACAATGGAACTCCAGGGATTTCATCTAGTTGATGGTAGGTATCAAGAAATTCAAACCACTACTGATGGACGTTTGTGGAGTCAGCAGTTAGAACTTTATTTGGGAGTTTATGAAGGTAAATTAAGATTCTTCACTACTGAAAATCAATTGATACTATCATCATAAGAATTGGCTGAACAAGAACGTTTACGTGCCGAACAGGCAGAAGAACGTGCCGAACGAGCAGAGCAAGAAATTGTTAAACTGCGGGAGGTTTTACGTATACAGGGCATCGAACTAGAGAATATTTGATTACATCAAGAAATTAACTAAAGACATTTTCAAGTTAAAATCTAGTTATCAATGTGTAAAAAAAGCGTAATCTTCTGAAAGTAGGGCATCGATTGCAAGCACAAGAAATTAAGGATAAGCTAAAGTCCCTTATCGAGCAAGCCTCCTCGATAGATCATAATTTAGCGAGAAGATTAGATGAAATCAATCGTTGGGTAAAAGACATCAAACCAGGTTCCCTGACTGCAAAACCCTTTGTCATTGCCTTTCTGCTAGAGGTGATTACGGATTCGACAATATGGCTGATAATCAAATCTTTACCTTCAGAAGAGGAACAAAAAGCCAAGTTCGAGATGATGACGCCAATTGAGAGATATTGGTATGGTTATCTATTTCCCAGATGGTTTAATGCAAGTGACTCCAAGTTTTATATTTGGAAGCAAAAATTGATGGCAGGCGAATTTAATCAGGTAGATGATGATATCATTAAATCAATAGCCCAAGATATTGTTCAGCGAGAAGGTAGTTTTTGGCAGCGTTATATAGCCGACCTTTCTATGGCAACAGATTTAATTGTTAGTCGTAACAATCAACCACTGTGTATTCAAGTTACCAGTGTTTCTGAAGAACTTAATCACCAAAAGTACGAAGCTTGGCAAAATACACTGCGATCGTGGGAAATCGAGAGAGGATTGTTCTTAAGTTACAATCCCAAGGATACTAATTTTGTCAACCAGTTAGTCAACGTGGCCCTGTATAACAGTGATTACCTTTCTGGTGGTAAATATTTAAAATTTTCGTGAATTTTCAGGAATTTGATATTTCAGATTTGTGTCTAGCCTATATACTTACGTGCTAATTACAGCTTTTATGCCTAATAAAAGAGAAACTCACTGCAATAATCAAGTAGATACATTTGCTGAAGCTTTAGCGACGGCGCGACAAATGCAGCAGAACTGGCTAACTTATGGGGTTGATTTTGTCAATATTTACGTTGAAGATGTGGAGGGAGACTGGCTAGAAACATGGGGAGATGACGAAATATTAGGTAATTCTCGATTAGATACTATCAAGGAATTTTTGGTAAGTAATGATAGTGTAGCCGTTAAAGTAAGAGAGCATTTAGGAGAGCGATCGCTGTTTGATTTTGCAGTAAAATTAGATGAATATTGGAGAATTTCTCAAGTAGATGACAGGCTATCTGCTGTAAAAAATCTGCTAGCTGGTGAAGGAAATAGTATTGATACAGATCATATCAGGTTATTGGATTTAGCAAATAGTCTGCTGGTAAAGTTGGCAGAGATTTTGTGAGATTTTTAGTTGCGTAGTGGTATTATAAATTTTGAAGTTTTATTTTGGTTGCCATTGGATGGTTATAAGCGATCGCTTTTCCAAACGAGCTTTAATAATCTTTGAGATGTGCAATCTTTATCACTGTTACTAGCAAGGGTTGATCCTCAATCTTGTAAATAATGCGGTATTCACCCAAACGAACCTTATACAGTCGTTCAGTCTCCTTCAATGGGTGAGCGTCTTCTGGAAGTGGATTTAATGCTAATTCCTCTAACTTTTGTGCTAGTAGTTGTTGCACTACTGAGTCCAATTGTGTAATTGTCTGCACAGATGAAGGTGCTAATACTACTTGGTAGCTCATATTCCTAGCTCCCTTTTAATATCTTTAAAGGGTGTTGTCCCCAGCCCTGCAATTTCCTCTAGTACCTTATAAGCATCTCTTGCATCAGCCTCATCTAACTTTGCTTCAATTAGCTCATACATCTGCTCTGTTGAGGTAATTTCAATCCCTGGTTCTTCTCTAAGTTTGTCCGTTAATGCATAAAAAGCTTCTCGATCGTCTCGATGTTCCAACACATAAGCTCTTAACTCTTGTTTGGTCATCCCTTGAAAATTTGCCTTAGTCATAAATATCTTACCCTCCCATTTGGCAATATTTCTACTTCAAAACTTTGTCCAGCCAGAATGTAAATGCGTGTTGTCCGTTCATCTAATCTTACCAAGTAAATTGGTAGGTACATCTGAGTTAAATCCTGACACACCTTAAATAATTCAATTGCTTGTTCATTAGTTGGTTTCATTCAATATAATTAGCAAAATACCAGTAAAAAAATTCCCAATTTGTAGGGTGCGTTATTAAAACATCCTCTATTAAATAGCAATGGCGTTGAGAAAAGGTTAATTTATGCACCTTTTCAACGCCCAAAGAGCAATTTGACATCAAAAATTACTTTTATCAATATAACTTTAGCAAAAAAGTTAAATAAGTTTCCCTTTTGGGAATTATAGACCTATTGAAGCTCAGGCAAGTAGGTCAAAAGCATTGATTAGTGAAACTACGAAACTATTCTATCCCTCAGTGGAAAAATTGGTTAACGAAATAGTTGCGGTTAACCACGCTTGGAAAGTCGCTTGTGAATTATTTGGACAAGATTCACCCCTATCTATTTCTTCACGGGATTTAAAAACCTGTTTGCAGGTGCGTTTGTTGCGAAGCTATGCACCAGAACAGGTTTATTTAATTGAGGATAAAGAATCAGAAGGTGAACCACTTTACAGCTTACGTCTCCGAGAACCTATAGGAAACCGCTTGTATGCAGAACATCTGCCAATGCGGGTAGCTCAAGAGGTTCTTGCGGATAAAGAATTACAGCAATTTAAAAAGATATAACCAAGATAAACAAGAAGGGTGCAGCGTCAAAATGGCAAAAGTTTGGGATATTATTTGGCATAACGAACCTTTTCATTGGGCAATTGCTTTTGTATTAATAGTCGCAATTATTGTCGAGTTTTACACATTATTGCAGTATTGGCGCTTAGAGTGTGGAACAACTGAAACCGCAATTAAATTGATGAAAAAGGGTAAACATGTAAAGCTTTCAAACGAAGTTAGTGACTGGTTAAAAAAGTATTTAGGAACCGATGATCTAAGCATAATTAGTCAACAAGCGCAAAAGGATGGCAAGTTCGTACTGATAAAGTATCCATCTGTCTTAGCCCAGCCCATACCTCGTAGTTCCCTACGTTTCGTGACAACGTTGTGTACTGCTATTGGTCTTTTAGGAACATTTTATGGTATTCAACAGGGACTCCAAGGAATCAATTTATCTGCAAAAGACACCAACGAGCTGATAACTGCCAGTAAAGAGCTACTGGTGGGAATGAAAACAGCTTTCTCCACTTCCATGATGGGTCTTGGTTCTGGTAGTGTATTCACCTTAGTTTTATTTGTATGTGATTCGCTACGGCAGAAAAGGCGCGATAGTTTACGCCATAAATTCAATGCGATTGCCACTTTAAAAACAGCAGATAATGCCAACCATGAAGTAGCTGAAGCACTTAGTCTTGTAGCAAAAAATTTGACTGGGTTAAAGCAGCTAAATGCAGAAGGCATTGGTGAAGCTGTAGGTAGGAGTATTGCAGAACAGTTTGCAGGTTTAAATCAGTTATCAGCCCAAGCTATTGGTAAAGCTGTAGGCCAGCAAATGTTCCCAGCCTTGGAAGCAATATTCAAAGAACAGAAAAAACTTCGGGAACTCCAAGAAAATCAAGGACAGAAAGTTTTAGAAGAACTTATCAAGGATCTGCGAATTCAGGTACTCGAACCCATTGCAGATCGATTAGATAAAAGTGCAGAGTTAACCCAGCAAGCTTCTACCGCAGTACTGAACCTACATAAGGAACTTGGTGGTATCTCTGAAAGTTTGGCAAATTCCATCCTGACGATTCAGAACTTTCAACACGAAACTTTAGTAAAACTAGAAGGATTTGCTAAGAATTTGGGAGACACTCTCAATCAATTTAAAACAGATACAAGAGATGTTTTACAAGTAATAGCCGACGAAATTAATCAATCTGTAGATCATAGTATTGAAGGAATGACAGCCCAGCGAAGTGCTTTTGAAGCCAGTGCAGAAAAAGCGGCTGCTACCTTCGGAGGAATTCGAGAGGAACTGCAAAAAGCACTACAAGAACGCGCAATAGTAGAACAGCAGATGCTTCAAGCTACTCGGACTGGAATTATCCAAATTCTCACCCAAGCAAATACAACCTTTCATGAGCAAACTAATACTCTAAAAACAGTGGGTGATCAAGCCTCTGGATTGATGAATGATGCGAAGGATAATCTTATGGCTACTTTAGGAAATATCGATGCAACACTCACAGCCACCCGCCGAACAGTAGAGGAAGATTTGACAAAATTCCGGCAAGAATATCAAGAGAATTTAAAGAAGTTTTTTCAAGAACAAAATATCTTACTTGAGGGGACACTAGGCAAACAACAGGAAGGATTATCTGGAGTTGTGAACAATATTGATAAAGTTTTCCGAGAGGAATTTGAAAGACGTAGTAAATTGACTGGAGAAGTAGACAAAAGTATGACTAAAATTCAGGAGTCTGTCGAACAAATTAACAGATTAGTTAGTGCATCTGGATTAAATGATGCACAACGACTAATGCAACTAGAAAATCTTGCTCGTGGTATTGGTCAGGAAGTGCAAAGAGTGGACAATTCATACAGGGATTTGCATCAAAAATTTGACAATAGCCTTCAGTCTTGGCAGGGTCATCTTGAAGGTGCTATGCAAAGAACTGTTGACTTACAGGTAAGTTTTTTCCAACAAGCAGATAAGTCTATGGCTAGAGTTTGTGGAGATGTACTCAAAACAGCAGAAGTACTGTTAGAAGCAAATAAGAAATATTAAATTATTAATGGAATAATTAAAATGACTAATTTTATCAGCGACGAATTTGTTGATACAGAAATAGCTGAGGATGATGATTCTAGTATCTATCTGTCTATTGCCGATATGATGTCTAGTTTACTAATGTTTTTTGCGTTGCTATTTATCACTACACTACTCCAGCTTGCACAAAAGGATGCACCAAAACAGGGAGTAATTGGTAATGTTGTGGGACAGATGAAAAGCAACAATATCAATGTTAAAGTTAACCCAGAAAATGGGGATGTCAGTATCCAAGAATCAATTCTTTTTGCCAAGGGAAGTACAGAACTTAAACCAGAAGGTAAAGCCTTTCTACGCCGCTTTATTCCTGTTTACAGTGGGGTTATTTTCTCAAAACCAGAATTTGATAAGGAAATTAGCCGCGTAGTTATAGAAGGTCACACTAGCTCAGATGGAGACGACAAAACCAATCTACAACTAAGCTTGTTGCGATCAGCATCAGTTTATAAATACATTTTCTATGATATGAGTTTCCCTACCAAAGCACCTTTAAGCCAGAAAATATTAGCTGCTGGCCGTGGAGAAATTGAATCTGACAAGAAACGTGATAATCCAGGCGATCGCAAGGTAGTTTTCCGCTTTCAGTTTCGCAGTGATGAGTTAAAGAAAGATATTGTAAAAACCTCTCTTTAAAGGAGCTAAAACATTGAATTATCAGTTTTCCATTCCTTCCCTACCTGAAACTCCCCAGTGTAGTCCTAATCAACTTATTCAGCTTGCAAGTAACTTACCAGATGTAACAATATCAATACCAAGTGTTGATAAAGTATTGGAAGCTATTGAACAGGGTAAAGCCGATCAACTAAATAAGTTGGACTGGATTTACTGCATCCATGCTAAAGCACAATGGGATCAGCAAAATATTGACCGCTCCAGGAAAACATCAGCAGCCATTTGGAAGGTAGCAATTTCTAACTCATGGTTGCAACATCAGCTATTGTGGCGTTTAGCTCTTTATTATGGTGATTGGCAAGAACAGGTATTAGCACAGTCTATAGCTGAATCTTTTGATATCTTTGCTAATTCAGTTAGTCACCTGCTACCATTTCAAATTATTCGGGCATTTCGCAGTATACAAGCAGGTATAGAATTAGCAAAAATTGCTTGTGAACAGCGTGTTAATCAAACTGAATTATTAAACATAATCAAAGAAGATTTACCTATTTGGATTCCCTTATTTAGCAGATTCATAGAAGATATAATCCATTATTTTACTACAATTCGCTCCCCAAATCACCAGCAGATAAAATGGCTGTTAAGTTGTTTGGATGAAATGTCAGAGAGTCAGCAAATAAAAGCTGTTAATCATTTGCTAACTAATGTTTCCAATGATATAGCAAGCAATCATTCTTTACTAGTTGATTGGTTGCGAAATAACTATAGAAATGGGGAAAATTGGTATAAACTTTCAGATTCAGCAAGGCGAAAACTTCGAGAGTGGATTGGAGGTATTAATTATGGTGATTTCCAAAGGTTAGTAAATCTCATATTGAACAAGCTCGATTTGCAAGACTTCGAGTCAAATCGGCTATGTAGACGTAGAGATTTTTGGGCTGATTATAGTAACCGCTTTGAAAGGCTTCGCATCTTGTTACCTAAGACATCACAAATTGCCATAGGGTATCAAATCCAAGGTGATGTTGATTTACTAGAAGATGATGGTAGCGATCCGACAGAGGTCTGTATATTCGATTTTGGTGAGTGGTTTGTAGTCGAATTCTTTCGTGGAGGCGGTAGTGAGACGCGCCTGTTTCCAAAAAATTCCAGGAATGAGCAAATTCTCTTTGGTGAATCCACTCTTTCAGTCAAGCGGATTCGTTGTCTGGGTGGTGATAAGCACGATCATGAATTTCTTTGGCAGGTATTTTCCCGCATCTGGCTTGCAAATAATGGAATTTTTCCTAATCCAGATACCCACTATTCCAGAAACCCGACAGCAGATCAATTGCAACAGCGAGAAAACAGGCTTGAGCGGTGGAAAAGAGAAATTGAACGTTTAGAACGGGAAGCAAAAGCCTACTGTAACAGCAGTCAATTGCGATCGCACTAAACTAGATGTTAAAACTTTTGGTGTATTGAATAACACCCATAAACACCTTTCTGGCACTGCGATCGCACACATTCAACCCCCTTCAAAATGCACCACAACCACGTTAAGCTGAATTAGAGTGGCAATTTATTGCGCTTTTTAATATGTAAATCTCTGTTCTTGTCAAATTTTAATTTTTTCTGCTTGAGAAACCCGGAATGCTAGACCAAATTTTTGATTACCTCGACTTTCATTTCAGCCTTGAAGCCCTTATAGTTCTGTCGATCCTGGTGCTTTTAGAGGCGCTGTTATCTGCCGACAATGCCATCGCTCTCGCTGCGATCGCAAAAGGGTTGGAAGACAAGGAACTTGAGCGTAAAGCCCTCAACTTTGGTTTAGTCGTTGCTTATGTGCTGCGAATCTCCCTGATTCTCACTGCCACTTGGGTACAACAATTCTGGCAATTTGAATTATTGGGCGCTGCTTATCTGCTTTGGTTGGTATTCCAACACTTTACCTCAGAAGAATCCAAAGACGATCGCCATCACGGCCCGCGTTTTAATTCCTTGTTGCAAGCAATACCTGTAATTGCATTTACAGATTTGGCATTTTCTTTGGATAGCGTGACAACTGCGATCGCAGTTTCTCAAGAAAAATGGCTAGTGTTAACGGGTGCAACAATTGGTATTATTACGCTGCGATTCATGGCGGGATTGTTTATCCGTTGGCTAGACGAATATGAAAACCTAGAAGATGCAGGCTATGTAACTGTGGCCTTGGTGGGCTTACGCTTGTTGTTAAAAGTGGTCAACGATAGTTTAGTTCCACCAGAATGGATCATGATTGCTGCCATCTTCCTGATTTTAGGCTGGGGATTTTCTAAGCGTGTTGATACTGAATTAGCCCAAGTAGAACCGGAAAAGAGCGAAGTCTCTAAGTAATGAAGAGGGGACAAGGGAGGCAGGGGAGCAGCACTTCGGCTCCTTTCGACTTCGCTCAAGGCAAGTCGCTCAGTGACCGAGGAGAAGTTACAGTAAGTTTTTCCCCTCTGCCCCTTTGCACCTCTGCTTCTTGTGCCACACTCCCTACTCCCTACTGTCTTACTCGTGCAACCAAGGCGTTAAGTGTGGTTGCCAACTAACCAATTCTTCATCCTTAAACCATAAAGCTACTTCCTGTTGCGCGGTTTCTGGCGCATCAGAACCGTGAATTAAGTTGCGACCAATATTCAGTCCAAAATCGCCGCGAATCGTTCCTGGCTCTGCTGTTAAAGGGTTTGTCGCACCAATAATCTTTCTGGCAGATGCAATAACGCCATCACCTTCCCATACCATCGCTACCACTGGGCTAGAAGTGATAAATTCCACTAGACCACCAAAAAAGGGACGTTCTCGGTGAACACCATAGTGTTGTTCAGCCAATTCCCGACTGACTTTCAGTAACTTTAAACCAACTAGGGTAAAACCTTTAGTTTCAAAGCGACGGATAATTTCCCCCACTAATCCCCGCTGTACTCCATCAGGCTTAATTGCTAAGAATGTGCGTTCCAAAGCTTTCTCCAAAAACTTAATGAATTTTTTATCTGGTCAATTGTCCTTTATTATTTGTCATTTGTTCTTCGTCCTCTGTCTTGAGTCTAAGGGTTTTGCACTAATGACCAATGACTCTTGACTTTTGACTTTTGACTTTTGACTTTTGACTTCCCCGAAGGGGCTGACCAATCAGAGTTTATCTCAGAAATTATCTTTGGGTGCATATACGTTCCTAGATGAATGCGCTAAATTGTTAACTCGTGGGTGAAAAACAGAGGTTAGGAAGAAATGGGTGTTGAGTCAACTGCTACATCTGACGAGGTGGTACCAGTACCGTCCAATGGACAAAAAGAAGTGAAAAATCATAAGCACAAAAAGCTGTTACCACCTAGTCCTACCACAGGAGATTTACCTCGCTCCTGGAAAATTGAGGATAGCGAAGCCTTGTACCGCATTGAAGGATGGGGACAACCTTATTTTTCCATTAGCGCTGCTGGACACGTGACCGTAGCACCCAAGGGCGATCGCGGGGGATCTCTTGACTTGTTTGAATTGGTCAACGCCATGAAGCAGCGCAACTTGGGACTTCCCATGTTGATTCGCTTTTCCGATATTTTGGAAGACCGGATTGAGCGGTTGAACGCTTGTTTTGCCAAAGCGATCGCTCGCTATAATTACCCTGGTGTCTACCGTGGCGTGTTTCCCGTCAAATGCAATCAAGAGCGGCATTTGATTGAGGATTTAGTGAAATTTGGCAAGCCCCATCAATTTGGTTTAGAAGCCGGTTCCAAGCCAGAATTAATGATTGCTCTAGCTGTGTTGGATACACCAGGAGCATTGTTAGTTTGCAACGGCTACAAAGACCGAGAATACATCGAAACGGCAATGTTAGCCCAAAGACTAGGGCAAACACCAATTATCGTCTTAGAACAAATTGAAGAAGTCGATTTGGTGATAGATGCCAATCGCCAGTTAGGTATTAAACCAATATTAGGAGTTCGTGCTAAACTCAGTACCCAAGGCATGGGACGTTGGGGAGCCTCTAGCGGCGATCGCGCTAAATTTGGTTTGACAATGCCTGAGGTAATTGAGGCTGTTGACAAATTACGGGAAGCTAACCTGCTCGATTCTTTGCAGTTGATGCACTTCCACATCGGCTCACAAATCTCTGCCATTAATGTGATTAAAGATGCTATCCAAGAAGCCAGCCGCATTTATGTGGAATTGGCAATGCTGGGAGCAGATATGAAATACCTTGATGTTGGTGGCGGCTTGGGCGTAGATTATGATGGCTCTCAAACTAACTTCTATGCATCGAAAAATTACAACATGCAGAACTATGCCAACGACATCGTGGCAGAGTTAAAAGATACCTGCGCAGAGCGGGAGATTACCGTACCAACACTGATTAGTGAAAGTGGACGAGCGATCGCTTCTCATCAGTCGGTGCTGATTTTCAACGTTCTCAGTACTAGTGATGTCCCCCTGAATCCACCAGAACCTCCACAAGAGGGAGAATCCCCAATTATTAATTATCTTTGGGAAAGCTTTCAATCCATCAACCAAGAAAATTACCAAGAGTTATACCACGACGCTGCACAATTCAAAGAAGAAGCCATCAGTCGGTTTAACTTAGGAATTTTACGCCTCAGAGAACGAGCTAAAGCTGAACGGCTCTACTGGGCTTGTTGTCAAAAAATTCTGAACATTACTAGACAGCAAGAATACGTACCAGATGAACTGGAAGACTTAGAAAAAATTATGGCTTCCATCTACTACGTCAATATGTCAGTGTTCCAATCAGCACCAGATTGCTGGGCGATTGACCAGCTATTCCCGATCATGCCAATCCATCGTTTGGCTGAAGAACCAACGCGGCGAGGAATTTTAGCAGACCTCACTTGCGACAGTGATGGTAAAATCGACCGCTTTATAGACCTGCGAGATGTCAAATCGGTTTTAGAGTTGCACACTTACAAGCCGGGAGAACCCTATTATTTAGGGATGTTTTTGAATGGAGCTTACCAAGAAATCATGGGCAATTTGCACAACCTGTTTGGTGACACCAATGCCGTTCACATCCAATTAACGCCCAAAGGCTACCAAATTGAACACGTTGTCAAAGGTGACACTATGAGCGAAGTAGTAAGCTACGTTCAGTATGACTCCGAAGATATGGTGGAAAACATTCGCCAGCGCTGCGAGAAAGCATTAGAAGAAAATCGCATCACCCTAGCAGAATCTCAGCGGCTACTGCAAACCTACGAGCAAAGTCTTGGAAGATACACGTACTTAAATAGTTAGGATTGGGGATTGGGGATTGGGGATTGGGGATTGGGGATTGGGGATTCCCCTTATCTCCCTTATCTCTCTATTCCCCACTTCTCATGCCCCATGCCCCATTCCCTAAATTGTATTTGTCCCCAACAATTCCTCTATCGCTTGTCGCTCAACAGGTGTATGTGATGGCACTGTCTGACGGGCATCGGTAATCAGCCAGTCTAAAGCAGCCGCTTGAACATCGATCGCAGCGCCAGTTTTATCTACACAATAACGTCCAAATACCAGCTTATCGACTAACCGGACTCCAGGTCCCAGGCGCGACCATTCAAAAATCACGCTGTTTTCCACAGTTGCACCACTACATATCCAACAATTGGGGCCAATCATCGCTGGCCCGACAATTTTAGCTCCGTCTTCGATTCTCGTCATCCCGCCAATGTAAACGGGGCCTGTGATATCCACTTTGTCCCAATTTACGGCAACATTTAAGCCAGTGTAGATGCCAGGGGCGACTTCATGACCAGGAATTTGCACATTTTTGATTTCACCCAGCAGCACACCGCGAATCGCCCGCCAATAGTCTGGGACTTTACCAATATCTACCCATTCAAAGTCCATAGGAATGGCGTAAAATGGGGCTTTGATTTCTACCAATTTGGGAAACAACTGGCTACCAATGTCATATTCCACATCAGAGGGAATATAGTTAAAAACCTCTGGCTCAAAGATGTAAATACCTGTGTTGATGTTGGTGCTGAGGGCTTCTTCAGTTGAAGGTTTTTCTTGGAAAGCTTTGACACGACCTTCTTCGTCAGTCACAACCACACCATAGCTAGAAACTTCTTCCTTGGGGACAGATTTAGTGATAATGGTAGCGATCGCTCCTTTGGATTTATGCCATTTAACAGCCGCAGTTAAATCCAGGTCAATTAAAGCATCACCACATAAAACCACAAAGGTATCATCAAAAAACGGGGAGAAGTCTTGGATGCGCCGCATCCCTCCAGCTGAACCTATCGCTTCGCCCACCAGTTTACCGTCGTCATCGATTTTTCCTTCAAAGGAATAGGCAATCTGCACCCCAAACCGCTGACCATCACGAAAATAGTTTTCTATTTCCTCAGCCAAATGACTAACATTGACTAGAATTTGGTCAAATCCATGATGGCGTAACAGTTCTAGCAAAAACTCCATCACTGGCTTTTGCAGGATGGGCATCATCGGCTTGGGCATAGTGTACGTAATCGGACGCACGCGAGTACCCTTGCCAGCCGCGAGAATCATCGCTTTCATAAAAATTTATTCCTCAACCACAAGCCAGTTTACTTTCATTGAGTGATACTTAATCATCAGTTTTTATTTCTACTCTAAGTCATCCCCCAGAATAGGGATAACAGGAATTTAGTGGTTATAACAACCATTGATATACTTAGATGACAAGCGATCGCTTATCTTTTCAATTTACTCGGATTTTGGGGCTGAATCAAAAATCTATAACAAGGTAGGAGGCAGGTGGTCACTGAGCGTAGTCGAAGTGACCACCTACCTCATGCCTTTCTTAGAGAAATTGTCTGCACTACTTTTGACTTTCTTAGTTCATCGGATGCTCAAAAGGTTTGCCGATATTAGCTGAATCTCTAATTAAGCGAATTTTAATTTCATGGTAAAAATCCTCTTGAAATAGCTCTACTTTCGATTGAGCCGAGAGTAATAGTAGTGCCCAGAAAACGCTAACTAGGTTACTGTGTTTAGACTCATGTCCAGACCCATTTTGGTTGAGAAGCTTTGTCTTAGTCCATAATTCTACAAGTTGTTCTAAATTCAACCAATTTTGTTCTAAACTTAGCTCTCTTGTTGACAATTTCAACACCTGCTCCAGTTCCCCAGCGACTTCTGTCAGATTTTCCTGGTGGGCTAACTCCAGCGCCTCTCGCATACTTTGGACGCTAGGTTGACGCCTGGGACGGATAGGTTTGCTGACTTTTTCTACCAGTTTGAGTTGGTTAGCCATAATCTGCAATTGCTCAATTAACTCTTGCAGAGTTACCCGGCGCTTTGGTGGCGGCATCGCCGCTGGACGACGACGTAATTGCCGTTCTAAGGGTAGACGATGACCCTGAGGTGATATACCGTCTTCACCTGACAATAGGGCATCATCCTCTACACCATCTTGTGCATCTCCTACTGTTGACAATTGCATCAAGGTATTAGCTTTGAACAATACCAGCATTGATGCTGATAAAAATGCCTGTCCAGATTGAGACAAGTCCGCTTCATAGCCTCTTGTTATTGCCCCCGGTGCCATCAGTTCTAAATAGCGGTCAATCACCTCAATCACTTGGACATCCCAAGGATCAATTTCCCCCTGCTCGGCTTGGTAAATCAAAAATGTGATTGTTTCTAATAGCTCGGAAGCTTCCATCAACAGGTTATAAGTTAATTAATAAGAATCAAAAGACTGTAAATTAAACAGCAAACTAATTGACTATTAGCAAAGCGTATACTCTATACACTCGCTTGCGCTTCTTTTTTTCAGAAATTGCCTGCTGGCAGTATCCTCTGAAATTTGTAATCAATCACCATTGTGAATTGTGAGATTAGATTGTGCAACTTTTGAGTTGGGCATTGAGAATTGGGCATGGGGCACAAGAGGCAGAGGGGAAAAACTTACTGCAACTTTTCCTCGGTCACTGAGCGTAGTCGAAGTGCTGCTCCCCTGCTCCCCTGCTCCCCTGCCACCTCAATCAGGAGGTGAGTCATGGGCAATAGTAACAGTTGAGACAAAATTACTCGGCTTGCCACTCTTAATAGCATCGAAAGTGCCCTTAATAGTACCAGCAATTGGAACAGCAACAAGTGTCCCTAACAAGCCAGCAATCTCAAATCCCATTAGAATAGACACAAAAATCCAAATGGGATTCAGTCCGATAAAATTGCCGAGTAACCTGGGAGCTAACAAATTATCTTTAAGCTGCTGCATGAGAATTGCCGCAATCGCAACTTGAACTGCCAACCACCAATTTTGCAGCAGCACTAAAATCGTTACTAGACCAATACCCAGAGACGCCCCAATAAAGGGAATGAGTTCTGAGATACCGATTAATATGGCAAACAACAGGGCAAAGGGCACCTTCATCACTAAGAAAATTGGTGTCAGGGTTAGCACCATGAACAATCCTAGTAATAACTGGCTGAGAAAGAAGTTCTGGAAGTTTAAGCGCAAGGATGTGGTCAGGGGATCTCCAATGTTAGAAGGCAAAAGATTGATCAGACCATACCAGACGCGATCGCCATATAAAAGCATATAAAATGCAAGCACAATCACTAACACTAAGTCAAGTAATCCTGTCAGCAGAGTTCCAGCAAACCCCACTGCACCAGAAGCTAGCTGTTGCACCACATTCTGAATGTTGGCATTGATTTGACTGCTCACAACCCTCAGATCGATTGGCAAACGTCGTTGCTTTGCCAGCATCTCAAACTGCTCTAGGTTTGCTTGACTACCGGCTAACCAATCAGGAATCTTATTTAACAGTTGGATTGTTTGGTCAATAATCAACGGCACTAGGGTGACGCCCAGAATCCCAAGCAGCGTTAATGTTGCCAGTAAAACTATGATCACCGCCTGAGTGCGCGTGATCCGGGCACGTTCAAAGAACTTAACCGGGTAATTTAGCAGAAAAGCCAGAATCGCCGCAATGCTCAAAACAGTAATGGGATGCTGGAAATAGCGAAAAAGCAAGGATAGTAGCCAGATATTGAGAGCGATAACTGGACCGCTCAGACCATAAATTAAGAGACGTTGGAGGGAGGCCGAACGGCGCATTTTATGCAACCTATTTTAGATATTCTTTGAGAGAGTTTGTAAAATTCTTGATGGCGCTGATCGTCATCCGATCATCATCATAGATATTTTTGAGAAAGATATATATAAGCGTATCTGATAGCAAGGAAACAAATCACAATGGACAAAACCGTAGCTGACCTTCGCAAAGACTACACTTTGGAAGGTTTGAGCGAACTCGAAATAGAACTCAATCCTTTTATCCAATTTAAAAAATGGTTCGATCAGGCACTCGCAGCACAACTCCCTGAACCCAATGCCATGACCATTGCCACAGCCACACCAGACGGTAAGCCTTCAGCCAGAATGGTGCTGCTTAAGAATTTTGATGAACGGGGCTTTACCTTCTTTACCAACTACAACAGTCACAAAGGACAAGAATTAGCAGAAAACCCCCAGGCGGCTTTAGTCTTTTGGTGGGCAGAACTGGAACGTCAAGTCCGAATTTCGGGGTATGTGGAGAAAGTTTCCGAAATTGAGTCCGACCAATATTTTCACAGTCGTCCTGCCAACAGTCGCCTGGGTGCATGGGTATCTAATCAAAGCGAGGTGATAGAAAGCCGAGAAGTCTTAGAGCGACGCTTGCAGGAGTTCCAAAGCAAATATAAAAATCAGGAGATTTTTCGACCACCTCATTGGGGAGGCTTACGAGTTATCCCTACAGAAATTGAGTTTTGGCAAGGACGCCCTAGCCGTCTGCACGATCGCTTACTCTATAGCCGTTTAGATAATGCCACTTGGAAAATTGAGCGGTTGTCACCCTGAAGAAGAGGCAGGGGAGCAGGGGAGACAAGAGGACAAGGGGGACAAGGGGGAATTCTTGAACAAGTCTCTCCCTTGTCTACCTTGTCTCTTCTCCATGCCCAATGCCCAATGCCCAATTCCCAATGCCCCGCATCACATTACCACTGGGCGATCGCATCTTGAATTGCTGCCCTTGCTTCTAATAGAGATTGGGTACGGGCATCACCTTCATTCAAGCTATTAGCGTTAATAAATTGAATGTCTGTAATCCCAATAAAGCCGAAAATTGCCCGCAGGTAGGGTTCTTGGAAGTCGTAGGCAATGAAAGGAGATGTCGCGCTAAAGTCACCACCGCGAGCTGTGATGATAAGCGCCTTTTTACCCTCGACTAACCCTCTAAAACCTTGAGCATCTATAGCAAAAGTCCGGTTAGCGCGAACGATTTGGTCGATGTAAGCCTTGAAAGTCGAAGGTATATTGAAGTTGTACATTGGCACTCCAAAGACGTAGTGATCGGCTGCCAAAAACTCATCAATCAGTTCGTCAGAAATCCTAAGTGCCTCAGTTAATTCTGGGGTATGGGTTTCTGGTGGTGAAAATGCCGCCGCAATCCAAGCTTCATCAACGTGAGGAACTGGGTAATGCCCTAAATCTCGATAAGCGATCGCATCTTCAGGATGCGCTGCCCTCCAACCACTGACGAATTCCTTAGATAGTTCTCGTGAGTGCGATCGTTCACCACGGGGGCTGGAATCAATATGTAGAATATTTACCATCAAATATCTCCTGATTAACTAGGATTTACTGCTTTTACTTTTTTTGAATCTTTATTTCAAAGCATTACATTAGATACTAAAAGTAACTAGTTACTAAAGTAAAGTAGTTACCATAAAGTAACTACTAGATAATTTTGGCTAACTTATCGATGCCTGCTTCTACAAGTCGTGATGCTTGCCCAATAAGTATTTTGATGTCTTTATTATCAGGACCCTGGACAATGTATATACTGTGGGTGTTGTGTAATAGTGGGCCGGCTCGCTTTGGTGCATTGAAGCGCCAAGTCGAGGGCATCTCAACCAAAGTGCTGACAGAAAGACTGAGGATGCTTGAGGCCGCAGAGATTATTTATCGCCAGTATGAACCAACTGTTCCACCCCAAGTAACTTACGGTCTGACAGAACGCGGTCAGGAACTCATTGATGTGCTTCATCAACTTAATGGACTTGCTGAACGTTGGTATGGCAGTGAACATGAGTCTGAAGGTGAAGTAAAAAAGCCGATGCATTCTCCATCGGCTTAACTGACAATATTCAACAGATAAATAGTCTACTGTTCCTGGATCGCTGTTGCTTTGGGAGGAAACTGAATTCTGGGATCTGGCATGAAATTGTATCTCAAGTACAATCCTCCCCAGACAAACAGGATAATTAACAACCCACCAATACCAAGGGGACTAGGAAGCCAAAAAACAGCTTCTATGTGATTTAGTTCACCAGGCTGGAGTTTCCACACTAATTGATTGCCATTTTTTTCTGGCTCAATTGCAGTTTCAGTTAGTTGAATATTTTTGGCTCCCCAAGGAGTCTTCAAGCTAAATTCTAAATCGAGAATTGAACCAGCATTAGCTAGGACGTTACCTTTGCTGGCGATTAGAGAGAGCGATCGCAAATCCAAATCATAAATCAACCGATTTCGGACTAAAAGTAAAAAATTATTCTCCTCGAAGAGGACGTTTGATTCAATTTTCGGCAGTTCTGAGTTAGATTGGCTCTCTACAGACTCAGAGGGTTGATTCGCACGGGAGTTAAAGAATTCGTTGAATTTCTCTTGCAATTCTCTACCATTGCTAAAAGGAATTGTGACGATAATTTCTTCTTGGGAAACTCGCTGTACTTTACCCTCAAGTTGACGGGCGCGGCGTTCTATGCTGTTTAACCATTCGTACACAGAATCGCCACTAAAACTGGTTAGACGTTCTCCCAACTTAATATGCTGTACTAGTTTGCCACTATTTGAGTTGTCAAAATTAAGCCCCACATCATACTTTACACAGCCAGTCAGTAGGAGAGATGTTAACAGCACTAGCCACAGAATAGGATTTCGCATGGGAAAGACCCGGTTCATTCGATTTCGACCATTCAGTGGTGAGAGCAATTTCATATTTGCCAACACAAAACTAAATGGTCTGACTAACCACAAGAAAATCTTTCCGAAAATTGAAGAATTCATAACTATAAATCTCCCCAAAAGTCAAACTTTTTAACCAATCTTGATTTCTTAGTATTGTTTGAGATTCCTGGAATACCATTTCGATCGCTCTGGGACTGGGTAAGAAAATATGAGTAAGATTTAGTCTGGGTCTGAATCTTCATTCAAATCTTCCCAATCCCTAGTCCCCAATCCAAAATTTTTATCAGCCAGGAGTTCCTGAAAAATTCAACCAAACCAAGTACGAGATGGTTAAACCAATGGCAATTAGTGCCACCCAGATAAAGCGATTATCTCTGGTATTGACCTGACTGAGGTCAACGAATTCTGGCTCGGCAGGTTTAGGTTTTTGCTGAACAGAAGATTTAGTAGACTTAGCAGGTACAGAAATTTTGAGTTCATTATCGGCTAATGCTGCCAAATCGGGGATTTCGGTCATCCATTCGCTAGGTCTTTTCAGCTTTGGTGCTTTTAAGATATAAAGCATCTGCCGTGCTTGTTTGCTGATTTCAAAATGGGCATGGCGTTTGAGTCTTTCGCAAAGAGCGATCGCATCATCCGTGCGTCCAGCCGCTTCATAAGCTGTCACTAGATGAATTTCTACTTCGCCCCCAAGGCGAGAATTACGCGCTAACAGGGCGCTGGCCTTTTCCAAATTTTCTATGGCTTCGCGGTATTGCCCATTTTCAAAGGCAAATTTCCCAGTCTGGTAGCGGGTTTTAGCAATTTCTAAACTTTCTGTACTCACGTCTTATACAAAAATTAGCACTGTTTTAATTTTGCCAATGCCAGCAATCTTTTTGGAATCTTTTCAAAAGCTGGCAATCTGAAAGTGGATAAACTTCTAAAATTTTAACTAAGTAGCTGTGACTATTTTCTGATTAAAAATTCCGGTATCTTATGCAGGTGAGCAAAATTATGTTGAAAATCAAGCATTCGCAACTGAATTGGCTCTTAGCAGGTATGACTTTAGCAGTGATGGGTATAAGCATTGCTCCAGCTTCCGCCCAGCGCGCGTTCGTGATTGATGGTGGTTATGGAGTCAGGCGTAGCTGCGAAGCAGGTTGTCGTCAGACATCGCCTTCTGCGGGTTCATTTATTTATGGTAGTCCGATTCCCACGCCTATGCCTGTAGACCCAACAACCGGACTAATGCCACAACGCACTAATTTCCCCGATTCTTACTATCCCCAGGTAAGGCAGCCCGATTCTTACTACCCCCAGGTAAGGCAGCCCGATTCTTACTACCCCCAGGTAAGGCAGCCCGATTCTTACTATCCCCAGGTAAGGCAGAACGTGAGAAATTCCACGCTGATTAATCCAACTTTGATTAATCCGACAATTCGAGACTCAACCGTAGTTAATCCGGTGATTATAAATAATTCATGGCGTCATACACCATTTAGCAGTGGGCGATCGCGGGTTATTATTACCTATCCCCGGTAGGGAAGTGGAGGAGTCGGGGAGGCAGGGGGAGGAAGGGAGGTGAGGTGAGTATCAAAGACTCATCCACGAGTATCAAAGACTCGTCCACGAGTATCAAAGACTCATCCACGAGTATCAAAGACTCATCCACGAGTATCAAAGACTCGTCCACGAGTATCAAAGACTCATCCACGAGTATCAAAGACTCGTCCACGAGTATCAAAGACTCGTTCGCGAGTAAAAAACGAATTTTAATTTACACAAAATTACAGTTACAAATCATTCTCCCCTGCTCCCCTGCCCTTCCCCTCCCTGATCTTCCTCTACGAAGTAAACTGCGAACCCAGAATCATTGTCCCAATTCCAACGTCAGTAAAGATTTCTAGTAACAGAGCGTGAGGAATGCGACCATCGATGATGTGTGCTGCACGAACACCTTGAGCAAGCGATCGCACACAACAATTCACTTTGGGAATCATCCCACCGCTGACTATACCATTAGCAATCAACTCGCGGGCTTCGCGGATATCTACTTTTGGAATCAAAGTAGATTGGTCTTTGTAATCTTTTAAAATTCCACTGGTGTCGGTCAGTAGAATTAACTTTTCTGCCCCTAATGCTGCGGCGATTTCTCCCGCTACAGTATCAGCGTTAATGTTATAAGCTTGCCCTGTCTCGTCTGCGGCGACGCTGGATACCACCGGAATATAGCCATTGCTAGCGAGGGTGTCCAAAATCTTGATATTCACATTGCTGACTTCCCCCACAAAGCCGATGCCTTCTTGACCTTGGGAACGGGCTGTAAATAGATTACCGTCTTTACCGCAAAGTCCTACAGCCAATCCACCAGCTTGGTTAATCAGGGAGACAATTTCTTTATTAACTCGACCAACTAAAACCATTTCCACCACATCCATTGTGTCGGCATCAGTGACTCGCAGACCATTCTTAAATTGTGGTTCGATGCCCAGCTTATCTAACCAACTGTTAATTTCTGGGCCACCGCCGTGGACTACAATCGGACGCAAGCCCACGCAGGATAAGAATACAATGTCGCGGATAACTTTGTCTTTTAGTGTGCTATCTTTCATCGCTGCGCCACCGTATTTGACAACAACAGTGCGACCGGCGAATTGTTGAATATAAGGTAGTGCTTCGCTTAGTACACGCACACGAGTGGCTTCAGTTTGCCTGATGTATTCAGAATCGTTGACCGTCATGAGGAGCCTAACAGAGAGAGTTAAAACCTATTTCAGTCAGTGTAGAAGACTTTGTAACTCCTCACAATCTCTGCTGCCAAAGTCGAGTATGTTTGTACTGATCAGCCATAGCTGTTTGGTTCGTCTCAGAAATGTGGAAATCTATAAAAGAAGGACTAGCAACCAGAATCGAAAATTGTCAGGAGAAATATGGATACACCGATTCTTGATCGGGAATACGCCTTGCATACAATTAGCTTCAGCTTGCCTGACTATTCAGAACCGTTGACCGTCATGAGGAGCCTAATAGAGAGAGTTAAAACCTATTTCAGTCAGTGTAGAAGACTTTGTAATTCGTCACAATCTCTGATGCCAAAGTTGAGTATGTTTGTACTAAAATGACTTTAGCAATCTGGCTGAATTTGTAAAAATATGGTTGCTATGGTTGCTTGTTGTGTAGATAACACAGCAATAACAGTAATGGTGGCAGTATCTCTTTTACAAGGAGATATTGTTAGTGGTGTTAAGAAGCGCTTTATTTGATTTATGGATATTAAAGAATTACTCAGACAGTATGCCTCTGGGGAAAGAAATTTTATTGGCATTAGTTTAAAGAATGCTAACTTAATAGGTATTAACTTGAGCGGAGCTAATTTAAGCAACTCTAATTTAAGATATGCCGAGTTACACGGGGCTAATCTTCAACGAGTTATTCTTAAAGGAGTTGATTTAGAGGGAGCAAACTTACGCTATGTAATGCTAGATGAAGCAGATTTGAGTAATGCCGATTTAACTGAGTGTAATTTCCAATATGCCAGCTTAAAAGGGGCAAAATTAGCAACCTGCAAAATATTGGAAAGCAGTTTAGAAGGTGCAAATCTAGAAGGCGCAAATTTAGAAAATGCAGACATAGTTGATACAAGTTTAAAGGATACAAATCTCACAAACGCTAATTTAAGTAATGCTGAGATTGTGGAAACAAGTGGTTCCCCAGAATTTAGTGGCGCTATTTTGTGCAACACGATTATGCCAAGTGGTCATGTTTACACCGACAATTGTAATCCTGATGCAATTAAAAATATTTTGTTGCAACGTTACGCATTAGGAGAACGAGATTTTACAAACAATTTCAGTTATGTTGAATTAAGTCTTTCTGATTTGCGAGGAGCCGATTTAAGTAGTGTACAGCTTCCTGGTATAAAACTATGGAATGATCTTTTAGAAGGCGTAAATCTAAGTAATGCAAATTTGAGTGGTGCTTGGTTAATTGAAATTTTTTTCCAAAATGCCAATTTAGAAGGTATTAATCTTGAAGAAAGCAAATTGAGTAGCTCATCTTTTAAATCAACTAATTTAAGAAGATCAAACTTCAAAGGTGCTAGATTGGACGTGGGTGAACATGGTTGTGTTTTGACAGATTTAACAGATGCGGACTTCACAGAAGCTGATTTAAGTAATGCCAATTTAGCAGGAGCTATAGTCAGTAAAGCTAATTTTACTAGAGCTAACTTAATAAATGCAAATCTAAGTAAAACTGATTTGATGCGTGCCAATTTCAGCGAAGCCAACTTAACTGGAGTTAACTTAAGTGAAGCCGTTTACTGTTCAGAAACAATTTTTCCTGCAAATGTTGATTTATCTCAAGCTATCTCAATTACCTCTGGAGTAAATTTGTCTGGACATCACAAATATCTTTTATCTTGCAGAGATTTACACTCTCTTGATTTAAGTAGAGCTAACTTAAGCGGTCTTTACATGAATGATGTAAATTTGAGTGGCGCAAATCTTAATGAATCTAATCTTAGCAATACTCGTTTAAGTTATGCCAATTTAAAAGGTGCAAGTTTAATAGGTGCTAACCTTAGTAAGGCTTATTTAGGTGGTGCTAATTTAAGTAATGCTGATCTTAGCTATAGCATCATGACTAATACCAATTTAGTAGGATCATTTTATAATTCGGAAACTATTTTTCCTAATGGTAGTGATTTATCAAAAGCTATATATCTTGATTCAGGCGCAAATCTATCTAATATCTTTTTCACAAAAATTAATTTAAGTAGAGTTAATTTATCTAACACAAACTTAAGTAATTCAATTTTAAAGTATATTGACCTAAGTTATGCAAACCTTAATAATGCTAATCTAACTAATGCCAATTTGGAAGGCGCGATTTTAGATGGTGCAAATCTGGAAGGAGCAATATTCAGTACAACTATTATGCCTGATGGTAGTGTTCGGAATAACTGATACTAAATAAATCACTGTTGCCAGATTACCCGACATAACAAGCAAGCGATCGCTCCTTCAAACCTCTAAAATTGAAATCATTCGGCTAGAAGCTAGGGAATGAAAATGACCACGCTGCTAATTCAAACTGAAAGCACACCCCTTACGGTAAATTTCCCCTCCCTTGTGCAGATGACAAATGAGCAGTTCTACGAATTCTGCCAAGCCAATGGAGATTTGCGAATCGAGCGTACTGCCAATGGGGAAGTCATCATCATGCCTCCAGCTTTTTCAGATACGGGGAACCGTAACTTTAACATTGCTGCACAGCTGGGGAATTGGACTGAACAAGATGGCACTGGCATAGGCTTTGACTCCAGTGCAGGTTTTACACTACCCAATGGAGCAATGCGTTCCCCTGATGCTTCTTGGATTGAACTGGAGCGCTGGAACGCCTTAACAGATGCACAAAAAGCCTCATTTGCACCAATTTGTCCCAGCTTTGTGATTGAGTTACGTTCTTCGAGCGTAGGCGTAGCCCGTCGTAGACATCGCCTGATAAAATTACAAGAGAAAATGCAGGAGTACATCGATAATGGTGCATCACTAGGCTGGTTAATTGATCGGCAGAATCGAAAAATCTACATTTACCGTCCGAATCGAGAAGTTGAAATTTTGGATAATCCCGAAGCAGTTACAGGTAATCCAGAATTACCAGGGTTTATCCTGCGGATGGGCAAAATTTGGTAATTTGAGTTTTTTTAATGAGAAACTTGTGTTTTGAGAACGTTATAAATTGCCTCAAGTATTCGCTGGGCAACGTCTTGGGGTGTGTCTCCCTCTCGCTCGATGATGTGCAAATTGGCTTGAGAGTAAAGTGGTGTTCGTTGTTCGAGGAGCGATCGCATTACGCTATTTTCTGCGGCAATTATTTTCTCTGCGCCTAAATCAATTTGGAAGTTGACTTGCCCAAATTTAAATTTGAATCGATCGCTCGTAATTGTCCATTGTTCTTTTTGCAAAGCTTGTTTAACTGATTCATGAAAAATATCTTTTGCAGACACAGTTAGCTCAATCTTCCCCATTAATGAGAAACAGATTTTTTCAGCACACTAGGAATTGCCTCAAGTACTCGCTGGGCAACGTCTTCAGGTGTATCTCCCTCTCGCTCGGTGATGTGTAAATCGGCTTGGGAGTAAAGTGGTGTTCGTTGTTCGAGGAGCGATCGCAACTTAGCTTTAGGATCGGCATCTTGCAGTAGCGGTCTTGTGGTATCCTCAGCTAAACGGCTGTAAATTATCTCCACTGGCGTATCTAGCCACACTATCAAACCGTGGTGCAAGTAACCCCAATTTTCTTGCCGCAGTACAATGCCCCCACCAGTTGCTATAGTCAACTTTGTAAAAGCACAAACTTGTGAAAGTACGTCGCTTTCTAACTGACGAAACCCGGCTTCACCAACTTGTGCAAATAACTGATTGATAGATTTACCCGTGGCTCGGACAATGACATCATCGGTATCTACAAACCCATAACCCAGTTCCTTTGCTAGTAAGCGCCCTACTGTCGTCTTACCAACGCCCATAATACCAATTAAGTACAGGTTGACTCCTTGTAATAAGCTGCTCACCAGTTGTTTCGCTCCAATTATAAGTTCTGAGTGCTGAGTCACAGTTTTAAATTATAAACAACTAAGTGGGCGCTAAAAAACACAACTAAATTAAAAAGAGTAAAGGGGTAAGAGGATAAGGGAAAAACCTTTAACCTTTTCCCCTTACCCATACAAAATTTTATATAGTTCGGTTTGATTATGCCTACCTACTTATCACTGCTGGGGAAAAAAATATCATCGCTAGCTTTATAAGGTGTTTAAATCCACAAAGGTATCTCGCTTCATTTGGAGCAAGATACCTTTGTAGATATCAAACTTGCTTATAATTTTTTTAACTTCCAATTATTTTTAAAACCTTCAAATTCATCTTCTAATTAAGTAGGTTGGGTTGAGGAGCGTAGACCCGTTGGCGTTCGCGTTAGCGTCTCTGAAAGAGATGCCTCTCGTAGAGAAGGGGCTGACCGCAAGGTAAACCAACATTTCTTTAGCTTTGTTGGGTTACGCTTTGCGTAACCCAACCTACAATTTTTCTTAACTGAACTGTATAGCCTTCAAATTCATCTTCTATTTAAGAGGAATTAACTGCTGTTATTACCGTTATTAATGGTATCTAAAGTAACTTAGGCAATCAATTAACGATTCTTCTATCAAATATACCATCAGTAATAACTAATGAATTTCTTACGAATGTAGTGATTTTCCTGAAGTAACTAGGTAATTGCTGTATAGCGATCGCTATGCTTAACCAGAAAATTAAAGTAGCTTGTTTGAAACTTTATCCAAACAATATCTGTCTATCCAAATAATCAGGGTTTTTACTCCGATGAGGAATTTTAAGTATATACAATACTGTGTTTCTACCAGCACATAATGATTATTCTAAAAATTCAGTTATAACAAGACCTGCTCAATTAAATGTTTCTGATAAAGGTGTAAATAATGACTGATTTACCGCGATCGCCCAAAAAAGCTTGCAAAGAAATTGAAGTTTCGACACAAAGACTACTGCATATTCCACCCCAATAAGCCTGAATGAATAAATATTGTATGAATGAGGTGTCAACCATGACTCGAATTCGTGACGTTGTAGAAAAAGCTTTAGTAACCGGCTATTTAACTGTTGAAGCTGAAGATCAACTACGACAACTGTTGACTACCCGATATGACTTGGAAGATTTTAATGCTTTCATGACTTTGCAGGAAGCTGCCATGACTGGTAAGGTCAAGCAGGAGTCAAGAGAACGGTGTGGCATTAAATAGAGATGTAGCCTGCTACTACATCTCACCGACGGGGGCGTTTACCATCATCTTCAAAATCATCATCATCCTCAAAAAATTCCCAATCATCATCATCTGCTTGATTGGTAGTTGGCGGCTGGTAAGGGGGGATAATTACCCGGTAATCAGCATCGTAAATTGATTCAGTTTTTCCCGCGGCAGTATTTTTTGGCTCGCGGTAGCTGTAAGAGTAAACTGAACCAGACCGAGAACTGCTTTTGGCTTCTGATTGACGTTCGTAAGTTGTTGAGTCTCTAGGCTGTTGAGCTTGAGAATTAGGAGTAGGTGCTGATGACTGTTCATCAAAGTTCCAATCATCATCTTTACTGCTATTTGTCTCCCAATCATCAAATACCTCACTGCTAGACTCTTCATTTTTACTAGCTGGTGGTGGAGAACTGGTAGGGCGAGATGTAAATTCTTCTCTTTGGGTTGTTTTGGCACGACTTGAAGGGGTGGTTGCTCTGTTAGGAGTTTGACGTTGTCCTGCCACAAAATAATTAGATAAATTAAATAAGGTAGCAATCAATATCGATGTGAAAGCACCAGTGGCAGTACTGAACAAAATCCATATCGCTAGTGGTAATGGTTGAGTTCGTACCCCCAAAAATACTAGCGATAGGGCAGGTGAGAAATTTTGGACTAATAACAGCGTTAGTCCTCCCAGTACTGCCACCAATAGAATTAAGCGAATTACAGCCATAAAAAAGGTAAAAGGTAAAAGGTAGAAGGCAAAAGGCAAAAGGCAAAAAGCAAAAGGCAAAAAGCAAAAGTAACTCTATCTTTCTTTTACCCTTCGGGTTCACCACTTGCTTTATGCAGGTGTTCCCGTCCACCGCAGTGGCTCACCTTTTTACTTTTACCTTTTTACTTCCTTCCTTGCCACCGCTGAATTGGGATGCAGTCAATATCTAGTTGATCTAAAGCACGGGCAACTACAAAATCAACTAAATCCTCAATGGTTTGGGGATTGTGATACCAAGCGGGAATAGCGGGGACAACTCTCACTCCAACTTCTGCTAAAGAGGTTAAGTTACGTAGGTGGATGAGACTAAAAGGGGTTTCACGCGGGACAATAACTAGCTTTCGCCCTTCTTTGAGTTGGACATCCGCTGCTCGTTCTAGTAAATCGGAACTCAAGCCAACCGCTAGCTTTGCCACTGTACTCATGCTGCATGGAATAATCATCATCCCCAGAGTGGCAAAGGAACCACTGGCAATTCCGGCTCCAACATCGCTCCAAGGATGACAGCGGAGTTTACCCAAAAGTGCAACACCAGCTTGCTCTCGCCAGAATTGTTCTTGCCCGGTTGGTTCTGATGGCATCCGAATTTCCTGTTCTGACTGCCAAACCATGTAAGTTGATTTAGAGGCAACCAACTCAATACTATACTCCGCTTCTAGCAAAAATTTGATCGCGCGAACAGCGTAAATCAGACCAGATGCGCCCGATACGCCTAAAATTAAAGGTTTAGTGTGATTTGACACGTAAGTTGTAGTGGATTTTACTCGTCCTCAGAGTAAGAGTCTAGGTCATCAGGTTCCATGTCATTTGGTAAGTAGAGGTCTGAAAGGTCTTCTTCACGGGAATCATTGCCAGTTAAACCTTTGGCGACGCCATCGCTGCCGACTGTTACCAAATCAATTTGCTGACGGTAGTAATCGACACTTTTAACTTGGACGGCAACGCGATCGCCTAATCTGTAAGAAGCGCGATTTTTGCGCCCAAACAGTGCTTGTTGTCTGGCGCGATATTCATACCAATCATCTTTGAGAGAACTGACGTGTACCAATCCTTCTACCCTCAAAGGCACACCAGGATTACTGCTAGACTCCACCTCAGCCGCAGGTACTTCAATTTCCACAAAGAAACCGTAGGATTGAACCCCAGTAATCACACCTTGAAATACCTGACCGATGCGTTGCTTCATCAGTTGGGCTTTTTGCAGTCCAGCTAAATCGGCTTCGGCTTCTTGGACTTCTTTTTCTCGGTCGTTGATTTGGACAATTACCCTAGTCAAATCGCTTTGCAGTTCTTGTTGCAATTCTGGGGGTAAAACGTTCCAGTTAATTTCCTCGTGGCTGGAGGAGTGGCGTAGATTAACGCGCTCTCTAACACGGGTATTGCGGCGATCGCGTCCGTTTTCGAGTAGCGCGTAATACACTCTTTGCATCAGCAAATCTGGGAAACGCCGCAAGGGAGCGCTAAAATGGACATATTGCGGTAGTGCCAGACCAAAGTGAGATCCTTTGGTGGTACTGTATGCAGACGGCTTAAGGGTATCTTGTAATAAGTAAGTAAGAACTTGCTCAGAGGGAGATTCAGCAAAAGCTGTGGTCAAATGTTGGTAATCTAAGGGTTGGATATCGACTTCTGGATCTAATGTGAGGTCAACGCCTAAATTGACTGCCAATTTCAGCATTTCCTGGACATCTTCAACATCAGGAGTACCTTGAACTCGCCAGATTGCGGGAACACCAAGGGCATTTAAGTGAGTTGCAAACAGTTGATTAACTAACAGCACCAACTCCGTGAGTAGCGATCGCACTGGTAAATCATTCACCACCACAGCGCCGAGAATTCCCTCATCATAATAGGCGTTTTGGCTAGGTGGCAGATTCAACTGGAGGCTACCACGAGTCAAGCGTACCTGTTTTACCGCTGTTTGCAAGACTTGGAGGTCTTGCAGTATTTGGGAAACCTGTGATGATTTATCTTCAGCTTCACCTGTGAGAATTGCTTGGGCAAGTTCAGTAGTCAGTGCAGTTTCGACATTGATTACACTGGGTTGAATTTCCCATTCCAGCACTTCTCCCGATTGGGGATCGATGGTAATTAAAAAAGAGATGGTTAAGCGATCGCTCCCAGCTACTAAAGAACAGCGTTCTGCCACAGTTGGGGGCAAGATTGGCAACACCAATTCTCCTAGATAGACTGATTTACCCCGTTTGAGTGCTTCTCTATCTAAGGCTTCGTCAGGTTGGACATAGTGAGAAACATCGGTGATATGAACGCCCAAAAGCCAATTTCCGGCTAAGTTTTTTTCTAAACTAAAAGCGTTTTCTATAACTTTAGTATCGCTATTTACCCCTTCAATCGTGAGAGTAAACAAATTACGCAAATCCAGCCGATTTTTCAGGTCTGCTTTCAGCAGCTTTTTGGGCAACCTGGCGGCTGCTTCTAGAACATTATCTGGAAAAGTCCGGGAAAGGTCGTGTTTGCACGTAACTAAATCTATATCAGCAGCAGCTTCGGCATCGCTACCGAGGATTTGCACCACTCGACCAAGGGGAGGATATTGTGCCAACGGGTAACGCAAAACTTCCACATGAACCAGATGATCGATCGCTTCTTCTAACTTGGCCCCGTTAGGTTGAATCTTGAGTTCAAACAGCAATCGATCGTCTAAAGGCACAGCCCGAAAACCAGTTTCTACTTGCTTAATTCGTGCCAGTAAAGTGTGGTTAGAACGTTCCAGAATCAGCTTCACCTCCCCTTCTGGAGAGCGACGGCGACTGCCTTCTTTAAGAACTCTCACCAAAACGCGATCGCCATTCCAAGCATTACTCAGATGACTTTCGCGGATGTAAATATCCTCGGCTCCTTCCACATCTTGAATAGCAAAGCAAAAGCCTTTACTAGAACAACGGAGTTTTGCCTCGATTATTCCCTCTTCTGAGACACGGCGGTACTTGCCCCGTTCCTTCACTAAAATACCGATTTTTTCCAGAACATCTAAGGCAATGTGAAGTTTTTGTAAACTTTTTTCATCTTCACAGCCAAGTTTCTTTTCTAAAACCTTCCGAGCTACCAATTTATCATCGGTGAAATTGGCAAGGAGTGTAGCGATTGAAAATTCCATGCAGTGAACCGACCTTTGGTCAAAACATCATTTGTTGTTTAATCTGGTTCTTTCCTGTATATCCTCACGGCTTACAGAAACAAGCTGGAAACTAATTGCCCTGAAGCAAGACTTCCTAAGTTCTAAGGAAAGGAAGCCCGACCCAGTAAGAGCGGGAAACTACTCTTGCAGTTCCTTTGCAAAGAAGCCCACCCACAGACAACTCTGGGCGTTTACGAACTTCTCACTGCACGGTGCTCTCAGAATTCGCCTGTGTTCAAGTCCCTTCACCTAACCAAACTTAAGATTGCACGCCTGATTAAAATTTAGCCCCGCTAGTTAATTACGCGACGGGTTTTTGAGAAGTTGGGTTTAGAGAATCCATACTGCCCAAAAGCGCTATGCAGGGGAGCCACTGCGGTCTTCTCCCTTGGCGTTAGCCTCTCCCTTTGGAGAAGGGGAGAGGCTAAAAGCAATGGGGTCTCCCCAAGTGGAGCAAGTGGCGTGGAAACTACAGGTGTTTGATTGTCTAGAGTGAAGGTAATTTTACGACATTAGACTCTGATTTTTAACTAGGCGGAACTGCCGTGAACCCAATTTTCCCACATGTAGAATCGGTAACAATTAGGTGAGCAGCTTAATAAGCAGTGAGGGCGAACCTTATCTCCATTATTGTAGATTTAGAGCGCACTTCCAGAAAATACTTCTAGATATCGACTTGGGTAATAAGTATAGCATTGCAAGCAAGACTACCCAGATAAGTTAGCACTGACCAAAAATTTCGTCAAAAAAGAGCTACTGCTACAATTGGGACACAAGGCAAAGCAAGAATATCACCTTGATGGCTCAGAGCAGAGAATTATACCTACTCATCGCCTGCCAAGAAACTGATGACACATAGTAAACAATTAAAAATGAATAAATGCAATATTGGCAGGCATCCTGGGTATCGAGTGGATGTAAATTAAAGTAAGGGCAGCTGATATCGCTTGAACATACAGGCAGTATCAACCCCGTTATTAAAAATATTTAGATTGGTAGCAATATTATGTTGGCTCAATTCCAGAGCTTGTATCCCAAAGCCAGTTTGATTTCTGAATTAGTGCAAATTTTTCAAGGAAAATATATTGTTCGGGCAAGCGTGCAAATTGAAGGTGTAACCCGTGCTACGGGTATGGCAGCAGCAGAAACAGTAGAAGCCGCAGAAGACCAAGCCAGAACCAGGGCGTTGATAGTTTTGGGTATTACAAACGCGCCACCAGAATCAGTAGCGTTGACTTCAAATCCAGTTTCTCCAGCACAGCTAAATCCTGAATTGAATACTAAAGGTAGATTGAGTGAGCCTGCTGCTTATTCCTCTGCAAAAGATGAGGATTTTGTTAGTAGTCAGTGGTCAGCAGTCAGCAACAAAGAAATATCTATACCGCCTTCCCAAGAACAGAACATCAAACCAGAAGTAGTAACAAGCAGTAACGAACAATACGGCTACAGCAATGCTGCGCCTCTAAACGATACCTATAGCCAGGATTTAGGTCAAAACTTTCCGATGACTGCCAACCGGGAGCTAGAATTCGATCCTCCAGTTGAAAACTTGGAAATAAACTTTGATAACCAGCCAGAAAATCAAAACTTTCCGGCAATTTCTGCCAACAATGTCACACCATTTACACCTCGGAGTTACAGCCCTCAAGAAAATGTTACTACCCCGGCAGTGACAGGAAAGAGAAAGAAAAAAGCTGAACCCGTGGATTTATCGGATGTAATTGCTAAAACAGATGTCGAACTTCAGCGTTTAGGTTGGACACCAGAACAGGGACGGGAACATCTGATTGAAACCTACGGTAAGCGCGGGCGGACTTTGCTGACTGAAGAAGAATTACACGGATTCCTCAAATACTTACAATCTCAGGCAGATCCAATAGCGGGATTTTGATTTGTCATTGGTCATTAGTCATTTGTAAGGACTAATGACTAATAACGTTGGCTCTTGAAACAGTGACGAAGCTATGGAAACTGGGAATTTTTCTGAAGTAATTGCTCAAACAGATGTTGAAATGCAGCGACTAGGGTGGACAATAGACCAGGGACGGGAACATCTCATAAAAAATTATGGGAAGCGATCGCGTTTTTTGCTAACCGATGAGCAATTGCATGAATTCCTGCAATACCTTGTATCTCAACCGACACCAACATTAGACGAAGTTCTAATTGCTAAAATTAATGTTGAAATCGAACGTTTATGGTGGACAGAAGAGGAGGCATGGGAACATCTCAAAAAAACCTATGGGAAGCGATCGCCTACCTTACTGACAAAAGTAGAATTACTAGACTTCTTGCAATACCTTGTATCTCTACCTACAGTAGAATCCCCCACGGATTTTGATGCGGAATATGAAGAGTTCCAAGATTTCTCTACATACTCAGAAGAATCAGACAAGGTAATTACTAGAATATCTTCTGAGGATTTATCTCAGATATTGGATAAGACCGATGTCCAAATGCAGCGTTTAGGGTTGACAACAGAACAGGGACGGAAGCATCTAATTAAAACTTATGGGAAGCGAGGGCGTACTTTGCTGACAGAAGCAGAATTACTAGACTTCCGGCAATACCTTGCATCCCTTGCATCTCAACCAACACCACCAGATTTGTCGGATGTAATTGCTAAAACAGATGTCGAAATCCAGCGCTTAGGCTGGACACCAGAACAGGGACGAGAACATCTGATTAAAGTCTACGGTAAGCGAGGGCGTACTTTGCTTACTGAAGAAGAATTACACGGATTCCTCAAATACTTACAATCTCAGCCAAACCCAATAGCGGGATTTTAGTTGGTCATTTGTCCAAATCGGTATTAAGTACTTGAGCAGACCATCCATTCCAAAAATAACCCCTCTTCATAAGTAAAGAGGGGTTATTTTTGCGGTTTAAGGAAATTAAAAGTGCTAAATCACCATTTACCAATCGTGACTATTAATTAAGAACAGCAACTGCTGGGCGACTACCAGCAGCGTGACGGTCAATCACTTGGTCAATCAAACCGTATTCCCTGGCTTCCTCTGGCGACATAAAAAAGTCACGCTCAGTATCTTCAGCAATCCGCTCAATTGGTTGACCTGTATGTTCGGCTAAATAGTCGTTTAGCCGCCGCTTATGGTAGAGAATTTCCCGCGCCTGAATTTCAATATCAGTCGCCTGTCCTTGAGCGCCACCTAAAGGTTGATGAATCATAATCCGAGAATGGGGTAGACTCATCCGCTTACCCTTAGCACCCGCGCTGAGGAGAAAAGCACCCATACTCGCCGCCAATCCGGTACAAATAGTACAGACATCAGGGCGAATATGTTTCATAGTGTCAAAAATACCCATACCAGCCGTCACCGAACCACCGGGAGAATTGATGTACATATAAATGTCTTTCTCCGGGTCTTCAGCATCCAAATACAGCAGTTGGGCAACAATCAAGTTGGCAATATTGTTATCAACTTGTTGTCCCAAAAAGATGATGCGCTCACGTAGCAGCCGTGAGTAGATGTCAAAGGCGCGTTCACCTCGACCCGATTGTTCAATAACGATAGGAATCATGGAAGCGTGTTTGTGGCTACTTTAAATACATTTTATCGGTGACAGCACGAAACTGGGGTTTATCTCTACTATTCCGAGGTAGATATAAGTAAATCTTGGCTATTCTGTCTGATTCAACAAAGGAGCAAAATGTGCTTTTGCAATAAATTCAACTTCTAAGGACACTTTTTAGCGACAAAAGCTGTCTAAGAGAATATCCCGGTTTAGAGAAGAATAAATCAAAAAACTTCAATTGTCGCCAATCTTATATCTCGGACTTTGCTGCACAACCTTGGCGATGTATTGATTAGACCGATAACCGAAATCCGACTTGCTTAGGGAATTATATTAACCATCAGTAACATTTTAAACATTTTTTTATGATTTCCTTCGGCATTTATTGAGTTATTTTTGTTAGATTCGGTTAATCGGGAGTACGAGGTGTATTTAGAATAACCAGTCGCAGTTGAAATGCTATCCACTCAGAGAGAGACGTGCCATGCTGGAAAAACTCATACAAGCCGCCATCATCACCTTCTTGCTCCATCTGATAGCAGGACTTAGCCCAAATACTTTAATGCAAACAAAGACAGCATCACCTATGCAGCAACCTATGCAGCAAGAAATGCCACCAAATATTGTTAGCTTGCTATTGCGACCTTTTCAATAAGAATGTTTCATAAGTTGCACAGGTGTAAGTAAGTCGGCGTACATAAACTCAATTATATAGATGATTACCTAGTAGTTAGCGCTGACTACAAAACTGCAATTTTTTACACTAACTTACTTAGGCAAGATTAAAAACAAAAGTATAATTCGCTCGTTGAGTTTCTTACTTACAGCAGTTTTCATGTATTTGAACCACACTTGTCGTAGGGGCGCAAGAACTTGCATTGGTGTCAACTTCAGAAAAAATCTGCTTTGAGAAGACGTTTGACCCTCATCCCCTAACCCCTTCTCCCAAGTTGGGAGAAGGGGAACTAGAGAATTTGCTCCCCTCTCCCAATTTTGGGAGAGGGGTTGGGGGTGAGGGTCAAACCTGGAAAGTTCGCCAAATCTAGCTTATAGGTTAAGTTGACACCAATGAAGGACTTGCGCCCCTACCGCGTGGTCTATTTACCTGAAAATAGCTGTAATGTACATAGCTGTCTAGGCTCACACTCCTGAGAACAGGGTAGACTGAGCAAAGAAGGCAAACTTACTTGCGTTTGATTATGACTAATCGCCTTGCTGAAGCTAAGAGCCTCTATCTCCGCAAACACGCCGAAAACCCAATTGATTGGTGGCCTTGGTGTGATGAAGCACTTGCAACTGCAAGGGCGCAAAATAAACCGATTTTTCTCTCCATTGGCTATTCTAGTTGCCACTGGTGTACTGTCATGGAAGGCGAAGCTTTTTCTGATATTGCGATCGCTGACTACATGAATACTAATTATCTTCCCATCAAAGTAGACAGGGAAGAAAGACCTGACCTCGATAGCATCTATATGCAAGCTTTGCAGATGATGAGCGGCCAAGGGGGTGGTTGGCCTTTAAATATTTTTCTTTCCCCAGAAGATTTAGTGCCGTTTTACGCTGGTACTTATTTCCCTGTAGACCCGCGCTATGGTCGTCCGGGATTTTTGCAGGTGTTGCAAGCGCTTCGCCGTTATTACGATACAGAAAAAGCGGACTTACAACAACGTAAAGCCTTAATTGTTGAGTCTCTGCTCACGTCTGCGGTGTTGCAAGATGGTACAACAGATGAGCTTGAAGACCATGAACTACTGAGCCAAGGTTGGGAAACCAGTACAGGCGTAATTACTCCTAATCAATCTGGCAATAGTTTTCCGATGATTCCCTACACAGAATTAGCACTGCGGGGAACTAGATTTAATTTTGAATCTCGCTATGATGGCAAGCAAGTTTGTACCCAACGAGGACTAGACTTAGCGCTGGGCGGCATTTACGATCATGTAGCTGGTGGTTTTCATCGCTATACTGTTGACCCGACTTGGACAGTACCCCACTTTGAAAAGATGCTCTATGACAATGGACAAATTGTCGAGTATCTGGCTTCTTTATGGAGTACAGGAGTACAAGAGCCAGCCTTTGAGAGGGCGGTTGCTGGAACTGTACAATGGCTGAAGCGGGAAATGACTGCGCCTGAAGGTTACTTCTATGCTGCTCAAGATGCCGATAGCTTCACTGAATCCACGGCGGTAGAACCAGAAGAAGGAGCCTTTTACGTCTGGAGTTACAGCGAATTACAACAACTGTTAACGCCTGAAGAATTAACCCAATTACAACAACAGTTTACGGTGACGCCTAACGGCAACTTTGAAGGACGTAATGTTTTGCAAAGAAGCCATTCAGATAAATTAAGTGCAACGCTAGAAACGTCATTGAGCAAGCTGTTTACCGCTCGTTATGGCGTTAATTCTGAGTCACTAGAAACTTTTCCTGCTGCTCGTAACAACCAGGAAGCAAAAACCACTAACTGGCCAGGTCGCATTCCCTCGGTGACAGATACGAAAATGATTGTCGCCTGGAATAGTTTGATGATTTCAGGGCTGGCTAGGGCTGCTGGGGTTTTCCAACAACCTTTGTACCTGGAATTAGCAGCACAAGCGGCGAATTTTATTTTGGAAAATCAGTTTGTCGGTGGGCGTTTCCAGAGACTCAACTATCAAGGAGAACCAACCGTTTTAGCGCAGTCTGAAGATTACGCTTTGTTTGTTAAAGCTCTCTTGGATTTACAAGCTTCCAACCCTGAGCATGAGCAATGGTTAGAAAATGCGATCGCTATCCAAGATGAATTTAACGAATTTCTCTGGAGTGTAGAATTAGGTGGTTATAATAACACATCAAGCGATTTTAGTCAAGATTTAATTGTTAGAGAGCGTAGTTACGCAGATAATGCGACACCATCAGCCAATGGAATTGCGATCGCAAACCTTGTCCGTCTGGCCCTACTCACCGATAATCTAGATTATTTGGATTTAGCGGAACTTGGTTTGAAAGCTTTTAGAAGTGTAATGCATCGCGCTCCCCAAGCTTGTCCCAGCTTGTTCACAGCTTTGGATTGGTATCGAAACTCTACTTTGATTCGCAGCACCACTGAGCAAATCAACGCTTTGATTCCCAAGTATTTACCGGCAGCTGTGTTTGCCATCACATCTGATTTTCCAGAGGGAAGCATTGGGTTAGTTTGCCAAGGTTTGAAGTGTCTTGCACCAGCAGAAAGTGTTGAGCATTTATTGCAGCAAGTGCAGAAAAGTCTAAATAGGGCATAGGGCATAGGGCATGGGGCAATGACGAGCCGAAGCAAATTAAGCGCGATTGTATTAGCCGGCGGTAAGAGTTCTCGGATGGGTCACGATAAAGCCTTGATTCCCATTCAAGCGGTACCATTGTTGCAGCGAGTTTGTGGGATTGCTCAAAGCTGCGCTGATACTGTTTATGTAGTAACTCCCTGGCCAGAACGCTATCAAGAATTATTTTTGCCTGGTTGTAAGTTTATTCAGGAAGTACCTTTATCTGGAGAATCTTTAGCTCACGGGCCTCTAGTTGGGTTTGCTCAAGGATTAGCCGAAGTAGAGACAGATTGGGTGCTGTTGCTAGCTTGCGATTTACCAAGATTGCGGGTTGAGGTGTTGCAAGATTGGGCAAGTAGACTTGATAGCGTGGGAGATAATGCGATCGCAGCTTTAGCTTGTCATCCAAAAGGCTGGGAACCTCTGTGTGGTTTCTATCGCCGTCGCTGTTTGCCACAACTCCTAGAGTTTATCAACCAAGGGGAGCGATCGTTTCAGCAGTGGCTTCGGCAATATCCGGTAGAAGTTTTGCCCTTAGCAGAACCAGAAATGCTGTTTAACTGTAATACACCAGAAGACTTGGCTTTAAGTTGAGTTAGGTAATGGGGACTTAATCGTGAACTGAACCTGCGGAAACTCTGGTAATAAAGTCATTTTTCGGCTGATTTGAATTTACCTCTATAGTTCAACACAGTTCAGATCAGCCCAAAACCCTAATGTAGAGACGCGATAAATCGCGTCTTGGTTATTTTAGATTTAAACTCATTAAAATTAGTAGATAATAAAAACTTTTATCACATAACCACTAATGCTATTTCCTGAAAATGAAAGCCAAAGGAGTTTTAATTTACTTTTCTCTAAAAATCCCAACCCTATGTGGGTATATAACTAGCATAATCTACAATTTTTAGATGTAAATGAAGCGGCTGTTGTTCACTACGGTTACTCACGAGAAGAGTTCTTGCAAATGCGAATAACTGACATTCGCCCTTCAGAAGATGTGCCTATCTTCCTTGAATATTTAGAACGAAAGCACTCTAACTTAGATTTTACTGGGCGATGGCGACATCAGCGAAAAGACGCACAGATTAGCGATCGCTAATATTTATGAAGCTGGACTAACTGATTGCCATATTCGCCTGTTAGAACAGTTTGAGGTGAAAGCAAATTTAGTTGTGCCCATTTTACTCGAAGTAAGCTCTCAAAACCCTGGCTCCCACATTTGGGGTTTACTGATTGCTCACCAATGCTCTGGTTTTCGTGAGTGGGAAGAAAATCAATTAGATTTGCTCGATCAAGTGACAGTCCAATTAGCGATCGCAATTCAACAATCCAGGATCTTAGAGCAAGCTCAAACTGAACTTGTTCAAAGACAAAAAGCTCAAATCAAGTTAAAAACTGCCTTAGCTGAAAAAGAAGTTCTTTTAAAAGAAGTTCATCATCGAGTTAAAAATAATTTGCAAATTGTCTCCAGTTTATGACAACTTCAGTCTCAAACACTCAAAGACCCGGAAATAATCAAAGTTCTTCGAGAGAGTCAAAATCGAATTGAGTCAATATCTCTAATTCACAAAAATTTATATACTTCTGCTAATATTGGACAAATTGATGTCGCTGACTATATCAGTAATTTAGCAGCTTTGTTACCAACTTGGGTTTGGTAGTGGCGCCATTTTTCCTGCTGACGCGCTCTTTTCTCCTCGGTAAGGCTATCGAAACAGTAGGGACAAGAGATACCTTGCTCATATTTGGGAGACCCTTTATCTTCCTCAGAAATCGGACGCCCACAACTGAAGCACCGCTCACAACTTCCTTCTTCTAATCCATGACTAACGGCTACCCGCTCATCAAAAACAAAACATTCTCCTTCCCATAAACTTTCTTGTGCTGGAACTTCCTGCAAATACTTAAGAATGCCGCCTTTGAGATGATAGACTTCTGCAAAGCCTTGGGCAAGCATGAAGGATGAAGCTTTTTCACAGCGAATGCCACCTGTACAAAACAGAGCAACCTTTTTGTGTTTAGTTGGGTCGAGATGGTGGCGCACATAATCGGGAAATTCGCGGAATGATTCAGTTTGGGGATTTTCTGCCCCTTGGAAAGTACCGATATTCACCTCATAATCATTGCGCGTGTCAATCACGGTTACTTCTGGATCGGCAATTAAATCATTCCATTCTTGGGGATTGACATAGATGCCAACTTGCTCATTTGGGTCGATTTCTGGCAACCCCAAAGTGACAATTTCTTGCTTCAACCGCACCTTCATCCGCTCAAAAGGTGGGGTTTCGGTATAGGACTCTTTAGATTCTAAGTCTGCTAGACGGGGGTCAGAACGCAGAAACCAGAGAACTGAGTCAATCGCCTGACGCGAACCGGCAATTGTACCGTTAATCCCTTCAAGTGCCAGCAAAATCGTCCCCTTGACACCTTGCGCTTGGCAGTAAGACAGCAGAGGATCTCGTTTCTCGGCAAAATCTGGCAGCTTAACAAATTTATACAGTGCTACGACAACTTGGATCTTTTCTGGCTTCATCCCTTTGGTAATAGAACAATATAAGTTACAATAACAACGGTAATCAAAGTTATCTACTATTTTAAGTTTATGGGGGTTTAGCTCAGTTGGTAGAGCGCCTGCTTTGCAAGCAGGATGTCAGCGGTTCGAGTCCGCTAACCTCCATTGGAAATGTTTGATTAAAATGTGCTATGCCTGGGGTTCTTGCTAGCCTACGCACATTTAAATTAATTAAAATCCCATTTATTATCAAATAATGGGGTTATTTCCCTTGTTAGGCAAGAGGTTTGGGGAGAGGAAAGTATGGTATTGCATCCATTGCACCGATTCAAAGCTGTACTTAGTTAGAGGAATCTCTGGATAAGGAGGTAAACTCTGATTTGATAGTACTAACGTATTTTGAATAGTTAAAAATTTGACTTATTTATACTTAGGGGGTTGTTTGGAAAAGCGTCCATTGGGGTTAGTGGCAATTGTTCTCTACAAATCATTTACCGCCTTGCTGCTTATAGTTACTTCGATCGCTTTATTATTGACATTAAAAAATTATCAAACTCTAGAAGCGTTTTCAGAAAATTATGTTTTAGAAGGTAAATCGGTAATTATTGATTGGCTTTTAAAGAAAGTTGTTAACTTAAATCCTAGAACTTTGGCATTTAGCGGTATCGGAACCGGAATTTATGCTATTGTTACTGCTACAGAAGCCGTTGGTTTATGGTACGAAAAGCGTTGGGCACATATTTTAGTATTGGGACTTGTCGGTATCAGTATTCCACCAGAGATTTATGAATTAATTCGGGGAATATCTCCGATTAAAACATTAGCTTTTGTGTTAAATTTAGCTGTATTTGGCTATTTATTCCGAAATTTTCCTAAACATCCAAACTAATTTTTGATTCGATACTTAGGGTCTATCGTGGAAAAGTTAAGGAGTGCTGAGGAACCAAAAGAGCGAAACGTAGTGATTAAAAAGCTTGACCACAAAAGGCTCAGGGTTTACGCAAAACCAAGACCCCACGTTGTACAATCGCTAGAAATACAATCTGGAGAGCGACTTGCCTAGATCGATTCAGTCTACTCAACCACCACTGAAATTTATTCCCCAACGGTTGAATCCGCTGGTACTCCAGATTTTTCGGTGGTTACTGCCGATCGCACTACGGTTTCGTACTCGCCCTTGGCTGCCGGCTGGGATTGTCAAGATTGAAGCCAAGAATGTTGAAGTATTAGCTGAACTATATCAACAATTTCAGGCTGGAAAAATTCGCTTTTTGTTGGCATTTCGCCACCCAGAGGTGGAAGATCCTCTCTGTATGCTGTATTTGCTTTCTCGGATTGTGCCACAAGTTGCTCGTCAAAAAGGTATTACACTAAAACCCCTGGTTCACAGCTATTTTCTTTATGACCGAGGTATGACAGTTTGGGCTGGAAAGTGGCTAGGTTGGCTGTTCTCTCTGCTGGGGGGTGTGCCCGTTCGTCGTGGTAGGCGACTAGATCGGCAAGCTATCCAAAATGCAAGGGAGTTGTTTGCTAATGGCGAACTTCCGATCGCAGTGGCACCGGAAGGCGGTACTAATGGTCATAGTGGCATTGTTAGCCCCTTAGAACCTGGTGTTGCTCAAATGGGGTTCTGGTGTGTAGAAGACTTAGAAAAAGCTAACCGTTCTGAGACTGTGATCGTTGTACCGATCGCCATCCAGTATCGCTACGTTGAGCCACCTTGGTCTAAGATAGATTGGCTATTGAGTAAGTTAGAAGCTGATAGTGGCTTGAAAGTTTTGGAAATTGATTCGGGCAATAGCGAAGAGATTTACTATCAACGCCTCTGTAGGTTAGCTGAATATCTGATTACCGAGATGGAAGAGTTTTATCGTCGCTTCTATCATCAAGATATCCCCAAAAGCATCTCAACTGATGAATCTGCTAGTGCTAATCAGGTATTAATTGCCCGACTTCATTGCTTACTGGATAAAGCTTTGCAAGTTACCGAGCAATATTTTGGAGTTCAAGCGCAGGGTAATTTTATTGACCGCTGTCGCCGTTTGGAAGAGGCTGGCTGGAGTTACATTTACCGAGACGATTTGCCAGATATCAATGCTTTACCACCCTTCAAACGCGGTTTGGCAGACTGGATTGCAGAAGAAGCCGACTTGCGAATGCGGCACATGCGGATAGTAGAAAGTTTTGTTGCAGTCACAGCTACTTATATTCAGGAACAACCAACGGCGGAACGGTTTGCAGAAACAGCTTTGCTTGTATTCGATATGCTTTCTCGAATTCAGGATACAACACTTCCGGGGCGACCTCGCTTAGGTTTGCGACAGACACAAATCACTGTGGGAGAGCCAATTTCAGTTACAGAACGCTTCAGAAATTGTCAGGGCGATCGCCAAGCATCTAGACAGGCCGTGAGCGATTTGACACAAGATTTGCAAATCGCTTTAGAGAAGATGATTAGATAACAGAAATTCTAAGACTTTTTCGCTCGAATTTTGTCAAAGATTGCACCTTCATCAAAGAATTTTTTCTGAATTTCGTCCCATCCTCCTAAATCTTGAGCTTTGAAGATCGTTTTAATTTTAGGAAATTTGCCTTCCGTTTCTTTTGTAACAGTCAGGTCAACAGGACGAAATCCTAATTTGGTAAATTCTCTTTGCGACTCTGCGGTGTAAAGAAATTTGATAAATGCTTCGGCAATCGCACGAGTACCATGTTTATCAACATTTTTGTCTACAACAGCAACAGGATTGTCGATGGAGATATTAATATCAGGCACAATATATGAGATTTTTTTACCATTTTTTGCTAGCAAAATCATCTCGTTTTCGTAGTTTAGCAGAACATCACCTTGATTATCGTTGAAGAATAGTTCAGTGGCATTTCGAGCCGTTTTAGGTAACAAAGGTGCATTGTTATAGACTTTGGAGGTAAAGTCTATTGCTTGATTTTCATTTTTGCCAGTTTCTGTTACAGAACCCCAGAGACTAAGAAAATTCCAGCGAGCACCGCCAGATGTTCTAGGATCAGGTGTAACCACATTTACGCCATCTCGTGCCAAATCTGCCCAAGTTTTGATATTTTTGGGATTACCTTCACGAATAGCGATGCCTGCGGCGGGCTACGCCTACGCGTCTAGAGATTTGGTAACAATTGCATCATTAGGCGCTTCTTTTTGCCACCCCGGTTGAATAAAACCTGTCTGAACAAGTTTATTAATATCAAGGGCAAGTGACAGGTGTACCACATCAGCTTCTTTACCGTCAATCACAGCAAGAGTTTGGGAACCCGACCCATCATAGCTTTGATTGAAAGTGACGTTTTGGTTATGTTCTTTCTTCCACTGTTCAATAAATTTAGGAATGATCTGCTGGTATGCGGCACTAGTAACTGAGTAAGAAACAAAGGTTAGTGTTACATCATTCTGGGAAACTGCACTAGTATTACCACTATTATTGATACCACGTGGAGAGCAGGCAGCCATTATTACACTCAAGCTAACTCCGACTACGAATAGAGACGCAACACCCAATAAAGAATATTTGTACAACCAATTTCGTATTAGTTGTACGCGCCACTGTCTTGTAATATGTAAAGCTTTAACAATATAAGTCTGAACTAATTCAGTCAAATATCTCCTTGATTTAAAAGTACGTTGCCCCTGGTTCATCAAATTTTTCCCTTAAATCTGCGGTAAAGCGATCTGGATACTGTAGTTAAGGGGCATTATAAAACAGTGGTTAAGGATAAATAACTTTTTATTAACCTAAATTTAAACAAATTATCACCGTACCGAAATCTGTGAGTAGAACCATAACTTTGCCGTTAGTGAAGCTGTAATGGGCACGATACACAATCTATTCAGCACTATCTAGGACACAAAAACATTCAGCATACGGTGCGGCTACACAGAGCGGTCTCCACAATGTTTTAGCGATTTCTGGCAAGATTAGAGCATCTTGAGGAGATCATATTGAACTAGCAGTCTCCCTAGCAGCTTCTCGCAGCCGTTCTACATCGCGCATCGGTGGTGCACCAAAGAGCCGCTTGTACTCCCGGTTGAAGTGCGAGGCATCGTCGTACCCCACTCGGTAGGCAGCACTGCTAGCGTCAAGGCTTTCCCCCAGCATCAGACGGCGAGCCTCCTGGAGCCGCAGTTGCTTCTGGAACTGCAAGGGACTCATTGCAGTGACAGACTTGAAGTGATGGTGAAAACCCGAAACACTCATTCCCATCTCTCGTGCGATGCTTTCAATCTTGATCGGCTCGTTAAAGTCTTTACGAAGTCGCGCGACGGCTCTGGCGATATGGTAGGTATAGCCACCCAGAACTGCAATATGACGGAGCCGATTACCTTGCTCTCCCATCAGGAGTCGGTAAATGATTTCCCGCTTAATCAGTGGTGCGAGAACATGAGCTTCAGCAGGGGAATCTAGAAGCCTGACGAGCCGCACCACAGCGTCCAACAGATTTGCATTCAACGGACTTACGTCAATCGCTTTCACATCAGCACGGCTACGCGATGAGGGATACCCTGCCTCGACCATCACTGAACCAACGAGGGTGGGGTCAAGATCGAGGCGAACGCTAAAGTACGGTTGCGCCTTGGACGCTTCCAGAATTTGGCTGACAATCGGCAGTTCAACCGTAGCAAGCAGATAATGCATCGGGTCGTACTGATAGCGATCGCTACCCAGAAGAACTTCTTTACTGCCCTGAGCGATCGCACAAAAGGCAGGGATAGAGACACTATGACAGGGTTCCGAAGGCGAGGAGGAGCGGTTGAAGTGCAATCCTCTGTGCGGCTCAATCGTCCCATCCTGACGAATCGCCTGTGCAATCCGCTCAGTCAGTTCGTCTCTGTTGGCTTGCGCTCTGTCTGCCTCGCGCTTTGCCTGCGGGTCATTCATTAAATCGATATCGGACTTTTCACTCGTTTTGGCAGCGTTCATTTCTAAATTTGCAGGATTGTACAACGATCTTAGACGATCGTTATATTCCTTATTCTTCAGGATTCTTAGAATGAAGCTAAAGCAGCGAAAAATGATTTTGGCTTCTTGTAAGCATTCTAGATTTTTATTTAAGAGAAAACTCAGTTTTGATTGGGCAAGAGACTTGCCTACTAGCCATCGAAATGGCATCAAGTGAAGGAATTAAGAAAATGGACATTAAAAGAAGTGGCTCACAGCCTTCCGCCAAAGGGCAGGCTGAGTATTTTACCGGCACTGTCCGCGTTGACCCCCTGTTCGAGGCACACGATCCAGCACGCACGTCTGGAGCCAGTGTCACATTTGAGCCTGGTGCTCGGACAGCATGGCACACTCACGCGTTGGGACAAACCTTAATCGTGACGGCTGGCTGTGGCCTCGTACAACGCTGGGACGGCTCGATCGAGGAAATTCGACCGGGAGACGCGATCTGGATCTCGCCGGGTGAGAAGCATTGGCACGGTGCTACAGCAACCACGTCCATGACGCACATCGCCATTCAGGAATGGCTCGACGGCAAGCCCGTGGACTGGCTGGAAAAGGTCAGCGACGAACAATACCAGACGCCAAAAGTAGACAAATAGGAGCATCAATTTATGTACAACACAAAAGCTTATTCCGCAACCAGTGCAACATCACCCCTGTCCTCCACCAAGATCGAGCGTCGCGATCCAACCGAACACGACGTGCAGATCGAAATCCTCTTCTGCGGCATCTGCCACTCCGACCTCCATTCGGTGCGTAACGAGTGGAGCAGCATCATGTCCACAGTCTACCCGATTGTCCCCGGTCATGAGATTGTCGGCCGCGTCACCAAGGTCGGCTCGGCAGTTACCAAGTACAAGCCCGGCGATCTCGCCGCGGTCGGTTGCCTGGTCGATTCAGATGGTACCTGCCCGAACTGCAAAGCTGGGCTTGAGAATTTCTGCCCGAACCAGATCCTCACTTTCGGCTCCCCAGACAAGCACCTTGGAGGTGTTACTTATGGTGGCTACTCCGATAGCGTCGTCGTCGATGAACGCTTCGTTTTGCGCGTTCCCTCCAACCTCGATCTCCCTGGAGTCGCGCCACTCCTCTGCGCCGGGATTACAACCTACTCCCCCTTGCGCCACTGGGGTGTCACCAAGGGCAAGAAAGTTGGTGTGGTCGGTCTTGGTGGACTGGGCCACATGGGCGTGAAGTTCGCCCGTGCGTTCGGTGCCCACGTCGTCGTCTTCACCACCTCGCCCAACAAAAAGGAAGACGCGCTCCGCCTTGGTGCCGATGAAGTGGTCGTCTCCCGCAACGCCGACGAGATGCAGAAGCACACAGGCAGCTTCGACTTCATCCTCGACACCATTTCCGCCGATCACGACATCAACGCCTATCTTAACCTGCTCACCCGCGACGGCAACATTACCCTTGTTGGCGCACCCGCAAAACCCCTGGATGTCTCGGCATTTAGCCTGATCATGGGCCGCCGCAGTCTCTCCGGCTCAAACATCGGTGGCATCGCCGAAACCCAGGAAATGCTTGACTTTTGCGGCGAGCATAACATCACCGCAGATGTCGAAGTCATCCCCATCCAGAAGGTCAACGAAGCCTACGAGCGACTGCTCAAGTCCGATGTGAAGTACCGCTTTTGTATTGATATGGCATCCCTTAAATCTGAATAACCGAGGTAAAACCTCGAAGGGGTAACAATGCAAAAGCGTAAACTTGGCAACAGCCATCTGGAAGTTTCGGTTCTTGACCTTAGCTGTACAGAACTGAGCTACGGCTGCCATTCTCGCCGATATCGGGTCAAGCTGCGATGAAGAGTGCTGAGTAAAAAGTGCTGTTAGCGGTAGCGGGGCGTTTAGCCCGTGTTGGGTAAAAAGACCACGCCACTTGCGGGTGGGGTATCAACCTCCTCCTGAAAAGAAAAGATTCCGCTTAACATCGGGCGGGGCAAAAACCCAAGTGCAAAAGTACTGAGTACTTCTTAATTTACTCAGCACTCACCACTCAGTACTAAGTAGGTAAAAGGAGAAATTATGCAGAAGGTTGTCTTGAACAACGGGTTGGAAATGCCCATTTTGGGATTCGGTGTCTTCCAAATGACTGATCTGGAAGAGTGCGAAAGAAGCGTCTCGGACGCGATTAAAGTTGGCTACCGTCTGATTGACACGGCAGCTTCTTACGGCAACGAAGAAGCCGTCGGCAAAGCCATCCAAAAGAGCGGCGTGGCGCGAGACGAGATTTTCATCACCACTAAGCTCTGGATTCAGGATGCCGATTACGAAAGCACCAAGAAGGCTTTCCAACGATCATTGGACAAGCTGAGATTGGATTACCTAGACTTGTATCTGATCCACCAGCCTTACGGCGACGTTTACGGTGCGTGGCGGGCAATGCAAGAGTTGTATCGAGAGGGTCGCACCAAAGCCATCGGTGTCAGCAACTTCTATCCCGATCGGCTCATAGACCTTATCATTCATAACGAAGTGGTTCCGGCGGTAAATCAAATCGAGACCCATCCCTTCCACCAGCAAATTGAAACCCAAAAATTTTTACAGGAAAACAAGGTTCAGATTGAATCCTGGGGACCGTTTGCTGAAGGTAAGAACAACATTTTCAGCAATGAACTACTACTTTCGATCGCCGGGAAATACCAGAAAACCATTGCTCAGGTGATTCTGCGCTGGCTGACACAAAGAGGAGTGGTGGCGATTCCGAAATCCGTTCGGACGGAAAGGATGGTTGAGAACTTCAACATTTTCGATTTTGAGCTAAGTCCCGAAGATATGAATGCGATTATCTCGCTGGACACGAACAAGAGCAGCTTCTTCGACCATCGCGACCCCGACATGGTGAGAATGTTAGGAACTGCCAAACGCAACACCTAAGCCCCTGAAGACAACAAAGGGCTACACGCAAAACGATTTTATTCCAGATAACTGGGGCGCTACAGCCCAAAGAAGGTGTCACTGACATGAACAAAACACGAAACAGGAGAGAAGACGGCCCTCCTATGCCAAATCGTCGCCAGTTGCTCGGCGCGGGACTGGGACTGGCCGCAGCGTCGGTGCTGGCTCGCGGGGCCACGACCGCGCAGGCCCAGCAAGCCGGACAAGCTACCGGGGCGCAGGGCGCCACAGGACAAAACGCCAATGAGTCACAGCAAATGGCGCGACGCAGACTCGGCTCTTTGGAAGTCTCGACCCTCGGACTCGGCGTTCAAAACATGAGCCGCACCTATCAACAGACGATCCCCACCCGATCCGAGATGTTCAACATCATTCGGACAGCCTTTGATCGTGGCATCACCTTTTACGACGCCGCGGAGGCTTACGGTCCTCATGAGGTGGAACGGATACTCGGTGAAGGTGTAGCGCCGTTCCGAGACAAGGTTGCGATCGCATCCAAGTTCGGCTGGAACATCGATCTCGAAACGGGCGAGCGCCGTCCGGGACTCAACAGCCGCCCCGACCATATCAAATTGGCCGTCGAGGGGATGCTCAAGCGCCTTCGCACCGACCGCATCGATCTCCTCTACCAGCACCGAGTCGACCCCCAGGTGCCAATCGAAGATGTCGCCGGCGCGGTCAAGGATCTGATGGCGCAAGGCAAGGTTTTGCACTGGGGCCTATCCGAGATGGGGCCGAACACATTGCGCCGCGCTCATGCCGTGCTGCCCGTTAGCGCCGTTCAGAACGAGTACTCGTTGCTGTGGCGTGGGCCGGAAGATGTAGTCATCCCGCTCTGCCAGGAACTCGGCATCGGCTTCGTCCCGTGGAGTCCGCTTGGCGTGGGTTTTCTGACCGGCGCCATTGACGCAAATACGCGGTTCGCTGACGGTGACATTCGCGGCATTGAATCCCGGTTCTCGCCAGAGAATCTGCCCCACAACCTGACGCTCGTTGACTTGGTGAAAAGCTGGGCCGTGCGAAAACAAGCCACTCCCGCCCAAATCTCGCTGGCATGGCTGATGGCGCAGAAGCCGTGGATCGTGCCCATCCCCGGCACGACACAGATGCCGCATATGATCGAGAACATCGGCGCGGCTGCCGTTCGATTCACACCTGCCGAACTTGCCGAACTGAATCGGTCTGTTTCGGCGATCCAGATCCGTGGGGCGCGCCTCCCAGACGCAGTGCTGGTCTTCTCGGGTGTAGAGGCGCCTTCAAAGAACTGAACGTTCCAAGGCTACTCTGCTAAGTCATCTGGAACAGAATCTGGTAAGCCAATCCAGCCGCCTTCGCGTGTCAGCCAAACACGGTTAACCGCGACAGAACAAGGCAAAAACAACATCTTCCACAACGACGTTTTGCTGTCCATCGCCGGAAAATACGGCAAAAGCGTGGCTCAGGTCATCCTGCGCTGGCTGACGCAACGCGATGTGGTGGCGATTCCCAAGTCGGTTCGCAAAGAACGTATGTCCGAAAACTTCAACGTTTTCGACTTCGAGCTAAGCGCCAACGACATGGATGCAGTTGCGATGTTGGATAGCAAGCAAAGCGCCTTCTTTGACCATCGTGATCCCGCCATCGTAAAAGCGTTGGGCACCATAAAGATCCATGACTGAGCCGATTTGAAACCAATAAAGGATAAGTATCATGCAAAAACGTAAACTTGGAAAAAGCAACTTAGAAGTCTCGGCGATCGGGCTTGGCTGTATGGGAATGAGCTTTTCTTATGGCCCACCCAAAGACACGCAGGAAATGACCGCTCTTCTCAGGGCCGCCGTCGAACGCGGCGTTACATTCTTTGACACCGCCGAGGTCTACGGCCCGTTCACCAACGAAGAGCTTGTGGGCGAAGCCCTCGCTCCCTTCCGCGGGCAAGTGGCGATCGCCACCAAATTCGGATTCGACCTGAGTCCTAATTCCGATCCCCGTGGGATGAAGGGTGCGCCAGGATTGGATAGTCGGCCGGAGCGCATCAAGCAGGCCGTGGAAGGCTCGCTCAAGCGACTCAAGGTCGAGACAATCGACTTGCTCTATCAGCACCGGGTTGACCCGAATGTACCGATCGAAGACGTGGCAGGAGCAGTGAAGGAACTGATTCAGTCAGGTAAGGTTAAGCACTTTGGACTCTCTGAAGCAGGAGTGCAAACGATCCGTCGCGCGCACGCGGTTCAGCCGGTCACTGCTCTTCAGAGCGAATACTCGCTATGGACGAGGACTCCTGAGAAGGAAGTGATACCGACCCTTGAGGAACTCGGAATCGGCTTTGTTCCGTACAGCCCGCTGGGCAAGGGCTTTCTCACTGGCAAGATTGACGAAAACGCGACCTTCGACAGCTCCGACTTCCGCAGCACCCTGCCTCGCTTCACGCCGGAGGCTCTGAAGGCGAATCAGTCCCTGATTAATCTGCTCGGCAGCATCGCAGAACAGAAGCAGGCGACACCTGCTCAGATTGCGATCGCCTGGCTGCTTGCCCAGAAGCCGTGGATTGTTCCAATCCCAGGCACCACGAAGCTGCATCGCTTGGACGAAAATATCGGGGCAGTCTCAGTCGAACTCACGCCCGACGATTTACGTGACATCAATGATGCGGCCTCTAAGATCGTGGTGCAAGGAGCTCGGTACCCCGAAAAGCTGGAGCAAATGACCGGTCGTTGAGTGGCAAAAAATGTGTTCTCTGGTTGCATTCCGTAGCTCACTAAGTACAGCTTTGCGTAAAATCGTAGCGTTCTTTAATGCAAGGGGACGCATTGGCATTGTCAGTCGATGCGTTGGCATTGTCAGCCGATGCGTTGGCATTGTCAGTCGATGCATTGGCATTGCAGGGTATTACCAAATTTAATATCGCTACGAATTAATGAAATGCTGTACTAAGCAAGGCAACACGTACAAGGCAGATAGCTGGCAGCGATAGACAAGGGAGAGCAGTATGCGAGTTGGCATTCTAGGTTCGGGATTGATGCGTGGCAAACTCGGAACGCTCTTCGCCCGTGCGGGGCATGAGGTGGTGTTCAGTTACGCGCGCCGCGCCACCAGAAACTGAAGAAGCTCGCGCAGGACGCTTATGGGAACGCGCGGGCGGGTACACCTGACTTTTTAGGGGATGTGGAAAGGGGAGACTGGTTCGCGAACCAGTCTCCCATAAATGGAATGCGACAGAAGAACTATTTTTAGGCATTTTTCAAATTTATGTCATGCCATCTCTGCCAAAGACCTCAAGGATAGAAAGGCGATTCTTCTGAGAAATGTACAGCAGTCTTGCGATGAAGTTCGACGAATTGCCCTAAGTTTACACAATCAGGGAGCATATCCGTCTGAAGCCTGCGTTTCAGAACACAGAAGTATGCCACCAGGATACTTAAGATACAGAGAAGCCCGTACAGCATTGCAAGAGATACAATGCCAATTAGGCAAATGCTAACTTAAATTTGCTTCGAGCCGTCGAGCAATTATTTCTTCTATGCTTTTCCTTGCCTTCCTCTTCCTCTCCGTTGTGCGACAATTGACAAGCATTAATTGTCCTTTGAGAACAACAAGCATAAAGTGACCTTTTTGGACAACTATTGCTTGTTATCGCAACAAATAACAGGTTTTGAGTAAGTAGGTTGTAGGTTTTAATAATGGAGCTAAGCGGATTCGAACCGCTGACCCCCTCAATGCCATTGAGGTGCGCTACCAACTGCGCTATAACCCCAGAACCCTTAGTAGGTAAGCTTTTTAAGCTTACTAATTAGTTCTATAAATTATGTTAGCTTAATTATTATGCAAGTTTATGTAAGTTAAGTCAAGACAACTATATTAAGTTATGTACATTCACAAATTAATGTCGCTAACTTGAACCCACAAAAGCCTTGCTACCGTTCTTTTGTCACTCTGGGGAAATAAAAATCTCAGGCAACATTTAAACTTCATATAGCACTTGGGTTTGAAGCTTTATTTTTTAACATTATGGTCAGAAATATGTATTTGGACTGAAACTACTGCGTAGCATGGATTATATGTTTTTACTCTGGTGAAAGTGATTAAAGAGCGCTACACGGGGTTTTTGTTAATATTTGCTTACTACTGGACAGTTGATGCGGCAGGTGTCTACTAGACCTTTTGCAAAAGTCATTCAAGCAGCTTAAACTTTAATTAGATGAAGTTCATAATTGTACAGACCCGCTATCAAATTAAATCTCAAATAAAATTTTTTTCTCCGATTTCTATAACGATCTGACAAAATTTTAAACCCCTTGAGTTTTCTATTTATATGTTCGCCTAACACTCTGACTATTGCTAAATCCTGATTACTTTTTTATCTTCATAGCTCAACTGACCACAGCGAGATTTCTTTTTTAGTATTCGACTATTGGAATGGATTTTGTGAATACCTTGATATCCTTTATCTCCCAAGCATTCAATATTTTCTTCCAATCGGACTTTGCTGTTTTTAAATATTATAAAATCATGCTCTTTACCCTTACCATGAGCCGTACATACAATTTCACCAGTCTCTTGGTTTACCACTACCTGTGACTTCAATGTATGTCGTTTCTTTTTTCCACTGTAGAAATGCTTTTGTTTTTTTTTTGGGACGCTCTATTGGGCTTTCTGTCACGTCGACTACCACTACCTTAATCTAAGAATCAGGGACTTCCAAAGAATAAATTATTCCAAGAAAAACAAGAGACAGGTTTTCTCAAGAATGATAATCATTTTAAGGGGGGAGAAAAGGGGTTGCCGAGGGCAACCCCTTTTCTCCCCCTCATCTATGCATGAAGAATCTATACACTTGTCGTCTGCTTTGAAGTTAAACAGTGAAAAATTAGTATCTTTTGTAGCTAAATAAATGCTGTTATTAAAATCAAATAACTTTTGTTTTACTACAATAAATATCAATAAACCAATTACCTAAATTTGGGAAAACTTCAGGAGTAGAATCGGTTAGCCGCTCAATCTGTTTTTCAATTTAAGCCATCGCTTTTTTTGTAAGCTTTACCCCATTCTCATAAGTTTCGTGTACTAGCTTAACTACTGGATGAGAACCTTTCCATTTCATAGTACTAGCAAACTTTAAAGCCGTCTCCACTTCATTTAAAATGCTCCCATTCCTATCATTTTCTAGTATTGCCCATGTCCTTTCTATCGGATTATATTTACTATGATATGGAGGGTAGTAAGCTAAACGTATATTTAGTTGATACTTGTGAGCAAACTCTACTATACGTTTCATAAATTGGGTACGCCGGGAGCTATTCTGCGGCCCATTATCTTGATTGAGAAGTAATGTTTTAATGTGCGAAAAACGATACTTTTCACAATACCAAAAATCTTCTAAAACATCAACAATAAAATCACTGGTAACTTTTGATTCTGTAAAGTACAAAAATAGCTCATCAAGCTCTGGAAGAAATATACCATAAGGAGTTACAGTTGTTTTTGGATTATAATCATGGTCATCAGCTTTCGCTCCATCCCTGCTTTTACCCCCTCGATCAAATGAGCCAATCTTAACGCGGGCTTTTCCGTCCATGCTGAGACGTAAAACACTCTTATCTTCCGAAGCGTCTTTGTTTACTATGTCTAGTTGCTCAAAGATTGCATCAGTTTGTGGGATTTTTTTTGAGGTTGAACTTTCTTTACCCTTCTGAGCTTGTAACCTAAATTATTTAATTTGACTCGAATTGTTTCTGATGTATGTAACTTTTCGTCACTGTAACCATACTTTTCTATTAATTGCTTTCTGACTTCGGCTGCACTGAGTCTAGTATATAGTCTTTGACTTTTAAAACTCGGATCGGTTTGACTATAGAAGTCAACTAAATTTTTTATATCTTCTAAAAGATTTGGCAGGTGTTCTTCTGCTTTATAACGCCCTTTGCCACTCATGTTATCAACACAAGTAATACCGCTTTTTAATTCTCTTGTTCCTTTGCGAATTGTGTCTCGATTCCATCCTAATTCTGATTGTGCAAGCCTTTGCCCCCCTAAACCTAAGCCCTGAACTGTCTGCGCCATAAATTTGCGCTTTGCTGCACCTTTTAATTGAGATGCAGTTCCAATTAACAACTTTTTGAGAGAATCAGTTAATACTATAGCCACCAGTTACCACACTCAAAAACAAGCATCATTATTCAAATTACTACAAAAGGGGAATGAAGGGGCTGCCGTCGGCAGCCCCTTCATTCTCCCCTTTAAAATGATTATCATTCTTGTTAGTGGAATAGTTTATTTTCTGGAAGTCCCTAAAGGTAGATTTGATAGTGTCGGTGAACATGAACTCTGGGATTCCAATTCTAGAGATTTAGTACAAGCGCGGGCAGTTTTGCACTTCATATCTTCTCGAATGGCTGGTATTTTATTTCTTTGCAAGTCCCTTAGTCTCTAATCTTGCGATATTAATTTGTGAACGGTTATCTCGAATGAGTTGCGACATCAATTAGTGAAAGAGCGACATTAATGTGTCAATGGCGACACCTAATTTGTGAATGTACAACTACAAGCTCAAACCCTTATGTTATTCTACTTTTAAAATGGCTCAGGTCGGAGTTGAACCAACGACCCCAGGCTTATGAGTCCCGTGCTCTAACCAACTGAGCTACTGAGCCAGATTTATTCAAGTCATTAGCTAATATAGCATGCAAATTTGCTCAACACTAGCCCCTTTTGCAATTTTGTTAGAATTATCTATTCCTGTTGAGGTAGTAGGAAGCTGAAGAGGGAGGTAAACTCCCTCAACTAACAAAGCAATGATTTAGTTAAAGACAACTAAGAATTACAGGCGTTGTGGTAGAAAGGCTATTGGGTTAACAGCACCCTTGCCTGATGGATGAATCTCAAAGTGGCTGTGTGGGCCAGTGCTGTGACCAGTAGTACCCATTAAAGCAATTGTTTCTCCTTGATGTACCTGTTGACCCGGTTGCACCAGAATCTTGCTGTTATGAGCATAGCGAGTACTACTGCCATCAGGATGATGGATTTCGACGAGGTTGCCGTAGCCACCATTGTTCCAGCCAGCTTTCTCTATTGTACCGTCAGCTGAGGCAACAACTGGCGTGCCAGTGGAGTTAGCAATATCAATTCCCTTGTGGGGTCTTCCCCAGCGCATACCAAAGCCAGAAGTGAGAGTACCCTTCGTCGGCCAGATATAAGCCAAGGTTGAAGTAGATGGAGGAGGTGTAAGTTCGTCAATGGGTCTGGGTAGATATTGATCCACTGCTGCTAAAGGCGGCATTATCTGTGGAGAAACTGTGGTTCCTCGCATCTTTCCTAAAGAGTCAGAGGCATTTACTCTTCCAGAAGGCGTTGCAACCCTTGTGGCAGATTGAGTGCGAGAGGGAGTCCACTGACTAGCAGAACCTAGATTAGGCAAGAACTCTGGGTTTACTGCTTCGGTAGCACGTACAGTAGTCTGGAATTGGGGCTTAACTGGCTGAACGCTATAGTTACCTCGAATCGGTGTCGGAACTGGAATTGGTATTGCTACACTATTTGGTCTAGATGCAGGGTTAGGTACACTGAAATTATTGGGCGTAGATATAGGAGTGAGCATAGCAGCATTATTAGCTTCAATCGCTGTTGCTGGCACAACTAAATTACCAGACTGTTGAGCGCGATATTTCTGCTGTAACCTCTGGATTTCCGCTTGTAAGCCCCGCAAACGGTCATTATTGCTATTGTTTCCCCTTGCTACCCTATTTGCTGGTGTATTAGGCTGTTGCATTTCGGCAAAAGCTTGTGGCGCTGGAATATCACCACCGACGCCATAAGACTTAGCTGTAGGGGGGGCAGTTTCTGAGTCAGTCGCACTGTTTGCCTGAATCTGTACAGTCACTGGTGTAGGCACGGCAACGCTACTTTTGTCGGCAATAGTTGGTGATGAGAAACTAGGTAGATATGAGTTGGCACTACCAATATTTAAAGGGGAGGTAGCAACATGAGGAGTTTTGCTAGACTCTACAAAAGTGGGCTGACTCGCTACAGTTGCTTCAACTTGAACAGCAGGAATTTGAACAGCAGGAATAACTAGTTTTTGACTAATTCGCAGTTCATTGGGATTATTGAGGTTATTTGCTTTAACTAGTTCTGATACTGAAGTATTGTATCTGCTGGCGATCGCTGCTAGTGTATCTCCAGGCTTAACTTCGTAGGCTGTATGTGTCGAGGAGGCAATCACTATTGGCGCCGATGGTACAGATGCACTTGTCTGTGTCTTCTGTTTTAACCTCGATATCAGGCTCGCTTGGCTTGCATCGCTAGAAGTGTCTAATTGGGCTGTTAATGCAGTCTTCGCAACCACAGTTGTCGGCTGCGCCAATTCTATATCAGCTTGTGATAAATTTTTGGTCTCTCCAGACTGTAACTGCGCCAGACTGTTTCTTAAACGGTTCGACTTTTCTTGTAAGCGATTTAGTGCGAATTCTTGTTGCGCCTTAAGTTGTGCATTTATTTCACTGTTGGCTGCGCCAGATGTTGCCACTGTTTGTGGCTGGGCAGTTAGTGATACCTTTGTACTATCAACACTATAATCAGACAGATTATTGACTGTTGGAAAACTAGTTTCGGTTAAGGTATTGTTCAATCCCTGTGCCACTTTGGGCTTCAGGTAAGTGGAATTGTTATAACCTACGTTTGTTTGAGAAAACGTGTTTGATGCAGGAACTTGCAAAGATATTCCGCTTGCCGCGACTTGCCATTTAGCTTCAAGCCCAGGCACTTGTGAGACTGCCGTTGGTTGCACGATTACAGGATTTTCCGGCACGCTCACTGATGAGACTGCTTGGGAGTCCAGCTTAGTGGAGGCGAATTTCACCTTGGTGTCCGGAACAGCAGGAATTGTTGAGGTCGCCTTTTGGCTGCCTACTGGCACCGCTGCTTGGGCTTGATCGCTTTGTCGAGTCACCAAAAGGCTGGTTGCTCCCATAGAGATTGCCAAGCCAATCATTGCCGCTTTTGTCCGCACCCGGCTGTTAACTTTTGGATTCATCACATTTAGCAGTTCTACCGGGGCATCATCGCTGCTGGGGGTATTGTTCAACACAGCTTTTACTCTCTTTTTCAATGCTCGTTTCAAAGACGACCTCCTTACGATCACTAGCGCTTAATTGACCTCGATTTTTCAGTTGGATACTAGTCAATGATTTAGATCGCAACAAACGATAGATCGAGATCACATTCACCAGAGATGCTTACGCAAGATTAACCTGCTTCTCTGATTTAGACAAGTTCATAACATCTGTTAGCAAAACTTAAATTTTGCTGTCTTTACTTGTCCGAACCACTCCTAACACCACTTAGGACGATTGATTTTACTCTTTACCATTATCCGCGCTTGTCTTGCGTCAATCGCGGGGACTGGACAAACTATTTGCCAAGCCCAAGTCGCAGCTGAGATTAAATCGCGGCGACTTCTGGAAAAGTTATGCCCCCTGCTGTAGATATCTTCAAGATATTTCTACCCCATCCGTCTTCTCAACACGAGACTTTACGTTGATTATTCCCTAAAAAACAACCGTATTAACTATCGGCTACTTTTGGGCTGATTTCTGTTCTTTGTTGAGCCAAAATAGCTCAAATGTAAGACATGACTGGATTTGAGCGGTTTTGTTCCTAGTTTAGGATGTTTTAAATTCATCAAAATCTATCATTCAAGTTTGGCAATATCCCAAGTTTCATATACAAATTTCTTATAATAACCTTACTATACTTGTAAGTATCTTCCACTACATTTTGCAAATAAACCCAACTTTTGGTATATTGTTTTACATATTCTTGCTATTACAAGAAAATTTTTGCAGTCAGAAATAAATCGTCTAATAGGTTTCTAGAAAAGTTATAAGTAAATACACTTATAAGTAGGAATGTAAACAACTATTGTAAATAGCCTAACTGACGACGGGTTTCAAATAAGCCAATTGCTACACTTACTGACAGATTCAAGCTGCGAACCCCCGATTGGCTCATGGGAATATAGAGGGTAGCATCGCAATCTGACAGAATTGCTGGTGGTAAGCCCGTGGTTTCACTACCAAACAGTAGCCAATCATCAGGTTGAAACTGAAAGCTTACATAATTACAATTTCCACCAACCGTATAACCCAACCATCTGCCGCCACGCCCCTGATGTAAGGTCTTAAAGGCTTCGAGAGATTCGTGATAGTGTAGTTTTACATAAGGCCAGTAATCTAAGCCGGCTCTTTTGAGGTAGCGATCGCTAATTTCAAACCCCAAAGGGCCCACCAAATGCAACTCTGTACCCGTAGCTGCACAAGTACGGGCAATATTACCTGTATTAGGAGGTATCTGCGGGTTAACTAAAACTACCTGAGGCATTATCCGTACAATTTAAGTATTGTATAAAACAATTTATTGCCAATGTTAAATCTACCAAAAGATAGAGGCTATTCATAGGTTTTGTTAATAATCATCAAGCATCCTTTACCGATTAGATTTTTTAAACGAAGTACGAATCATCCCAGAGCAATGCCTGAGAGGATATTTGGCTACAATCACTAAATATTAAGTTTTGTGTAGAAAAAGTAAGTACTTATGTATTTTAGGGCTGGTAGTGACCGCAATAAAATCTACCATTTGTATGAAGACGAGAGTGGGGAGATGAGGGGACAAGGGGATAAACAAAGTGTTTTCTCAATGCCCAATCCCCAATGGCTTTTGTAGTTAACCCAGCAGAGACGAACATAATTTGTCTTCGAGTTCAATTTCGCGCTCTTGGGTGGCAATAATAGCCTGAGTGATGACGCATTGGCTGTCAAAACCGACTGCGTGTAATTGCAACCACTGTTGAGCTTCATTGCCTTCGCGGAGGATTTTGTGCAAAGGGGAAAGGAAACAGCTAAAACCTTGTTGCTTGGCGATCGCCCAAACATCTTGGTAAATTTCGGCAATCCAATCTCTTGCTACAATGCTTCTGCCATCTTTCCAATGCCTTAACTGAGCATCAAGACTACCAGCAGCAGCAGCAGCTTCGTTGTCAGCAGTCAGAGTCACAAGTTCTTCAGCAGAGAAAGTACTTTGGGTTAACGGATCGATGCTGGGATTTTCGATTATTTGCAACAAACGCGCTTCTAATAAGGCAGTAATTGCTAGTAAGGCAATAGGATCTGTGACTAAATCGCAAATTCGCAGTTCTAGGCGATTTAAGTCATAAGGACGGCGATCGCCATTTGGTCGCACTGATGCCCACAAATGCCGCACATTCTGCATGGTTCCGGCAACGAGTTGATCTTCCACCCACTGGATATGATCGGCGTGGCTGGCAAATAAGGGGACATGGCTAGGCGTTTGTGGGAAGACGCCCCAACGCGTGGAGTGATAGCCAGTAGCTTTGCCATCCAAGAAGGGAGATGAGGCGCTGAGGGCGAGAAATAGGGGCGCTTCCATACGGATGACTCGACACGCCCGCATTAATACTTCTGGGTCGCTGATGCCTATATTTATGTGTACGCTAGCGGTGACTACTTTCGTGCCGTAGGTGTTCTCAATGTAATCATGATAGGGATTTGCTGGATCGGAACGTAGAAAGCGATCGCTCCCACCCAAAGATAAAGTACTTCCCGGTATCAAGGTGTAATTGCCCAAACGATTGAGGTAGTTTCGCAACTCCCGCTTGGGACGCAGCAAGGCACACAATAAATTTTCGTAATTATGAGATGGTTGGGTTATGTATTCAACGTTGCGGCTATCTGGTTCGCGCATAAATCCATCCAAAGCCGCAACAATTTTGTCGGAGAGACCGACGATTTCACCTTGAGGCGTACCAGTGTACATCTCAATCTCAAAGCCTTTTAATAATACCACCTTGTTCTCCTCGCCTCTCTCTACCTATAAATTGTATCGAACAAGACGAATCTCTGAAATCTATCTTTAAGTCAATCAAAGGTTAAGAATCATTTAATTGCCAATTCCCGCGAAATCAAGACGGCATATATCTGGACTGTGTTCTAATAAATTATTACTATTGGAATATGAAAAATATCCTAGTATGGGTTAAATACAATACAAAATAAAATCATTGGGCGAATCACTCTCTTGAACAATCTTGAGACGTATAAATTGCGCCCATACTTCATCACTAAGTAAGTTGAAAGCAGTTTCGGGATTGTTAATTGCGATCGCGCCGATGACTTTACGCCATCCCTGTTGCAATAACTCAATAAAAGCCTCTTCAAGAGAAACTTGACTCAGCAACGAAAGTGCAGTTTGAAAACTTGCTGAATCACCTGATAAGTTTTTCGATTTTAATCCCTGTATTGCTACATTCAACCATACAGGCAGAAGTTCAAACCAATTAGTTTTCTGTATCTCTTTGAGTGCAATATCTTCCATACCTAGCGCACCCCACACACATAAAGACTCTACAGCCAGTTTAGAATCGCGGTTTTCTAGAGCATTTTGCCATAATTTTTGAGCGTGATTTTGGAAGCGATTAGCAAGAAATTTATAAGCTTCCTGGACTTGAAGGGGAATTGTCACTTTATAAACTGACTCACCTCGTGGGAGGTAATCGCCGCGATAAGATAACCAGTTATGAGAGCCGCAAAGATGTATTTCTTGATCAACTATTACTTCTTTAACATGGGAATCTCCCAACCAAAAAACCTGTACAGATGGTAAACCATCAGGTGTTTTTATCGCTCGAAGTTTTTTTTCTAATTCTGGTGGAATTGATTTATTCTCATCTTCTTGTCGCCGCGCAATTCCATATCCAACTAAAATCCAAACTCCGCGATTAACTAATTTCTGTAACAAAGTTAGAAATTTTTCATTGATAACTGCTTGATTCACCCAAGGAGAATAGATTAGAATCTGACTTTTAGCCGAATTTAAAACTTCTGAAAAAGTTAAGCTAATTTGTCCATCGCGTAACTGTACGGCTTCACCTAACGCTTTATAGTTATCTACCTCATTAGTGGTTTTTGTGACAGCTTGTAGCGCCTTTTTGCGAATATTTTCGAGCCTAGCTTCTATTTGAGTATTTTTCTGCTTGAGAATGGCTTCGCGTTCAAAATCTATAGTTTCGGTTGACAATTTACATAACGTTTGCAAAGATATTTTACCTTTATTATGTAACACTTCTAACCAATTTGATGCTGACTCTAAAATTTGCTTGCCATTTCTTATTTGAATGCTCAATTTATCTTCAAGAGCATCAAAAATAACGAAAAGCGATATTTTTCTCCAGATTTTTTGAGTTGAAGCTAGCACCCTATAGGAAGTTACAATTTTTCCCTCTTCTGGCACATGAAGTGCTAAACCTGAAGCTTGAATACTTTTTTGTATTTCTTCAAGGGGTAAGGAAGCAATATCAGCAATTGTATGATCAATAGTTATAAAGTCTGCCAAGTCAGGCAAATTTATCGTTGTCTCGTTTAGTGATTCAGATTGAAAGGTTATCTGATCGCTTAAAGGGTCTGTAATAGCATTAATTTGTATAGGATATGGCGGCTGTAGTACAGACCCTTTTTCATAAAATGAGCGACCTTCAGGAGTAACTGTTAGTGGCGATGTTGGTGATAGAGTTTGTAAGGAACGAAGAGTTGTAGTAGTAGTTTTAATAAATACAGAATCAAGCCCAAGTACAGATGCTAATTCATCTTCTGTTGGCGGAGGTTGAAATTCAATAGCAGCACGGATAATAAATTCTTCGAGTACGTTAAACTGGCGGGGTTCCTTGATATTTAGTTCTACAGGACTTTGCCGCAAACTATAACGGAATTCACGCGCTGCTAAAACTGATAAACTTGGGCTTTGCGCTTCAATTTCGTCTACAAAATTCTTGAGATTGTCATCAATCGGTTTAGCAGAAGAGGCTAGAAACATCAACGTAACAAGATTGGATAATTCAATTTGTACAAATACTTGTAACCATGAGGCAAACTACTTTTATGCTTTCAACAAGCCTTGGCGACAACTAGTCCACCAAGCAAATCCAGCACCAGTCAAAAATATTAGCAGACCATAAATTGCCCCAGGAATGGCTATTGTGGAAGTATTCAGCAGTGTAGGTGTAGAAGCGATCGCCAGTGTCCCATTTTGAATTCCTACTTCTACTGGAATTGCCGTAACGTATTTTTCTCCTAATCTGGTTAAAGTAGCGATCGCAAAACCTAAAGCCATTGCAACCACATTCAAAACTAGAGTTGCCCAGCCTACATCTTATGACATAAGAAACAAAATTATTCCATTCTCGTAGCAGCACTCCAGTAATTATCACCACCAGGAAAAATAAAGCACAGCCACTTCACAGGTTTATCTGCCTTGTTCTGCCAGTTCGGGTACATACCGCTTGGCTATCATTCCTATTGCTATAGGTAGAAGTGTAATCGCCGCAATCTGCAAAACAGTACTTAAGAAAGGTAACTTTAGCGCCGTCAGAAAATTTGCTTCCATTTTTAACACGCGTTGGTAACAATAAAAGTTCCTCTGGATTTTACCGTATTCCGCTTAAAATTCTAATTATTACTTGTGATAATCGATACAATCAACCACAGATAAACATAGATTATCATAGAGTTGCGATCGCAGTTCTGACTTCATTATGCCAGAGTTAAACTGTATCTGGTGCAAGGTGATTCACTGGGGATTCTGCTTACATATAGAAGCGCAGATTTTAGAAGTTAGTTATAAAGCAATATGCTTGGCTTTGTAAAAAACTTTAGTAGCGTGTCAAGGCGAAAATAGTGTATTAGATGTAAATGTAGGTTGGGTTAAGCAAAGCACAACCCAACAAGCAAGACCTGGAAATGTTGGGTTTCGTTCCTCAACCCAACCTACTAGTACCGCAAGGCGGAATTAAAAATTAAAAATGAATACAGCATAAGGGTTTCGTTGATTTGGAATGGTTGGTTTATTTTCGCCGTGTTGTACTAGCGCGGCAAGCTTAATTTATTGGGTTGAGTAATTTTGTTCATGATTATATTTTGGTTTTCGTGAGTTTTTGAAAGCCAACATTTTAAGCCTATCGCGCTACTACAAATATTATTAAGTGTTTAACCGAACCTGATATTAGAGATAATTTATAAAGTTATAAATCAAATGAGCTATAGGGTGAAATAGCACTTCTTAAACTAGATTTAGATACCCGACTTATTGAATAAATCGGGTATCTGAACAACAAGTTGGGTTATTAGAAGGATGGAGCATACAACTTATCGCCGACAATCTGGCGAATTGTCTCTACTATTTGGCTGTATGCAAAGTTAGATAAAACTGGTTGTGCTGTTTGTAAGTAAATCGATCGATCTAAATCAATCCATGACTTGCAGCCAGCGTATTTGGCGTAATAGGGAATTTCTTGCTCTTGCGGTAGTTTATACGTCCGCAGAAGCAGAATATAAAGGGGTTGACGTGCTTTCCATTTGAGGCGATCGCTAATAAAATGCTCGTTCCAAATATGGAAGGGAAGTAAACTGTTGACAATAGACTCGTCACTCACTGGCAAAATATCTGTAATTTCAGCCCAACTGCCAATGCGAACAGTTTCAGGATGCCAGCCTGATGTTACTGGATAGACATTATTGGCATACTCAGCTTTCAGCATGAAAGCTTGTTGATGTTCATAAGTAGGGTAAAGCAAAATTTGCTTGTGGGCAACTTGGAAATGTCCATGTCGTTCGTGGATTCCGCCTTTGCGGAGCAACATAATTGTTTTGCCATCTTCCAAGGCATTTATGGCCACTGCCCATTCTTTGAGAGCATGAAAAGTTGTAGTCAATTCCATCGGTATCTATTGTAACTCTGATTTAATTTGAAGCTAAGACTGATAATGTATGAACCTGTCTAAAGGAATGAATTAGGAAGCAATTATGGAAAAGCGATCGCTAGGTACAAGTGAAGTCAAAATCACACCCATTCTGATGGGAACTTGGCAAGCTGGTAAAAGAATGTGGGTGGGAATTGAGGATGCTGACTCGATTAAAACGATTCGAGCCGCTTATGAAGCTGGTATCACCACAATTGATACTGCTGAAGCTTATGGTGAAGGGCACTCTGAGCGAATTGTCGTTGAAGCTTTATCTGATGTGCGCGATCGCGTGGAATATGCCACAAAAGTTTTTGCTAACCATCTTAAGTATGAACAAGCGATTGAAGCTTGCGATCGTTCCTTAACTAACCTGAAAACTGATTACATTGATCTTTACCAAATACATTGGCCCTCCGGCGCTTTCAATAGTGAAATAGTACCTATCGAAGAAACTATGAAAGCTCTTAACATGCTCAAAAAGCAAGGTAAAATTCGAGCAATCGGTGTTTCCAATTTTTCTGCTGTCCAGTTAGCAGAAGCAGCTAGTTATGGACGTATTGATAGTTTGCAACCACCCTATTCTTTATTCTGGAGACAGGTAGAACAAGATGCATTGTCCTATTGTATCGAAAACAATATTTCTATCCTTGCTTATTCGCCTTTAGCGCAGGGGTTGTTAACAGGAAGATTTGCTCTCGGTCATGAATTTGACCCAACAGATAACCGTGCTAAAAATAAACTGTTTCAAGGCGAAAACTTTGAACGTGCCCAACAAGCGCTAGAAAAACTGCGTCCTATAGCCATTCTTCATAATTGTACCCTTGCTCAGTTAGCTTTAGCCTGGTTAATTGCTCAACCTCAAACAAATGCGTAGACGCGTCCTAGCGGCTTGTCGCCAGACATCGCTGGAGGGCGTTATCCCGAACAAGCATTAGATAACGCATTAGCCGCCCAAATCAAGCTTTCTAGCGCCGAATTGGTAGAAATTGATGCCATTGGCCGTATTGTCACCGACCATCTGGATGACAATCAGATTATGTGGGATTGATGACAATGCTGTTTGGTTGCTATGCTTAATCTATCCAAGATCCCTTTAACTTTCTTCAAAAGAGGGTCGGGGATCAAATTTTTGGCTCTAGATTGCAAAATCTAACAAAACGTCAACTTTCGTAAACCAAGGGTTACAACTCACAAATTAAGTGATATTTTAAATAGTAGGACACCAAACAGAATAAAACCAAACAAAAAGGGTCAATGACTTAGTGTCCCCTTGTCATCAGCCCAAGCAGATTTCAGCATATTAAATGTAATAGAAGTGGCAAAAAGCCTAATGTAGAGGGCAAAGCCAAATCCTAAAGCGGAAAAACGCAATAATGCTGAGTTTGTTAGTTTTTCAGTCCACCCTAGTTATTAACCTTCAGTTATTTAATTAGTTTAAAATTTGAAACCTGTAAACTCGATAAAACCTGGTCAACCTCGACCAGGTTTTTGGCATTTTATTGTAATATGATTTTCTCGGTACAGCAGGGAGTGCCAGTGGGGCTTTGTTGAGTCACGCTTTGCTTAACCCAACTTACAATTTTTCTTAATCCAAGCGTATTGGATGGACTCTAGCTAATTTTCCAGCAGGGAATAAAATAGGACAGCAACATATCCTGTTAGGAGAATTTGATGAGAAATTATCGCTTTTTAAATAAAATTACTACAGTTATGATTGTAGCTGCCCTTTCTTTTTCCTGTAAGTCTTCTGGTAGTAAAAATGCAGAACAGGCAAAAGCAACTGAGAAATCAAAGCCACAATCAAATATTATCTATGGCGATTTAATTATTAAAGAACAATCAGATTATCTAATGATTCCTGTTAGTCTTACAGAGCAGAATGAAGATAAAGGAATTGATTTAAACCTTTCACGTTCTTATGAAAATGAAAGAAATAATCAATTGTATAACATCATCTTTTATCAAAAGCAAGGTAGTGAAGCTCATCTTTTATTAAATAAAAAAGCTATTATCACCTCTTTCGATTTATTGGAGGTAAAAGCGGCAGAGAAACCCACCAGAAGAGTTTTGTTATATAAAATCATTGAACAAGATACAAATACAGATAAAAAACTTAACAGCGAAGATGCTACTATTGGCTATCTTTCTGATTTATCAGGTAAGAACCTCCAGCAAATTACCCCAAATAATACTCGAATAATCAGTTGGGTTGTTGTTCCAGGTCAAAATGCAATTTTTCTAAAAATTATTAAAGACTCGGATAATAATAAAAAGTTTACAAAAGAAGATAAAACAAATTTTGTGAGGGTTAACCTCGATAAAATCAGTATGGGAACTGAGATTATTAGTGACCAAATAGACCAAGAAATTAAATCCTACGTTTTTAAATAATTAAATAAGTGTGTTTTAAACTTGACAAGGCAAATTTTAGCTGGTGATGCATGATCCGCTAAAATTCCTTTGCTCTTTAGCGATCGCGCTTTCTGCAATGCGGTGGGTGCGTTCCTATTTGGATGGCCATCAACAAAAGTTGCCAAGACTTAACAATCCATAAACTTGACAATTATTCGTAGATTGCGAGTGACATTGAAAACATAAAATTTTCTAAGCAAAACACAAGGTAATGTCTGAGGAGAACTATGTAAGTAGCTTCTGGCGATCGCATAACTTTCGCTTGGAGCCTTAGGGAAATGACTACGAGCCACCAATTCAAATCAGTGAAGAACTTTCACTGAAAGATGCAAATACTTTGGTAATTCGAGATGGAGCATTGCGATATGAATCGCCAACATTTACGTTGGGCTACATCAAATTACCACAACTAGAATCTTCAGACTATATCAAAGCACTAGAAAAACGCGATCGCGCTGCTGAACAAAACCGCCAAAAAGCTGCTGATACTAAAACTAAAGCTGAAACAACCATCGATAATCTAAAAAAGCAAGAAATTCAATGTCGCCAAATATTAGCAGAAAAAGAAGCTGAACTGGAGGCAGAGACACAACAAATTAGTGTCATATTAAAAACAGATAAATGGAAAATTAAAGTAATTGAACAGGAACGCCAAGCATTATATGAAAGTGACGCTAAGTATCAACAATGTTTAAGAAACCAAGAGAAAACAGGTACAGAGGGAAACAAGACAGATTAGTTGGCGTGATCACTCATGTTCCCGCCTTGGGAGAGGAGTTAGGAACACAAATCAAAGTAGAGAAGTTTTTGGAAGGCTCTCGGATTGTTGTAACAGGAATTTTAGCTTAATAGTAATTTCCTCTTTGTTATAAGTATTTTTTTTATAGAAAAACCTGCGAGTAGAGATGCAATAAATTGCGTCTCTACTCAACATTTTCTAATGAGATTTAATATCACCGGGCAATAGATAAAACCCAATCGCGTAAAAGTTGATTTACTCCATCGGGTACTTCATCATGGGGACAATGACCTGCTGTTAAGAAATGCTCTGTGAGTTGAGGAGAATATTGACGAAACTTTTGAGAACGTTCTTTAGGATTCATCCACGGATCGGCTTCTCCCCATAACATCAACAAAGAACAAGTTAATTGCTTTAGTAGTACATCAACTTTTTCTCCTTGAGGACTGCTAAAAACTGAAACAAATACATCCAATGCACCCGGATCAAAAGCAGGACGATAAATTTCTTCTACCAATTGGTCTGTAACTGCACTTTTATTAAGGTATACCTTTTCTAAAGTTTGGCGAATTACCCAACGTTGTCGTACATATTGAAATAACACAAACTGAGCTAAAGGTTGTTGAAAAATCCATTTAACTGAGTCACCCAGAAGTTTCTCTAAAGAAGAGGGTTTTTTGGGTGGCTGAATTTCGCTTTGCAAAGTTTCAGGTTCAGATGTTGGCTGGTTTTCGCTAAAAGGCCCGGCACTATTGAGCAAGACTAATCCAGCTGCACTGTCGGGACGTTGTGACGCAACACATAAGCAAGCATAACCACCAAGGGAATTACCTGCTAATACTGCTTTTTGACCAATCACTTCGCTGATAAAATCGTGAAGTTGGTCGCGCCACAAGTCGCCACTGTACTGCAATTTTGGTTTTGCCGATCGCCCGAATCCCAAAAGGTCGATCGCAAATACTTCAAAATCTTGACACAATCCTGTGATATTCTTGCGCCAGTGGTCTGTGGAAGCACCAAATCCATGTACCAAAAGCAAGGGCGGACGTTGCGTTTGTTTCTCTCCTGCACGCACGTAGTAAACGTTGTGCCCGCGCCACTGCCAATATTTGCCAGGAATTGGAGTTGTAGAGGAGGCTGTAGTTGCCTGCATGATTTAAAGAAATGTTAAGGAGCTTTTAATAATTGTAGGCTAGGTGGGGAGTAGGGGGCAGGGGGGCATACTTCTCTACGAGAGGCTGCGCCAACGACTGCGCTCAGTAACCGGGGGAGCAGGGGAGATAAATGACAAATGACAAATGACAAATGACAAAAGAAATTACAGGGAAAACTAAACTACTAGGAGTCATTGGACATCCGGTGGAGCATTCGCTGTCGCCAGTGATGCATAATGCAGCGATCGCACAATTAGAATTAGATTACATTTATCTGCCTTTTCCGATTGAACCACAGAATTTAGAGGTGGCGATCGCAGGTTTAGCTGCTGTTGGGGTTGTCGGCTTTAATGTGACAATACCTCACAAACAGGCAATCATTCCCCTACTCTCAGAAATTACACCCCTGGCTCAAATTATTGGAGCAGTGAATACTGTTAGCCGCCAAAATAACCAATGGGTAGGCACAAATACAGATATAGAAGGATTTCTTGCTCCTTTACAGACAACATATAAACAAAATTGGAGTCAGAAAGTAGCGGTAATTTTAGGCAATGGTGGTGCAGCCAGAGCAGTTGTCGCAGGTTGTACTCAGTTAGGTTTTGCCCAAATTCATGTTGTTGGGCGCAATATGCAGAAATTAGAAGAATTCCGCAATAGTTGGAGCAATTCACCCCTTGCTGAGAAATTCCAGGTTCATCAATGGGAAGAATTACCAAAGCTTATTCCCCAAGCAAATCTGCTGGTAAATACAACTCCGATTGGGATGTATCCCAAAGTCGATGAATCGCCTTTGAGTGTAGAGGAAATCGCGAATTTACCAACAGGTGCGATCGCTTACGATTTAATATATATTCCTAAACCAACACAATTTCTAGAGCAGGCACAAAAACAAGGCGCAATTGCGATCGATGGATTAGAAATGCTAGTCCAACAAGGGGTAGCAGCATTAAAAATCTGGTTACAGCAGGAAACTTTGCCTGTAGAAGTGATGCGCCAAGCTTTACAAAATCACCTGGGCTTGGGGAAATGAAAGTTCTATAGGACTCAATACGCTTGGGTTAAGGCTCAAACTCTTTATCAAAGTCAATTTTTAATTAACGTAGACGCAAAGCTGCTTGCTGTAGGCTACCGCAGAGGCGCAGAGGGAACAGAGAGAAGAAAAAATCCAGTAATTAGGCATCCATAAAGGATGCCTGTGAGTATGAACTCAGCCATTGACTAGATTTTCTACAGTATCGGCATCGTTTGGCAATGCAGCTGTTAAAACTTCGCTGCCTTCTGTAGTAACTAAAACATCATCTTCAATGCGAATTCCCCGCACATCGGCAAATTCAGATAAACGCTGCCAATTCACCACATTCTGATATTTTGAACGCACATTAGCATCATTTAAAATTGCTGGTACTTGATAAAAACCAGGCTCAATTGTGACTAGCATTCCTGGACGCAGGGGACGATTTAAACGGAGGTAGCTTAAGCCAAAGCGATCGCTCCTTTCACGTCCCTCTTCATACCCGGCTAAATCGCCCAAATCTTCCATATCATGCACATCTAAACCCAGTAGATGACCGATACCATGAGGAAAAAACAGCGCGTGGGCATTGATTTCTACTAAATCTTCGGGATTTCCTTGTAAAATGCCTAACTCTACTAAACCTTCAGCGATCGCTGTAGCTGCTAGCAGATGAATATCCCCATACTCTACACCAGGCTGGATTTTGGCAATGCAAGCATCATGGGCTGCCAATACCACATTATAAATATCTCTTTGGGTAGATGAAAACTTACCCGAAACTGGCCACGTGCGAGTCACATCACCTGCCCAACCCGTCTGGGTTTCAGCGCCAACATCGGCAAGCAGTAAGTCACCTGGTTGCAAACTATGGTGATACTGCTCGTTATGCAAAACTTCACCGTGAACGGTGACAATACTGTTGTAAGAGGTAGTCATATTGTGGGCAATAATTACCCCTTCCATCGCTGCCCGAACTTCTGCTTCTAGTTTGGCTTGGGGTGTTGCTGCCATCCCCGCTTTGTGAGCTTTGACAGTGAGTGCCGCAGCTTTTCGCAACTCGGTTAATGCCGCATCATCGTGGGTGAGGCGGAGAGAAACGATCGCCTTAGCTAACTCCAAGTCAATTCCTTGGGGAGGACTTTGTGGTAAAACCCATCTATTTAATAGCTGCGATTGCTGCGTCCAAGTAGCTGCATCTTGGACAGCAAGTGTAGCGGCATCTTCTAGCCAAGACTCTAATTCTGCCATTGGTCGAGCCACATCCGCCCCAATCTTCTCGGCTATTTCTTCGCGCGTTGGCGTTTCTCCATGCCAAAGGGCGCTGCTGGGTGACGGATCGTCGATGAATAGTTCTAGTTTGCCTGCTTCTAGACGAATTGCCGCCTTTGGTAATGGCAGTCCGGCGAAATAGAGGAAATGACTGTTAGCACGAAACGGAAAGGTATTGGCGGGAAAGTTGCGCGAATTATTACTACCCGACCACAGAATTGCTGGAAAATCAACGAGGTTGGCTAGTTGTTGCCGTCGGTGGCGTAAAGTATTGCCGAGGGAAGTAGAAGTTTGTGGGATAAGCATAAATGTAAACTCAAAGAAAAAAATAAAGGTGATGGTTTTGTCTTTATTTAGTCGTTATCGTCATCTTTTTTCTCATTTTTGCGATCGCCATTTTTATCGTCGTCATTTTTGTCCTTTTGCTTTGTCTGGTTAGGCTGTTGGGTAGGTTGTACGACTGGTTTTGGTTGCTCAGTTGGTGCAGGTGGCTGGGGTGCTTCAACAACACAACTAACTAATCCTCCAGAAATTAGCGCTAAGTTGACAGCAGCAAAGATGCTTTTGAAGATTTTTATCCTCACGTTTTCGGTTTGCTTTAACATTGACTCTGGTTTTTGGAGATTGTATTCCTAATTTCTAAGGTACTGTATATAGTGGTTCTCATTAAACAAGTAGGGGCACGGCACGCCGTACCTCTACACCTTGCTACTGATAAATATATTGTTTTCTAACTTTCAAGGCGACTCTATCTAATGGGACAAATCATTACTCAAGTTGATGCTTTTACCAATACACCTTTCGCGGGTAATCCGGCTGCTGTCTGTGTTTTGCCTACTCCCCAACATAAGCGCTGGATGCAAAACGTGGCGCAGGAGATGAATTTATCTGAAACAGCTTTTCTAGTCAGACAGGATGATGGCTTTAATCTGCGTTGGTTTACGCCCACAGTGGAAGTACCGCTTTGTGGTCATGCAACTTTAGCTAGCGCCCATGTACTTTGGTCAGAGGGACATTTATCACCTGATGAAGTTGCACGTTTTTATACCAAAAGTGGAGTGCTGATTGCGAAGTTGCAAGGTGAGTGGATTGAGTTAGATTTTCCTGTGAATCACTCACGAGTAATCATCGGGCCTCCAGAACTCAAGACTGCTTTGGGTGTACCATACAGATTTGTCTTGCAGAATTCACTAAGTTATTTAGTGGAATTAAAATCGGAAGATTTAGTGCGGCAAATGCAGCCTAATTTTCAACTACTAAAAACCTTACCACTTGGTAAAGTTATAGTTACTAGCTTGACTAGTCCTGATTCAGATTATGATTTTGTCTCTCGCTTCTTTGCACCAGAGGTAGGTATTAATGAAGATCCGGTGACTGGTTCAGCCCATTGCTGTCTTGCTCCATTCTGGCGCGATCGCTTGCACAAAAATGAATTTTTGGCTTATCAAGCATCCAATCGCGGTGGCGTGGTGAAGGTGTATTATGACGGTGGCGATCGCGTCTTTCTCGCCGGACAAGCGGTAACTGTGCTACAAGGGGAGTTATTTACCGCATCAATCTAATATTACAAATCAATAATATCCGGCAAAAACTCACTATCAAGAACTTGGGCAATGGAATAAGGACATTCCACTGCAAACGTATTTATTGGTAGTTCAGTTTCATTACTAGCAGCTTTCAATCCCCGATGATAGCACTGGGCTAAAACTTCTTCTGGATAAGACTTGAGGCTGGGACTCTCTTGCAGTAAATCTGCAATTTTGTAGCGCTGCTGATCAATCGTATTTCGCCAAGAGCCACTCCGCAAACTAGACTGATGTTGCCACTTGAGCAAATGCTGTAATAATACTTCCAAGCGGCTTTTCAACTCTCGTCGTTCTGACCGTCCCAAGCTTTCAATCTCCTCAATCACAGCATCCCAGTCTACTTGTCCAAATTGTCCAGCACGAATGAGTTGTACAGTTTTTTCTGTCCATGCTGCAAAGTCTGTTTCATACAACTGGGCTGCGCTTTTCGGAATCTGGGTCATGAGCTTCCTGCAATCTACCGTATACTAGCTAAATTGGAGATACTTTACGCCCATTTTAACTTCAAGAAAGCGATCGCATCTTTTTAGTCATACAAGCCGTAACGCGCTTATCTTGAAGTGTTGGTGCTGAGGTGGCAGGCGTAGAATTTAACTTTTCAGACATCCTTTAATAAAAAACTTGCAAGTGAGTTGAAAAAATGGCAGCCGAGTATGATAGCATAGCTCTCCAGTTTCAAAAACTTAACAAATTGCCTTATCGCTTGTATGGTGAGGCATATACATACTTAAATTTAATCGCAGATGTTACCGGGAAATCAATCCTCGATCTAGCTTGTGGAGAAGGATTTTTCACACGATTGCTCAAACAGAATGGCGCTGCACGTTTGGTTGGTGTGGATATTTCCTCAGAAATGATCAAATTGGCAAGACTTGAAGAAGCTTCTGTTCCACTTGAAATTGAATATATCATCGGTGATGTGATGGAAATTGGTTCTATTGGCAGCTTCGATCTTGTGGTAGCCTCCTATTTGCTGAATTACGCTTCAACTAAAGAGCAACTACTCAAAATGTGTCAGGCTATAGCAATTCATCTGAAACCTGGTGGTCGATTCGTCAGTTTGAACAATAATTTAGAACTGCTTCCAGAGTTTTATGATAAACATGAGAAATATGGCATTGCTAGGAGATGTGCCCAGTCACTCCAAGAAGGTACTCCCATAACCTTAACATTGAGCATTCCTGATGACGGTGAGTCTATCAGTATTGATAACTACTACCTTAGCCAAGCGACTTATGAATGGGCCTTGATGAGTGCTGGTTTTAAAGAGATCCGCTGGCACCATCCCATAGTCTCTCCCAAAGGCATACAGAAATTTGGCTCCGAGTTCTGGCAGGATTACATTGACTATCCCGATATGATCGGCATTACCTGCCTAAAATAACTATCAATGCAGTTGGTTATATCATGTCTGCCAAATCACCCATAATAAAAGAACCCCACCCCCAACCCCACCCCGCAAGCGGGGAGGGGAGCTAAAGCGCAGCTTTTGCGGGGTGGGGTTCCGGTTATTATGGTTAATTACCCGGACATCATATTAGGGGCTGTTAGGGAGTTTTGCAAGATATCTAATGTTTGTTAGGCGAAACAATTGCATTGTCAGGCGAAACAATCGTATTGTCAGGCGAAACAATCGTATTGTCATGCGAAACAATCGTATTGTCAGGCGAAACAATCGCATTGTCAGGCGAAACAATCGTATTGTCAGGCGAAACAATCGCATTGTTAGGCAAAACAATCGCATTGTCAGGCGAAACAATCGCATTGTCAGGCGATGCAATGGTATTGCTGAAGATTGAATTCAAATTGCACGTCAATACAAACACCAAACTGCAAGAGCGTACTTTTAAAGGAGAAGTAACTGTCACAATATTTAAACAAGCCTATATTTTAATTTCAAAAATGTCTGCTAAACACAAAGATAGTAGAACTACTATCCAATCTCGTGATTGGCCAATTGAGCAATTACCTGGACTGAGCCACGAAGAACAATCTCAACTTCAAAATTGTGGGATTACTAGCACAGTAGCCTTAGTCAAACAAGGGAAAACTTTAGAGTCAAGACTAGCGTTAGCAAATAAACTACAGATTCATCTTCAGTATGTAAATAAATGGATGGCTTTAGCTGACTTGGCACGTATTCCCAGTGTCGGGACACAATATTGTGGTTTATTGCTTCATGCAGGTATTGGTTCTGTAGTGCAGTTAGCTCAAACTCCCACTCACAGATTGCACCAACAAATTATGCGCTTGCAAGTAGCAACAATGCAGCGCCGAGATTTGTGTCCAGCAATTGAGCTAGTACAACAATGGAGTCAGCAAGCTAAAGCAATCATTAGTTAGGAGTTAGGAGTGAGGAGTTAAAACTCATAATTCATAACTCACAACTCATAACTCTTCACTCTTTAGCTAAAACACCATTAAGAAAGATATCAGCGAGTCCTTCCGCCATTTCCTGCATTTGTTGGGGAGAGGCATCAGGTTCTATCAGGGTGTTGTTAGAAAAACCTGCGATCGCAAACATTCCTAAGAAAACTTTCGCAACTAGCTTTGCGTCCCCTTGACGATAAATGCCTTTATCCATCGCTGTTTGAAAGAATGCTTCACCCACATCAGTCATTTTGGTAATGACTTCTGATTGAATGCGATCGCGCAAATCGGGGTGAAATTGCACCTCCATAAAACAAACACGCATCAAATCGGCATTTTTTTGGAAATTCCACATCCGGCGGCGCATCACCTGAGCAACGGCTTTATAGCTGCCCATTTCACTTAATTCTGTGAGCAAATCTGTAAGAATCTCTACCCAGCCACTCGTGGCTACTTCCACCAAAATTGCTTTTTTATTCGGAAAATGACGAAATAGAGTGCCTTCAGCTACACCTGCTGCCTGTGCTAAGTCGCGGGTGGTAGTACCGTCAAATCCCTGAGAGGCAAACAAGCGTTGCGCTGCCTGTAAAATCCGGGTGCGCGTCTGAGCCTCTGAGGGCGGGGAAGAATTAAAAACTCGCATAACAGTTATGGTTAGATATCCGTAACAAGACTTGTAGCATTATTGTCTAATGTCAAGTGCAAAGAGCCACTGAAAACTTAATACAAGATTAACGTTCTTTTGCTGAGTATCCTGTTATTTAGGTGATGTAACTTTATCTTAATTTTCGCTTATGAACCAGAGCAGTCGGTCAATTTTAGATTTTAGATTGGGGATTTTCGATTGGTTAGATCGAGTATCTGTCATATTACGACGGTTGTTTGTCACTTTGTTGGCTTTAATCATCTTCTCGTGGGGATTGCTGCCAGAAGTCGCTCTAGCTCAAACTCAGACAGCACCTCCTCCTCAAGAAACCAAAACTCAAACCCCACCAGTTCAAAGTTCAATTCAACCTTATCTCGATCGAGTTATTAAGCAATTAACGGAGTTTCGCCTCGACAATGGTTTGAAATTCATTGTTTTGGAACGACATCAAGCGCCCGTGGTTTCTTTTCTTACTTATGCAAATGTTGGTGGTGTGGATGAGCCAGATGGTAAAACTGGTGTAGCTCACTTTCTGGAACATTTGGCGTTTAAAGGTACAACGCGTATTGGTACACAAGACTACAAAAAAGAAAAACCGCTACTAGATACCTTAGAGCAGTTGAATGCTCAAATTAAAACAGCGAAAGCCGATGGCAAAAAAGCTGATGTTGTTCGGTTACAAACTGAGTTTGAGCAAGTGGAATCGCAAGCAGGTAAGCTAGTCAAGCAAAATGAATTGGGGCAAATTGTCGAACAAGCGGGAGGCGTGGGTTTAAATGCCAACACTTCAACCGAAGCCACTCGTTATTTTTACAGCTTTCCTGCCAATAAGCTAGAACTTTGGATGTCGTTGGAGTCGGAGCGATTTCTCGATCCGGTAATTCGTCGTGAGTTTTATAAAGAGAAAGATGTAATTTTAGAAGAACGACGGATGCGGGTGGAGAATTCACCCATTGGACAGATGGTGGAAAAGTTTATCGATACTGCTTACAAAGCCCATCCTTACAGGCGTCCAGTGATTGGTTATGACGAAGATATCCGCAATCTGACACCAGAAGATGTCCAAAAGTTTTTTGATACTCACTACGTACCAAGTAATTTAGCGATCGCTATTGTCGGAGATGTCAAGCCGGCTGAGGTAAAAAAACTGGCGCAAACTTATTTTGGCCGCTTTCAAGCCAAAACCAAAGCTGTTGAACAAATTCCGGTGGAACCACCACAACAACAAACACAGGAAGTTACTTTACAGCTACCTTCTCAACCTTGGTATTTAGAAGGTTATCATCGTCCGGCAATTACTCATCCAGATAATGCCGTCTATGAAATCATTGGCAGTTTATTAAGTGATGGGCGCACATCGCGGCTATATAAATCTTTGGTAGAAAAGCAGCGTTTGGCGCTAAATGCTCAAGGTTACAGTGGATTTCCTGGAGATAAGTACCCAAACCTGATATTTTTCTATGCTCTCACAGCTCCTGGTCATACAGTTGATGAGTTGGCAGTGGCTTTGCGCCAAGAAATTGACAAATTAAAAACTGAGCCTGTAGCGGCGGCTGATTTGCAACGGGTGAAAACCCAAGCACGGGCGAGTTTGTTACGTACTCTCGATTCCAATATGGGGATGGCTCAACAATTGTTGGAATATGAGGTGAAAACTGGCTCTTGGCGGAATTTGTTTAAGCAGTTGGATGACATTTCAGCGGTGACGACGGCTGATATTGTGCGAGTGGCAAAGGAGACTTTTACGCCAGAAAATCGCACGATTGGTAAGTTGTTGTCGAAAGAATCTTAAGAGAAACGAACCACGAAGGACGCTAAGGGCGCAAAGGAAGAGAGGTATGCAGAGGTATAAGGTGAAGGGTAAAAGGCAGATAACGTTGAAAATTCAAAATAGGAAGGGGTTGATTTATGTTTTGGTTGCTGTTTTTGCGTGCTTACTTTTAACTTGTAATTTTTCTCTGGCGGCGACGGCTGAGGCGAAACATTACACACAATTGCAGCTACCACCGCTACCTGAGATTAAGTTACCCAAGTATGAGCGGTTTGTGCTGCAAAACGGCTTGGTTGTGTATTTAATGGAAGATCACGAGTTACCGTTGGTGAATGGTACAGCGTTTGTACGCACAGGGAATCGCTTGGAACCAATGGAAAAAGTTGGGTTGGCTGGTTTTACAGGCGGGGTAATGCGAACTGGAGGAACTAAGAACCATTCGCCTGATGAACTCAACGAGATATTAGAACAACGGGCAGCATCTGTGGAAGTTGGTATTAGTGAAACTTCTGGTGGTGCTAGCTTTGATGCACTCAGTGAAGATTTAGAAACAGTATTTGGGCTGTTTGCTGAGGTGCTGCGATCGCCTGTATTTGCTCAAGAAAAGCTAGACTTGGCTAAGACACAAGCTAAAGGTGGCATTGCCCGTCGTAATGACAATCCAGATGGGATTGCTAGTCGAGAATTTAAGAAATTGATCTATGGGAAAGATAGTCCTTATGCTCGCACGATAGAGTATGCAACGGTGGATAAGGTTGAGCGTGAGGATTTGCTCAAGTTTTATCAGCAATATTTCCACCCCAATAATATAATTTTGGGGATTGTGGGGGATTTTGAGAGTCAGAAAATGCGATCGCTTATTCAAGCTAAGTTTGGCGGTTGGCAACGTAACCCAGGTATTGCTAAACCCACATTACCAAAGGTTTCACCAGCTAATACAGGTGGAGTCTTTTTTGTCAATCAACCACAACTAACGCAAAGTAGTGTGCTTATCGGGCATTTAGGCGGACGTTTCGACAATCCCGATTATGCAGCGCTGGATGTATTGAATGGAGTGTTAAATGGATTTGGTGGACGCTTATTTAATGAATTGCGATCGCGTCAAGGTTTAGCTTACTCTGTCTATGGCCAGTGGAGTCCCCGCTACGATTATCCTGGCATATTTATCGCTGGTGGAGAAACGCGATCGGATGCTACCGTCCAGTTTGTCAAAGCCTTACAAGCTGAAATCAAGCGCACCCAAACTCAAAGAGTGACAGCAAAAGAACTAGCTTATGCCAAAGAGTCTACACTCAACTCTTTTGTGTTCAACTTTCAAGACCCCAGCCAAACCTTATCACGGTTGATGCGATACGAATATTACGGCTATCCTGCTGATTTTCTCTTTCGCTATCAAAAAGCCGTAGCCGCCACCACAGCTGCTGATGTCCAACGGGTAGCACGAGAATACCTCAAGCCAGAAAAGATTGTGACTCTAGTAGTGGGGAATCAAACCGCCATTCAACCGCCATTGACACAGTTAGCTAAACAGGTGACACCAATAGATGTAACGATTCCTGGTTCGCAGCCTCAAGCGAAGAATTAATAGTGTAGATAGCTACAATACCTTTGCCAAAAAAAGAGTACGAACACAGAGGGCTGCTGTAGTAGAGTTATTGTCTCTCAAAACAACAACTCAAAAACTACAAGCAGCCCATGCCCGATATTTTTTCACTGCTACAATGCCTGTTACCGCAGATAAATGCTACGACGATGCGGCAATTGAACTAGATAATCCTGGCTATGTTAGCAATGAGTGGCTTATCTCTCGTTTTCGCATCCTTAATTCCAACTCCGGCATTATTGACCTTAAAGCTTATTATCGTGGATTTCGATATATCTAGGACTTACGCATTGACACAAAATACATAGTATGTAAGGCTTTAAAAACCACATCTGTCGTAGGTGCACAGCATTGCTGTGCCCCTACAGCGCGGGTTTACTGATCATCAAAGAACAATTAATAAAGGCTGAAACGACCTATTTTCGTGAAACATACTATGATTAATTTGTACAGTGCGTAAGTCCTAATATCCATGAAATCTTAAAAATGCTTCCAGAAATCCCTGAGCCTATTTTATTAACCTAGATTTTTGCCAAATTTACTTCTTCAAGGTGTCTTTATTCCGGTTCTACGGACGTTCAACCCTCGTAAATTGGCAATGGTATTGTAGCTAGATACTCAATATCCAAATAAAATCGCAAGGTTCAGATCCCCGACTTCTTGGACAGTCAGGGATCTTGTTGTTGAAATAATTTTCTCCATTATCAGGAAATGACTCAGGAGAAATTGGAGTAACAAGTAGAAACTAAATCAGGAACCAAAACCTCTGGAAACTCCAGAGGTTTTTTTTACTCTATTAATCTTTTTGGGAGCGATCGCCCCGGTATACACTTCTATAAAGGGCTTCTTCAAGCAAGCGATGTCTAACGACAAGCTGCGGCGTATCCTATGAAGTAGCAAAAATTGTCGCAGCAAATTATTTAACTAGAGTAAGCTAAATTTAGGTTTCAACTACTGGGAGCGGAGATGATGTTGTTGGAATTAAAGCGCATCCATGTTCCACCAGGGCAAAGAGTGCTACTGCAAGATGTAACCTGGCAGGAATTGGAAACAATTCTAGAAGATTTAGGGGAACACCGAGCAGCACGAATTGCTTATGATAGGGGAATGCTGGAGATTATGGCACCACTGCCAGAACATGAAGACGATAAAGAAATTATTAGCGATTTAGTCAAAGCTCTTTTGGAAGAATTAGACATTGAGTTTAGATGCCTTGGTTCTACCACTTTCAAAAACCAAGCAATGGTTCAAGGTATAGAACCCGATCAGTGTTTCTATATAAAAAATGAATCTAAGATTCGCGGCAAGAAGCGGCTAGATTTAGCAGTAGACCCTCCTCCAGATTTAGCTCTAGAAATTGATATTACTTCTCGCACTCATCCTAATATTTATGAAGCGCTAAAAGTGCCTGAGCTTTGGCGTTTTGAGCGAGGAAAGCTCCAAATTAGTATTCTACAAAATGGTCATTATGTAGAATCTCAGCTAAGCCTAAATTTTCCTCTATTCCCACTAATTGAAGCGATTCCCCAATATCTGGAGCAAAGTACAACAGCAGGTAGAAATGCAACGCTCAAAGCTTTTCGGATTTGGGTACAAAAACAGATACAACAACAATAACTTATGCTGTCACCAGAATTCACAACAGACAGCAGATTTCAAGTTAGTGAAATACACAAGCTAAGTCTCAAAGCCTCTCCTGGCGAATGGAATGCGCGGCTATACAAACAAAACCCACTCCCGTGGGTTTCAAATTCTTTGAGTTTGCGTAGGCGGACTTCGTTTGTGTAGCTGCGATTTCTAATCGCCTGGTAGATTTGCAAAGGTGAGATGCTCCCAAGACTGTTTTACCTCTGAATTCTGCTGTATAACTATTGCCAACCTTCGCATAAGCGGATAAATTGTACTTCTTTGAAGTCATTACTACCGCATTTTTATCTATGTTTGTTAAACCCAAAATATTTTTATCATCGCTTGCATTATTACTCAGTTTTGCAAGTCTATTTCTTAGCACTTGGATTCTTCTTCCTGCTCCAAATATGTTTTTACTCACGCTAGCAGTAGGAGCGCCAGAAGTCAGTCCTTGGTTATTATTATTAAATTTGCTCTTTTTATTGCTGTCTGTATTCTATATCCGTCGCCGTCAACTACAACGTTTAGTTTGCATTTTCAGTTTAATCGGATTGCTAATTTGTGGATGGGTGCTAGTGAATATCCCACAAACTCAAATGCAGATGGCTAAAGCGATGAAACAAGGGTTGGGAGCAAATTACCTAGAGCAAATTCCACCCCAAGTAAGGGCTAAGATGCAAACCTATCCCTTTAACTTAGTTAATTTTTTTCGGGGTATTGCATTAGGTAAAACGCGTCATCAAAAAGATATTCTCTTTGCTTCTCCTGAAGGAGTGCCTTTAAAAATGGAAGTTTACCAACCCCCAGAGGTAGGGAAATATCCAGCAATGATAGTAATTTATGGTGGAGCTTGGCAATATGGCAATACTCATGCCAATACCGAGTTTAATCAATATATTGCTAATCATGGATATACGGTATTTGCGATCGACTATCGACACGCACCTAAATATCGGTTTCCATCTCAGTTAGATGATGTGCGTACAGCCTTGAATTTTATTCGCAAACATGCAGCTGAATATGAAGCCGATTCAGAATGTATGGTACTTTTGGGACGTTCTGCTGGGGCACATCTAGCAATGCTAGCGGCTTATCAACCCGATGCACCACCGATTCGCGCTGTGGTGAACTATTACGGGCCTGTTAACTTAACTGAAGGATATAAAACACCACCAAATCCCGATCCTATAAATACCCGCGCTGTTTTAAAAGCATTTCTTGGTGGTTCTTTAGAAGAATTGCCTAATCAGTATCAGATTGCTTCACCGATAAATTACCTAACGCACCCTTTACCGCCAACTTTATTAATTTACGGCAGTCGCGATCATTTAGTGGAAGCGCGATTTGGCAGACAGATGTATGAAAGTTTACATTATTCTGGCAATACTGCGGTTTTTCTCGAAATTCCTTGGGCAGAACATGCTTTTGATGCTGTTTTCAACGGTGTGAGCAATCAATTAGCGTTGTATTATACTGAGAGGTTTTTGGCTTGGGCGTTGTTCGGGCAATGATTTTATTCGCAGACTCATTCACAAGTATTAAAAACTCAGCACTCTTTACTACTTCTGAGGCCAGCGCCAATTGTAGCGATTCCATTCATACATTCCTTGAATTTCATATTCTGCGCCGTTAAAGAAGCGCACGACGCAATTAGTGGAGGAATCATCGCGTAGGCGTAGCCCGTCGTAGACATCGCTAATTTCCTCAACCTTAATCACCATACAAGGAAACCACTCCCGCTTACAAGGGCCATTCTCCTGCACCCATTCCCATAGTGCATTGGAAACTTCAATGCGATCGCCTACTCTTAACTTCAGTGCATCCTCAAAATAAGAATACTTATCAAAATGATATGACTCAACACGATTCAACCACTGTAAACCATAGCGTTGGCGAATAAACTGTACCGTTCCAGAGTCCTTTTCTAGCAACCAGTCGTTGAGTAATTGCACTTTCCAAGTGCGATTGCGTTGTTCTTCATCCTTCACAAACTGTAAAAATGTTTCTAACTCTTCTGGGGTAAGTTCATCTAAAGGATTAGCAATATTTGACATCTCAGAGGTAGAATTTCCCTGAATTTGCTCGACTATTTGTAGTAATATCTGTTTCTGCGTGTCAGTGAGAGGACAGCTTGCGGCATCACAACTATTAAAGGCTGCAAGCATAGCTGTTTCAATCTCATCTGGAGTCATAAGTTAATAGCAATTGAGGGGTTATTCCCCTAATTATTACAAATGTTAAATTCAAGTCTCCAATCACCCTGTAGTTAAATTCAAGGTAAGCTGAGGTTGTAAGTTATATGGCATCTCCAAAATGAATCTAGAGATGTAGCACTGCTATGTCTCTACAAGGGTTCGGATAACGCATATTTAATTTCACCAGATGTCTATTGTTTGTTACATTAACTCACGGGGTATTTTATGCGGTTGCGTTCGCTCACGGTCGTTTTTATTTCATGTCTCATTACCTTTCTATCGTGGGTGATTATTCCCCCAGCTGTAGCCCTGACACAGATTAAACTATTTGATGTCTCTTATAAAGATTGTCCATCAGAACTAGCACAAGGCGCTGTTATCAGTAGTGGTAGCGCGGCAGCCAATTGTTTTATTGTCATTGGCAAAGCAGAAAATGGCACTAATAAAACAGTCTACGACGCAGATATTTTTGGACGTATCTATGATGCCAATAATGACTCGGTGATGCAAAACCGCACTCGCTTAGGCTCTATTACCGAGGTGCCACCAGGTATTAGCGATTTTGAATTGAGAATTTCTGTACCTGCGAATCAGCCTACTCCGTTGAAGCTAAAACAGTTCAAGGCTGCCGGGTTTAGCGGTCAAGTGCGTAGGTAATTCGTAATTCGTAAAAAATTGTAGAGACGCTTGTATACTTAACGTCTCTACACAATTCTTTACCAAAATAGTAATCAAAATCTTTCTATAAGGGCAGGTTAGATGGAATGGCACTCAGAAGCCCAGTAACTACATTGAGTGCTAAGAAAGCTAAGAGCGGCGAAAAATCTATACCGCCTAGTGGGGGAATAATTGAGCGGAATAGATTCAGATAAGGATCGGTTATCTGGGCTAAAGCGGCAAATGGCTGGTTATACCAGTTGATTGTCGGGAACCAGGTTAGCAAAACCCGGATAATTAGCAAATAGCTATAAAAGGTGACAAAGGTAATTAGTGTCGTAATCAGTAAACTCATGGATAGCTTTGTTTCCTACTAGGTGTCAAACGCGGTCTTATCTTTTAATTTTAATTTAGTCCATGTCATGGTGTATGCGGATTCCCGATTTACCACACTTGACACTTTCACCACGCCTGAACAAATTTCAGGAGTCTTTAGTGAGGGAGCGGTCATTGGCTGCTTGGGGTGAACCACTATTTACTTTTCCCAGTTGATTTCGCACTTCATCAATTGTGGCATTTAGCTGGGCAATTTTATCTTCTAACGATCGCCTGGCCGTTTCTATGCCGATGCTCTCACTTTCTGAGGCTTTCATCTGACGCCGCTTTGCTGCTATTTTCTTAGCTTCGACTTGGCTATCCGTTAGTTCTGTCTCCTCCTCTGCTAGTAATTGAGGATCGCGTCGAGAAGCAATCAGTGCGCCGATAACACCACCAAATACGCCACCAACAAACGCCCCTGCTACAAAACCACTGCCAAAACCATCTCGCTGACTCATATCTTTACCGCCTTCACAAACCTTGCAACTTTTACAGTAGTTATGCTATTTTCCTGCCCTAGCTGCATACTAGCTTAAGTCCCAAAGATGCGATCGCCTGCATCTCCTAATCCCGGTACAATATATCCCTTTCTGTCCAGTTTTTCGTCAATTGCAGCGGTGTAAATTATTAAACCTGGATAAGCTTCACTCAATTTTTGCAAAGCCGGTGGAGCCGCCACTACACAAACAATCCGCGTTAGAGTTGGATCGGCACCCCGTTGTGTCAATTCTGCCATTGCCACCATGATTGACCCTCCAGTTGCCAACATTGGATCGGTAATTAATACTCGTGTTTGGGGGTCAAATTTTTCTGGTAACTTGTTCAGATAACAATGAGGTTGCAGTGTCTCTTCATCTCGCGCCAAGCCAAGGTGGTAAATCGATGCTAAAGGCAGTAAAGTCTGCGCTCCCTCTAGTAATCCTAGCCCAGCCCGCAGAATTGGCACTACTGCCATAGGCACTTGCGGATCGATCACCGTTGCTGGACAGATATCTAAGGGACTCTGTACTGCTGTTTCTTGAGTCGGCAACCAGTCTCGTGCAGCTTCATAAGTCAGCCATCTTCCCAACTCAGTCATCGCACTGCGGAACAATACTGAAGGCGTGCCTGCATCACGGGCTACTGCTAGCCAGTGCTCGATCAGGGGATGGGGTGGAACATAAACGCGCAATTGTAGCGTCATAGCCAGAAATAGGCGCCTTTTTATTGTATAACAACTGAAACACCATAATACTCTTTCCTGCATCCGGCTGACAGCTTAAAATTAACAATCTCAATTTTATTGATAAAATCTTTCATTAATAGTTGACATTAATTCTCAATCAAGGCTATATTCTTATAAAGTGTTCTCCTCTCTTTTAAGGATCGGCAGACGGGATTAGTCAGCAGTAGCAGGCTCGTCCCTCTTTTTTTTTGATTGGGGCATTGGGAATTGGGCATTGGACATAAGGGAGAATGACAAATGACAAATGACAAATGACCAAAATGCAAGATATTGATGCGATCGTGATTGGGTCTGGGATTGGCGGATTAGTAACAGCGACCCAGTTAGCGGCGAAGGGAGCGAAAGTGCTGGTACTGGAACGTTATTTGATTCCGGGTGGTAGTGCTGGTTATTTTGAACGCCAAGGCTATCGATTCGATGTTGGCGCATCAATGATTTTTGGACTGGGACAGAACGGTACAACCAACTTACTCACCCGTGCATTATCAGCTGTAAATGTCAGCCAAGAAGCGATCGCAGATCCGGTGCAGATTCACTATCATCTACCTCAAGGTTTAGACCTGAAGGTTGACCGGGTTTATGAAAAATTTTTGCAAAATCTTACTGCTCATTTTCGCCATGAAGAACAAGGGATTCGTCGCTTTTATGACGAATGCCAAAAAGTATTCAAATGTCTAAACAGGATGGATTTGCTGTCGCTAGAAGAACCTCAGTATCTACTGCGCGTATTTTTCCAGCATCCTTTGGCGTGTCTCGGTTTAGCCAAGTATCTGCCCCAAAATGCCGGGGATGTGGCGCGGCGTTACATCAAAAACCCGCAATTATTGAAATTTATCGATATGGAATGTTATTGCTGGTCGGTGGTTCCATCAGACATGACACCAATGATTAATGCTGGGATGGTCTTTTCTGACAGGCATTATGGCGGAGTTAACTATCCTAAAGGCGGAGTCGGACAAATAGCCCAAAAACTGGTGGAAGGTCTAGAGAAGGCTGGAGGTAAAATTCAGTACCAAGCTAGAGTCACGAAAATTCTGACAGAACAAGGAAAAGCAGTAGGTGTACAACTGGCGAATGGTAAAGTATATCGGGGTAAACGCATAGTTTCTAATGCTACACGCTGGGATACATTTGGACAATTACTACCAGCAAAAGAAATGCCATATAATGAGAAAAAATGGCAACAAAACTATCAAAAATCTCCAAGCTTCTTGAGTTTGCACATCGGGGTAAAGAAGTCAGTTTTACCTGTGGGGACAGAGTGTCACCATATTTTGCTGGAAGACTGGGAAAAGATGACAGTAGCAGAAGGCACAGTGTTTGTTTCGATTCCCACATTGCTTGACCCAGATTTAGCACCAAATGGATATCACATCATTCATGCCTTCACTCCTCATTGGATTGATGATTGGCAAGAACTTTCTCAGGGTGAGTACGAAGCAAAGAAAGAAGAGGCGGCTTGGCGAATTATTGACCGCCTAGAGAAGATTTTTCCGGGTTTAGATGCCGGATTGGATTATTTAGAAGTGGGGACACCGCGCACCCATCGCCGCTTTTTGGGTCGTGAGGATGGCACTTATGGGCCAATTCCCCGGCGTAAGTTGTGGGGGTTATTGAACATGCCCTTTAATCGCACAGCTATTTCAGGCCTTTATTGTGTAGGGGATAGTACCTTTCCGGGTCAGGGTTTGAATGCAGTGGCTTTTTCTGGTTTTGCTTGCGCCCACCGTATTGCCGTAGATTTAGGATTGTGAAGTCCATCAATCAAGGTGATTACAGGAACAGCCTATGCAAAAAGCTTAGTAAGGGGATAGCGTTAACAGTGAAGTTGGTAGCTACCTCAACAATCTGAGTAACTCTCAATATGATTCGGTTAAGAAAGTTATCTGTTAAGGCGATCTCTTTAAGCGGGAGTAGAAGAAAGTGCTGGGGAAGCAAGAGTGTTTAAATTTAATCTCTTCACTTGAAGTGAAAATTATAGCCAAACCGCCTCAATCTCCAAATCCAATAGACCTCTTGCAAAAGTGCTTTTTGCAAGAGGTGGGAAAAGGGACTCATGTTAAAAGGAAAGGGGAAAATACAAAATACTTCCCCTTTTCCCGACTTCTGCAATAAGTCTAATGTATAGTCAAGCACTGTTGGGATCATATACCGGGAGCGATCGCTTATTTTAAAGAAACACCCCGAACGATTAAAGCGATTAAGTTACCAGAGGTTGTGTTTGTAGCTGCTTGTAAGTAGGGGAGTAAACTGGAAGCCGCACAGGTGAAATCGAATGTGATTGTTTGGTTTGAGTAGGCGCGGCTCCATATAATCGGGGATTTTAATTGAAATTGCAAGTCAAACGTAGACAGTTAATTTTTGGAAGTTGAAAAGTTCAATTCCTGTTGAATGGTTTTAGCATCATCATACAGATTTGTCACTCTCGAATCATTACTTGGACAGCTAATATCTTGAGATGTTTGCCCTTGATACCTGACTTGAGTTGACGTACCGAACGAAACAGATTTCACACAGGGTTTATATGGTAAATTTGACAATAGTTTAGCTGCTGAAATATCATTGAAAAATTTAGTAGCTGTGCCTAATTTTATTTCACCTACACCTTTTCTGTTGCAAACAGTATAAGTTGCTTTTCCGGATGGCAATACGCGAATTCTATATTTGCAGGTATTTGTAGAGCCACTATTAATAATAACTGCTGGCTGTTTGGGATTTGGAGTTTCTGCAAGTATTCTCAAAGGAAAAACACATAAGGGTGTAGCTAACAATACTGAAGCTAGACTAATTTTATATATGTTAAAAAGTTCCACTTTCACCTCACATTAATTTTTTGAGTTACCTAATTAGGTCAGAACTGATTTGAGATATCTTATGCAACAAAAAATTTTGCAATAGCACTTGCTTGCTTAAGACTTGATTAAGTAATATTAAATTTTTGAGCAACACAGTTACTAAACAAAAATTATAGTGATTTTTTAAAAGTATAGTTGATTATATACTTTTTAGATATGTCATTCTGATGTCAATGTTATGTCAGGATAACACTGATTTTTCTGTGTTATTCCTGTCGAATATCTACTGTGGATTTCGCAATAAAAGCCTTCAGTGACACAATTGTGGCATTGCTGGCTCACGCCGGAGAAACAGTCATCAGCCGCGATACGCAAACGCATTCGTGCGTGGATGCGGTAGGTTACGCCACGCTCAAAATCCATTCGGTTGGTTCTTTACCATGCCTTTTCACGGCAATTTACAAAATTTTTCATAATTGTGCTTTAATGGTGGGCGGTTTTTATTTTCAAGAATCTTCCTCACACACAAAACGATCGCTGATGCTACTCACACACAAAGAAAATATTGTAAAATTTAGCTGGCTTCTACCCAGTTTCTTAAGCTTGATCCTGTTTGGCTCCACTGTTAAAGCTAATGGTGCGATGCCTGCGGCGGGCGTAGCCATCGCAAATTGGCATTTTGATAGCAATCGCAATCATCTGGACTTTACCACAGATGAGAACGTTCAACCGAAAGTACAACTACTTACGAACCCTACTCGTCTGGTCATTGATTTACCTGGAGTTACGTTAGGATATCCACAGACTAGTCAAAGAGTGGGGTTAGTAATTAAAGACATTCGTATCGAGCAGTTTAATGTAGAGACTACTCGTATGGTAGTTACTTTAGCATCCGGTTACACCTTTGATTTAGCACAGGTACAACTGCAAGAAGAATCCGCCAATCATTGGTCTGTGCAGTTACCCAAGCCAATACAATTGACTGCAACCCAGCCGCAATATTTAGAGATAACTCCGAGTATTGCTCCAAGAGTGAATGATAATAGTACTCTCTTTGCTGGCGTGGTTCCGATGCATTCACCGATGAAAGCGCTGGAACCTCAAATTAAAGTCTTAATGAGTCGCTACAGTTTTCTGAAAACAGGAATGTTTTTTCTGGATTTGGATACTGGGGATTATTTGGATATTGGAGGCGATCGCGTTTTCCCCGCTGCAAGTACAATCAAACTGCCAATACTCATCGCCTTTTTCCAGGATTTAGATGCTGGTAAAGTCACCCTTCAGGAAAACCTGACTATGCGGCGTGACTTAGTTACCAATGGTTCTGGAAGTATGCAATATGAGCGAGTTGGGAAGAAGTACACAGCTTTGGAAACCATCACTAAGATGATTACCATTAGCGATAATACCGCCACCAACATGATTATTGATCGCTTAGGTGGAGCAGCGCGACTAAATCAGCGCTTCCGTAGTTGGGGACTGAAAGACACAGTAATTCGGCATCTTTTGGCTGACTTGAGAGGAACCAACACCACAAGTTCTCAAGATATGGCGAGGGTGCTGGCTTTAGTTGTGAATAACAAGCTAGTTTCTTTACAAAGTCGGGAGCAAGCCTTAGATATTTTGCGTCACACCACAATTCATACACTGCTTCCCGCTGGTTTGGGGAAAGGTGCAGTTATCGCTAACAAAACTGGAGATATCGGCTTTCTCATCGGCGATGCGGGATTTGTCACTATGCCCAATGGTAAGCGCTATTTGGCCGCCATTTTCGTCACCCGTCCCTATAAAGACACTAGGGGGAGAGACTTTATTCGTCAAGTTTCCCAACTTGTTTACAATTATCTGAATCAGACAAATCCAGTTGCTGCGGTTAATTTGCCTAATAGTGCTACGAGATAACAGTTCAAAATAGATATTGGTAGGGACGCACAACCGTGTATCCCTACGGTAATTAGATAATTTTAATTTTACTTGCGGCTATAGTAGCTTTTTGCCTAGCCTCTTGGACATTCACACCCTTCGCCAAAGCTACGCCCATTCGCCGATATGGATGAGCATTAGGTTTACCAAATAATTTAATATCTACATCTTTTTCTGACAAAGCATCGGCTACACCACCAAAAGCAATAGAATCAGATTTTTCTGAGGCTAAAATTACCGCACTGGCTGAGGCTCTTAGCTGCTCTATATGAGGAATTGGCAAGTCTAAAATAGCTCTTAAATGTAATTCAAATTCATTGAGATTTTGTGAGATTAATGTCACCATTCCCGTATCGTGGGGTCTGGGAGAAAGTTCGGAAAAAATAACTTCATCTTTGGTAATGAAAAATTCAACACCAAAAATTCCGGCTCCTCCTAAAGCATCAGTTACTTTTATAGCTATTTCTTGGGCTTTTAATATTTTATCTTCAGAAATTTCTGCCGGTTGCCACGATTCTTGATAATCGCCTCTTTCTTGACGATGACCAATGGGAGAGCAGAAAATTGTCGGTGCATTCCACTGTTTAATTGTCAGTAAAGTTATCTCCATTTCAAAATTAATAAATTCTTCTACGATCACCTTTTGACTGTCTCCTCTAGAATTAGCGATCGCATAATTCCAAGCTTTCTCAACCTCAGTCTTATCCTGGACTACAGACTGACCTTTCCCTGATGATGACATCACAGGTTTAACAACATTGAGAAAGCCAATTTTATCCGAAACTGTAATCAATTCTTCTAGAGTTGTTGCATAACCATATTTAGCTGTTCTGATGCCCAATTGTTGATGTGCCAGTTCTCGAATTCTGTCACGATTCATTGTGTAGTTAGTGGCAGCCGCAGTCGGAATAACTGTAATTCCTCGCTGTTCAAATTCTAGAAGTTTTTCTGTTCTGATTGCTTCAATTTCTGGTATAATAATATCTGGCTGATGTTTTGTCACTACAGCTTCTAAATCATCAGCACTGAGCATAGAAATAACTTCATAAGCATCAGCAACCTGCATTGCTGGAGCATTGGCATAGCGGTCAACGGCAATCACATAATTACCAAGACGTTGAGCAGCGATCGCAAATTCTTTACCTAGTTCTCCTGAACCCAACAACATCAGTTTTTGGGGCAACTTAATACTCATTAACTTATCCATCTCAATATCAATTCAATCATTTTATAATTTTTTGTGTTTTCATTACTAACTTTTCAAGAATTAAATATGGCTTTGCGTAGTTCTAAATCTTGACGTTGTAGATGATTTAAACCAATACCTACACCAAGCTGACAGTTATCTACTAGAGTCTCTAACCAAATAGTCTCATTCAGAGTTGCACCTCGTAAATCTGCATTTCTCAAGTTGGCTTTCGTAAAATTTACAAATAAGAGGTCTGCATTTACTAAACTACTACCTTGTAGATTGGCTTCTGACAAATTTCCTCGGATGAAGTTGACACCATCTAAAATTAAACCAGATAAATCTGCTCCTATAAGATTAGGAAACTTTAGCTGACTCGGATATTTAAAAAACCGCATCATACAGATGATATTTGCTTCATTTAGTTGGATTTTGGTTAAAAACTCATAACGAGCTATACCCAGTTGCTTAAGAAGTTGTAGACGCTGTGGGGGACTTTGTTCTAAAAACTGGATAGCTGTATAGCGTAGGTCTTGAGTAGGGATATTTAACATGATTTTCCGATTGTTACGATCCTTATGCCGATTAAAAATTTAATAGTCGATGTAGGCAAATAATAGATAATATAGCAGTCTTAAATCATTCATGAAAAACAATAACCCCGATTTCTCAAAGAAATCGGGGTTATAACTTTATCGATAACTACTTACCTAACCTCTTGCCAACACTGCTTTCGTAGCAGATTCGCCTGCTAATTTCACCTGCCTTGTCAACTGAAAGTTTAACAACGCGAGAACACTCAAATCAGCTAAGAGTGCCATAAAAACTGTTGTCACCCCAGCGGGTTCTATAGCTGCCCAAGGAAAAGGTGTAAACATCCATACAGTAGAATGTTTCCACGACGAGATACCGATAGTTTCTAGAATCATTGGTAGTAAGAACATGGCAGCACCTAAAGTCCCAATTGCCCAGAAAGAACGCTTAGGAGTTTTCAGCAAAAGTATCAATTGGGCGATGGTAGCGTAAATCATCATTAAGCTGATAGACAAAGCTATAGTTAAAAGTACTTTAAATCTGTCAATCTCGTTAACAATCTCAGTTCGGCCATTGTTTGCGTCAACAACAGATGTAAGTAAAAGCCAAACTAACCAGGGGATAGTAGCAATTGTCAAATTAATAGCGATCGCCACAAGTGCAGGGCTTTTTTCAGACCAAATTAGATCCTGCCAAACACTCTTATAGTTAGAAACTCCCTGATGTCGATATCTTGCCCAATCTTGTACACCTTGACGATGAGGGGAAAGAACTGCAATTAAACTTAAAATCAACACAAAGTTGTACACTGCCAGCAAAACGAAATTTCCTGCAACCTGTTCATTCCATGTGTTATTATTATTCCCATTTTGTAGAGCAAATCCCCAGATCATCAACTGGTAAAAAGTTACTAGTAAATAACTTTGCTTCTTGCTAATTATTGAAGCTTGAGGATTACGGAAGCAACGTTTAAGAGCTTGCAAAATACCGTAAATGCACAATTGAAAGTTTAATAAATGTAAGCAAACAACACTAACAACACTTGTTCCTAATGGTAAATAGAAAAACTGCAAGTTTTTCAAGGTAGAACCCTTGTCTAGATGGAATAATTTAGGAAATAGATAATTTGTTACATCCCAAGGAGCAAACAGCCTCAACCAAGCCGTTGAATTATACCAAGCGCCTGAATGATCTGATGATGTTATCTGAAACGTTATCAACAAGAAAAGGAAAACTGCACCACTACCTAACCAAGGTTGAAAACCACTCAACCAGCGACTAACTAAGCCAAATAGTAGTGCGGCGCTGTAGAAGAAAATACAGCTAGCAATAAGAATTGCGTAATAACTCAAAATGTAGCTAAAGGCAATTTGGGCAGAAAGTCCGGCCCACAAATGTAAAGGAACTGCTACTAAAACAGTCAGATAAATTAAACTTGGAACTCCTAGCAACTTACCAGTCAATATACTTGTTTCTGACTGGGGACTAAGACGGATAAAATTCAGCGTACCGCGAGTTTCTTCTTTTGCTAAATCGTTGATTAGTAAATAAGTTCCTGCAACTAATAGTGTAAATCCAAAAATTACAGTAAAAGAGAGGAATATATATTCCCAATGGTCTCGCCACCACAACTGCCAATTAATTTCATTTTGGGGACAAAAGTTCTTTGAGAGGAATTTATTGAATTCATTAATTATAGATTGATTTGATTGCTGGTAAATCCGGTTTTGTTGCTGTTCATATACTTGACGCAGATTACAGTATGTAGCAGTTAGTGAGTATCTCTCACCAGGATATTCGCGGAACTGATATAAAAAAACTACTAATTGCAGTAGTAGGGAAGTTGCAAATGCGATCGCAACATTAAAAAATTTCAGTCGTCCTTTGAGTTCCCGCAATAGTTGCGGATTCCAATCGCCGATTTTGTCGATAAAATTGGGCATCATAGCAAAAAAATCTCCAAAAATGGGGAGTAATATTTATTAACGAATCAAGATGCTTGTTTGTGACCTAATTTCAAGAAAATACTTTCTAAATCTTCTTGCGTACAGTGAAAATCAGTCAGGGGAATGCCCGCTTTGATGAGCGATCGCAACAACTCAGCACTATCTTCATCTTTGCCCGAAAAATTCACCCGCACGCTGTTTTTTCCTGGTATTACCTCCCACTCTTCTACTAAATGATGATGTTTTAATTCGCTCAAAAGTGCCTCTAGATTCCCTAGAGTTGATATCACAATTTGCTGATGAGCAAGACGTTGGTAAAGTTGCTGTAGGGAAGTACTTTCTACCAAGAAGCCAAGTTCCATAATTCCCACGGATGTGCAGAGTTCCGCTAAATCACTAAGAACGTGGGAGGAAATGATGACAGTCATGCCAGCTTCTTGCAAAGCCTTGATGATTTCCCGGAAGTGCATCCTAGCAATGGGATCAAGCCCAGAAACAGGCTCATCTAGTAGTAGTAAAATCGGTTCGTGGATAATGGTTCGCGCTAAACTTAAGCGCTGTTTCATCCCCCGCGACAGCGTAGAAATCTGACTATTACGTTTATTACCAAGTTGGATGAGTTCTAAAACTTCATGTAGGCGTTGAGTGCGGCGCGGTTCTCGCAAGCGATAGAGACGCGCAAAGTAATCTAAGTAGTCCCAGACTGTTAAATCCTCATATAGCGGGTAGTCATCGGGTAAGTAGCCTAGACGACGCTTGAGCTTGGGGTTACTCTTGTCACGGAGTAGGCGATCGCCATTAATAAAAATCTCACCCGTAGTTGGTTCCTCAGCAGTTGCCAACATGCGGATGAGAGTTGTTTTACCCGCGCCATTCGGCCCAATCAGTCCATATACTTCCCCCGCCTGGATTTCTAAATCCACATCATTGACAGCAACGTGTCGGTCAAATTGCTTAGTTAGTCCACGGGTGCAAATTGCTATTTCTTTTACCATCGCGGCTGGGGTGCGGCTTGTGATTAACACTTAACGTAACCTCTTTCTACAACTTCTGTCAGTCTGGTTTCACAAATTGAAACTGCTTTACGTAAAGTTGCTTTGAGCAATACTTTGAACGATTTTTAGTTGAGGGAATCGGCAAGCAAGCTATCGAACCGTTAAGGTGCTGATTAGAACAAACAAGCATCTTAATGGTTCGATAGCTGTATGGAAACTGATAAACTCCGCAGAAACCCTCAATTTATCGCTTATGCTTTGCTAATTCCTCGTCATAGCCGATCTCAAAGTAGTATTCCCACCGTTACTCATCCGTCAAGCTTTATTTGACTAAGTGTTCTAAGTGATTTATGGCAAGATTACATATATTTTTTTTAGATTAATTTATAAAAAGTGTTAATACTGGTAACAAAAATCTTGAGCCTGTTAACTCTTCATGAAAATGAAGCAAAATAGCCGTCATTTCACTAATTTAAATCAAATTAATAAAACTAGTAAATTCGCTATTTACAAATGCTACTCAGACTACTTAGCATGAGAAGCGAAACAAACATCAAGATTTTACCTGGAGTTATCAATGAATAAGCAACTTTCTACTAACGCTTTAGTTATTGCCATTAGCTTGCTTGGGGTATATTCTGCTATCACACCTGCTTCAGCTAGCTTGACAAGTGCAATAACAGCAGTCACAAAAACTGAAGTTCCTAAAACAGTACAAAGTGTAACCACAACTACTAATACTGCTGAAGTCGGAAAAGGCGTTAAAGCTACTGTCCAAGAGACAACTAATACCACCGTTGGACAATTGGCTGGAGTTGCAACTGATTCTAAAACAACTGCACAAGTAAAAGACCCAAGTCAAGTTAAATTACCATCCTTGGATAACCCAACACAGCTCGTCCAAACCACTGGTCAAGCTGCGGTTGGAATTAAAGCCGATCAACAAAGTACTCAAGCTAATGCAAAAGCTGACCTGGGAGTACAAATCGCTGATTTGGCCACAGTCGGTATCTGTTTAGACGCTAATGCAACATTAGGAATTGTTAATAAAGGTAGCTCGGCTAATTGTTCCAAAGCTGTTGAAACTCCACCTGTTGGCATTGAAACTTTAGCTGCTGCCCTTGAAACTTTAAAAAGTGTAACCACAACTACTAATACTGCTACTGCTGAAGTCGCAAAAGGCGTTAAAGCTACTGTCCAAGAGACAACTAATACCACCGTTGGACAATTGGCTGGAGTTGCAACTGATTCTAAAACAACTGCACAAATAAAAGACCCAAGTCAAGTTAAACTACCATCTTTGGATAATCCAACACAGATCGTCCAAACCACTGGTCAAGCTGCGGTTGGAATTAAAGCCGATCAACAAAGTACTCAAGCTGATGCAAAAGCCGACCTGGGAGTACAAATCGCTGATTTGGCCACAGTTGGTATCTGTTTAGACGCTAATGCAACATTAGGAATTGTCAATAAAGGTAGCTCGGCTAATTGTTCCAAAGCCGTTGAAACTCCACCTGTTGGCGTTGGAACTTTACCTAGTGCCCTTGAAACTTTACCTGTTGCGGTTAAAACTCCACCTGTTGCGGTTGAAATTCCACCTGTTGCGGTTGAAATTCCACCTGTTGACGTTGCTTTGTATGTTCCTATTAAAATTCCACCTGTTGGTGTTAAACCTCACTCTGTTCCCGAACCTACAACTCTCGGAGGACTTGCTTTGTTGGGGGTTTACTTTATTTCCCGCCGTCGTCGAGTCTCTTAATTTAGAACTCTTGAGTACAGTTACTCTCCTGAAGATTTCTGATAGTGTTTTGCCAAATACTTCTATAGCCCTTTCTATGTCGGTGAAGTCTAGCTAGACTTCATATATAAACCCTCTCAACTTTGAGGATGTGTCTCATTTGATCGAGAACTGCTATATTCCCAACCACCTAATCTCAGCTTGATTATATGCCTGTTGGTCAACGATTATAAGACTATCTATTCCTAAAGAGGTTACAGGTGTCAAGCAAAAAAATCGGTTTCTGGTCTGTGTGGGCATTAGGTGTCGGAGGCATTGTCGGTGGACTTTTCCCAGCACTGGGAGTTGTAATTCAAATAGTTCATACAGGCGCACCACTAGCATTTGCGATCGCTGGGACAATAGCTTTGATAACTACTTATGCTTATGCAAAACTTTCAGTAGCTCATCCATGTCGAGGCGGGACAGTAACCTTCTTAAACCAGGCTTTTGGTTCAGGGCTGTTTAGTGGGACACTGAATCTTCTACTATGGTTTAGCTATGTAGTCATGCTTTCTTTTTACTTACAGGCTTTTGGTAGTTATGGAGTTAGCCTGTTCACATCTACTCAACCTATTTGGAAGCATTTACTGATTAGCTTGGCAATTTTAGGGACAACTGGATTAAATCTACTAACTGCAAATCATATTGGTAAATCTCAAATCTGGATTGTCAGCTTCAAACTAGGGATTTTGATCCTGTTCATTACTGTGGGAAGTAGTCATATCGACATTTCCCGTCTAGAACCAGTCTCAGTATCGTCGCTACAGTCAATTTTCGCAGGAGCAATGGTAATCTTCTTGTCTTATGAAGGCTTTGAGCTAATCGCCAATACAGCAGAGGATCTTGTCAATCCCAAGCATACTTTGCCACGAGTTTATTACTCTGTAATCGGGTTCGTTATTTTGCTTTACGTTTTAATAGCACTAGTTACATTGGGAGCAGAACCAATAGAACAGATTTTGGCAGCAAAAGACTATGCTTTGGCTGAAGTTGCCAAACCAATTATGGGGCAATTTGGATCTGTTTTGATTACTATTGCTGCTCTTTTCTCAACTATCTCGGCTAGTAACGCAACACTCTACGGTTCAGCTCGTTTTAGCTCTGTGATTGCTAAATCTAGAGGGTTTGACTTTGGCAGCCAAATAAATGGCATAGATCAATCTTCAATTGGCTTATTTATTACTAGTGGTATCACTCTCATAATCGCCAATTTCTTTGATATAAGTCGGATATCAACGATGGGTAGTGCCGGGTTTCTCTTAATATTTGCTGCGGTTAATTTAGCTAATGCTCGTATGCATTGTTATACGAAAAGCAAGCAATGGATTTCACTTCTAGGTGCTGGAATATGTTTAGTAGCACTAGGAATGTTAATTTGGTTTGCTTTGCAAACAGATCCACAAACTGTCTGGGTTTTAGTATTGATGGTGGGAGTAGCCATAGGCATCGAAGTAATGTACTACCTGTCAAAAAACCGACAGATGCACCTTTGAAGAAGCTTTGCTCAACTCTAAAATGTATTTGTAATAGTCCACGTTTGGATTAATTTAACTTAAATTCGCTAACAGTGCCTTCTCTGTTAGCGGGTCGTTAAATATAGCTCTTTATTTTAGATTTTCATTATGAACCATCATCTCTTAAAGGTGATTTAGGAATGCCTCATAAGCGGTAATTTTATCTGGAATGTCGAGCCTTTACCCTCATTGCTCATCACATGAATGTGACCTCCGTGAGCCTGGACAATTTGTTGAGCGATCGCCAATCCCAACCCAAATCCGCCGCTTTCTCTGGCACGTTCTGTGTCAACCCGATAAAAGCGATCAAAAATATAAGGTAAATCTGCATCTGGAATTCCAATTCCAGTATCGATGACCTGAATTACTGCCCGATCTGGATGAGGTTCTAAGCGTAACCAGACAGTTCCACCAGACGGAGTGTAATTGCAAGCGTTGTTGAGTAAGTTTTCCACAGCTAGCCGCAGCAAATCGGGGTCAGCCCACAACTCAATAGGTTGTTCTGGTAAATGGCTGATCAACTTGATCGACGCTTTTGCAGCTTGAGTATTGTAATAAATAGCTAAATTCTCTAGCAAGCTATTGAGATTAACCTTTTTGAGAGATTCGGGAGTTAATTTTCCCTGATGCCGTGCCAACAGTAATAAGTTATTGACCAAGGTACTCATCGACTTAGCGCTATCGATGATGTTCTCCACTGAGGGATGGATTTGAGGATGGTCTGCTGCCATTAGTAACCCAACTTGGGCATTGGTCAAAATCGCAGAAAGGGGCGATCGCAACTCATGAGAAGCATCTGATGTGAAGCGTTGCAGTTGATTATAGGCTAGCTGAACAGGCTGCATAGCTATGCCACTGAGTACCCAACCTGTAAGTCCAATTAACCCCAGTGCTACAGGTACAGCAAGGGTCAATATTAACTGAAATTCTCCGAGCTCGTTTTGAGTTTCTTTCAGTGGGATGGCAACTTGCAGATAACCGATGACTGAATTTCCTCCTTGAACAGGTAGCGTGACTTGACGAAGCCAAAACGTCTTACCTGTAAACTGGTCAACAGACTTAATCGTGAGAAACTCAGATGCTATTTCTAACTGCTCTGGAGGTGGAGTACCAAAAAACCGCTTGAGTTTGCTATTGGGGTCATACCAGCGAATATACACCAGTTCAAGATCAGCGGGGTGAGAACCACTACCCAATAGCGGTATATTGCTCAGATCGACTTGTTTTTGTCCTTGATACAGCCGATACTGCGAACTGGCTGCCATTAGCTCTGCTCTTTTATAAAGCAGTTGATCTAATGCTTTGAGCTTGTCTTTTACCTCAAGATTGTAAATGACTCCAGCAAAGAGAATGAGAATGCACCCCATTGAAAGGGTAAACCAACGAGCTAAGTTACGACGACTGCGGTTAAACACAACTGATGCTAATTCGTAATTCGTAATATTTCGGCTGCGCTCAATACAAGTTCGTAATTAGTCAGGACTTACGCAAAATAATGAAAAAACGAACCGCAAAGGACGCAAAGGACACAAAGGAATAAGAGTTTCAGAGAGTTATTGCGTAAGTCCTATTAGTAATTACAAGACTTTTTAAGTAATTGAACTACATTACTGCCTACTGCCTATTCTCGGTCTCCGGTGTTATTAAATCTCAAGATGGTTTTGGAGGGTTTAGACGATAGCCCATGCCGTAAACAGTTTCAATCCAATCGGCTGCTGCTAATGTTTGTAAACGTTGGCGAAGTTTACGAACTAAAACGGTGATTGCATTGCTTTCTGGCTCACTACCCCACTCCCATACGGCTTGCTCAATTTGGTTGCGAGTCAAGACTTGCTTAGGATGACGCATGAAGTACTCTAGCAACTGAAATTCTTGGCTGGAAAGGGATACGATCGCCCCTTGTCGCTCCAAAATTAGTGTATCGAGATGAAGTTGCAGGTCTGCCAACCAGAGGGTGTCTCCTTGCCAGAGGGGCGATCGCCTCCTCAATGCCCGCACCCGCGCCATGAACTCTATAATATCAATTGGTTTGACTAGGTAATCATCTGCTCCGGCATCTAATCCGATGACTTTATCGGGTGTGGTGTCTTTTGCCGTGATCATTAATACGGGAGCTGTTTTTCCTGCCGCCCGATACTGTTGACACAAGCTCACTCCACTAATTCGAGGTAACATCCAATCCAAAATCAACAGGTCATATTCTTTTTCAGCTAAAAGCCATTGAGCGGTTTCACCATCCTTGACACCATCGACGCTGTGTCCAGCCTGAGAGAGAACCATTTGCAATGGCATTAATTGCTTTGGATCATCCTCTACCAGTAAGATTTTCATCGCTTTTATACACTTGTGCTTGTTTAGAATAATCCATTGAAGCAATCTCAACGTCTTTCATCAGTCAGATTTCAGAGGATTGTCTATCCCATTAGGATATAGATGAAGTGCGATCTAGCAAAATCAGAAGCAGGTGTAGTGGTGTGGCGTATTAGTAAACGTTGGCTGCAAGGGCTGGGATTAGAGTTTTGGTTGCCTCTACCACTAGTAGCGGTTGTGTTTTGGCTTGGCTGTAATTTCCTAGCTGCTCAAGAGTTAAGCCGACCCTACTCCACGAAGAAAAAACTTCAGTCAGATACTCAACTTGAAGCACGGGTATCAGTCAATGTGTTGCTGATTAACGCCGCCGTCAACCGAACTAAGAGAATTACCCAGGTAGAAGTGGAAACAGCAGACCCCATCTTGAAGCGACTGGAATTAGAACTTCCAACAATAGAATTCAGCCAAATAGAAGCAACAATTGCCCAAGAACTAGGTCTACCCCGTGAGGATGTGAGGAAGTTAGTGCGCTATGAAATTGTGGAATAACATAATAATAGTTGCGATTGAACACCTTCCCAATTTGCACGCTGATTCCTTGTCCTTTAGTTGCTTACTTTTTATAACAATGGAATTTGATTTTAATAATTTAGAGCCATTATTAGCGACTTTAACTAATCTTTTTGCAAACGCTGGCTCTGCAAAACAGGTAGCGGTACTTGTAGAGGCGACGGCCAAGATTGTGCAAATAGATTATGACAACTGGAACGGTGGAACTGAAATTTATAATTTCTACTTAACAATTCCTGATTATCTAGTTAGCCAAATTGCTAATGATCAAGAGAACTTAGAGAATGAAATTCTGGAAAAGACATGCTATGTGCTAAGACCATATATGACAAATTGGTATATCAAATGCGTTGTTATATCACCGACGCTATCAAGTAACTCTCAATGGAGAGAAAAAGCAAAAGCATGGATAGGGGGGCAAGGTATCACTAATCAAGGTCGTGTACGTTCAGACAACATTGCAAATAAGTCATGTGATGGATTGTTATTCCGGTCTCAACCCGAAATATATTTGTATCAGGCGTTTAAGGCTCTTGGTGTTTCCTTTGCACCGCTTCCGGTATTTATTCGAGGAGGTAAAGATTATCGCCGTATTGAACCAGATTTTGTAATTATTAAAGATGGACTAATAATGATTATCGAGGTTGATGGTGATAGTGTTCATCGAGAAACGCCTGCGGAAGCCCATACTCGTTTAACTATGCTCACTCACGAGGGAGCTATTTCAGAACGGGTATTAGCAAGTGAATGTAGCACACCTGAAAATGCTAAAAAATGTGCATCTCAATTACTGGAAATCCTTAATAAGAGAAGAAAAGCCTAATCACCCGAACACTATGTTAGTAATTAATTAAATAGCCATTTCCCCCTCCTTGTTGAGAAATAGATTACCATATTCTCGAATTAGTAGAATAGATTAAAAAACCTATGGTAATGATTAACTAAATCTCAATCCTTCTATTGATGTGTTTTCTACTATTATCTTTGCTGTACCAGGTATAGATGCTAAATAGAAAATCCAGGCATCAGCAGTATGTTCACTATATGTCCAATCTCCTAATGGTTCACCTTCAGTAGTGGTGACTTTGTATATTTTCCCTGGAATCAACGATATATTTGTAACCATAATTTCTTAATACAGAAGTTGATACAGCTATTTTAGGCTTTTAATAGATTGTTTAATTAGTTATTATTTATACAACCAATTTTCAGTTTACAAAGTGACAAAAGCCATTCTTATGTAAGAAAGGTACACAGCACTGGCTGATGCAAAACCTTACAAATAAGGCTTTGGAGCGAGTCAGAAGTTTCTTTGCTTATTTTTGTTTCTTATTTGCGCCCAATTTTAAAAGCAAATCCCTGATTAACACTATTTAGGTATTAATTCTAATCTATGCCTCGTCAAATCCTTCATCATTTATATCTGGGATTCAGGCTAGACTTGTGCATTCAATTGAGTAGTCATGGTTTGAGCAATACGTTCTGCCTTGGTTTTCAATGTTTGGTTCATGGCTTCAAACCCTTGGCGAACGTCGAGATTTAATCGAGGAGCCAGCAGAGGTACTAGTAAGCCTTGGAAAGATTCTTGCTGAATGAAGCGAACGCTTAGGTGTAGCCCGTCGTAGACATCGCTTCCTAGCGGTTCAATGAAGACAAAGCTAAGTTTACAGGTTTTTTGGTCTTAACCGAACCGTATTGGGAGACTATGTATCTCACTTTCTGCCCTGCTAGCAACTCTCGACAGGTGATGCTAGTAGTTGACTTGAATAAAACGCTAATAGTGACCTTCTTGCATGAATGGAGCGTCATGGAAAGCGGAAAAGTGTTATTTTTTGTTTACTGCATTAAATGCTTACCATGAAAATTTAATATGTATGTAATGCATCCATCCACTTCCTTGCGTCAAGGTGGTGAAGTTTCAGCCGGAATTGCAGGGATATTGTTTGGAGAAGAGCGATGAAGGTGCGTACTGTTTCTGTACTCTATGCGACCGCGGCTTTGTTGATTTTTCCCGCTCCTGCTCGGTCTGCGATCGAAAAGGTTGTTGGAGGTGGTAGTGTTCATCAGGGTGAAACACGCCGTATTACTGTGATCGGAGATGGGATCGATTTTGCGACTTCGGTCGCTTCCTCGGATGCGCGGATTGGTGTCAGGCTTCTCAGTAAGAAAGGACTTGGACAGGGCAGAGCAAAAGGGCAAATTGTACTGGAAGTTGCTGTGCCTCTCAATGTCCCTAAAGATCAGAACTTTAACCTGACGGTTAAAATCGCTCCAAACCTTTATTACTCCAAGGGAGGTTCTGAAACGGTTCGGCTGAATGTGCAGGAATATCCCAACAGTTCATGGAGACCTTTCTTTCATTTTGCTCCCTCATGGGGATGGATGAACGATCCGAACGGTCTTGTCTATGTAAACGGGACGTACCATCTCTACTATCAGGCAATTCCGTTCTCCCGGGATCTTAATGGCCAAATTAACTGGGGACATGCAGTTAGCACCGATCTGGTTCACTGGTCTGGGCGCAGAGACGCGATGTTCAGTCCGTCAATGGATCTTCTTCCCAGTAGCGACGATCAGAATCAAGTCTGGTCTCCTTTTTCGGGGTCGGCGGTGACCGTTAGTGGTGAGGCAGCAAGACAGTTCCCCTGCGACTGCTCAAACCTTTGTGTTGCTTCTATATTCACCAAGAACACTTCTATTATCTCACTCCAGGATCAGTGGCTTGCGGCTAGCTGCAATGGGGGCGAGTCCTTTAAAGCACCGGAGAGTGTGTTGCCTAACTTGACACCTCCTAAGCCAGATTTCCGAGATCCGAAGGTATTCCCCTATAAGGGGCACTGGATTATGGTGTTAGCGGTTGGAGATAAAGCCGAGCTTTACGAATCTGCGAATCTGAGACAATGGAAACTCCTATCCTCTATCCCGCTCTACAGCAGCCTCACCACTTTAGGCCCTTTCGTCGAAACCCCAGATTTATTTGAGTTACCGATCAGTAATTCGGGGACGAACCAGACCAAGTGGATACTGACCTACAGCGAAGGTTTCCTTCCGCCTGTGGCCTGCCAGGGTCTTCGAGACAGTACCGGAATGCCGCTCACTGACCCTAAACCCAAAAAGGACTGTGAAAGCTCCCGAAAATTTACCTCACGTAGCTTTTATATCGTAGGCGAATTTGATGGGAAGCAGTTCAAGCAGGAGTCACAGCCTCGACCTATAGATTTTGGCTCAGATTTTTATGCGCCTCAAACCTGGTCTGGCACTCCAGGACGACGCATCCTGGCTGGCTGGCAAAATAATTGGCATTACGCCCACCAAACTCCAACAACGCCGTGGCGAGGACAATTGAGCATTCCGCGAGACTTGGGGTTGATGAGAGATTCTGGCACCTATTGGCTGACTCAAACTCCGGTTCAAGAACTAGCGCTTCTGAGAAATTCTGCGCTTGGGCGTGTGACTCGGCTGCGGGATAAACCCTTGACTAACAGGACGCCAGAGGAACTGAAGAATTTTCGTTCCACTGCATTCGATGCTGACCTAGCAATTGATGTGGCTGGTTTGCCCAAAGTGAACTCTGAAATCAAGATTCATCTGCGATCGGGTAATACAGGGCAAGGAATGGTGTTGGCATGGCGACGTACTGGTGCCGACAAGGGAGAGCTATCACTAACGCGCTCTGCTTCTGAAGCCGGTGGATCGACTTCAGAATTAAAACAACAAGAGTCTGGGTTTATCGGTAAATGGTTGTCTGTCTCTCTTCCTTTTGCAGCATCCACAATTGAGCGGCTCGTATCAAACCTCAGGAATGCTCAACCCAATGAAAGCTCGCAGATCACTCAGATGCCTGTTGTGACACGTGGCACTAATAATAGCCTCTTAAAACTTCGGATTCTCGTGGATCGAAGTTCGGTAGAAGTGTTTGGGGGCGATGGACGCGTAGTGTTAAGCAGTTTATTCTTTCCTAATTCAGCCAATAAAGAGTTCAAGCTGTATGCAACAGGGGGAAATGCAAAGATAGTGAGCTTGGTTATATACCCGTTCAGTGATGACTGATGATTTCAGATAACGACTGCAAACTAATCAACCATCAGTGCGTAGACGCAAAGCGGTGAGGGGGTCGCAGTCTTCTCCCAAGGGGAGACGCTAAGAGCGATGGCGGTTCCCGTCGTTAGCGCAGCGTTAGCGAGTCTTCGAGCGTCTTGCGAACCCCCAAACCCGAAGGGCTTGTCGCCAGACATCGCCTTATTGAGGTTCTAGGCGACTATGTATCTCACTCTCTGCCCTGCTGTCAAGTCTCAACAGGTGATGCTAGCAGTTGACTTGAAAAAGCGATTTAGCGATTTAATGAAGTAGTCGTAGTTTGATTAATGCGTTCTGCCTTGGTTTTCAATGTTTGGTTCATCGCTTCAAACCCTTGGCGAACGTCAATATTTAATCGACGAGCCAGCAGAGGTACTAGTAAGCCCTGGAAAGATGCTTGCTGAATGAAGCGGACGCGTAGGCGTAGCCCGTCGTAGACATCGCTTCCTAGCGGTTCAATGATAAAGCTGTGTTCACCGTCAAATAATCCTGGGATCAAAAAATGCCCTAACCAGCGCAATTTGCGATTAGGTTCTACCGTAATCACAGTAGGTCGAAAGATCATAATATCTGTACCCGGAGGCTGAAAGTGAACGGTTAGCTGTGCCCCTTCACTCAGCGAACCACTAATTTGACGAATAAACAGATTCCAATGTGGAAAACTGGCAAAATCAGTGAGTAAGTTCCATACTTGCTTATCGGATGCCTGAATTTCGATTTCAGTATAGATTTTCATGGGTATGAGTTGATAGAAAAACCAGCATTAAAACGGTTATTCCTGCTAAAAACAACCCCATGTATTCTAGTCTTAGTAATCGACCAACCCAAAAATTACGGGTGAAGGCAGGCAGATAAAGCAGGGGGAGCAGGGGAAGAAAATAACTTGATTTTTTTACCATAAAATAAACTCCGCAAAGTCTCTTTGGTGGACTACAAGTAAACTAGATTGTTTCTTGTCAAGCATAATGAATACTATTTGTAGAAAACTCACGTTTGAACAGCAAAATTCTGGCGGTTGGTAGACAGTTGTCAAGGAATTACTGACGTTGAACAACTAGGACGGAACATGGAGCGTGATGAACGACGTGATTGCTCACACTTCCTGTTAAAAGTTCGGCAAATCCTTTAAGTCCTCTACGACCAAGCACAATCAAATCTGCTCCCCAACTCCGGGCTAAATCACAGATGTTAGTCCCAGGCTCTCCTGTTTGATAACTGTATTCTGCCATAATGCCTAGTATTTTCGCTTTCTGATAGTACAACTGGAGTAAACTTTGTGCCTGTTGTGTTTCTATTTTTAGGTCTACTAAGTTCACAGTGAGTTGACTAGAAGCTGCTAGCTCAATGCTGTAACCAATCATTAACTGAGCAGCATCTCTTTGGGCTAACTCCAGCGCTTTTATAAACACTGTTGCAGTCGCAGGTGAATCATTAACCGCCACCAAAATCTTCTTAAAGCTCATATCCAGCTACAATAATCGATTACTTCATTCACTTTTGTTGTCTTTTAGCTTGAGGGACAAATGTGATTTAAAAGTGAAATTAAGTCGGATAAACGATTTATTCACTTTTCGTTCACATTCATCAGCAATCCTGGAAAAGAAGCAGAGAAACGAAACTAACCCAACTGAGGTTTAAAACGAATACCCGAACTAATACGGTTCATGCTCACACTATCAAACTATAGTTTTTTACTATTTGGAGATTAATAAAGCTTCGTTTTAAACTTACTGATTTTGATAGGAGATGTTGTGATGAATTTCAATCCAGTTAAAAATGCAATCGGGATCATTTCTACCCGTCAGGCTGCAACACAGGTGCTTGATGAACTCAGAGCGATTGACTTTCCCATGCAGAAAATTTCTGTGTTCACTTTAGACTCTGAAGACGAAAAGTTGCACGAGGATGCTAATGCGGGTAAACATCCCATAACTCCGATCGAAGGTGCTAAAGCAGGCGCAATTACAGGAGGAACAACCGGGGGCTTCCTGGCACTAACAGCCGGACTTGGCGTATTAGTTATTCCCGGTTTTGGGCCAGCATTAGCGGTTGAATCTGTGGTGAGTACACTGCTGGCGGGTGGAGCGAGTGCGATTTTTGGCAGTGTTTATGGTGCATTTCAAGGTTGGTTTGCTCCCGAAAGGCAACCTAGACTCTGTGAGCCAACCACCTGCCAAGAAAAATTTTTGGTGAAGGTTGAGGGAACAACAGATGAAATCTGGCAAGCAGAATCGATTCTCAGTTATTGGGGTGTGCAGGAATGGCATATTTATGAATTTAACAAAAGATTCTCGTAATAACACCAATTTGAAAAAAGAAAAGTACAGATTCAAGCAGAGAAATCCAGATTAAATCTGTTAATTACTAATTATTTTTGGAGACGGAAATGACAGCAGATACGATCGCTACAAATACTTTTGCCCAGACAACAAAAGATTTACTCAACTATGAATGGCATACTCTGGGTGAACAAAAGGTTGTGCAAACGTTAGCCAGCCATCCGGAAGCAGGTTTGACCCATGAAGAAGCTACCAAACGACACCAGCAGATGGGTGCAAATCAACTGACTGCTAAAAGTGGAAAAAGTCCTTGGCTACGATTTTTAGAGCAATTTAATCAACCACTACTATATATTTTGCTGACGGCGGGAGTAGTAACGCTGCTGCTGCGAGATTGGATAGATGCGGGAGTAATTTTTGCCGTCACCCTAATTAATGTCATCATTAGCTACATTCAAGAATCGAAAGCAGAAGGTGCGATCGCTGCTCTATCCAAAGCCGTCACTACCGAAGCAACTTTGATTCGCGATGGTCAAAAAACCCGTCTGGCTTCGACTGAACTTGTTGTTGGTGATTTGGTATTGCTGGCATCTGGGGATAAAGTACCTGCGGATCTGCGGCTATTAAGTGTGCGTGGGTTGCAAGTTGACGAGTCTGCCTTAACAGGCGAATCCGTTCCGGTGGAGAAAGCAACGGCATCGCTAGCTGTCGAAACACCGTTAGCTGAACGAAGCAATATGGTGTACGCAGGAAGTTTCGTTAGTTTTGGACAGGCAGAAGGGATTGTAATAGCGATCGCAGATGCCACTGAAACCGGTCGCATCTCGCAGTTAATTGAAAGCAGCACAAATCTGAAAACACCGCTGACACGAAATATTGACAAGTTTAGCAAAACCTTGCTGTATGTCATTTTAGGTTTGGCTGCTCTGACATTTGCAGTCGGATTAGGACAAGGCGAATCTTGGATTGATGTTTTCAAAGCGAGTGTAGCTCTGGTAGTCAGCGCGATTCCAGAAGGATTGCCTGCGATCGTTACCGTCACTTTAGCGATCGGAGTTTCCCGGATGGCACGACGTAAAGCGATTATTCGCAAGCTACCCGCTGTGGAAACCTTGGGAAGTACCACTGTTATCTGCTCTGACAAAACTGGGACGTTAACTGAAAATCAGATGACGGTTCAAAAGATTTATGCGGGTGGGCAACACTACACCGTTAGCGGTATTGGTTATGCCCCAGATGGTGAAATCCTAATGGATCAACAGCCTGTTGATTTCAATGCAGATGGACATATTGCTCTTTGGGAATCCCTGGAAGCAGGATTGCTCTGCAATGATTCTCACATCGAATGGGGAGATGGACAGTGGGACTTAGTAGGAACCCCAACCGAAGGAGCATTAATTACGGCTGCCAATAAAGCGGGATTGACGCAAGGGAATCTAGAGCAATTACGTAGAATAGACACCATTCCCTTTGAGTCGCAATTCCAGTACATGGCGACTTTGCATGAATTAGATGCAAAGCGATCGCTGAATGTGATTTATCTCAAAGGTTCTGTAGAGGCAATTCTCCAACGATGCGATCGCATGTTCGATGCTCAAGGACAACTCGCTCGTCTCAATCCTGCCGCAGTGGAACAGGAAGTTGCTGATATGGCAAACCAAGGGTTACGAGTGCTAGCTTTTGCCAGCAAAGAAGTTGCCACTAAGCGATCCTTGGATCGTAATGATATTGATCGAGGACTGGTGTTTCTGGGACTTCAGGGCATAATCGATCCGCCGCGTGAGGAAGCGATCGCCGCAGTAAAAGCCTGTCAATCTGCCGGAATTCAGGTAAAAATGATTACAGGCGACCATGCACTCACAGCAGCTGCGATCGCCCGCCAAATGGGAATTTGCTCGACTGAAGCACAAGTTTTCACCGGACGGCAATTAGCTCAGATGGATGAAAAAGAATTCGCCCAAGCGGCTGAACAAGGTATGGTATTTGCGCGAGTTGCCCCAGAACAAAAATTGCATCTGGTGAAAGCGTTGCAGTCTCAGGGTGAAATTGTTGCCATGACTGGAGATGGTGTAAATGATGCTCCCGCTCTCAAACAGGCAGATATTGGTGTAGCGATGGGCATAGCCGGGGCAGAGGTGGCCAAAGAATCGGCGGATATGCTTCTAACTGACGATAACTTCGCTTCAATAGAAGCTGCTGTGGAGGAAGGACGTGGTGTTTATCGCAACTTGCGAAAAGCGATCGCCTTCTTGCTGCCGATCAACGTTGGAGAATCCATGACGATTTTGATTGCCATTCTCCTGGCAACTGTGCTTCCCATCTTACCAATCCAAATTCTCTGGTTGAACATGGTCAGTTCAGTAGGGTTGATTGTTCCCCTCGCCTTTGAGCCAAAATCTGGACAGGTGATGCAGCAACCACCACGCAACCCTAGAGAAAAGCTTTTATCAGGTAGTTTACTTAAGCGCATATTAGCGATTTCTGTTTTCAATTGGGTGGTAATTTTTGGGGTGTTTCAATGGATACTTCAAACTACAGGCAATGAAGCCTTAGCTCGCACGATGGCAATTAATGGATTGGTGGCAGCAGAAGTCTTTTACCTGTTAAGCATTACCCAGTTTTTACCATCTCTAGTCGTGAGAATCCAAGGTAAACGCACACCCGTAGCTTATGCACCTGCGATCGGAATTGTGGTTGTGGTGATTTTACAATGTCTGTTCAGTCAGTGGAGCATGATGAATCAAGTGTTTGACACCACACCTTTGACATTTATCCAAGCTCTCATTTGCATGGGTGTAGGTTTCCCAGTGGTGTTTATAGCTCTGATCTTGCAGCGTTTCGATCCGCTCAACTAGGGATATAGGAGTCCGATAGTGGTTTCATCCAATGCCAAATGATTACGTTAGAGCCGCATTCAAATTAATTAAAAACTCCATCGGTACATTTTGCTGGGTATGATATTTAATCTGCAAGCATTTACCTAGTAATAACCAGCTATGACCCAGAACTACCGCATTACTCTACTCCCCGGCGATGGCATTGGCCCTGAAATTATGGCAGTGGCGGTAGATGTGCTAAAAGTCGTAGGCAAGCAATTTGATCTGAAGTTTGAATTCCAAGAAGCCCTCATCGGTGGTGCAGCAATTGATGCCACAGGGGAACCCCTACCATCTGCCACTCTCGATACTTGCCGTAACAGTGATGCTGTGTTACTTGCTGCGATTGGTGGTTACAAGTGGGATTCCCTGCCATCCAATTTACGCCCAGAAGCAGGTTTGTTAGGACTACGCGCAGGTTTGGGATTATTTGCCAATTTGCGCCCAGCGAAAATTTTGCCCCAGCTAATCGACGCCTCCACTTTGAAACGCGAAATTGTCGAAGGCGTAGATATTATGGTGGTGCGTGAACTCACTGGTGGGATTTACTTCGGTAAACCTAAAGGGATTTTTGCTACAGAAACTGGTGAAAAACGCGGTGTAAATACAATGGTTTACACCGAATCAGAAATTGAACGTATTGGGCGAGTGGCGTTTGAAGCAGCAAAAAAACGCGGTGGAAAACTTTGTTCGGTGGATAAGGCGAACGTATTAGAAGTATCTCAGTTATGGCGCGATCGCATCACCCAACTTTCTCAAGAATATCCAGATATCGAACTCTCTCATTTATATGTAGATAATGCTGCTATGCAGTTAGTACGCGCTCCCAAGCAGTTCGACACCATAGTTACAGGTAATTTGTTTGGTGATATTCTCTCTGATGCTGCCGCCATGCTCACAGGTAGTATTGGGATGTTACCCTCAGCTAGTTTGGGCGCTTCTGGGCCTGGTGTATTTGAACCAGTCCACGGTTCCGCCCCAGATATCGCCGGACTTGATAAGGCAAATCCTCTAGCACAGGTTTTGAGTGTGGCGATGATGTTACGCTACGGTTTAGACCAGCCAAAAGCAGCAGATCACATCGAACAAGCCGTATTGCAAGTTTTAGAACAAGGCGATCGCACCGGGGATATAATTTCTTCAGGAAAAAACCTTTTAGGTTGCCGCGCTATGGGCGATGCACTGATTTTAGCTCTTGAAGGTAAATAATTAAATGATGCCACTTGGGCAATTTGGCAACCTTTGCTATAAGTTTCGGGTAGACTAAAGGGAAATCTAGCAATCAAATAACAGTCGATAGTGTACGCATTACGACAAGGTCAAGTAAATTTCACCGCCCCAAAGAACCAATCGCCTTTGATTGATCCCGCCGTAATTAGAGCTGCTGGGCAGATATACTATACTCACTGTGAAGTACACCCCGAAATAGCTGGGCAACCTTCCGGTGTAGCAATTAATCGTGTGACTCATCGAGGTAAGGTTATTTTTACTAACCAACCAGTTCTTTTACCTCAAGAGTGTTTTGTGCCCTTAAGTCAAATTGAATCGCACATGTATTAGTCATTGGTCATTAGTCATTGGTCATTAGTCATTAGTCATTGGTCATTAGTTATTGACAAAAGACAAATGACACAGCACAAATGACACAGGACAAATGACAAAGGACAAATGACTATATGGACATTTTGTTCGCCATCCCGGCGAGTGTAATCGTCTTTGCTTTGGGTGCATCTATTGGTAGTTTTCTCAATGTTATTGTTTATCGCCTACCTGCTGGGTTGTCAATTCTTTGGCCGCCTTCTCGTTGTCCTAAATGCTTAAACCAGCTAAAAGCTTACGACAATGTACCAGTGTTCGGCTGGATTTCCTTAAGAGGGCGGTGTCGATATTGTAAAAGCAAAATTTCTGTCCGTTATCCTGTGGTAGAAGGGGTAACGGGCATAATTTTTTTACTAATTTTTTTGGTATTTCAAGTTTCGATTTTAACAATAGGCTATTGGACTTTTTGCAGTTGGTTATTGGCGCTATCGCTCATCGATTTAGATACAATGACCCTACCCAGTCCACTTACTCAGTCGGGTTTGGTGGTGGGGATTTTGTTTCAAATGGTAGCTGGTTTTCTACCAGAGGGTAGTTTTGTGGCACTGGTAAATCATCTTATGATAGCCATCGTTGGTGCAGTATTGGGCTTATGGTTGTTTGATGCGATCGCCCTATTGAGTTCAATTGCCTTTGGTAAAACTGCAATGGGTACAGGTGACCCCAAGTTAGCAGCCATGATGGGAGCCTGGTTAGGCTGGAAATATTTGCTCTTGGCTAGTTTTATTGCTTGTGCGCTAGGAGCATTAATTGGCATCAGTATTTTGATTATGCAGCGATCGCGACAAAAATTAGGACAAAAGATACCTTTTGGGCCTTTTCTAGCTTTAGGATCTGTGATTACCCTGTTTAGCGGCGAAGCCATTTTGTCTAGCTACCTGCGGTTATTTTTTCCAGCCTCTTGAGTTGGAGTAGGGAGCAGGGGAGCAGCACTTCTCTACGAGACGCTGCGCGAACGGCTACGCTCAGTGACCGAGGAGAAGTTGCAGTAAGTTTTTCCCTCTGCCCCTGTGCACCTCTGCCTCTTGTACCCAATACCCATTCATAATAAATATTTATAATTCGTGACTGTAACCAACATTACCCCATCTACCTTTCACATTTTGATAATATTCAGCTTGTGACTTGTATTACCCTCTTAACGACGATTAACCGTTGGCAAGCGCAACTAGTACAACAGATGCTGATTGTTCAGAACCTAGCAATAGGAATAATTGATTTGGGTGGGAGGGGGAGAGCATCTTATTTGGAGGTTGGTATTCTCATGGCTTTGTCACTACATCCATATAATTAAGTCTGCTGAAAAAAAGAGCAAGAGACTTGTATTGGTATAAGTATTTTCGTTAAGCTGGCAACCAAAGATGAAAATTAAGGTCTCAATTGCTTAAAAGCTTAGTTTGACGATGGAGCCATTAGTCTTAATAAAGAAAAATGACTAATGACTAAGGACAACCCAATACGGTTTGAAATGTTTTCGACCTCATACCCACTTAAAATAAAATAAAAAATGGCTAACAACGAAGAATCACGTGGTTTAAAGTCTCTATTTGATTGGTTTGCAAATCGACGGAAGTCAGGATCTACCAGCCTCGAACGCCAAGAACGTGAAATTGCTGATGGTTTGTGGCATAAATGTTCTAAGTGTGGTGTGTTGGCATATACAAAAGACCTAAAAGCCAATCAGATGGTTTGTGTCGAATGTGGTCATCACAATCGGGTAGACAGTGATGAGCGCATCCGTCAATTGATAGATAACAATACCTGGAAACCGCTGGATGAGCATTTGCGTCCAACCGACCCGCTGGAATTTCGCGATCGCAAACTCTACAGCGATCGCTTGCGGGAAACACAAGATAAAATTGGCTTAATAGACGCGGTTAGAACTGGTTTAGGTCAAATCAATGGTTTGCCCATTGCCCTTGGAGTTATGGACTTCCGCTTCATGGGTGGTAGTATGGGTTCGGTCGTGGGAGAAAGACTCACCCGGATGATTGAGCAAGCCACTCAACGACGCTATCCTGTAGTTATCATCTGTACCTCCGGTGGCGCGAGAATGCAAGAAGGTATGCTCTCTTTGATGCAGATGGCAAAAATCTCCGCAGCCTTACAGCGCCATAAAGACGCCCGACTATTATATATTCCTGTTTTGACCAACCCGACAACGGGCGGCGTTACCGCTAGTTTTGCAATGTTGGGCGATATAATTTTGGCAGAACCCAAGGCAACGATTGGTTTTGCTGGTCGGCGAGTGATTGAGCAAACCCTGCGGGAAAAACTACCCGAAAATTTCCAGACTGCTGAAGATTTGCTCCAGCATGGTTTTGTTGATGATATTGTACCCCGTACCCAATTAAAGAACACCTTAGCCCGACTGATTGCCCTACACCAGCCTGTACTAACAACACCTCACATGGTGTTGTGGGAAACAATGTCCTTGACTTCTACCGCCGCAGAATAAAGTATGGGGCATGGGGCTTGGGGCATTGGGTACAAGAGGTAGAGGTGCACAGGGGCAAAGAGGCAGAGGGGAAAAACTTACTGCAACTTCTCCTCTGCTCCCTGCTCCCTGCTCCCTGCTCCCTACTTCTTCACGCTCTCCCCGGCTCTTGAAGAAACATGAGTGGAACAAGGGCTACTAGTCGGAATAGACCTGAGAGGGCAAACAAACCTAGTAAGCCTCCAGACTGAGCAAATTGGACGAGAAAGCTGCCTATAGTTGTACCCAAAGCACCACTCGCTCCAGCAACGGCAGCTGCGATCGCAAAATAGATAGACTGATTTTTAATTGGTGCAATGCCCAATTGTATATTGTTGCTGCACAAGTCAATTGCCGCCCAAGTACCTCCAGTCAAGATGTGTAGTAGTGGCAACCACAGCCAGATGTCAAGGCGATTAACACTAATCCCCAGCCACAGCAATGGTGTAGCTGCAACCAAAATCCCAATACAGATGAGGATGGGACGATTACCTATCTTGTCTGCTAATTTTCCCCATAGGATAAGCATCAGCAAAGTTGCCCCCGCCTGAAGGCTGTTGTAGATAGTCACATAGCTCACATCTAAATTCAACGTGTTAAGCATATAGAGGTTAAAAAAAGGACTGCTGAGGTTAACAGCAAGCGTCCAAAAGCTGAAATACAGCAGAAATATCAAAAAGTTAGAATTTTTCCAGATGCTGTTAGCTAACTCGTCTTGTGGCAAATGAATTGATTGAAGTACTTCAGAAGATTCATCTTTTGTAACCTCTGATTGAATTTCACTGGTTTGTGGGGACTTGCCATAATAAGTGTTTTGCGATTGCGGATTCATGTCCACCTGGAAATACTGACAGCTCAATCCCATAATCCCAAAGACAACGCTTATCAGTAGAACTACTCCATAGCCTTGTAGAGTTCCCCCATACCAATGTGATACAACTAGACCGGCCATTGGTACGCAAACCAGATTAGTTAGACTAGCAGCACTATTGCGTGTCCCAAAATACCTGCCTCGTAATCGCCGAGGAACTATCATTGCCACCCAACTTAGCCACGATGCAGTTCCTAGTCCTCCCAAAAGACTACTGAATAGAACAATCAAGAGTGTCAATATGACTAACTGGTGAGCATCAATCACTCCCAAGCTGGCGCTGGCAATACCAATTACTAAAACCAGCCATAGCAGCCGACCAATTCCGTGTGTCCGAAGCGAATATTGAAAGCGGCTAGTGCTGCGTTCAGACAAGTAAGCACCCAACGGCTGAATGAGATTGACCAACATGGGAATAGAGGACAGCATTCCAAATACCACTGGACTAGCACCCAATTGCACCAATAAATTGCTGAGTAAAATCCCGCCAGTTCCAAGAGAGTAAACCGATGCTAAGACAGAATCCGCAGTGGAAGCTTTTAAACTAGTGCGAATAGTATCCTTGGAAATTCGAGAGTTTGAAGAGATTGCTGTTGGTGGTGAGGCAATCTGGGTAAATTCCAGGGTCAGTGGCGCAGTTGTTTCAATCTGAACAGAATCCGTAAACATAGATTATGGGTGAAGTATCCTCGGATAAATCAGCTTGCAAAGGATCTCAGTATGCTTTAATTAGCATCGCTGATAATTTTTCGTTATTTTAGCTTGCAATTTTTAACCATAATTTCAAATAATTAAGATATCACTCCTTAATAACACAAGGTATGAGCAAGGAAAGAGACGTATTATTTGTTTGTGAACAATAAAGGATTATTTAATTTTTTGGCATTGGTGGTGGCGATCGCGATCGCCATTATTGGTTGTCACACCCTAGAATTACCAAGCAAACTCTCAGTGTTTACCCCAGTCACCATTAAACTCAGTGGTTGGGGAGGCAATCTTGTTGAGCAAAAACTTTTGAAACAGGTATTGCTAGACTTTGAGGCACAGCATTCAAATATTAAGGTCAAATATGAGGCGATTTCTGACCAATACATGGATGTAATCAAAACTCGTCTGGTTGGGGAAGCAGCGCCTGATGTCTTTTATCTGGAGTCGGTGGAAGCTCCTTTTTTGATGAGTCAAAATGTTCTCGAACCGCTAGAAGCTTACATTACCCCCGAATTTGACCTAGCGGACTTCGAGGATAGCCTACTTGACAGCTTCAAATACCAGAACCATATTTATGGTCTTCCTAAAGACTATTCCACCCTTGCCCTGTTTTATAACAAAAAAGCCTTTGCCGCCGCAGGCTTGAGTAATCCGCCAGCTACTTGGGATGAACTACGCACTTACTCTAAGCAATTGACAGGCAAACTTAACAGATACGGCTTTGGAGAAAACCCCGACTTAGCACGTCAGGTTTATAAAATTAAAGCCTTTGGTGGACAACTCGTTGATCAAAATAGTTATGCTACCTTTGCCAGTGAGGCAAGTTTGCAGGGTTTAGAGTTAGTGATAGATCAGTATCAAAAAGACCGCTCCTCTGCCCAAAAATCTGATGTGGGGACAAACTCAGGTAGTGAAATGTTTGGTCAGAGTAAAGTGGCGATGGTGATTGAAGGTAACTGGGCAATTCCCTATCTAACCGAAACCTTTCCCCAAGTAGAGTTTGCTACCGCACAAGTACCTATGATTAATAATAAAAAAGGCACAATGCTGTTGTCCGTTGCCTACGTGATGAACAAGCAGGCACAGCACAAAGCCGAAGCTTGGGAGTTGATTTGTTATCTCACGGGTAAAGTCGGGATGCAGAAGTGGACAGGCACAGGGTTTGCTTTGCCAACACGTAAATCAGTGGCAAAGAATTTGGGCTATGACCAAGATCCCTTGCGATCGCCATTAGTGGCAGGAGTTAATTATGCTACACCGTGGCAAGTAGGTCAGTATCCAAGTGCGATCATCAATAATTTTGATAACCAGTTTGTCAGCGCCTTGTTGGGGCAACAATCATTAAAGCAGGCGATGCTGAAGGCAGAGAATGAAGCTAATCAGCAAATTAAGACGATGGAGTAAGTAATCTTTATTACCAAGCCCCGTTGGGGCGGGTGTAGGGGTGTAGGGGTGAGGGGTGTAGGGAAAAAGACTAGCCCCAACAACCACTCTTGTTAAAAGCCCCATCCCTTGGGACGACCGCGTTGTCCGAGGTTTCAATCCTCGGACAACGCTTGAACCCCCTATACCCCTATACCCTTATTACCCCTACACCCCTAATGAACTCTACCAAATCACTTCTGAGTAGAAATTTGCTATCTCTTTATCAGATGTAATTATCGCAGCTTGATTACTTCTGGCTAGTGCGACGACAACTCGATCTACTGGATCTCGATGACCCCATTCTAAGTTGACACTTTCCATCCAAATATTTTCATCAATGGGTACAATCTCAACGGTACTAGACTTTTTCAGCCTTACTACGTACTCGTTAAGATTGACTCCTAAATCTAGTTTTTTATTTTTGATTTTTATCGCAATTTCCCATATAGCTATTGACGGGACAAGACCATTTTTATCCCTTTCCATGTAGTTGCACGCTTCTTTAGCTTGTTCAGAAAGTTTAGCTGGATCTAAACTCCACCAGATTAGGGCACAAGTGTCAAGGACTATCTTCACAATTGTGTCCATTCCTCAGTGGTTGGTGTAGTTAAATCCTCAAAGTACTTCACTTTACCGCGCATTTCTCCAAATAACTCCTCTGTTGAAGGTGTTTGTGCGTATTTGGAAATTTTCACCACTGGCTTACCGCGATCGGTAACTACAATTTCTTCTCCCTCTGACTCTACAAGTCGTAAGAACTCAAGAAGCTGAGATTTGAGTTTACTTTTGGAAATTGATTTCATAATAACCGTAGTCATGACTATAGTCATATTCTAATAGGGCATAGCATCGGTTCTCACTTGCTTACAATACAAATGCTCAATATTTCCCGCCTATGACCAAGACCTACTGTGATCTTAGTTGCGGGAGTGAATTATGCTACACCGTGGCAGGTAGGTAAGTATCCAGGTGCGATCGTGAATAATTTTGATAACCAGTTTGTCAGTGCCTTGTTGGGGCAACAACCATTAAAGCAAGCGATGGTGCGGGCAGAAAATGCAGCTAATCAGCAGATAAAGGCGATGGAGTAACTTAAGAGTATCCACTGCATAATATTTAACTGCTAACTACCAGGTATGAGGGTGCAATTTACAGGTAAGTGGGGAAATCTCTACTCTCTGGAAGTCAGTAGTATGATTCAATCAGTTTAAAAACCCTGTATTTATTCAGTAAACCAGCGACGCACGGCACCATCCAAGCCATAATAAGCGGATTTGAACTGCTTCATAGCGGCTACGTACTGAGATAACATCAGTACTACATCACTATTTTGAGGGATATCATCCTCATCAATGAGATCAAGATAGTCAAGCGATGTTTCCGAATCTAATACTTTACGACAGCTTTCTAGAAGTCTATTGACAATTTTTACCTTATTCTTGCTCAACACAGCCTCTGGCTTCTTCTTGCTAAGTTCTTTAAATTCTATATGCATGGCATCTATTAGAGGCATTGTAACTTCATGCAGTTCGGCTTTCACTAGGCTTGTCTGTTTTTGATCTATTTTCATAATAATAATTTATTCTCTTAAGCGCTTTGGACGAATTGTTTTAATATAAATTTTGCCTGATTCATCTCCAATTTCATTTCCTTCAGCATCTACTACCCAATACCAACTGAGATATCGCTGCTTTACATTATCTGCACGCATTTTCTCAAAGCATTGTAGATACTGTGAGAGAATAAATACTACATCACTATTTTGTGGAACATCATCTGTATCAAACTCTGAAAATTCTTTAAAAGGCCGATATTTATCTTCAAGGAATCCATTCGAGCCATTCAACAGTTGGTTGATAAAATTGAGTTTAAACTTATTGACTGCATCATTGGGAGATTTTTTAGACAATACAGAAATCTCTTCGTAAATACCTTGAAGTTGTCCCGATAGTTTTTCAAATTCATCAACATCTTTACGCTTCATCTATTTCATCTTTCATGAGGGACAAGCTCGACGAAACTCCACATACTTTTTTTTGAGAACATCAATTGGTGAGCGCTGCTTACTCTCAAAAATATTAACCATTAAGGAGATATCCTCATCTGTAAGCGTAATGATACATCGTCTTTGTCCAGACCATAAATCAATAGTATTGCCCAACATTGCTTTTGAGAGAGGGTTTCTTGTGACGAGAACACCAAACTTACCAAGACCAGAATCCAGATATCTATTGAGTTGGCTAATGTGTTCACGCTCAATTATCTTGACGTTCTTTAACTCAAAAACAAGCTGTCTATTGCCATAGTCTTGATAAATCTCTTGAAGAAAATCAATTGACCTATTATTGTAAAAAATGAGGTCTCGAATAAGTCTTCCAGATTCTGTACGACTCTGTTTTGCTGCAAAGTCAAGGTCTGGATAGAAAAGCGATGCAAGAAGTTGACAGATATAATTTTCGTATTTAATGTCTGCTTCATTCGTCTTTCCTGTTGGTAACTTTTGTATTTCACCTAATTTTCGTTTAGCGGACAAGACGGGAATCTGTTTAAATAGCGGATCGTTTTTACAGTCATCCTGAGTTCGCTCTTTTACCTTGATATATTCCTGAACAATGCCATAATTCTCCCTATTGAAGTTTAGAACCTTAACACGTTCTTCTGGCTCACCAGGATTAAAAATTTCATCACGAGGACAGTAATCCTTAAAGTAGTCTTCAAAGTTGATCCACGGAGAAAATTTGAGCCATCTCTTAGGAACAAAAATTAAAGGCTCTTTTGTTTCAGGATTCACAGGCAATGTAATTTCCTTATCTAAGATAAATAAATTTTTACGGTAGTCATAAAGTCCAGAAACAACAGCTTTATCAATTGGTATCCCTAGTTGTTCGCATTGTTGTATTGTAAAGTCTATTAAAAATGATTTAATAAAATTACAACAAATATCACTGATCCGATCTTTCGCAATTCCATCTACATAAAACTGGATTTCTTCAAAGTGAACAAATCCGTATTTTCCATACTCAGTAATTCTCTGAAATAAAGAGAGAATTTCATCTGCTTTTTTACGGCTAATTTTTATCCCTTTTCGTTTTTTTGACAATCCCAGTCCAATCTCTTGGCATTCAGATGCAAGAATGAGATTGTCACGAGCCTGATCTATTTTGCCTTTCTGAACAAGAAAGTTTAGGTTATTAAAGGAATTAATTATGGAGGTATGAAGTGATTGGTCTTGTTGTGAGGGAGACTTCCATAAAAGAAAAGGGTCAACGTAAAGGGGAATATCTTCATCTAGAAATGTTATGGCAAAATCTAGCTGTGCTTGGGTAGCTGAAATGCCGTGGTAATCAATTATTCTTGGGCGGACGATCGCCATTTGCTATTTTTGTCTACGTATAGTCGACTATTATAATGTCAAATAATTTTTGTGCCATGTCTAATACTTCTGCCCTCGAAGACTTTATTTCATTCCGTGGTCATCAGGTATGGTATCGCATCGTTAAACCAGACCAAGAATATTCTAAAAAACTACCACTGCTGTGTCTTCATGGGGGGCCAGGAGTACCCCACGACTACTTAGAACCTTTGGAAGCGATCGCCGCAACCGGAAGGCGAGTTATTTTTTACGATCAATTAGGGTGTGGTAATAGCGATCGCCCCACACATCCCACCTTATATTCCATTGATTTGTTCAAAGAAGAACTCTTCGCCGTCCGCAGTGCCTTAAATTTAGACCAAATTCATCTTTTTGGGCAATCATGGGGCGGTTGTTTAGCCTTGGAACATGCTTTTTCTCAACCTACTGGGTTAGTCAGTCTCGTTCTAGCTAACACGCCTTCTAGCATTCGACAATTTGTCATCTCAAGCTTATAGCCTGATGAATGAGCTACCAATTGAAGTACAAGAGGTCATTCGTAAACACGAAGCCGATAGTACTACTCAAGACCCCGAATACAAACAGGCAATGGAAGTATTCAATCATTCTTTTCTTTGTCGAGTAGACCCTTGGCCTAGCAGCTTAACTAGAGCCTATAGCAAAGTTGGTACAGAGTTTCGGGGTGCAGGCAAAATTCTAGCTCTGGCGATCGCCATTAATCCTACACTTGTTAGCAGCAGTTTTCAAGTAAAATATCCTAATATTCCTAGAGTGATGTTTCCAACACTGCTAAAAGAGCGATCGCCATTTTTATTAAGCTATTGCTAATCCAATCCCCATTCTAATTTCAGAGTTTCTAACTTAGGATTCTTCACACTCATTTTCTTCGTTTAGCCCTTTGACTTGGCTAAAGTCAAGTTTAAATTCTTTGATGCGATTAGTAATTGGATCTGCTTGTACTAAATCAGGTTTTTTAGCGACATACTCAAAAGATGGATAATCAATAGAGTCAAATGAGACTGGGACTACTTGGTGTTTTTCATAATCAGGAACCATGATTACAACCTGGAAGCGATCGCCATAATATACCTTTAATAGAAATAGCTATCTTTGTATCTAAAAAAATATACAAATCCAACAGAGGATTTGCACAAAGTCCCAATTTATCAAGAGTAATATTAAAATCATCTATGAATGATTGACTTCTACGCTGATAGCCAAACTGTTCTATGATAGTTTTGACCCGTAGGCTTTTTTGAGTTTTACCAGTTCTCTGAAGTTTACTTTTAATCGAAGTAAGTAGGCTGTATATGACATTTTGTGTCCTCTTGCTTGAGTTAGGTTAATTAGCATCGCCAAGGAAACTAAATATATAGTTCCCGAAATTACATAAGCAGCTAACTCATAGAACCGATGTCTCGTGACTTGCCGCTTTGCGTCTACGCTTTCTAAAAATAGAAACTTATCTAAATCAGGTTAATTATTTTTTTACAGGAGTACGATAAATAATCATGCACTACCCATCGCTACAGCCGGGTTAGTGCGGGATTAAGCGGAGGTTCTGTAGTGTTTGAAATCAACAGGCGGCGGAATAACCCCAGGTGGAATATCAGAGAAGACTTGGCTGGGTATATGTTCATCATGCCCACCATACTAGTTTTGGGAACTTTTGTAGTTTTACCCATTCTCTACGCCGTTTTTCTTTCCTTGCAAAAAGTTCAACTTCTCGGCGGTATTGAGTACGAGTTCATCGGTTTTCGGAACTTCACGCAATTAGCTGAAGATGAACGAGTTTGGATTGCTTTAAGAAACACAGCACAATATGTAGCCATTGTTGTGCCAACTCAAACAGTCTTAGCTTTAATTCTGGCGGTAACTCTGAATTCTGGGATTCGCGGTAAAAACTGGTGGCGCATCCTCTACTTTTTGCCCACAGTCACTTCTTCAACAGTGCTGACACTTATCTTCATGTGGATTTATAACACTGATGGGCTACTAAACGATTTTCTCACTTTTATGGGGCTACCTACTTATAACTGGTTGGGCGATCCAGCAGTTGCGCTCAAAGGCATTATGATCATGAACATTTGGTCAACTGCGCCGTTTTTCATGGTGATTTATCTGGCGGCGTTGCAAGATATACCCCAAACTCTTTATGAGGCGGCAGAACTCGATGGTGCAAATGAATGGCAGCAATTTATTCACATTACCCTTCCCTTGCTGAAGCCTGTAACCTTCTTTGTGGTGGCAGTGGGGGTGATTGGGACTTTTCAACTTTTTGACCAGTCTTACATCTTTTCTGGCGGTACTGGCGGGCCAAACAACGCTACCTTAACTGTGGTGCTGCTGATTTATCAATCTGTATTTCGGAATTTACAAATGGGATATGCCGCTGCGATCGCATTTTTGTTAGCAGCAGTGATCATTGCCATCACTTTAATTCAACGGCGACTTTTCGGAGGCGAACGGATTTGATTAAAATCTCTGGCTTATCCTGGCTCAAAGTCTTGTTATACATCTTGCTGACATTCTATGCGATCGTTACCCTAATTCCCTTTCTCTGGGCACTTTCGGCATCATTTAAGCCACTAACAGAGATTGTCAGTGGTGAACCCAACTTTCTCCCCAAGAATTTTACTCTCGATAACTACAGACAAATCTTTCTCCAAGAACCGCTATTTTGGCGCTGGTTGTTCAACAGTGTAGCGATCGCCGTCAGCGTTACGCTTTTAAACTTGTTGTTAAATTCAATGGCTGGTTATGCCTTGGCAAGACTGCGCTTTGTGGGCAAGCGCTTTTGGTTCTTCCTAATTTTGGCAGTACTAGCAGTACCGACGCAAATCACCCTGATTCCCACATTTTTGATTTTGAAAGCGATCGGCTGGCTAAATTCTTACCAAGGCATGATTGTTCCTAGCATGGTTAATGCCACTTTTATCTTCATGATGCGGCAGTTTTTCGTTAATTTTCCTAAAGAATTAGAAGAAGCAGCTCAACTCGATGGCTTAAATACTTTTGGAATTTTTCGACACATTGTCTTACCTTTGGCAAAACCAGCACTAGCAGCACAGGCAGTTTTTGTGTTCATGGGGAGTTGGAATAATTTTTTACTGCCTATAGTTATCCTATTTGACCCAGAAATGTTTACCCTTCCTTTGGGGCTGAACACCTTCAAAGGTCAATACATCAGCTATTGGAACTACATTATGGCGGCTTCTATGGTCTTTACCCTGCCAGCTTTAGGTATTTACGCCTTTTTTAATCGTTACTTTATTCAAAGCGTCACCTTTACCGGAGGAAAAGGTTAATAGGCATTGGGTATTGGGTATTGGGTATTGGGTTATTCCCCTTGTCTCCCTTGTCCCCCCATGTCCCATTCCCCAAAGAGTATTTTGGGCAACAAATTGCACTCCTAACGTGATATTGGTATTACAGCGACTCAATCTCTATCTATCAGTAAACAAGCATTATGGGTTTTGCAGACCTATCGATCGCAGAGATAGCTGCCGACTACAGCATTCCTGTAGAACAAGTGTTTTCTCTGTGCAACCAACTGGGAATCGCCTACAAACACCAAAAGACCCGTTTGGCGTTAGAAGATGCAAAGGCAATTATTTCCCAAATATCGTCTGAAATATGCCCCAAAGGTACTAACGACTTGGTGGGTGATCACGAAGTCCCCTGAAGGGTTATCTCAGAACTTTCGCTAATAACTGATAGCTAATGACAAAAAACAATGAGTCATTAGCAATTAGCAGCTTGGAGATTGAGAATCGCGTTCTTAGCTGTGTTGAGCGTCAAAATCTTTAAGGGGAAACATGTTTATAAGACTAATTGGCGTTGTTGTGGCTACTGTTTTACTTTCGTTTCAGTTGATTGTCGGTAGCGCGACAGCAGTGGAACTGGACAAAGCTACCCGAACAGTGCCATTAAATACTCAGGGTGATACCGTTGTACTCAGCCTTAAACAAGTCAAAGAAGGCAAACGCTTATTTAATTACGCTTGCGCCCAATGTCATGCTGGTGGAGTTACCAAGACAAACCAAAACGTGGGACTTACTCCAGAGGACTTGGCACTAGCAACACCTAACCGTAACAACATTGAAGGTTTAGTAGATTACCTGAAAAATCCCACTACTTACGACGGGGAAGAAGAGATTTCCGAAATACACCCCAGTCTCAAAAGCGCAGATATTTTCACAGCAGTGCGAAATCTGACGGATGATGACTTGGAAGCGATCGCCGGTCATATTCTCTTACAACCCAAAATCGTTGGTACTAAGTGGGGAGGCGGGAAAATCTATTACTAAATCCCGGAGTTGAGTCATTGGGAATAGGGCATTGGGCATTGGGAATAGGGCATTGGAAAGAATTTAGTCCCTATTCCCTATTCCCTATTCCCCATTTACTGCTGATTGGACGGCTTTTTGCAATAAATTACTCTCCATTCTTAAAAAAAAAATAGATATATGACAGATTGTCATACTTTGACGTTGATTTTATTTAAAATGAGAAAAGGAAAAAAATTGTTTGTTAGGAGAGAGCTATGAAATTAATTTCGGCAAGCTGGCGACGCCTTGGTTTAGCTGTGTTGACAATCCTTTTAGTTGTTAGCAGCTTTGCTGTTTTTACTCCCAGTGCTTCGGCTGAAACCTACAAGGTGAAATTGGGTAGCGATAAAGGACTGCTAGCATTTGAACCGAAAAAGGTGACCATTAAAGCAGGTGACACAATTGAATGGGTGAACAATAAAGTTCCTCCCCATAATGTTGTGTTTGATGCTGCCAAAAACCCTACTAAGAGCGCCGATTTAGCTAAATCTCTGTCTCATAAGAAGTTGCTCATGAGTCCCGGTCAAAAGGAAACAACCACCTTTGCAGCAGACGCACCTGCTGGTGACTACACCTTCTACTGTGAACCTCATCGTGGTGCTGGTATGGTTGGTACAATCACTGTCCAATAGCTAGAAACACCAGCGTTTGACACGAGATGATTACTCAGTGAAATTAGCTCATCGCCACACGCTACACTCCTAGGGTGACGCACAAAATACACAAATGGCGGTAACGAGTCCTATCCTTCCCTAAGACGCTAAACAATCTGTAGCGATCGAGGAGTGAACTCGTTACCGCCAATTTTGATCAAATTTGACTTAGTCAGGGATTAATCGCGTTTATACTCTTGCTGGAGGCTTGTTGCGAGGAAATTTTGTTGAGAATACTTTTATTAATTCTACTGTCGACGATCGCCCTATTCAAATTCACATTCATTAGTCCAGCACTAGCTGCCGAAACATCCAACGGTGCTAAAATTTTCGAGGCTAACTGCGCTTCTTGCCATATAGGTGGCGGTAACATCCTTATCAGCCAGAAAACTTTGAAAAAGGAAGCATTGTCAAAATACCTAGAAAATTACAATCAAGACTCAATCCAGGCGATTATCCACCAAGTGCAAAATGGTAAAAATGCCATGCCTGCCTTTAAAGGCAAGTTAAGTTCTGAGGAGATTCTGGAGGTAGCTGCTTACGTTTTTCACAATGCAGAACAAGGCTGGTAAAGTACCTATATCATCTAGTTCTTGTGGGGTGAGCGTTTGCTTATCTTTAATTACTAGCCAGCTAGGCGCTCATCCCAAAACATTGGAGAATTTATTTGTTGGAAATCCCTCAGTGCATTTCCTTCTTGGAAGCAGTTAAGTTAGGACTTACGCACTGTACAAATTAATCATAGTATATTTCACGAAAATAGGTCGTTTCAGCCTTTATTAATTGTTCTTTGATGATCAGTAAACCCGCGCTGTAGGGGCACAGCAATGCTGTGCCCCTACGACAGATGTGGTTTTTAAAGCCTTACATACTATGTATTTTGTGTCAATGCGTAAGTCCTAAAGTATTATGTATGACGAACTAGCGATCGCTTATTCGTCAACTACTAAAAACAATATTTTAAACCCAATACCCTGATGTAGAGACGGGATTTATCGCATCTTAAAAGACCAATTATCTACACCAATAGCTATCTTGCACGAATACAAAACTAGCCCACCCTGCGGGAAGCGAGCTACATTCCCCAACCCCTTCTCCCAATTTTGCGAGAAGTGGAGACAATTTCAAAGTCCCTCTCCCAAGCTTGGGAGAGGGATTTAGGGTGAGGGCTTTTGATTCATGCAAGAAGTCTAATAACTTTTAACCCAAGCGTATTGTATTTTAAACAGGACTTACGCAAACAATAGTCGAAAAGAATGATTTTCAGGTAGGTAAAAGGCCCTGAGGGTACTCCAGGGGAGAACTCGTAGAGTGCCGCTTCTTTATGAGACGCTGCGAATACGTCTACATCAATTACCTATACCTGAATCCAAAATCATCAGCGGGTGATTATTTTTCTGAATTAGACTTTTGTCTGCTTTCCTTGACTTCACGCAACCGTTCTACTAATTTTTTATCCGATTCAGCAGCAGATGTAGACTGGCCCTGATTGATTTTCGGCAACAATAACGGTTCAGAAGTAGTAGCTGCCGATGAAGGCGTAGGCTGGTTATTTTTAATTTGCAGTTCAGATAATGGTTTGGGAGTAGCTGCTGGTGCAGTTAATGGTTTGAGAGTACCTGTTGGTGAGGACGTAGGCAGGTTATTTCTGATTTGTAAATTAGGTAATGGTTTAAAAGTAGCTGCTGGTGAGGGGGTAATCTGATTGTTATTGATTCCCGGTGCAGATAATGACGAGGGCTTTTGCTCTTGATTAATTCCAGTAAGATTGCTCGTACTGCTTTGGAAACGTAGGTTGAATGGATAGGAACTAATCTGTTTATCTCCCTTGGGGGATTGCTTGTTGAAGTATTGCCTTGCTTTTAATTGCAATTCCGGGGAAATTAACTTGTCTTGAAATTTGATATCTAAGACCTTACCATCAGGATCTACCACTAATACACCCAAAACAGCACCTTCAAGATTTGACTTATCCGTGGATAATGTTTGGCGGATGACTGGTTTTTGTTCAGCATTAGGGTATTGTTGCTGGACTTCCTTTCTCAGGTTGGCGTAGGAGTCTAGCTGTGCAATTGCCTGTTGAGTTCCCTTAGCCGATAAATCGGGTGTTTGTAGCGTGCTTCCCCTAGTTCCAATTAAAGTACCCCCATTCGTTGGAGCTTGTTTTAGAGAATTTATCAGCGGGTTTTGAGCAATTCTAAACGACGCATTATTATTAATCGGTTGCGTCATTGGCTGAGAAGTCGTATTTACCTGTGCTGTTTCAACGGGTGTACTGTCAGATAAGATTGGAGGTTGGGCATTCCGCAGAAGATCAGCAGGTATTTGCTGCGACTGCAATTCTGGCAGCCTATTTACAGCCAGCGGCTTAGGTGGTTCGTATTTAGCTACGTTCTCACTCACATTCGCGCGAGGAACTGGTCGAGAGAATCTGGCGCTGGTATTAAATTTAGAACTATCAAATTTAGACGCGTCAAACCGCAAATTATCACTAGGAATCATCCGCAAAGACTGCCTTGTAGGCAAAGAGGATACTCGATAGTTATTCGATGATGCTGGTAGCGGAGGTAATACCAGCTGACTCGATGGTGATGGCGCTAACGGGGTTAATCCCGGTTGGACGCTAAAGTTTGGAGCAGCAAGTGGGGCGACTGGAGGTAATTGTTGTAAACCAATTTGGGGTGTGCTTTGCGGCAAACGGTTTTGGTCTGCTTGGCTCAATTCCAAAAGTCCAACTGTTTTAGATGATGCTGTTTCTTTGGGCTTGTTAGACTCCATCGGCATCAATGGTACGATCATAGCGATCGCACCGTGGATACCAAGGGAGGCTATAGCTGCTATCCCAATTGGCTGGCTTAAGATTTCTGGTATATTTCTCAGCAGGGAGACGTAAGACATAGCTTTTATCGTTCACTCACTCAGTTACAGTTGACTAGCGATTTTCTCTTTTCGATATTGCAATATCTTGCAAGATATGCGTTCTTCATAAGGAAATAATAACTTTCTCTGCTGGCAATCAAAACGCTAAAATTGCCATTTATTCAAGTTTTTAACTAATGACGCTGTATCATATCTTCAAAATTCGAGCTTGCTAAAGAGATATTTTAAAAATTACTACTTTTGATTTTTTATTGTTATGACGCACACAATTAAAATTAATATCTAGAAGTTTTATAAAGTTTAAGTAAACGCACAAGTTTGAATACATTAAAACATCTGCCGAAGTTGCCTTGTTTTTTTCAACTGTTTTTCAGTCAACGACACTTCTGTAACAGATGACACACGTGTTTTTTCGATCCTGGGGCCTATTTAAAAAAATAGTACCACATTGGCAGCCACTCAAACTGTTGCAAATTGTACAATTTTATTGACATTCTAGCCTAAAACCCATCAAAGCTATTGGTTTTTATCCAAGGAGTGAGTCAGACGATCGCAATTCTACTTCCTGAATCATGACTAGTTCTTCGTCAAAAAAGTTCAAACCCTCAATCATTGCATCCCCAAAATTTCTAATGCCGTTACCGACAGTTATTGTGCCTGGTTATCTGGAAAACGCGATCGCTTATCGCCAGCTAGAACAATCCCTACAAAAGTTAGATTTTCCTACAGTTACAGTACCACTGCGAAGGCGTGACTGGCTCCCCACTTTGGGAGGAAGACCTGTAACCCTGATTCTGCAAGAACTTGATTACACGATCAAGCATATATTAGAGCAACATAATGCTACTCAAATTAACTTAATTGCTCACTCAGCCGGAGGTTGGATATCCCGGATCTACATGGGAGAAAAGCCCTATTTGGCAAGCAGTGATGTCAAGCCATTTCTCTGGCAAGGGCATCCCTTGGTTGCTAATCTCATTACCTTGGGTACACCCCATATTAGCCAAGAACGCTGGACACGCCAGAATCTGGATTTTGTTACCAATAACTACCCAGGAGCTTTTTACAAAAACGTTCGTTACGTTTGTGTGGCTGGCAAAACTATCTTTGGGAAAAGGCGGCCTGGTAGTTGGTTAGCTTACAGTAGTTACCAATTAACCTGTGGTAAGGGCAACACTTGGGGAGATGGCATCACACCCATTGAAGCTGCTCATTTAGAGGGAGCAGAAAATCTGGTGATTGAAGGTGTCAAGCATTCTCCCAGAAGTCCTGGAATTTGGTATGGCTCACCAGAACCCTTAAAAGCTTGGGTGCAATATTTGATTTAAAAAACTTTATTTTTATATAAAAAAAGTAACATTTATTAAAATTTCTTAGTTAAAATCGTAATAAGAATAAATACTTACTTAAGAACAGGAGGGGTGAGCTATGCAAAGCACCCAGTTCGATAAGATTTTGCGACGAATAGCGACGATATTATCAGTCGTGATTTTGACTCTGTGTTTAATTTATATCTCTACCGGAGTAATGCTTTCTTTTTACTATGAACCGACAGCAGGCGGAGCTTATAACTCATTGAAGATGATTAATACACAACTGCCATACGGCTGGTTATTTTGGAGAGCGCATGATATTGCTGGTAATGCGGTAATAGCGATCGCTCTAATTCAAATTGTGGTGATGTTTTTAGGTCGGCAATTTCGCAAGAGTTGGCTGGCTGCTTGGATTAGTGTGATTTTGTTAACCCTGAGTGCGATCGGGCTGGATTGGACAGCGATGATTTTAGATTGGACTCAGGAAGGGTACTGGCGTTTTAGCATTGAGCTAGGAACCATCGAAGCCATTCCTTTGATTGGTGGGCAACTGCGCGAAATCCTGACTGGTGGTGGAGCCATTAACACAATTACCGTCGAACACCTTTACACAATACACAGTTATCTGATTTCGGTAGCGACGCTAATTCTCGCCATAGTACATTTGTCTGCTTTACTCTGGCAAGAATGGCAAATGTATCAAGAAACGCCAAAACCAGAAAGCGAATTTATTCCTTCCCAAGGCTAATAAACAGTCAAGAGTTAGGAATTCCTCCCCTGCTCCCCTGCCCCATCCCCCTCATCCCCCAGAAGCCTCACTAGTAGAAAGTTGAGATAATTGGGCAAGGGATAGGTCTTCAACCTCTGGTAGCTTTTCTAGAGAAAGGGGAGTGGATTGGGTAGCACCAGATAAGCGTTTTAAAAGGCTAGGTCTGGGGTCATGTAACAGATAAATAATCCGATCGCCAATTTCCCAATCTTGGTTAGCTGGTATTACCTGTAAGCGTTCTGCTCGTTCTACCAATAGCGGTATCAACACCCCAGTCTGAATCTTTTCTTGGATGCGATCGCATTGAGTCGAAAACTCCAACTCATCTAGCGTGGTTGTTCCCAACTTCACTCGCCCATCATTCAAATACTCATTCCAAGTTTTAATCGCTAAGTCTGGGATAAAAGCTTGATTAACTTTATTACTAGCCGAGATACTCGCTTGCGGATCGCGGGGAAAAACAGCTAAGACGCGCGGGGGTTTAAACTCCTCAGCTGCTCGTTGAGCCAAAACAAAATTCACCTCGCCATTACTTGTCATAGCCAAAAAAGTGCCCATAGAGGCAAGTCCTGCCTCTTCCAAAACAGCAGCATCCAGTGCACTGCTGGCAATAACCCGGAGATTTTGCGCCTCGGCTTGCACAAGACATTCGGGGTCAGTATCAATCATCACCACGTTTTCTCCCCGTTCTTGAAAGAAGCGGGCAATCAAAAGACTCAAAGGATTACAACCCACAATCACTGCTCCAGTTACATCCTTGGAGGTGATTTGCAGCCATTTAGCAACCCAGCCAGCTGTTAGCCCCTGGCAGACAACAGTCATGATAATTGTCAGGAATACTAGAGCTTTAATCGAATCACCGCCGTTAATGCCGCGTTGAGTCAACGAAATCGCAAAAAAAGAAGCCACAGAGGCAGCAACAATTCCTCTCGGAGCAACCCAGCTTAAAAACAGTTTCTGTCGCCAGTTTAGGTCACTGTTCCAGGTACACAAGAGGATGTTAATCGGGCGAACGACAAACATTAGTACCAAAACGGTGAATAAACTACCCCAACCCAAAGCAAACACACTCGCAATGGATAAATCAGCAGCTAATAAGATAAATAGTACCGAGACGCTGAGAATTGTTAGCTGACCCTTAAAGCTGCGTAACAGACGTTCTTCCGGGACTGAGGAGTTAGCAAAGACTGCTCCTGCAACTACTGTTGTCATTACTCCCGATTCACTGCGGATCATTTGCGATAATGTAAACAGGCTCCAAAGTATCGCTAACACCACTAAATTTTTTAGCTCAAATGACAGAAAACTGGCGCGTTTGAAAATCAAACTCATCAGATAACCGCCAGCACCACCAATTCCTGCACCAACACCCAGACGTATAAGTAAACCGACGATCGCATTGATCGGGTCAGCATCGCCGTTCAAAATCGTATCGAGGACAACGAAGGCGAGGATAGCCCCTACAGGGTCAATTAAAACCCCTTCTCCTTCCAAAAGCGTTGCCACTTGCCGATCGACATTGATTTGTTTGAGCAATGGGCCAACGACGGTTGGCCCTGTCACCACGACTATGGAAGCATAGAGAAAAGCTATGTTCCAGGGAAATTCACCCAGCCAGTGGGCTGCCATACTCCCGCCAAGCAATGTGATCAGCGTTCCTTGAGTGACAAGCAATTGTAGGCTGACTGAAACTCTACCTAACTCTCGCAGATCCAAGTTAAGTCCGCCTTCAAACAAAATGATTGCCGTTGCTAGGGCGACTATAACTTCCAGTCCAGTGCCTAGCACGTGGGGATGCAATAGCCCTATACCATCAGAGCCAAACAAGATGCCCAATAGCAATAACAAGACGATACTGGGTACACGAAGGTATGCAGCCAGCACTTGGGCACTAATGCCTGCAAAGACAGCGATCGCCATCTGTATGGTGATTTCAAAAGATGCTTCCATGTTGTAGATTTTGAGCGATTTATTTCAAAATCTCTTGTAAAAAACCGTAGATATTAACTCTACAGGGTACAACATCATACCCTTTGTTCCTTGCTGTCTTCAGCGTTTTTTAGATATGTGTATACCCCGAAATTCCTAGTGCCCAACGCTGACGCACCCTGCGGCTGATCGCAGAAGCATCTACGGACTTTTTTATCTGTCTCCATATCTTTGTATCCTCTTCGAGCTTTTGCTTCCACCCAGTTTAGCTGCCAGAAACTTTTTTTGGCAAAACCTGTTGACAACGGCAAGGAAATTGGTTAACTTATAAAAGGTCTGAGTCCAATGCCCCCATCGTCTAGAGGCCTAGGACACCTCCCTTTCACGGAGGTAACGGGGATTCGAATTCCCCTGGGGGTACTTAAAAACAATAAAAAGCAAAAGCTTTTTTGTTTGAAATCTAGCAATAAAAACTATCATCCAGGAATGCACCTGAATGATGGTTTAATTGTTGTTATGCATACGGTTTTTTGCTGGCTAGTTCTTCTACACGTTGGTGAATAGCCAAAAGATTTAACCGCAAATCTTTGCTCAGGCGATTTTCAATAATCCCCACTGGCATAGTGAGTTTAGGCCAAACTTGAATTGTGTAGGACAGATTTGTTCCTAGATACTCACCGAAAGAATAAGGCTCTAAGCACCAGCTACCAGAAAAGCCTTTAAAATCTCCCTCTACCATGCGGAAATTAATTGCTTTAGGGAAGCATTCTTCTAAATCTAGAACTACCCGCGCACAAAAGTTGAAATTTAGTAAGCGTTGGGAGCCTACTTGCTCCAGTCGAATTCCACCATTGGGATGCTCGATTAGATAACTCTTGGCGAGGTTGGGGATGAAGTCAGGTAAGGCTTCATAATTTGTCAGAACCTTCCAGATTTGCTCCACTGGGTGGGGAATTTGGACTTTAGCACTGATTTGCCGCTGTCGCTCTGCTATTTTCTCAATTTGAACTTCTACCTTAGCAGGCAAATCCCCTTCTAGGTTGGTGTCATCAGTAGGAGACTGCAAATTAGGGTTCTCTGTTGTGTTCTGTTTTTTAGTCACTTTCAGAATTATGGTTTGCTTTCGTCAGAAAATTGGGGCAGAGTCAAGGTGAAGCAAATTTCGCTCTGTTCAGAATCCGAAATTAGGAGACTTTCAACAGCGATCGCTCCATTCAAATGCTGCACTAAAGACTTGACTAAAGCAAGTCCCAAGCCAGTCCCTGGAGTCCAACTCCCTCTTCCTCTTCCACGACGGAACTTATCAAAGATGTAGGTCGCTTCTTCTTCTGAGATGGCACGTCCTGTATTCGTCACCTTCATGATAACTTGATCGATTTGTTGATCGACTCGGTGAGCAGCTTCAAGGTGAACTATTGTATCAGGCTCTGAGTATTTACAGGCATTAGTTAATAATTCTTGCAGGATGCGGTCAAAGCTCTCCAGTTCAGTTTGCAGTTTGAGCGATTCCTCCGGCAAATCTACAGAAATCTTTAATCCCTTTTCCGCAAGTTTTTTCTCAAAAGATGCTGCTATATCCTGAATTCTAGTATTTAAATCTATAGATTCTAATTGCAGGGCTTTGCTCTGTAACTCTAGCTCTTGGAGGGTCAACAAGTCATTAATCAAGTTGATTTCCTTGGAACATTCTTGTTCAAGAATATTGAGATATATACCCTGACGCTCTGGTGTTATTCCTGGCAAACGCAAGTTTTTTATTGACATCAGCATATTTGTCAAAGGGTAGCGTAGGCGATCGCTCATGTTGCTCATAAATTCATCTTTGAGTTCATTGAGTTTCTGTAGCTGCTCGACATACTGCCGTGTTCTTTCATGCAATTTTGCCTGGAGTTCCTGACTGCTCTGGACTGTGGCTGCCCGCTCATCTACCGCACTTTGGAATTTTTCGAATCTTTTTGACTGAATTATGGCGTTACTCACTTGAGCACAAACCATTTCTACAATATTTAATTCTGCTGGTTGCCAACTGCGAGTCACAGCTTGCTGTAGCACCAAAAATCCTAAAATTGTACCTTGACTTTCTAATGCCATTAACAGCACCGTCGGAAATTTCTCTACTGCCAATAATGGAGTAGCTGTTGAGGTATCATTTTGCTCTGTATAATTATCAAAGATTACTGGTTTTCCTGGGTTTAGCAAGGCACGCTGGCATAAACCACAGTCTGAAATCAAGAAAGACTGAGCTAAGGTGTCTAGTTTACTAGTGCCAGAATTTTGTGTTTCTGTATGCGGCCATTCAGCAATTACACTAGCTTTCGCTTTGGGGATTTGTTTTTTAGCTTGAGTCCTATATAGTGGATCTATATATTTCAGTAATATCAGCAAACCCCGATCTGCCTGTAGAGATTCGGTAGTAGAGTCGATAACTACCTGCAACATTTGATTAAGCTTCAAGTTGCTACGACTCAATATGGTTAATTGCTTGATCAAACTTTCATGCTGCTTGCTCTTTTGCAGGGACTGCTCTTGATGAGCAATTAGCTGGGCTTGTGCCACGCGAAAAAAAGCGATCGCGCAAGCCGACTCCACTTCTTTGAGCAATTGTTTTTCTGATTCACTCCATTCATAAGGTTGGGATTTAATCAGATTAATCACTCCATTATTATTGCCACCAAACCGAGTTGGAATTGCCAAAACTGCTTCTATGGCTAGTGGCAAATATTGACAACCAATTACCAGACTGTTGTGAATCAAGGAAATGTCTTCAATAGTCAATGGTTCAGCAGCACATTGCAGCACTGGCAAGTGCATAAGTAACTGTTCCATCGAAACCATCTCTTCTGAGTGTGGCAACCCTAGATACTCATCAGCACACCAATTAGTAGTAATCGCTTCCTCGGTTGTCTCACCCGTTACTGAAACCAAGCAGCAGCAATCTACTTTAAAAGCAACTCCGAGCAATTGGGCTATCTCTTGCAGCATCAAAGCCGTAGTAGAGCTATTAGCAATAATTTGGTTAATCTTTTGTACCAACTCGCGGGCAGGTTCTTCCTGATGCTGCATCAGTTTGACTTGGTAAGGTTGTAGTCGGTCTATGTCATCTACGTAATGTGGCGGCGATGATAAAGGCTTTTTCATTTTTGGCACGCCCTCGGATAATAACCCCATTGTTCTTGCACCCAACCTCTTGGCATATTCTTCACCGTATTCTTCACCGTTAGTTGTGTTGCTACACCCTGATAAATTGACAAATTTTGTGTGAATACTTTCTCTCACCTGTTATAGCCCTTTTCTATCTCAGATGGCCAAATTCCCCCTGTATCAAGCAAATTGCTACATTGGTACATAAGTAATAGAATACTTAAGATATCCTATAAATGCTTAAGTTAGCTTATTTTTAACTGCTCTATCTTGAAATAATTTACTAACTTTATCCTGTCTGTAAGTATACATAAACCGTAATTTCTCTGGAATTACAGCAAAATTCACCTTTTGAGGGCGTAAAATTACGTAACTTGCTTTATAAAGCTTTATTACATTTATTGAAAAAACTAGTAGGTTTAACAAGCTACTCTTCAATCTCCGTAACTCTCAGTAAAATATCAATAAAAGTAAAAGGAGACACGAGGAGGTTGCTCTTGCAGTGTACGCTTCTCTTCTCTACAAGAGGCTGCGCTAACGAGACACACTCGTATTCAGACCTATACTGATAGCGTAACTGTGGTAGCGAGTTCGTGAGCGTCTTGCTCTCAAACTGTGGCAGAAATTTGGAGTAGAGCTTAAATTTAAATAAATTCTTGCTCATTAGAGGTTGCGGCAGTTCTGGCTAAATTTTGAATGCAGCCCAGTTATTAGTAAAAATAACTAGGCTGCATTCGTCTGAATATAAAATTAAACCACATCTATTTTGAAAACTATATTTTTTAAAGTAGTAAGAGCATTTTGTCCTCCCTGCTGGTAGTAGCGGGCTTTTCGGCCCGCCCTACTCCAGGTTTTAAAATGTACGAGGTTTATCCAGCCAAGCTCTCGACACTCAGAGGAACCATATCGCCATTCCTCGTCAGTCCTAGCAACATCGGTTCTTGGGGTTGAATTAGTTGACCTGTAAGTACACAGCGTTCTTCTTGCTGAGCTGTGGCAGCTATGCTAGCTCGAATGTCGGATCGCGAAAATCGAGGCTTCCACTCACCTGATTTTTGCTGGACATAATTCCAAAGGATATCTCGGATCAGAGCTTGATATCCCTGATTCCCAGCTATTTCTTTGAGCTTATCTTTGAGTTCCCGCTCTAGGCGAATGCTGGTAACTTCCATATCGGTGGTTGGGGTGCGAGCGATCGTATGCATCAGTTTTTCTCCTTAAAGGTATAGACAGGATAGTAATACAAGTGTAGTATGTTTAAAGGAATGTTCAATAGGTGAAATTTTCTGTGAAATCCATTTACCCCATCTCTACCTCAATTTTGTGCGCTACCAATTGCCGAACCAATTGGGAATCGGCTGCTATGGAAGTGGAGTATTTATTTATGGGCGATGGTAGCCGAAATCATGGGCAAATCACAGAAGGTAATGATGATTATAAGTATGTAGCCATTAGTGCACTATTTGCAAAACCACAACTAAATCAAAAAAGCGGGGGGTATAGGCAAAAGAATCCTGTACCGATATGAAACCAGAAAATTTTCCGGTCAATTATAACCCCCGCTTCACCGAAAACTTGAAGCGGGGGTTTTTTTATAAGGAGTTAAGCTGTGACGATATCTTCCATGCGCGGCGCGAACGCAATGCAAGTGTTAGAGCAATCTGTGGTGGTGTTTTCTCAAAATTACTTGCCACTATGTCGGGTGAATATCAAGCGGGCGATTGTGCTGTTAGTAACCAACAAGGCGCAACCGCTGGGTTTTACCACAGAAAGCGGATGGCAAGTTCACTCACCCAGTTTGGTAATTGATGTGCCAAAACATATTCGCTTGACAATCACTTCTAATGAGCGGATGTGGAAAGTTCCGCCAGTCAATCGGCGGGAAGTATTACGACGAGACCATCACAGTTGCCAATATTGCGGCAACGGCAAACATCTAACGCTAGATCATGTGATGCCGCGTTCTAAAGGCGGTTCTCACACTTGGGATAACGTAGTCGCAGCTTGTGAAAGATGTAACTCCCGTAAAGGCGATCGCACTTTGTTTGAAGCTGGTATGCAACTGCGTACCAAACCAAAAGCGCCAATCCACCCCGCGATTTCTTTTGCTGAACAGTTTTGGATAGATATGCAAGCAAACCTGGAATAACAGGAGAGCATAAGGAATGCTGAAATTAACTTACACTGAAAGCAGTTTTGATTTGGAATGTGTCACTCTGTCGCTAGAAGAATGGGTAGCGCAGCGAGTGATTTTAGCCCTGCGAGTTGGGCAAGGTTTGTGCATTGAACCCACTACCGCTTCCTTTTTGCTTCCTGTTGATTTGCCAGGAGTAGAAGTATTGAGGGCTGAGGTAAAAAGAGATGACAGAGAAATCATTGCCCTCTGTGCGTGCGATGCCGAATATATGGAAGTCACGCTGCGGGGTTCTTGGCTATCAGCTTGTTCTAAGGATTCTGTCGGTGTGTTTGTCACCACTATCAGCGATCGCGCTGAGTTCTTTTTGCAGAAACTTTGGCAGGAAGCTCAATCTTGTGCTTCTGTGATGAGTGAATAAACGAAATAGTCGGGTGAGGAGAATTTCTCACCCTTTATTGCGCCATTTTTAGTAGTTCAGGAATTGTCACAAATCGGTAGCCTTGCTGTTTGAGTCCACTGATGATTTGTGGCAAAGCTTCTACAGTTCTGTGGCGATCGCCACCACCATCATGCATTAAAACAATAGAACCAGGTTTCGCGCCTTTCAGGACATTATTTACAAATGCTTGTGGTTTGGCGTGAGGATCGGTATCAGCTGAAGTTACTGACCACATAATTACAGCGTCCTTCTCGCTTTTGGCGTAAGCGGCTAGTCCATTGTTTAAAAAGCCTCCAGGAGGACGAAACAGAGACGTTTTAACTCCTGTAGTTTTGTATATCAGATCGGCTGTGCGATCGATTTCACTTTTGGCTGTGGCTTCATCCATTCGCCGATACCAATGATGCCAAGTATGGTTGCCAATGGCGTATCCTTCGGCTACCTCACGCTTGGCTAAGTCAGGATTTGCTTGCAAGGCTTGTCCTACCCAAAAGAATGTCGCCTTAACATCATTTTGCTTCAGAATATCCAGCATTTCTAGAGTTGTCTTCGGCCAGGGACCATCATCAATGCCTAGAGCAATAATCTTCTCGTTATTTCTGGGATGCACCTGATAAACTGTTTTTCCCTGAAATTTAGCTGGGACTGTAAAGGTAGGGTTTTCTACTTTGGCTGATGGTGGTAGCTGGGCATTAATTTGGCTCTTTGCTGGATCTTGAAGTGCAGTATGAATTTTCCTTAGTGGGTGGTTCAATCCCGATTGTGGGGAGATACCTGGAACAATACTACAAGCTGTAATACTAGAGGCGATCGCGACAAAACTAATTATCTTTTGTCGCTTCAGGTGGTTGTCTGTCACGTCAGGCTTTTAAAGACTCACCCAATCATAACTGTAGTTTGACTTTTAAGAGGGGTTAGCAAGTTCAAATCTAAGTGCAGAAGCTTTTCTAGACAATTTCAAAAAAACTTTCTGAAACCCCTTGACACCTCTTGTAGTATTTTGTAGTATAAATGTAGTGAAGCGAAAGACAAAGCTTCTCAAGAGTCAAAGTCATGTTCTACATACAACTAAAAGAAAGGCGCTGGCATAAACCAGAGTCCCCAGTCAACAAAGCCGCTCCTACTTGCAAACCATCGCAAGTAGAGGCAATAAACGAAAAAAGTTCTAAGTTTGCACTCATCAAAACCACCGAATACATTCGGAATATACAACAGGCTTGCTACCTAGAGTTTCGGTTGTTTTGCTAACACTTTCTAATAGTAAAAGCTAATTTTTCTGAACCTTGAAAACTAAATAAGAAATGGGCAAGTTCACCAAAAATCTGTGCCTCAAAACCTAAAAGTTTAGGCACAGATTCCCAAAAATCGGGGTGTAGCTCAACTGGCTAGAGCGTTCCGTTGTCTGCGGAAATGTTGCGGGTTCAAATCCCGTCACCCTGGTTGAAGTCCCGTAGGCGAATAGTTTAAGCCGTCAGTTTACGGCAGTCGCTACAACTCTGGGAACCAGAGCAACGCGCTGCCTGCTCAAGCTGAAGATTGCGAGTGCGAATCTCGTCGGGACTCCCAAATGGCTGAGTAGCCAAGTGGTCGAAGGCGTCGGTCTGCAAAACCGATATCGTGAGTTCAAATCTCACCTCAGCCTCTGGTGCGATCGCAGCGTAGCTTAACCAGCAAAGCCCCAGGTTCATACCCTGGTATATGCGGGTGCAAATCCCGCCGCTGCCACCAAATGCAGGGATGGTGTAACGGCAACACCTCGTGACTCCAAATCCGATGTTCTAGGTTCAAATCCTAGTCCCTGTGTCAGACAATTTTAGATTAATAAATTTCATCCAAAATCTAAAATTCGGTAAATTATGCCCTCGTGGACGAATGGTTAAGTCAGTGCTCTTTCAAAGCACAGATGCGAGTTCAATTCTCGTCGAGGGAATGATTATGGGTCGGTGTCTGAGTCTGGCTGAAGGCGACAGTCTGTAAAACTGTTCTTTTTTGCACGCAGGTTCAAATCCTGCTCGACCCACTATGGAGAGGTGGCTGAGTGGCCTAAAGCATCCTCCTGCTAAGAGGAAGCGGGTGTATACCCGTCACAGGTTCAAATCCTGTTCTCTCCGCTTTGAGAGTGTGGTGTAATCGGATAACATCTCAGTCTACGAAACTGAGGACTTGAGGGTTCAAATCCCTCCGCTCTCGTTACATAATCTCTTCTTTTATCCCCCGGTAGCTCAGTTGGTAGTTAGCGCCTGTTTGAAAAACAGGAGGTCGTCGGTTCGATTCCGACCTGGGGGACTTCGTTGCCTCATAGCTCAATGGTAGAGCAAGCGGCTGTTAACCGCGCGGTTGTAGGTTCGAGTCCTACTGAGGCAGCCATTCATTGCCGGGTGGACGAATTGGTAAGTCGCATCGCTCTGAACGATGAGGTTGCAGGTTCAAACCCTGCCCTGGCAATAAAGCCCTGTGGTGTAATTGGCAACATAGCGCCCTTTGAAGGCGAAGATTCCAGGTTCGAGTCCTGGTGGGGCTGCCAAACTTTGCTCTTGTAGCCCAACTGGAAGAGGCTGCCGTCTCAAAAACGGTATGTTGTGGGTTCAATTCCCACCAAGAGTACCAAAACTTGCTCCTGTAGCCCAATTGGAAGAGGTGGCAGACTTAAAATCTGTTTGGTTGTGGGTTCGACTCCCACCAGGAGTACCAACGGGATGTAATTCAGTGGTCAGAAGCCATGCTTTGGGAGCATGGAGTCGCAGGTTCGAGTCCTGCCATCCCGATATACCTCTGTGACGGAACTGGTATACGTGCTGGAATCAGAGTCCAGATTTTGCAGGTTCAAATCCTGTCAGGGGTATTTGGTGAATATGCGGGGATAGAGCAACGGTGGCTCGTCAGGCTCATAACCTGAACATCAGCAGGTTATGAGCCTGCCTCCGTCACCAAAATTAATGCTGGTGTAGCTCAATTGGCAGAGCAACTGACTTGTAATCAGTAGGTTGCAGGTTCAATTCCTGTTACCAGCTTGATGCGGGTGTGATGTAACGGCAGCATGAGACGCTTCCAACGTCTTCGTGCGAGTTCAAATCTCGCCGTCCGCTCTGAAGCTTGCGGGTGTGATGTAATCGGTAGCATCTGAGTGCGCCATACTCAGTGCGTGGGTTCAAGTCCCTCCACTCGCTTGCATAGTCCTGTAACTCAATTGGTAGAGTGTCTTCCTTACAAGAAGAATGTCGCAGGTTCAATTCCTGCCAGGACTACCAAATATTGGGAGTGTAGCTCAATGGAATAGAGCTTCGAGCTTCTACCTCGAAAGTTGTGGGTTCAAGTCCTACCACTCCCGCCTAAACAAGTCAAAAGTCAAAAGTCAAAAGTCAAAAGTCAAAAGTCAAAAGTCAAAAGTCAAAAGTCAAAAGTCAAAAGTCAAAAGTCAAAAGTCAAAAGTCAAAAGAATGAATTTAATTATTTTTCTTTCTTTTTAGTTTTTACTTTGCTCTTTTTATTTTTTTGATGGGGTCATAGCTCAAATGGATAGAGCGCCTGCCTTGCAAGCAGGAGGTTATGGGTTCAAGTCCCATTGATTCCACTGATGGTGTCTGAAGCCAAAGTGGTCGAGGCGCTGGTTTGTGGAACCAGTCAAAGCGGGTTCAAGTCCCGTCAGACGCCCCTGAATGGAAGATGCCGCTGAATGGACGGCAACTGGTCTTGAAAACCAGGGTATGGGCAACTGTAGGGGTTCGATTCCTCCATCTTCCACTTATCCACCTGAAGCCGAAAAGCGAGGCGCTGTGCTGATAACACAGAAATAGGAGGGGCAGTACCTCCCTGGTGGATTTATATCTAATGTTGGTATTACAAAGCTTGCGATGTAAGTATCCGATCGCACTTGCTCATTTCTTTTTCAAATTAACTAGGGTGGTTGGCATACCGGCTGTGCAGCGGGCTTTTAACCCGCAGAAATAGGTTCGACCCCTATACCACCCACTAAACAATTCAAAATTCAAAATTCAAAATTTAAGAAATGCAATCTTAGTTAGGCTTTTGGCAATTGCTAATGTACAACTTGAATGCACGTTGGGTTATGAGTAGCAACTCGCGATCGCTAGTTGAGCATGTTGCGATAATACATCTTTATCCAAGGCATGTATGGGATATTGCGGTGTTACTGCCAGTAGTTTCTCAATTCTTTCTCTAGCTGCTTCTACCACTGTTTCATCTAAGCTGCCGTTATTAAGCGAATCAGCAAAATCTTCAGCAATCCGATAAGTTCTTTCAATAGATGATGAATTAATATTACGTGACACAATAAACAGATCGCAGCCTGCATTAAATGACCGCGCCACAGTACCAGCTTTCATAAACATATCTGAGATCGCTTTCATATCCAAGTCATCAGATACAACCACTCCCTCGAAGCCAAGTTCCTCTCTAAGTATAGTTTTGAGGATAGCCTGGGAAAGCGTTCCTGGCACATCAGGATCTATCTTGGGAAATAAGATATGGACAGTCATCATCAAAGGAATCTGGACTTCGATTAAAGCTCTGAAGGGTATAAGTTCTCGAAGTCGCAGGTCTTCTAGAGTTAAATTCAGTATTGGTAACTCAATGTGAGAGTCCTTGCTGGTGTCTCCATGTCCCGGAAAGTGTTTGGCGCATCCCAAAATTCCTAAATCTCGAAGTCCAAAGTAATAGTCACGCGCACCTTGAGTAGCAGTTTCGGGAGTGTTACCAAAGGCGCGAGACCCAATCACGGGGTTGTCAGGATGGGAAAAAATATCAGCTACTGGTGCCCAAGATAAATTGATTCCCAATGATTTTAGTTCTACTGCTGTGGCTTTTGCTACTTCATAAGCGTGCGATCGCAGTAATAAGGCATGAGGAAAGCGGGTAATTGGCGGTGGTGTACGAATTACACGACCTCCTTCATGATCGAGAGTCATGAACATAGAATCACGTTCAGTATATTCTCGTATCTGCCTATTTAAATCCTTGAAGCTTTCCAGCCAAACCTGATATGGGGTGCCATCCAAAAAGTTCTTGGCAAAAAATATCACACCAATCGGTTTCAATTCATTGAGTGCGCGTTTATCGTCATCACTTAATGTAGTTCCGGAAATACCTAAAATCAGGTGATGTCCAAAGCGCTTTAGCTCCTGCGATACACCCATAATCTTTTACCTATAAGTTGTGCGGTAAACAACTGGGTTGTTCAACCTAGAGGACATAGACTTTTATCCTACACGCTTATGGGAAGCGGAAAGTTTTCCAAGTAGTCTTTAAGCAATACTCCAGATATTTCCTCAGAGCAAATACACGAATTAGCAAATAAATCAACTACTTTAAGACCACATTTGAGATTACCCTATTTTCAGTCAAAGGAAATACTTTTGTTTGCCTAAATTTCTTCTATGTAAAGATAAATGAAATGCTCGCTCAAACCTATTGCCAACAATGGTATTAACAATTTGTTCGGGTAGGTGCGCTTAGGTAAAATTCCCTTTGGCAAAAGCTTTTTGGGGAAGCGATCGCACAACAACTGCCAAATGTAACGGATTGCAACGTATAATGAAAACGATAAAACGGTTAAGAAATATTGAAGAGCAGTAGGGTTACATGCGAGTAGCGATCGCGGGAGCGGGACTAGCAGGACTTTCCTGCGCGAAATATCTTACAGACGCAGGTCACACACCCATTGTCTTGGAACGTCGAGACGTTCTAGGCGGTAAAGTGGCCGCGTGGAAAGATGCTGATGGAGACTGGTACGAAACAGGTCTGCACATCTTTTTTGGCGCATATCCTAATATGTTGCAGTTATTCAAAGAACTGGACATTGAAGATCGATTGCAGTGGAAAGAACACACAATGATCTTCAACCAGCCGGATGCACCAGGTACTTACAGTCGCTTTGATTTCCCAAATTTGCCAGCACCGATTAATGGTATAGTGGCAATTCTGCGAAACAACGACATGCTGACATGGCCAGAAAAAATCCGCTTTGGCATCGGGTTATTGCCAGCCATGATTCAAGGGCAAAAGTACGTTGAAGAAATGGACAAATATTCCTGGACAGATTGGCTGCGTAAACACAACATTCCAGAACGGGTCAATAAAGAAGTTTTTATTGCCATGGCCAAATCGCTGAACTTCATCGGCCCAGATGAAATTTCGGCAACCATTCTTTTAACTGCCCTCAATCGTTTCCTCCAGGAAAAAAAAGGCTCGAAAATGGCCTTTTTGGATGGTTCGCCAACAGAACGATTGTGTCAGCCCATAGTGGATTACATCACCGAACGCGGTGGAGAAGTCCGCTTGAATGCCCCTTTAAAAGAGATTTTGCTAAACGCCGATGGTAGCGTGAAAGGATACTTGATTCGGGGGTTGAATGGGGACGAAGATGAAGTTTTCACGGCGGATTTGTATGTATCTGCCATGCCGGTTGACCCTCTAAAGGTGATTTTGCCAGCACCTTGGAAAGAAATGGAGTTTTTCCAAAAGCTAGAAGGGTTGGAAGGCGTGCCTGTGATTAACGTACATTTGTGGTTCGATCGTAAACTTACGCAAATTGATCACTTGCTATTCTCGCGATCGCCCCTCCTAAGCGTTTATGCTGATATGAGCAATACCTGCCGTGAATACGCCAACCCCGATCGCTCGATGCTGGAATTGGTTCTAGCCCCGGCAAAAGATTGGATTGCCAAATCCGATGAGGAGATTGTGGCTGCAACTATTGCCGAGTTAGAAAAACTCTTCCCCGACCATTTTGGGGTAGACAATCCAGCAACATTGCTGAAATCTCATGTGGTGAAAACGCCCCGTTCAGTTTACAAAGCGACCCCTGGTCGTCAACAGTACCGTCCCTCGCAAATAACCCCCATTAGTAATTTCTATCTCAGCGGGGATTACACCATGCAACGCTACTTAGCCAGTATGGAAGGTGCCGTACTTTCTGGTAAGCTGACAGCGCAGGCGATTTCTGAGGCCCTCCCGGTAGCAAATTCCTCAAACCTGCAAACGCTCACCCGACCGCCCGCAACGAATGCTGCAACTGCCTGATTCCCCGCCGCGCATGAAAACGCTGGTCTCTGTAGACGAGTCATACAAACTTTGTCGGCATCTCACAGCAAAGTATGCCAAGACTTTTTACCTGGGTACTTTGCTTATGAGTCCGGTAAAACGTCAATCTATTTGGTCAATTTACGCTTGGTGTCGCCGTACAGATGAATTGGTGGATGGCCCCGCATCTGCTATTACCACGCCAGAAACCCTAGACCTATGGGAACAGCAGCTGGAATCCATTTTTGCGGGACGCCCATTAGAAAATTACGATGTAGCTTTAGTTGATACTCTCCAGCGCTTTCCGATGGACATTCAGCCATTTCGGGATATGATTGCCGGTCAGCGCATGGACTTATATCGCAGTCGTTATGAAACCTTTGAGGAGTTATACCTCTACTGTTACCGTGTTGCTGGCACTGTTGGCTTAATGTCAACATCAGTTATGGGTGTGGATAACACCATATATGCAGCACCGTGGCGGCAAAACATCCAACCTTATGTTCCCACAGAAGAAGCGATCGCTCTGGGAATTGCCAATCAACTCACCAACATCCTGCGGGATGTGGGAGAAGATGCCAAACGGGGACGGATCTACGTTCCCCTTGAGGACTTGGCAAAATTCAACTATACCGAGCAAGATTTCTTCAATGGTGTGGTAGATGAGCGTTGGCGGGCATTGATGCGCTTTCAAATTGCTCGGGCCCGCCAATTCTATACCATATCCGATCGGGGAATTACTTATTTAGCAGCAGATGCTCGTTGGCCGGTTTGGGCAGCATCAATGCTGTACGGTCAAATTTTGGAGGTGATTGAACGCAACGGTTACGATGTATTCAGTCAGCGGGCTTACGTTCCCCAGTGGAAAAAGTTACGCACCTTGCCCATAGCTTGGATGCGATCGCAAGTCCTTTAAAAAATTAGTCATTTGTCCCTAGTCTTTAGTCCTTAGTGTTTTATAAATAACCAATGACAAATGACAAATGACTATTGACTCTTGCCAAAAAACCTGCTAACATCATTATTCGTGAGTCAGGAGAGGTGGCTGAGTGGTCGAAAGCGGCAGATTGCTAATCTGTTGTACGGCAGGCAACTCCGTACCGAGGGTTCGAATCCCTCCCTCTCCGTTTTCCAGGTTTTGATACACGGAGGATATTCTGTGTAGAAAAATAAATATTAATGCCGAGTAAATACTCCTACTCCCAAAGATGGATGATATGATCTATCCTTTGAAGTCTTGATAAAATCCAGCTAAGTTACAAATCTAGTTTGGATCTTATTTTTAGGCTCCTAAGTATTTTGAGGAGTGAGAGTAATTTATGAAAAAAATTAGCACCGCCTTAGCCTTTAGTATAGCTACCCTAGCAACTGGGTTTCTGGTTGGGTCTTGTGGTGATAACACTACCCCCAACGGTACAGCTAACAACGCAAGTACTGCTACTCCAGCGGCAAACTCAACTACTACAAGCAGTGCTAAAGGACTAAAAATTGGTTCCCTGCTACCAACAACAGGTGACTTGGCTTCTGTAGGACAGCAGATGCTAGGTTCTGTTCCTTTACTTGTCGATACAGTCAACGCTTGCGGTGGGGTGAATGGCGAACCTGTTACTTTGGTGCAAGTAGACGACCAAACCGACCCAAGAGCTGGAGCTGCCGGTATGACCAAACTTGCAACTTTAGATAAAGTTGCAGGTGTAGTTGGTTCCTTTGCCAGTAGCGTTTCTAGTGCAGCAGTCTCGATTGCCACGCCAAATAAAGTCATGCTGGTTTCTCCTGGTAGTACCAGTCCCGTCTTTACTGAAAAGGCCCAAAAAGGCGACTATAAAGGCTTTTGGGCACGTACAGCCCCCCCCGATACATATCAAGCGCTAGCTTTAGCCCAACTTGCCAGAAAAAAAGGTTTTAAGCGAGTTTCTACAGTCGTGATTAATAATGACTATGGCGTAGGGTTTGAAAAAGCATTCGTGCAAACTTTTGAAAAATTGGGTGGAACTATAGTTAATAAAGATAAGCCTGTCCGCTACGATCCAAAAGCCCAAACATTTGATACAGAAGCGGCTGCTGCTTTTGCTGGTAAACCAGATGCAGTCCTGGCTGTACTCTATGCAGAAACTGGTAGTCTGTTCCTGAAAGCCGCCTATCAACAAGGTGTGGCGAAGGGAGTACAGATTCTGTTGACAGATGGGGTTAAATCACCGACTTTTCCCGAACAAGTTGGCAAAGGCGGTGATGGTAAATATATCTTAACAGGAGCGATCGGTACAGTACCCGGTTCCGATGGTAAAGCATTAGAAGCTTTCAACAAACTGTGGAAAGATAAAAAGGGTGGTGCGCCAGGGGAATACGCTCCTCAAGCTTGGGATGCAGCTGCTTTATTGACATTGGCGGCGCAAGCTGCTAAACAAAATACAGGCGTTGGTATAGCCAGCAAAATTCGGGAAGTTGCTGATGGCCCTGGCACAGAAGTTACTGATGTCTGCGAGGGACTAAAATTACTTCAAGATGGTAAAAAAATTAACTACCAAGGAGCCAGTGGCAACGTAGATGTCGATGCTAACGGCGATGTCGTTGGTGTATACGATGTTTGGACAGTAGGAGATGATGGCACAATCAAGGTGATTGACAAAGTTACCCCTAAATAAAAACTAAGGAGTTATGAGTTATGAATTTAATCTTAATAACTCCTAACTCCTAATTCTTAAAGCCCACTGAAGTTGTAACCAACTCCTAACAACAAGCCCACATCAGTTTCATCGAAAAATCCGGCATTTATAGCAGCCGTTGCTGTAAATTGAGAAGTTAGAGGTACATCAATGCCAGCAGATGCCAAAAAGGCAAATTGCGAATCATCACCAGTTTTATAAGCTGCACCGACTCCGATGTAAGGTGCGATCGCTAATGGTTCGCTAAAAGCATCTGCTGATTTGAAGGTAAAATCGTAGGTGATTGGAAGTAAAATTGTGGTGTTATCTCCAAATACGGCTGAGGGTCGCACTGATATAGAATTTGTCAGTCCAATTTTGCTAACTACTGCAAAGTTACCGTCGCCCAAAGACGTGTCACCACCACTCAAACCAATGTTAGCAGCGATCCCAAGATAGCTACTACCACCACCTGTAGTTCTACCTAAATCAATATCCGATTGCGCCACTTTGGTAGCAGATGATTGAGCAGTGGCTTTAGAAGTCGGTTGTACAAATTCAGAGATAAGCGTCGCAGATGAAGTTGCCACTGTGCCTGGGACAGGTGTGGGTGTTACACTAGCGTTTTCTTGTATCGCAGTATTGGGCAACTGCTCTCCCTTAGTTAAATTTGTGACTGTAAAAGTCTTAGTTATTTCTGTAGAGAGATTTTGGCTTTCAGTGTCTATTTCTGGACTAAACTCGTTGGGAGACGCTACGGTTGCGGAAGGTTCGGTTAATGGCTGACTGCTCACCTTGTCTACTGTCTGGGCGCTTGCAGATAAACCGCTACTCAGGAATGCAAGAGCAGCTAAACTTGGCAACCAAAAAACACCTTTACGAAGAAAAATAGTATTCACATTCACTCCTAAAACAATGTTGCCACGAAAAATAAAGGTTTTTGTTGATTTAGTCAACAAGTTCGGGCAATACTCAAAATTTAACATCAAAAAATCGGTTTGACATCAAGCACTTTACATGATTTCTCTAGTTAATATTTACTAGCAAAAAACTAAATACTATAGCAATCTTGAATCATTCATGAGAAACAAGACTCCCGACAACTTTTAGGAAGTTGGGAATCTGTGGGTTGCAATTTTCACAAATTAAATAGAATTGCTATATATTTATTTTGAATATCCTGAATTTGACAGATGACAAATAGTCTCTTTGCCTAAAACTAAGATAGTGTTTGTTAAGGAGGCGATCGCAATTGCGACCTCTCCTATGAAGGGAAGAAGTTTTTGAGCATAACTTCCTTGCCGCCAAAGACAGCTAGATTGTGAAGTGATATTACAAAGCTTGCAAAAATATTTAGAAATTGCCTACAAGGCAAACATAGTTCTAACGTAGAACCTATTAGGAGAGACTTGAGGCAAATGTGATGAGCGAAAATAATATTCAAAAGTATCGGTTTGTCTGTACCCTGACTTTCGGTGATATCTACGGTCAAATAATAGTTTGGTTGATTACAATTACCCTGAGTTTGGCATCAGCTTTGGCGCTGATGGGTGCCAAGCGCCCCGTGTACGCTTTAGCAACAGCTGGTCTCGTCGTTCTGCTATCGCTACCTTTCTTGTTGTTTGCGTTTGTCACTACCTTGTTAAATCATGTTGAAGTCAGTCCTGTAGGACCAGAAACCAAAATGGAACCCATACCAGGTAATGTGTCTCAGCAACAACCTGTACAAGCAACTAGCTAAAGAGTTAGGAGTTATGAGTAGAGACGCGATTAATCGCGTCTCTACAGGAGTTATGAGTCACTCTATCTGTGCCGTAACTCTTTGTTTTTAACTTTTCACTCCTAATTTCAAAATTTTTTATAACATCCCTGTCTATAAGCAGGGATTTTTTTGTAGAGATGCGACTGTTACAACTCACTAGCTGATTAATCACGTCTCTACAATAGAACAGCAGTGGTTTGCAATCAGAGGGCTAATTATGCTGGAACACGATGTGATTATTGTCGGGGGAGGATTGGCGGGATGTCGCGCTGCTGTAGAAATTGCCCGTACTGACCCTAGTTTAAATATTGCTGTGGTTGCAAAAACCCACCCAATTCGTTCCCACTCGGTTGCGGCTCAAGGTGGTATGGCTGCATCGCTGAAAAATGTTGATTCCGAAGATAGTTGGGAAGCACACGCTTTTGATACTGTCAAGGGTTCTGATTACTTGGCAGACCAAGATGCTGTGGCGATTCTCGCCCAAGAAGCGCCAGATGTGGTGATTGACTTGGAACATCTCGGCGTTTTGTTCTCTCGCTTACCCGATGGACGCATTGCCCAAAGGGCTTTTGGCGGACATTCCCACAACCGCACTTGTTACGCCGCGGACAAAACCGGTCATGCAATTTTGCACGAATTGGTTAACAATTTGCGGCGTTATGGGGTGCAAGTTTACGAAGAGTGGTACGTGATGCGTCTTATTTTAGAAGAAAATGAGGCCAAGGGTGTGGTCATGTTCCATCTTTTGGATGGACATATTGAGGTGGTGCGCGCTAAGGCGGTGATGTTTGCTACCGGGGGCTATGGTCGCGTTTATAACACCACCTCTAATGATTACGCTTCTTCAGGTGATGGTTTGGCCATGACTGCGATCGCAGGTTTGCCCCTAGAAGATATGGAATTTGTTCAGTTTCATCCCACTGGTTTATATCCGGTAGGGGTACTGATTTCGGAAGCGGTACGGGGAGAAGGGGCGTATCTGATTAATAGTCAAGGCGATCGCTTCATGGCGAATTATGCACCTAGTCGGATGGAACTAGCTCCTCGTGATATTACCTCACGAGCGATCGCTTACGAAATTCGCGCTGGACATGGTATTCATCTCGACGGTAGTGCTGGCGGGCCCTTTGTTTATCTGGATCTACGCCATCTGGGCAAAGAAAAAATTATGAGTCGCGTTCCCTTCTGTTGGGAAGAAGCCCATCGCCTAGTAGGTGTTGATGCAGTAACTCAACCTATGCCAGTCCGCCCGACAATTCACTATTGTATGGGTGGTATACCAGTTAACACTGATGGTCAAGTTCGTAGTAGTGGCGATGGTTTTGTTGATGCTTTCTTTGCTGCGGGTGAAACATCTTGTGTTTCCGTACATGGTGCAAATCGTCTTGGTAGTAATTCACTACTGGAATGCGTAGTTTATGGTAAAAGAACTGGGGCTGCGATCGCCAAATTTGTGCAAAAACGTAAGTTACCCTCTGTAGATGAGCAACATTATGTAACAGAAGCCCAGCAACAAATTCAAGCTTTATTAGAACAGCCAGGACAGTACCGTATTAATCAAGTCCGTGAAGCTTTTCAGGATTGTATGACTGAGTACTGCGGCGTTTTCCGCACTGAGGCATTAATGACTGAAGGTTTGCAGAAACTAGAAGAAATACAACAAAAATACCCTCAAATTTATTTAGATGACAAAGGTAGTTGTTGGAATACAGAACTCGTAGAAGCCTTAGAATTACGAAGTTTGATGGTAGTGGGACAGACCATTTTGGCATCAGCCCTAAATCGCCAAGAAAGTCGTGGCGCTCATTTCCGCGAAGATTATTCCCAGCGAGATGATACAAACTTTCTCAAACACACAATGGCATACTACTCACCAGCAGGAATTGATATTCAATATCGATCGGTCGCAATTACTATGTTTGAGCCAAAAGAGCGGAAGTATTAAATTTTAACTAAAGGATGAAATTATCTATTTCATCCTTTCTTTATAACTTTATTTTTTCAGGTAATTTGACAGAGTGTTTGACAATTACACAAAGAATATATAGGTTTAAACATTCGACAATAGTTGATTTTTGATCACAGGTTATGCAATATGGAAAACGAGCTAAAGCTTTCTAATAATCGTAGAGATGCAATTGCTACTTCTATACATCAAACAGTTCAGGCATTTTCCGATAGACTTCCTGGTAAAGTTAATGGTCTATGCCTATACTATGCAGGTCTTGGTATGGACGTTTGTACAGTTGTATATCAGAAGGTAAGTAAAGATGAAACTCTTTATTACTCTCTTCAAGGAGGCAGTATTTCTGTAAGAGTAGCGTCTGATCCCGAAGACGTAAGCAAAGGAGTAAACTTTGGGGCAATAAACCCATCTTTTAAGACTGGAAATTACCATTGTTGGATTGTTGGTTTGTGTAGAGAACGCCGAATAATCACCCCTTTTGAGTTTATCGATTTCACCAGTAAGCATTACAAATCAAATTCTCTAGAGCAGGGACATAGATGGGAAAGGACTGATATTGGTGATTATTTATGGTTAGACCAAGATGAGATGGAGAAGTATGGAGTCTCAGCTAATTTTGATGAAAATATAACTCAAAAAGCTATGGAAGCGTGGTCAGATATTAGCTTCAAGGATGCAATGCTTTATCAGACAATACAAAACTATAAATCAATAAATCAATAATTCAATCAATATCACGAGAAAAATTTTATATTGTGATAAAATTTGAAATTTTTACGCTGAATTATTGATTCACATTGAAAATTCAACTCAAAATGATTGTGCGAACATATGATACTGAGAGTTGCGTTGAACCTAACTTTGAGCCTATAATCTTCTAATTATTATATGTGGGTGGCTGGTGTATAGCCTTCCAAATGTCTTGGGTATTAGGATTATTCTAGAGGTACTCAAGGATGCTCCAACAGTGCAGGATTGGGCCTCGTTCTCCATGAACATCAAGGAGGGTCTTATGATTGCACCTATTGTCTATGTGACAGTCGGTTCCTGTGGGGTAGCGTTACTGCGGAGATCGAATGGCGATTTACTCTGAAGTGTACTGGGAGCATTGTGAGGTCTTAAAGAGGTTCTTTACCTGGGAGTAGCGCTATGGGGGTTCAATTCCCCCACTCCGCATTTCTCGTAGTCTACACAGTTAGTGGATAAACTTAAGCAACAGGAACTATTCTCAAGCATCCAAGATATGATTAGTCGTCAAAAAACCTACAGGGTTCTATGATCGCACCTACAGAATGTCGGATTTAGCAGTAAGGGCGAAGATATTTTCTGTATGCCGTAAAATTCTTACTATAAAAACAAGATTTTTATTTAAAATATGAACAATTCACAAACTTGGTATATTGTCAAGCGTTCTGCTGGAAACTGTGAAATTATCCCCAGCGACCAAGTTGGCGACGATAATTTAGAAATTATAGAACAGTGGGGGCCTTTTAGTTCGCAAGAAGAAGCGATCGCTCGGCGTGTTGGACTTATTAGGGCTGGGAAGTGCCAACCAGTTTAAGTTAGGAGTTAGGTAGTTGACAGTGACGCTCTTTATTCCTAACTCCTTACGATTCACTCCTAACTTTATTCCTAACTCTTCATTTTTCTGCTGTAGGTGTTCCCTTAACAGCAATTTTTTTACCTATCACTTCCACTGCTTTAGCGAATTGAGGGTCTGCTAGAGTAGCTAGTTTGTCACGTTCATGGAGCCATAAATCCTCCATCTGCTTTTTGGTCAAATCCACCTTCACATCTGGCGAAATGCCTTTGTGATTGATATCTGTACCATTGGGGGTATAGTAATGAGCAATTGTCACCGCCAATCCTGAACCATCTTCCAGAGGACGCACCGATTGTACTAGTCCCTTACCAAAGGTTTGAGTACCGACCAAAGTAGCACGCTTATTATCCTGCAAAGCCCCTGAAAGGATTTCACTAGCACTAGCTGAACCTTTATCTACCAGCACCACCAATGGTTTAGTTGTCAAGGCTCGTCCGTTTGCTTCTTCCTTTTCAGCCTCTCCTTGGCGTTCAACAGTGGAGACAATCTTACCTTTATCTATCCACATCCGGGCAATATCCACACTGGAGAAAAGTAAGCCGCCTGGATTACCACGCAGATCGAGAATATATCCAGCTACCTTTTTGTTTTCTAAATTTTTGATAGCGGTTTGCATTTCTTTACCAGCATTGGCGCTGAACTGGTTCAAGCGAATGTAACCAAGATTTCCTGCTGGGGTTTTCTTTTCAGAAAACTTAACTGGATGGATTTCAATTCGCGCCCGTGTAATGTCAAATTGTTTTATCTTACTATCGCGCTGAATAGTCAAGCTGACTTGCGATCCTGCCTCACCCCTAATTAAAGATACTGCCTGATTGGTATCCATCCCCTTAGTATCTTTGCCGTTAATTTTGAGGATGATATCTTTTGCCAAAACACCAGCTTTAAAGGCTGGTGTATCCTCAATTGGCGCAATTACAACCAATTGCTTGGTTTTTTCATCCTGACTAATCGTGATCCCAATCCCTGTCAATTCTCCAGAGGTATCCACTTGCATATTCTTGAATTCCTCTGGGTCCATAAACCTAGTGTAGGGATCTTCTAGCTTTTTCAGCATTTCCCGAATGGACTTATACGCATCCTGCGGATTACTGTAGGACTTGCTCAAATATTCCTTACGAACAGCCTGCCAATCTACTTGATTAAAAGTACCGTCTACATATTGGCGCTGAACAATTTGCCAAACTTCATCTACTAATTCTTTAGGACTTGCTTTAAATAAAGCCTGACCTCGCGAGTGAATGCCAAGGCTAGTAACAGCGATCGTGGAGAGTGTAACTGCCGTAGCACCCAAAACAAGCCTACTTTTTGTAATCACCATAATGACAGTTGCGTCAGAGGGAAAATTTATAGTCAGTATGCTCAATCTAACACAGGCTACCACTTACAGACCAAGTATGTATTCTTAATTTAAACAAAATACTTGACAATCAGACGACCTTGGTGGTTAAAAGATATAAAGTTTTTGGGGATGGGGCATTGGGCACAAGAGGCAGAGGTGCGGAAGGGCAGAGGGGAAAACTTACTGTAACTTCAATTTTCCCCTGCTCCCTTTAAGGTTCTACCCAGCGTTCATCTGCCTTAATGAGGTTAATTAATTCCTCTACACCTTTATCTTCTGGGACTTTTTTAATTTCTTCTCGACCACGATACAAAGAAATGTAACCAGGTGTTTTGCCAACATAACCATAGTCGGCATCTGCCATTTCTCCAGGCCCATTGACAATACAACCCATAACCGCTACGTCAAGGCCAGTTAAGTGTTTAGTCGCTTCCCGGACTTTGTGCAGCACTTCCTCTAGGTTAAACAAAGTGCGTCCACAGGAAGGACAAGCAACGTATTCCACCATCGTTTTTCGCAATCCCAAAGCTTGGAGAATGCTATAACAGACGGGAATTTCTTTTTCTGGTGCTTCTGTCAGTGAGACGCGGATTGTATCACCAATGCCATCAGCAAGTAAGGTAGCAATACCAGCCGTAGACTTAATTCGCCCGTATTCGCCATCACCGGCTTCGGTAACGCCTAAATGTAGCGGATAATCCATACCCAGTTCATCCATGCGCTTGGCTATCAGGCGATAGGCGGCTAGCATCACTGGTACTCGTGAGGCTTTCATGGAAATTACCAAGTTGCGGAAATCTAGAGATTCACAGATGCGAATGAATTCTATGGCAGATTCCACCATGCCTTCTGGGGTGTCACCGTAGGTAAATAGCATCCTTTCAGCGAGGGAACCGTGATTTACCCCAATTCGCATCGATTTACCTTGATCTCGCAAAGAAACTACTAGAGGTTCTAGGGTTTCGCGGATTTTATCGCCAATTTCGTCAAATTCGGTTTTAGTATACTCAGTTCGATTAACGTTTGGCTTTTCAAAGACATACAAGCCCGGATTAATCCGCACTTTTTCTATGTGCTTGGCGACTTCCACAGCAATTTTCAGCCCATTGTGATGGACATCAGCCACAATGGGCACATCTTGGTAAGTTTTAATTAATTTTTGTTTAATTTCTCCTAAAGCTTTAGCATGAGCCATACTCGGCACTGTGACGCGGACAATTTCGCAGCCAATTTCGTGCAGACGACGAATACCAGCCACGGAACCATCAATATCAAGGGTGTCTTCGTTAATCATTGACTGCACTACAACGGGGTAGCCACCGCCAATGGTGACATTACCAACCTTTACAGAACGGGTTTTACGCCGCTTGATAGTTGTATCAAAGGTGGCTGGAGGTGATGTGATGTTTGAAGTGTTTACTGTGGGCAGAGTTTGCATAACCTGATTAAGTAAATTTGCTGTAGCTAAAATATCAGATTTAATAAATCTCTGTTTCCCAGATTGCCACAGCTAGTGCCTCTTTTGGACGATTCGCGGATAAAAAAAATGGAGAAAGTAACAATCCTCTAGTCTTTAGGGAACCCTAGTAAATGAAAAATCTATTGAAAAAGCAGGAATATGGGATTTCTCGAAGCAATTTTTGGTGCTGGAGCTATTGTCATGAAGGCAATCCAAACTGTTAATCAAGTAACCAAAAACTATATTGCTAGAGTTGTTAATGAGATTTCGCAAGAGAGAGCCAAAGAAAACCAGGCTACGCCTAGTCCAACACCTATTACTGTAAATATTCAAATTGACATCAAGAATATTGATCTTGAGGAAACGGAACTTGAGAAAAAGCGGGCGCGTGATGGACTGCTAAAGCGAACTGAGCTAGAGAAACTCCAAGAGTTAAAAAAACAACGTGAGGATAAGTTTGAGCAGTGGCAAAAGGCCAAAACTCAAGAAGTCGTAGCCGAACAAGTAAAAAACCCTGATAGATATGAAACATCATTTTTGAACAATGATAAAGTTCACATACTTCAGTTTCACATGGGGCAAGTTGTTCTTGAAAAGCAATGCGGGTGTGGCAGACCAATGTTTTTATAACATAAAAATCGACCTGACAGCAGTTGATTGATGTTAAATGACTTTTTCTGGTCGTGTATTGGCTATTACAATCATGCAAATACTCAATGTAGAGGTACACAGAAATTTTATACGCAGGATATTGGTTTAATGCATAAAGCAAATGTCTTTGAACTTAAGTTATCAAATGCCGAACTAAGTCAGAGTTTTACACCTAAAAATATCCAAATTACAGTGGTTGATCGTGTTAGACAGCATTTGAAGGTAGAAAATAGCGATGTACTATGCCCCATACATCATGTACCTATGGTCTTACGTGAAAAATGCAATCACTCAGATGTTGTTATAGATATGTTTTACCTGCAATGTCCGCATTTTGGATGTCAACAGCTTGTTAAATTGAAGTCAGCCGCACAAATTGCTGCATTTTTGCACAGTAAAGAAGGAAGGGGAATTTTGTAGTAAAAACTTTGTCAAGTATTATATCTAACTGAGTTAAGCCTAGTAATTATCAACACAAGTGTAGAATTATATGAACACCCAAATAACACCCCAACAACTAATTCCCCCACACTTTAACCCAGAAGAAGTGGGCAAAGTCTGGCGCGTAGCTTATCAAGAACGTGCCGCTGAAGCTGAAATCTGGGCAAAACAACACGAGATAAAACCAGCATCTTTAGATAAAACCCGTATTTGCCTACTGTTAATTGATGTCCAAAACACCTTCTGTATCCCTGGATTTGAATTATTTGTAGGTGGAAAATCGGGGAATGCGGCGGTGGATGATAACGTCAGATTATCTGAGTTTATCTATCGAAACTTGGGAATAATCACGAAAATTGTACCAACTCTAGATACTCACACTGCAACGCAAATTTTCCATCCAATCTTTTGGGTGAACGCTGCGGGAGAACATCCCACTCCAGCAGCAACTAGCATCACACCTTTAGATATTCAACAAGGTATCTGGAAAGTTAACCCAGCAGTTGCTAACAGTGTTACTAATGGGGATTATGAATTATTAGAAAAACACGCTTACCATTACCTTAAAAAACTCAGTCAAGATGGGAAATATCCCCTTACTGTTTGGCCTTATCATTCTATGTTGGGTGGTATCGGTCATGCTCTAGTTTCATCGGTAGAAGAAGCGATATTTTTCCACGGTATTGCGCGTCAGAGTCAAACGCAATTTGAAATAAAAGGTGAAAATCCTTTAACAGAAAACTATTCCATCTTACGTCCAGAAGTGTTGGAAGATTTTGAACAACGTCCACTTGCTCAAAAGAATACGCTGCTGATTAAACAACTTTTAGAATATGATGCAGTAATTATTGGTGGTCAAGCTAAAAGTCACTGCGTCGCTTGGACGATTGACGATTTATTAACAGAAATTAAACAGGTAGATGTTACTCTGGCGAAAAAAGTCTATCTGCTAGAAGATTGCACTTCCCCCGTTGTTGTTCCTGGTGTTGTGGACTATACAGAACAGGCAGATGCAGCATTTAGAAGGTTTGCAGAGGCAGGAATGCACATCGTCAAATCTAGCGAATTTGGGAATAGGACATAGGGCATGGGGCACTTGTACTGAGCGACTTGCCCTCTTGGTAGTCGTTGGCGCAGCCTCTCGTAGAGAAGGGAGTCGAAGTTATTGGGCATTGGGTTTAGTAGTCTCCCCCTGCTTCCTCATCCCCTATTTGCTATTCCCTACTCCCTACTCCCCATTTCTTCATTTCTTTAAATAACCCTTGGGATCTTGCGCTACCCAACCCAGAGATGAGCTAGAACGCACTTCAAAATGGAGATGCGGCTGAGTGGATGTTGGTTTTCCACTAGTGCCTACTGTTCCTAGTAAGTCTCCTTTTTTCACTTGTTGACCGACAGTAACTTTGATACTGTCAAGCTGGGCGTAGCGGCTTTGAAGTCCGCCACTGTGGTTAATAATGACCAACTTGCCATAAGAACCTTGATCGCTAGCAAAGGCTACAGTTCCAGGTGCGATCGCTAGCACATTAGTACCAACTGGTGATAATAAGTCAACACCACTGTGGAAGAAAACTTCACCTGTCGCAGGATTAATTTGCCAGCCATAAGCTAATCCCACAGCTGCCACTTGTGCTAAGGGATATCCAGACAAGGATGCACGGTTTGGTGTACCTGCATCAGTAGGCAAAGGGGACTTAGTTACAACACCATTAGGCGACCAATTTACCCCCGGAACAAACACGATTCTGGGGTTTTGTTGGCAGCCATTCACCTCAAACAGGCTATCAGCACGAACTTTATATTGTGCCGCCACTTGTCGCCAAGTTTGACCGCGAGGCACTTCGACTACAATCCCATTGTAGGGAGGAATCTGAAGCACACTACCAAGGGCGGCAGCTGCACCATTCTGCAAAGCTGGATTCATGCCAATAATAGTTGTCGGAATGAGATTGTAGCGCTGCGCTATGCTCTCCAAAGTTTCGCCACGAACAACTTTATGGCGTTGGAAGCGAGATAGGGCTGGAGTTGAGCAACCACCCACAGCAGCCTTAGCACTGTTTGAGTATGGCAGTATGCTTACTAGGCCCAAGGCGCTAACTAAGCTACAGAGAAACAGTTGACGAAAGGGTAAAGTCATGTACACAGGTCAATAGCGCATTAACTTTAGATTTTAGATGGGAAGAATAGGAATTGGGGAGCAGGGGAAAATTGAAGTTGCAGTAAGTTTTTCTCCTGTGCCCCATGCCCAATGCCTAATTTCTCGTAAATTGATCTGTCCACTTGCCGTTAGCTTGACTACACTTAGAAATTAGCAACTGCATTGCTGTTCTTGAGCAAAACAATTATGAAGTTATCCTTAAAGCAACTGGCGGTTTATGTATTTTTACTGCTAATTGGCGGTAGTGTAGGTTTGTTTGGCAGTCGCTATCTCATACCGCAAAATCGCTCGTTCCAACAGCTAAAAAATGTAACAATAGCTTCGCCGCCAGAATCCGTAGTTCCGAATTCTCCTAACGGAGCTATTGGGGCTACTGGTGGCGATAACGTGAATTTTATTGCGACGGCAGTGCAAAAAGTTGGGCCGGCTGTAGTGCGAATTAATGCCACTCGCAAAGTAGCCAATCCTATCTCTGATGCTTTGAAAAATCCCATCTTGCGGCGATTCTTTGGAGAGGATGACCAACCAATTCCTCAAGAACGCATTGAGCGCGGTACAGGATCGGGATTTATTTTGAGTGAAGATGGGGAATTACTCACCAACGCTCATGTAGTGGCAGATACAGATACAGTACAAGTTACCCTTAAGGATGGTCGAAGTCTAGAGGGTAAAGTGGTAGGAGTTGATTCTGTAACAGATGTGGCGGTGGTAAAAATAAAAGCGAATGATTTGCCGACAGTAAAACTGGGCAATTCGCAAAATCTGATCCCAGGAGAATGGGCGATCGCTATTGGCAATCCTCTAGGTTTAGATAATACTGTTACTATCGGCATCATCAGCGCTACCGATCGCACTAGCACTCAAGTTGGTGTCCCAGATAAGCGAGTCAGCTTTATCCAAACTGATGCCGCAATTAACCCTGGTAATTCTGGTGGCCCCTTATTAAACGCCCAAGGCGAAGTGATTGGTATTAATACAGCCATCCGCGCTGATGCTCAAGGGCTTGGTTTCGCCATCCCCATTGAAACCGCCGCCCGCATCGCCAATGAACTTTTTACTAAAGGGCGTGTGGAACATCCTTTCTTAGGTATTGAAATGGCAGACCTTTCTCCCATCAGAAAACAGCAAATTAATCAAGAAAATCAGCTGAACATTCAGCAGGATGCTGGAATTGTGATTAAAGGAGTCACAGATGATTCCCCGGCCAAGCGTGGAGGACTGCTTCCTGGAGACGTGATTCAAAAATTTAATGGTAAACCAGTCAAAACTTCAGCCCAAGTTCAAAGGCTGGTAGAGTCGAGCAAAGTTGGAGACACTATAGCTATCGAAGTCAACCGCAGCGGTAAAATCCAAACCTTTAAAGTCCAATCAGGAGCTTATCCTGAAAGGAAGTAGTCAAAATAATTCGTAATTCGTAATTCGTGCTTACAAGATGCTCTCTACGAGACGCTAAAAGCGTAGCTTGCTTCTTTGAAAGAGTACGCGAACTCGCTAAAGCTGTGCTATCAATGGAAGATTTAACTTTCCATAAATATCTTGTTGACCACTAAATTTTAATTCAGTGTCGGCTACTATACCTTTTTTAATTACGAATTACGAATTAGTCGTTATTTGGTCAATAGTTCCAGAATGTTTGATTACTGACTATTAATTATTGACCATTAGACAAATGCTCTAACTGCATTCTTTGTTCCATCTGGCGCAGAAAATACCCCGTCATCATGGCTGACGCTAGAAGTCCAGCTAAATTCTCCCGATCTGTTGTGATTTGCACGTTGAAATTTTCTGCCGGGAGCATCCCCACTAGCCCTTGGACATTTTGCGAGATGATTTGTTTAATTTCCGGGCTGGCGGACTGAGCAATCCTAGCTAAAACATCAGGAGACTGATGCTGTAGATATTTGAGTAACTGATTAGGGTATTCCTCAGAGTGGTCGGAAAGAAGTTGATTAGGGTGTTCCTCGGAGTTGTCATTCAAAAAGTCAGGATTAAACACCATTGGCAGTTTTATTTAGCTTAATTGCTAACTCTACTCTAAACCATAGTACAAGGGTAGCGCATTCACCACAGTTATAAGTCAAGAGGAGGGGAGTGAGGAGTAGGGAATAATCAATAGTTCTTCTTCCTCTAGCTCCCCTGTTCCTCAATCCCCTTCATCCCTCAACTCCCTACTCCCCACTCCCCACTCCCTTCAGTTCTAGTTCTAGTTCTAGTTGTTCTTCCTTCTGGCTGGTAGAAAGTATTTGCGGGAGTTGTTCAATTTGGAAATACTGATGAAATTTCGGTGTTACTTGGAGTGAGTAGGAGCGAGAATCGCTGTCTCGACGCTTGCGGATAAAACCAAGTTCCACAAGTTCTGGAACGTGTTGATATACTCCCGAACCGCGCAGGTTAATTAAATCGCTCTGGAGTATGGGACTATTGAGGGCGATCGCTGCCAAAGTTCGCAATGCACCTACACCCAATTCTACTGGTATCATTGTTTGCACCAGATCGTGAAAGTCAGATCGTAGTTGCAAACTATAACCATCTGTGGTTTCTATTACCTCTAGGGCGCTATCTCGGTGGGCATAGTTGTCCATGAGTTCAATTATGCCTTCTTTGACAGTGGCGCGATCGCACGCGGCATACTCGGCGATTTCGCCGAGCGACAAGGGTTTACCTTTTAAATAGAGAATTGCTTCTATCTTCGTCGCTGTGGCTGTAATCATTTAGTCATTAGTCGTTAGTCATTGGTCATTAGTCATTGGTCATTAGTACATGACAACTAACAATCAACAAGTGTGTGGCATTATATCGTAAATTGTCAAAGTATTTTTTAAAAATTTTAAATTTGGCATTGGGATTAGGGGAGAGGTGACAGATGACAGGGAATAATCTTTACCCTATTCCCTTCTTCACTCCCTCAAAAGCCTCTATTTGTAAGAATAAATTCTGCGATCGCTAAATCTTGGGGAGTGGTCACTTTTAAATTTGTCTCCTCTCCCTCGACAATTCGGACTTCGATGCCGCACTTTTCAAATAAAGCAGCATCGTCTGTTACTTCCCAACCTTGACGAACTCCTTCAGCATGACACTGTTTCAACAACTTGACATCAAATCCTTGGGGAGTTTGTGCCGCCCATAGTTGTCGTCTGTCGGGTGTCTCTTGAATTATGCCTTGTTCGTTGACAACTTTGATGGTGTCTTTGACGGGTACACCAGCAATTAAACCGGGACAGTGGTAAATGGCCTCGGCACAAGAATTAAATAAATCTGGTGTGGCTAGGCATCTGGCGCCATCATGAATCAACACTTGTTCTGCGGCTATTGGTAGAGATTGCAAGCCATTGTAAACAGATTCTTGGCGGGTGGAGCCGCCTTGAATCAATTCCACTGGTTTAGTCAGCTTTAGATCGGCAATAATTGCTTTGAACTCTGGCCAATCGTTAGACTGAGAAATAATCCCGATCCAACTGATTGTACTGGCGGCTTCTGCGGCTAATAAAGTCCAAGCAATAATTGGTTGCGATCGCACGAGTAGCAGGAGTTTATTGCGGTTACTACCCATTCTTTTTCCGATTCCAGCTGCGGGAATTAGTAAATACACAGAATTCCTCAATCTTTAAGCTATATATTTTCCCCTAAAATAGGGAGCGAGTAAGCGTCAATAAATATTATGCGAGTAGTAGCCCTTGTACCTGGCGGAATTGGCGACCAAATTCTCTTCTTTCCGACTCTAGATGACCTGAAGCGCCATTACCCTAACGCTCAGATAGATGTCGTTGTTGAACCCCGGTCAAAGGCTGCCTACCGAGTGAGCAAGTCAGTTCACGAGGTACTGAACTTTGATTTTAATGACCGTAACAGTCTGGCAGATTGGGGTAATTTAGTGGGGACAATTCGCGATCGCGAATATGATGTTGCCATTGCTGTTAAGCAAAATTGGTTGGTAGGTCTTTTACTCTGGTTAACGGGAATTCCTATACGTATTGGCTACCAAGGCAAAGGATCGGGTTTTCTTACCCATGCTGTGCCGTTCAAACCATCCCAATATGCGGCGGCAGTATATCACGACTTGCTGCAACCGTTGGAAATAAATAGCCCTGTCCCAGAGTTAGCAGTAAATGTGCCAAAACCAGATATTGAGTGGGCACAAAAGGAACAAAAACGTTTAGGGGTTCATGAAACAGGCTATATCTTGATTCATGGCGGTTCTGGCCAGTTATTACAGGCTAAAGAACTAGATAAAATCTACCCTGTCGAGAATTGGCAGCAAATTATTCAAGCCTTCCAACAAAAGCAGCCGGATCTGCCTGTGGTGGTTATTAAGGGACTTGATGATGAGCTGTTTGTGCGATCGCTTCTGGAGTCTTCTCCAGATATCAAGGTGACTGCCCCAGATGATATTGGTAAGTTAACTGCCATAATTGCCGGGGCAAATTTGATGTTATCTACTGATAGCGCGGCATTACAACTGAGTGTTGCAGTTCAAACCTATACCATTGCCGTATTTGGTCCCAGCGATCCAGCTAAGTTGTTGCCGAAAAACGACAAATTCCTGGCTATTGAATCCCTCACGGGAAAAACAGCGGATATTTCACCAAACACAGTTTTAGAAAAAATTTGGGGTGGCTAAACCAGTAGTTTTCCCAAACTTAGATACCTAGAACAGAGAGTAAGTCTCAAAACCTCTCTCTTTACAGGAGAGAGGTGAATGTATATTCCATACAAATGAAAAGCTCTATAATTTATCACTCAGCCGTTATCACAAGTTGGGAACGGCTTTCAGTTTTTATTTAGACAAATCGATCTATTCTAGTGCGTTATAGCATTTCCAAAAATCTTTGCAACGTATTAATTGGCCGTAGGGGCATACAGATGTATGCCCCTACTTATTTACAGCAGATTGCAAGTTAATGAAGTACAAAAATACCCCTCCCTAACCCTCCCCTTGGAAAGGGGAGGGAACTATATTGGGAATTTTCCCCCAATGCATCGGGGGGATTAAGGGGGGTAAGAATGTACTTCATTTAGATGCAAAATGCTGTATCTGTATCAGATATTTCGTGAAATGATATTATCCTTCACTAATACACCCTAAAAAATTGGATTTTTTAATAGGGAATCTCTTAACTTAAGGTGAGTTCAACGAACCTCTTCCACCTAGTACAGCTTGGCGTAAATAAACATACCATTTCAAATGGCGCAAGAGCTTGGAATACAATTCTTTTGACTTTTGACTTTTGACTTTTGACTTCCGCCTTGCGGTACTAGCCCAATACCGTTCAGTTAAATCTAAAATCTTTAGATATGCGTTAGCCCAGCAAGCATCTCTACAGATTGAGGTCAAATTCCCCATCTAAAATCCAAAATGGTATTAATTAGAGGCAAGCAATAAATGTCCAGCTTGCCATATATGTTCCCACAAATATACTGGGATAATCAGCATTACTATCGGAAACAAACCAGTCAGGAGTCGCTTTCTGCTGTCGAACCCTCTTTTCCAAACCAATTTGTAGAGATATATTCTCGTGAACAATTTTTGCATTGGCAATTTCTAGCATTTTCTCTATTGACTTTTGTAGCCACTCTGCTCGAACAAACAAACTGTGAGATGGATGATCGCCGTAGCAAAAAGGTACAATGAGAACAAGATATCCTTTGTCGTTTAGTATTTTATTCAGGCAAAATTGAATAATTTCTTGATCGTCTTTTTTTTCTTGGGTATCTTTGTTAATGCTGTGAAATAACAAACCCGCTAGCACGACTGCATCAAATTTTTGATTATCTTCAACAAGTTCAGACAGGAAAAGCGATAAATCTTTGGTAACAAACTTTCTATTTGGGTAGAGTTTTAAACATTGTTCAATAGCTAATTCACTGTGATCGACTCCTAGATAGTCACATCGAGCTGGAAGATATTTGCTTAAAGCCCCATTACCGCATCCTAAATCTAATAAAGAGAATGAGTTTTCTGGAAAAGCGTTACTTAAAAAACCACCTGTAGGTGTATATCGGGTAATATTTTCCGGGGATTCAAAGTAAGAATAATAGTCATCTTGGAAACGTTCTTCTTCAGATGTTGCACGCTCAGGTACTAAATTTTTCATTCCAAAACCCTCATTTTTTCAAGCTTGTTTGATTACAAAATTGCTCTTTCAGGATCTTGCGAAACTACTGAAAGCGCTTTGAAACAAGTATAAAATCTAACTTGTTATCTTTCCTGTATCAGAAACAGGTTTCTATTCTCAGCATATTTGCTATAGTTAATTTAAAAAATATCTTTTTAGATAGATAAAAATTTCATCCTTAGAGGACGTTTTAAATATCGCAAAATATAGTATACATCAATACGATTCAGTTAAGTTTTTGGTATCGATTTCGGCAAATAGAGGCGCGAAATTATACTTCGTGTCGATGCGCTAACGCTTCTCTACAGAGGATTTAGGGCTTAACTGAACAATATTGCAATCTAAGAAGAATAACCTCACACAGTCCACTAAAACGAAGAAAATTTTCTCAAAATTCCATGACCTATTAGCTATTTAAAATATTTCAAAAAAAGCATCATCTAATTCATAACCTAGAATTTGCGCCATAGACTTTAGCCGCGAGAGGCTGGGGATATCTTGCTGTTTAAGCCAGTCACCTAAAGTAAAGATTTTATGCATCAAAAATATTTCTAAGGCTTCAGGATTGTATTGAATGCCTTCTTGGGAACTGAACTGGTGTGGTACAAGCATGGCGGCATAACGGGCAAATTCCCCAGCTTTCCAATCTAGTAAAAATGGCAACCAGGGATATTTGGCATCTAGACGCACAAACCACAGTCGCACCTCTGGAATTTCTGAGAGTTCTCGTGGGTCGCCAGGTTGGAGATCGTAATTGACATCAAAGCGTAGCTGCTGTTCGTGGGATGCAACCCCATCTTGCAGCAGTTTTTCAATCACTGTTGATGCAGGGGACAGATCCAGATTGTTAATGAAGTCATTATTGAGTGTGATCGCAATTGTCATTGATTCAGCAGCCACTTTATTGATGCTCAACTGTAGGATCGAGAATATACAGTAGCAGCTTTCAGGGATTGACGCTACATTAACTTTTGATAGCACAAAGTCTTCTTCATAAATCAATTAGTATTTACTGATACTTTTTTGCTAATAATTTCGTCAACCCATACAAGGTTTAAACACAAGTCTGACCTTGCTCAAATTTATTTGATACTTTTAGTTAATTTTCGCTGGTTATAACAAATATACATCCATTAATAGCCTTGATATGAGCTACTGGCGATGCCTGCGGTAAATGCTCACCTACGCCACTCACTTCACCGATGTTTACTAAAATTAAATGTTACTTTTATCATTGCTATAATTACTCGCATCTAATAAATAATTACTACACGATTAATATGGTACGCCATTAGAATCAGCCTACTTGGGCAAGACAATAGCTGCCCCAAGGTGGACATTTACAGCAATTTTAAGTTAAAGTTGTAATGAGTTTGTTTTAGATTAAGGTCTGATCAAAGTAACCGTCAACAAGCAAAAAAAAAATCATAATCGCACCTGTCACTTCCCCAGCATCAAAAGCCAAAACATAAGTGTAGGTAAAACAGCGGTGTGCAATATCATTGCATATATTAAATAACCAATAAACATTTAGATCGGAAAATTCCCCTAACAGTTAACAAGCTGTAATATGCAAAAACAAACAATTACTACAAAACCAATTCGTTCCTTAGAAGATGCACTTGAGCGCTGTCAAATCCTGGGTATGCGCGTCAGTCGTCAGCGCCGCTTTATTCTGGAATTACTTTGGCAAGCAAATGAACATCTTGCTGCAAGAGAGATTTATGATCGCTTGAACCACCAAGGTAAAGAGATCGGTCATACCTCTGTTTATCAAAATTTAGAAGCATTATCCAGTCAAGGCATCATTGAGTGTATTGAACGCTGTGATGGGCGTTTGTACGGCAACATTAGTGACTCTCACAGTCATATTAACTGTGTGGATACAAATCAAATTCTTGATGTTCATGTGGAACTACCAGAAGATTTGATCCGCAAAATTGAAGAAGAAACAGGAGTGCGGATTACTGACTACAGTATTAACTTTTTTGGCTACCGCAACCCGGAAGAGGTCTAGGGACTAGGGACTGAGGACTGGGAAGATGAACCAATCCCGATTCCCTATTCCCTATTCTCCAATCAAGTTATTGCCAAAAACTGTCTCATCCTCGATATTATCATCTAAATCTACTGACAAAATTGTGCCTTCACAGCTTTCAATTAGTCCGATTGCAGGGATCTTGTTCCAATTAACCTTTGTGTTTGGCGTGATTTGTACGGTGTTTAAGAAAGGCTGCTGCGATGCCTGCGGCGGTAAACTACGCAAATGTTTCAGTTTTTGAAACAACTCTTTAGATAATAAAGCACCATTATCAGCGGCCAATTTTTTGTCAGTTGTAGCAAGGATGGCGTCAAATAAGCAGGCATTGGTGAGATCGGCAGAATTAAGATTTGTCCCCATAAGGTTTGCCTGTTGCAGGTTTGCGCCTGTAAGATTTGCCTGTTGTAGGTTTGCACCTGTAAGATTTGCGTATTGTAGGTTTGCGCCTGCGAGGTTCGCCTGTTGCAAATTAGCTCCAGCCAAATTCGCCCCCATTAACTCCGCATTAGATAAGTTTGTTTGCTCAAGATTTACTCCAGTTAACATCACTTGCGATAAAAAGGCTCCCGATAAATTGAGTCCAGCCAGAGACTTGATTCGGGTTGCAAAGGCACTTTTATGCAAAACCGTTGTCCTAGCAATTAGCACACTCAGCACTTCTGGATTGAATTCTGTCAAATTGACTGGATTCCCACAAGGCCAAAAAGGAACTTTTGTTTCTCGGTAGCAAGTACAAAGCAATAAAAACACATTCATTCCCACAGCAGCATTCACCTGTTCAACATTCACAAGGTTTTGCAGGGCATGAAAATTAGTCAAAGCCTTGTGGGCTATCCCCTCATCTAACCAACGTCCTTGACAGTAAGCACGCCAGAAAGATAAAAGACGTTGAAACAGAACTTCAAACGAAAATTTGTGCTTTTGTTGGCGACGCAATCCGGCGATCGCTAGTTCTTCAATTTCTTGGCTAAGTATCCCGTAACCTAGTAAATTATAAATATTCTGGGCTACGCTACTAGGAGAATCAAGAACAAAAGTGGGCGTACCATAAGCTTCCTCTTGATACTGAGTCAGAAATTTAAGTTGGGCAGCAATTGCATCTGCACAAAGAGATTCTCCTAACTTGAGATGCGAAAACTCAATTAAACTACTTTTCGCTGCACTTTCGCCTGAGCTTTCTACATCCCAAATTTTAAAATAAAAGGCTGGTAAAGTATTAAATTCACCAGCTAGATTAATTTGATGACGTTGCGAGTGTAAAATTTTAAGAGCGATCGCTTGCATCTGCTCAAGTAAATCTTGGGGATGACGACCGGCGAGTAAATTAGCGATCGCTTCTGGAGTCCGATGAATATGAGCCGTACCCGAACGCAGTAGCATTGTTTTGATCCCACCACTTAGCGGATAACCCAACAACCATCGACTCAGGCGATGATAAATTTCCGATAACAGAAAAGACTTTTGGGTATTAGCAGCTAACTGCAATAGTTCATCATCTAGCAATCCCTCGCGGTGCAAGATGCCCAACAAATGCAGCATTAGGGGTTGACGGACAAGGGCGGATAATTCTCTTAACTTTAATTGGCTGGTAAATAACCCTGCCTGTTTGAGAAATGTAAAGAAATTTTGAGTGATGGGCAATGATTGCACTTTTGCCCACTGTTGAAACCATTGTTTGAGTTCGTCCACATCCAACGGCTGAATAATAATTCGCCTCAACAATAGTGGTAGTTCGGAGATGATTTCTGGTAATGTCTTTGACCGACTCGTTAACACAATTTTGTGGCGGTGCTGAGATTGAAAGTTTAGTAATTGCTGAATAAAAATTGCTTGTGCTCTGATACTCTGAGTAGAATGGGGCAATTCATCCAGACCATCCAGCAGCAACAGACAAGGGAGATTTTCTTGCTCTAACCAAGTTGAAAGATTAACGGGAAAGGCAGAATTTAGAGTTTCGATGAGAGTTTTACCGTATTTTACATCTCGCAACTTAATTACTATAGGCATCCAAGTAGGGTATAATTCCTCTGCTACCTGTGCTGCCCAAAGTTGGCAAAAACTAGTTTTTCCATAACCAGGTTCCGACTCAATAACAGCGATCGTTTCTAAATCAGTTAGCTGTTTCTGCACCCATGTTTTTAAATCAACTGGTTTAATAGTTTTTTTATCTTGCTCAGAAATATTTTCCTCTATTGGTAAACCTTTTTGTGGTATATAGATATCTTTAAGAGCAAAGGATTCCATTAGCAAAGGGATGCTGAGGTTTTTAATCAAACTTGCACGGTAATGTTCTCGGTGCAAATCAATTTTTTCACTGACTGTAGAACCAACTTCTGGGGTAATGAAATTGGGAGATAATGAAATCCCCAAACGGAAAAATTTTTGCAGTTGGGCTAAAGGTGCAGCATTTTCGGTGACGACTACCAATATGTCACCAGGAAGTGAGTTGACCAAACGCTGTGTTAGGAGTTTCGCTTCCGGTTCTTCTGCACCATTGGCAACTAACCAAGCTATAGCAGCGTTATTTATTTGTTGCACCAGTAATGAATCTGCAACTGAAGACAGTGCTTGTTCAGCTTGAGTATCAGTCAATTTACCTGGGCTGAGAGTTTTCAGCAATCCTTGTAGTTGCGGATCTTGGAGAATGAATTTACCCACATCCTCTTTAAGTATGTGTGGTTGTATGGGTATAATTGCCCGGTCTAACCACGGCTTTTGTAAGCTTGCTTCCTGCTCTAGAATTGCTTGCAAAGCCTGGAGATAGGCAATTTGAAAGGCTAGCCATGTGCCTTCGTTACGTTTTAACGGTTTTTTTTGGCTGAGGCTACGTAACAGTTTTTCTGTCAACTGGGAAATGACACTGATTTCTTCCCAAACAATATTTAAGGGCAGTTCTAAAACCTCTACCAAGGTACAGATATCAAAAGGCATTAGGCTTTTGACTTCCATATCCTGAACAATATGGTAGGCAATACCTGCCAATTGCCCCTCAGAAAAGCCTTTGATTTGATTGATTGCGATATGGCGTTCTGCCAACCAGTGCCGAATACTCAGGTTCATTTAATTACACAGTGAAGGCTGCATAAGGCAATTATGATCGATTTATCAGTTTGCGAAAACAGGTGACAATGGGGAAGACAAAGTTTTGTATCAAAGCTGTTTTCTGATTGGTAAAAAACAGTGCTGATGTAATTGAGTGGATTATGAGCGATCGCCCTCTAAAATTATTGTTAATCGACCAAGACCCGATTTTTCGTCTGGGATTACGGGTAGCCCTCGAAGCGATTCCTAACCTGGAAGCGATCGCAGTTGTAGAAACTGATACCGTTGCCTTGCAGATTCTAGCAGAAATTGCTGAAAAAGACCCTAATCAGGTAAATTTGGTAGTTTTGGAATTCGGTAATGGTCGCTCCACCACCAGTCAACAGCTAGGTTTACAATTCTGTCGGCAACTCAGAGCCTTATATCCCAACCTACCAATTTTGCTCCTGAGTTCTATTCAAGAACAAGGACTGCTATTGGCGGCGAAATCTGTTGGTGTAAATGGCTACTGCCTCAAAGGTACACCACTTCTTGAGTTAGTCGCCGCCATGCAAGAAGTTGCAGATGGTGGTTCCTATTGGTTCCAGGACACGCAAGCAATAATAACTCCTAATTCCCCACTCCTAACTCCTAACTCCTCACTCCCTTTCTCTAAACTGCGAAATAATTTACGTTTGTCAGGAATTGCTAACATTGACGCTACCCTAGCCGCAGTAACAGCACAATTACAAGTTCCCGGACTACCAGTACTAGATCGAGCAATTCTAGCTGGACAGGGGCGAGAACTGCTAGCGGCTCGTTGGTTACTAAATCGGTTGTTGGTTTCACCACCAGAAAGGCAAGAGGAACAGATTCCGGTTGCTGATCGGCCGCCTTTGACTCCTTCATTAAGTAGTGCCATTCAACAAAGGCAAACTATATCTTCTTTACTTAGTCCAGGAAGCCTACAATCTGCCTTATTTACATCTTGTATTACCAAACTTCAATTACCTTTAATAAATGTCACAGATATACCTTTAGAAATTGACATCTTTCGTGAAGATAAAAAACGGGAATTACTTTATCTTATTTTGCAAAAATTGGCTAACCAATTGGATGAACTGCGTACTTCTCAAATAGAGATAAATCAATTATATGAACTAAAAAATACTTTAACAAGTGATTTATGGCAAGCAACAATTACAGATTTTTTTGGCAAATTTTCTCGGATAAAAATAGTTAATCAAAATATAGAAGTCGTTAATTTGTTGCTGGAAAATATAGAGGTTGTGCAAAAAGATATTCTCAATAAAATCCCGCTAGTTTATGAGTTGTATTCTTATCTATTATTTCAAACAGAGTTGAACATTGATAATATCTCTTATCCAGTAGTGAGTGATGAAGCCAAATCTCAAGCATTAATGATTTTAGAGAACTTGTTGATTCAGGTAGGGAATGGAGTAGTACAACCGCTGCTAAATTATTTAGCAGATGTAGAAGAGATTAAGCAAAAATTTTATGGACGTCAATTGATTTCTACAAGAGAGATTGAACGGTTTAGAAATGATTTGTCGTGGAAATATAAATTTAAAAATTATATAAACGAGCCAAAAGCAGTTTTTGAAAGTCGCTATGAGCTATTTGTAATTGCGCCTCGTGGTATTGCCAATACTTCAGTTTATGCTCCTCGAAATCAGGAGTTAGTAAAACTTTCTAATATTCCTTTAGTAGTAACATTGCTCCTAGAATTTAGTGATGCGATCGCACCGCGTCTAAAATCGCTAGTAGCTTTTGTAGGTAGCGGTATAGTTTTTATCCTTACCCAAATAGTTGGTCGGGGTTTAGGTTTAATCGGTCGTGGTATTCTTCAAGGTATTGGTAGCGTTTCGTCAGTAGAAAAAAACTTTAGACGAAATAGCGATCGACCTAAGTGAACCAGCAAAGCAGAGGGGCCACTTTCTGTAAGTCTTTCTCCAATGACAAATGACAAATGACAAATGATTTTATCGGGCTAGCAATTTCTTATGTTTACGCTATCAGTCTGCTTGTGATTGGCGAGGGATTGCGTAAGCTGTTTGGTGTGAAGCCGGATTTGACTCGCAAAGTAATCCATATTGGTGCAGGGATGTGGGCTTTCGGCGTCCTGCTACTGTTTAGAAACTGGGAAATCGGAATTATACCTTTTGCTACCTTTATCGGATTGAACTACCTGTTTTACCGCTACCGAATCATCGGCGCAATGGATACCCAGGATAGCTCACCCGGTACAGTTTATTTCGCTATCTCAGTGACACTGCTGTTCGGGCTACTATGGCGACCGGAGGGGCCAGTAGATAGCGCTCCAATTGCTGTAGCAGGGATAATGGCCATGACCTGGGGTGATGCACTAGCAGCATTAATCGGTAGACGTTTTGGGCAACATAAATACCAAGTGGGAAGTTCTATACGTTCCTGGGAAGGTTCAGCAGCAATGTTTGTAGCGAGTACAGTAGTGATTTTCTTGGTGCTGTTACTGCTACCTGGTTCGTCGCTGAGTCCCCTGGCAACGCCTTTAAGTTTCGGGTGGGCCTTGTTGACGGCGGTGGTAACTGCTACTTTTGCAACTTTAGCAGAGGCAGTTTCGCCCCACGGCACAGATAACCTCAGCGTACCTCTAACAGCGGCGGGAGTAATTTGGATTTTCATACGGGGTTTTTAAGGCACTCCCAATTACCTCGTTCCCAGTCTACAAGTAGAATTTCAGCCACTTAATAATATAAATTTTCAATAAAAACAGTTATTTCACTGCGATGTCTGCGGCGATCTGTGACGCTCGACGGCTCACTAACGCTGCGCTATCGATATCTCACTATTAAATCGGCGATTTATAGCCCTAATTTTTAGCACCCAACTTTGGAGTACTACTCCTCCATACTACCTGCATACTACTAGCTTGAAATTGGCAGTGTTCGGAGACACAATATATCTGTGATCGAGAACACACACTTGCTGATTAAGATAACTATATGATTTTCACCACACGGAAATACAGCAAGAATACATCTTATAACTTGATGTCCATCTTCTTTCTGTTAACTCCAGCGATATACAGTTATGCTTCATTTCCTGATTGAGCAAAAATTGTCAAAGCATACCTGAAAGGATTTCCCACAATTGAAGAAGGCAGAAGCCTGTAAGTATCAATCAAAACTTTAGTTATGGGTAATTGCCCACTACTATAACAATATTGTGTCGAGATATGTAACACCAGACACAAAGCATCCTTGCTTCAATCTCATGCTTTTAAGCGTGGGATTAAAGCAAAGATGCCTTCATACCTCGTACCTTCTGGCTTCTAAATGCATTTTTCATCAATAAACAATTCTAGCAACATAGGTACAATCAATATGAACTTTAAACAATTTGGTGTATTACTATCTGTATCTACAATTCTTGGAATCAACGTGATTGCGACCAAGGTTTTGGCTGAAGACCCGCCTAGTATTACTTTTGGAGATGCACTCGGGTCTGGCGGATGTAGTGTTGCCGATCAGCTTCCTGGAGAGGATGGTAGAAGCTTATCGATCGTCTTGGATAACTTTAATGCATTCAATGGTCAGCGTAAAAAGTGTATTTTACGTGTTCAAACTTTTATTCCAAGTGGTTTCATCGTCCAAGATGTACAAGTACTGTACCAAGGAACTACTGATCTTGATAGAGGGAGTAAAGGTACCAGTTTAAACAGAACTTATAGCTTTAGTGGTGGTGCTCTTGGTCAAGCCGTAGCTCCCCCTCAAACTACCAAGTTTACATCTAGTAAGGCATTTGCGGAGCAAGATGAGATTACTGTTCTAGCTGCTACAGGTTTATGTAGTGGTGGTGGGCAAGGACTATTAGGTATTAATCTGATTGCACAATCCTCATCAGGAAGTTCTATTTTCGTTGATACAGCCGATCTCAATGCTGGGGATGTGAGACTTTATTTTGACCTAAAGCGTTGCTAGTCCTTGGTTTTAGCGATTCTGCGGATAGATGGTGATACACCGCACCAAATTCCAAATTTAGTGGTCTTCAATGAGTGGTGAGTCTAAATCCCCCACTCATTGAATCTACCGAATGTATTCTTTTTTCAGATTATAAATTTCTGTTGATGGAGAATAAGATGATGTTGAGATTAAGTGATGCACGTAATTTTTTCATATTAATGTGCTTGTTTTTTTTCTATTCTTATGATGCCAATTCATCTAGCGCTGCTGCTCCAATAAACAACCAGCCACGATTTTCGGTTAATAAGGGATGTAATATAAGTTTCGATCCGCAAATAAGTCAGTTGACGCTTCGCGCTCCTATAACTGTAAAGGCACAATCACCAAGGGCTAGATGTATAGTTAGAATTGATACCTCTAATACTCAAAAGCAATTTAGGCTCGTGCCTTTAGCTTTAAAAGGTGTAGTAAAGAAAGCACCAGCAAGAGTAGCTATAACATCATTTTTACTTGGCGATAAACCAACACCATATCAAATAACATATGCAAGTGCTACAAATTTTGATTTGACCAATAAAATACTTCCAACTAACTATACAACTACAGGAAAAAGTGTTTTAGGCATTAATTTAGTATTAACAACAACCGGAGGAGAATTAGACTTGACAGAGCTAAAGTTTGCACTTCAACAAAAATAATAAGAGGATGTTTTAAAAGTCCCGAAAGGTATAATTTTGCTATTCAGCACGGTGTTAAGTGCGACGAAAAATTAAGGTTTTAGCCATGTACTGAGATGCTTGGCTGTGCTAACTATGAGAGCAAAAGACCCTTTTAAAACATCCTCTAAGCTCAATTTTGAGGGATGCTCCCCAATTCTGATGACGTTGTGTTTGCAATCAAGGTGCTGTCAATATTGGCAAAGGCAGCGAGAACTGCAAAGTCAGTAATAATATCAGCACCTTGTTTAAGTGATTATAGTGACAACTCCATGCATAAGTGCTAATTCCAATTGCGGCAGAAATAGAAGAAGCCTTCTAAAAACTCTTGCAAAGGAATGTTGGTATTTAACTTTTGCTTACTCCACTCTCTTGCAGTTCGTTCCAGAATTTCTGAAAAACTGGGATAGGCAGGAGATAAATTTGCTAGATGTTTGACTTTAATTTTTTGTGATATTGCTAAGGCAATCAAATTAATTAATTCGCCAGCTTCTGCCCCCAATATCGAAGCTCCCAAAATTTCGCCGTTGTATAACACAATTAATTTACACATACCAGTGGTTTCGTTCCGAAGTTGGGCTGCTGCCACTGTTTTAAAATATTGTCGCAAAACTAAAATTTTATCTCGGCTAAATAGGCGTTTTGCCTGTGTTTCTGTCAAACCCACTTGCGCCAGCATCGGCACAGAAAACATCGCCCAAGGAATGGAGCGATAATTTACTCGTAACCTGGGGAAAAAGAGTGCATTGTTTAGCGCAATTTTTGCTTCATAATTAGCGATATTGGCAAAGTCGTAACCACCAATTACATCACCACAAGCATAAATGCGGTGGTTAGTGGTTTGCAGTTTATCATTCACAACTAAACTACGCCGATGCCATTTCACACCTACTGCTGCCAGATTTAGGGATTCAAGATTTGGCTGTTGTCCAGTCGCCACTAAAATTTCATCAGTTTCAATGGCCTTATCTCCTACTTGAATCCACTTTTTATTCTCAATTAGCCTCACCTGAGTTACTGGTTTTTTGGTGAGGACGCGTACACCTTCGACTTCCAACTGCGCTTGAAGCAATATAGCTATCTCAGGGTCTAGATATGGAAGAACATAAGGATGCTTGACTACCAGCGTCACACTGGAACCAAACCTTGCTAAAGTTTGAGCAATTTCAATGCTTTGGGGAATTCCACCAATAATTACCCAATTTTTGGGTAATATGCCTCCCTGTAAAAATTGCCAAATATTAGAAAGGGTTAGATAGCCAGTGGCTTGCAATCCTTCAATCTCAGGAATTTCTGGACGCGAACCACTAGCCAGCAAATAAGTACGAGCGCGTAGTAGGCGATTATTAACGGCAAAAGCCAATTGGGGTGAAGATTGAAATTGACCACTGCCAACGATGATATCGACTCCCTGCGCGGCTAGGATAGCTGGGGAATACTGTTCTTGGAGATTTGAGGCGACGCATTGAGCATACAGCATCGCTTCTTGCCATGCCATAGATATATGGCATTCTTCTGAGGCATCAGTGTGTGTGGCATGAATACCAAAACCAGCTGCATCCTTCAACTTTTGCGCTAGTTTACCAATTTCGGTAAGAGCATGGTGATGAGTAAACCCATAGTCTACTTTGGGTTGTACCAGGGCTACTTTGGCACGTAGTTGGGTTGCAGCAAGGGCAGCGTAGTATCCAGCAAGACTGCCGCCAATAATTACAACATCGTAGTCAACGGTCACGTGAATTTAGATTAGAGTTAGGAGTTAGGAATTAAGAGTTAGGAATTAGCAGTTAAGAATTAAAACCTTTTTTAACTTATAACTCCTAACTTATAACTTATAACTCCTAACTCTCTTTTAGCGCTGTTAGTAAGCGTTGGTTATCAGACTCTTCACGTACAGCAACCCGGAAAAAGCGATCGCCTAGTTCTTTAAAACTAAGGCAATCGCGGATTAGAATCTGGTGATCCTTGAGTAATTGTTGCTGTAACTGGGAAGTAGATTCTTGGGACTCAACCAGTAAAAAGTTAGCAGCACTTGCTTGGGGTTGCAATCCTGGGATTTCATTTAAACCCTGAAACAGTTGGTTTCGTGCAGGTGGTAGCCATGCCCAGGTTTGCTGCTGAAATTCCGTATCCTGGAGTGCCGCAATTGCCGCCGCCACAGCTAGCGTGTTTACGGGCCAAGGATCGCGCCATAGCTGCCATTTAGCTAGGCAGTCAGGATGTGCGATCGCATATCCCAATCGTAGTCCTGGGAGACTGTAAAATTTGGTCAGCGATCGCAACACTACTAAATTCGGATATTCTTGCACCACCGGAATCAGGCTTTGTTCCTCATTGGGCGGCACAAAATCCATAAATGCTTCATCCACCACAACCAAAGCAAATTGCTCCAGGTAGGGCAAAATAGACTCCCGCGAAAATAGCTTTCCGGTTGGGTTGTGGGGGTTATTCAGCAATAGTCCTTTGTCCTTTGTCCTTTGTATTTTGTCAATGATCAATACTTCGGCTTCTCTACGAGACGCTACGCGAACGCTCAGTACAAGTGACCAATGACCAATGACTAATGACAAAGGACACTCCAGCACTTTAGCGTTGTACGCTGCCAAAGTTCGGTAGTAGTCGCCAAAGGCTGGAGTGATTAAAATTGTTGCGGCTAATTGAGCTAATTCTCTACCGATTAAAGTGAGTAATTCTGCGGAGCCGTTACCCGGCAGAATCCACTCAGACGGCAGTTGATGGAAGTGACTGAGAGCTAGTCTCAGTTCACTATAGTTTGGGTCTGGATAGTGCTTAAGATTACCAATTTGGGACTTAATAGCAGCGATCGCGCTATTTGGAGGCCCTAACGGGCTGATACTAGCAGAAAAATCCAGAATAGCATCAGGGGGACAGCCAGCCAGTGCTGCTGCCCAGGCTAAATTTCCCCCGTGTGCAGGTTGCCGCATTAAAAAAGGGTTCCCGAAGACAGAACCTATGCTTTTGGGGGTGCTACCTTTTCTCTAAACAGTTTTCCTGCGGAGAAGGCAGGAACCCTCGTGGCTGGAATTTCCATTTTTTCATTTGTTTTCGGGTTGCGACCTTCACGGGCTTTACGTTCCCGTGATTCAAATGAGCCAAATCCCACCAACGTTACCTTATCACCAGAGGAAACTGCTTCAATAATCGTTTCCAAAGCGGCAGTTAAGACTGCATCCGCTTGCTTCTTGGTAACACTAGCTTTTTCAGCTACGGCATCAACTAATTCACCTTTGTTCATGTCAAACTCCTGAAGGTTTACTTGAGATTTTAGTACGGATGCACATTAATACACCCGTACTAAAATCTTTGTTCGCGGAAATACAAAAATCATCCTTTGGGAGTATTTTTACTCAAAACGGCTGTACATCCCATCGGCTCGACTTTTCAATGAATCATTCTAAGGCGTTGTAGCCTGATGTGGATAGATGAAACCATTAATTTATATAGATTTCAGGATTTTTTGTAATTTTAGGGTACTTGTTTCACTAAAAACTACCCCAAAAGTAGGAAAAAATACCTAATAAATCCCGTAATTGCCAAGAAAACAGGGGAGTAGGGAGGTGGAAGATGGTCAGCATTTGTTGGGATTAATTACCGATGGTAAAGAGTTATTGCTGAGATTAACCAATTTTTATGAAAAATAATTTGTAGTATGCACTTTTGTGCTTAAAAAACTTTCTTCTACACCACAATAAAAGGCGATAAAAACTAACCTACAGCATTTTGCTGCAACGCCTCAGTCGCTTATCTGCTCTGCACAGAGAATTTTGTAAACAAGAAGATCCCCAACTTCTTAAAGAAGTTGAGGATCTAAGCCTTTGGCAAAGGTGACTCACCTACTCATTATCTTTATTACCTGCCAGGAACCTTCAACCCCCGACGCTCAAGGATTTGCCGCACTTCTGGGCTGGGGGTGTAGTTATAGCCGTAGGAGGAGTTCTCAGAGTCGTCCATAATCTGAGGTGTGAGTAACACAATCACCTCTTGACGCTGGTTCTGTCTGTTTGTACTTCTAAACAGCGAACCAATCAGAGGAAGATCACCCAAGATAGGAATCTTGGTTGCTGAAACTCGCTCTTGATCTTGAATTATGCCGCTGAGAATTAGTGTCTGGCCATCTCGCAGACGAATTGTGCCAGAAGTTAGGGAGCGTTGAGAAATTAAAATGATTTGCCCATTACCTGTATCTGCTGTACCTGCTGGAGATTTGACTTGGGGAGCAACTTGTAGAGAAACAAAACCGTTGTCATCAATTTTTTCTACTTGGACAGCAAGAATTAACCCTACAGTCTCTTTTTGTGCATTTCGCACTTCTCTAGAGCCACCAGGTGTGTCAGTTATAGTTATTGTTATATCTCCTACAACTTGCTGAGTTAGTTGGACATCAGCCGTCTGTCCTTCTTGCACAATTAAGGTTGGGTCGGTCAAAATCTTGGCATTGCCATTTGTAACCTGAGCCTGCAAACTAGCGAGAAGACGCTTGGGAAACTGGTATGGCGATGCAAGAGTGCTAGCGAGATTATTGATGATCGGTGTACTAGTCAAGCTGTTTCTCGCTTCAGTAGTAGCAGCTGGTCTAGAACCGCCAAAATTCAAAGATGCGACACCACCTTCATTAGTAAAAAAGTTATTACCAACCCCAAAGGAAAAGCTAGTGTTGAAATCATTAGCTGCCAAGAGGTTAACGTCGATAATCCTAACGTTAACTGCCACTTGACGGCGGCGGATATCAAGGGGAGTAATTTGAGCCACCGCAATGTCAACTAACCTCGGCGAACCAATTAAAGTAATAGTACTTGTTCGCTCGTCTCCTAATACTTGTAAACCTCTAAGTAGGGGAATTGAGTCAGTAAATTTAATGCGTTGAGCCGTTAGATCAGAGTCTTCAGCTGTATTTGTTTGCTTTCCCTCTACTGTACCCACTGCTTGTGTAGTGACCCTAGTTATCTTTGGTTCAGCATTAACAGCACTCTCTGCTCCTAGATTAACTAAAACCCTTAAGATTTCTTTTACTTTTGCTTGGTTAATTCTCAGGTTCCGTATCACCACATCACGAGTTGAATTAGGCAGTTTAGGCGCTACAAAAATCGTGCGTCCACTGCGGTTAGCTTCTAAACCACTCAGGCGCAAAACGTAGTTAAATACATCTTGCACTGGCTCATTTTCTATATCTAGGGATACTGTGTCATAAGTTTGCCTTTCAGTATCACCAGCACCCTGAGACGAAATTACACTAGACCCCTTACCGTCTTCTGCCTTTCCGACATAAGCCAAGTTCAAATTAGCCGCACGGGCAAGCAATGACAAAACCTCACGCACTGGCGCATCTCGCAATACTAAGCGGGGTACACGTTCCTGAGTTCCTAAGTCGATAGTGCTAGGAGAAGCATCAGCATTGGAGATGGCGATATCTCCCACAGGTGGGGCGACGGCTCGAGGTAAGAACGGTGGAGCCTGACTTAGAGGTTGACCTGGCCCAGCAGCTTGTGCAGGTTGTCCGTCAATGGTGACTTCCGGGTTGGGAACGAGAACATCTGGCTTTTGACCCGGTTGGGCTGGAGTAGTAACAGGTGGTGCAGTGGATGTTGGGGATGTTGGGGCTGTTGGCGTTGGTGCTGATGCTGTAGTGCCTGCCGATGGACTAAAGCTGAGTGTAATTCCATTTGGCGATCGCACCACCGGTTGACTGCTAGGTGTGTTGTTGCTGCCAGTTACCGTCACTCGGATGCTATTAGCATCAAGCTGATTAACCTCAACAGACGCAATTCCTGGTGCTGGGCTATCTTGACGAAAACTATTACCTTGTGGTAATCGTAATTGAGTGTTGATAACATCTGCGACTAAAGCCTTGCCTCTTTTAGTAGTGAAAACTTGGGGGCGCGACCCTGAAGAAGTTTTCAAAACAACACTAACTCCACCATTAGCTGGATTTAATTGGACACCAGTAACTTGGCTCATTTGTGCCCAAACTGGTTGAGCTGCCAAAAATGCAAAAGCGGCAGTACCTAAAATAAAACTATTACCGTGAAGCTGTTTCACAGTTCATTCCTCACCTTATAAAACCTTGTTTACAAACAATTTTGAGTAGGCGGTTAGAAACCACACGCCAATTAGCTTATGAAGGAAACCCTATTGGCGTTAGCCTCTCCTTTTTGGAGAAGACCGCGCTGGCTTGACTACACGAGACTTTACCCACCTACCCTGCGAGAACGCCAAGGGCGAACGTGAGTTTCAAAACCCTCAATTTTCAAATCCTTAGTCTGCGGGAAAGCTTTATCTACGCTTGTGTAGCCGCTAATTCTATTCGTCCTAGCTCTAATTTGACTACTTTTTCGGAGCAGCTTTAGCTGCTGCGGTTATTTCTTCTGGACTAAGTGGCATCAATACCTGTAACTGGAATGATGTATTAATCGCTGCTGGGCCTACCTGCATCGGCGTTTTATCTAATGGGGATCTTGTCTCTGCTGGAGCCAAGGTTGCTTGATAATCTTTAACTATTAACAAAGGCTGCAACCGCTCAATGTTACGAATTATCGATTGTGTTTGTTCATAAGTTGCTGTAATCTCGGCATTGATACTACTGCGTTGCAGCTTGCCGTTAACCTGTTCTCCCAGACTTCCATCGGTAATCGGTTCTGGTTTTTGGGAAATCGGCACAAATTTATTCAGTTTGGCTCTGACTGCATTAATAGAAGTTCCAGTATTGCCAGACTCAATTAAGCGGTTCAAATCCAATAGCAATGTATCTAAGGTTTTTTCGTTAGCAAATAAACTTAAAACCTGAACTTTTTGCTGCTTTGCCTGTGCTAGTTCGTCTTTAACTTTGTCAATCTGTTTGATATTGGCTTTTTTTTGCTCAATTTGCGCTTGCAGTTCAGAGCTTTTGGCTTGCTGCTGCTGATAGCTTTCCCAAGCTGGCATCAGCAGGTTTAAAAATATATAAGCTGCTCCCGCCAAACCAACTACCCCCACCAAGATCCCAATAATTTTTGGTGTGAAGGCAATACCAAATACCACAGGTGCGGCTGGCGTTGCCGGATCGAATTCCCCACCTTGTTCGGCAAAATTTAAATCATCACTCAGCGTCATTTTGAAATGACTCCTGTTTGTTGCATATTACGAATTCGAGTTACTAACCCCACTGTGCCTTTTTTTTCCAACTCTCGAATTAATTCCGACGCTGGAACGTCGTTCATGCTCGATTGAATAGTGTATTTAACTACTTGAGGAGGCTTAATTATTACATCATTAGAAGATTGACCTGCACCTGGTGTTAAGGGAGCATCTACTAATGTTGCTGTCAGAATTCTGGTTTCTGTGGGCTTTAAAAACTGAGACTGTTGTAAACTCAATAAGAAATCATTGACATCATTAAAAGAACGAGCCAATCCGTTAATTTCTAATCCTCCTGCGGGGTTATTTGGTGGCTGACCTGCCGCTACCGCTACAGGTGGGATTTGCTTGATGTTCTCGATTTGCACTGCCGTTGGGATGCGATCGCGCAAATCTTGCAGCATTGCTGACCAAGGACGAATCTGGTCAAATACAGTTACTAAAGCTTGGGTTTCCCCTTTAATTGCGTTTGTCTCGGCTTTGATATTGTTAATATTTCCTATTTCTGTATCTAACCTCTTGCTTTCTTGGTCTAGTTGTGCTATTTGACCATCTAATTCAACAATCTTCCCTTGCAGGAACCACCAACCAACTCCCAATAAAGCCGGAAGACCTACACCTACTGCAACTCCGACATACAGTAGTGTCAAATCCCCAGTAGGAAATTTTAGGGCTATTCCCTTGTTTCTCTCAGGCCTGTCCTTGTATGCTGGGCGGTCTTTAAGAAAGTTAACATCTAGGCTGTACATTTTGTTACACCTCCCGCATTCCTAGACCGAGTACAATCGCCAGACCAGAGCGTTGTACCTGTGGATATTTATCAGTGTCAACTTCCAAAGATAAAGACCCGATTGGATCTATTTGGGTAGTTGGCAAACTCAATCGTTGAGTAAAAAATTCATCTAACTGTTGAAGTCCACCTCCTGGCCCAGCTAATAAAATCTGCGCTACCTCCAAATTTTCACTTTGATTCAGGTAAAAATCGATGGAACGGCGCAGTTCATCCGTTAATTCTCCCAAGACTCTCAATATGGCAGCCATGCTAGGATCGAGTTCGGTAACGCCAGTTTTACCGCCGTCTATGGGAGTTGCAGGAATAACCATTCCGTGTAACAGTTCCATATCTCGTGATGTAGGTAAGCTCATTGCCCTTGCTAAGGCAGTTTGCATTTGATAAGTCCCGATTGGGACTGTGCGCGAAAATTGCGGTACTCCGTTAACGATGATGGCGATTTCTGTACTATCGAACTCGATATCAACTAGTACTGCTGCTTCTTGCGGCCCAAATTGTCGCAGTTGTTCACGAATAGTCCGAATTAGAGCAAAACTGTTAATTTCTAAAACATCAATTTGTAATCCTGCTTGCTCGAAGGTACTTATATAGGTATCCGTTATCTCCTTGCGGGTGGCAACTAGGAGTACGTGTACTTTTTCAATGCCATCTTCATCTACAAAATACCCAAGTTTCTGATAATCTACATCAGCCTCTTCACGAGGATAGGGTAAATACAAACCTGCTTCATGGTTCAGCACCATTTCTCGCAGTTCTTTATCATCTAATTCTGCTGGCACTGGTATAATCCGAACGATAGAATCTCGTCCTGGGACACCAGTAGCAACGCGAGAAGTTTTGATTTTGCTCTCAGCTAGCGCCTGCTGGATTAATTGCGCCATTGCTGGAGGGTCGCTGATTTGACCATCGATAACTATCCCTTCTGGAACTGCTACCGATGTATAGATTTCTAGTTTCAAGCCTTGACCCTGCTTGCGTAGCTGAACAACATTTACCCGTTCGGGAGCAAGTTCAATGCCTACCCCTTTTTTCGATTTGCCAAACAGACTATTGAAGCTTTTTACCACAGTTGTGCCCGCTGGACTGCTAAATTGAAAATTTAAATTTGTTGCAGTAAAGGCGTTATATATTACGTCTTTACGGGTAATTTATTTAGCCGATAATCTCAACAATTCTGTCTAAGCTTTTCACACCGATCAAGCGTAAAAATACTGGGAAAATGATTCAATTGCGAAAATCTAAACAACTTGTTGCTTTGGTACTGCTTGGCTTATTAACCAGTTGGATTGTAAGTTGCAGTACAGGTAATGTTAATACAAGTACAAAACAAGCTACTTCAGGAGCGGGAACTGTTGAGTTTTGGACAATGCAACTCCAACCTCAATTTACCGACTACTTCAAAAGCCTAATTGCGAATTTTGAATCGCAAAATCCAAGTATAAAGATTAACTGGGTTGATGTACCTTGGGCGGCAATGGAGAACAAAATATTAACAGCTGTCTCCGCAAAAACGCCACCTGATGTAGTTAACTTGAATCCGGGTTTTGCTTCCCAACTTGCCGGACGAAATGCCTGGTTAGATTTAGATGCAAAAGTCCCAAATGATGTACGTTCCTCCTATCTGCCGAATATCTGGGAATCTTGTACGCTTAATGGTAAGAGTTTTGGGATTCCCTGGTATCTCACCACACGGTTAACCATTTATAACACTGATTTATTAAAACAGGCAGGTATCAATAAAGTCCCTGCAACCTACGCAGAATTAGCACAAACTGCGCAACAAATTAAAGACAAGACGGGAAAATATGCCTTTTTTGTAACTTTCGTACCGCAAGATTCCGGTGAAGTGCTGGAATCTTTTGTGCAAATGGGAGTTACCCTAATAGATGCTGAGGGGAAAGCGGCGTTTAATTCAGCACAAGGGAAAGCTGCGTTTCAGTATTGGGTAGACTTGTATAAAAAAGGGTTACTTCCTAAAGAGGCTTTAACCCAAGGACATCGCCACGCGATCGATTTATACCAATCTGGAGAGACGGCGTTTCTAGCTTCTGGGCCAGAGTTCCTGAAAACGATCGCTAATAATGCCCCAAAAATTGCTCAAGCTTCGGGAATAGCACCTCAACTCACTGGTGATACAGGTAAGAAAAACGTTGCGGTGATGAACATAGTTATTCCCCGCGATAGCAAACAACCAGATGGCGCTGTGAAATTTGCTTTATTTGTTACTAATGACGAAAATCAGTTAGCCTTTGCTAAAGCTGCAAATGTCCTACCTTCTACAATCAAAGCATTGTCTGATAGTTACTTTAAAGATGTTCCAGCTAATGCTTCAACAATAGAAAAGGCGCGAGTTATGAGCGCTCAAGAACTGCCAAAGGCAGAAATCTTAACCCCTACCTTGAAGGATTTCAACAAACTGCAAAAGGCTGTTTACGAAAACTTGCAAGCAGCAATGTTAGGCGAGAAGACTGTAGATAAAGCTGTAGAAGATGCGGCGCAAGAATGGAATCAAAGATAAATTCGTAATTATGATTTACGAATTATATCGGTGGTTGCTAAAAAATCGCCGACTAAATAAAGGGAACCACACAAAACGATTAAATCTTTTGTGGTAGCGGTTAAAGTTGCGGCTGCTAGTGCTGTGAATAAATCTGGATGAATTTGGCGATCGCTTAATTGGGGACAGAGGCTGTAAGCTAGGTTTGATAAGTAGTCTAAGTCAGCAGAAGTTCTACCGGGCCAAGGTTCTACTGGTATTGGCACTAAATAAAGGCGATCGCCTGGTCGCAGCAGAGCGGTAAAAATATCAGTATGATCCTTATCGGCAAACATTCCCATAACCCAATTGACGGGCTTGGGGTTAACTGCGTCTAAGCTATCGACATACTGGCGAAGAACTTCGGCGGCGGCAGTATTATGAGCGCCATCAAGTAATAATTTATGGTTGTTCCAAGTAGTCGATTGCATCCGCCCCGGCCATTTAGTTTTGGCTATGCCGTTAATTATGGCTTCTTCTGAAATCTGCCAACCCTGTTGTTGGAGAATTTCTAAAGCAGCTAAAGCCAAAGCTGAATTAGTTAACTGAATTTGTCCCGCTAACGGCAAAGGGTATTTAATTAATTTAGAATTTTGAATATTTTGATATTCTGCCCACCCTGTAGTGATTTCACGGGCGGATTGAGGTGTAAAAAGTGGGCATTGTAATTCTAAAGCACGCGATCGCACCACTTGGTCTGCCTCTAGTGGTAATGGCCCAACCACAACGGGACATCCAGGTTTGAGAATACCTGCTTTTTCTCTAGCAATATCAGCGATGGTAGGGCCAAGTTGCTGCCAGTGTTCCCGGCTAATGGAAGTAATGAGCGTAACCAAAGGTTCTAAGCAGACATTAGTAGCATCTAAGCGCCCTCCTAGTCCGACTTCTACCACAGCCACATCAACTTGCTGCTGGGCAAAATATAACCAAGTGGCAGCTGTAATTACTTCAAACTGAGTTGCTGATTCGTCATCAGGGCGAATAACCGCTTGGACTTTTTCTAATAATTGGCTCAATTCTTCAGAGGAAATTTGCTGTTCATTCAGACAAATACGTTCTGTCCAATCAACTAAATGGGGGGAAGTGTAGCGTCCTGTACGATAACCAGCCTCAGTGAGTACTGAGGAAAGATAGGCACAAACTGAACCTTTGCCATTAGTGCCAGCAATATGAATTACTGGGACTTGGTGATGAGGATTGCCAAGATTTGCCAATAAATTGACAATGCGATCAAGTCCCAGATGGACGCCAAAGCGTTGCAGCGGTTGTATTACAGAATCGATATCCAAGGAAGTGGAGGGGGGATAAGGGAGCAGGGGAGCAGGGGAGCAGGGAAGCAGGGGAGCAGGGGAGCAGGGGAGAAGTTGCAGTGAGTTTTTCCCCTCTGCCTCTGTGCTCCTGTGCACCTCTGCCTCTTATGCCTCATGTCCCATTAATCGATATGAACAAAACCGACTGCCTCTGTGAAGAGAAACAGTCGGTTAAATAATGATGATATTGAGCCTAATTTAGGCTTCCCGATCAAAAAAGCCTTGAATTTGTCTTAAAGCCGCAGCGCCAATATTAAACACTGCCCAGCTGGCGGCAATGGCAATTGGTGCTAAAACGATCGCTATACGGAAATCGATATCCATATCTAGAACCCCTTTTTTAATTAGAAATTAAAGTTTTGTCAACTGCTCTCATTTTTATTTTTAGCTGAAGTGGGCAATTTTTCCAATTAGATATGTAAAGAATGTTTAAATTATGGGGCATTGGGCATTTCCCTCCTGTTCCTCTGCTCCCCTATCTCCCCACTTCCCACTCCCTAAGCCTTGCTAAAACCAATATCAGTACCCTTACCAGCATGAACTAAAGCTAACTTTTGGTAACGTTTAGCGTGTTCAATCAGTTCTGCGGCTTCAACGTCTGTTAGTTGGCGTAATACTTTACCAGGAATACCGACAACTAGCGACAAAGGCGGTACATTTTTAGTTACCACTGCGCCAGCACCAATAATGGTACCAGTGCCCACTCGTACTCCATCTAAAACCACTGCGCCAATGCCAATCAAACTTCCACGCTCAATGTAGGCAGAATGTACTACAGCGCGATGCCCTACGGTAACATGATCTTCTAAGATTGTTGGAAAACCAGCATCACAATGTAAAATTGCACCATCCTGAATATTTGTGCATTTGCCAATTTCAATCCGTTCTACATCTCCCCTAACCACTGCTCCATACCAAATGCTCACTTCTGCTGCTATATTTACCGAACCGATAACAACAGCATTGGCTGCAATGAACGCAGCTTGAGAAAAATCAGGAGATGTCCAGTAAGAAGCGGTAGACACGATAGAATATAAATATGGTACCCAGGAACACTGGAGAAACTCCAACCTTTGAGGCTGGTTGCACAACCAGGATATCACAGCGTCAAGCCTCTACGCTGAGGAAAACACTAGTGAACAATGTTCCTGCCGCAACACCGTCTCTATGCAGCAGCGAGCAAGTAACCCAAAGTGGTTGAGCCGAAGTGTATAATCCAACCCACTAGTGCTAGTGAAGACAAAATTATGTTTGTACGCACTTCATGATGAATCCAGGTTTGCAGTACCCGATGTTTGGGCCGGAAATACAGTGTCCCCATTGTCGCCAGACTATTCCGGCGTTGACACTAACAGATACCTATTTGTGTTCTCGTCATGGCGCGTTTGAAGCTAATCCTAAAAATGGAGAGTTAATCCATTTGCAATCGGGGCGTCATTGGCGGAGGTGGAATAATGAATGGTATAGACAACATACTCATCCTGATGGTATTCGCTTTGAAATTCACGAAGCATTAGATAAGCTCTATAACCAAGGCTTTCGAGCAACACGAGTGATTATTGCTCGACGCTATCAGGAATTGATGAGTAGCTACTTGGAACGCAGCACCCCTTGGCGTTCTGAACAACCAGAAGCTACTGCTGCGCGATTGTACGGTTTACCTGTGGAGTTTAGCCCCGATACTTCAGATGATGCCTGTTGGGAAGTAATTAATTTTGACTTGGAAAAAGAGCCTGGTGTCCCTGTACGCTACCCTTATTTCAGGTTGTTTGAATAATGGTCATTGGTCATTGGTCATTGGTCATTTGACAAATGACTAATGACAACTGACAAAGGACAAATTATGCACCACGCTTCTATTCGGACTGCGAATATTCATCGAGCGATCGCTTTCTACGAACTTTTAGGGTTTACAATCTCAGAACGCTTTACTACAGGCTACACCCTAGCCTGCTGGATGGAAGGATTGGGCGGCAGAATTGAACTGATCCAAATTCCCGAACCAAAACCAGCCCCAGATGCGTTTGCTGACGAACATTATGTGGGATATTATCATCTCTCGTTCGATTTAACTGAAATTACATCAGATTTACCTAGCTGGTTGACAAATTTACAAGAACGTGCATTTATAGCTGCTGAGAGCCAAACCGAAGGATTAGAACCGTTGAAGGTGCTTTTAGAACCGACACAACAGCAAATAGGCGATCGCATTTACGAAGTGGCTTTCATCGCCGATACGGATGGCTTACCTCTGGAATTCATTCGGGTTTTAGCAAAACTCCCATAATTTAGCTTTTTTATGACCTTTACTGCTAATATATTGTTTTTCTGTATTGTTACCGAAGTCACAGATTTTTTTGCCAGATTAAAGTGTAGTCACTCTCCAAAATAACTATGTAACTTAATTTACAGATATATCTGCTAAATACATGTATGGATTTTCCAAATTTTATTCCAAATTTTATAAATATCCCTTGCCGTTATTACTTTTAAGTTTATGGCTAGTAGCTGTTTTTTTGTTGAGCGATCGACCGGCTCATAGCCAACATCCAGTTATATCTAACAAAGAAAAATATCAGTCAACCTTGCTAGCAAAAAGAATAATGCCCTCAACACTGACAGAAAATGTCCGCAAGACAGTGCTAGAGAATGGTCTAACTGTCCTGACAAAGGAAGTGCATACTGCGCCAGTGGTGACGGTGCAGGTGTGGTACAAGGTTGGCTCACGCAACGAAGAACCGGGTGTGAATGGCATTGCCCACCAGTTGGAACACATGATGTTTAAAGGTACTTTAAATCGTCCAATTCAATTTGGACGTTTGTTTGGTGCTTTGGGTAGTGATTCCAATGCTTTTACTAGTTATGACCAAACTGCATATTACAGTACTGTGGAACGAAACAAGCTGAAAGCGCTCTTGGTGCTGGAAGCAGACAGAATGCGAAATTCTCAGATTGAGCCGGAGCAATTAGCGAGTGAAAAGCGGGTAGTAATTTCGGAGTTGCAGGGTTACGAAAATAGTCCAGAATATCGCCTGAACCGCGCCGTCATGCAGGCGGTGTTTCCCAATCATGCTTACGGGTTGCCTGTAGGTGGCACCAAAGCTGATGTCGAAAAATTTGAAGTTGAGCAGGTAGAAAAATATTACCGTAATTTTTACAGTCCCGATAATGCCGTCTTAGTGATTGTTGGAGATTTTCAAACTGCAAACACCCTCGAAACAATTAAAGAAGTATTTGGCAAATTACCGAGGCAGGAGGCAGGGGGCAGGGGGCAGGAGGCAGGAGTTATTTCTCCATCACTTAGCACTCAGCACGGGCTAAACGCCCCGCTACCGCTAACAGCACTCAGCACTCCCATAGTATTGCGAGAACCGGGAGCAGGGCAGCTGTTACAAGTTGTGTATCCGCTACCGGATGCAAATCAACCGGATGTCCCGGCGCTGGATGTAATGGATTACATTTTGACAGAAGGACGGAATTCTAGACTTTATCAGGCATTGGTGGAATCAGGTTTAGCTAGTGAAGTTACAGCATCCGTCACCAGTTTGCGAGAATCTGGTTGGTATGAAGTGTTGGTAACGGCTGGTTCTAAACAAGATTTGAAAAAAATTGACTTAATGTTGAGTAGCGCGATCGCCAATGTAGCAGAAAAAGGTGTGACATCTGAGGAAGTAGAACGAGCCAAAACTCAATTAACAGCAGATGTAATTTTGAGTAACCGTGATATCACCTCTCAAGCAATGCGGTTGGGTACTGATGAGACAACTGTTGGTGATTATAGCTACACAGACCGCTATTTGGCTGCTGTCCGTCTAGTGAAGTCGGCTGATGTCGTTGCTGTGATTAACAAATACCTGACAAAAGAAGCGCGGACAGTTGGCTTTTTTGAACCAACTCAGAAGCGGATAACAGAGGTTGCTGACAAACCAGACTCAGCCCAAACTACAGAAAACTTCTCTCCTGGCGCACCCGTACTTTTTTCTGAGGTGATAAAGTACTTACCGCCTGTGGATTTGGCTACAGATGCGATTGCCCAAGTCTTACCTGATGAATTTAAATTTACCAACGGACTGCGGATATTACTGTTACCCGATCGGAGTACTCCCACCGTAACCTTGAGCGGTTATATTCAAGCTGGGACAGAATTCGATCTAGAGAATAAAGCTGGATTAGCTGCTTTTGTGGCAGATAATTTGCTCAATGGCACTAATAGCAAGGATGTCTTTACTATTGCTAAAGTCTTAGGAGAACGAGGGGCAAGTCTAGACTTTCAAGCCTACCGTGAAGGTGTGCATATCGAAGGTGATAGTTTAGCAGAGGATTTGCCGATACTCCTAGAGATATTGGCAGATGTTGTAAAAAATAGTAACTTTCCAGTCAAAGAGTTGGAATTGCATCGCCAACAAACTTTAACCGAACTGCAACTGGAATTAGATGAGCCATCAGAAGTAGCCAGAAGAGTATTTGTTCAGTCAATTTATCCGAAAAAACATCCCTTACATACTTTTCCCACAGACGAAAGTTTACAGCAGATTCAGCGCCAGGATGTGATTGATTTCAAAGCTAAACATTATCGTCCAGATACAACAGTGCTAGCGCTGGTGGGAGATTTTGATCTAGACAAAGTGCGATCGCTGATTAAAAATAAGTTTGGCGATTGGGAAGTTAACGGAAAAGCACCCACATTAAAATATCCCACGGTGGCAATGCCGGAGAAAATCGTTAGTGTCAACCCAGTTTTACCAGATAAAACCCAAGCTGTAACTTATATGGGTTACACAGGCATTAACCGTTACGATCCTCGATTTCATGCAGCCTTAGTATTGAACCAGATTTTGGGAGGCGATACCTTATCTAGTAGACTAGGTGCAGAAGTGCGCGATCGCCAAGGTTTGAGCTATGGAATTTATAGCTCCTTCCAAGCTCTTAAGAATGTAGGGACATTTTTGATTGAGATGCAGACTAGTCCTGAAGATAGCAGTAAAGCGATCGCTAGCACCTGTCAAATACTACAGCAAATCCATCAACAAGGTGTAACTGTACTAGAAGTAGAAACAGCTAAACGCACTCTCATCAGCAATTACAACGTTTCCCTGGCAAACCCAGAGGAATTAACAGATAGAATTCTGATGAATGAAGTCTACGGGCTAGATAAAGTAGAATTGCACTCCTTCACTGATAAAATCCAGAAAGTCACCCTTACCCAAGTGAATCAAGCGGCTCGTGAGTTACTCCACTCAGATAAAATCGTAGTCGTTACTGCTGGACCATCTGTGTCAGCAGAGAAAAGCATTAGGTAGAGATGGGCACTAAGCATGGATAATATAAAGAATGGGTAAAGTCGTTTTTCCCGCTATCTATAAATTGTTCCTGCTCATCAGTATTGCCTTTTGAAAACTAGTGATGAAAATTTATCACCATTTTTACGAAATTGTAATTAAATCTTTTACTTTCCCAACTCCTATTTAGGTAAAAATATGACGGCAGAGCTAAGTGATATTAGCGCTGCTCCTAGCTCTAATATTTCATTGCTGCTACTCCAGCAATCGCGGCGAATGTGTCTGGCGATTTGCTCAAGCAACCAGCTAGATAAATTACAGTTAGCTTAGGTAATTCGGCTAACGAACTAAAATCCCTCATTTTAGACAAAACTGTACTAACTCCCATAGTGTATGGTGAAAAATAACTTAGGGCGTTTTTGATTCAAGTCCAACATATTAGGAGTATGCAAATATGTTATTCTATATACATTAGCGCCCAAAATAGAAGAATCCCTATCAGCGATTAAAATAACTTAAATTATAGATATTATTTCTCAAGTAATCTAGAGAAAGCATTGATAGTTCAGCGGCAGAGCCACCAGTAATTATTAATTTCTTATGAACATTTTCAGTAACTTACTTCCTCAAACAACTCAGCCTGCAACATCGAAAAAACAGCGCCGAGGAATTGAAATTAAATCACCGCGTGAAATTGAAATCATGCGGCAATCAGCCATAATTGTGGCCACTGTCCTCAAAGAAATTTCCGAGCTAGTAAAGCCAGGAATGACAACAGCTGATTTGGATGCTTATGCAGAAAAGCGCATCCGCGAAATGGGTGCAACACCAAGTTTTAAAGGATATCACGGTTTTCCAGGTTCTATTTGCTCCAGCATTAACAATGAAGCAGTACATGGCATTCCTAGCCCCAAGAAAGTTATCCGCGTCGGGGATGTATTAAAAGTAGATACGGGCGCTTATTATCAAGGCTTTCATGGTGATTCTTGTATTTCAATTGCTGTCGGTGAAGTGACGCAAGAAGCTGCTAAATTAATTCGTGTAGCAGAAGAAGCTTTATATAAAGGCATTGAGCAAGTTAAGGCTGGTGTATACCTACTTGACTTAGCTGGAGCAATTGAAGATCATGTGAAATCTAACGGCTTTAGTATAGTCGAAGAATTCACTGGACACGGTGTCGGCCGTAACCTACATGAAGAACCTTCAGTATTTAACTATCGTACCCGCGAGATGCCAAATGTTAAACTTCGGGCGGGGATGACGCTGGCAATTGAGCCAATTTTAAATGCGGGTTCCAGACACACACGGACATTATCTGACCGTTGGACAGCAGTCACTATGGATAATTCTTTGTCAGCTCAGTTTGAGCATACAGTTTTGGTAACGGAGACTGGTTATGAGATTTTGACTGACCGTTCTAAGGTGTAATTGTTAGTTGTAATTATCTATTGTTAAGAGGTGAAGCGTCGAAAGAGGGCGATTTACCTCTTTATTTTTTAAAGCATAGGCGCTTCGCATTCCTGTAATGTAGGTTCGCGGAGATAAGCAGAGAGAATATTAATACCAATGGAGATTCAAATCCTATCTTATCCGGCTTATGGAGTTAGGTAAAATTATGCTGGAGGAAGCAATCTATCACGGATAAGGTAAGAGTAATCCTATCTAATTTTTCACAAATGATTTAAAACTGCTGACTAGTAGCTGCATAATTAATTTTATAAATAGTAAGCATCTCTTTAGCTTGTACAGAGACAGATGTACTTTCTGGAATAGCTTCTAATAAATTAATGGCTTGCTGCCATTTATCTTTTGCTTGCTGCCGACTTAGTTGTGAATGAGGTAAATTTTGAACAAAGAAATTAGCTTCTGCTGCAAGCTTTTGGGCTGATTCTAAGTTTTCTAAGGCTTTCTTTTCAATTAACGCTCTTTGACTAATAAATTTATAGTTAATTTGATAGTAAGCCAATTTCTTTTTTGCCCGGTCATAAACTGATGTCTCATGAGGAATAGTATCTAACAAGTCTATTGCCTGATACCATTTAGTTTCTGCTTGTTGCCAGACTTTTAAAGGATGTGGTGGCTTTTGAACCAGAGAAGCAGCTTCCATACCAAGTTTTTGAGCAGATTTAAACTTAGCATAAGCACTTTTTTCTTGAGTTAAACTTAGATTTTGTTCTCTAATTTTCCAACCACCAAAAGTTAAGAGTAATAAACTTGAGGCTATAATCAAAGCTAAACTTACTATTTTTGGTGTAGAAAACTTCGGTACTATTTCTACTTCTTGACCATTAATTGTTTCTTCACTACTTTCCTGTTCAATTTTTTTTAGGGCTTGTTCTCCCTGTTGGTTTAAAGTGTCACATTGCACAATCAAAGTAGCAATTTGTTCTTGGAAAAAATCACAATCATTGAGAATATCTGTCAATTCTTGAAACTTTTCCTCACTCGATATGATTAATTCGTGGTCATCATCTAACCACTCTAAAGCGAAACCAGATTTACCATAAAAAGCTGATACACCTAATAAAATATTTAATAAACTGCGACTATTTTTAATAGTGTTAAAAATATGATTTAATTTTTGTTGTAACTGTAATAGTTGTTTTTGATAATCACTAACTTTTTGAAGTTGATGTGTTAATAGATTATATTTGTAAAAATCTAAGTTAATTTTTAATTTTTCATTAAGTATTTCAAGTTCATTGGATATGCTTAGATGACTAATATCAGAGTTTAGTTGATTTACTAATTGAATATCACTGAGAATATCAGCCGCTATTGCTTGCAAAAAATAACCCCATTCAATCCAAGAATCAATTTTTAATTGTAAATCAGTCAATGAAATTTTCGTTTCTGAGTTACCAAATTTTTCTGCTATGACTGGATCTACTAATCCTACACTAGGTATAAATAAAGTAGTTCCTGTGATTAATCGAGGAAGTGTAGCGATCGCGGAATTTTTAACGCTCTCAAATCTCAATTCCTGAGCGATTAATTTTTTTATATTCCGTAGCTGTTCTTGAGCATTATTGATCGGGATAATTTGTTGCATGATTTCATTAGAATCGCCAATAGTCAGTTTTAAACTCTGAATCAGTCTTGGCAATTCACTAACAAGTATTTCTAGGTTAGCCATAAATACCCTTTAGGGATTTGTCGAAAGTTTATGCGAAACAATTAAAATGGCTTGAGTAAGAACATAAGCACGCCTATTCCATCTGAGCATCCTAAATGAGTCACAAATCTCAGGAGCTATAAAATGTATAGTTCCCCGAAATCCTGCTAAAGTAACAATTTCAGTTTAAAAATCCCAGAGAAAGACAAAATTATCCATTCACTAACCTATGAATGAAGTTGATTTAGCATTTACCCCAGCACTAGAGTTGGCGCAATTGATTCGTCGTCGGGAAATATCACCGCTAGAGTTGGTAGAAATATATTTAGAACGGATTGGGCAATTAAATCCCCAATTAGGAAGTTATTTTACGGTGACGGCAGAATTAGCGATCGCAGATGCCAAAGCCAAAACAGAATTATTGACAACTACCTCAGAACTACCGCCATTTTTTGGCGTGCCGATTTCCATTAAAGACCTCAATGCTGTAGCAGGTGTTACCTGTACTTATGGAAATCCAGCATTACTGAACAATATCCCTAACTATGATGATGGCGTTGTAACGCGGATTAAGCAAGCTGGATTTACTATTCTTGGTAAAACAGCGACTTCCGAATTAGGTTCATTTCCATACAGCGAACCTATGGGTTTTCCCCCAGCCAGAAATCCGTGGAATTTAGAATACACCCCTGGCGGTTCCAGTGGTGGCGCAGCGGCCGCAGTAGCAGCGGGATTGTGTGCGATCGCTCAAGGTTCTGATGGCGGTGGTTCGATTCGGGGACCTGCGGCTTGTTGTGGTTTGGTAGGAATTAAGCCATCTAGAGGCAGGGTAAGTAAAGCACCCGTAGGCGAACGCCTCGCTGGAATTGCCGTCAACGGGCCAATCGCCCGCACTGTAGCTGATGCTGCTGCCCTTTTGGATGCCATCTCTGGGTACATGACAGGCGATCCTTACTGGTTGCCAGATCCCGAACCATCATTTCTCGCTGCCACTCAGACAAAACTTGGTGCTTTGCGAATTGCCTTTGACACTAGCATTTCTCCTTTGGGAGAAGCTGACGCGAACTGTCAGCAAGGTGTCCGCCAAACAGTCCAGTTATTAGAACAACTCGGCCATCACGTTGAACAAAAATCTCCAGATTTTAGTGGTTTAGTTGAACCATTTCAAATCGTTTGGCAAGCTGGGGTAGCTGCATCAGGACTTCCTGTTGAAGCCTTGCAACCATTGAATCGCTGGTTATTTGCACGTACAGGTTCTGTTGCCCAGTATTTGCAAGCAGTTTCCCAAATGCAGGTAGTGGCACGTCAAATTGTGGCGTTTTTCGATACCGTTGATGTGCTGGTATTGCCAGTTTATTTACATTCACCCATCCGCATTGGGGAATGGGCTTCACTGAGTCTAGAAGAGACATTCCAAAATATTATTGAGTGGGTTGCCCCTTGTCCACCTGCGAATGCAACTGGACAACCTGCGATCGCAATTCCTGTGGGCTTTGACAGTAAGGGTTTACCCATGAGCGTGCAGCTAATTGGTAAACCTGCCGCTGAAGCCACAATCATCAGCCTAGCAGCACAATTAGAAGCGGCTAACCCTTGGATTGATCATCGTCCAGCTTGGGCAATATCGGGCTAATCATGCAGGCATCTCTGGAACAACTTTCGCAAATTCTTGTGTTTGCGGGTTTAGAAACAGCAGAGAAGATCGGTTTGCAACCTGACACTCAGGTACAAGGCTATCGCAAAGGGGAGATTATTCTCCATGAAGGCGATCGCTTACCAGCAAAACTCTACGCTGTTGTTAGTGGATCAATCCAAGTTACCAAAACAGCAACAACGGGAAAAGAAACAATTCTCCGCGCCTTAGCTGCTGGGGAAATTTTTGCGGCTCCGGCTTTGTTGGGAAATGGAATTTCTCCGGCAACTATCACTGCTGAATCTGATTGTGAAATTATCACTGTAAAGCGAGATGCTTTATTAAAAGCTATTGGTCAAAATCCGGAAATTGCCTTACAAATGCTGATGATTTTTAACAGTCGGATTCAGCAATTACATGAAACAGTCCACGGATTAGTTTCTGAAAGAGCTATTGTTCGCCTTGCCAGATTAATACAATATTTTGCTGCCGAATCTGGAACTGAATCTAGTTCCCAAGGCGAATGTTTAAAAATAAAATTATCTTATTATCGGATGGCTCGAAGTAGTGGCATTACTTACGAAGAATGCGTGCGATTAATTAAAAGTCTCAAGTCAGTAATTGCTTATCGCCGTGGTGGGACGATTATAATACTTGATGCTGATAAATTAGATGCGATCGCTTCTGGAGATATAGATTAGTAGGGGCACACAGCTGTGCGCCCTTACACGCAAAGAACAGTAATTTACATTGCTACACCTACTCTATCTTGTTGGCGTGCAGCAACAACTAAAACTAGACATAGAGCCGCGATCGCTTTTTGCCATTCCTGCCGAACTTGCACATCTTCGACACCTTCAAATATCTCTACCAAGCGGGGAATAGAAGCTTCTAAAGCCAGACGAGGTACTGGACGGTGTAACTCAACTAAATGAGTTAAACTTTTTTGATTATGGAGGAAACCAATTACCCATGTTGTTGTGTGATCGGGACTATCAGGAACCCGCTTTACTCCCAACTCATTTTTTAGCCAGTTATAAAAAGGTGGTAATTCCTTAGCTAAAATTCCTCCTGCTCTCGGCAAGCTTTTCTTAAGTAAATTGGTATCTAAGCTGTTTAATTCTTGTTGCAATCCCGGTAAAGTAAGAACTTCAGTTAAAGGTTGTGAGAGTATTTTTTCTAACTGAATTTCAGAAAAACTTAGATTTTGGGCAAAAGTTAAAAGTAGCAATCGCATTTTTTCAGACTCCATAAATAACTAATTATTCTCTGCGACTTTCTCAGAGAGGGTGAGCAAAAAAGTCAGGTTTTCTTCAGCTTTTAAAGCATCAGGTGCATTAGCAAATATCAAGAAAAAAACACCAGATTATAGTATTTTGGGATTAGGAACCGTAAAGAAAGGCTGATAATCCTCCAGGCTGAAATGTTTGCCCATTGAAATAATTTATCTGTAGCTATTCGTCCACCAGAACGCAGATATTTTTTATCCGTTGCTGCTAATACTTTGTGTCCGATAGCTGTTTGGAAATTGAGGATAGTGTTGGTCATCTGTGCGACCCTCTGAACTTGTCTTATCCTCAATTTCTCAGTAATTTATGATATTGTCTCTGAGGTAGCTCATAGAAGCAATATTAGTTCGCTTTCCACTCATGCTCAAGGATCGCGTAAAGAAAGTTGTCGTACCATCTGCCTTTGATTAACTCTTTTTCTTGCAGATGACCTTCACGACGCATACCAATTTTTTCTAATACCTTTATAGAAGCAACATTCTCTGCAATACACCAAGACCAGATCCGATGCATTTCCAGTTCTTCAAAGCCAAACTTTAAAATGGCTTGTGCTGCTTCTGTTGCATAACCTTGTCCCCAATATTGAGTGTTTAGTTCATAGCCGATATTTGCTTCTCGCATTTCCAGATCATTTACACGGATGGCACAATTGCCAATAAGCTGATTTTCTTCTTTGAGGATAATAGCTAACTGAAATTTTGTTCTTGGTTGCTCTTTTTGCTGATCGATAAACATCTGGATAAACTCGCAAACATCCTTCTGTGTGCGGTGTGTTCAGTAGTTGTAACGCAAGTACAAAGGATTTGATTGATAGGCAAAAACCGCTTGCCAGTCTGTCTCTACAAAATCACGCATTAGCAAGCGGTGTGTTTCTAATATCATGTCTTTTTTTATAGGCAACCTCTACCACATCTACGTTAGCGAGTGGAATAATTGGTGTTGCTAAATTCAGGTATGAAAATGATTTTGCGTGATGTAAAAATATTTGTAAAGACGTCGTAATGCAACGTCTTTACACCCAGATTTATACATTTAATTAGCAACGCCGAATGATTAAGTTGCCCGATCAATTTTTTGCACTTCTTCATCAGATAGTTTCACATTGATAGCTTTTGCCGAATCTTCAATGCTCGAAACTTTGCTAGCACCAGGAATTGGCAAAATAGCAGGCGACTTGGAACGCAACCACGCCAAAACGATATTATACACCGATACGCCTTTTTCTTTAGCTAATTTAGCGATCGCAGAAATATCTTGCAAGTCCTGATGGCGACGCCTACCACCAAAGGGACTCCAAGGTAAAAAGGTCAATCCTTGCTGTTCGCAATACTTCAATACGCCGTCATTTTCTGGCTGTCGTTGCCAAGGGCTGTATTGATTCTGCACCGAGACAATATCCACTACATCCCGCGCCCGCTTAATTTGTTCAACGGAAAAATTAGAAACTCCCACAAACCGAATCAAACCAGCCTCTACTGCTTCTTTAACTGGTGTAAGGGATTCTTCAATGGTGTAATTAGTATCGGGAGAATGATATTGCCAAACATCGATGGGTTTAGCACCACCCAACGCCTCAAAACTGTCTCGAATTGTTTGGCGCAAATGTTCTGGGTTGCCGTTGCTTGTCCAGTTGCCATCGGGACGCATCAACCCGCCCTTAGTTGCTACAATCACTTGGCTAACATCAGCTTTGTAACTACTAAGTGCCTTGTGAATTAGCCGCTCATTGTGGTGCTTATCTGACTCATCTTTGCAGTAAGAATCGGCAGTGTCAATAAATCTAATACCCAAATCCAAGGCACGATGAATAACTTGGATTGATTGTGATTCTGGAGGGCGATTAGAAATTGACATGGGCATACCACCCAAACCAATTGCACTCGCAAAAATACCAGTTTTTCCTAGCTGTTTGGTTTCCATGCTTCTAGCTATAGCTTTCTGCCCCAATTATCTATCAGTTCGTTATTCCTCATAAATCCTCCCTAGTACTTAGACTTGAGGATAAGTGAATATAATTCTTTTTTGGCTAGGCGTGGGAATACCACGTTATTTGACAGACAACCGTCGGTTGCCTCTAATTTCTACCTAATAATGATTATTAATACGAGAGTTAGCATTTAATTTTCTGAAAGTTATATTCGATTGCTTCTTGACGAATTTAACTTTCATTCAGGTTTGCCCTGCTGTAAAAGGAGGAATATTTGCGATGAAGTAGAGTAAGTTATTAATATCTACGCCCGTAAAACGGACGTAAATATCATTAAGCAATTGTGTTGGCTAAATCATTTCATCTAAATTTATTAGAAAATTTAGAAATTTAATTAATAGCCCTCTATAGTATAACCAGCAGATTGAACCATCTGTTTAATTGACTCTTCAGAAGCCGCAGCATCTACAGTTACAGTTTTAGTATCAACGTTCACGTCTACTTTGGCATCAGATTCCATAGTCAGAATAGATTTAGTTATTTTCTTGGCGCACTCATCACCTTTAATATCCGGAACTTTCAATTTAATTGCCATTACTTACCTCATTACGTAAACTGAAATTTACATTTAATATATATAATATCGGTTTTAATAGTAAGCGCACATCTGACTTGAGTTAGGGAATCGAGCATTAGACAAATAGTAATAAATAATAGTTATACCTAAATCATTATTGACAAATTATTTAGGCAGTAAAAACAAAAAAAATACCAAAATCTATAAAGTTATTTCTGAAAATGCACTTAGTACTACTAACTTATAAAAAGCCGCTTTTTTAGTTTATTCTGAAGACCCCACCAGACATTCCCCCTGTTTTTCTAAACGTTGCTGTTCGACATAGTTGTTCTTGCAACACTGCCTGATCGTACAAGGGTCTATACGTAAGTCACGAAACCTTTTTATCTGTAGTTTTTAATTTATTGTATACCCCAGATACTTTTGCCCAACTTTTACAGTACATATAGATTCAAAAAACAGCTATCTTGCGGTATAGATATACTGTGGGCTTCGCAACTAAAACCTTCAATGACGCAATTGTGACAGGAGGGTTGAAGACTGCTAATTTGATTATTGACGGTAGAGACTGCTTCACGTTGCGAATGGAAACGATTGCTCAAATGTGCCAGTAGTTGAAGTGCGATCGCTAGAAGCAACGAAAAAATTAGCATTTCTCGTTTGATTTATTTTCCAATCTCTACGACTAGCTGTGACCCTCGAAGGAAGACTCACTAACCCTTGTCTAAAAGACGCTACGCGTAGCTTGCTTACCTATCGGTGGTGCGGCTTCAGGATAGTGAAGTAGTTTTGCTCATAAACACAACCTAGTCAACTACAAATACCCACTTTGTCAGTTTGTTTAATTAAGATATGTTTGGTAAATAAAATAAATAGCCTACATCATCGGCTGTTATTCCACACTTGGCATAAAGCATTGTGAGTGCAAAACGTCTGCCAGAAACCATTGCCCATGTCAGAATTACCCGCCAATCCTGGCAACACGGCTTCCTTGAGGGCGAAGTGAGTGCAGGTGAGTTTGAGTGGCATTTCCAGTGGCATTTTCGCCGGGGAGAACTTGCCGTCAAGCCTTCCCAAGGTCGCGCCTTGATCAAAGAACCCCTCGGTCGATTCTTAGAGCAACAAGATTACCAGCTAGAGCCTGGAGGAGACTATGCTTTTACGATTCGGGCGGAACTTTAAAACTTAGGAGTTATTCAATTTTGGATTTTGGATTTTAGATTTTGGATTGAAGAAAAAATTTAAAATTGGCTGGCTGCTGATTCAGTGAGGCGATTTAAGTATCTTTCGATTAAAAGGATGGCAACAATGTCATCTATGGGTCTTGGTGGCTGTCGTAGACCCTGTGGCAATAGCTTTATTAACCCTTTGGGCGGGAACATTTGCCAATAGCGATCGCGTGCTTCTAAGGTTGTGTAGCGCTCATCCACTAAAATAATGCTCAGGGGTTCTGTCAATTCTTGATATAATTTCTCTCTCCACTGTTTGGCTGTAGTTTGGTCGCCCATGACCATCAAAGAGATCGGAAACCTTTGACGCAGTGTCTCAATGGTAGCGATCGCCTCTTTTGCTAGCACGACCTGATGATAATGCAGTTGCCGATCCAGTCCCATCACCGCTAAACCACATTTATCTCGACCTGGATCAAACCCCAAGATGACTGGTTGCGTTGGTGAAAATTCACGGAAATTCATAATAAATTAAAAATTAAAAATTAGAAATGTTCGCGTCGTGTCTGCTAAATAAAAAATCCAGCTACAGCAACTATTTTGGCTGCTGTTCAATATATTTAAATCTTACTAATAACAGCGTACAAATAATTTTTTAAGTACTAAAAATAATTTTTCCGTTAACTATTGCCACCAATTTTACTCTCAATGGCCCGGCTGTATAAGTATCCTCTGCTGCGATCGCTTTGATCTCCAAGGGTTGATTATACTGTCTTAGTTGGCTGACAAAGCGCAGAAAAGTCCCTTCTACTTGGACATTTTCGACAATTCCGGCATTACGGGCACGAAATTGGGAAGCAGAAATCAGTATTTCTAGGCGCTGCTGTAACTGATAAGATGTCATGGTTTTGGAATCAGCAGTAGTCGTAGCTAGCACCGCGCCTCCTGAAAAAACTAGTTGATTCTGGGCTGTATCCGCGAAAAATTCTATCTGCTTTTCTCCCCTGACGTAATTACCAGCAGAGAAAATTCGCACGACGTATTCTTTACCATCGCCAATCTGCTTGCTCAATTGATCGACTCTATCCTGGGTCACACGCAGTAGCTCTACATTTGCAGGATTTGCACCAGGTTCGCTTAATTCAAGGTTGGCGTTGCGATTGGCTTCTTGTAAAAGTTGTACCACTGCCTGACGAGCAGCAGCAGGTTGAGTAACACGAATGACAGCAGCGGACAGAACTTGACCGCGAACTAAGGCCAGCTTACCCAAACGCAGGTCGCGGTAGGACTGATAATATTTTTCCAGCCTGGCAACTTCCTGTTCTAGTTCCTCCTGTTGTGCTTCCAATTCTTTGAGGCGCGATTCTCGTTTGGCAATCACTTGCTCTCGTGCTGTAATTTCTACATTACGTTTTTGAATTAGTTGATCCAGTTGGGCAATTTTTTGATCGCGCTGTTCTATGGCTTCTTGACGGTTAGCAAGTTCGCGATCGCGTTTTTCAATTGCTGTTTTAGCTTCGTCAATGGCTTTTTTCGCTTCGGCATACAGTCTTTGACGTTCTGTCTTCAGTAGTTCAACTGCCGCCTGTAGTGCCTTTCTCTGGTCGTAAACACTTTGCAATTCAGCTATGGCTTTTTGGTATTGAGTTACCACCCGATCTAGCTGACCTTGAGTGCGTTGGAGTTGAGTTTGGGTTTGGGCTTGCTGACTAATTGTGCGGTTCAACTGAGCTTGTGTTTGCCTCTGTTTGGCATTTGCCGCCTGCAAGGATTGATTAATTGCCTGCAAGTCTTGTTGTGCCTTTGCTTGGGCAATTCTTGCTTGGTTTAGCTCACTCTCTACCTGACTTTTCTGAGTTTCTGCGGTTTTTAGCTGTTCCCGCTTCTGTCTAAGGTCTGTTTGAATATCCTCTAACTCAAAGACTCCTTTTCGCAAGCCTTCGTCGGCAGCGAATAAAATCCCTAAAGTTGATGCTGAAATCAAACCACCAGTAAAAATTGTTACTAGTACAGCAGTGTTTTTCGGACGGAGCTTAAAAAGTGAGAGGCGGGCTTTGCCAACTCGTGTGCCGATGCGATCGCCCACGGTGGCAATTACGCCTCCCAGAATCAAAATTGCTGCGATGAGGATGTATCCGGTGGTCATCTTTAGCTACCGAAATCCTTCCAGATACAGCCTACTACTTTTAAGCATTGTCTGTGGAGAAGTGGAAATTGGCAATAGCTGAAATTATTCAATTTTAGATTTACCTCTAGCTATTAGTGTCATCTTTCAAAATACAACACGCGCCGACTCCCCTTTCTCCAATTGTTTTTATGTGAATTGCCTACTTAAGGTAACAGGTTTATGCACAGTAATCTTCTTTTTGTGAATAGAAATCATCTTTTTTTCACGCAAATCTCCCAGTAGCCTGGTGACAGTAACACGAGTTGAACCAATTGCTTCTGCGATCGCTTGATGAGATAACTTCAAATCAATTGTGATCCCATCTGCACAAGGAACGCCAAAATCTCGACAAAGAATTAACAAAAAACTCACTAACCTAGAACCCATATCTCGGTGAGCGAGAGTTTCAATCATCATCTCTGTTTGTAAAATTCGCGAAGACAGACCTCGCAGCATTAACATTGATAATTCTGGATTTTCCTTGAGTGCTAGCTCTACCTGTTCAATTGGTGCTGACAGTAATTCCACAGGAGTAAATGCAACCGCATGGTAAAACCGATCCGACTTATTTCCTGTCAGCAATGACAATACACCAAAAACACTGTTTTCCCGCAGCAACGCTACCGTTATTTCCTCTCCTGCCTCGTACACCCTGGAAAGTTTAACAGCACCTTTCAAAAGAAAATAAACTCGTTCGGCAGGATCGCCAGGAAAAAAGATCGTTTTATTGCGTTCAAACGTTTCCACAACTGGCGGAAACGCCCCGGTCGCCATCTGACGAAAAACATTTGCTAGGGCTTTATCTTGTGTCACGATCATCTCCCTTCCCCTACCCAATGCCGGAAAAACAAAAACTGATTACCTAAGAATACACCCGAAAAATGAATAAAGCACCGTCAACCTTTCTGTACTTTCCTATACTCAAACAAATCTCTTCATAACTCTTTGTTTATAATGATACATAATTGTTGATCCTTTCAGCTACTAATTGTTGATAAGTAGTTCCAATAGCTGTATTCAAAAGGTTTTTTGAAGAACAAATAAAGATATCTTGAGAATATCTTTATAAAAAATCAAGATTTTTCTCACAGTAAACACCGTTAGCAATATTCATTTTTGTCAATCCTGTATAAAACAAAGACAAAACGTGCCTCAGATTCTAGTATGCTCCTAATGATCGATCGCATTAACAATTTCTATGCTAAATCTGACTGCAAAAAATGCCCTTGTTACAGGTATTGCCAATAACCGCTCGATCGCCTGGGGCATTGCCCAACAACTGCACAAAGCCGGAGCAAACCTGGGTATCACCTACCTGCCGGATGAACGCGGCAAGATGGAGAAAAAAGTTGCAGAATTGGTAGAACCCCTCAACCCCAGCTTATTTCTTCCCTGTAATGTCCAAGATGAAGATCAAATTAAATCTACCTTTGAGACAATCCGCGAACAGTGGGGAAAGTTAGATATTCTGATCCATTGTCTGGCCTTTGCAAGCAAAGACGATTTAACTGGAGATTTTAGCCAAACCTCTCGTTCTGGCTTTAACACCGCCTTAGAAATCAGCACCTACTCACTAGTGCAGTTAAGTGGTGCAGCTAAACCTTTGATGACAGAGGGAGGTAGTATCGTCACTCTGACATATTTAGGTGGTGTTAGGGCAATCCCTAACTACAACGTCATGGGAATTGCCAAGGCGGGGTTAGAAATTAGTGTGCGTTACCTGGCTGCTGAACTAGGTCCGCAAAATATTCGCGTGAATGCCATCTCCGCAGGCCCCATCCGCACTTTGGCATCTTCAGCAGTGGGTGGGATTTTGGATATGATTCATCATGTAGAAGAAGTAGCTCCCCTACGACGTACCGTCACTCAATTAGAAGTAGGCAACGCTGTGGCTTTCTTGTGTAGTGATTTGTCCAGCGGCATTACCGGACAAATTCTCTATGTAGATGCAGGATATGAAATTATGGGAATGTAAGATAATTTGGGCATGGGGCATTGAGGATTGGGCATTGGGAATTGAGTATTAGTAAAATTCTTGTCCATTTCTCATTCCCCATGCCCCATGCCCTATTCCCCATGTCCAATTTCCTATGCAAATCAGCAAAATTAATTTAAACTACGATCGCTTAACTGAAACCCCTCGGATTGCCACTGTTCACCGCACCACTGGTGAAACGAATGTGCAAGTTACCATCAACCTGGATGGTAGAGGAACTTGCACAGCAGCAACAGGTATTCCGTTTTTGGATCACATGTTGCATCAAATTGCCTCCCACGGGCTGATTGATATTGATGTCCAAGCCAAGGGAGACTGGGAAATTGACGATCATCACACTAACGAAGATGTAGGCATTACTTTAGGGCAAGCTTTTAACCAAGCACTAGGCGACAGAAAAGGTATTGTCCGCTTTGGTAATTTTCTTGCACCATTGGATGAAGCCTTAGTTCAGGTAGCACTAGACTTTTCTGGACGTCCTCACCTCAGCTACGGCTTGCAAATTCCTACTCAGCGGGTAGGAACCTATGACACCCAACTGGTGCGAGAATTTTTTGTGGCTTTGGTGAACCATAGTCAAATGACATTGCACATTCGACAATTGGATGGTATTAATTCCCATCACATTATTGAAGCGACATTTAAAGCCTTTGCAAGAGCAACGCGGCTGGCGGTGGAAATTGATCCCCGACGTGCTGGCTTAATTCCCAGTTCTAAGGGAGTTCTATGAAAGGAGTCAAATTGGATATTGTGCATTGGGCATTGGGCATCGGGAAAACTCTACCCTTGTCTTCCTAGTCCCCAATCCCCAGTCCTCAGTTCACGATAATTGACACACAGCTTGGTGATGGTTATTATCAGCCTACTGGGTAATTTTTAATTAATACCAAGCTGATAAATAGTTATTTAACCGAGATGAAGTCTGTTGCAGATGACCCTAATTCTCAACTTAATACGACAGACATTCCGCCAGTAGTCCTAACTTCTGAGTTGCGAAAAGTCTATCGCACTGGTTTTTGGCTAAATCAAAAAGTAGTATCTCTCAAAAACTGTTCTTTAACAGTTTACAAAGGCGAAACCTTTGGGTTGCTGGGGCCTAACGGTGCTGGTAAAACCACCCTTTTAAAATTATTGCTGGGAATTATTCATCCCACCTCTGGACGGGGATCGTTGTTGGGTAAACCAATAGGCGATCGCAGTGTTAAGCAACATATTGGCTATCTACCAGAAAATCCCTATTTGTATGACTATCTCACTGGTTGGGAGTTTTTGCAGCTTGCTGCTGGGTTATTCCAAATTCCCCAAAGTGTCCAACGCCAGCGGATTCCCCAACTACTGGAATTAGTCGGTTTATCCCAAGCCGATGCCCGTAAAAAGCTCCTGCGTCGCTATTCCAAAGGAATGCTACAGCGTGTTGGTATGGCACAGGCATTAATTAATGAGCCAGATTTAGTTTTTCTGGATGAACCGATGTCTGGTCTCGATCCAGTGGGACGCTACCAAATGCGAGAAATTATTCTGGCGCTCAAAGCTGCTGGTAAAACAATTTTTTTTAATAGCCACATTCTGAGTGAAGTAGAACAGATTTGCGATCGCATTGCCATCCTCGCTCAAGGTGAACTAATTTGCTCTGGTTCCCTCAATGAACTCTTAGGCGTAGGCGACACATATCACGTCAAAGGTCAAGGTGGTCACTGGGAAATTCTCAAAAAATGGATACCCACTCTCATATTTGAGCCTGATGGTTCCTGGCACGGTACACTACAAGATGATTACTATGATTTTCTTGCCAGTCTTCGTCTCATGGAAGGTAAAATTATCGCCATTAACTTGTCACGTCACTCCCTAGAAGAATTTTTTATTCAACAAATCCAAAGAAAAAACAACTCATTGAATTAGTCTTATTGCCAAATAGTAAATTGTCGACTGGCTTGAAGAACAAAACCCAAATTCTGCCTTTTTAAGTTCTCTTTACCCAACACAATCCACAAAAAATGAAATCCGACATCTTTTCAAGGTTATTTGTATTTATTTAATGAACTTGTTCCTAATTTTAGTAGTCCCTTACTACTCATCGCAGATTTTAAATATCATCAAATTAACTTTGACAAGAAAACTTTATTCGTCACTACTTGATTGTTGGCTAACAGACAATTTCTTGTAGAAACTGGGTTTAGTTGCGTAAATCCTATATTTTTTGATATTGCTCTATTCAAGCAACATTAACTTTAAGCTAACTTCACTAAAAATTTAAGTTCAATAAACAAATTTACTCCGGAAAATCACACTTTTCTAGGAAAATAAGAGTGTCGGGGAACTTGAATATTTAGGTATAGTCAAAATAAAAATGTTTAGACAGTACTTTATTGATTGTAGTTTCAGAGTCTCAGGTAAATATGCTTAACAAAAGTTTGTCTAAATTCCTAATTCAGCCAGCTGTAGGTATGGCTTTTTTAACTGCTGTCAATGCCGCTGTGTCATCTGCCAGTCTTGCTCAGGGACAACCATTACCACCAACTACACAACCACCAATCATACAAACACAATTAGATACTAATTATTCATTGGGAGGCGGCGATCTCATCCGTGTAAATGTATTTGAAGTACCTGAATATACAGGTGAATACCAAATTCCCCCAGGTGGAGCAATCAACCTACCTTTAATTGGCAGTGTGTCCGTACTAGGGCTAACAACTGAACAAGCTTCTGATGAAATAGCTAGAAGATATGCTCGCTTCCTCAAACGTCCCTTGATCTCAGTCAATCTGTTATCGCCTCGTCCCATCAATATTTTCGTTGCTGGAGAGGTGACACGTCCTGGAGCTTACACTCTAAGCTTGAGCGGTGGCGCTGGGAACAATCCAGGTGTACAATACCCCACTGTATTAGCCGCATTAACAACAGCGCAGGGGGTGACTTTAGCTGCGGATGTGACTCAAGTTCAATTACGGCGTAAGATAGGACGTTCTTCAGAGCAAGCTGTCACCCTCAATTTGAAGGAACTCATTCAAACAGGCAACTTATCGCAGGATATTACCTTGCGGGATGGAGACACTATAGTTGTGCCAACAGCAACCAACTTCAACGTCGCAGAATCTCGCAATATATTTGCAGCTAACTTTGCCGCCAGTCAAACCACACCCCGCACAGTAACAATTATTGGTGAAGTTAACCGTCCTGGTTCGTATCTTGTCACCCCAGGTAATACAGATAGCCAAGTGGGCGCAACCCCTAACAGTGGCACTGCCAGCCCCACTGGTTTACCAAATGTGACACGGGTAATTCAATTAGCTGGCGGAATTACAGCACAAGCTGATGTGCGTAATCTCAAGCTACGCCGACCTACAAGAACTGGCTCAGAACAATCTATAGATATTAATCTTTGGCAACTGTTACAGAGTGGTGATGCCAATCAAGACATCATTGTGCAAGACGGAGATACGATTGTAATTCCGACAGCAACTGAAATCATCCCGGCAGAAGCTACTCAATTAGCTACCACTACTTTGTCTCCTACACGGATTCAGGTTGGTGTGGTAGGTGAAGTTAAAAGACCAGGTCTAACAGACGTTCAGCCCAATAGCTCTTTAAATCAAGCTATACTCGCTGCTGGCGGATTTAATGATGCCAGAGCTAGTAGTAAGGCTGTTGATTTGATTCGCCTCAACCCTAATGGTTCTGTCACTAAGCGGATAGTAAAAGTGGATTTCTCCGCTGGGATTAATGAGCAAACTAATCCTATACTCCGTAATAATGATGTTGTGCTAGTCAACCGATCTGGTTCCGCTAAGACTGGCGATACCATAAACACTATAACTGGACCTCTAGGTATTATCCTTAATCTTCTGAACATTTTCGGACTCTAATTTCAGAGATAGATGCAAATTGGGGGCGTTGGCCAACCCTCTTCGTCCCTAAAATTGCACTATCCTTGAATCAAAAGCAAGTTACACATAACAAACGCTCCACAAGGCATCGCTTCTTCCAAATTGCGTTTTATAGGGGCTGTGATCCTGGTTAGGACAAGTCTGCTATAAATGCTCTGACAGCCGCTCTCTTCTGATTTGCCAATGTTATAAGCTATTTGACCACTGCTATATATCCGTCATTATAATAATTTTAAGTAATATTACTCATAGAGAAACACTGTAAACTTTACAAATCTCACTGTAAATTCTTAATGTGCATTGATAGGCTTTTGCAATCTTTATTGTAGGTACTCGGATTTCTTATGATAATGAGAATATTTTAGAAAGCATATTCCGCAAATACTACTCTATAACTTATTTTTAGTCATTTATTGATTCTTATTATCATAAGAATTATTTAAGTAAATTAACTAATTGATGACAGATATACTATTTTAACCAAAGATACCGCGTATACACAGTAGAATGATGTCGAATTGGAAATGACGCCCTTTGTACGGTTGCTTGGTGTTCATGAATAGGGTAACTCTGGATACTGATATTTTTTTTCAGTGATTTTATCAGATGTTTGCGATTTTTTGGAACACAAGCTCAAAAGGTGGTTCAGCCATATTTACGCAAAAATGCGCAGGTTGAAACCTATAAAACCGTGTATAAACTTACAAGTGGCAGTGATACGACTGTATCCAATACTGGGTTATTAACTAAGGCTAGAGTTACTGACCATTAACGATTGAGTTTTTGCAACATACCCTATTTTTCCCTATGATGATTCATGGTTTCGGTTTTCTCAGTTTGAGCGCATCTCTTGTACTTCCCTGGGCATTAACAGGTCTGGTTCAAGGACAGAAAATAACAGAGTCTTTATTTAAAGATGTTCCTCAGTCATCCACTGTTCAGGAAATACCACTACCTAACCGCAAGCTGATCAGTCGTATTTCAACTGCGACAACATACTATGTTAGTAGTAACGGAAACGACAGAAATAGCGGGCTTTCTACCTCATCCGCTTTTAGGACACTTCAAAGGGCAGCAAACCTTACTAATCCTGGCGACACGGTACTTATTATGAACGGGGAATACAAGAATGAACCCAAAAATGGGGCTGTACTAGGTATTAAACGTTCTGGAACTGCAAATGCATGGATTAAATATAAAGCATATCCTGGGCATTTTCCAAAAATTCAGCACAATACATGGAATGGTATCTCGATTACAGGAGCTTCATATATCGAGATTAACGGGCTGGAGGTCATAGGGAACAATGCTCATATCAACTATGATTATGCGTATGCGTCAAGTCAGAACAAGGAAGCACAATCAAATCGACTTACTAACGGAAATTGCATAAGCATTGAGCCAGGAGACAAAGGCCGTTCTCATCACATAAATATTCTGAACAACAAAGTGCATGATTGTGGAGGAGCAGGTATCTCAGCAAAGCAAGCTGATTATGTGAAAGTGGATAATAACACTGTTTTCAATAACTCTTGGTACACAGTTTATGGTTGCAGTGGCATTTCCATGCTTGATAATTGGAGTTCTGACAACAAGCAGGGATACAAGATATTTGTGACCAATAACAAGAGCTACAACAATCGAATGTACATTCCTTGGTTTAAAGCCGGAAAGATCACAGACGGTAATGGCATTATTGTTGATGTTTCAAAAGGATATAGAGGACGGATTTTAGTTGCTAACAACATCACCTACAAGAATGGCGGTTCAGGTATTCATGCCCATGATAGTCAGCATATCGATATTATCAACAACACGGCATATTTGAATCAGCAAAGTCCAGAAGTTAAAAAAAAGGCAAAGGGCGAAATTTATGCGGGTTATTCCTCTGATGTCAAAATTTTCAATAACATCATGTATGCTTCTCCTGGTAATGCTGTGAATAGCAATATGAAAAATGTCAACGTCAGTTATAACTACAATGTTTATTCCAATAATTCGACGATCAACATTACAGGATCTCACGATATGATTGCAGATCCACAGTTTGTTAATGCCTCGGCTCGTGACTTTAGATTGAAATCAACAAGTCCGGCAATTAATAGTGGTTTAAAGTGGAGTAGTTTGACAACCGATTTTCTAGGTAATCCTCGTGTGTCGGGTTATGCACCCGATAGAGGAGCATACGAAAATCGGTAGTAGTTAAAAGTATGGCATTGGGTTGTATGATAAGGTTCTTATTTATACATAATTTTTGTCTACAACCCAATTGGAGACGGGCCAGGAAGAGCCATAAGAGAAAACAAGACCCAATACCACGACTGCATAAACAAGAAGAATAGAGATGCTGAAATTATGTGCGATTACCGGAGATATTTGGATGAATAAGGTTTTGTGCATGGAGCAAACTGAGTTATATATATTACTTTCGAGGCTAGCACAAACCCTAATGAACCCAATTAAACTGGGGTGGCAACACCTAAAGAAATCGGACTACCATCCTAAAAATTATCTCTAGCTCATAATATAGCGTTTCCTAATACTGGTGAAGATATACCTTATCAGATATAAGAGCGCTATATAATTCTAAGTCCGGTTAATTACTTATTATTTAAAACTTCTTGCGTCTTTGCATCAGTCTTTATTAATAAATATTTATCCGAACTTGATCTAATATGATGTCCGGTTAAAGCACTTATCATCAAGACCGCAGGGGGGGCAGAGGAGCTTCAGGTGCAGAGGGGAGCGGTTTTTGGGCTTTCTGTATAGATTTGGAAATTATAACTAATTAGCTGGACATGAAATAACTCCTAAAATAATTTTTTGCAAGCTTTATTTTTTCGCCAGTCCCTTCAACTCTTTTGTCAACTCTCTTGGTTTAAAATATTCGTGAGAATGATATTTATAACTACTAGATTCATTTTTATCAATGACTCCGTTGACTACTAAACCTAAAACGTTGTAATTGGATCTCTCTAATATCTCTTGAGCAGCATTAGCACTGTTGGAATCAATTATTCCAGGTCGGGCTACTAACAAAATACCATCAGTCATTTGGCTTAAAGTCAAAGCATCGGCTGCCAAAAGTAGTGGAGGAGCATCAATAATTACAAAGTCATATTTATACTGAGACGAGAAATTCTCAATGAGTGATGCCATCCGTTTTGAGTCAAGCAAAGCAAGTGGGTTGGGAGGTCTAACTCCAGCAGTTAAAACATCAAGGTTGTCCATTACCTTAGATACGGCAATCTCAAATTCAGCCTGACCTACAAGAACCTCACTCAAACCAACTTCATTGGTTAGTTGCCAGAGATGATGCTGAGAAGGAACTCGCATATCTGCATCGATCAGTAAAACTTGACGTCCTAGTTGAGCGATCGCTGCTGCCAAATTAGCTGAAACTGTAGACTTGCCTTCTTTAGGAACTGCGCTAGTAATCACAATGGTTTTGAGCAAATGATCTGAACTTAAGAATTTCAGATTTGCTTGAATCATCCGGTACATTTCGCTCGTTAAAGAGTGGGGAGTATCCCTGACGGCAATTGTTTGAGATATTGATTCTGCATTTGAATAACGAGAACGAAGCTTTTTAACAGACAAAGGAACAATTCCTAGCAAAGTATATCCAAATACATCTCTAATCTCTTTAAGTGTTTTTAGAGATCTATCTCTCATCGCGAGAAAAAGTACAGTTGTGGTAGCAAAAAACAAACCGAACATGACTCCTAGCACCAAAACAATTATTGTTTTGGTTAATGTAGGATCTTCGGGCACTAAAGCCTGAGCAATAATCCGGGAACTAGGCGTATTTGTATTTTCAACTAACTGTAGCTCTTGAACCTTTTTCAATAGAGTTTGATAGGTTGATTCTGCAACTTCAACTTTCCGATCCAACTCTCGCTGGTTTTGTGCCAGCTGGGGTATGAGTTTCACCCGCTGTTCGTACTTGACACGAGAATTATATAGAGAGGAGAGTCTTTGAGTTAAACCAAAACGTTGTATTTCTGATTGCAAAAAGTTTTGTATCAGGCTTTGTCTGAGTTCTCCAATCTGCAATAGGCTCTGAGGAACTTGTGTTTGATTGCCAATAGTCTGCCCAACTTGCTGTTGCAGGAGAGATTTTAAATTAGCTTTTTTTGCTTCTAGGTTAATAATTATTGGATTGTCATCTAGAAAACGGCTGCGTTCAACCGCTAACTGCCGATCAGTCTCTTGGAGTTGTGTAAGAATTCCCTGTACTGCTGGTGACTGACTGAGGGCACTCACAGCGATCGCTTCCTGAGAATTTAGCTCTACTTTCTGCCGCAGTTCATTGGTTTGGGCATTTACCTCATCCAGTTGAGCTTTGACAGTATTCATCTCATTATCTAGATTTCCAATAGTCGCAACAGCTGACCTTGTCTCTTCTGCTAAATCTGCAATCTGATGCTTTTGTTTAAATATACGTAGCGCTACTTCTGCATTGTCAACAGCAGCTTGAGTTGTAGGAAGTTGCTTGGCCATAAACTGACGAGTTGCTCCTGCCTCAGAGCGATTTGTCAGAATATCATTTTCTAAATAAAACCTCATAATTGTGTTAACTACTGCCGCTGCTTCTTCAGGATCGTGACTTCTATAAGCAATACGCAATACATCTGTCCCACCAACAATTTTTAGGTTCAGGACTTTTAGTAGTTCTTTCACCTCCAGAGGTTCACCTTCGTTGTCTTTGAGTTGTAGTTTGTCTATTGTCCGTTGCAATAAAGCTGGGGAAGAAATAACTTCTATCTGACTGCTTATGGGATTTTGAGTTGCTACCAATGGTTTCAAATCTCCTGAGTCTCCTCCTTCAGCGGTACCAGGAGAAAGATTATTGCCTCCTACTTTAAAACTGGGAACTCTAAATAACAGTTTTCCTTCTGCTTCATAGTCTGGCTTCAGAAATTGTGTAGATATGGCACTCAGAATAACTGTCGCCACAAATATACTGAAAGCCGGTAGCCACCACCGTTTCAATATCAATAAGTAACGACTAAGGTCTAAATCAATAGATTCTCTAGATTCCATAGATTTTTCTGACATAAATCTTCCAAAGTACAGGTCTTAAGAAACAAACTCAATATTGATCTACTCTGAGTAGCTACAAAGCACACCTATTAACTAAGAGTGACACTATTTTACAATATATATAGTATAGACTATTTAAGTTAAAAAACCTGAAATCATTTACAGGCTTTGGTTTCAGGAATCTAAGAGCCAATACTTAGGAGGTCGAGGAGCATTATTAAAAGCACATGCGATACCAATTCATGCTGATTTATGGTTCAATTAACCCTCTTCTAAAAAACTGTATTTGCTTCAGGTTGAGGAATAAGCTCAAAACCAAAAGCCTAATGTTTTTTGTGGAGGTTATTAACCATTCGCTCTCGGTAACACTGCTCATAATAATCCATACCAGGATCGGTATAATTTCTTCCTGTTGTCCAAAGTTGGTAGAAAATCCGCGCTATCTTATCTTATGAGCAGTAGCAGTAATGGCTTTAGGGGCGCCAAGTCGGGAACGTAAGCGACGATATAAATGTGCCCAATGCAGAATGGCACTTTCCTGCGGTTTGTGCGACCATACGCAAAGCATTGGTGGCACGATTAACAACTCGACGAGTCTGAGAGCTTTGAACTTTTTTCGTAGCTTTACTTTTGTTTCCTTCATCCATAGCGGACACAGCCTCATCCGTTAAGGGACTTTCATCATTTAGCCTTGATTATTTTCTGCCCAAAGCCATAAAAGAGCGTTAGTCAATTTGAGGTTTTTGAAGATCAAAATTTCCTCCTGATTGCTTAACCTCATCAAATTACGAATATATTCTCACGACATTTCCATCTGCCGTGTTGCTACTTACGTTGCCAAGCTTTCTCATAAGCTTCTAACAGCTTAGGTACTTGATGTCGCCACTCTAGTTTCTCCTCCATTCTTTGTCTACCTAGCTCTCCCATCTTTTGTCGCCGCTCAGTGTCCTCTAAAAGTTCAAGAATGTTCTCGGCAAAATCCACCACATCGTTGCCTTTGGCATAAACAGATGCTCCCTCTGCCGATCGCCTTCCTTCCAAAAGGTCAAACTGAACAATGGGTTTTCGCATTGCCATGTACTCCATGATCTTGTTCATAGTCGAACGATCATTGTAGGGCATTTTTTTATCGGGATTAGCACATACATCACAGCTAGAAAGTCGTGCCAAAAGTTCATTATCAGGAATACGCCCGGTAAATTCTACAAACTCCTTAACTTCTAACTCTTCAGATAGTGCCTGAAGCTTCTCAAACATCGGTCCACTACCGATGAGCATAAACTGAATATCCTGGCGTTTTTTTTCATAGACAATGTAGCGCACCGATTGCAGCAGGTAATCGATTCCCTCCGGTTCTCCCATAACACCAACATACCCCACCAAATACTTTCGACCTTTACGGTAGAGTGGGTTGGGCGGTACGGGTTGAAAACGGGAAAGGTCAGGTCCACTGCGAACAACGAAGACATCCTTTGGACTCTTGCCTCCACGGGTAAGTGCTACCGAGAGGTAAGATTCATTAGTTGAGATAACTACATCTGCTGTCGCAAAGGTCAATCGCTCCACCAACGAGAGCCCATAATAAAAAATGTCTCGTCGTCCATACTTAGCTTCGTACATCTCTAGATTGATATCATGGTGGTCAAATATGACTTTTACACCCTTGAACAACTTGAACCATCCTGCCACCAAAAACAGTAGATCTGGAGGATTGCAAATGTGAACGATATCAAACCCTCGCTCTCGCCACACCCGATGAGCAAGGCGAAACTCCCAAAAAAGAGCTGTACCATACTCCCTTAAATATCCTGAGACCGAGCTGATATCAGGTGGCATTTGGTGGCGATAAATATGAACCTGATCGATTACCTCGTATTCTTGTTCAAAGCCTTTACCTTTGGGACAAATCACCGAAACTTCATACCCAGCTTTTGTCAGGGTGGTGGCTTCCATCCATACGCGCCGATCAAAGGGAAGCGGGAGGTTTTCGACAATAATCAGTACCCTACCATGCGATGCCATGATAACCTAACTCCTTAGTTGTTTGATTCAAGACCCCGGCTAGATCCAAAATTTGTATTCCTTTGGGGGCCTCGAGTAGTACTTGGCGAAACTCTGGTGTAGCATGCGTAACCACTGCCAGATCTGCTCCCTCCAAAGCTTGCTGGGAATTTGGTACTAGCAACGCCTCAAAATGAGGCAGGTTACTCTGGATATAGTCAAGGTTGGTTCCCATTAGTCGGGCCTCATATACCGCGGGGTCATAAATTTTCACCTGACAGCCTTCTCCAATCAACCGCTTGACTAGCAGTACCGCTGGACTTTCTCTTAAATCATCTGTACCTGGTTTGAATGCCAATCCCAAGACAGCAATCTGTCTGACTCCAAGGCGTAACACCTGTTGGGCAGCCAAATCAACTTGAAGGCTATTAGTAGTTGGGAGGGCGTTTAGTAGGGGAACTGGTACATCCATATTCTTTGCGTGGTAAAGCAAAGCACTCAAATCTTTGGGCAGACAGGAACCACCGTAGGCAAATCCAGGACGCATGTAAACAGGGGAAATATTTAACTTCGTGTCCTGCACAATGATATTCATTACTTCCCGTCCATCTACGCCAAAGGCTTTGGCGACTCGTCCGATTTCATTAGCAAACCCCACCTTAGCAGCGTGCCAGCAATTGGCCACATATTTAACCATTTCCGCCACAGAAGGTTGGACTACTGTGAACGGTGCATCTACTGTGGCATACATCTGCCGTACTGCAGCTTCTGCCACAGGAGATTCAGTACCGATAATGGTGTAAGGTGGTTGATCGTAATCTTTGATAGCCGAACCTTCGCGTAAAAACTCTGGATTAAATGCTAGATGAATAGAATTATCACCTATGAGACTATCTAGCAGGTTTTGACACTTTTCCAATGTTCCTGGAGGGACAGTGCTACGCAACACAACCACATGGCTTTCAGTTTTATGGATGGCAGCTTTTCCAATCTGCTTGCACACATTCCAAACGTAGGTAAGATCCGGTTCTCCCCTCTCTCTTGGAGGTGTGCCGACGCTAATGAGTGAAACATCTGATGCTAGCACAGCCGCTTCAGCATCTGTAGTAGCTCTGATTAAGTTAGCTGCCACTCCGTCAACTAGCAACTGACTCAGCTGTGGCTCTACAATGGGCGACTCTCCCTTGGCGATCAAATCCACTTTTTCAGGATTTACATCTACCCCAATTACTTCGTGTCCATCTCGTGCCAGGCAAGCTGCTGTTACGGCACCCACATATCCCAAACCAAAAATGCTAATTTTCATATCTATCCAGTCCAGTTGTTATTCTTTGATGAAGTACAAAACAATCAAGCCCATAAGGCAATCTTCATCTAGCATCTTAAATTTAATACTGAGCCATATAAATCCATAAAATAAATCCAATGTTTTTTTATATCTAGAGGAAAAACACTTGTTCTCGCCTTCGCTCCTAGAGAAAGCCTCAAAGCCTCATTTTCAATCAAAGACAGTTCAGCGTAGAAAACATGGAATTGACTACGATGATCATGTAGAATTATCGGCTTGTGAAATACCCAAGCTAAAAATGTCATAATTCCTTGTCGTAAAACACTGCCGCGCTGGGAAATTTCAAGTTGAACAATATCAACTTCTTCCCTCACTAACATCCACACAAATTTCCATATAGCTTTCAAAAATACTATAATTTTTATTGCTATAGCTCCTTCTTCGTGAGTAATTATATGACAAATGTGAACCTCAGAAGGAGCATACTCCAAAAAAAGCTTCTCGTAATTGGAAATTCCACCCTGTTGGAGTAAGCTAGGTCCTAACAGGATAATTTTGAGACTTTTACTTCGATACAATATAGGTTGCACTTTTTTAGTAATTTGTCTATTGTTGGTTGATGTATCAACAATAGAATTAGAGTTGCTCATTTTAATATTTTTTCCATGGTTTTAATCATCGCATATTATCTTAAAATATTCTCAAAATGCGATTATTTTTCAATCTTCTCAGGTTGAAAGACTTTTTTCAAATAATGCACGCCCTCAGAAAACGCTTATAGCGATCTTCGTATGGTCTGAATCCCCACTACAAAAACAATGGCTTTAGAACATTTTTGAAAGTTCTATGCTGTACACTTTGTTTTTTTCATGATTTTATTTTTATTTCATGTTTCATTCTTACTGAGAAAGATACCGCCACATAGAGCATCCAATTCAAACTATTAGATTCCAGCAAGGCAGATTCAGTAAGGCTAGCTAAGGCTATATATGTCATATGTATAAGTGGCCAAACATCTAATGCTGTTTTAGTACCACGCACCCAAGCGAATCCTTGTAGATAATTGCGCCAAAATCCTAAAAAGAATAATCCTAACCCTAAAAGACCCAAATCCAACCAAAGAGCCAGATAACCATTGTGGGGGTGGTTTGGCATCCATCCAACTATGCGCCAAATATAAGCAGATTCGCCATCCCATCCTTGCCAAAATCCGCCATAACCATAACCAAGCCAAGGATGTTTCCAAATCATATCGAACACTAATGGCCAAATGTCTGTTCGACCCGTCAGTGTTGCATCTTTACCAACTGAACCCAACAGGACATCAGCGTTATCAGAGAACCAAAAATAGAAACTTTGGCTGATTGTTGCCATCATTATTAGGGTTGGTACCATGACCTGGTATGGCCAACGCCAAATTAGAAAAGCAAAAAATGCCAACATTATAATTAATAGATTAAATAGAGCTGAAGTGGAAAAGGCAAGCAGTAAGAGTAGTATTGACAAGCTAAAACCTACCCAGAAAAACCAACCACGTCTTTTAGCTTGATAACCAAGGACAAAAAAAACCATAGTACTAGTTACCATCCTGGCTCCCAGACCGTTTTTGTGCGTGAATACTCCACGCAACTTTGAGCCACCAAGGTCGTGCTGTATGCCGTATTGAGGCAAAGCTACAGCAAAAATGATACTTAATACCATAATAATTCCAAAATTCCAAGCTAGTAAATGTAATTGCTGTTTTAAGCTATATCGCGAAGCAAAATACAGCCCAAATAAACTGGAATTAATTAGGGTAAAACTATTTTTTAATGTTGTTGATGGTGCAAAAGACCAAATAATAGAAACAGCTGCCAATAAAAGTAAACAATAAAGCAAAAGGTCTTTACTTAAGACCAGTAAATAAAGAGTTTTCTTCCAACGCAAACCTAGTAGTAAGAAGGTAATTGCGTAGATTACGAAAAAAATAATCCGAACCCCGGAGCTATCATATTCTACCAAATCATTCTGTCCAGCTCCTCCTGACAGTACGAGAACAAAGATTGCCCCTGAATACATTAGCAAGCTCGCAATTGTGAATCCCTGTTCAGCAAAAATTAGTATTTTCCTCATAATAATTTAACTAATCTTTATTTTGCATATTCATTTCTTTATAATAAACTTGAGCTGTTTGAGCGGCAATATTTGACCAATTTAAATCTTCCTGACAACGAGCTAATGCCGCAGTTTGCATACGTTGTTGCAAGTCGCGATCGTTTAATAAACAAATAATCGCATCAGCTAGAGATCGGACATCACAAGGTGGAACTAATAACCCATCTCTTTTATGCTGAATTATCTCACTTAATCCCCCTACTTCAGAGGCTACAACCAGTGCTCCCATCCCATAAGATAAGGCTGCTACACCACTTTGAGAGGCTTCTATGTATGGTAGAACTGTTATCGTACTGCGTTGAAATAAATTACTTACTTTTTCAAGGGGGATAAAGTCATTGATAATTTCGTAGTGTTTTTCATCATAACCATTAGGGAAATATTGTTTTATGCTTTCTCCCCGTCCAGCGATAATCAGCTTAACTTCAGGTATACGTTCAGCAATTAAAGGCATAGCCTCAAGCAAATATTTCAATCCTTTATAGGGCCAGATGCGTCCAAAAAATATTAATGTATTTGGATCGCGAGTCTGACTATTCTGATTACCCCGACGCTGATACAAACTACCAAGTTCCCCATGTGGTAAAACATTGACTCGCTCTTGAGGTATACGAAATTGTTCAGTTAGAATTTTTTTGAGTTGATGAGTATGGACAATCAATTGTTGGGAACGATAGAAGGCAATACGCCTGGTATACTCTGAACCGAATACAGCCATCCTATCCCCTGGGTGACGGAATATATCGTGGATGGTTGTCACCAGTGGTGGCATCTTGTTGAGTAACAAAGTCCAATCATACCAAGGATCGTTAGTTTCTTGCACATGCAAAATATCTGGCTGTATGTCTTTGATAATACGCATCATTGCGTACATAGACAAGAGGTTGCGCGGGTCGCGAATCCGTGGTTTTTTAAAGCTAATCACGCGGATACTGGAATCAAGAACATTCATACAGACATCTGAGAATTTTTCCGGGTGAATTAGCGTTAAATCAACATATTTAACCAGACTGTTTGCTAATTCAATGGTGTAATCTTCAAAGCCAAAATGTAATAAAGCAACTTTAATCATAATTAGAATTATACCTTCACTTTAATTATTTATTACACCATTTTTTATGAGTTAACAATAAAAATTTATCTTAAACGAATTACTGCTATTTTAACAATTTGAACCATAAAAAACGAAACCCTCCAAACGCACGAATACCTAAATAAATCACCAATAAAGCATAGGCAAAAGTTGCAATAATTAGAGTGAATACAAAATCTAAGCTAAGTTTTTGTAATAATATTAATATAGGTAGCATCACAATAGTTATTATTAAGGGTCGGCGCATAATGCGCCATAAATTTAATGAAAATAGGCGAGTATAGGTGAAATAAATATACTGGCTAAAACCAGAAATAGTCATTAATAATGCCATTAAAGCTGCACCTAGTAACTGATAGTGCGAAACTAATACCACACCTCCCAAGCTCCCTAATGTAGTGGTAAAAACTACTTCACGTAGGTTCACTATCTCGAAACCATTGGCTACAAGTACATAACTCAGTGAGCGTGTAAACGGTAAAAAAACGAGTGATGCAGCACTTAAAACAAGGGCTATATTTGCTTCAGCAAAGCTAGCATTATAGAGAAAAACTAGTAAATCTTTGCCAAACAGTAAGATTCCAAGATATAAAGGCAATGCTATAATTAGTAGGATTTCAATCAGATTTTCAGCTATCTGCCTCTGCTTGTCACGTCCTTGCTCTACTGCCTTTGAAAATCTTGGAAATATTGCTAAAGCTATACTGTTAGCAATAATCAAAAAGGGTTGTAATAATTGTGTTATTCCACCAAATAGACCTACTAAAAGCTCATTTCCTAACAATGAAAGAATCAATATTTGAATTCTGCCACTAACTACAGCTATTGCTTCAATAGCAAAAAATGTACGTGCACTTTTAATTGTATTAAAGATAAAACTCCTATCAATCTGCCATTGTATTTTTACTAACCGAACTATAAAAATCCATTCAATTACCAAAATTAGTGTTTCTGAAAAAACTAGGATCGCCCCCAAATATTCAATTCCATATTTGAGTTGCATCGCCCAAATCATTATTACTAGGCGTAAGATATAGACTGGTACTGTAGCGAGCGCTATCAGATGCATCTTTTCTTTAGCTTGAAAAATCGCCTCTGTGATATTAGAAAGCGCAAAAGGAACGATCGTTAAGCCCATTATGTAACAAACAGTCGAGGTCTTGGAACTATAGGGAAGCAAAAACACTACAATTACCAATGCCGCATAACTAAATAAACTAAATATTAACTGTAGCCACGTACCACTCATTAGATAGACTGGTGTTTTTTGTGGCTCACGAGCTAGTTCTCTAGTAAATAATGTCTTTAGCCCTTGTGAGGCAATGCCCACAAAAATAAAATAGTAGCTATATGCGAGTAGATACTGCCCTAAAGCCTCAGCTCCTAAAGTACGAGCAATAGAAGCGGTTAATACAAATGCTGTAATGCTTTGTGCTAACCGATTGAGTATCATTGAAAGGGAATTACTTATGAATTTGTACTTTTCTACCATTCTTGTAATTCTTAATTCAGCTTAATTCGTTCATTTTGAGTCACCATGATTTTTTCGGATAGATCCTTAGAAATAAAAGAAGTTTTTTAAAGGATGTTTTAAAAGTCCCGAAAGGTATAATTTTGCAATTCTGTACTGGGTTAAGTACAACGCAAAATCATGGTTTCGCCATATACTGAGATATCTTGCTGTGCTAAACTATGATAGCAAAAGACCCTTTTAAAACATCCTCTTAGATCCCTCTCAAACAGGTAACTAATCAGCAAGGTAGAAAAATCTAAATTTAATCCGCTATCAACTAAACTGTAGACTGCACTGCAATACTTTTATCAATACGTAACTTATATTCTGTAATGCTGAACCTATACGGCTATGATTTTCTTTAGTAAGCACCATCTTTTTTCAAAACCACCATAACTGTTTTAAGGAGAATTTCAAAGTCTAAAGCAAGTGACCAATTTTCGATGTAGCTCATATCCAGATGAATCACTTGTTCAAAATCTAAAATATCAGATCGACCTGATACTTGCCAAAGACCTGTAATACCAGGCAAAACTTCATGTCGAATAAAATGATGTTCAGAAAACTTATCAACGTCTCTAGTAGGTAAAGGGCGAGGACCTACTATACTCATTTCTCCAAGGATAACATTAAAAAGTTGGGGCAATTCATCTAAGCTGTAACGACGGAGAAACTTTCCAACACGGGTAATACGAGGATCGTCTTTTATTTTAAAGATAATTCCATCTTTTGTTTCATTTAAAGCTTCTAATTCCTTCTGTAGTGTTTCTGCATCAGACCTCATAGTTCTGAATTTCCATACTTTAAACTGTTGTCCATGTAGACCTATACGAGTTTGCCTGTAAAATACTGTCCCAGAAGAGTCAAGTTTTATAGCTATAGCTATAGCTATATAAATCGGGAATGATAACATTACAAATAAAGTCGCCAAACAAAAATCACAAATACGCTTTATCCAAAAGTCTTTACCTGTAATTATAGGGCAATCCAAACTCAGACAAGGCATTCCCCCTATCTTATTAAATTCTACGTTTCTATAAATTGGTTTTAATTCCATCGGTAAGATATGTACTTGAATCCCAGATGCTTGAAATAACCAGCACAAAAACATTCTATTTTTTAGAGCATCCCAAGATATAAAAACTTCTGTTACACCTAATTCATTAAGTTGACTCAATGTTTGTTGGCGTTTATATCTGTCTAATGAGTTAGCATTTGCCGTTCCAGAGACAATATAATGCTTTTCTTTTTTTATAAAGCTAGCAATCTGTTCGCGCTCTTGAGGATCGCAAATAATGAATACAGAAGAACGAACGATTTTTTTCTGCTTACGCAAATATTCAAGAGTAACATTTACAGCATATCTACCAGTGCAAATAAATAATATACTTAGCAACCAAGATAATAATATCAATCTTGAGCTTGTGATATCAACAACTGGCTTATACAAAGAACAAACAAGGACTATTAATCCATGAGCAAAAGTTAAGGATTTGATAATATTCCAATAGTCATAGCGTTTTTGACCTTCTCGATAAATACCTTGGAGAGCTAGCGATCCGATTTGAATTCCAATAGTTATTAAAATCGGGAAATATTGACTCGGTACATACCAAGAAAGATGTTCAGAAGAAGATTGATATCCAGCAAAAATCCAAGCTAAGGACAACAAAGTATAATCTACTAAAAACAATGTTGTTAATCTTAACCACCACGAACCCTTGCGTACCCTGACAAATGCAGATGCACGTAAATCTAAAGATACTTCACTCAATTTATTTGTTGCAATGCTTTGATTACTCATAGTTTAGTAATGCCTGGTATCGTTAAAAAATTTATGAAAACCTACTATATAATCGGTATCTCTTAACTCACACTCACGTTTTCATTTCAAAAAAGTTGGTCTTTATAGTCTACTATTGAACTTTTTTCAGAGTAACTTATAAGTTCTTTATTAAAAGTATATTCCAGAATTTATTTAAGTGTAACTACTACTCTAGTACTTAACTTTTGTTGACATGATAACATCCATCCTGTTTCGTACGGAAAATTCTAGCTTTGATGCTAAAGCAAAGGGGATAAGGATTTGCTGGTAAATAACTTAGGATGTTTGAATAACATTCCTGACATTAACAATCAACTTGGTCAGGTAAACAATATTAGTATTTTTAATGTACGTGTACAAAATAATTGGAATGTATTAGCAGAATTAACCCTCTTTTGCGAATTTTACCAGAGAAGAATTTCTAGTTTTTAGGGAGTTTAGCAACAGGGCTATTTAAATAAACAAATCATAAATAGCGATCGCATAACCCATGATTTTGCTTAAAATTTAGGATAGACATAATGTACTTTTCTCCCCAGAGTCACAAAATAGGGGTCGCATCGCAGAGGTACGACTTTCTAAAGAGATATAGTTACATCTCTTTAGAAATTACTTTAGCATGTTTGCTTATACTATTTTAGTTTTGATTAAAAGCTTCTTTGTTTCTTTACGCATAATTACTTATTCACAAAACTTACACAATTAACATATAACAAAGTGCATCAAAAATTTGATTATCGTTATAAAAATTTACATAAACCAATATTGTGATTTAACTTGGGTCAGCTTCATGGGTACATTTAAAAGAATTAGTAACAAATTAATGATAATTATAATTAACAAGCAAAGTTAAGCTCAATAATGTATGTCTAATATCTGTAAGTCTTGCAGTATCTTCATTCTAAACATTTTCACCTCCTGAGAGAGTCAATTTTTTAATATGTTTTTGATAAAACTTTTTTGTGTCCTAGATTTGGATTTTAGACCGCTCTAATTCTTGTTTATTAAAAATTGAGGGTTTAGGCACGGTCATATCACCGTCAAAAAATCAACATCTGACTTGCTGCGAGTCATTATCTATAGCCAAAAACCTTGAATAAGTTTTCGCTCTAAGAAAAAGCAAGGGTTTTAATGTATTTTATGTCACACTTTTTTAAATGTTAATTCTATGTGCAAAACTTTCACTTTATGTATGCTTTATATAGTGAGATGAAACCGTGCTGATGATGGTTTCACTGAGTCGGCATAACGGTCTTTCATCAATCTTGGTGAAAATTAATGATTTTTTGTCATCTCAGTTAACGAAAAATCAACCCTTTAACCTAAACTCATGGAAGAACAATAAGTAGAAAAGGATAAATAAAGATGAATGAGGCTAAAACCCTCTTTTTTTCTGCTTTTTGCCTTTTTGAACTTTTGAGACTTGGGGCGGAGTGCCCTAACGCCGCAAGTTAGCGATTAAACTTCTCTTTGCCCCTTCTTGATTCTAATGACAATTTTTTACACCGAGTTGAGCTTACTTAAGTCTTTTAGCAAATCCGATCGTAGCTTTACACTATTTTTACATATCAATAAACACAATGAAGATTCTGTAATGATGATTTTCCCATTAGGGAAACTTTCGTAAAAAAGGATAGAGTATTTTTAGATATTGTATATTCAATTATACACTGTAAAAAAAATCGTTTTTTAATGAAAGGTAAAGTAAGCAAATTATAATTGTTGCCTACATTTTTCATGCTTAGTTAACAGTTAAGACGAGATTGAGTACAAATCGGCAAATAGATTATTATACGGATAATCAATCGATTATCTAAAGGTATAAAAACATCTTTTTGCACATATAAATATTATATAATAATTAGCCTGGATACTAGGAGCAGAAGCCACAACATTTTAAAATAGGGGCATTTTGCCAATCTTACAGCTAAAGAGGCTTTGTTTTTGTATTCCCATACTCATAGCCTCAAGGCGTTAATTTGTAGCCTCACATAGGATTTGTATAAACATAATATTACAATAAATAATAATTTAAAAAATTGGATTTCCTGATGGAGGCGATAAATAAAAAATGCAGATAAATAGCCAAACTTCAGAATATAAGAAAAATATTCCGTTAGATACCTTAACTCCTATCATAGGCACTCAAGTTTTACAGGAATGGAATGACACCCAAGTAGTTCATCATCAGGATCTGTGCATTCATCAAATGTTTGAGATGCAAGTAGAGCGATCGCCCCAAGCCATTGCAGTAGTATGTGAAAATACACAACTTACTTATCAACAGTTAAACCAGGGGGCGAATCAACTAGCGCACCACCTACGTTCTTTAGGCGTTGGGCCAGAAGTACTTGTAGGTATATGCCTGGAGCGCTCCTTAGAGATGATTATAGGACTACTGGGCATTCTCAAAGCTGGAGGAGCTTATGTGCCTTTAGATCCAGCATATCCCTCAGAACGTTTAGCTTTCATCTTGGAAGACACCCAGACCGCAGTATTGTTAACCCAAGAAAAAGTGGTCAAGAACTTACCACCACATCAGGCACAAGTGGTTTGTCTGGACTTAGACTCGCAAGGGAATATCCAAAACAGTCAAGAAAATCCTGTAAATCAAACTACAGCTGATAACCTCATCTACGTAATCTACACATCTGGCTCTACAGGACAGCCCAAGGGTGTAATGATCCCTCACCGTGGTATATGCAATCAACTCCACTGGAAGCAAACAACTTTTGGATTAACTCACGCAGACAAAGTTTTACTGACTATTTCTTTTAGCTTCGATCCCTCAGTATGGCAGATATTTTGGCCATTGTGCTTTGGGGGGCAATTGTTCATAGCTCGCCCTGGTGGACATCAAGACACTGCCTACCTTGTGAAAGTGATTACTGAGCAGCAAATCACCGTTCTGGCTTTAGTACCTTCCATCCTGCGTGTCTTATTGGAAGAGAAAGGAATTGAGAATTGCCGATTCATCAGACACATTACCTGCGGTGGTGAAGCTTTACCTGGCGAACTTATAGAACGCTTCTTTGCCCAACTGAATTTGGACAATGTTTTACATAATTGTTATGGACCGACAGAAGCTTCCATTGATACCACTTTCTGGACTTGCCAGCGCGGCACTAATTATGCACTTGCTCCCATTGGTCGTCCGATTAGCAATGCAGAGATTCACATCCTTAATGAAAATTTACAGCCAGTGTCTGTTGGTGAATCAGGTGAACTGCACATTGGTGGTATTGGTCTAGCACGAGGCTATCTTAACCGTCCAGAATTGACCACAGAGAAGTTCATTTTCAACCCTTTTAGCTCTGAGGCTGGCACACGTCTTTACAAAACTGGGGACTTGGCACGCTATTTGAGCGATGGTAATATCGAGTTCCTTGGTCGCATTGACGACCAAGTTAAAATACGTGGCTTCCGAATTGAATTAGGAGAAATTGAAGCCATACTAGCTCAACATTCGGCTCTGACGCAGACTCTAGTCATAGCCAGAGAGGATGTTCCTGGGGACAAGCGACTTGTGGCATATATTGTTGCCAGTTCAGAGCAAATTCCTAGTCAGGTTGAATTGCGTCGCTTTTTAGAAACTCGGTTGCCTGAATACATGATGCCTGGTTTCTTTGTATTTTTGGACACTCTACCATTAAATCCCAACGGTAAAATAGACCGCCGCGCTTTACCTGCACCGGATACATCTGATATTAGGCTGTCAACTAACTTTGTTCCACCTCAGAATTCGACAGAAGAAGTCTTAGCTGGCATTTGGGCGAAAGTTTTGCGTCTGGAACAAGTAGGTATCCACGACAATTTTTTTGAATTGGGAGGTCATTCACTGCTGGCCACTCAAGTGATGTCTAGGGTTCGCCAAGCTTTTCAGATAGAAATACCGTTGCAACTATTATTTGAGCATCCCACGATCGCTACTTTAGCTCAAGCGGTCGCTCAAAACCAAACTCCAGAAAACGATCCCCAAAATCAGACTATTCCCCAAATAACCAATCGGGAATTAGTCCCTTTATCCTTTGCCCAACAGCGAGTCTGGTTTTTGGAACAGTTGGAACCCAATAGCCGGGCGTATATCGTCTCCAATGCACAGCGCTTAACGGGCAAGTTAAATCTTGGTGTATTGCAACAGTCACTAGATGCGATCGTTGTCCATCATGAGGCATTACGAACCAACTTTATTAGATCATCTGATGGTAGCCCCATACAAGTAATTGGCACGCCTCGGTCAGTAGAACTCAAAATTATTAAGGTAACAAAAGAGCAAGTAGAATTTCTCCTAAATCAAGAGGTGCAACGCCCCTTCAACTTAAAATCTGACTTGATGTTGCGAGCTTCTTTGCTCCAAGTAGATGAACAGGAGCATATACTCTTGTTAATGATGCACCACATCGCCTCAGATGGCTGGTCAATCGGCATTCTCTGGCAGCAGTTAACAGCGCTCTATGAAGCCTTTTTAAGCAGTAAGCCTTCTCCCTTGGCAAAATTACCCATTCAGTATGCGGATTTTGCTGTCTGGCAGCACCAATGGCTATCAGGTGAGGTACTTTCCAGCCAAATTAACTATTGGAAAACCCAGTTAGCAGGTGCTAATACTGTACTGGAATTGCCTACAGACCGACCACGGCCACCAGTGCAAACTTACGAAGGGGCAGCCCAATCTCTGATGCTACCGCAGACTTTGAGTGCATCACTTACAGAACTCTCGCATCAGGAGGGTGTCACTCTATTCATGACATTGCTGACGGCCTTTGGGACAATATTGCACCGCTACACTGGGCAAGAAGATATTCTCATTGGTTCTCCCATTGCCGGCCGTAACCGTTCTGAGATTGAAGGGCTAATCGGATTTTTTATTAACACCGTTGTTTTACGGACTGATTTTGCTGGCAATCCCAGTTTTTGGTCAGTTTTAAATCGAGTTCGCCAGATGGCATTAGATACTTATGCCCATCAAGATATGCCCTTTGAGAAACTGGTAGAAGAACTGCAACCAGAGCGAGATACCAGTCGTAACCCACTGTTTCAAGTGTGGTTTAATATGCTCAACTTAAGGGACATCCAACTGGAACTACCTGGAGTGGTTATAGAACCAGTATCGATCCTAGAAACAGTTTCTAAGTTCGACTTAACCCTTTACGTTACAGAACAAAATCAAGGAATCCAACTTGATTTAGTCTATAACACCGATCTGTTTACTTCAGAACGGATGATGGAAATGCTTCATCAATTCCATCACTTGCTAAATCAAATTGTTGCTGCTCCAGAGAGGCAAATTAGTTTATATTCCCTGGTGACACCAGAAGCGCGACCTTTACTACCAGAGCCAATGGCGGTTCTGCCAGAACCACGGTATGAATTGACGACAACAATGTTTACCTCTTGGGTAAATCGTACCCCAGAACATTCATCACTTCGTCAAGGAATTCGCACTTGGAATTATGGGGAATTGGGCAAAATCGCTCAAACCTTAGCACAGGTTATGTTATCTCACGGAGTAGAGCGGGGAGATGTCGTAGCCGTGTTTGGGACACGCAGCTTTGGGCTAATTGCCAGTATGCTTGGTGTACTCTTGAGTGGCGGTGTGCTACTCACCCTCGATCCAAAACTTCCTAGCCAACGCCAGCGGCTGATGTTACAGGAAGCTAAAGCTAAATACATATTATATATTGATGGTCAGCATCCAGAAGACGAAAATATAGAGGAGTCTTTAACTAGCATCTGTGTCAACCCAGACACAGGAGAAGCTATAAATTCCAAAAAGAGGATTGAAGCAGTAAATCTACCTGAAATTACTGCCGACGATGCAGCTTATATTTTCTTTACTTCCGGCACTACTGGTGTGCCCAAAGGAGTGCTGGGGTGTCATAAAGGGTTGGCGCATTTTCTGAACTGGCAGCGACAAACCTTTGAAATTAATCAGCAAGACCGTGTTGCCCAATTAACTGGTCTTTCTTTTGATGTCGTTCTTAGAGATATTTTCTTACCTTTAACTAGTGGTGCAACCCTATGCTTGCCAGAAGAAGAGGATAACTTAGAACCGACTAGAATTCTGCGTTATTTGGAAAATGAGCAAATTTCTGTACTTCATACAGTTCCTTCGCTGGCGCAATTATGGTTAGCGAATGTGCCGTCAGGAGTCTATTTACGTAACTTACGCTGGTTATTTTTGGCTGGAGAACCTCTGAAAGAAACCCTTATACTTCGGTGGCGGAATGCTTTTCCCGAATCAGGTGAAATAGTTAATCTCTATGGCCCGACAGAGACAACTTTGGCAAAATGTTATTACCAAGTACCTGTTGAGTGTCAAACAGGCGTACAGCCAGTAGGACTGCCCCTGCCTCAAACCCAAGCACTAGTTTTCACACCAAATCACCAACCATGCGGTATCGGTGAACCAGGCGAGATTGTAATCCGAACTCCATTCCGCAGTTTGGGGTATATCAATGCCCAGCAAGAAAACCGTTCTCGTTTTGTCAAGAACCCTTTTCGGAGCGATCGCCAGGATTGGCTTTATTATACAGGCGATCGCGGATGCTATCGTCCAGATGGCTCTCTAGAAATTCTCGGTCGCCTAGATCATCAAGTCAAGATCCGGGGAATACGCATTGAGCCAGGGGAAATTGAAACGGTGTTAGCCCAACATCCAGATGTACTCCAGACTGTAGTCATTGCTCGTGAAGATATTCCCGGCGATCAACGTTTGGTAGCTTACATTATACCGAATCAAGACTCAGTAATTGCAAATACTGATATCCGACGCTTCCTCTCGACAAAATTGCCACAGTATATGCTACCTTCGGCTTTTGTCTTGCTGGACACCATGCCCTTAACCCCCAACGGCAAGGTAGACCGCCGTGCATTACCTGCACCAGACTTATCGAGGCAAGAGCCAGAAGCCAGCTTTGTTGCTCCCCGCAATGAAGTGGAACACCAGTTAACACAGATTTGGGAACAAATTTTAGGTGTCCAACCCATTGGTGTTAGGGATAACTTCTTCGAGCTAGGAGGACATTCTATCCTAGCAGTAAAACTGTTTTGGCAAATTGAAAAGACATTTAGTAAAAACCTGCCACTTGCCATTCTCTTCCAGTCAGGGACTGTAGAGGCTCTAGCCAAAATAATCTGCCAAGAAGAAGATTTAACAACAAACTCGGCTTTAGTAAATACCTTAGACCAATCAAAATCTAGCTGGTCATCCCTAGTAGAAATTCAACCCAACGGTTCCAAGCCACCTTTTTTCTGTATTCACGGGCTGGGTGGAGAAGTCTTATGTTTCCGTGAATTGGCATTGCATCTGGGGACAGAACAACCATTTTACGGACTACAACCACGGGGACTAGATGGAAAAAACCCTCTCCATACCCGCATTGAAGATATGGCAGCGTACTACATTCAAGAAATTCAGATCCTTCAACTTCATGGGCCTTATTTTCTCGGAGGTTATTCCTTTGGAGGTACAGTTGCCTTCGAGATGGCTCGGCAACTCCATGAGCAAGGCGAACAAGTTGGCATTTTAGTTATGCTTGATAGTTGTCGTATAGGTTATAGTTGGCAGGCGCCATTTCTCAAGCGAGCTTTTTTGCATTTAAATAATATTGTTCAACAAGGACCTAACTACCTTTGGCAAAAGGTTGGGAGATGGAGTTATTGGCGTAAGCAAGAACTGCAAAATACATATAATCGTTACTTGGAAGACGTACTTCATGTACCTGAAACTGACAAGCATCTAAAGGTTATAGATACTAACACTCAAGCCCTCAGTGACTATATTTTTTCACCTTACCTTGGTCAAGCTATTCTTTTGCGGACAGAGGATAAAAATCGGGACGAAGCTATAGGCATAGAATACGATCCTCAATTCGGCTGGGACGAGGTAGTAGTTGGAGGATTAGATATTCATTATCTTCCTGGATCTCACCTTGACATACTTAATGAACCCCATGTACAAGTGTTAGCTGAAAAATTGAAAAATTGCTTAACTCAGGCACAGTCTCAGTCTGCAAAGAATTAATTTGAAATTTTTTGTTAGTTCACCTTCGTACAACTCAGCACTGTTGGGTCGTTTTGCTGTTTCTTGGTCTAAACTTGATAGAATAATAGAAAAATGCTTGCTAGTGGTAACTAGGGTGAGATAATTATTCTGTGGAACTGGAATATTGGTAAAAATCCAATAACTAAAAGACCTGACCGATTTAAGAATGCGATGAATATTGCTAGTGTCACAGATTGAACAGAGGGAATGATTGTGGCACTAAAAGCTGGAATGACTATCGTTTTTAGATTTTAAGTTGGTAAGCAATCTACAATCCACTGATGCTACATAGAAGATTTGGACGCACAGAATTACAGATGCCAGTATTTTCCTGCGGTGGCATGAGATATCAGTTCAAATGGGAAGATGTTCCCATTCATGAAATTCCTGCTGATAATCAGGCGAATCTGGAAGCAACTATTAGAAGGGCAGTCGAGGTTGGGATCAATCATATTGAAACTGCCCGTGGTTATGGCACTTCTGAAATGCAATTGGGGAAAATATTGCCCAAGTTTCCCCGCGAAAAGTTGATTGTTCAGACCAAAATAAATCCAAAGGCAGATGCGAAAGAATTCCGGGAGATATTTGAACAATCCTTGAAAAATCTCCAACTAGATTATGTTGACCTTTTAGGGTTGCACGGCATTAATCATCCTGAGTCGTTAGATGACAGCATCCGTCCCGGCGGTTGTTGGGAAGTAGCGCAGCAGTTGCGAGCAGAGGGAAAAGTTAGATTTATTGGCTTTTCCACACACGGCTCGACAGATATGATTGTGCAGACAATTAATACCAATCTATTTGATTATGTGAACCTGCACTGGTACTACATTAATCAATGGAACTGGGCGGCAATTGAAGCAGCTAAACACCACGATATGGGGGTGTTTATTATTAGCCCATCTGATAAAGGAGGTTTGTTATATAAACCACCACAAAAATTAGTAAATCTTTGTGCCCCGTTGAGTCCAATGGTGTTTAATGATTTGTTTTGTTTGAGTCATCAAGAGGTACATACCTTGAGTTTGGGAGCAGCAAAACCAGAAGATTTTGATGAACACCTGAAGACTTTAGAATTAATAGATCGGGCATCAGAGATTTTGCCACCAATTTTAGTAAGGTTGGAAGAAGAAGCGATCGCTACTTTGGGAGAAGATTGGGTAAAATCCTGGGAAACAAATCTACCAACCTTTGACGAAACCCCTGGTGAGGTAAATATTCGGGTGATTTTGTGGCTGTGGAATTTAGCGATCGCCTACGATCTAGTAGACTACGCTAAAATGCGCTACAACCTACTTGGTAATGGTGGCCACTGGTTCCCCGGCAACAAAGCCGATCGGTTAGAAGAATTAGACTTAGGGCAATCTCTCGCCCGTAATCCCTACGCCCATAAAATTCCCCAACTCCTAAAACAAGCTCATCAGTTGTTGGCGGGTGAAGCAGTCAAACGTCTATCTGGCACTTGATAAATTGCATAAATAGGGCATTGGCTATTATGGCGTATGGCAAATAGTAAACAATAATTATCAATGCCCAATGCCCAATGCCCAATCCTAGTCAGATTTTTTCGTATCTGCTGATTTAGATGCCTTCGGTATGACTAGCACCTTATCAACGCGATTACCATCCATATCCATCACTTCAATTCGCATACTTTGCCATTCAAAATAATCTGCTGCGGTGGGAATACGACCTAAATGGGTGATCACAAAACCGCCTAATGTTTGATAACTGCCGCGTTCTTCAGATTCCCACTCTTCCATACCAAAAAGTTCCAAAAACTCTTCTACAGGCAACATCCCATCCAAAAGCCAGGAACCATCTTCGCGTTGTACAGCTTGTGGTTGATCCTGTCCATCTGTTGAAGGAACATCACCCACGATTTCACTCATGATGTCGTTGAGAGTGACTAATCCTTGAATCACGCCGTATTCATCCACTACTAGCGCCATGTGAGTGATGGTTTGCTTGAACAATTCCAAAACCTTCAAGCCACGGGTGCTTTCTGGCACAAATACGGGTTGTCGCAATCCGATTGTTAAATCTAGTGGTTCTCCTCGGAAACTCCTGGCTAATAAGTCAGTAACAGGGATAACACCCAACACATTGTCAAGTCCTCCCTGACAAACTGGATACCGAGAATAAGCACTATCAACCATTTTTTGGCGATTTTCTTCGGCAGAGTCGTCTAAGTCTAGCCAAACAATATCGGGACGGGGTGTCATTAAGTAACTGACAGGGCGATCGCCTAAACGAAAGACTCGCTCCACCATATCCTGTTCGGCTTCCTCAAAAGTTCCCGCCTCGGTGCCTTGTTCAATTAAGATTTTAATTTCTTCTTCGGTGACTTGCGGCTCGGTAGAAGCTGTAATTCCCAGTAATCGCAAGATCAAATCTGTAGAAGCGCTTAAGAGGAAGACTACTGGAGAAGCGATCGCCGCCAAGGCTTGCATCGGAATAGCTACAATTGAGGCAATCCTTTCTGGGTTGTTTAATGCCAGACGCTTCGGTACCAATTCGCCAACAATGAGTGAGAAATAGGTAATGAGCAAAACCACTATTCCGAAGGAGAGCGGGTCACTATAAGGTGCTAACAAGGGGACACGTTTTACATAGATTGCTAACCGACTAGCAATTGTTGCTCCTCCAAAAGCACCAGTCAGGATACCGATCAGGGAAATACCCACTTGAACAGTTGACAGGAAATGATTTGGAGACTCCGCTAGTTTCAATGCTACCTTTGCCTTGGCATCTCCTTGATTGGCAAGCTGCTGTAGTCTAACTTTCCGTGCCGAGACAATCGCCATCTCAGACATAGAAAACACGCCATTGGCAATAATTAGCACCAAAATGATTAAAATTTCAAAAGTTATGGAGGACATGTTTAAAATTGCCGCTTATCAGAGCGAACGTAGCTCAATCCCTAGTATCTAGTATTAAAGGTGCTTCGATAAATGCTTTGACTATACATAAAGTAATAGTTATAGTTCTTAAATTTATTAGTCGTTGTGCATTATTCTTCCACCGAAGGAATCAGAAAGCTGTTAACACTTTTAAAATAGTTGACATAAACTGCCTCAAGATTTGCTGACTCACAAAGACTCCCATCGCTAGTAGTACTTATGTCATTTTCTTCTATTGTGCGTGCCTTAGGCCGATCGCCGCTTACTACTGAATTTCTTTCTAAGCTGAATCGACAACAAGAATTGCGGTTAAATGGCATTCCCAGGCTGCCCAAGACTCTAGTGGCTTCGGCATTAGCACAAGCTCAGGGCAAGGATTTATTCGTGGTTTGCGCCACTCTGGAAGAAGCTGGACGCGTTTACGCACAACTGGAGGCAATGGGATGGCAAACAGTACATTTTTACCCCACCTCCGAGGCTTCTCCCTACGAACCTTTTGACCCGGAAACTGAAATGAGTTGGGGGCAAATGCAGGTATTGGCAGATTTGGTCAACAGTCAAGAGTCATTAGTCATTAGTCATTTGTCCTTAGAAACAAACCAAAGACAAAGGACAAATGACAAAGGACAAATGACAAATATGGCGATTGTAGCTACTCAAGGGGCGCTGCAACCCCATTTACCTCCGCCAGAGGCTTTTCAACAATTCTGTCTTACCCTGAAAAAAGGGATGGAATTAGACCTGAATAGCTTCAGTGAAAAAATAACTATTTTGGGATACGAAAGAGTGCCTTTGGTGGAAACAGAAGGACAATGGAGCCGACGGGGCGATATTGTTGATGTGTTCCCGGTTTCTTCTGAGTTTCCAGTCCGGTTGGAATGGTTTGGCGATGAAATCGAGCAAATGCGGGAATTTGACCCAGCAACCCAACGTTCCGCCCTCGACAAAGTTGACCAGTTAATTCTTACCCCCACTAGCTTTACTCCCGTCGTGATGGCTGCACTGAAAAATAGTCCTGAGTTCCGAGTGCTGAGTGCTGAGTTGAATTATGACTCAGAACTTAGCACTAATAACTCATCTCTGATCGAGGGTAGTCGTCGTTTTTTGGGGTTAGCTTTCGAGCAACCAGCATCTTTGCTAAACTACTTAGCAGAGAATACCCTGATTGCCATTGATGAGCCAGAACAGTGTCATGCTCATAGCGATCGCTGGGTAGAAAATGCCCAAGAACAATGGGGAATAACCCATGAGCAAGAATCTACTCCCCTAACATTGCCGAAAATACACCGTTCGTTTGATGACTGTCTGGTTGATGTTGCCAAGTTTAAAACATTATATTTATCGGAACTATCAGAGGAAAATAGCGGGATCAATCTTGCTAGCCGACCTGTTCCAGTCACGCCGCACCAGTTTGCTAAATTAGCTGAAACCATCCGCCAAGAACGCGATCGCAATTTCTCGATCTGGCTGCTTTCTGCTCAACCTTCGCGTTCCGTCTCGCTGTTGCAAGAACATGACTGTCCGGCTCAGTTTATCCCGAATCCCCGCGACTACCAAGCGATAGATAAGCTCCAAATTAACCATACTCCTATTGCCCTAAAATATTCTGGTCTTGCGGAATTAGAAGGTTTTATTCTACCTACGTACCGATTGGTAATTGTCACAGATCGGGAATTTTTTGGGCAGCATTCCTTGGCGACTCCCGGCTATATCCGCAAGCGCCACAAAGCTACTTCTAAACAAGTTGATCCCAATAAGCTGCGTCCGGGCGATTATGTGGTTCACAGAAATCATGGTGTTGGTAAATTTGTCAAGCTGGAAAGTTTGACGATTAATAACGAAACCCGTGATTACTTGGTGGTACAGTATGCTGATGGATTACTTAGAGTCGCAGCCGATCAAGTAGGTGCTTTATCGCGGTTCCGGGCCGCAGGTGATAAAGCACCGGAACTCAATCGGATGACCGGTAAAGCTTGGGAAAATACGAAGAATAAAGTCCGCAAAGCGATCAAAAAATTGGCGGTGGACTTGTTGAAACTATATGCAGCGCGATCGCAACAACAAGGTTTTAGCTTTCCAGGTGATATGCCTTGGCAAGAGGAATTAGAAGATTCTTTCCCCTACCAACCCACAACCGATCAGCTCAAAGCTGTTCAAGATGTAAAACGCGACATGGAAAGCGATCGCCCAATGGATCGCTTAGTTTGTGGCGATGTCGGTTTTGGGAAGACGGAAGTGGCGATTCGTGCTATTTTTAAAGCAGTCATCGCCGGTAAACAAGTGGCACTCCTTGCGCCAACAACTATTTTAACACAGCAGCATTACCATACACTCAAAGAACGTTTTGCACCCTACCCCGTAAATGTCGGTTTACTCAACCGTTTTCGTTCGGCTGAAGAACGCCGCGATATTCAAAAGCGATTGGCAACGGGCGAATTAGATGTAGTAGTTGGTACACATCAACTTTTAGGTAAAGGTGTGGCATTCCGTGATTTAGGACTGTTGATAGTAGATGAAGAACAGCGGTTTGGGGTGAACCAGAAAGAGAAAATTAAAAGCCTGAAAACTCAGGTAGACGTGCTGACTCTCTCCGCCACTCCCATTCCCCGGACTTTGTATATGTCCTTGTCGGGAATTAGGGAAATGAGTTTGATTACCACTCCACCACCAACCAGACGACCGATTAAAACCCATTTATCACCGATTAATTCCGAAAGCATCCGCACAGCGATTCGTCAAGAATTAGACAGAGGTGGACAGGTGTTTTATGTAGTTCCACGAGTAGACGGAATTGAAGAGACAACAGCCAATTTACGAGAAGTAATACCGGGAGCTAGATTTGCGATCGCTCACGGTCAAATGGATGAAAGCGAGTTAGAATCAACCATGCTCACTTTCAGCAATGGCGATGCAGATATCCTCGTTTGTACGACAATTATTGAATCTGGCTTAGATATTCCGCGAGTCAACACGATTTTGATTGAAGATGCTCACCGCTTTGGATTGGCACAGCTGTATCAATTACGCGGTCGTGTGGGACGTGCAGGGATACAAGCTCATGCTTGGTTATTTTATCCGAAGCAACGAGCATTATCTGATGCGGCTCGGCAACGATTACGAGCGATTCAGGAATTTACTCAGTTAGGTTCTGGGTATCAACTAGCGATGCGCGACATGGAAATCAGAGGCGTGGGTAACTTGCTAGGGGCAGAACAATCCGGTCAAATGGATGCCATCGGTTTTGATTTATACATGGAAATGCTGGAAGAAGCAATTCGGGAAATCCGAGGACAAGAAATTCCGAAAGTGGAGGATACCCAGATTGACCTCAACCTGACGGCGTTTATCCCAGCAGATTATATTACCGATTTGGATCAAAAGATGAGTGCTTATCGGGCGGTGGCCACAGCTAAATCTAAATCAGAATTAAAACAGATAGCAGCCGAATGGAGCGATCGCTATGGTACTTTACCTGTCCCTGCAAATCAACTTTTGCGAGTCATGGAACTCAAGCAGCTAGCGAAAAAGCTCGGATTTAGCCGCATTAAGCCAGAACAAAAGCAGCACGTCGTTTTAGAAACACCGATGGAGGAACCTGCTTGGAATTTGTTGGCGGCGAATTTACCAGACAATCTCAAGACACGCTTTGTCTATTCTCCAGGTAAAATTACAGTGCGCGGGTTAGGGGTTTTTAAGGCAGATCAACAATTGCAGAATTTGATTGATGCTTTCGGGAGAATGCAGGGTGCAATTCCAGAGGCTGCTATTGTTTGATAAGTTTTGCTCAAGTTTCTATCAATTTAGAACCAAACCTACAGAGGATAACCAGAGTGAGTATTAATCTTGATTTGCCACCAGAGCTAGAAAACGAGCTTTTTACTGAAGCTTCTCGGCTAAACCTTCCTCTTTCTGAATATATTCTTCGGATTCTTTCTGTGAGGCAGGTTTTAGCAAATCCACCGAGGACAGGAGCCGAACTCGTTGCTTATTGGCAGAGCGAAGGTGTGATAAACTCACGACCTGATATTACAGATAGTCAAGCATACGCTCGCAAGTTACGCCATGAGGCCCAAACCCGTGAGCGAGAATCGTCCTGATTCTTGGGAGGATGAGGGAGAAGTTGTTGTTTGGGGATATCGAATATCTGGTTCAGCAGTTTCTTTTCGTTCTCAGATTGACTACTTTCCAAAAAATCGACTTGAGTATGTAGATATATGTCAGTTTGTTTGCGATCGTATGGCAGACTTACTTGATGAATGCATTCAGAGGATCAAACAACATAATAATTTAGAAGATTCATCTGTAGACGTAGCAGATTATGGATTTAGAATTTATCATTATTGCGAATATTTTTTGGGAGAAGAAGAGACTCTATCTCTGAAGTTAAACCAGCTTTCTAAAAGCGGGAAACTAAAAGAGGTAAACCGTAAAGGTGGACTGTCTGAAAAAGTTGCTCAATTTGGGGAGATTGATTTCTGCCTCAGTTCTGGATCGATAACTTTGATGAGAAAAATTAACAGCGATAAAAAAGGATTTGTTAAAGAGGTTGAGCAACAGGATATCAAAACATATCAGGAATATTTAGATTTTATAAAACGAAAAATAAATGACTATAATCTGCTGGACAAGCTTGAACTTTAAAGAGAAGTGTAGGTAGTCAGTTAGCGTAGCCTAACACTCTGTTGCAGTGAACAACATTAATTTGAGTCGCCAGAGTTAAGAACAAACAGGTATGCTTATTTGTATATTCTCACAAACTAGCTCAACAAGTTTATGAAAATCAGAGCAATCATTCATCCAGCAGAAGAAGGCGGCTATTGGGCAGAAGTTCCCGCGCTTCCCGGTTGTATTACCGAAGGAGACACCATAGAAGAGGTGATGGCTAATTTAAAAGATGCTATTGAAGGTTGGCTTGAAGTTGCCAACAGTCGTAATGCAATTGAGTCAACAGATCAAGTTGTTGAAATTGCTGTATGAAATCGATTTCCGGCAAGCAACTTTGTAAGATTGTGGAACAAAAAGGTTGGGTTTTGCAAAGAATTACTGGCAGTCATCATATTTATGAAAACCCCGAAGTAGAAAAAATCCTGTCAATTCCTGTTCACCGCAATCAAGATTTGAAAGTTGGAACCTTGAAAGCTTTGATGAAAATAGCCCAGCTATCTGAAGAAGATTTACTTTAATTTCAAATTACTGCTCTGATTCATCCACTAACTTGCTTGGTTCACCGGGGTAAAAATCATAGTCAACAATCTCTGACAAACTGTAAGGACACTCCACCGAAAAAGTCCGCTTGGGCAAATCTGTTTCTCCAACAGCCAATTCGACACCTTTAAGGTAGGCTTTGCGAAGTGCTTCTTCAAGGTAGGGTTTGAGGCTAGGATTGTCTTCAAGCTGTTCAGCAATATCTAACCGTTGAATCCGAAGTGTTGCTAACCAGCTACGGCTACGGCGTTGGGACTGGTACTGCCATTTTAGTAAATTTCCCATCAACACACTCAGACGATTTCGTAATTATTGACGTTGCTGTTTACCCAAAGATTGAATCTCCTCAATCAGATTTTGCAGATCAATCTGACTCCACTGCTCATTGCGAAGTAAAGTTGCTTGTTCCTGTGTCCAAGCGTAAAAATCAGTTTCGTAGAGGCTTGGTGAAAGCATTGGTATCTTTGGGTTTGTTTCAGGTACACCCATTAGGTTAGTTCAACCTCAACGTCTTTGCTTTTATGCCTCACATTTTTGATACTATCTATAGTATCATTTATCAATGAGCAAATTAAGAAAATTAGTAGATCAGTTCCTAAAATAACCTCCAGAAGTGCGGTTTCAGGAAGTGTACTATCTATTGGAAGCTTTTGGCTTTGAAGAGAAAAGGTCTAAGGGTAGCCATCATAGCTTCCGAGACTCCCAAGGTAAAATTATCACTGTACCCAAAACAGGAGGACAAAAAGTTAAAGGAGTTTATGTACAGCAAATAGTTGAACTATTAAATTTAGAAGAGTGGATTGATGAAGACACTGAACCAGAAGAACCAGCAGATTGAGAAGCCGTCCTTAGAATATTATTTAAATCTTCAGTACCCTCTAACACTTTATCCCGACCCAGAGGGGGGATATGTAGCTCAAATTAAAGATTTACCTGGATGTCTTACCCAAGGCGAAACTCTTGAAGAGATAATGGCAAATCTTAATGAGGCGCGGGAATTGTGGATTGAAACAGCTTATGAAGCAGGCGATGATATTCCCTTGCCAAGTAATAATGATAGCTATAGCGGTAAACTACTACTACGGATGCCAAAATCTTTACATCGGCGTTTAGCTGAGACTTCTGAACGGGAAGGCGTTAGTCTCAACCAATATATTGTGTCTTTGTTGAGTGCGATTTCCAGATGATTTATAAATATTCAAAAAATACTTCAGGTACTAATCTGAATTCCCCAGATTTCAAGCGAGATATATCTATCCATAACGCTCTATGTTTATGATGTGGTGATTCGGAAAAAATTAAACTTTCCAGTTGATAAAATTTTGAATCAACAAAGTCACATTGATAAAGCTGAATAATTTCATGACCTTGCCTACCATTAAATGTAAACAGGTTTTCTATACAACCTAAATATTTAATATTAGTTAATTGTGCCTGAATTTCCTCTTGAAACTCTCGTTCTAAGGCGGCACGGCTGGTTTCGCCAAATTCGACACCACCGCCTAAAGCACGATAAAATGTTTGTTGTTTTACGGGATCGTAGCCTTCAGAAAGAAATATGCGTTCGCTATCCCGAATTAGCCCCAAGGCTATTACCCGAATTTCGCCTGCTTTATTCATTGTAACTAATTATCATAAATAGACTGAGGACGACTTTCGCTATCCTCAATAGGCCAATCTGAATTTTCACCACCGATGTACAATTCTTCAATGGTGACATATTCCTGACTAAGCTGTGTGAGAGCATTGATTAAAATATCCAGAGCGATCGCATCACTGGTTCCTAAATCAAACCAACAACGTCCCCACTGTCCCTCATATTCAAACTCACCTATGTTGTGCATCAGTGCTAGTAGGCTTTTGTCATAGCCCTGTTCATCATAATTCATGTAGCTGATATCGAGTCCAGTGTCCTGCACCTGGAGATTCTCTGCATTAAATGCACCCAATTTACCCAGATAAAACCAGGAATTGAAAACTTCTTCTACATATTGCTTTTCACGCGCAGAAGGATTTGTGCTGAATCTCAGCCAAATCCACATATCAAAAGGATTAATTTCGCGGAACTGAATCTCCATTTTGGTCTAATATCTCAATTACTCTTCTAGAAATAAGCATATCAAAGTAGGGAATGGAGAATGGGGCATAGGAGATAGAGAAAAAACTTAATCGCCAATGCTCAATTACCCAGCATTCTTCAGGCTAACAGCACTTCTGCGTTCGCGCTCAATTTGTTTGACTAAATCGCCTGGGAGTTGAGATTTTTTAGTCAATGCTTTGTCAAAATTAGCGATCGCTTCCTCGATCGTTTCCTGGCTTTTTTCTTTTTGCCCCAGTTGTTTCAGGATTTGGGCTTTGAGATAATAAATTTCTGGATTATCGGATGTGGTTTTGATCGCCCGATTCACATACTCTAGTGCTTGTGGATACTTTTTTAAATCTCGGTAAGCAAGAGCAATACCCCGATCGACTAGATACCCAGGAGAAGCATTTTGTTCTAAGCGTCGAATTGCCTGATCTGGGCTAGCAAAAGGCAAATTAACCGCCAATAATAAATCCATATAACCTTTGATTAAATTCAGTTCTGGATCGTTGGCAGAAATTGCTTCGGCTTTGTCTAAATATTCATAAACTTGTCGTAGCCGACTCAAGGCTTGGGGTACACCGTTGACTGTACCTTCACGAGTGATAACTACTGCTCCTTCTAAAAAATGACCAATAGCAATGTATAAATTACCACGCAATGGATCGCTAGGAATCAGTTTTTGTCCTGTTTCTAGAGTTTTCTGACTGTAGGTGTCAAGTTTAGCCCAATCCTTATTTCCGTATGCTAAAGATGCCTTCATAGCATAAACTAGAGGTTCATTTGGCTCTTTGGATAGTGCTTGTTCCAGATAATGATCTGCTACTGGATAGTTGCCCTGTTGAAAAATTGCTTTAAAAGCTGCTTCTGTTTGGTCGCCAATTTGATGAGGTTCGCGATTGCGAAACGGATCGCCAGCCAGAGAGGGATTTACCCAGACATTAAGTGCGATCGCACCTGCAAAAGCAGTCTGAGCAAAGGTGGTTAGTTTAGCAGATTCTACTAATCGAGGCGAAGAAAACCTTTTAGTCATTTTAACCCTCAGAATAATTGCGGTTGGTTGAGTCGATGGGGGATATTATTCCCCGCACCTCTCAGTTAAATCTGGGCGTGCGACTTTCACCGCACCCAGCTTCCGATGTTCTTAGCTTGCGCTTTTGCTTATGTGTTTGTAATCGTGGCAACTCTCATGAATTGCTTCCAGATTATTTTTCTTCCAATTGGCGTGATTTCCATCGATGTGATGCAGATTAATCCGTTCTTCATCGATGAATTTTAGACCGCAGGAAGCACATCTATGGTTTTGCTTCTTGAGGGCTTTAGAGGTTTCGCCGTCGTAGAGCTTACTATTACGTTCACTCCAATAGGCTGTGTCTCCGTCATACGGGGATTTGGTACCCTGAACCATGACGTGTTTATTTTCGGAGGTAGGAACCGTTGGAAATGCTTTCTTTATGAGCTTTTCGCTCGAATAGCGATTCTGTTTTGTTTCCTTGTTAAATACCGTGTAGGCTCTGTGGTGCATGAACCAAAGCGAGTGCTTTGAGCCGTCCATCTTACAGAACTTATGGTAATTTCTCCAGCCTCTAACTATCGGAGCTAATTTCTCAGCTTTTACGATAGAACCATAATTCGAGTTGTTAACGACGTGTTTTACTTTCTTACGGAACGCTTTAAAGTTATCCACTGAGGGACTACATCTGAACTTTCCGTTTTTCTGGACTTTAAAGTGCCAGCCGAGGAAATCAAACCCATCTGTCGCGGCGGTAACTTTGGTTTTCTTTTGGCTTACATTCATTCCGCGTTTGCGGAGGAACTCGCTGATTCTTTCAAGTATCTCTGTTGCATCATCTTCGGGTCGGAGTATAATAACCATGTCATCCGCGTATCGGATTGATGGCTCGGCAATTTGTTTTGCCGATGTTTCAGGTGTTATCCTTCTTCCCCCTCTGTGTAGAGAGTGGTATCTGTGGATACTCTCAATTCCGTTGAGTGCAATATTTGCTAATAGTGGGCTGACCACTCCCCCTTGTGGGGTTCCTTGTTCAGGAAATTCTGGATTTACCCCTGCCTTGAGGCATCGGAAGATACCGAGTTTTAGGCCTTTGGGGGCGATGAGTTCGTCCATTATTACTGAGTGGCTAATCCTGTCGAAGCACTTTTCAATATCGAGTTCGATTACTCGTTTTTCTATTCCGTTGGCTTGGGAGTTTAGGTTGTTAAAGATGTGTTTTTGTGCATCATGGGCAGAGCGCCCAGTTCTGAACCCATAACTCCTGGCGTGGAAGGTGGCTTCGTGTGCTGGTTCTAGTGCATATTTTGCTAGGCATTGCCAAGCTCTATCCGCGATGGTTGGTATCTTAAGCATTCTGGTAGTCCCGTCTTTCTTGGGAATAGGGATTTCCCTTAAGCCTTGATGCTTCCAATTTCCACTATTCATTTTCAGTAGTTCTTCTAGGTTGAAGCGTTCTTCAAATGAGAGGGATTTCTTACCATCAATACCAGCTGTCTTTTTACCAGCGTTTAGCTGAGATACAAGTCTAATTGCAAGAAATCGAGCCGAGGTGGATTTTAGAATAAGCTTTTGGAGTGACCTAGCTTTCCGCTTGTTTCCAACTTGAACAGCTTTGTACACGCGCTTTTGAAGGCGGAATAGGTTACGCCGGAATTTCTTCCAGGGTAACGTTAACCATGATTCACTGGTTTTGTAACTGTGTCTAATCATACTCTTCTCTAGTTAGTGTATTCTGAACACCTCAGACCAATTACGGTCTGTCCTACCCGAATTGTGGGGATTCCTCCGCTCGTCTGGGCTACTTGGGGTTCGACTGCCCCTAGACCCACAACTCGTTTTTATTCGTTCCCTCGGAGAGATTGATAGTTCCGTTAGATGTAGCCAATTTGACCATTAGATTCCCTGGACTCTTGCCGTTAATTATTCCGAAATGCGGCGGGAATTGAATTTGTCTCTAATGGAGTCAGGGTTGTTTGTGTTACGCCCTGCTCTACAATAGGTCACTTTTCTAGGCTCTGTTATCATCATGGGAACCCCCTATTAGCGCCAGTGTCAGCCCGTAACGGCTGTCTGATTGCACCCTGTTCCCAGCTTCACTCTACAAGAACCGAGCTTGTTCGGTGTGGGCAGATAAGGAGTCAATTCTGAGTCGGAATGGTAGGGCTTTCACCTACATCTGACCGAGAGTTCAGCCTTTAGTGACAGTAATCTGCTGTCAGACTGGACTAGTTATTTACGGACTGACTACCGTGATTCTCTAGTCAACGAATCGCACGAAATAGTTGTATGTGTTACTTAGAATGCAAAAATGGTTAATTTGAACTTGCCTCTGCTTCAACCAAAATTTTCTTATATATTGGTAATCTTTCCATGCTTCCAGGCTTAGTCTGCCACAATGGAGAAAAAGTGGATAATTCTTGCTGCTAAATTAAGGTGTTAATCCAGGTAATGCGCTGTAAATTTTTCCAGAATTTTCCAGATACTCTCAGTGTAGCTAATCAGTAATTTGCTGACTTTTTGGTAATCTTAACAAATGCTTTATCTCCGAAATGTAAATTATCATCCGACAGCGTGCCCAACAGCGATTCTCAAATCGATCAATTTAGAATTAGCACCCCAGCAGCTAGGTCTGATTATTGGTCCGAGTGGTTCGGGTAAAAGTACCTTACTAGAAATTTTGTCGGGACTAGCCGAACCCACTACTGGCGCTCTCTTCTGGCGTGAACAAGAACTTCTAGCCGAACAGCTACAACAATTAGCCGGGCTGGTATTTCAGTTTCCAGAGCGACACTTTTGTGGTGGTTCGATTTTAGAAGAATTGCGTTTAGGACATCCTGAGTTAGGGTCAGAACGAGTCAGACAGGCGCTGAGTGAGGTGGGATTAGAGCATTTATCGCTTTCCGCTGCTCCCCATGCTTTGAGTGGTGGTCAGCAACGACGTTTAGCTTTAGCAGTGCAATTAATTCGCCAGCCAAATTTACTGTTATTAGATGAACCCACAGCTGGTTTAGATTGGTCAATGCGTCGGCAACTGGTAAATTTATTAGCAAAACTGAAACAAGATTGGACATTGTTAATAGTGACACACGATGCTGGGGATCTGTTAGCGATCGCAGACCGTTGCTGGACACTTAACCACGGCGAACTAGAATCAGTAGACCCAAAGACACTAGAATCCAAAGTTAAAGAACCTCTACCAACTGTGTGAGAAAAGAGCAGGGGGCAAGGGGAGAAAGAGAATGCCTCAGACCCCATGCCCAATGACAAATGATAAATGACAAATGACAAACTTATTGCCTGAAATGGCAGAAATCTGGCAGCAAACTCTCAATTGGCAACCAACTCCTCAACAGCAAGTACAATTTCAAAAGCTTTATGAGTTAATCCTAGAAGGTAATCGTCAACAAAATTTAACTCGGATTGTTGAACCCCAAGAGTTTTGGGAAAAACATCTCTGGGATTCTTTGCGAGGAATTGCATCTCTGTTATCAGTAAATTTCTCTTCTGCTTCTCCCGCTCTCATCGATATTGGTACAGGTGCGGGTTTTCCGGGTGTTCCAGTGACAATTTCTGTACCTAATTGCACAATTACTCTTCTCGATTCAACTCGGAAAAAAATTACTTTCCTCGACAATATATTAAGTGAACTTGCCCTAACCAATGCCAAAACTCTTGTTGGTAGAGCGGAAGAAATTGGTCAGCACCCACAGCATCGACGAGCTTATAATATTGCATTGATCCGTGCCGTAGGGGCAGCCTCTGTCTGTGCAGAATATACTCTACCACTACTCAAACAGGGAGGTTTAGCCATAATTTATCGCGGTAATTGGACAGAGGATGAAACAGCTGCTTTACAGAATGCTGTGAACCAGTTGGGTGGTGTCATTGAATCAATCGAACAATTTACAACACCCTTAAGTCATAGCATCCGGCACTGTGTGTATTTGCGTAAAATAAGCACCACACCAATTCAGTTTCCGCGTGCTATTGGTATACCTACCCAAAAGCCTCTTTAACTAATTCGTAATTCGTAATTCGTAATTATAAAAGCTAGAGCAGCCCACACTGATTATAATTACGAATTACTTTGACAGGAGCCGAAGATAAACTTTTTATTTTTTGCTATCTTTCCTGCCCCATTTTTAAGCAAATTTACTTGCTGCTGCAAACCGCTTATTAATTTCATCCCAATTAACTACGTTCCACCAAGCATCTAAATAATCCGCACGGCGATTCTGGTAATTGAGATAATATGCATGTTCCCATACATCATTACCCAGGATGGGATATTTACCTGCACTTAAGGGACTATCTTGATTAGCTGTAGTTGCCACTTCCAACTTGCCACCCTTGTTACGCACTAGCCAAACCCAACCACTACCAAAACGACCAGCACCAGCCTCGTTAAACTGTTTTTTGAAAGCTGCAAAAGAGCCAAAATTTTGATTAATCGCGGAGGCTATATTTCCTGTTGGTTCTCCCCCACCTTTCGGTTTCATAATTTCCCAGAACATTGAGTGGTTGACATGACCACCGCCATTATTACGTACTGTTTTGCGAATATCTTGTGGTACATTGTCAAGTTTTTGCAACAGTTCTTCAATAGTTTTGCCTTTGAGTTCTGGATGTTTGGCTAACGCTGCATTCAGGTTTTTAACATAAGTTGCGTGGTGTTTATCATGGTGAAATTGCATCGTTTTAGCATCGATGTGTGGTTCGAGTGCTTCGTAAGCGTAAGGTAAAGGTGGTAGTTGAATAGCCCCTGTTGTATTTGGCGTTGTATTTGCTGTTGTATTTGGTGTTGTATTTGGTGTTGTATTTGCTGTTATATTTGGTGTTGTCTCGGAAGTTGCAGTGTTTCCCTGAGGAGATTTCTCTGCCGATGCACAAGCGTCTAATGCAAAAGCACCAGCACCTGATGTAAGTAAAACCAAGAAATGGCGTCGATTAATAGTCATATAAGTTTTGCAGCGAATCTATTCAGTCTCTATTGCAGTTTTCATTTTCTTAGATTTTGGCTACAAAAAATTAGAAATTAGCGATTACTTCTGGCAGTTTAAGAAACTCTTTATAAAATTCTGTCCCCAGTTTTGGGATCGAATACAAACAACTGATTTAAATCGAGCTGTAGAGAAAGGCGATCGCCTGGACGAAGACGCATATCACCGCCTACCTGAATATTCAACATCACCGCCGAAGCAGGTAAACCAGCACGAATCAAAGTTTCTCTTCCCAAAGGTTCCACAACTTTAACTTCAACCGATAATAGTCCTGAGTTTTGAATACTGTTAGCGGTAGCCGGGGGTTCAGCTCGTTCTGAGTCAGTGTTGATTTTGATATGCTCTGGACGAATCCCTAAATCAAAACTGTGTCCCTGATGCGACTGTAATTTGTCATTTACAACTGCTGGAATCGCTAATAACTGTCCACTCACATCAAAACCATTATTTTGATAGATTGCAGGCAAAATATTCATTGGCGGACTGCCTAAAAAACTTGCCACCATCTGGTTAGCAGGATTTGCATAAATAGTTTGGGGATCGCCAATTTGTTGAATCCGCCCGCGATTTAGCACGACAATTTTATCAGCCAAAGTCATCGCTTCAACTTGATCGTGGGTGACATAAATAGTTGTAATACCTAATTGTTGATGTAACTGTTTCAATTCTGCTCTGGTATCATCGCGCAATTGGGCATCTAAATTAGATAAAGGTTCATCAAGTAAAAACACTTGGGGTTCACGAGCGATCGCTCTCCCTAATGCTACTCGTTGTTGTTGTCCACCCGAAAGTTGTTTGGGTTTACGATCTAGCAAGTGATCTAGAGAAAGCGATCGCGCCACATTCATCACTCGTTCTTGAATGATTTTTCGGTCAACCTTCCGCATTTGCAAGCCAAAGCCGATGTTTTGGGCCACACTCATGTGAGGATAGAGAGCGTAGTTTTGGAACACCATCGCCACATCTCGTTGTCTGGCTGGGATATTATTCACCAAGCGATCGCCAATGAAGAGTTTACCTGATGTGGCGGTTTCTAAACCAGCGATCGTTCGCAAAATTGTAGACTTACCACAACCCGATGGCCCGACTAAAACCCAAAACTCGCCATCGGGAATTTCAAAGGTAATATCCTCAATCGCAGTGACGTTATTGAATCTACGCTTAATATCTTCTAGACGAACGTTTGCCATTATCTATTTCTCAAAATCATTTTTCAGAATTCTTTGTCCAAGCAGGGTGAGAGAGTAAAGAAGCAAAAACTCGTACCCCCCGAAGTTGATTAGAGAGGGGTAAATGGCCTCTAGGCGCACTCAAATCCCAGGTAAACTCGTTAGGGTATCGCGTCCAGGTATTACCTGCTTTCCAGCCAATTTTCGGCCAGAAATTCTCCCAATTTTTACCTAAACTTAACCAGATTTCTCGCTGCACTGAAAAGCCAAATTTACCTTCGGAGTGGACTAACCAGAGGTTGTTAATGGTTTGCAAGTCAACAGCTGAGGAATTTTCTACTTCACTAAAATACAACCATTTTCGTTGTACAGCCGTTGGCCCTGATAGTTCACACATTTTTTCTATGGTGAGGCGATCGGCTGCTTGGAAGTCTTGAACAGCAAGTAGCTGTTGCAAAGAATTGTAGTTAATGTCGCACTCTGATTTTAGAGGTACAATTCCTTCAGGAAAACAGGAGCGCAAAAATTCTTTGGCTTGGGGTGCATCAGAGTTATACAGGACTTGGTAAGCTTTGCCATCAACCCAAGTCGCTGGGTTTTCACGTCGTTTCAGTAAAAATTCCATCAACACGTCTAATCCCTCATTACCCAACTCAGCTAACTGTGGGATTATCTGTTGTTGGACTTTTTCAGACCCAGCGATTAATGGTTGTCGGAGGGAGTCGATGTCATTAGCAGGGCCTGATAAAATCATTGGGTCTGTCATGCCATTCTCGTTTTAGCGGTCAGTGAAAAAGTGGTAAGCTATTAGGCTTCTTTAAGGCGAAGCACTGATAGCGAAAAGTAGTTTACTATTTTTGATCGTACAAAATTGCGATCGCTTCACTGAAATCCCACATTATAATTCCCAAATAATGTACAAGGGGAATAGGGGGAAAATCTGTGCCTTATGGCTTGGTGAACAAAAGACACAGCAAAATATACAAGCCTGCCACATAAGGTTTTTTTAACTAGCAGCGTATCGATTAGGAGTGTGTGAACGATGTATGAAAAGATTACCCCCCCCGCAACCGGAGCAAAAATCACCTTCAAAAATGGTGAACCAATCGTACCGGACAATCCAATTATCCCCTTTATTCGGGGCGACGGCACAGGTATAGACATCTGGCCTGCTACCCAAAAAGTGCTAGATGCTGCGGTAGCCAAAGCATACAAGGGTCAGCGTCAAATTAGTTGGTTCAAGGTTTACGCTGGGGACGAAGCCTGCGATTTATACGGTACTTATCAATATTTACCTCAGGACACTCTCACGGCAATTGAAGAATATGGTGTAGCTATTAAAGGGCCTTTGACTACTCCCATTGGGGGGGGAATTCGTTCTTTAAATGTGGCGCTGCGGCAAATTTTTGACTTGTATGCCTGTGTACGTCCTTGCCGCTACTATGCAGGTACGCCTTCACCCCACAAAAATCCCGAAAAGCTGGATGTAATTGTTTATCGGGAGAATACAGAAGATATTTATTTAGGCATTGAGTGGCGACAAGGTAGCGAAATCGGCGATCGCTTAATTAAAATTCTCAACGAAGAACTGATCCCCGCCACCCCAGAACATGGGAAAAAACGCATTCCTCTTGATTCTGGTATTGGCATCAAACCCATCAGCAAAACTGGTTCCCAGCGTCTAGTCAGACGTGCCATTAAACACGCTTTGCTCTTGCCCAAACATAAGCAACAAGTGACTTTGGTGCATAAGGGCAACATTATGAAGTACACAGAAGGCGCTTTCCGCGACTGGGGTTATGAACTAGCAACCAGCGAATTTCGCCAAGAAACTGTCACTGAACGAGAATCTTGGATTTTGAGTAACAAGGAAAAAAATCCCAATATTTCCTTAGAAGAAAACGCCCGCGAGATTGATCCTGGGTTTGATGCTCTCACTGAAGAGAAAAAAGCGCAAATTGTCAAGGAAGTTGAAACTGTTCTTAACTCAATTTGGGCAACCCACGGCGATGGCAAATGGAAAGATAAAATTTTGGTGAATGACCGGATTGCTGACAGTATTTTTCAACAAATCCAAACTAGACCGGATGAGTATTCGATTTTGGCGACGATGAACTTGAACGGCGATTACTTGTCTGATGCCGCCGCCGCCATTGTTGGGGGATTGGGAATGGGGCCAGGGGCTAATATTGGTGATTCTAGTGCCATATTTGAAGCTACCCACGGTACTGCACCTAAACACGCTGGCTTAGATCGAATTAATCCGGGTTCAGTGATTTTGTCTGGTGTGATGATGCTGGAATTTATGGGTTGGCAAGAAGCCGCAGACCTAGTTAAGAAAGGTTTAAGCGATGCGATCGCCAGTAGTCAAGTCACCTACGATTTAGCCCGGTTGTTAGAACCGCCAGTTGAACCCTTAAAATGTTCTGAATTTGCCGAGGCAATTATTCAGCATTTTGGTTAAGTTTACTAGGGTTAATTAGTTGAATAAAAAGACCTCTGCCTGGTTTTATTACACAAAACCTGTCCCTCTCCGAGTCGGAGAGGAAGAGACTTGAATTTTAGTTCAAGACAGGGAGAGGTTTCTAAATTTGCTCTATGGCAATACTCGTAAATTGGCTAAGGTATTGGTATAAAGGTACAAATACGAGATTATTTTGATGGCTAAAGGTTTTGGAAAATCACCTGCTAATATAGAAACTCAAGGTCTACGCCCCTTTAGACAAGCACTCTAAAAGCTTGATTTTATCGATGAAAACGAGAAGCGCTATATTTGTTCCTTGTCTAGGGTTTTTAATCGAATGACCAAATAATTTTGAGAAAGCCCTGACGATTTTTATTCGCCAGGTCAGTATTTTTACTAAATCAACCATTTTAAAAAAGCGAAATGGCATTTTATTTGCAAAAAACACCAAAATCAGAAAGCGAACTGGGGTTTGAGTAAGTCAAATGGCATTTTGAGAAAGCAAAAGCTTATTTTACTTGCGGAAAACACCAAAATGAGAAAGCAAAAGCTTGTTTTGAATAAGTCAAAGCTTATTTTACTTGCGGAAAACACCAAAATGAGAAAGCAAACTGGGGTTTGAGAAAGTCAAAGCTTATTTTGAGAAAGTAATTGCGGATTTTGCTTATTGAATTTAGTCCAAATATGAAGTTTAGATAAAATTATTGAAAAAATTGCTGATAAATTTTGATCCGTCAGATTTTAAAGTAGTCAAAAAACAAAGTCCCCGGCTTTTCTAAAAAGTCGGAGATTTTTTTGGGGCAATCCTCTATAAAGTTTCCGTTATTCGGATTTAGAGCGATCGGTAGAGTTATCGAGAACTCGGCGCAAGTTCTCCATTAATTCGGATTTAACCCAATCGGTAATTGCTTTAACTGTGATTTTGCTAATTCGTGAGGTGCGATCGCTCCATTCTCTGTAATGATGGCTGTAATCAACTCAGCCGGAGTCACATCAAAAGCTGGATTGTAAAAATCTACACCCTCAGGTGTGAGAATAGTATCGCCAACTTGATATATTTCTGTTGGATCGCGTTCCTCAATGGGAATTTGGCTGCCATCGGCTAATTCAAAATCAACGGTGGAAAGGGGTGCAGCGACAAAGAAGGGTATATTATGGGCAATAGCAGCGATCGCAACACTATATGTACCAATTTTGTTAGCAGTGTCGCCATTGGCAGCAATGCGATCAGCACCCACAACTACAGCATGAATCAAACCCTGTTTCATGCAATGGGCTGCCATATTATCAGTAATTAATGTCACTGGAATCCCTTCTTGCACACATTCCCAAGTGGTGAGTTTTGCGCCTTGTAAGCGAGGACGGGTTTCATCGGCAAATAAACGTTCTAAACGTCCTTCCCTCCAAGCAGAACGCACCACACCTAAAGCAGTGCCATAACCAGCAGTAGCTAATGCCCCAGCGTTGCAGTGAGTAAGTAGCCTCAGCTTTTGTGGAGTATTGGGCAAAACTGCCAAACCATTGTCGCCGATCGCTTGACAGGTTTGTAAATCTTCTATGTTGATTGCTTGGGCTGTTTGGAAAAGGATTTGCTTGATGTCTTCTACTGTTCCCAGAGTTTCGTAGGCAGTTTTCATCATCCGGCTGATTGCCCAAAATAAATTCACCGCCGTTGGACGAGTAGAACGCAACAACTGGGCTACTTTATCTAAGTTTTGCAAAAATTCGTGGCGATCGCTTGTTTCAATTTCCCTTGCGCCAAGAAACATTCCATAAGCCGCAGCCACACCAATTGCAGGCGCACCTCGGACAATCATGGTTTTAATCGCCCGCGCCATATCTTCGCTGCGGTGAATTTCCACAAATGCATACTCGTTAGGTAAACAGGTTTGGTCAATTAATGACACCGAGTCGTTGTGCCAAATAACGGGATAAACCTGGTTTGGAAAATTTGTCATCAAAATTATTACTAATTTAAATTGGAAGTAAGTCTGCGTTAAAAAAATCAAGCGCTCTGACGAAATGTAAAATCAGCGAACAGTTGATAAATCAGTGATTTCACAGTTTTTACAAAACTAAACCTACATCAGTTTTATCGTGCTGACCTTTTTACGTTTACCCCTAATAATATAGCGTTTTTCACTCGTATGAAGTACACAAAAGCCTTATATAGCATTGCATAAGCCGCAGCTACATTAATTACAGGCGTACCTCGCACAATCATGGTTTTAATCGCCCGCGCCATATCTTGACTGCGGTGAATTTCCACAAATGTATATTCGTTAGGTAAGCGTGTTTGGTCAATTAGTAACATTGAGTTATTGTGCCAAATAACGGGATAAACCTGATTTGAAGAAAGTGCAGCACGGCGTAAATCGAGCAACCATACCCTACTCTTAAGCAATCTGCAAAATTCCAAATGCTTATGATATGAGCATTTGGAATTTAGAATTGCAGCGAAGCGTTACTAGGCAATCAGACTTAAATTGCTACTACTCAGATAACACTTGATGATTTTAGATAATCGACTAAAATCACTTGCTTGTAGCGACAGTAGGATTGGCTCTTAGCGACAAATTTTAAATATAGCGCTTCTCGTTTGCGTGGGGTGTAGGGGCACGGCACTGCCGTGCCCCTACACCCCACGATATAATTTTGTACCGCATCTGAATGGGAACCGCTATAGCTTAAATAGTTAATATTTTTCTGTTAGAGAATAAAATAAAACTTTAATCCCGAAACACTAGAATTGTAGCTCCGTAGGCGATCGCATAACTTGAATATACTGATATTAGACTTGCCGTTTTCATAAGCGATCGCCCACACCTGAGTCACAAGTGTGGGCGATTCATTCTACAAAAAATTAGCTAAACAACAGTAGATAATTGCCGTTTAAAGAAAGCTTGCAACACTCTCTCTGCTATTTGATGACTAGTTAAACCGAGTTCTGTCTTAGATTCATTGGGTTCAGCATGATCTACCAATACATCTGGTACACCGAATCGCTTGACAGGAACGAGAATATCTGCATCTAGTAAAGCTTCCGCGATCGCAGAACCAAAGCCACCCATGATACAACCTTCTTCTAAGGTGATAACACGGCCGATTTTCTTTGCTAAAGGCAAAATCAACTCGGTATCCAAAGGCTTAACGAAACGCGCATTAATTACAGTTGCTTCAATGCCATGTTCGCTGAGAATTTCCGCGGCTTGCATTCCTGGATAGACCATTGTGCCATAAGCGACGATTAACACGTCATCGCCTGTACGCAAAATCTCGCCTTTGCCGATTTCCAAAGGTTCCCAGCCTTCCTCCATCAAAGGAACACCGTAGCCATTGCCACGAGGATAACGCATTGCGATCGGCCCACTGGTATGATTAACGCCAGTTACTACCATGCTTTGCAGTTCTGCCTCGTCTTTGGGGGCCATGATTACCATGTTGGGAATGCAACGCAGATAGGCAATATCATACATACCTTGGTGGGTGGGCCCATCAGATCCGACGATTCCCGCCCGATCCAAGCAGAAGAATACTGGCAGGTTTTGGATGCAGACATCATGAATTATCTGGTCGTAGGCGCGTTGCAAGAAGGTGGAATAAATAGCTGCAACAGGGCGCATCCCTTCGCTTGCAAGTCCTGCTGCTAGGGTAATTGCGTGTTGTTCCGCAATGCCGACATCAACATATTGATTCGGCAGTTTTGCTTGAAGTTTATCTAAACCTGTCCCCGTTGCCATAGCCGCAGTAATCCCAATGATTTTCGGGTTTTGTTCGGCAAGTTTCACCAGAGTGTGAGAAAAGACTTTGGCATAAGCCGGGGGTTTGGGTTTATTAGAAGGAATGGCTTTGCCAGTTGCGACGTTGAAAGGGCTTTGGGCGTGGTAGCCAACTTGATCTAGTTCGGCAATTTCATAACCTTTGCCTTTTACTGTTGCCACATGTACCAAAACTGGGCCTGGTATTTGATGTGCTTGTTGGAAGGTGGCAATTAGTTCTTCAAGATTATGCCCATCCACTGGCCCAATGTAGGTAAAGCCGAGTTCTTCAAAAACTGCACCTACCTTTGGAACAGCCAAACGCTTCATACCTTCTTTGATCCGTCCGAGTTCGGGTGATAGGGATTCGCCAACGAAAGGAATTTGCTTCAACTGTTCCTCAAGATTATCTTTAATAAATTGCACCGGTTGGCTGAGGCGCATTTTGTTGAGATAGCGGGGAATCGCGCCGACGTTGCGAGATATGGACATATCGTTGTCATTGAGAACAACCAACAGATTGGTTTTCGGCATGTGTCCGGCGTGGTTGATGGCTTCTAAAGCCATGCCGCCAGTTAGTGCCCCATCCCCAATCACAGCAACGGCTTTAAATTTTTCTCCTTTCAAGTCTCGCGCTAAAGCCATGCCCAATGCTGCTGAAATGCTTGTAGAAGCGTGTCCAGCCCCAAAGTGGTCAAACTTGTTTTCACCCCGTTTGAGATAGCCCGCAATTCCATCTTTTTGTCTAAGGGTGTGGAAGCGATCGTAACGTCCTGTAAGCAGTTTGTGGGGATAAGCCTGGTGTCCTACATCCCAAATCACTTTATCCCGATCTAAGTCCAGTGTTTGGTAAAGTCCTAGTGTTAATTCGACAACACCCAACCCTGGCCCCAAGTGTCCACCATTAACTGCTACTGTTTGAAGATGCTTATCTCGAATCTGACGGGCAATCTGTTGCAGTTGGCGAACAGATAAACCGTGCAACTGATTAGGATGGGTGATTTCGCTCAGATGCATATTATAAGGTTTTCCTCTCTAACTTCCAGTCTCGGTATTTTGATTTTCCCACGGTCGGGTTGTCCACAGAATCAAACTTTTACATTGTTACTAAGTTGTAGTGGAAAGTATAACTTCTTAATTGATAATGGTGAAAAATCTGTTAACCATTAACAATTCGTCAAATAAGATTGCAATCAGTTAAAGTTATAACACATTTCTCCGTGAGTAATGCTACTTATAAAATGCCTGTGATGCGTATAGAAAAACAAGTTTTTTAAGAAGAATTTGCGGAAGTTCCCTAAGCAGATGACTCAATTTTGCTATCTGTAAGTTAGTAAAAAAGAAAATCAAATATTTTAATTTACAGCTATATATCTAGCATAATTGCTAGTAAATTTTTAACTAGAGTTTCTACTCTTCTGCGTTGACAGCAGCTAATTTTATCAGCGATCGCTACTTCTTATAACTGTGACAAATATGTATCTAAAGCTACTCGATTACTTGCTCTAACTTCATGTATTTAGTAAATCATTTCTGTATCTCGTTAAAAGTCTCCAACTAGGAAACGAGGCTTTAACTACAATCCCCTGTAGGCACGCAGAGCTAGCTGTGCTACCCTTACCATAATGTTTAACTATCTGTAAATTGCTGTAATAATATTGACGTAACCTGAGACTTTCCGAAATTACTCGTAAACAACAATGTTTCCGACTTATTAAAAAAGTCGGAAATTTAAAGCTTTCGATTTTCGCAAATCAAATCAGATTGCTATATCTCTATTTACCAAAAGCATCCTTAATGTTTTCAACAGTACGTTCAACAACATTCTTTGTGTTGTCTACTGCTTCTTTAGTCCGAGATGCGTCTTCATTTGCTCTCTTCTGAATTGTAGCGGCATCTTTCTTGGCTTTACGCCCAATAGGGCTATCGTTGTCTGTTGATTGGTCAACTTTACTGGCATTGCTTTTGGCAGCATCCTTCACTTTATCTGCCGTATCATCAATGAAATTTTTGGCTCGTCCAGCATCTTTACTGGTTTTTTCTTGAACTTTATCGCCTGCATCATCGTATGCAATCAAGGTTCCAGTAGGATTGGCCATTGCTGAGGTGTTCGAGAAAAATGCACCTTGCCAAACAAAAGCGATCGCTAACATACAAAACAATGTTGTGGCCATCCAGCGTTTTAGGGTAGAAAGCTGTTTTGTAACATAATTGGATTTCATACAATACAATCTCATGTGATTTAGTATATTATTTCTACTTCATTTAGCTTATTAGCCATATCGATCCCTAGATAGAAGTTCTCGCATCAATAGTTATGAAATTAGTTCACTATTTTGATAGATTGAATTTTGAGTAAAGATTATTTTCTAGTAATCAAAAGTCGGTTTAAACAAATTAGAATTTTTCGACATGGGCGATTGCACCCAGAGAAAAGTTAGCGATCGCCCTTCAGTTAATTAACTTGCAATCGCAACTGACTTTTTACGATTGGGACGCTTGCGTTCTGATTTTTTCTTCAGTCCAACGGCTTGAGCTTGATCGCTATCTGAACCATATTGTCCGCGGATTACTTCTTTCATCGCTAATACAGCATTATGAAATTCCCATTCTGCTAATCGCGCAGCATTGGCCGCAGCACGATATAAAGTTAGTTTTTCAGTTTCGGATTGTTGCTGCGCCAACATAGCTTGATAAGCTTGCTGTAAGTTTGCTACAGAGGCATCAGTACGGTTTGTATTATATGTACTGATGGTTTGCAAGCCGTGAAATGAGTTTATATCTTGAGTAATTGATTGAGAAGGCAAACGACGGGTTTTATCTTGGGTGGGCATACAAGTATACTGATATAGTGTATATTTTAATGTGCCCATTACAACAAAAAATCTAACGGTAAAGTGAGATTTTTAGATAGAACAAGGTAAAAAAAAGCGTGAGTTAATTTTTGCAGGTCGAAACAATGCCATTGTTAGCCGAAACAATCGCATTGTCAGTCGGAACAATCGCATTATCAGTCAAAACAATGGCATTGTTAGACGAAACAATGCCATTGCAGGGAGTTGCATTAGATAGCGTGGCGATCGCAATTACTAAACTGGAAGATGCTTTATTGTTGTATCACCGTATGAACTTCCTGCACAGACAACACTAACAAAGCATCACGCTGACATCAATTGCTGAATACGCTGTGGTTCCTCTCCCAGCCAATCTGGATTTTGGGCGGTGCTGTCAAAGATTGATGAGGTTTTGAACGGCTCAAACTCGCCGCGTGATGCCGCTTCTGCCGTTTTTGCTAAGAGCGATCGCACTTGCTCGTCGTTCATTGGCTGAAACGTCCGCACTGCTTCAAAAGCTTGCTCTAGAATTTCCATGCTGTCAATTCCGGTAATCACAACCGATGTGGGCAGATTCAAAGCATAGTGTAAACATTCAATTGGCGTTACAGTCTTAGACCGTAAAAGAATACCATTTGCCAAGCTTTTCATCCCCAAAATGCCGATATTTTGTTTTACAAGTTCTGGTACAACCAGCTTTGCAAAGCTCCGGTAGTGGGCATCCATTACATTCAGCGGCATTTGCACTGTATCAAATTTAAACCCGTGAGCAGCTGCAACTTCCAGCGTATGTAAATGAATATGGGGGTCTTTGTGTCCAGTGAAGCCGATGTATCGCAGTTTTCCAGCTTCTCGCGCTTCAATGAAGGCAGCATTTGCCCCTTCGGGGTCGAAAATTCGATGGGGGTCTTCGTATCGAATCATTTCGTGATGCTGAACAAGATCGATGCAATCAACTTGCAGACGTTTAAGTGATTCGTCTAATTGTTTTGCGGCTTCTTTCTTAGAGCGACCATCGATTTTCGTCATCAGAAACACTTTATCCCGGTAGCCATCGCGCAGCGCTTTTCCCATACGAATCTCGCTGACTCCACCGTTGTAATCCCAACTGTTATCCATAAAGGTGATGCCGCGATCGATGGCTGTTCTCACAATGCGGATACCCAATTGCTCATCAACGTGCTTCAAGGCAATGTGCCAACCACCCAATCCGATGGCGGAAACTTTCTCTCCTGTGCTGCCAATAACTCGGTATTGCATTTCTGAATTTGACGTAGTTCTTGACATGTGTTCTCCAAGTCTTTCAGCTATTACTTAAGTACATATAGCCATCTGCCAATTCAAACACAAGGTAAAGTTGACAAAATCTTGCTGAAGATACACTTTTCGACGAGATTAGGATAAATACTCAAGAAGCCAAAATACCGATGGCAATTTGGAAGGTGTGAGGTAGATAATTTAATTTATGTGTTAAGCCCAAACGTGTGGCGGTAGGGAATTAGCAGAATTACGCTGTGCGAAGGAGTGTCAGAGTTTGTCGCCAGATATCGCTAAGGTATCTTATCTCAACGAACTCCTAACTCCTAACTTTATTTATTTGCCACTATAGAAAAAGGCAATTTCTTTCTCTTTTAGGGGTGCGAAACCAGCATCTACGAGTAATTGGTCGAGTTCCGCTTGGGGAATGTGTTTTGCGCCAATTCGCACAATGCGCGATCGCATCGTATTAGATACACCACTGCGCTGTCTGTTGCCTTCTAGCGCCATAACTTTACCATAAAGTTCTAGCTTGGCAGACGGAATGGGAGAACCATCAAAATCAATTCCCTGTGCGATCGCTTCATCAATCGCATCAGCCCCTGTAGTAGTTTGATTCCCTGGGTTAGTTTCGGTAGGCATGGTGATTTTCTCTTCTTCGCTATGGGTAGATTTTACCAGCCTTGCTGACACCAAAGCTGCCAATCCTCAAACTCATACCAATTTGAAAATCTTTAAAGACGCGATTCATCGCGTCTCTACCCAAGGATGTGTTGCAATCATTAATTTAATTGGTATCACATGAGACTAATCACGAGCTTGTCGCGTCACCACACCACCAACAAAAGCCCCTAAGATAGTGCCTGTCCAAAGTCCTGTTGTGCTACCTTGCCATATTGCTCCTGGTGTCATCCAAGCGTTGCACATCTCCTTTAAACCCCAAGGTTGGTTTTGGCACTTTTGGCTATGCAGCATTATAGTGATTTGCCCACTGGTGTAAGCACCAAAAAAACCTGATAGCAGCGCCAAAAAAGTGCAAATTAAAATTCTGTTTTTTGTCATTTGTCATTTGTCATTGGTCATTGGTCATTAGTCATTAGACTTCTTGCATAAATCAATGAGCTTTCACCCTAAATCCCTCTCCCAAGCTTGGGAGAGGGACTTTGAAATTGGCTCCCCTTCTCCCAATTTTGGGAGAAGGGTTGAGGGATGAGGGGGAATTTTGCATTTGTGCAAGAGGTCTATTAGTCATGGGAAAGAGGACAAGAGAAAAGACTTGTTGCAAATTATCACTTAAGTTACTTTGTCTCCCCTGCCCCATGCCCCATTCCCAATCAACCTGTATTTCTCATCCCAGCAGCAATACCATTAATAGTTAACAATGCTCCTCGCAGTAACTCGCCTTTGCTGTAACGAGAATGAATTACTCCAGAAGTAGCAGTAGTATTTTGGGACTGCCGTAGACGTTTGAGTAGTGAAACTTGGATAAATCCCAAGGGGACAATTGTGCCATTGCGTAACTGCACAGAGCGTTGCAATACAGGATCGCCATCTAAGAGTCGATTGTGATCGGTGATTTTTAACACCAAATCTCTTGTTAGATAAAACTCGCTGGCAATTTGGTCAAAAACCTTGGCAAAACGAAGTTGATCTTCTGGTTTTGAGAGTTCCTGGACGTAGTGGTGTGCCATTTGCATATCTACTTTTGCCAAAGTCATCTCGGCCTTAGAAATCACCATCTTGAAGAAGGGCCACTTCACGTAAAAGTAGCGGAGTAATTTCAAGTGTTCTTCTGGTTCTTCGTTCAAGAATTCTTGTAACGCTGTGCCAACACCGTACCATGAAGGAAGCAAAAAGCGAGTTTGTGTCCAGCTAAATACCCAAGGAATAGCTCGCAGACTACTTAAATCTTTCTTACCAGATGGACGACGTGCGGGGCGGGAACTAATTTGTAGCTGGCTAATTTCTTCAATGGGAGTTACTTCGTGGAAGAAATCAACAAAATCAGGCTGTTCGTAGATTAGGGCGCGATAATGTTGACGCGATCGCGCTGCTAATTCTTCCATAATCTCATTCCAGGGTTCAATATCATCAAACCCTGTCCGCAGCAGACTAGCTTGAATCACAGCAGTGGTGATGGTTTCCATGTGATACAAAGCCAAGTCCAACAAGGAATATTTGGAAGCTAAAACTTCTCCTTGTTCGGTAATCTTGATTCGCCCATTGATACTATGACCTGGTTGAGCCAAAATCGCTTCGTAAGCGGGGCCGCCACCTCGTCCCACAGAACCGCCGCGTCCGTGGAAAATCCGCAAATTTAGATCGTAGTTTTCTGCTATTTCTTGCAGTGATTTTTGAGCTTTATGAATTTCCCAGTTGCTGCTTAAAAAACCAGAGTCTTTGTTGCTGTCAGAATACCCCAGCATTACTTCTTGCAAGTTGGGGGTGACGGAGGAGGAGGCAGGGGAGCAGGGGAGCAGGGGAGCAGGGGAGGGTGAATTTTCATCTGCACCTTCTGCTTTTGTCTGTTCGTAACCACCAGCTAACAAAGCGCGATATAACGGTAGTTCAAACAGTTTCCGCATGACGCTTCTGGAGCGTTGCAAATCTTCTACTGTCTCAAATAGGGGGACTACTTGAATAGTTCCGACGGCAAGGGCGGGGTCAAAAAGTCTGGCTTCTTTGGCTAAAAGCAATACTTCCAGCACGTCGCTCACGTCGCGGCACATACTGATAATGTAAGTTTGGCAGATGTTAAGACCAAATTCTTGTTGCAGCGATCGCACGATGCGAAAGGTTTCAATTACATCGTTGGTTTTTTCCGAAAATGGCAATTCTGCCGGGATTAGTGGGCGACGGGTTTGCAGTTCGCCTGTGAGCCAAGCAACTCTTTGCTCCTCAGATAGTTCGTTGTAAGGTTGGGGTAATATTTGCAGGTATTCGAGGATTTCGTTGAGCGCATCGGCGTGACGGGATGATTCTTGGCGGATATCTAACTGTGTTAAGTTAAAACCAAAAATTTCTACTTGACAGATCAGATTTTCTAATTCTCGACAACTTAAACCTGTTTCTGTCAAGTTGCGCTGAATCATTCGCAGTTCTGCTAAAAAATCGGCTCCCGAACGATACAGGGGGCTATCTTGATTTGTTGGCGTTTCCCGATTGTACAAAGCTAAATTGCGATCGCGAGTATTTTCCAACCGTTTCAGCACGTAAGCCAGTTTCAGCCGATAGGGTTCTTGTCGATAACGCAGCGCCAGTGCGTCATATACCTCGCTGATCTGGGACTGATCCAATTCTAGAGATTCCAGCAAATCTGGTAAAACATCACTCCAATGCATCGACACACTCAACAATTCAATCAGATTTTTCACTGACTGAATATATCTCCCGATTACCATTTTGCGCTGATAGCAAGCCGTTTTCCAGGTGATTTCGGGTGTGACTGATGGGTTCCCGTCTCTGTCTGAACCTACCCAAGAGCCAAAAGAGCAAAAGTTTTTACTCGGTGGTTCTAGCCAAGGAAAGGTATTGGATAGAGTGTGTTTGAAACGTTTATACAGTTGCGGAATGCCATCAAATAAAACTTCTTGGAAGTAGTGCAGGGCATAATCTACTTCATCTAGCACTGTGGGTTTGAACTGATGAAGTTCGTCTGTACGCCACCACAGGCGAATCTCTTCGAGCAATTGTTCGCGGACATCTACTGCTTCCCAAGGATATGCTCCTGGTGTAGTCCCGGAATGGTTTTCCAAGGCATCCAGTTTTTGCAAAAGTTGTACTACTTGTCGCTGCTTATCTCGGATGGTATGACGAACAATTTCCGTCGGGTGCGCTGTGAAAACTAAGCGCACATCCAGATGTGCAATTAGACGTTGAATTTGCTGGGGTGGGACATTCAGTTTGAATAAATAGGGAAACAAGGCAGCAAAAGTACCTTTTGGTTTGACTTGCGCCTTTTCGAGATAATTCTTTCTCAGGAAGGCTGCTGCTATTCCCTTGCTAACAGGTGCGTCATCTTCTCTTTGATTGGAGGAATAATTAACATTGGATGGTGTTTCTGGCTCTATAGCCTCTGTTTCTGCCTCATAGCGACTCAATTGCTGCCGTTGTTCGTATTCCTGCTCTATGATGTTGATCAGCTGAAAATACAGAGCGAAAGCACGAGCCGCGCGAATTGCTTCGTTGATATTTAGTTGTTCAATCAATTTGACGGCTGAAGATGCTTGGTCATTTGTTGCTTGTCCTTCTGGCGAACATAAATCGCGCAACTGACGCAACAGGTCTACCATATTTTGACCGCATTCTTGCCGGAGAACTGACTCCCACAATTCTTCCACTACCTGGAGACGATGACGCAAAAATAATTCCGACACCGGGTATATATCCGCAGTTTGAGACGAAGAGTATAAAAGGGAACCCATATTCTCTATTCTTGTAAAGCTAATTACTGTTTACGGTTCTTGGTTTTGCACTTAATGCTCACCGGGTTGTTCCTGAGCAAATAATTATTTGGTGTATATCTTCTCATCTTGATTGATTTCGTGTTCATCTGGGAAGTCTAGATTGGGTAGGCGATCGCCTCGAAATAATTCTTCACTAGCTTCTCCTATGGCTTCTAGTGCTCTTACTGTAGTTTTTCCGGTAAGCAGGAGCAGTAATATAGACGCTGTACCTATTTGTAAAAGGAACGATTGGGGAATGGGAAATAAATCCAGATTGGATGCGGGTTTAGGTGAAGACTGTTGGTTGATAGGAGGCATTGCTAATTTTTGGTTATGGGAATTTATGAGTAGAGACGCAATTAATCGCGTCTGTTAGGAAAGACGCGATTAATCACGTCTGTACAGGAGTTAGGAGTTAAGATGACTCCAACCAACGATCAAGGGATAGAGTTTAAATGAGATAAGCTTGTTGTCTGTTTTACCTGAAGGGGCATTAGCAGATTGGGAAACGAGTCCGGTTTTAAAGGACAAGTTATCAGCCAGTCATATAGAATTATTCTGACTCATGGTTACTGTACAAACGCGATTAATCTCGTCTCTCCTAAATCCTAACTTCTGATTTTTGACTCCCTATTAGTAAAATAAACGCAAAACTCAACATTAGTCAGACTTACAACCTATACAAGACTATCTTGTCCGATTTTGTGAGCTAGGAAGGTAACAAAATTGTTAAAAAAAAACGTCAGAGTGTGATAGACCTATGGTTCTAGTTTACAAGTGCAGGCACTATCCCCCAACCATCGCTGACTGTAAAGTTAACTGAGCATGAAAACAGTATTACCAGATCGCCAGCAATCCTTAGTGCAATGGGTAAGCCAAGCAACAGGGATCAACACTTTCGGAGTGAAAGTCCGGTTGCGGGGAAATGACCTTCATATTCTTTGTGAAGGTACAGAATGTCCGCAGCGTTGGCGTACTTTGTCTGATTTGCTGCAAGCACTACAGCAAACAAACTTAGATATCCTCACAAATAGCGAACAAACCTCAATATATCAAGTATTTGTCTATGGCCGCAGAAAAGGGGAACACCGCCCCTCATGGTGCCATCGGGTTCACTTAAATCAAATAGATAAGCATCTCGATCAGGTGCAGCAAGCGCTGCTAGCAGACTCGGAAAAATCAAAACAATCGGGTGGGGCGCTAATTGTCTCTAACGAAAGTTTGGCACGCCAAGGCAATCCAGAAGCGATCGCTCGATATCTGAGCGAAACTCTGAGTACGCTAGGTGTATCAGTACAGGCAAAGATTAAGCTATATAAGCCAAAGAATTCTCAGCCAGAAGAAAATCGCCTGTGGATATTTTGCCAGTCAAGCTATAGCCCTGATGCATCGTTGCTTGCTGAACCAATAGCACAGAAGTTGCGTTATCTCAAGCTTTCCGGCTACCAAGATGCCGTAATTGTTTCTCAGGTAAGCGGCGAAACTGCCCCAGATTGGCTGCTGCGGGTGGATTTAACACCACCAGAGGTGATGCTTAAAGAGTGGGCGCGTTGGGGGGATGTCCAAGCGATCGCTCGATTATTAGCTGAAGTACTATCAGGATTAAAAGTTGGTGTCCAAGTTTCTCTGAAAGAATCAACGCTACATATCTTTTGTATTCCAGCTTTTGATCCCTTAGGAACTGCCCCGATCCCAGATAAGGTAGTGTGCTTAGAGGCGATTTTACCGCAGCTAGAAGCGATCGCTCCTCAAGCCATTCTCGCCGCCACCGTATACGGGCAAAAAGCAGGCGACAAGGAACCTACTTGGATTGATTGCCTGGCTTTACCCGCTGCCAAGTATCCCGCCTTTGCCATATCAGCATTAGATTTGGCAAATACTGGCGATGAACCAGCAATTATATTTTTACTAGAGCGTTTACTTAATCCTGATTTGGATTGGCGACTATTGACAGGTGGAATTCGCGTACTCCTACTGAACAGAAATGGTTTATTACACATTATGTGTGATGCACCTGTTTGTCCACTGCGGCAACAAGTAGCAAGTAAAATTACGCAGTTTATCCGCCAGTTAAAAATTTCCGGTATTATGGGAGTACGTATCTACGGTCGCCGTGCTGGGAATAAAGAACCTTTTTGGCATTATGGCGTCGATCTTGAACATCGCCAACGTTTAGTTCCAGAAGCAACCCCAGAATTTGCTGCTACTTCTATATACATTAACGATTTAGTAACCTCTGAGACTAGTGAGCCAATTTTGCGCCCAGACTTAACGACAGCAGAAGTTCAAAATTTTGTAACAGAAGTAGCGCGAGATTGGATAGCAACGGCGAGTTCAACTGCGAGAAAATTCCTGTTGAAAAGTCAGTTATTTACCGAAAGCAACCAGTCAGCGGAACATAACCATGATGTTCAAGGAATTAAAATTGCTTTGGTTTGGGGAACACTAGGATTATTGCTCACCCTCCAAACTGATTGGGTATTGGGTCATATTGTTGCACGTACTACGCCCAGTTCCCCAAAAGCTGCTAGTGCCAACCTCTCATCATCTTCCGAGCAAAAAGCATCTTTGACATCTGAAGAAAATCAGAGTGAGAAAACGACATTTTTTAGCAGCACTTCCAAGACAAAATCTCCTCCAAATCAGAGTTCTGTATTTAATGCTTCGGAATTTACCCAAAGTGATGATACCCCAAAAAATAATTTGGCAGCCGCACCACTGAAGGAAAAAGCAACCGCAACAGCTATTCTTTTAGCGGCGCGATCGCAGATGCCAAGTTTTAATGTCAGGCAGTTAGACGAGCAACTAGCACTGTATAAACAGCGTTTAGCTAGAACTGGTAGTCCCCCAGATGTATTGATTATTGGCTCTTCACGCGCCCTCAGAGGAGTAGATCCCGCAGCACTCTCTAAAGCTTTAGCAACTCAAGGCTATCCAAATCTTGATGTGTTTAACTTTGGAATTAACGGTGCTACCGCACAAGTTGTAGACTTTGTAATTCGTCACGTCTTGGAACCATCAGAACTACCCAAAATGATTATCTGGGCAGATGGTGCGCGTGCTTTCAACGGTGGGCGCGAGGATATTACCTTTAAATCGCTTGCTGCATCGGCTGGTTATAAACAAGCATTTCAAAAAACACCAACAACGGCAAGTAGCAATGATTTACCAGAAAATACGGTAAATTCGGGAGAACAAAAAACAAACGAAGAAAAACAAGAGATTAGTACTTATGAAGCTGTCAATCAATCGTTAAATCAGGCTCTAGCATCTGTTTCTGCTAGCTATCAAAACCGCGACCAAATTAAAAGTTTACTACAAAAACAACTGCTCTTATTTGGTAAAAATCAGACAGTTGCATCACAAAAACAGTTGACAGACGGTACTTCAGATGAAAGTATTTCTCAGCAAGCGGTTGACTTTGATGGCTTTCTACCCTTGTCTATTCGCTTTAATCCCACGAGATACTATCAAAAACATTCTAGAGTTCCCGGAAATTATGACAACGACTATAAATCTTTTCAAGTAGAAGGACAGCAAGATGTTGCTTTTCAAGAAGTGCTTCAGTTTACCCAGTCTCAGAAAATCTCCTTAGTGTTTGTGAATATGCCTCTGACGGGAGATTATTTAGATCCAGTGCGTAGACAATATGAGCAACAATTTCAGCAATATATGTTGCATTTGGCTACTAATCCCAACTTTATTTATCGTGATTTGAGCCAACAGTGGACAAAAGTAAATGATTTCTTTTCTGATCCTAGCCACCTCAACCGTTTTGGTGCATACGAAGTCTCGAAAAAGCTAGCTAACGATCCGATGATTCCTTGGCCAGTGAAGTAGGAGATTGGGGACTGGGAACTGGGGAGAATAATCTACAATGCCCAATGACAAATGACAAATGACTAAAAATGAACTTTATATCAATTTTCTATGGACTGTTCTTGTTGAGTGTATTAGGAATTTACTGGTCTTTAGCACAACATAAATTGCGATTGTGGACGCTGCTAATTGCCAGTTTAGTTTTTTATGCATCTTTGCACATTCAATACATACCATTACTATTAGCATTAACGTTTATTAATTTCCGTATAGGGCTAGAAATTGGTAACAACACATCACCAGGAAAACATTCTCTTGATTGGGAAATTTCTAATGAAGAGTGGCAATTTGCTCAAGTTGATTGGAATCGTCGCCGTTTAAAGGTTTTGTGGGTGGGTATAATTCTCAATGTTTTACTGCTATTAGCTTTTAAGTATTTTACCCCTTTATTCAAGTTTGTTTTTCATGTTCAAACAAACTCACCAGATAGCTCTTTTAAATTAATTGCACCCTTGGGAATTTCATTTTTCACCTTTGAATGTATTGCTTATTTAATAGATGTCTATCGCGGTGCCCTTGCTACTGATAATTTTCTCAAATTTGCTACATACAAATTATTCTTTGCAAAACTGATTTCAGGGCCGATTACACGCTACCACAACTTAGCAAATCAATTTAATACACTAGAATTCCCCAGTACTAATAGAGTAGCTGAAGCGCTGTGGTTGATTGCTAGAGGCGCAGTCAAAAAAGGTATTTTTGCAGACCACTTGGGAATTTTCGTAGATTTATGTTTTGGTAATTTGCAACGGGCGGGTAGTACCGATCTGTGGTTAGCTACATTTGCCTATGGCTTGCAGTTATATCTAGATTTCAACGGTTACGTAGATATAGCCCGTGGTAGTGCTATGCTTTTTGGCTTAGTTCTACCTGAAAATTTCGACTTTCCTTATTTCAGCACCAATATTTCAGAATTTTGGCGGCGCTGGCATATCACTCTAGGAGATTGGCTACGTAACTATGTCTACTTTCCTTTGGGTGGTTCCCGTCAGGGTTTAGTCCGTACCTGCTGGAATTTATTTATTGTAATGCTAATTGCTGGTATCTGGCACGGTGCTGCTTTGGGTTATGTTATTTGGGGTATACTCCACGGATTAGCTTTGGTGGTTCATCGACTTACAGATTCTATAAGCGAGCGCTTTGAAAATCTAGAACAATTCTGGCAAAATCCTCTGGGTATCTTTGTCGCTTGGTTTTTGACCCAACTGATGGTTTTTACCTCTTGGATTTGGTTTCGTCTACCTAATCTCCAAGACTCTTCTTTGGTAATTCGGCATCTTTGGGGTTATCCGGCTGACGCCCAGTTTGCTGAAAAGGTCTATGTGGAAGCCTTAAATATGAGCCAATTCCAACTCGCTTGGGTACTTCTAAGTTTAGCTGCCCTTATGTCTATAGTCTATGCATTCAACCGGATACTGAAGTTAGAGTTTAACTGGCCCCTTAAGCTTGTCTTTGTCCCCCTATGTTTTTACGCTGTTTGGTTATTAGCTCCAGAAGGCAGTTTGCCCTACATCTACTTTGATTTTTAACTGAACCATCAGACAACATAGAACTTCTTATCTCGTTACAAATCAGCAAGATTTCAAATGTTTTTTATCGGCTAATTGTAAAGAAGTGTAAAAGTAGATAAGTAAGTAGGTCAAATTAAATATAAAACCCACCCTGCCTCCGGCTTCCCTCTCCTTGCTAAGGAGAGGGATTGAGGGTGAGGTTTGATCTTATGTTTAATTACGCCTACCTACTTACTAACTAGGCGATCGCGTCATTGAAAGTAATAGCTAGTTTGTTGTTGAAGTGGCTTAAAAAGCCTCAATACATTACTTTATATCCCTGTTCTTTATAGTAGGAAAACTTTACAGTTCGATGAGCTTGTTAAACAATTCTGTTACAGAATATTAAGTCACAGATCGCGTCCAAGTAAATTCATGTAGACTAGATTTCAACAGGCGAAATAAATCCGCTTGTTCCATATTTAACAACCCATAGCACTTATAAAACCATGACCACAACCTTACAACGGCGCTCTGGCGCTAGTGTATGGGATCGCTTCTGCGAGTGGATCACTAGCACCGACAACCGTATATATATCGGTTGGTTTGGTGTACTCATGATCCCAACCCTACTAGCTGCTACAACCTGCTTCGTAATTGCTTTCATCGCTGCTCCTCCTGTGGACATCGATGGTATTCGCGAACCAGTAGCAGGTTCTTTGATCTACGGAAACAACATTATCTCTGGTGCAGTTGTTCCTTCTTCAAACGCCATCGGCTTGCACTTCTACCCAATCTGGGAAGCTGCTTCTTTAGATGAGTGGTTGTACAACGGCGGTCCTTACCAGTTGGTAGTTTTCCACTTCTTGATCGGTTGCGCTGCCTATCTTGGTCGTCAGTGGGAACTTTCTTACCGTTTAGGTATGCGTCCTTGGATCTGCGTAGCTTACAGCGCACCTTTGGCTTCCGCTACCGCAGTATTCTTGATCTACCCAATCGGTCAAGGTTCTTTCTCAGATGGTATGCCTTTGGGTATAAGCGGAACATTCAACTTCATGATTGTGTTCCAAGCAGAACATAATATCTTGATGCACCCCTTCCACATGTTAGGTGTGGCTGGTGTATTCGGCGGTTCATTGTTCTCTGCAATGCACGGTTCTCTAGTAACTTCTTCCTTGGTGCGTGAAACCACCGAAACCGAATCCCTTAACTACGGTTACAAATTCGGTCAAGAAGAAGAAACCTACAACATCGTTGCAGCCCACGGCTACTTCGGTCGTTTAATTTTCCAATACGCTTCCTTCAACAACAGCCGTTCACTGCACTTCTTCTTAGCAGCTTGGCCTGTCGTCGGTATCTGGTTCACCGCTTTGGGTATCAGCACGATGGCATTCAACCTGAACGGTTTCAACTTCAACCAATCAATCATTGACTCCCAAGGTCGCGTCATCAGCACCTGGGCAGATGTAATCAACCGCGCTAACCTGGGTATGGAAGTAATGCACGAGCGTAACGCTCACAACTTCCCCCTAGACTTAGCTGCTGGTGAAGTTGCTCCTGTAGCAATGACTGCTCCTGCTATCAGCGGTTAATACTTCAGTGTTAGCTAAATAAGAAAGCGCCCTCCAGAAATGGGGGGCGCTTTTTAGTTGTAATTATTTTAAAACGGGCTGTTTAATAAATTCTGTAGGAGATTTTGCTCGATAGCGATGCTTCCACATCACAAAGCCAGTAATGAATAAAATTAACGGTGCAAGTCCAACAAAGACGTAGAAAATCCGAAATGGCAATCCCCCACATCGCGGAGTTTTTTAGATTGGATCATGGCGATCGCAGTTAAAGATTCTCCTGACTCCAAACGATCAAGTCACCAAGGGGAATACTAAAATATGGTCAGCGTGATGTCATCATGATGATAGTAAATTCAGCCGCAGAAAATGAGAGGATTAAAACCGCACTTTAAGTGACCCCCGAATTGTAAAAGGCGCACCAAGAGCCTCTGACCCAGGACCGCGCGAATTGACAATATAATCCGAATCAAACAAGTTCTCAAAGTTGAGCGCAGCCTCCCAGCTGTCGCGTCGGTAAAACAGAGCCGCTTGACTGTTTGGTTTGCATAGAAGCCCCGAACTGTAATACCTCCCTGGTTCTGTTGAACACCGCTGACGTTCTCCAACGCACTGTTGACATCAGTAACATTACGATCTTTGATCACCTGTTGCGGTACAATTTGAATGGTATTTGGAATATCTCGCAAGGGAGTATCAGTACGCGTTCCCACGCTTGTTTGCGAGGGGTTGTAGCCTTGATCTTGTTCGCCCTTTACCACGAGTTCAATTGGTTCATTACTTCCTGGCGATGTTTGACTTGGCTGTGTTTGACTCCCTGGCTGCTCTTGTGGCTGAGTCGGTTGCGTTTGAGGTTGCTGTGCAGAGGATGCAGCAGTTGCAACAGAGAAGATGATACCTTCATCTGGACTGTCAAACAACTCAACAATTGGTACACCCACCTCACCCGTTACACTTACCCGGATAGTCTGAGCATCAAAGTTTGTTACCGTTATCTCACTAACACCTGCAATTGGTTTAGTAGAGCGGAATGTGAATGCTTCGCCCGATGGTAAACGCAGTTGGGCATTGGGAATATCAGCAATAAAGTTATTGCCCGAACTGCGATTTACTACTTGCAATTGTTGCCCAATGGAAGTCTGCAAAATCACCTCCACACCCTTAGAGGTGGGATTTGCCTTCACCGAAGTCACTTGTACAACTTCACCCTGCTGACTTTGGTTCGGCGGGTTCTGCTGTTCTATCTGAGCGAACCATTCTTTGACTGTTCTTGCGGAACGGTCTAGTTCTTGTACACTATGAATTACAGTTACTTGCTTTGCCTGAGTTGGTTGTATGACCATAGCAACAACAAAACAGGAAATAAACAGCGATCGCCACAGTTTCATCACTCCACACACCCAATCGTATTTCTCAAAACAGAACTGATTAATTGAGAATCATTTTTAGATAACTCTGTTTACGACAATAGGGGAAATTGAGCGATCGCAAATATACTGAAACCGGATTTTTTTTATCGGAATCGGGATCTATTTTTTGCTACAAGCCTTTTTGCTTACGATACTCTCTAGGAGTGATGCCAAATTGCCGCTTAAACAGATACCCAAAATGACTTATGCTCTCGTAACCCACTTGATAAGCAATTTCTGCAATTGTGAGATTAGTGTCGATGAGTAACTGCTTTGCTTGCTCTAGCCGCAGGGATTGCACATATCCCAACACCGTAGTCCCAAATACTTCTCGAAATCCCCGCTTGAGCTTAAAGTCATTAAGTCCAATTTGACTGGCTAGGTCTAGTAGAGAAGGTGGATTTGGGAGCGTTTGATTTAAAATAGCTTTAGCTTGATGTAAACGTTCGATTTCATCGGCACGGAAAAATAGCGATCGCTGCAATACCTGATGATTTTCCCCCCACTGGGCAATCTGAAGTACCAGTAGTTCCAAGACTTTTGCTTCTAAATACATTAGTCTGAGTGTTTCTCGGAACGGACACTGCAATATTTGTTTCAGTAGCAGTTGCATTGTCGGCGTGGTCACTCCTAACGGCTGATGAAAGCGCTCCTTTATTGGATTTTCTTTTAACTGTTCGAGCAAAGCAGGCAATCGATCAAAGCTGCTTTGAAAACTAGAAAGTAAATCAGCATTCCAATAAATTTTGATATTTTGAGTGTACTGGTTCGCATTAAAATGCTCAAACTCCCGAACATCAGGCAAGCAAAACAAGTAATTGTAACCTGCGACTTCTTCATAATCGTCACTGACTCCTGGCACATTTGGTGTAACTGTTCTTACAGCACCAGATAGAAAAAATTTAGATGTAAGCTCAGGCGAATTATCGTGTTTCTCTTCAGCAATTATCGCCTGAGAAAACTCATTGTCAGAGATTGATAGCCCAAGGTTATGGCGAAGTATAGTCCAGCGATGGCTGTTTTGACCAAACCAAGTAGATAATTTTGCTTTTCCCTCATAGTCATTAAACTGCACATCCTTGCAAAATTCCCCAAAGTCTTCTGTCCCAGTTAGACGAATAGTCATAGTAATACTCTCCACTGCTTATTGAGAATAGTATCTATTAGCAGGTAGAGCGATGTCTACACCAAGCTGCTAAGAGCGTCTACGCCACAGTTTCATAACTCCACACACCTAATCAGATTTTGCCAAACAGAGCTTACTATTTCCGAATAACTCTTAATTAACTCTATTTTTAAAAATACAGAAGTTTGGGCGATCGCATCTACACTGAAACCGAATTTTTTATCTGTATCGATATCTGCCTTTTACTACAAGGCTTTTTGCTGGCGATCTTCTCTAGGAGTCATGCAAAATTGCCGCTTAAACAGATAGCCAAAATGACTTATCTCATATTGCACTTGAGAGAAATTTCTATAACTGTAAAATTAGTGCTTTGAAGTAGCTGTTGTGCTTGCTCTAGTCGTAGAAATTGCACATATCCCAACACCATAATTTAAGATTAAGACTTATCAAAGAGATCAACCGGATTCTTTTGAGAAACTCTCCGGCGACGCAGACGAAACATATTCAAACCTGTAACCAACAAAATAGCAGGAGATAATCCGACAAATACGTACAAAATTTTGGTACATAACCCACCAAAAACGCCATAATGCAGGGGTACTGAATAGTTGGAAAAACGGACTGATAAGGACGTTGTTTTAGTCCCATCAACGACTTGTAAAATCTCACCCGTGTATTGAGCGATATGCACTTCACTGTCCCAGGATTGCGTTCGTGGAGAAATCATCCGAAAGTCGTACGTCCCTGCTTGCGATTCGCTAGGCACGTCTATACTAAATATGGAGAAGTTAGGTAAGGCCGCTTCAGCTTTTTGCACGATCGCATCTAAGGGAAAAGGAGTTTGACCTGGAGCCGGAGTCAAAGCCTTGCGGGGAGAGTCTACTGTCTGAGATGTTTGAGGCGTAAAAATGGCAGCAACAGCATCAACAGGCGTAAAAATGGCATCAATAAGGGGATTAATTAATGGAACACCACTCCACATGGCACCTGTTACAACAGGCAAAATCAACACTATGCCTAAAATGATGCCAACCACTTTATGAATATCAAAGTTTAGTCGTTTGGGATGACCATTCCATTTAATTTTGAATCCGCTACTCAGTTTTCTCCATCCGGGCCAGAGGACGATCCCCGTTACGCCCAGAATTACCATAAACGAAGCCGCCACTCCAAGGATGTAGACACCCGTATCGCCCATCAGCAAGGCAACGTGAAGCTCATACACTTTGCCGAAAAATTCACTGCCAAACCAGGAGGGATTTTGGGCTAAAAACTTCCCTGTGTAGGGATCTACCAAAAAATCCCCGATTGTTGCAGGTACATCGGGTTTTGGTGCTGAATTATAGTAAACTCCGTAAGGAAAAATCCGACCGAGCTGAAAATCTGGATCATTGGGATGAGCGGCTTTTACTCTGTCCACTAACACGGATAAGGGCAGGCGATTCTCTTGAGGGATCACCGCTCCATACTTATGAGCTAAGACGAAATTATCGATCTCGTGCATAAACACCAGCAGGCTACCCGTCAAGCCAGCAATGATTGCAATTAAGCCAAGCACTAAACCAAGATAGCGATGCAGATTGAAAATCACATCGCGGAATTTTTTAGATTTGCTCATGGTTAAAACATTGATCCAGATAGACATTGCTGTTGCCGCAGCTCCCGGTTAAGCCAAGCAGGATGGCAATTGGTGCGATCGCAAAACCCAGGATGCGATGCAGAGTAAATACAATGTTACGTAGTTTTTTATAACTCAAGCTAGACGCTCCTTTGCACAAGCTCAGGCTTAATGAATCAGTAGGATATTCCTTGTCCCTTTTCAAGCATTCTTGCAAAAAACCTACACTTGTCAGAGGGTTAGGGTGGGATCAAAAGGTGACTGAAATTGTGCCCAGTACAGTAAATGGTGCTTGGGGGAAGGTGAGGTAGCCGTTTGATTCGTAATATTTAACATCCAAAATGTTCTTAAAGTTGAGTCCAACTTGCCAGTTATCCCGTTTGTAGGAGATAGAAGCATCGGTTCTGACATAGGAAGGAAGGATGAATTGCTCGCTCTGGTTAGCAACGCGCTCGCCTACAAAAAAGAACCCTGCACCAAACTGCAATCCTTGCAAGTCACCCCGTTTAAATTCATAAGTTGTCCACAAACTCGCGCCATGATAGGGTGCATTTTCTAAATGCTTACCTTGGACTGTGGGGTCGTTATCTTTGCTGACATAGGCATCATTTAAATAACCAGAAGCAATTACCTTCCAACCTGGTAAAATTTCCCCAGCTACATCTAGTTCAATCCCGCGACTTTTCACTTCTCCTAGCGCGATTGAGTATTGATTGTCGATTGGATCTACAGTGGCGACATTTGTTTTAGCAATGTCATAGGCTGCAAGGGTTGCTGAAAGTCGCTTATCAAATAGTTCAGCTTTGATGCCAACTTCGTACTGAGTCCCGCGCGAAGGCTCTAATAGCTCTTTGTTTCTATCTCTGCTACCATCAGCATTGAAGGAGCTACTGTAGCTGGCGTACAACGAGATGGGTTCGATCGGTTGATAAACGATGCCTACACGTGGGGAAAAGGCTTCATAGTAATATCCAGACCTGTCTGGTTCGCTAGGGATACTGACATCAGAAATATTTTCACTATGTGAGTCAATAAAGTCATATCTGCCGCCAACAAGCAACTTCAAATTAGAGAGCAATGTTACTTGGTCTTGCAGATAAATTCCTGTGGTATTATTTGTCCTATTATACTTGCTATAGATGCGCTCAGGCAGTGGTGGAACGTCATAGTTTGGCTCAAAAATATCTATTGAAGGGAAATCAATATCATAGCCGTTATTGGAATCCAAGGTATTCCGGTTCCAGTCCACACCTAACAGCAGTTGATGAGCGATCGCACCCGTATTGAATTTACCAATCAAGTTGCTTTGCAAAGCAAAGCTTTGTGAATAATTCGGGCCATCACCAAACTGCCCTCGCAGCAATGTTCGACCATCTTCTAAAAGAGGATTACCGATTTGGGTCACTTTTTCACTATTTTCATCAAATTGTGCGGAAAATCTGCTTCTCAACTGCCAATTTTTACTAAACTGCTGATTGAGTGTTAGCGCGACACGATGGCTTTCAGTATTGAAAAAATCATCGGGTTGAGATACAAGGCGATTTCTAGGCAACGTTAAAAAGATTGCTTCTGGTTTAAAGCCTCGGTCGAACCCTTGTTGAGAATTAAGATATTCATAGGTAAAGTCTAGGGTTGTCGCATCATCAATTTTGTAGGTGAAAGCAGGAGAAATATAGAGGATATCGTTTCCAAGGTAATCCCGATAGCTGCCAGAATTTTCATAAGAAACATTCAACCGATACAATAACCTTTTATCGGTCGTCAGCGGTCCAGACAGGTCGATTGTGGGACTATAGTAATCAAAGCTCCCAGCCGTGAAACTAGCAGAGTAATAGGGGGTACTAAGAGGTTTTTTTGTCACATAATTTACAATACCACCCGGCTCCAATTGTCCATACAGCACGGAAGCAGGGCCTTTTAGAACCTCCACCTGTTCAATATTGGCTCCATTGGCAGGAAGTAAACCAGTAAACCCATCTACCAAGATCCCACCAAAAAAACCGCGAATGTTGACATCACCGAAAGTATTGCCATAGCCCGATACGGCTGCTACACCAGACACATTGCGAGTTGCATCCACAATCCTCGTGATTCCCTGATCCTTAATTACCTGCTGGGGAATAACTTGAATTGACTGCGGAATATCACGTAAAAGCGTATCAGTCCTAGTTGCAGTTCATGCTTCGGGTACAGTGTATCCATCTTGCTCACCGGTCACTACAAGCTCAATCGGCTCATCAGTAGAAACTGCTGGTTTTTCCGGCTGATTTTCTTGGGTGGGCTTCTCTTCGGTTGGTGATTGTAGCGTTGGGGGTTGCTGTGCAGTCGATGCAACTGGCGTTAAACCAAAAATCAAGCCTTCATCACTATCAAATAACTCAATTTTTGGCACTCCCACTTCACCCGTTACCGTCACCCGAATACTATTGGCATCTATCTGAGTAACAGTAACAGCACTAATTCCGGCTACTGGGTTGTCTGAGCGAAACTCCTTCGCATTTGCCAAAGCTAATTGGCTATTAGAAATATCTGTAATTAATGTGTTCCCCTGATTGCTACTTGTTGGCTTTAGTTTTTCACCTTCTTTGGTTTCGAGAATTACTTCTATGCCAGTGTTGGTACTGTTAACTCGTACTCCTGTCACCTGTACTGGAGATTGGGTGTTAGGAATTGAAGATTGAGATAGGAAATCTTTTATATTGGTTGCAGGTCTATCAATCTCACTCAATCGAGGGATTTTAGCCACTACTGACCCTCTTTTGCCCTCCTTTACTTGGGGAATCTGCTCAATTGCTTCTGCAAAAGCAGGTTGAATTAGCAGCACAGAAAGCACACCCACCATGAAGAGTTGTCGTTTAAACATTGTTGTCCCACATACCACACTTGCTAATCTGATTGGCAATAGTGCCTAATTTTTTTCCAACGAATTAAAAATTATTTGCAAGTAGTATATGGGATTTGGCTGATGAATTTCTCTTCAAGCCGGACTTTTTTCTCTTCAAGCCGGACTATTTGTGAATGAATAATGTTGTCACTTAAGATAAAATGGCTAATAGACATCTCCAGGCATGAGGTATCAGCCCAATCTGTACAAGGGTTATAGATTCATTTTCACTCCTATGTCTAATGAGAAGCCCGTAGAGTACTGCGATCGCAGTCGATCAAAATATAGCTAAGTTATAGAAACTTAACCCAGAGAGATTCTACCTGCTATCTGGTAAGCTTTGGGATTAATGCCAAACTTACGTCGGAAAGCGGCACAAAAAGCTGTGGGGCTGGTATAACCTACTCTGGCCGCAACCCCTGCAACAGTCATTTTTTCAGCTAACAGCAGTCTTTGTGCTTGCTGCATTTGATAATCATGCAAGTATCCGAAAACGGTATTACCAAATACATGACGAAATCCTTGTTTAAGTTTGCGTTCATTTAACCCTACTTGCCGTGCTAAGTCGATCAAAGATGGTGGATTGTGAAGATTATTGATTAAAATTTCGCTAGCTTGATAAATGCGATCGCACTCATCCCGTTTTAGGCTAATCCAATGATCACTAGGCTTATCAGTTTCAACCATCTGACTAAACTGTAAAGCAATGAGTTCCAATGTCTTTGCTTCTAGGTAGACACGTCTCATCATTCCTTGGTAAGGACAGTGCATAATTTGTCGCACTGCTAAATGCATTGCAGATGTCATCTTGCCAACATCTAGATGAAATAAAGGCGCTGAGTCGGCTTCGATGAATGGCTTGAGGATATCGGGGAGAGAATCTTCTTGTCCCGCAGTTAAAGTTCGCAGCAGATGAGACTCAACTCGAATGCGGATATTTTGCAAAAGTCCAGTAGGGTGTACCTCAATTTCGCGGGTTCCGGGCAGAAAAAATAAATAATTTTCTCCCGCCTGTTCGCAATTATCCTCTTTAATACCGTAAATTTGCTCTCTGCAACCGCCTGCCACGATAAAGGCTAAAGTCAAGGGAAAAGACTCAGAATGTTGACCTTCGTCTCCCCAATTTATAGGAGTTTCATAATTACCAATCTGCAAGTAGAGTCCAGGACGTAACTCAATGACTTGAATAAACCCTTTTTTCAGTTCATGTTGCCACGTTTCAATATATTCAGAATCGTTGGATTGGCAGGTAATTTCACCTGTTTCTAAACCTTCTTGCCATAATTCATCAAAGTCAGCTTCTGTAAAGATGATTGTCATGGTTAAATGAGAAAGATTTTTATTGCTTGCTCTCATTTTCCCATCTACATAGACGCTCTCTGGGCGGCTTGTGGAAGATATAACGCTGCACTATGTTAAATTCAAGCTACAACTCCTGCGGATGAGGAACCAATTAATGGCGGCTTCTGTGGAACATGGCTTAAATAATAGCGCTTTTATTCCTCCTTTAGAAAGTGGCGATCGCTTAACCCGCCACGAATTCGAGCGTCGTTATACAGCAATACCGAATAAAAAAGCAGAATTAATTGAAGGAGTCGTCTACGTGATATATAAGCCGATAACAATTTCCCCTTTTTTATACTATCTATCTGGGGAAGTTAATGAACAGCATTTTTGGTGTGAGGTAATTTGAGAGAATTAGGGCTATTAGGGAGAAGGTATTTAGCGAAAGTCTTTGAAAACAGCTTGATTTTCAATTCTATAGAAGTGATGCACGAACGCAATGCTCACAATTTCCCCCTAGATTTGGCGGCGGGTAAGGCAGTAACTGTAGCAACGATCACACCTGTAATTTACGGTTAATTGTAAGTTAAAATTCACTGCGCTCTCTGTCTAGAGAGCGCTTTTTTCATACATGAAGCTATAGGGTGGCCGCCGAGATACGCGGCAGCCACCCTATAAAGCCTGCATTTCTTAAAGTAATCTCTAGGGCGCAGGCTAGGGTAAAAGTAGGTAGGGCAGGGCTGTTTTGCTCCCTAAAAAATGTAAAATTACAACTATCTAGGGGATGAAAAATCATGGATGCAAAGATGAAACAGCCCTGTTTTTAATTACTGAATCGATGCTCTACTCTAACTACTAACTCCTAAACCGTAGACAACGAATAGACTTGACCATCGATCAGTAGTCGCGTGATGCCCTTAGCTTGTAGATGAGTACGAGCCTTATGGAGCATTTTACTATCTGGAACTTTAATCACGCGATCGCGTTTAGTAGAAAAACGCTTGGCGACGCGATGATTATCAAACACCGGCAGAGTTCTTTGCTGGGTTTCTAGGCTGGGAATTTGTCCCAAGTCACCAAAGTCCTTCAGAGGTCGCGTAATTAATTCTGAAGAACGGTCAATTACCAAATAGCAAGTTTTGGGCAAATTGGCTACCGACAGTGGTAAAACTTCAACTGATGTTTCACCTGGTCTTCTTCTTGTAACTAGAGGTCTTTGCTCATCTAAGTCATCATCATCAAAGTCTTCTTCCTCAAAGTCATCATCTTCTAAATCATCATCTTCTAAATCATCCAAATCCTCGGATTCGTCGAGCAAATCATCGCCCAGCATGTGCGCAATGACAGCCGCTCCTGGATGTTCATTCTTTAGCGGTGGGATGGGAATGCTGACTGTTTCCGGCGGCTTTGGCTCTGGAGTTTCTAATTTCTCTGTGACTCGGAGTTTGGGTTTCTCCGTCGCCGAGGGGCGTCGCCGCACTCGTCTACTAGCAGCAATTGACTCCGCCGTTTCCTCCGAGTAAAGTTCCTGCTCTACACGAATTATCTTACGTGGTAGTGGCTCAACCTTCGGCACTTCCACAGGTGGGCTTTCGCTGGGTATAACTTCTATCTCCGGCTCTGGTTCTGGTTGACTCAGTAGGGGTAACTGCTCGTAGCTTACCTGTGCCCTTCCCTCAGGAGTTCTCGCAGCCCGCTTTAAAGAAACTAAGTATTCATACTCATCCTCTGGCAAAGTGCTTTTGAGCAAACGACTAATTGTCGAGTTACTCACACCATAGCGGTCTGCCAAAGTTGAGGTTGTTTCGGCAGTCTCTCGATATAACTTAAGAATTTCTTGCTTGTCAGAGTCTGTTAATTTTCTCACGGTAGATACCAAAAATCCTTACTAAGCTCGTTTACGTCCGCTGGTACGCCGCGTTCGTCTTAGTGATGCGTCATATTCTAAGACAGCGCCCATGCCAAATAACACTCCACTAAACACCCAAAACACTTCTAATATCTCTCCACTTTGATAATTGGGGCCTTGGGCGTATTTAAACCACATATCTGCAATGTAGAGCGAAAAGGCCGCCGCTGCAATCATTCGCCAAGACTGGGAAACTCTTCCCCCCCAAAAGGCTAGTAGTAGAGTGGTAGCAATAATTAACAAAACTACATCGCTAACTACGTAAAACCAATTCAAAATAGCGACTAGCAGTTCTGAGGGTGTTTCCTGTTGCATAGAAATCCACCATGCCAACAAACTACCGAACACTGCAATAGCTAACACAATTAGCCACTGCCATTTTTCTAGATTGATTCGCCTGGAAGCCACAGCTAAAATCATGCCTGCGCCAAGTAATAGATAAGTCAGTACAAAAAATATATCGCCCACAGACACATCCGGTTCATCTTTTAAAACTATTTCGGTATAGCCGAAAATTATCCCCCCAACGAAATAGGAAAGCATACCTAGCCCAATTAAGAGCCAAACATTCCGGCCACTGACGATTTGCGGACTCAGCCAGTTCCTCAAGCATAAGATACTAGCACCCAAATAAGCTAAAGCTTCAAAAATATTTGTACCAATCACATACCACTCAGCCCGGCTTTCTATGCCATCTGCTCCGGGAACTTTGGCACTAAACAACAAAAAGTATAGCAGTGCCAGTACGGCCCAGCCAATATTAGCTAAGACAATGTTCTGAGTGGTGAAAATTGATTTAGAAAGAAACGAATTTTCGTAAGAGTTATTCATAGGACTTGACTTATGTAGATGCACTCTGGCAGTATTTTGAGTTAAAGGACTGTATATCTTGCAGTATGTCTGTCAGGTAATACACAATCGGACACCAAAAGCAAGTGCCAATGGCAGGAATTTTGTAAAAAAACTTCCATGCTACTGCCATAGTTTAGCCAGTGGCGATTGATTTAGCCAAGTGATAAACAGCGATCGCTCGGCTTCTGGCATATCTTCTAGCTTATAAATCACTTGTTTGGTAAAATTAGCGTTGCCAAAATAAGCTTTTCCTAATCGATGCAGTTCTTGTAACAGGATAACTACATGATTTTCTTGCCAATCAGGTATTTTGGCTGTCGACAAAGGATTAGTAGATACCAAATATTTAACTGCTTCTAGGGAGGATGCTTGGGGAAATTGCTTCTGCTTTAACACCTCCGCAATATCTTTTTCAAATAAGGCAGCTTGCCTAGCACCTAAAAACTCTTCAATATCGATAGAAACACCTTGCAACAGCAAAATAGTGGCTTGGATTAAAATCGCCGTTTTGCCATGACCACCTGTGTCACTATCTAGCTGCTCTAAACGGATTTTACCCCAAACACTAAAGCGTTCCGGTTCCTCCAGCAAAACACAGGCTTTACCTCGGTTATCCGTTAATTCTCTCCATAAGCCTCTAGCTTCTTCCTCTTGACTAGCTTTGAATACGCTAATCAAGCGAAAAGTCTGCCCTTGATAACTAAGGATCGGCACCTGCTGATCCTTTTTTGGGTGCTGAATGCTTGATATTTCAACATCCTGCCGTTTGAGAATAAACATGGCACTAGCAAATAACTCCTCACAGGGGCACTCTTAATATGGAATATATAATGGCATTTGGCAGCATCGCCAAGGCTGAAATTACCTAGCATACTGTGGAAATGAGCCTAGCGATCGCTAGATCCTTCCCGAAAGTAGCCGCCCAGAGAGCGTTGGCGTTAACAGGCAAATAACCCCTTAACAACTCAATATATCTAAACCAATACTCCATCTGTTTCGTTTTTAGTGTAAATTGACTAGCTAGCGACTAGCATCTTAGCCTTGCTAGTGGGAAATCTGCAATTTTTGATTGCTTCTTGGTAGGAGAAGACGATATAATAGTGTAGGTGACTCCTTCAGGAGCCACTATTTTGTTTTGGGCGCGTAGCTCAGTGGATAGAGCAATTGCCTTCTAAGCAATCGGTCGCAGGTTCGAACCCTGCCGCGCTCGTTTTAACTCAATATGAACCCTCAAGCACTGTGAAGTGATATGATGATTTAATCGATTGAGGGTTCGTTATTGCTGCATCATACCAAGAACAAAAGCAATATTGCTTGCTGCAACGAAAGCGATCGCCGATATAGGGTAGAAAAGCCACCTAAAGGGTATTGGGTTAAGAAAGCTTATGGAAAAGTAGAACGACAGTTAACAATCATGACGAAGATTGAAACTTATTGAGTCTACTCAAAAAAATCTAAATAAATGAAACCTTTTTTATACACAGAAGATATTCCATCTAATCGGAGTGAGGTTTTAGACTCTCTTAAGGGACTTGCGATACTTAATTTGACTAGATATAGTTGGGAGCCACCTGATATGGCGGTTCTGGAATACGGCATTGAAGCAAAAGAAGTTTTTTCACTGACAGCCGGCTGTCTTATCATGAGCTTTGACTCAGGGCTAATTATTGGATATGGAAGTCAACCATCAAAAAACTCAGTTACTATCTGGATTGAGAAAAACGAGGCTGCTGAAACAAGTGAAGAACTAGCTGAAGAAGATAACGAGCTTTATCCAGTAGATGCAACAGATGCAGTATACAGTAATAACTTTTGGGCTAGGTTTGTAGGGCAACGTATATCAAATATAACTATTTTAAAATGAAGCTACAGCAGCGTACTATACGCAGATATTGCAAATAAAATTGGATTACTGTTTGAGGTAGAAGATGGGAGTAGATTTATCGCTTCTCACGAATTACATGACGAGTCGGATGATTTTTCGGTAATTCAGGAATCACAGATTGATAATGAAATTCGTAATGAAATCCAAGGACTTTAGAGGAGAGAGTGAAAAAAGGGTGTTGTTGAAGACTAAGATAAATATCTCTGTGGCTTGTACTGAGCCTACAAAATCATAGCCAAATCATAGCCAAAAAAACAACCTAGATATTCAAAAGTCTGACCTGATAGTCAAAATCATAGTCAGAATAGTCACAAATGCAAGTAAGAGACTTAGCTTTTCAACATCTAAATTCCTTCAAAAGGCTGAAGCCCTTGCTTTTACGTTGATTATTTTATCAATTTAAAAAGCCCGTGACGAGGATTGAACTCGTGACCTCACCCTTACCAAGGGTGTGCTCTACCACTGAGCCACACGGGCAAAATATAACTTTGGTTTTTTAGTTGTAAGTTACAATGCTGGGAGTCTTGCTCTTTACCCAGTCATTATAACTTATAACTTCGTAAGTGGTGGGCCGGGCTGGATTTGAACCAGCGTAGGCGCTAGCCAACGGATTTACAGTCCGTCTCCATTAACCACTCGGACACCGACCCAATTTGTCTCACGATTTAAAATATTAGCATCATGTTTTATAAATTGCAAGAAGTTAAAAAAAATAACTTGTGGATAGAGACGCAACAAAACTGCGTCTCAACCATACGTATAAACCTATACTAGCTACACGCTCATTTCCAGCATTCGCTGCATTGGTCGCAGTGCAGCAAGGCGAATATTTTCTGACATGGTGATTTCAGGAGTGCGATTTTTCATTGCCCAATAGAGCTTTTCTAGGGTGTTTAACCGCATAAACGGACATTCGTTACAAGCACAATTATTCATCGGCGGTGCAGGAATAAAATGCTTGTCAGGAGCTAGTTTTTGCATTTGGTGAATGATTCCAGGCTCCGTAGCAACGATAAATTCTTTAGCAGGGCTGTTTTGACAATATTTGAGTAAAGCTGCTGTAGAGCCAATAAAGCTGGCGTGGCGCAATACACTACTTTCACATTCTGGGTGTGCGATCGCCTCTGCTTCGGGATGGGCAATTTTTAACTGGACAATTTTCTTTTCCGAAAAGGTTTCATGGACAACACAGCTACCTTGCCATAGCACCAAATCTCGTCTGGTCTGTTCCATCACATACCGTCCTAAATTCCGATCTGGGGCAAAAATAATCGGCTGTTCCTTTGGTATCTGCTGGACAATTTTTACAGCGTTGGAACTGGTGCAAATAATATCGCTCATCGCCTTGATATCAGCAGAGCAGTTGATGTAAGATACCACTAGATGATCTGGATGCGCGGCTTTAAAAGCTGCAAATTGGTCTGGTGGACAACTGTCTGCTAAAGAACAACCAGCATCCAAATCTGGTAAAAGTACTAATTTATCAGGATTAAGTATCTTTGCTGTTTCTGCCATGAAGTGAACACCAGCAAAGACGATTGCATCCGCATTGGTTTTTTCGGCGGCTCTTGCCAGTTGTAATGAATCCCCAATAAAGTCGGCAATATCTTGAATATCTGGCTCTTGATAATAATGTGCCAGGATAACTGCGTTGAGTTCTTTTTTGAGACTCTCAATCGCCGCAAACAAATCTAGTGGTAGTTCACCCAGTTGGGTGTTTTCTCGTTGAGCTAATGCAGTGGTAAACACAGTTTAGGGGTGCTTTATGTTGCAAATTTATGTCCTGTGGATTCAATTATAGTAGTTTTTACCAAAAATAGTGGACGGTTGATATTTTGGGGTTGTGTCCAAATCGGGTTGAGTTTCATATCCTGGAGATAGACGGCAAGGAAAGTGGCATGACCAGTCAGAAAACTCAATCGATAACTCTCAAAATTGCTGTAATTGGAGATGTTCACGACCAATGGGAAGTGGAAGATGGTATTGCACTCAAGCATTTGGGTGTTGACTTAGTGCTGTTTGTGGGGGATTTTGGCAATGAATCGGTGGAAGTGGTTAGAGCGATCGCCTCCCTCGATATTCCCAAAGCAGCCGTGATGGGCAACCATGATGCCTGGTATACCGCCACCGAATGGGGACGTAAGAAGGCTCCTTATGACCGCTCTAAGGAAGACTGGGTACAGGAACAACTCGATTTATTAGGCGCGTCCCATGTCGGTTACGGTAAGCTAGATTTTCCCGCTTGGAATTTAACTGTAGTGGGGGGTCGTCCCTTTACCTGGGGTGGCCCAGAGTGGAAATTCGCGGAAATCTGTAAAGAACGTTACGGTGTGACGAGTTTGGAAGAATCCGCCGATCGCATCTTCAAAGCAGTCAAAAGCGCCGCTTACGAGACGATTATATTTTTGGGTCACAACGGGCCTAGTGGGTTAGGCGATCGCCCCGAAGACCCATGTGGCAAAGACTGGCACCCAATTGGCGGCGATTTTGGTGATCCAGATTTTGGCGAGGCGATATCTCTTGCCTTGACTGCTGGTAAAACCATTCCCCTGGTGACATTTGGTCACATGCACCGAGATTTACGCCATACCAAGAAGGTGCAGCGCAAGCCCATCTTTAGAAGTCCAGAGGGGACAATTTACTTGAATGCAGCCACTGTGCCCAGGATTGTGGAAAATGACAGCGAGAAGTTGCGTAATTTTTCCATTGTCACTCTAGAGGGGGGTGTGGTTTCGCAAGTTTCCCTAGTTTGGGTGGGCAATGACTTTCAGGTGGCTTCAGAGGAAATTTTGTATGAGCGATCGCGTAGTGTGTCGTAGACATTGGCATCTACTAGTGCAATCTGCGTAGATGATACGATATAGTATTATCTGTCAGCTTTAGTGCTAACCAACAAAAGCGTCTAAATAGCGTCTGAAAGTAGAGTAAGCAAAAGTTTGACAGATTTATTGGAGAGGTGGCAGAGTGGTCGATTGCGTCCGACTTGAAATCGGATGAGGCTAAAACCTCCGGGAGTTCGAATCTCCCCTTCTCCGTTGAAAGATTTTTGCATAATACATTACAGATAAACTCTCTGACTAACAGATTCAAGTTTATGAGAGTGAATCAAAGTTATATTGCATATAACAGTAAGGCTAAAGATAGCCCTGTTATCATTCAAGGTATTAGGATTGCTATATGCCATTCAGCAACAAATTATGATTTACTGACTTTACAAAGCGTGGTAGGTTTAGTTGAAATTATATAGAATTAACCTTGAGTAATTAAAATCAAATGATGTCATGAAAGTAGAAATTCATAACTTAGGTGTTATCGAAGAACTTGAAATTGACTTAAAACCCCTTACTGTTTTTATTGGAAGAAATGGCACTGGAAAAACTTGGACAGCTAATACTTTAGCATCTATATTTGGTAAAAATGGATTTGATAGGTATTTCAAAAGTTACATTGATGGCAAAACTAAGCAGAAATATCCGATTCTAGATAATGCTATTGAGCAATTTATCCAAGAAGGAAATGTTAGTATTGATTTAATTAATTTTGCTGAGGAGTATGCAGAAGCATATATTAATGATGTTGCTCAGTCATCTCCTAGTTTGATTAAAACATTTATGAGTAGTGAGCGTAGTGATTTTAAATCAAGGAAGATAAGCTTTAATTTAGCTACGGTAAAACAAGAAATACTTGAGAATGTAAAAAAATATAGCTTAGAAAAACAAATTTATTTTGGTTCACAAGGTAAAGAGTATTTAAATATCTTAAAGGAAATTGATGAAAATAATATTTACTTTAACATAATTTGCAAAGGTAGTTTTTTAAAAAAAATCCCTATAAGGCTATTTAAAAAACTTTTACTTCAAGAGATTTTCCAGATACTTCATAGTTCTTTTTATTCAGATGTTTATATATTTCCTATACAAAGAACTACTTTTCCAACCTTTCCTTTTTCTCTTGAAAAAGAAAGTTTGGAATTTGAAAATGTCAATTTTGATAATTTTGATGAAACCTCTGATATTAATTTAGATGTTAAAATAATATCTGAACGCTCAGATAAACCAAAAAATAAAAAAACAAGTGAGCCAGTACAAAGTTTAATAGAAATATTAGCTAATGCATATATAAACATAACAGAGGAAAGAGAAGAAGAAATTCAAAAAAGACCAGAAATTGCCATTTATGCTGAATTAGCAGAATTATTAGAAAAGCAAATTTTGCAAGGTAGAATAGATTTTAATGACCCTGGATTAGAAAATAAAATATTTTTTCAGCCATCAGAAAAAATCAAATTAGAAATAACAGTTGCTTCATCTCTGGTTCAAGGACTAACACCTTTAGTTCTTTGCTTACGCTATCTTGCTGAACCGGGTGAGTTGCTAATTATTGATGAACCAGAAATACATTTACACCCTTCTGTACAAGTAGCGATTACTGAATTTTTAGCAATGTTAGTCCAAGCTGGTCTAAAAGTATTAATTATAACTCATAGTCCTTATATTTTGGATCATCTATCGAATTTGATGAAAGCTGCTCAATATAAAGATAAAGAAAGTATAAAAGATAAATTTTATTTAGAGCGAACAGAAGCTTTTATCCCTCAAGAAAAAGTTTCTGTATATCTGTTTGAGGATGGTATGGCTAAGAATATCTTAAATCAAGAAGGCCGTATAGATTGGGATACGTTTGGTGATGTATCTGATGATATTTCCCATATATTCCCATAATCACTCTTAAGCTAAGGAGTGATTTAAGAATGCTTTTCAATAAATTATTGTTATCAAGTTGTTTGCTACCAGGAAAAACAAGTTATACAGAAAATGGAGTAGAGATAAATATAAAACCATCTAGCGGTGAAACAATTCTCTTTTTTCTAATAGACAATCAGTCAAATCCTAATTGTAAATTGCGTCAAATATTAGGATTAGAGCAAGAAGGGATGAAAATCTGTGATCTAATAGTCTTTTATGCAAAAGAGAGTAAAAGAATAATCTGCTTTGTAGAATTGAAAGGTGGTGATGTAAAAACAGCTACAGAGCAAGTCATAACTACATATACATATTTTAAAAAATCCTTGAAACAGTCTGAACTATCACTAAATTTTATTGCAAAAGCATATATTAAATCTAACAGTTCTGTACCACAAGAAATTGATAAATATAAACAGGAATTAAAGCAGACATTTGGCGAAGGTAACTACGATATTAGCAAGAATTCAGATTTAGGTAACTTTCTGCGAGGAGTTGAGTATCAACCTAAAGGGAAATCAAAAAAAAAGTAGATAATTGAGAATAATTGAGAGAAAGCGATCGCTCCCCCTTTTGCTTGCATAGTGCTATCATTTTGATAAATTCTACTTTGAGATAAAACGATGGCTACCCTTTATGTAAGAAATTTACCCGATGATTTGTATGCAAAGCTGCAAGAGTTAGCCGCATCTGAACACCGTTCAATTAACGCCCAAGTTATAACTCTGTTAGAACAGGCTTTAAAGACTGAAGCACAGCAAACAGAAGAAGAAAGACGAAAGAATGTCCCAAAACTTTTAGAGGAAATCCGTCTTCGCCGTGAACAGCTACCAACTGATATCGAATGGCCTGATAGTACTGCCATGATTAGAGAAGATCGGGACAGATGACAATTCCTCTTAGGTGCGTCGTCGATGCCAGTGTGTCCGTTAAGCAATTTATTCCCGATCCGCTAACAGCCAAGGTTAATCAACTGTTTGCTCACCTTGCCTATCCCCAGACAGAAATCTTTGTACCTGATTTATTTTACATTGAGTGTGCAAACGTTTTGTGGAAGTATGCTCGTGCAGGTAGTTACGATGTTTCTCTGATTCAGGGGAATTTAGCTAGTCTCAAAGCTTTTCCGTTGCGTGTTGTCTCCACGGCTGATTTGATGGCGGATGCAGTGGCGATCGCCTTAAATTATGGAATCTCTGCCTACGATGGTTCTTATGTTGCACTTTCACAGCAGGTAGGTGCTACTTTGCTGACTCTTGACGGTAAGCTGGTGAAAGCTCTAGCAGCTTCGTCTTACAATGTTTCCTCGTTTAATGACTTTGAGGTTCCGCCCTTAGAGTCGACATAATTCGTAATTCAATTCTCAAAAATGTCTTTTACTTATAACCGCACGGTTCGTTTTCAAGATACTGATGCTGCTGGAGTAGTTTATTTTGCTAACGTTTTGAGTATTTGCCATGAAGCTTATGAAGAATCTCTAGAAGCATCAAGTATTAATCTCAAAGATTTTTTTACTAATCCGTCTGTGGGGTTTCCTATTGTTCATGCTAATGTTGATTTTTTGCGCCCTATGTTTGTCGCGGACAAGTTGCTGATTAGTTTAATACCGCAAAAAATAGGTGTTGATAAGTTTGAAATTACTTACGAAATTACAGTGGCTGAGGTGGTAGTTGCTAAGGCTATTACTAAGCATATTTGTATTGATGGAAGTAGTAGGAGTAAGCAGGAATTACCTGAAGAAATTATTCAGTGGTTGGAAACGAATCGCAGAGACGCTGAGAAGCCAGTGCGTTGCGGGGGTTCCCCCCGTTGAAGCAACTGGCGCGGCGCAGAGAGAAGAAAGTCGAGAGAAATTATGTGATGGGATTTTGGAGGAATTCTGTGGCTATTTGCTGTAGCTGTTGGCGGTTAATTTTACCTTGGGAGTTACGGGGTAAGTTTTGCTGGGGAATCCAATATTTAGGGATTTTAAATTTGCTGAGTTTGTCTTTAAGTAGGGTTTGGATTTTTAAAGCAGAAGTATTTGATTTTTTAGGAATGTAAATCGCTGTTAATGCTTGTCCCCAGTGTTTATCTGGGATGCCTATGACACAAATATCGGCAACCATTTGAGTTGCTTGTATAGCTGATTCAATTTCTGTTGGGTAAATGTTTTCTCCACCTGTAATAATTTTATCGCTGTTACGTCCGACAATATTTAAATGGCCTTGTTCATCTAAAAAACCTAAATCATCTACTTGGAAATCACCTTGATTTTCTCTGGTTATCGGATAGTAACCAAGGGCTAGAGATTGAGCATAGATAGTGATCTTTCCTATTTGATTGGAATTTAAAATCTCGCCTTGCTGATTGCGAATAGTTACTTTTGCATGGGGAAGAATTTGACCACTGCTGATTTTACCGCCGAGAAAATCATCTGGTTTGAGGGTAGCAATTTGAGAGGCGGTTTCTGTCATGCCATAGGTTGGTGCTAATCGGATATGATGAAATCTGGCTTTTTCTAGTAGTTCGTTCCATGCTGGCGCACCTCCCAAAAGTACAGTATTAAATTGGGATAGCCATTCAGTTAATTCTGGATTTTGCAGAAGGCGTTGTAACTGTGTTGGTACTAAAGATATAAAAAACTCTGATTGTTTAATATTTAAGATTTGACCTGATTCTACAGCTTTAAATGGTTGAATAGATAGTTTACCTGCGGTAGTGAATGAGCGCATAAATTGCATTAAACCGCTAACGTGATATAAGGGCAATATGCAAAAAGAATTAACTTGCTTTAGTTGAAAGTATTCTGTAAATCCTTGTACTGATGCTGTGAGAGTTTCCCAAGTATGGATGGCAAATTTAATCTGCCCCGATGAACCACCTGTGGGAATCATAATCGTTGGGCATTGGACATTGGGCATTAGGCATTGGTAATTATTCCCATTCCCTATTCCCCATTCCCTATTCCCTATTCCCCAAGTAATATCTGGCTGTACTAAATCAAAGACTTGTTGCCATTCTTGTGTTCCCCAGTCGGGGTTACAAAGAAAAACTGGACAATTAGCTGCACAAGCGGCAATAAAGCTTGCTAAAAATCGTAATGGTTCGCGTTCGGCTAAGATAATTTTTGGTGGTGTTCCACACGCTGATAACTGTGTTAGTTCTAAATACAATTCTTGAGCTATTTGATGAAATTGATGGCTGTTGTAACCGATAAGCCAATCATGCTGAAGTAAGTTATTAAGACAGTCTAAAGGTTGTTCCATAGACTTTGAAGCCATGTATCTTCTTGTTCAAAAAAATAGTCGATGCCAAAGCCAACTGCCCTGTTGTTTCGGGATAATTCGGCTGCTAGTTTGAGTGCTGCTTGTCTTGCGATCGCAGTCTCAAATACTGATGAGAATACAGTATCAATTTGATGCTGGTGGCAAAACTTTCTCAGACGAGATGGCGATCCAACGATCCCAGGCTTTATAACAAAAATTCCTCGCCAACCTTGTTGATGACAAGCAGCAAGTTGCCCAAGTGTGGCGACAGATTCATCTAAAGCGATAGCAGTTTCATAACTCATACTCAATTCCAACATCCCCTGAAATTGCTCAACGGGTAGCGGTTGCTCAATGAATTCAATTTCTAGGGGTATTTCTGCATTTGCTTTGAGATTGTCGCAAGTCCACAGCCATAAGTTAGCTTCCTCATAGCTGAGTCCACCGTTGGCATCTAATCGCAGTTTGGTAGAGGCTGGTAAGGTGTGTATGAGTGACTCAAAAATTTTTAGTTCATCAGCGATCGCATCCACTCCAATTTTCCACTTAAATGTACGATATCCTTGTGCCCATAGGGTTTGCCATTGATTTAAAGCCGCTTCCCCAGATGGTAATAAGCCACTGAAAGATTGGGTATTGGGCATGGAAAAGAATTCACTCCCCCACTCGCAGGCTGACTCAAAGCCAAATTGACAAGCAGGTAACTCATCAGGGATGGAGAAAATTATTTTGTCTGTGATGTCTTCTGGGAGTTGGCGGCAAAAGTCTAAAGCTTGTTCTAGGGTTTCGGAACCAAACCAACTAATGGGGGCGATTTCTCCCCAGCCGAGTTTACCTGATTCATCAGTGAGACGGAGGATAATACCTTCACGAATTTCCCAACTACCATGATTGGTAGTCAGCGATCGCAAAAATCTTCGCTGATAAGTACGAAATTTAAATTGATAACGCATCAATTTAGTAATTGTTAAAGCATAAATCCCAAGCCGAGCAACAAGCAAGCCCAGAAATGCACGGCTACGGCGATGAATTTACAGTTACTAACTTTGTCTGGCTGGTTGTGATTTTCTTGCACGTGGCGGCATAATTTGACAGCAAAGGGTAAACTTACCCAACTCAGTAACGTCCAAGCTGGAGAAATTCCCAATAGCACAAATAGCAAGGTGAGGGGATAAATACTACCAGTAAACCAAACTAGGAGTTGGGCCCCTTTTTGAGTTCCTAAACGGACGATAGGCGATCGCTTACCTGCGGCTATGTCATCCTTAACTTGGTGAAAGTGTGAGCAAAACAAAATTAAGGTTGTGGCAATCCCAACGATCACTGAAGCTGCTAAACTCGTTATTGACCAAGTTTGAGTCTGGCTGTAGTATGCTGCCTCCACTGCTAAGGGGCCAAAGGCAAAAAAGCAAATAATCTCGCCTAAACCCTGATATCCTAAGCGAAAGGGAGGCCCTTGGTACGTGTAGCCTAAACCGCAGCACAGTAGTATTATACCGATAACAGTTAGGTCTTGTTGCCAAAAGGCGATCGCTAGTATGCCCAGTAACCCCAAACCTAAACACAAATTTCCTATCCAAAATATTAATGGCTTATTGCCTGTTAAGTTCACCAGAGAATGGTGCTTATTTTGATCAATACCTGTTTCAGAATCAAACACATCATTACTGATATTTTCCCAGGCAAGAATTAAGATTGCCGCAGCTACAAAAGTAGAAAATACTACACCATTGAAAATTTTAGTTTCGGCAAATGCTACTGCTGTTCCTACCCAAATGGGCATAATGGCAACGCTATACATTGGCGGTTTAATCGCTGCCATCCATAACTTAGTGTTGGGATATAAAATTTGCTTGGTAGTCATTAGTTGTGATTAATTAAATTACCGGAATATTACTCACACTTGAGATTTTATAATTTAAAGAGACGTTAGATATGGGTGATATATAAACAACTGTCACTTTTATTATGACTTGTTAACCTTGTGTTGTTAACACTCACCCTCACGTTGTAGTCTCAGGCTGAAACTGTCTTATCATAGTCTGAGAACACCACAAATAAGCCAAACCCTACGCTGGTGAAATAGCAACTTAATATGTTACCTATAAAAATACGACCACGATTAATTACACTTTAGGAAGTTAACTTAAAAAAAATTTACTATCCTTAAATCCATGACAGTTTCACCATGTCGTAGCAACTTCTTTGTAAAGCACAAAGATTTATATCAATTTCTGGTAGCAGTGCAAGAAAAGTGCGTCAAAAATGATTGCAAACAAATTGTCAGTATCTCCCAAGAAATTGATTTAGTTGACCCTTTACTTGTATTGGATAAACTTACACAAGCAAATGAAATAAATTTTTACTTTGAGGATAGAGGTAAAGGAGAAGCGATCGCAGCAATTGATGCTGTAGCAAAATTACAGATTGATGGCTCAAATCGTTTTAGTCAAGCAGAATATTTTATCAAATCTTGTCTAAAAAATATAATTAATTTTGGTAACGCGAACCAACCTTTTTCTGGTCCTCACTTTTTTTGTTATTTCAGCTTTTTTGATAAAAATGCCCAACTAGATTATCCATTTCCATCTGGTACCATTTTTCTTCCACGTTGGCAAGTAGCTGTAAAAAATCAGCGTTGTGTATTAGTAACAAATATAATTATTAATGAAAACGCAAATATTGAAAGATTGTTGGAAAATTTGCAAAAGAAGATTGAATTTATTCAATCTTTAGAATATTACTCTGCTAATATTGATTGTTTCTCAGCAAACTTATATAATAAATCTGTCACTAATCCTACTCAGTTTAAACGTTCAGTAGTATCTGCTTTAGAAAAAATTCGGTCTAGCCATTTAAGCAAAATTGTCTTAGCAGATGTATTAGATGTCAAGTCAAGCAACCACTTTAGCTTAGTTAAATCATTAAATAATCTTAGACAGAACCATCCTAATTGTTATATTTTTTCTACAAGTAATGGCAAAGGACAAAATTTTATTGGTGCAAGTCCAGAAAGATTAATTAGTATTAATAATCAACAGTTAATCACTGATGCTTTAGCTGGTTCTGCACCACGAGGTAAAACCCCTGCTAAAGATGCAGCTAATGCCAATCGCTTACTAAATAGTGAAAAAGAAAAGCACGAACATTCCCTAGTGCTTGATTTCATTACACAACGCCTATCCCAGTTAGGTTTATTACCGCAAATATTAGCACCACGGCTGCGACAATTATCGAATATCCAGCATTTATGGACACCAATCAGTGCTATGGTTCCTGCTGACATACACCCATTAAAGATTGTTGGACAATTGCATCCTACGCCAGCCGTTGCGGGTGCGGCACAAGATGTAGCTTGTGCCGAAATTCGTCGTTATGAAAACTTTGAAAGGGGTTTATATGCTGCACCTTTAGGTTGGATAGATTCTCAGGGGAACTGTGAGTTTATCGTGGGAATTCGTTCAGCATTAATTGATGGCGATCGCGCGAGATTGTATGCTGGTGCTGGTATCGTGGCTGGCTCCGATCCTGGCAAGGAGTTTGCAGAGGTGCAACTGAAACTTCAAGCTTTACTTAAAGCCTTAGTTTAACATTCAAAAAAGGACGTTTTTAAACAGACTATTTGAATTGATTTTAATTATCCAAAGAATTGTAGGCTTCATTCAGTTCGGTGGCTGACTCTTTTAATAAACGTTGTTCATCAGCATTTCTTGGTAACACCAGTTGGCGCTCAATACCTTGGGAGCTAATGATACATGGAAGTCCAAGAACAACTTCACTGCCAATTCCATAGTTAGAATCTGCTCTTACCGATACTGGAAATATCTGCTTTTCATCTCGCAGGATGGTATCAACTAACTGGCAAACTACAGTTGATATGCCATAGCTAGTATTTCCTTTACGTTCAGAAATATTATAGGCTCGCTTACGGGTTAACTCTGCGTACTCTTGCTGAATTTGTTCCAGCGTTGCTCCTTGTGGTATGGGAAATTCAGCTAACGGAATTGCCCCAATAAATGCACTAGACCAAACGACAAATTCACTGTCTCCATGCTCTCCAATCACATAAACACGAACGTCTTGTTTACTAACGTTCAATCGCTTACCAAGTTGATATCTCAGTCTAGCAGTATCAAGAACGGTTCCTGAACCGAAAATTAGGTTTTCTGCTCTAGTGGAACTGGCGATCGCAATCCGTGTTAGTACATCCACTGGATTGCTAACAATAAGTACGATTGAATTCGGTGCAACTCGATCCAATTCTTTTATTGTTGAACGCATGATCTCTGCATTATCGCTCAACGTATCTAATCGGCTTTGTCCTTCTTTTTGCTGCACCCCAACAGTCACGACAATCACATCAGAATCTGCTAAATCTTCATACTGATTTGATGGTATAATTTCCATGTCTTTAAGTAGGGGAATGGTGTCTTCAATATCCCATGCTTGCCCCTCAGCTTTTGATAAAGTTCGGTCAAAAAGGACGACTGTTACACATTTACCGAGTAGCACTAAAGCATTTGCTACATCTGCACCCACATTACCCGCACCAATAATACCGACCTTAGATATTTTGCTACTCATGCGAAATCTACTTTTTTGTAACTGGCCCGACTATCGGACTCCGATTTGATTTTTGAAAACAGATTGAGACTGAAAAGCCCGTTTTATCGGGATTTCATTTTAAATCTTGTTCCGAAATCAGACATGAGTCCTATATGTGAGAATACTTTACACTAAATCCTGATGAATAAAAGCTTTAGCATTTGCCCCGGTATAAGTTGCGACAATATGACCATCGCCAGTCATTTGATATTTGTATGTGACTAATCCTTCTAAACCAACGGGGCCGCGGGGAGGCATTTGTTGTGTACTAATTCCTACTTCTGCACCAAAACCATAGCGGAAGCCATCAGCAAAGCGGGTAGAACAATTGTGGAATATATTAGCTGAATTTACCAGTCCAAAGAAAGTTTCAATAGATGCTGGATCTTCAGAGATAATCGCATCGGTATGACGAGAACCATATTGGTTAATATGAGCGATCGCATCTTCTATAGAGTCTACAATCTTGATCGACAAAATAAAATCGCTATATTCCGTTTCCCAGTCGGTTTCTGTTGCAGCTACAATGTTAGGTAAAATTTTCAAGGTGCGTTTATCGCCTCTTAATTCTACATGGCGTTCTTGCAAAGCCTCAGCAACTTTCGGTAAAAATTCTGTAGCAATTGATTGGTGAACTAGCAAAGTTTCAATCGCATTACAAACAGCAGGATATTGTGCTTTAGCATCAACGGTAATCGGAACTGCTTTAGAAATATCGGCGGCTTTATCTATATAAAGATGACAAATTCCGTCGGCGTGACCTAGTACCGGAATGCGCGTATTTTCCTGTACAAATCTGACAAAGGAATTAGAACCTCTAGGAATAATTAAATCTACATATTTATCTAACTTCAAAAGTTCTAAAGTTTCTTCTCTAGTTGTGAGCAACTGCACTGCATCTGGGTTAACAGCAGTTTGAGACAATCCTTGTTTAATTGCCTTAACTATTGCTTCGCAAGAACGCACAGCTTCCTTTCCACATTTGAGGATTACACCATTTCCCGATTTGATTGCTAAGGAAACAATTTGAATCGCCGCTTCTGGACGGGCTTCAAAAATAATCCCCAAAACACCTAAAGGACAAGTGATGCGTTTCAGAACTAAGCCAGTGTCAAGTTCGCGGTGAATCTGGACTTTACCAATTGGATCGGCTAGCTTACCAACATCTCGTACCCCAGCGATCGCATCTCTTAATTTATGTTCATCTAACTGCAAGCGCTTATAAAGTGGTTGGGGAATTCCTTCAGCAGTCGCAGCTTTACAATCAGCAACATTTGCTTGTAAAATTTCATCTTTAGCTGATTCTAAAGCTTGAGCGATCGCCACAAGTGCTTGATTTTTTGCCTCCGTGGAGAGAATTGCTAGTTTACTTGCAGCTTGGCGGGTTTGTCCGGCGATCTTAATTAAGGGAGAAGCAATATCAAGAATAGTCATAGTACAAATCTTTACTTTATCTTCATCTTATCAATCTCAGGTTATGTTCATCATTCGTCTTCCTCCAATCGGGTGAACCATTTGGGTAATCAATTATTACTCTAATCGGGTGAAGCAAGACTGGGTTCAAAACATTTATTCTTTGATTATCAAACATAGGTAAAGAGGTAGTAAGTTTACAGCGTCAAAAATATTGTAAGTATTATTACAGGTTTTATTTGAAAATCTTAAACATGATTTATGCGTTCCTGAGGCTAGAGAGACATAGTAATATATGTTTCTCTAGTCTTTTACTTTAGTAAATATTTTATACTGTCATTATTTAAATTTTTACGAAATTGCAGTGACGATCGCTGAATCTATTTAGTATTGATAGATCAAATACCACTCCTTCACTAGGGAGATCCTATGTCATTGCAATCTGCATTAGATGCCTTAAATCAAAAACGTTATCAAGAAGCGGTTGAATTACTCGAACAATTCTGCCGCGATTGTGTTGAACACAATTCCTCAGATTATCTTTCAGCACAGATGTGGCTGATAAAAGCCTATCAAGCCACAGGCGAAATCGAAAAAGCCAAGTCCCTGTGTCAAAAGTTAATCATCAGTGAAAACCCACAGGCTCGTAGTTGGGCAGAACAAGCTAGTCAATCCTTCCGTCAAACGCCATCTAACACTAGCCAAAAAGCTGGTCGCGCCGCTACGACTGGGATGAAATTAGCAATGGGGGGAGTGGGTGGTAGTTTAGCGTTAGCTTCTGGTGTCACCATCACCTTGTTGTTTGGCATGGTGTTGGCTTTAGGTTTGAGCTTAGTATTTATTTTGGGTAGCGATAATCCACTCCAAGGATTAGCGATCGCTATTGGTATTACCCTAGTTTTTAATATCGCCGCCTTTTTCTTGTCTCCATTTCTCATGGACTTAACTCAAAGCTGGCTTTACCAAACTCGCTGGGTAGAGTTGGCAGAAGTTGAAACCCTCAGTCCAGAGACAGCTAAAGTTATTCGCCAAGTCTGTGAGCAGAAAAAGCTGAAAACGCCCCGTTTGGGAATTATTAACGACCAAAACCCCACGGCTTTTACTTATGGCTCATTGCCGAACAGCGCTCGTTTAGTCGTCAGTCAGGGACTTTTCACATACCTCGATGACGATGAAATTGCTACCGTCTACGCCCACGAACTGGGGCACATCGTCCACTGGGATTTTGCAGTAATGACAGTAGCTTCTACCTTAGTACAAATTTGTTACTTGATTTACAGCACAGCCAGAAGATTTGGGCGTGGTGGCGATAGCAAAATCAAAGATGCGATGCAAACTGCTGCCTTAGTTGCTTACGTGTTTTATGTCATCGGTACTTATCTACTGCTGTACCTCTCCCGCACACGAGAATACTTTGCTGACCACTTTGCAGCCGAAAGTACGGGTAATCCCAATGGATTATCCCGCGCTTTGGTGAAGATTGCCTACGGAATTTTAGAAGAAGGTTCGCGCACACAAGAACCCAGCCGTTTAATTGAAGGGACTCGCGCCTTGGGTATCTATGACCATAAAGCCGCCGCTTCCACAGGAACCGCCTACCGCATTGCATCTGATACCCAAAAAGTTGGTCGTGTCTTTCTGTGGGATATGTTTAACCCTTGGGGTTGGTGGATGGAGTTAAATTCCACTCATCCCTTGACAGGCAAACGAGTTCGTGCATTAAGCACTTATGCCGAACAATTGGGTTTACCGACCGAGTTTGATATGGGGCGAGTTATTGGAGAAGGTAAAAGTCTCAATAAAAGTAGACTTTACGGCAACTTCTTTTTAGATGTTGTATTGTACGGCGCTGAAACAATTGGTTTCTTCGTTGGCTTGGTAATGGGTGTGATTCTGTGGTCAAGTTCGCCAAACACAGGTTTAGTATTGGGTGCGCCACTAATTGGCTTAGGGATCGGAATTATGGTCAAAGCCTTGGTGATGTTCCCCGACTATAAGCAAGCACCAGAAACCGATATTCTCACCTTGATGTCAGACCCTTATGCCAGTCCGTTACGTGGACAACCTGCAAAACTAGAAGGTCAACTTATTGGTCGTGGCGACGCTGGTTATAAATTTGGTTCCGATTTAAAAATTCAAGATCGTAGCGGAATGCTTTATCTGCACTACGCCTCACGCTTTGGACCCATCGGCAATTTTCTGTTTGGGATGAAGCGAGTCCAAAGCTTGATTGGCGAACAAGTTGGCGCTGTGGGTTGGTTCCGTCGGGGTGTTGCGCCTTGGATGGATTTGATTCAACTCCAAAGTGAAAATGGCACTATTGTTAACAGTTATCATCGCTTCTGGTCATTCATCCTTGGCAGTGGATCGATTATCCTGGGAGTGGTCTTGACTATGTTTTTGAGCCGCAGCTAGCTGAGTTTCTAGCCTGCTGTCAAAACATTTCTCAGTCCATCCAAGCTTTAATTAAATTAAACACGATAGGGACGTATAACTATGCGTCCCGATCGTGTGATCAAGTTTTAGATGCTGAAACTTTAGTTTTTATTACCGCCAATGTTGGGGTATTTTCAGATTTTCCGGTAGGATGGTTGTGCGATCGCCAATTGCTTGTTCAATCTGCTGTGATTCTACATTTTCCGAGCCGCTCAAGTTTGCTCCACAAAGGTTAGCTTCTTGGAAATTAGCTTCTTGGAGGTTAGCTGTACTCAGTAATGCACTTTCTAGATTAGCGCCAGCCAGTTTTGCCCTTTGCAAGTTACTACCAATCAGGTTTGCATCTTGGAGATTGCTACCCTCGAAGTTGACTTCTTCCAAGTTGGCATCACAAAGGATTGCTCCTTCCAAGTTGGCATCACAAAGAACTGCTCCTTCCAAGTTGGCATCACAAAGAACTGTCCCTTCCAAGTTGGCATCGTAAAGGATTGCTTGGGAAAGGTTCGCTTTTCTAAGAACTGCGCCTTGGAGATTGGCTTCTGGGAGGATTGCTTTTTGCAGGTTGGCTTCATAGAGGATTGAGCCACAAAGACAGGTCACTGATAAGTCTGCTTCCGAGAGGTTTACTCTGGTAAAATTGACCCATTGCAAGTTAGCCCCGACAATAATCGCTCTAGAGAGGTTAGCTTCTGTTAAGTCTGCATTACTAAGGTCTGTATTGCGTAAATCGAGTTTCTGATTGACTGGATCTTTAGATGAGTCGCGTCTTCCAATGACAGTTAAGGCTGTTTGAATATCTGTAGGAAGTTTTGATGATTGTAGTGACTCATCCTCATATTCCCTATTCACTGGGGCGTTCTCGCGGATAAAAGCAGCGAGGATTTCCATGATTGTCCAATGATCTTTCGGGGAATCTTTGGCAATTCGTTCCAAAGCATAAATTGCAGCAAATCGCGTTTCAATCTTTTCATTTCCTAGTTGTTCAATCGCTTTAGAAAAGCGTTCGGAAACAATTTCTTGTGGAGTTAGTTGTGTCTGATTGATACAATTTACGATATTGTTATCCCAAGCTAGTGTTCCAGCTAGGAGTTGCGTTAACAAGCTGTGATTCTCATCCAGAGAGAGTCTGGAAGTATAGTAACCATTGAGAATTAATGCCAATCCCCCAATAATTATGGCAATCGTTGTTAATGCTTGAGTGATGTATTCAATTTTTTCTTGATTTGAAAATCCTTGAATATTTTCAAAAAATAATATAATTAGAGTGAATGATAAAATAAATATAACTGAGACAAATCCCAACAAAGTTGTGAGTCCATTGGTCTTTATGAAAGACATGTCATAAGTCTTCATATCCGACTCCTTACGGAAATAAATTTAGGTTGATTCTAAGAGTATCCGTAAAGTTATGATAGAGTACAAACACGGATAAAATTGATGAAATATTAAATCTACTAGATAAAAATTATCTATATAACAATCCTGAATGATTCATGCTCAACAAGATTATCGACTTTCTAGAGAAGTCAGGGATCTGATTATTCATGAATGATTACACATCTGGTAAAGTTAAATATGCGTTAAGGACTTGCAAAAAATAAATTATCCCAAATTATTTGGAGATTTGTAGGGGCGCAATACTGTTCGGTTCAGGTAAGAGACGCGATGAATCGCCGTCTCTACAATAATCGGTCTTTCGTCTTGACGGCGATCGCGTCTTTGCGATCTAGAATTTTCATCAAAAAACCTTAACCGAGCCGTCTTGACACACATTTTCTGCATTACTTGGAGTATTCCAGGCAATTAAAAAGATTATATTACTTGTGAAGAATAGTTTAAAATCTGTAACATTAAGCAAGTTCATCTAATTACTCAGGTTGATAACAAAATTTAAGTAGATTGGACTAAGTTAGAAATTACCATGAGCAATTCCTCTGGTGCTACAGGTTTAACGATGTGCTGTTGAAACCCTGCTCTTAGTGCGTACTGCTGATTGATTTCGCCTGCATAAGCAGTCAGAGCGATCGCCGGCATCTGTTTTCCTCCGATTTTTGCTTCCAGAGTCCGCACCTTTTGCATCAGCATATACCCGTTCATCTCTGGCATCCCAATATCGCTGAGTAAGATATCTGGCTTTGACTGGGTTAGCGCTTGTAATGCTTCATCTCCTGATGCTACTGCGGTGACGATCGCGCCAAACTGTTCCAGTACAAAGCTGAAAAAGTCGCGGGTATCATCATTGTCATCCACAACCAGCACTTGTAAACCCATCAGGGGCGAGGAGGGAAAAGCGGCAGTTGAGGAATCAGTATTTGTGTCATCCTCGATCGTCGCCCCGTCCTTGATTAGCGGCAACCTAACTGTGAAAATCGCTCCCTGCTCCTCACCAGGACTTTCCGCCCAAATCGTTCCCCCGTGCATCTCAATCAAGTGACGAGCGATCGCTAAACCTAACCCTAATCCACCAAACCTTCTAGTTGTTGTACTATCACTCTGACGGAAATAGTCAAATACATGAGGTAAAAAGTCAGGGTCAATGCCTTTACCTGTATCACTGAAAGTAATTTGCGCTTGAGCGTCGATGTGCTGCAATCGCACATTTATTTTTCCCTCAGTCTCAGTAAACTTGATGGCATTCGATAGAAGATTCCAGAAAACTTGCTGTAAGCGGGCTGCATCACCCAAAACTTTCCCCACATTTGGATCGAGCATCGTCTCAATCTCAATGGTTTTAGCCTCTGCTGCTAAATGCACTGTTTCCATTGCGGCTTCAATTGTGGATACCAGATCGACTGGAATCGTGTTGAGGCTGAGTTTGCCTTGGAGGATGCGAGAAACATCTAGTAAGTCTTCAATTAATTGAGCTTGTAATTTGGCATTGCGCTCAATAGTTTTCAGTGCCTTGTTAAGCGATGCCTCATCAAATTTCCGGCTCTGCAAAAGTTTTGCCCAACCGAGAATCGGATTCAGGGGCGATCGCAATTCATGAGAAAGTACCGCCAAAAACTCATCTTTGATTCGATTAGCAGCTTCAGCTTCCGCCCTGGCTGTTTGCTCAAGTTGCAAAAGGCGATCGCGTTCTGATTCAGTGCGTTTGCGATCGGTGATGTCAGTTAGCATAGCGATCGCACCTAAGCACTCACCCTGTTCATTCAAAATCGCTGTCGCAGAAATCAGTGTCCAGATATACGAACCATCTTGGCAGCGCAATCGCCCTTCTTTGAGATCGCTCTCTTCTCCTTTGAACCACTCAAGTTTCGCTTCGGCTGCTGCCATATCATCAGCCCGATCCATAAAATCAAATATAGAACGACCGAGCATTTCTTCTGCGGAATAACCCAACATCTGAGATATCCGCTGATTCACGAACTCTGTTCGGGCTTCAGAGTCAATCATCCAGATTCCCTCATAAGAGGTATCAACAATTCGGCGATACTTGGCTTCACTCTTCTGTAAAGACTCCTCTGCTTGCTGGCGCTCACGCCGCTCTTTCGCTTCCCGCAATGCCCGTTGCACCGAGGGAACTAACCGCCCTAGTCGTTGCTTTAATACATAATCGGTTGCACCGTTCTTCAAAGCTTCGATTGCTAATTCTTCACCCAGAGCAGCCGAGACAAAGATAAAAGGAACCTCAGGAGTGCGATTTCGGGCAATTTCCAAAGCCGAAATTCCATCAAAAGAGGGCAAGGCATAATCGGCAAGTATTAAATCGAAAACCTCTGTTTCCAAAGCAGCTAGGAAATCAGCACCAGTTTCGACTCGGATCAGTTCGCAATCAATTCCCCCTTCAGTTAGTATCGCTTGGGCTAGCTCTGCATCTAACAGGCTGTCTTCTAAAAGGAGAAAACGGAGAACATTCATCACTGGCTCTCCTTTTGAGCATGAGGTGCGGGAGGTAAAGCACCAACGGGAGGCTGATTGATCACTGCCCAAAACAGGCCAACACCCTTAATAGAATCGACAAAATCATGGTAATCTACTGGCTTGACAACATAAGCATTGACCCCTAACTCGTAGCAGCGAACTAGGTCTGGCTCCTCGCGGGAAGAGGTCAGTACCACCACTGGAATTACTCGCATTACTGGATCAGATTTGAGTTGTGCCAGCACTTCTAACCCATCAACTTTAGGCAGTTTCAAATCGAGCAGCACCACCACAGGATACCCTTCCATTCGCAACCGGAACAACCCCCGGCGATAAAGATAATCTAGTGCTTCTTCTCCATCACGTACCACCACTACTTCATTGGCGAGATGGTTTTCCGACAAAGCGGCTAGAATTAACTCTGCATCGTTGGCACTGTCTTCAATTAGCAGAATCCGCTTCAGTTCTTTCATTCATTTTCCTTCTTTGACAACTTCGGCAGCGAGAAATAAAAGGTGGCGCCACTATCAACTACAGCCTCTGCCCAAACTCGACCATTATGCCGATGAATAATGCGTTGCACGTTTGCCAATCCAACACCAGTGCCTTCAAATTGTGGGTCGCTATGCAGGCGTTGAAATACTCCGAATAGCTTGTGTACATATTGCATATTAAAGCCTACGCCGTTATCTTGTACAAAAAAGATAACTTCGTTTTCATTGTCAATACTTCCAACAGTAATTTCTGCTGGGTTTTGAGTCTGGGTATATTTTACGGCATTGCCTATCAGGTTACGAAGCACCAGCCGCAGCATGGAGGGATCGCCCTGCACTTCTGGCAGGGACTCGATGTGCCAATGGATTGTGCGTCCTGGGGTTTCTGTAATTAAATCGCGTTTTACTTCTTGTACTAATTCCTCCATATTCAGGTTGATGTAGCGCATTTCCGTGCGCCCCATGCGAGAAAATGTTAGCAACTCATCGATCAGTATTCCTGCCTGTTTGGCAGTTTCGGCAATTATTTTCAAATAGCGCTGACTTGTTTGATCCAAGCTTGTTGAACTATGGCGCTTCTGAAGCAATTCGACAAATCCGGCGATGTGGCGCAGTGGTGCCCGCAAGTCGTGAGAAACTGAGTAGGAGAAGGATTCGAGTTCTTTATTGGCGGCTTCGAGTTGGGCAGTGCGCTCTTGAATTCGTTGCTCTAGCATTTCGTTGAGTTGTTGCAGGGAGGCTTCGGCAACTTTGCGATCGTGAATGTCGCTAGCGATGCCCACCCACTTGATAATCTGTCCGCTTTGATCTCGAAATGGTAAACCCCGAACAATATGCCAACGATAGTTACCATCAGAAACTTGACGGAAGCGAATTTCTACTTCGTAGTCTGTAGCGTTAGCAACAGCCTGCATCGAAGTTTTTAAGACGCGATCGCGGTCATCGGGGTGAATGACATAAATCCAGCCATAGCCAGCAGTCTGCTCCATTGTCAATCCGGTATAGTCTAACCAGTATTGATTGCAATAGGTAATACCACCATCGCGATCGCCCATCCAAATTGCCTGTGGCGAGACTTCCGCTAAAATTCGGTATCGCTCCTCACTGTCACGTAGCGCTTCTTCTGTCAACTTGCGTTCGCGCAGCGCAGCTTGCTGTTCGCTAATGTCAGCGATTAACGCCGCATACCCTTCAACGATTCCCTGTTTATTAAACTGGGGAACATAAATGGCATTAATGTAGCGTGTGCCTCCATCTTTATAAGGCATTTGACTTTCAAATGTTACCTGCTCTCCTGCGAGTACCTGTTCTACATAGCGACGAATTCCTTGATAGGCGGGTTCACCCACAACTTCCCAAAGATGCTTTCCATATATATTTGCAACCGGATGCCCAAACCACTTTTCATATACTCGGTTGTTGAAGCGGTAGCGTTGTTCTGAATCTACAAAGGAAATCAGAACTGGTAGCGTATCTGTAATTAAACGAAGTTCTGTTTCTCGTTGCCGCAGTGCTTCTTCTATGAGCTTACGGTTGGTGATATCGCGCCAGCAATCTATTGCACCAATAATCTGACCTTGGGAATCTCGAATTGGTACGACATTAGCGATCGCTGTAATTGTAGTACCATCTGGACGTTCAATGATGCATTCTTGATCGCGGATCGTTTCACCATAGCGCGTAGCACGGTATAAAGGTAGTTGCTCTAAGGTGAGGGACGTTACACCATCAGCTAGGAACAGACCGTAGAGCTGAACATAAGACTCAGAAGAGATGCCAACCAGAGATTCACTTGCTCTGCCCAAAAGCTCTTGCGCGAGTTTGCTGTTAGCGATGATTGGGAAATCAGGGGGGCCACCAGCGATCGTAATTCCCTCTGGGACGTGTTCTAGGAGCATTTGCAAAATGCTCTGGGCTTCTTCTGCTTGGCGGGCGCGATGCTGGGCTTCTGCTTCGGCTTGTTTGCGTTCGCTCAAGTCAAGAACAAAACCAATGATTGTCCGATCTCCCTGTTTAGCAAAGCCAACTAGGACGGGAACTTGAGAGCCGTCTTTGCGGATGTATTCCTGCTCAAAGGGCTTACAACTCCCAGTAATTGTCAGTTCTTGAATCGCTCGTTCGCTCACCTCAATGTATTCGAGTGGAACGATCTCGCCCCAGCGGATTCGACCAGAGCGCAAATCCTCGCGGGTATAATTGAGCATTTGTAGAAAGGCATCATTGGCTTCAATGATTAAGCCATTCAGATTGACCACAATCACCCCAATAATATTAGACTCGGTTAAGCGACCAAACCGTGTCTCGCTTTCGCGTAGTGACTTCAAACTCGCTTCAGCTTTTCTTTGGGCTGTGCGGCGTGATTCGTTGAGCCAGATGATTAACCCTGCTGTGATCACGAACACGACTAGCCGCACTAAAATGTCCAGATTTGTAATCTTCTGCGGATAGAGCGGATGATGAAACAAGTAGTTGATTACCAAAGTAGACAAAACAGTTGCAAGTAGTCCTGGTGCGAAACCCCCGTACCAGGCACTTACCATCACCGCAGCCAAAAAGAGTGCCGCAGGTGCTGCGGTGAAATATGGACGGAGCAGCAGCGTTATTCCCACTGCTAAGGCAACGGATAGCAAAGCAATACTATAGTGCAGCAGTTGCTCCCGAATGATTGCGCCCTTGTTTCTAGCGCCAGCAAAGATGTTTTGGGATTGAGATACCCTCGCCTTACGACTCATAACCCTACTCTGCTTCTGTAAAATACTGATTTAGCAATCTTTTGCCGGGTTCACCCATCTTCCGTAACATTTCTTCTATTACGTTTTAGCGCTATGCGTGAAGGGACTGTATGCCCATTTTCCCAACGATTAACTGTTTGAAAGTAAACTCCTAATTTAGCAGCAAACTGTTTTTGAGAAAGATTGAGCTGCTGACGAAGTTCCCGAATGAAATCTAAAACTTCCAGCCGCTTTGTTACAGACATCTCTGTATTTTATCCCCATAGGATAATTAGCATAAGACAGATGTCCTATTTATTGTCTCTTACTTAGAGAAGATTTTAAAAGTGATTGGCTGTAATTTTAGGCACTTGTTGATTCCCCCTAACGTCCCTTAAAAAAGCCTCTGAGATTGACTAAGGCTTTTTGAGTAATACAATATTGCACAACTTAGTTGATGAATTGACTGCGTTGGCGTAGCCTCTCCTCTGGAGAATCGCTTACCCTTTTAGTATTTAAGCATTTGCGCCCAGACTAGAAGAGTCATAATGCTGTAGCAAATCTTCTAGGTCATCGTAAATTGCCAGATTACCCAATCCCCAATAAAGAGTCCCTTTTACTTCATCATCCCATGAGAGGAGAAGGGGGTTAGAGAAGAGATGGCGATCGCCTGAGATAATTTTAGAAGGTGCATAGACGCAAAATACGGGTCAGTTAACGTTTTCATATTTTGAAGATCCCCCCAACCCCCCTTAAAAAGGGGGGCTTACAAGTCTCTTTTACCCCCTTTTTAAGGGGGTCGCCGTAGGCGGGGGGATCTTAACCGAACCGTATTGCATAGACGCATTCGCGCAGCGTCTTGTAGAGAAGCGGCTTGTCGCCAGCGCTTGGCTCTTACTTGATATCATCGCAGAGATGCTTGTCGCTCTCACTCAAATTCGGGTTATTCTGCAAATAATCATGCAGCCAATTGCAACCCCGCACCAGCAATTGGTCTAAATTCTCCACAGGCCACAACCGCGCTGTGTTGTCATCTGATGCCGTGGCGATGGTTTTGCCGTCCGGGCTGAAACTCACACTTAAGACTGGGCCTTGATGCCCTTTGAATTCTTGCAGCAGTTGCCCTTGCAGGTTCCACAACCGCGCTGTGTTGTCAGATGATGCCGTGGCGATGGTTTTGCCGTCCGGGCTGAAACTCACACTTGTGACCCAATCTTGATGCCCTTTGAATTCTTGCAGCAGTTGCCTTTGCAGGTTCCACAACCGCGCTGTGTTGTCATCTGATGCCGTGGCGATGGTTTTGCCGTCCGGGCTGAAACTCACACTTAAGACTGGGCCTTGATGCCCTTTGAATTCTTGCAGCAGTTGCCCTTGCAGGTTCCACAACCGCGCTGTGTTGTCAGATGATGCCGTGGCGATGGTTTTGCCGTCCGGGCTGAAACTCACACTTCTGACTGCGCCTTGATGCCCTTTGAATTCTTGCAGCAGTTGCCTTTGCAGGTTCCACAACCGCGCTGTCTTGTCATCTGATGCCGTGGCGATGGTTTTGCCGTCCGGGCTGAAACTCACACTTCTGACTGCGCCTTGATGCCCTTTGAATTCTTGCAGCAGTTGCCCTTGCAGGTTCCACAACCGCGCTGTACCGTCAAGTGATGCCGTGGCGATGGTTTTGCCGTCCGGGCTGAAACTCACACTTCTGACTGCGCCTTGATGCCCTTTGAATTCTTGCAGCAGTTGCCCTTGCAGGTTCCACAACCGCGCTGTACCGTCAAGTGATGCCGTGGCGATGGTTTTGCCGTCCGGGCTGAAACTCACACTTCTGACTGCGCCTTGATGCCCTTTGAATTCTTGCAGCAGTTGCCCTTGCAGGTTCCACAACCGCGCTGTACCGTCAAGTGATGCCGTGGCGATGGTTTTGCCGTCCGGGCTGAAACTCACACTTGTGACCCAATCTTGATGCCCTTTGAATTCTTGCAGCAGTTGCCCTTGCAGGTTCCACAACCGCGCTGTGTTGTCATAAGATGCCGTGGCGATGGTTTTGCCGTCCGGGCTGAAACTCACACTTAAGACACTGCCTTGATGCCCTTTGAATTCTTGCAGCAGTTGCCCTTGCAGGTTCCACAACCGCGCTGTGTTGTCATAAGATGCCGTGGCGATGGTTTTGCCGTCCGGGCTGAAACTCACACTTGTGACTGCGCCTTGATGCCCTTTGAATTCTTGCAGCAGTTGCCCTTGCAGGTTCCACAACCGCGCTGTCTTGTCATCTGATGCCGTGGCGATGGTTTTGCCGTCCGGGCTGAAACTCACACTTGTGACTGCGCCTTGATGCCCTTTGAATTCTTGCAGCAGTTGCCCTTGCAGGTTCCACAACCGCGCTGTCTTGTCATCTGATGCCGTGGCGATGGTTTTGCCGTCCGGGCTGAAACTCACACTTGTGACTGCGCCTTGATGCCCTTTGAATTCTTGCAGCAGTTGCCCTTGCAGGTTCCACAACCGCGCTGTGTTGTCATAAGATGCCGTGGCGATGGTTTTGCCGTCCGGGCTGAAACTCACACTTGTGACTGCGCCTTGATGCCCTTTGAATTCTTGCAGCAGTTGCCCTTGCAGGTTCCACAACCGCGCTGTCTTGTCAGATGATGCCGTGGCGATGGTTTTGCCGTCCGGGCTGAAACTCACACTAGAGACTGAGCGTTGATGCCCTTGCAACTGGTTATGTTCTTTAATTTTATTGAGAATACTATCCAAAGCAAAAATAGGGCTGATAGCTGGATATTTTTCTAAAGGGCGACCATCTTTTACCAACTTTTTTAACTCTTTCCCACTCTGCATTGCTGACACCAGCGATTCTAACTCCGTATATTCAAATTGTTTTAAAGCATTAACTCCAGCCCGTTCTAATTCCGTTCCCTTTTGTGCTTCTTTTTGTGCTGCTTCTGCTCCTTTTGTTGCTTTCTGTGCTTGTGCAAGTTTTGTTTGCGCTTGGTTGAGGGTGGTTTGGGCTTGTTGAGCTTGAGATTCTGCTTGCTGTTGTTTTGTTGCTGCTTGTTGTGATTTTACTTCAGCAGTTTTTATTTTTTCGCTTGCCGTTTTAATGCTTTCCTGGGCTTGGGCATTTTTCTCTTGTAATTCTGAGGCTTTCTGGTTTACCTCTTCCAAGTCTACTTTAGCAGCCAGTAAGTTTTGGTTTGCCTGTTGACTTTTCTGCTTTGCTAATTTTGATTCTCCTTCTGCGGCTTGCTGATTCTTCTGCGCTGCTTGAAATTTTTGCTCTGCAACTTTCTTCTTAGTTTCTAATTCATCCGCTTTATTTTGTGTTACTACCTGTTGCTTTTGTGTAGCTTGCAAGCGTTGAGTTACTTGATTGTAATTGGCTTCAGCAGTTGTAAAGTTTTTTTCTGCCTGTTGCTTTTTATTCCCAGCATCTTTAGCTACTTGAATTTGACTCAATGCATATCTCGATGATATACCTGCCAATAATAATAGACATACCGCTAAACCAGAACTCACCGTCAACTGCATCCGTCCTTGGCGAATTTGTCGCTTGGCTTGTTGTTGAGCATCAACTAATATCTGCCTTGCATCTTGTTCAAGCTTCAGTTTCTCTTCTGCTTGCAAGCGTTGTTCTCGCTCTCTAGCTAGTTCTGCTAATATCTCATCGCCCTGTTGTTGGCGAATAAACGACACGAGGTAATCATGAACCAATTGATAACGGTCAGCCGGCGATTCTGGTAACTGCAATACTAACCTTGATGCCACGAAAATCTCTAACACCAAATCTAGTTTCTCAACTTCTGCTGGCAAATCTGCTGCTAACTCAGCACGAGTCTTCAGAGGACGAGTACCATTTTCATCTGTGAGTAAATATAAAACCAGTCGTGCAACCTGCTCATTCTCCGCCCCACAATCATGAATAACTTCTTCTAAAAATCGCTCAACCAGTTTTTCTTTAGTGCCAAACTGACGATACTTTTCTAAAGTTGTAATTTTGTCAGTTTGCAGTTGTGTACCCACAATTTGTAACTCAATCGGGCGTACTTCCCCCAACTCACCTGCTAAATCCTGCACTAATTCATCAATCAGTGCAGGCTCTAAATAAAAGTGAGAGCGTGCTGTTAAACTCTGCACAACTGCTTTAGCATCATCTGGCGAAAAGTTACCCAAATAATAGCGAATATTTTTATCGAGAATATTATTATTAATTACACTCAAATCAAATAAACGATCTAACTCTAATAAATAATGTAAATAATCTTCTCGCAAAGATAGAATTACTTTGACAAAAGGAATATCCAGACAAACTCGCAAAAACTCATAAAATGCTCGTCGTTGACCTTGGTCTGGATAAACAAAGAAAAACTCCTCAAACTGGTCAAAGATTAAAACTGTCAACAAATTCCGGTCAGCATTTCTCCGTAATTGTTCTAAAATAGCTGCTGAAGAATCAAGATTAACAGATAATTGAATACCTCTAACTTCCTCAAAAGCCTTAGCCAAAATCCGCCCCAACATTCCCACCCAATCTGTATAAACTCGCAACAAAATAGGTAAAGCATCTCGCTCACCAATTGCTTGCTGTTGCAACGCTGGTATTAATCCACCTTGTAAAATCGAACTTTTACCCACTCCTGACTGACCATGAATTACAGTCAATTTATGCTCAGTCCCGCCAATTCTTTCTCGCAACCGCTTCACATCTTGTCCCCGACCAGAAGCAGGAATTTCTTCAGCAATTGTTTCCGGGTTTTCTACTTGCAACTGTGTATAATTAATTGCCTGTCGCTGAGGATTTAGATATGATGCACCAACAAAAGCGCGGAAACCATACTGCTGTTCAATTTGTAATTGCTCTTGCTTAATGTGAAAAGCTTTGAGATATTCACCTTGTTCAAAGTAAAGTAAACGCAACCTTTCTAATATAGATATATATAGTTGTGGGTTGTACTGATGATTACTTTCCAGCTTTGCAGTTTTTAAACTATTAATCGCTACTTGATATTCACCTAAACCTTGTTGAGATTTTGCTAAAATAAACCGATACAATCCCAATTCATCTGATTGAAGATTAGGAATATCAGCTAAGATTTGCAATGCTTGTCCAGCAAGTTGATTAGCTTCATCCCAGCGTGACTGCTCTAAAGCTACTTCTGCCAAAAAACCATAATCTTGAGCCAACTGCAACGGCGTGCCATAATTTTGATGTAGCGGCAGAGATTTTTCCACAAGGCTTTGTAACTCTGACCATGCTTGTAAATGTCGCAGCACTTCACCCAGTTCAGTAATATGTTTGGCAACTAAATCTGAACGTTGTGCTTGTTCAAAAATCTCAATAGCTTGCTGAAAGTAATTTCTCGACTCTTGCCAATAGCGTTGATTTTCTGTTGGAATTTTTTCAGATTGGCGGTTATAAGCTAAAGCAATATTAACGAGTAATATACCTTGTCGCTCTAAATAATTACTTTGTCGCCAGAACCCCAAGCTTTGTTGATAATGTGATAGAGCAGAATCTATCTGGTCATGTAGATAATCATTTAAACCAAGCAAAAACTCTAAACTTGCTTGAAGTGCTGCTTCTAATACTTCTCCTCGATTTTGCAAATCTTGACGGGCGGTTTCTAGTTCCCGGCACATTTGGGAATTGGGTTTTACATCACCAGCAAAGATTTCATCAGTTTTTTGCTGAAGGAAATTGACTAACTCATCAGTAGTGTTTTCAAACTCAATAACAGTTGCCCAATTTTCTAAATCAGTTGCTAATCGAATAAATTTTTGCAGAACTGAATCATTAACCCACAACAATATCGGAAACGGGAAGCTCTTTCTAAACTCCTCCCGTACTTGGTTAGCTGAAGTCAGAACTGTATCAATATCTTTAACCGACTCTAAACCAAAAATCATCAACGCAGGTGGCTGTTCATCTCCAAGTTGTTCGCGTATATTTGTGTAAAGCGTTTTGACTGATGCAGGTAAGGTAATTTCGCATATTTCCACAGGAGAGACTTGGTGCAGCCGTTCTACGATGCGCTGACGTAAAGCAAGATAATTACAGCGCAATATAATCAGCGAAAATTGCCCCTGCGAAAAGGTAATTGCTCTGACTAAAGTTTGTAATGAACTCTCATTGTCAAAGGCTAAATTTTCCGGTTCTTGCTGATTACTCATAACATACAGTAGTTTTGTTTTGCATGAAGTACAAAGCTACGGGTTTTGAGGCAGGAGGCAGGAGGCACGAAGGACGACGGACGATTTCTGCTAGTTGTAAAAAGCTGTAGTTGTGAAGATGACAACTGACACGGCTCCCACACTTGCTGATATGGCTCCTGCACTTGCTGATATAGCTCCTGCACTTGTTGATATAGCTCCCGCACTTGTTGATGTAGCTCCCGCACTTGTTGATGTAACTCCCGCACTTGCCGATATAGCTCCCGCACTTGCTGATATAGCTCCCGCACTTGTTGATGTAACTCCCGCACTTGCCGATATAGCTCCCGCACTTGCCGATATAGCTCCCGCACTTGTTGATACGGTTCCCGTAATTGCTGACACCGCTAACGTTGTGCCATTTTACAAAATACCTGATAGCTAAGAGCGTACAACTCTAGTCCTCTACAGCCGATTTATAACCTAAATTCCTTGGCTTGTGCCAAAATCGGATTGATATCAAACCACGAACCATCCTCATTCCGGTATTCAAATACAAACATACTGCGGAGCAAAAGTTCGTATCTTTCATGACCTCTCAAGTTTTTCTCTTGCGCTACCTCACGTAGTAATTCCCATTCATCGGGCGTAATTGCCAAAGTTAGCTCATTGCGGCGTTGTTTAATCACCCTATCCACACACTCCCGCGACAAAGGTGGGTCTTCTTGCTGAAGACAGCGAAACAATAACATCAACAAGTTACGCAAATGACCACCGCTAACTTGGCAAAGTCGCTCTAAAGTATCAGGACTATCAAAAACCTCAGTAATTAAATTCCGGCTTTGTTCCCAACTGACACCAGGAAAAGCCCTCGCCATAACCATCTGTTGCAGCAGTACAATTCCCTGTGAAAATTGCGAACCATCTTGTAATTCCACAGGAACCATCGGCAAAACCTTGGGGTCTACGCCAAAGCGATTTGTTAACCTTCCTAAAGCGTTGGAAAAAATCAACACTAACGGAATGGTATAAACAACATGACAATTTAGCTGGTTTAACTGTTCGCCCCGTTCCACAAAGAGATATTCTGGCTGATAATGACCGGAAGGTTTTTGAGAATTATCCACTCTGTCGAGATTATCTATAATTACCACCAGTCCTTTTTTACCCTGCTGCATGAGTTTTTCTCTAGCAGGCTTGAGCAATTCTTTATTAATTGATTCTAAAATGCCGTTGGTGCGCGGTTCTAAATATTGCCGTAACTGACCGCGAAGTTTAGGACTATCTTTAGTTTTGGCAGTAATCTTGGCAATACCTACAGATAACTCTCCCCCAAGTTCTATCGGCGTTTGCAAAAATTCACCAAGTTCAGTAAACAGAGTTTGAAAGTATCCTGGCTTGAGATTAATTTTGATTGCTTCCAGACTTTGACTAACCTCACGAGCTACTGCCAATAAAATATCTGTAACATCAATATCAGCCATATCCAGGCTTTGGCTAGACTCGAAATAAACCACATGAAATCCCTGCTGCTCTAACTCTGCCTTTAGCCGCAGTAATTCTGTGGATTTGCCACAACCGATATGTCCGGTAAACAATTGACAAGTGGCTTGCTCAGGTGAAAGGCGGGTGATAGTTCGCCCAAGTTCCTCAATAATCCTTGCACCACGCACTTTAGAGAAATCAATATAATATTGTCTATCCTCCGGTTTGCTCACGACCAGAGTTTTACTGGGGTTGCAAGCTTGAAAAAACCTGACTAAATCTAGTTTCATCACAAATTACCCGAAATCAGCCTAAGGCTCTTGCCCATTTCAGTGATTATACAGACGATAAAGCGGCTATTTCGGAAAAAACTTCTTCAGATTGAGTGATTATCGATGAAGCTAAAAGGTTCGGCGATGATGCTCAAAGGTTCAAGTTTCAGTATCTAAGGGTGAGATTTAAGTGTTCCAATGTTCGGGTGGTTGAAGATTTTCCGGTAAGATAGTTGTGCGATCGCCTTTTGCCGATTCAATCTGCTGTTGTTCTAGATTTTTGGCTCCCCTGAAGATTGCTCCTTTCCATAATCTAATCTTTGCTCTATTGATAATCCCTCAACATTCACAAAGGCTAAAAAAACAGCAATTAAAAAAAGAATAAATATAAATGGTAGAACTATTAACCAATTTATTAGAGCGTCTGTGTTGTTATCAAACATAAATTAAGTTTCTTCCTCATCTCCAGAATTGTTACGGAGACTTTTGGTAAAAACTATAGCAAGCATTAAGTAGAAACGGTAGAATACGCCCAAATAACGAATGATGCTGCGGTAATTTAACCAGATTGCCGCCAATGTGTCGGTGCTTCAATATAATCAGGTAGGCGAGTGGTGCGATCGCTAATTGCCTTCGGCTCGAATTTTTATTTTCTTAGATAATAAAAACGTTAAGGTATTATCTAGAATTGTGGGCTTCATAAATAGTTAGCCTGCTAGATGTTTGGGGAATCCTAAAGAACAGCGAATGCTGTATTTAGCATCGTGAATGGGTAAAGGTGCTATGTTCTCCAAACTAAATTTGCAGGTAAAACTTTTTGGTTCTTTTGGGGTGATTACTGCAATCATTCTGATAGTGGGTACAGGTTCCTATAGCAGTATTTCAAAGCTATCAAGCTATATCGACGAGCTGGCTAACAACGATTTACCCAGTGTGGATGGCTTGTGGAAAATCAGCGAAGGACAAATTCAAATTGAGTCCTCCGAACGGCTATTGCTTAACCAAACCTTGACAAAGCAACAGCGGCAGTTGACTTTGGTGCAGATTGACAAAGCCTGGAAACAAATTGATCAGGGATGGGAGCAAGCGTTGAATACGCAGCAAGCGTTGAATACGCCGCTCAACAACCCAGTAGAGCAACAGTTATCAGAACAGTTCATCCAAAATTGGAAAGTCTGGAAGCAAGCCCACCAGGAATTTATGAGTTTAGAGCGAAAGTTCTATGAGCTTAATATTTCTCAACCGGAGTTAATGCAAGCAAAACTGGGGCATCGGAGACAACAGAATTTGCCTCAAATAAAGCGCGTCGAGTCTGCTTTAGCTCTCTACAATCAATTGCAGTCCAATACACCAACTAGAGAATTACTTTATGAAAAAGCTAATACTTCATTACAAAGTCTGCTCAAAAACAATCAAGATTTTGCAGTTCAAATTCAAGAATCTGGCAATAAGGCAGCAAAGCAAAACCAATTTGCGGCTATGATCATCATTCTAGTGGGATTGGGCGCATCACTGACACTGGCATGGCTGCTGAGTCGGGCGATCGCTCAACCGATCCAGGAAGCTCATGATACGCTGGAACATCGAGTTGAAGAACGAACTCAAGAATTGCAAGAGACGCTAGAGACTCTCTTAAAAACTCAATCCCAATTGGTACAGACAGAAAAGATGTCGAGCTTAGGACAGTTGGTGGCGGGAGTTGCTCACGAAATTAATAATCCAGTCAATTTCATTCATGCAAATGTGACTTATCTAAATGAGTATGTAATTGCTCTAGTGGCTTTGCTCAAGATGTATGAACAGGAGTATCCTCAAACAAGTCAGGGAATTCAGGAAATGATTGAGGAGATTGACTTAGAATTTTTAGCAGAAGATTTGCCTAAAATGCTTGCTTCTATGAAAGTGGGAACGACGCGAATTAGTGATATTGTTCAATCGCTCCGCACATTTTCTCGCATGGATGAAGCAGAACTAAAATCTGTTAACCTTCATGCTGGGATTGATAGTACGCTAATGATTCTGGAACATCGCCTGAAAGCTAGACCAGAATGCCCAGAAATTCATGTAGTCAAACACTATGGCGATCTGCCGTTAGTGGAATGTTATGCGGGTCAACTCAATCAGGTGTTTATGAATATTCTCACAAATGCAATTGACGCGCTAGAGGAATACAATTGCGATCGCAGCTATCAACAGATATCAGAGAATCTCAGCCAAATCACAATTTCAACCGATATCAACACTCAAAATCAGGTAAAAATTGTCATTGCAGATAACGGTTCAGGAATGCCTGAATCTGTGAGACAACGCATCTTTGATCCGTTCTATACAACAAAACCTGTAGGTAAAGGGACGGGGCTGGGATTGTCTATCAGCTACCAAATTATCACGGTCAAACACGGCGGAACATTGGAGTGCTATTCAACTTCAGGACAGGAAACGCAGTTTGTAATTCAAATTCCAGTAAAGGCAAGCTGATGGTAGAAACTATAGTAGTATTTTGTAAAAACGGTAGAATGCGCCCAAATAATTAACTGATGCTACGATAACTCAACCTGATTGTCGCCAATCTGTCGGTGCTTCTATATAATCAGGTAGGCGAGTAGTGCGATCGCCAAGTGCCTCTCTAATCTGCTCCAACTCTAAGTTTTTCGCTCCTGTCAAAATAGTCCCTTCCAGTTTGACATCACTGAGATTAGCTTCTGAAAAGTTAGCCCCCATGAGGTTTGCCTGAGTCAGGTTAGCTTGATAAAAGGTTGCCCTATACAAGTTTGCTCCAATCAGATTAGCCTGATACAGGTCAGCTTCAGTTAAGCTGGCTTCCGAAAGGTTGGCAAAATAAACTTCTGTTTGGTGGAGTTTGGCTGCATTCAAATTAGCCCCAGAAAGGTTAGCTCCATTTAAGTTAGCCCCACAAAGATTAGCACCAATCAAACCCGTTTGGTGGAGGTTGGCTTTACCCAATTTTGCTCCTTGCAAGTTAGCTAAAAATAACTTTGCTCCAGAGAGGTTAGCCATTTTTAAGGTGGCTTGTTGTAAGTTAGCTTTATAAAGGTTCGCCCCCTGTAAATTAGCTGCACGCAGACTTGCACCAGAGAGGTTAGCTGAACGCAGGTTTGCTCCAGAGAGATTGGTACGATTCAAGTTAGCCCAACAAAGGTTGGCTCCATATAAACTAGCTTTTAGTAATTTGGTTTCATAGAGAATCGACCTAATAAGTTTAGCGCCACTAAGGTCACATCCACTCAAGTCAGCCCCACGCAAGTCAGCCCCACTCAAGTCAGCCCCACGCAGGTCAGCTTGTTGCAGGTTAGTTTTTAGCAGGTCTGCTTGTCTAATGTCGGTGTTACGTAAATCAAGTGTCTGATCTTTTGGGTCTTCGAGTAAATTACGCCTACCGATAACAGTCAGGGCTGCTTGAATATCAGTGCGTATTTTGGGAAATTCTTCATGGAGATTTTGATCTACCTGCGGTGTCAGACGCGACCTAGTTCTACTCTTACTTGAATAAACTGCTTCTTGATATTCCGGCTGTTGTTGCTCCCCTTTTAGGTGCTGGATAGGTGTATTCTCTCGCACAAAGGCAGTGAGAATTTCCATAATTGTCCAGTGTTCTTGAGGAAAATCCTGAGCAACCCTTTCTAAAGCATAAATTGCGCCTGTCCGGGTTTCAACCTTTTCATGGCCAAGCTGGGCAATTGCGCCCATAAAGCGCTCTGCAATCAATCTGTCTTGATTGAGTTTTGCATTTTGCAGTCCAATTTCTAAGTTTTTTTCAGATGCGATCGCACTCTTCTGCATTGCTTGGGCACGCCTTGCTGCATAATAAGTATTAAACATTGCTGCCGATGCCAGAAAAACTATAGCAGTAGTTGTTAAAGCTTGATTTCTATACTGGATTTTTTCTTGAATTGACAACTCTTTAATACTGGACAAGGCGAAGAAAATTACAGTCAACGAGCAGCCAAATATAACTGTTAAAGTTATCAACCAATTCAACAGAGCGTCTGTCTTTTTAGAAGACATGGTAAAAATTTTCCTTACAACCTAGAATTATTACTTAGATGTTGAGGAAAAATAGTATAGCATTTAGCAGAAAATTATAATAGGTGTCAAAACACTCATTGAACTAGGCAATGATATCGAATATACTTTTACATCACGACATCAAGAAACCACCATTCCAAATCAATGAAACGCTTATGTTACAAGAATTACGAACTCCGCTGAAAATAGGAAATGGAGAATAGGGAAAAATTTTCATTGCTTGCATCCTACTCCTTAATCCCGTCCCCTTACTAAGAGGATGGGAGACAAAGCTACGCTTTGGCAGGGTGAAGTTTTTAGGGTTGAATCAGTAATCAAGGGGATATGATATTATTCAAAGAATTTGGTTTCTCTGAGGTTTGCGCCATCGAGTATGGCGTCATAGAGAATTGCCCCATGCAAGCCAGCTAGATATAAACTAGCACGATGCAGGTTAGCTCCAGAAAGGTTAGCTTTCTCTAGGTTAGCTGCACTGAGGATTGCTCCTTCTAAGTTTGCTAGAGATAAATTAGCTCCTTCTAGGTTAGCTGCACTAAGTATTGCCCCCGCTAGATTAGCTTTTCTGAGATTAGCCCCAGCTAGATTAGCTTGATAGAGATTTATCTGTTGTAGATTCGCCCCTTTCAAGTTTGCTCCTCTCATATCCGTGAAGCTCAAATCAAGTTGCTGATTTACTGGGTCTTTGTTTGCATCTCTTCTGGCGATAACAGTCAGGGCGGCTTGAATGTCTACACGAACTTTTGTTGACAGGTTGCTCGTTACTTCTTCTTTAGGCATATAAGGAGCATTTTTTCGTACAAAAGTAGTAAGAATGTCTACGATCGTCCAGTGGTATTGTGGATGACTATGGGCAATTTGTTCTAAATCATTAATTACAGCTATAGTGGTTTCTATAGTATTATTTCCAAGCTGTTCACTTGCTATTCTTAAGCGTCGTTTTAGCGAATGATGCTGATTTTTTTTAACTTGTTCCTGGAAAGCAGGTAGCCACAGGAATATTTTCGATAGCTGGATGTGATTTTTTGATAAAATATTTTTCATGGCATTAAAAGCATTAATAATTAATGTAAATAAATTCAAATGCCTATTTTTGAGTGAATAAATTATTCGCGTCTGCTATTGTTTCATACCTACTTAGTACTGAAACATCCTAATGTAACCAACAAAATGGAAAATCTAACTTTCGAGTAACTAGATATAAGCATACAGACTCTTGCAGTTTCTAATAATCAGTTGTTTTCACTAGTCTTTAGTCTTCACTGACAATTAACGCTCATCATGATAATTTTGATTTATTTATAATCATTGATTAACTAAAAATGACTATTAAAATTCAGCAAAATATACAACCAAAAGTTAAAAAAGTAGTGTTAATTGGTGGCGGTCACAGCCATGCTATTGTTATGAAAATGTTCGGTATCAAACCGTTAACAGGAGTAAGTTTGATACTGATTACCACAGCATCAGAGACAGCCTACTCTGGGATGTTACCAGGACATATTGCCGGATTTTATAGCCACAAGGAATGCCATATTGACTTGCGACCTTTGGCGAACTTTGCTCAAGCACAATTATATATTGACACGGTAGTTGCCCTAGACTTGAAAAACAACAAAATTCTCTGTGCTAACGGACTTGTGGTAGATTTTGATGTGCTGTCTATAGATATTGGCAGCACTCCGGCTACAATATCTGTATCAGGTGCGGCAGAATATGCGATCGCAGCTAAACCAGTATCGCAGCTATTAGAGCATTGGTATGAACTAATTCAAGCTGTAGGTAAAAATCCTCAAGAACCAATTAGGATTGCGATCGCAGGTGGAGGCGCTGGCGGTGTAGAATTAACGCTATCGATGCAATCTCGTTTACATCGGATTTTGGATGAAACTCAACAACCTATTCAAAACCTAGAAATTCATTTATTCCAGCGTGGACAAGAACTGATGCCCAATTATCATCAATCAGTGCGGCATCAACTTCAGCAAATTTTAACTGACCGAGGTATTAAGTTACATATTGGGGAAAATGTGTGTAAAATTGCACCTAAAAACCTCACCCCTAACCCCTCTTTGCAAGCAGAGAGGGGAAATAAAGAAGTATTTGAAATTAAATGTGAATCTGGTTTGACAGTAGAGTGCAATAAAATTTTTTGGGTAACACAAGCTTCAGCACCCGAATGGTTAAAAACCGCTGGATTAGTAACTAATAAGCAAGGTTTTATTTTGGTAGAAGACACGTTGCAATCTCAAACGCACCCGCAAGTATTTGCATCTGGTGACATTGCCACAATGATAAATCATCCGCGTCCAAAAGCTGGGGTGTTTGCTGTTAGACAAGGTAAACCTTTATTTGAGAATTTGCAGCGAATTTTATTAGGTAAGTCGCTCAAACCTTATAAGCCACAGAAACAATATTTGAGTTTAATTGGTACAGGAGACAAACGAGCGATCGCAACACGAGGCACTTTTACTTTACCACCCCACAAACTTTTGTGGTATTACAAAGATTGGATTGACCGCCGTTTTATGGAACGCTTTCGCTTTGAAGATTAGGGACTGGGGACTAGGCGAGATGAGGGAGAATAATTGAAAAAGTTTCTTCCCAATGCTCAATGCCCTCATCTAAGCTGTTCAATTAGCTCGATAATTTGTTGGTAATACTGAATATTCCCTTCTTGGTAATATAAGTCTGCGGATTTCTGAAAATCTCTAATTGCTCCTTGAGAGTCTCCCAAATTGCGGTAGACATCTGCCCGGAGAATGTAAGCTGAAGCCCAATTAGGCTGACGCTGTAAGGCTTGGTTTAAGTCTGCAAGCGCTCCTTGTAAGTCTCCCAACAGAGAACGGCTACGACCCCGATTGTACCAGTCTTCGGCAAAGCTGGGGTCGATGGCGATCGCTCGACTGTAATCTTCTATTGCCCCTTGATAATCTTCTAGGGCATAGCGAGCATTAGCGCGATCGCTGTAAAATGCAGCAGATTGGGGATTTATTTGCAAAGCTTGGGTATAATCTGCGATCGCACTTTCATATTCTTCTAAAGCATAATGGGTTGAACCTCGGTTGTAATATGCTTCAATTAAATCAGGATTAATTTTTAATGCTTGGTTATAATCTGCGATCGCTCCTTGTTCATCTCCCAAAAGACGACGAGCATTTCCGCGATTGCAATACGCTTGGGAAAATTCAGGAACAAGCTCTATGGCTTGAGTGTTATCATCAATTGCTCCCTGTAAATCTTGCAGAGCTTCACGAGCAATACTCCGACCATAATAAGCTGCGGCTAAGTTATCATTAATTTGCAATGCTCGATCGTAATCTTTAATTGCTCCTTTATGATCTCCTAAAGAACGACGAGCCGCCGCGCGATCGCAATATCCTTCTGCTAAATTAGGATTGAGTTGTAAAAGGCGATTGCTATCTTCAATTGCACCTTGATAGTCTCCTAATCGGCGACGAGCATTAGCCCGAAAGCCATATACTAAAGCTAAAGTCGGGTTTTCTTGTAACGCTTGGTCATAATCTGCGATCGCACCCTGATAATCTTCAAGAGTACTACGAACCAGACCCCGCTCATAATAAGCTTGCACATCATCAGGATTCAGCTTTAATGCTTGGTTAAAGTCTTCAATTGCTCCGTGATAGTTTTTGAGGTGAGCAAGCACCAGACCCCGATTATAGTACGCTCCAGCAAAGTTGGGATTGATTTTTAGGGCGCGATTGTAATCTGCGATCGCACTTTGATAATCTGCTAAAGCGTAGTGAGCATTACCTCGGTTATGATAAGCTTCCGCCAAGTTAGGATCTAATTGTAATGCCTGGTTATGGTCAGCGATCGCTTCTTGATAATTTCCTAAAATCTGGTGAATATTGCCGCGATTGCTGTAAGCTGCGGCAAAATGGGGATGCCATTGTAAAGCTTGTTGAAAATCTGCGATCGCTTCTTGACGCTCGCCACGTTCAAAACGATTTACGCCCCGATTATGATAAGCATTAGCAATATCAATATTGATGTTATCAGCTAATTGGGTACTCATTTCTATTGTTTGGATATAATCTGCGATTGCTTTGTCGTAGTTTTCTAAAGCAAAGTAGGCATTCCCTCGGCTGTGGTAAGATTGCGCCAGATTGGGATCTAATTGTAATGCCTGATTATGGTCAGCAATCGCACCTTGATAATCGACTAAAAAGTAACGAGTATTAGCCCGGTTGTAATAGGCTGTGGCAAAATTGGGATTGATTTCGATGGCGCGATTGAAGTTAGCGATCGCACTGCGATAATCTTGGAGTTGACTGCTTAAAATCAGCCCTCGATTATGGTAAGCTTCGGCATAGTCAGGATTTAGCTTGATTGCTTGGGTATAAGCTGCGATCGCGGCTTGATAGTTTCCTTGTAAATTGTGGTTTAATCCTTGGTTGAAAAAATCTTCAGCATTCATATAATTTTTTTGGCTTTTGACATTTTCTAGCCTAAAGCATCGCGATTGTTAACAATATGTTTTAAAAATCATTCTAACTACTATTGTACCTATTGCAACGAGGTTTATTTAAAAGCAGAGACTAACCAATCATCACTATATGTTCTTTCTAACTTTCATATTTAATTATCTTCTGTAATGATTAATTAGCAGTTAACTATCAACTATTTAAAGCGTGTTTTGGTCAATTCCTTGCTGTTGTAATCTGGCTAACAGATTTTGCAATTGTTCTTCAGGCGTTGAGTATCTGTTACCATGCTCATCATACCAATATAACCATTCCCGCATCCTTCCTTGATAAGTACCCTGTTCGCGTCCAATACCTAAACCAATTTCTGGCATCCAAATTTTATCCCCTGGTTGTAAAATATATTTGCCTTCAAATAAGCGATAAACTTCTAAACGTTGACGCTTCCGCCGGAGGCGAGTTGGTGCATAAATTACATAATACAAAATGCCTAATTCGGCATAATCAATTTTTTTTTGTTCGTATTCGCCGTTGTAAGTTTGAGAAACAACTTCTAAAGCTAAAATTGGTGGAATGCCTTCTTCTTCCCACAGAACATAACTAGAACGTCCATTTTCTCCAACAAAACGTTCTACACCTAAACTCAAGAAACCATCAGGAACTATAGCTCCAATACTTGGTGTATGATAAACACCCATATTAATGCCGAAAAACCAGTCATCGCGGTTTTGCCAAATCGAGGCTAAGATGGCTAACAATAAGTTAGGAATTAATATTTGGAGTTCATTATCCACAGGAGTATCATCTGAATCTGGTAATTCTGCCGATGAAGGTAGGCAGTCTAACGGATTGTAGTTGAACATAACTAGTCCTCAATCCTCAATATCTAAATTTCAACTTATTTTCCCATAATTTAACGATAGCTCAGGTTGCACAATTGAAACTAATTTTACAATGGGATAAGGCTTAAGGCTTACTGGAAACCTAGAAACTTTCAAATAAATCGACCTCTTGGATAAATCATAAATAAGAACCCCACAAAAGCATAGATTTGTCTTCCTTCTCCGATACTTTGGGGAGGGGTGTTAAAGACTTTTGCAAGATATATAATGATTAACGATAACTTTCACAAAATCGGATATTTGCGGCTTGTAACACTTACAAATAAGTCAGTATTACTATATTTTAGATAATGGGAGAGTAGACGTAGATATTCTTTGGTCTATCTTTCCAGAGTTCGTTTGTAGAATTTCAAACTTCCAGTCTGAAGAATAATCAGGAAACTCATAACCAACACTCTTAACATGAGCCAACATCAACTCATCTCGTTGATGCCAAACAGCAAATATTTTTTCCCTGCCATCATATAGCGTTTCTAGGTCAATTTGATAAACATCATTTACCCGCTTTAGCTTCAAACCCAACAAATTTAATAGTCGGCTGAGTATTTTTATTGCCGAAACTTGCTCTTTCTCTCCAATTAAATTAATACCAAGCGCTCTTTTAATATGCTTACTATGCTGGAAAGTGATATTTTTTAATAATATCAAATCTTGATCGTTCTCAGTAAATTCTCGTGTTAATTCCAGAAACTGAAGCATTCCTAAAGCTCTCATAGCTTCAACTTTTAGCGTGTAAGTTTTTAAATCTGGCAAAAAAACTTTCCCTTCACCCCAAGACAATTGCTGATGCCATTCTTGCTCATCTCTGACGTGAAAATACTCACTCTCGTGAGTTAAATAATAGTGAATTAACAGTTGACGATAATATCCTTGTTCATCCTGCAATTTTAGCCAAGGAGTAATTTCTACACCATACCTTTGTGTCAGAATATATTTGTTGATTTGGTTGCGTTCTCCATCCGTTAGGGAATGCTTAACTAACATCTGCTCATGTTCTATATAATTCATATCTTTAGCATTAGCTACAGCAGTTGCTATCGATAGTTGATTTTGTTGCTTAATCTCTTTAATTTTGCGTTTAATTTCTTTAGCTTTTTGACGACTTTGTAGCCAATCTTTTTGAACTTTAATAATTTCTAAAATTAACCTTTTGCGAGTAACTAAATCACCTGCGTCAGTTGCCAAAAAGGCTAGGCGTAAATCTCGAATAATATTATTGTGAACCGCATTACTCCGCACCTGAATTTGATGTCCATCAGCAATTAAACCATCTTGCATAGATTGCCGATAGAGGCGAATAGAAGCATTTACTCTTGCAGATAACTTTGCCCAGGTTCGCAAATGAATCGGATCGTAAACTAAGGGTAAATCTACATCTATTTTATGTAGGGGACTCAGCAAAGCTAAGTTTTCTTTTTGATTTTCTTGATACCAATCAGATAACAAGCGATAATTTGTACTCCCACTACCAATTAGACCAATACCTCGTTTAGCACACCAGACAACACGCGGTACATCATCCCTGACTCTTGCTAGCGCTTGTCTTGCTTCCGAGTCAGGAATTACCCCTTGAAAAATTCCATAAACTCGGTCAAAATGTTGGACATCAATACTAATTCCTGTACCAAGGCTAGGGGTAACAAAAACGCCATCATATTCAGATATTTTTTGATTAATCGCAGCGATAAAATCAACTGCTGCATGACCAGGTGTGTTTGTAGTGTGACTACTAACTACCAGAGTTTTAGGATATTGTCGCCGTAATTTTTGTAGTCGCTCTTTCAGATAACGTTCAATTGTTTCACAACTATAACGCCCAGCCCGACTATCGGTAGTAACATAACATTTACGTCCAGCAAGTAAATCCAATTCTAGTTGGTGAATTAGGGGTGTTGGGTTTGGCGAATCATAAAAAGTCACGTCCCAACCTTGTTGAGGCTTCCACTGATTGAGAATTACCCAAGGTGTTAATTTAATTCCTGCCAATCCTTGTAAATATTCAAGAGAAACATCTGATAAATCAGCATCTTGGGCAATTACTAACCCCCCGCTTGTTAAAACTGTCGCAATGAGTTGCTGGAATAACTTTAATATTTTTACCCGTTTATGCTTACAAGTATTACTATTTAGCAGATGCCATAAAGATTGCTCTACTTCATCTAAAATTACTATTGCCCCGCGCCAATTTTCCGGGTTAAGTTTCCAAATCGAATCAACGCACAAGCCGAGGGATTGCTGAGGAAAGGGAGAGCGGAGGATAGGAGGAGCGGGGGTAAGTGTTTTATTAATCTTTTTCTCCCCATCTTCTTTATGTGTTCCCCATTGAATACCAATTTTTTCACACAAGAATCGTCCAAGTAAGATTCTGTGAGTAATTAATAAAACAGGTTGATTTTTAGTTTTCGCTTGCCGAACAACGCCTTGTAATGCTGTTGTTTTCCCTGTTCCTTTTGCTGATTTGACTCCTACTAATCCAGAGGTAGGAAAAGGTATTTCACCTATATAAGGACGGTTAAAGGTGAATGCAGCAGGAATCCTTAACTCGGTGTGGGGTTTGGTTTGAGCAAGATAAATTTCTAAATCAACACCTTGGCGATAAACTTTCTCGAAACTACTTGCACCTTTAGCAACAATAAATTCATCAACCCCTTTTTCTATTCCTGGAAGTTCGATGACTTTTACAGGGCAATTTTTTTGCTGAAATAAACAACCAAGTTGAGAAATAGCATTATTTACAGCAGCAATTGTCTTGGGTTGAGTTTCAAAATCAAAGCAAATGTAAAAACTGCGCTTTGTAATCGCAAACGCGGCTAAATCAGGAATTAGCTGACGACGGGTAACTTTGCCAAATTCATCTTTCACAACCCGATAACCACTGGAAATTCCGGGAATGGCGATCGCTACATATCCTTGCGTCAACAACGTGGCTGCTTTCTTTACACCCTCGCAGATGATGAGAGGAATATTCTGTTGCATCACCCATTGCCAAAAGCCCCTAGCTTCACCATCATCAGTAATGGTGATATTCTCAGGCATGACCAGATTGTAACGCCCAGCAATTTGCTGCCAGACTTGCAAAGTTACCCGCAAACAAAACACTCGTGTTGGTGTGCTGGGGGGATGCTCGTACTTGATGGGCTTGCCATTATGATTTTGTCGGGGTTGGTTTGGCTTAAAGCATCCCCATTCCATCATTTGCCAATTATTCAGAGGGTCTAGTCCCGAACACCACCAACCACCTTCTGTGATGTGAGCATAACGCTGCAACCAACTACTTTTCACCATTCCGCTATTGGTGCGGGGGAGTAGCCCAGAAATCAACAAGTACTCATAAGCTGTTACACCTTGGAGCGACCTAAAATTGAGATGCACTAAGTGTAAGTCTATACCACTACTCTTGACTAATTCTTCAAGGTGTTGGGGGTGTAAATAGTGCAGATGCATGGCGAAAGTCCCGAAGGGAAGACAATGAAATTAAAACAGTAACATGCATCTGCTTTTTTTTTATACGCGAAATTGCGAGGCTTTTATGATGCTTTTATTACTTCGCTGCTGGAGACACATCGGTTAAAGCTGTAGTGGGTTATTCTGTCTATTAAATTCCCGAAGTAATAATTTTGTATTGTGATATTTGTTCGCTTTTAATTTTTATTTATCAGTAAATTTCTGCGTTAAGGAATGCGATCGCTGCATGTATCGCTATGAGGTAATATATTCATCAAGTTCAACAAAGCCTTAACACTGAGCCTCCACCTGTACCACACTTCATCTGTGAGATGTGAAATACAAAAACGCTCACACTACAGAATCCTTTAACCTCGCTCTAAAGGTTGGAGATAGCTTTGAGTGTTAACTTCTCTTGGCGATCGCAGCTAGTACAGATACCTTGACGTAACACTTTTACTCAAGTAGCACGGTAACTCCAAAAGCTGATTGGAGGTAAAATAAATAACAACTTTCCAAATGAGTTCAATCTGCTTTATAAATAGCACCTATTCTATAAACAAAACTGCATACAGAGAAATTAAATCGATGACGCACTGATCACATCCATGCCAACTTCTGCTTTTGCACTAACAATTTCATGTCATTATAAACATGATGCTTAGTAATATGTAATACTAATAAAGAGCCTCGTGGCGATCGCACATCTTCGACTATTGCCTACTGAACTCAATGCTGCTTGATTATGCGATCGCTATAAGTCATCACCATTTGACGAAATACCTCATACAGATACTTTGAGAAATGGTATTAATATATGGCTTTGTCAAAATTCCTAGACGCACAAATAATGTTAAAAAATAAGAACATCTTCCGCAAACTACTGTTGAGAAAGTTTATTTTTTATATAAGTAGAGTGGAACTTCTTTAGTAAAAGAGGGATCTAATTAGTTTGATTATTAACTATTCACTCTTTGGGGAGGCAATTAGTCTCCAGAAATGACAACATATTTTTAAACTGTAACATTATGTGGAAATCAAAGTTAATATTTAGATTAATGCTGTCGACTGCGGCGATCGTTACTAGCGTGCAGCTAAGTTCAGCGAGTCACTATGCTATTGCTCAAAGTGCATCTTCCAATGCGACTGTCAAATCTGGGCAACAAAATCAAGCTTTAGAAGATGCTAAAGTTGCTATGGCAGGAGTTGGCATAGGAGCCATCGCAGGCTTACTCATTTCTGGTTTATGGTATCAGAAACGTCGTTACCGCAAAATCCAGTCACGTGCCAAAATAAACCGCTTTCGTGAAGAGTTTCTCTGCGGCTCTTTAGCAGATTATTACTTATCTAATTCCCAAGCAAATTCTTCACCTACAAATTCTCGGAAAACTTTACCAACACCAACTAAAGAAGAATCCCCTAGTTGTGAGGAAACTTTTGTAACGCCAACTAAAGAAGAAATATCCGATCCCTCTACTTTTGAAACAAATAATCTAGCAGCAGAACCTACGCCAGCCGCACTGTCTGATTCCTTATCTGACTGCTACCACAAGTTAATCGAGGAAATTGTTAATACCGCCCTCAATGGTCAAATCAGTTCTAAAGACTATATATATTGTCAATTAGTAGAAAATGTGAGTAGTGGTAATGGTGAAATCTTTGAACTCTGTTTGAGCGATCGCTTGCATTTCACTCAATCTGAACTACATAAAGTAATAAATTCTCCGAGTTTATTCCAAAAAGAAACTCCTGAGTTAAAGAAAGATCGTTTAAATCGCACCTTGAAGGCATTACAAACTATGCAAGGGGAATGGGAACAAATCCAAAAACAAAAACTAAATTAAGCCCCACTTACCGCAGTTGTGCAACAAATTCTTACGGACTGAAAAGCTTCTTGCTTTTCAGTCTTGTTACAAAACCGAACTAACATTATTAAATTTATTGGTGTGAACAGTTCTGATTAATTGCCGCAATTGCGAGAAAAATACAAGCGATCGCACTAAGCTTTTGTAATAGATAGAGGTGCGTAGCCGCAGTCCGCCGTAGGCATTACTTTTTAAGCAATGTAAGAAAAATAACTAAAAGTAGCTATAGGGTTCGATGGAAGGTTGAGGAGTAACACCTTTGAATTAAAACAATTGACTGGCATTGAATCATGTCAATCTCGTAAGGGTCGTATTCAAAGAAATCATATTGCTTGCGCTATTTTAGTCTGGCTTAGGCTTAAAGATTTAGCTTATAAAACAGGTCAAACAATCTATCAAATTAAGCATGGATTGCTATCAAATTATTTAGTTCAGCAACTAAAACGTCCGAATGTTCCCATGTTTATCGCCTAGTTGTTTGGCGCACGGCGCGGTGTAACCGCGCCATTGCTTGTGACAGTTGCGTAAGTCCTGCTTTTTTGCAAGAGGTACTAATCAACTGCATCTTTACTAATTTGCCAAAAACAACACTAATTTGCGAGTCGCGACATTTAATTAGCGAATGTACAAATTTTCAAGCGGGCGATGGGACTCGAACCCACGACGTTCACCATGGGAAGGTGACATTCTACCACTGAATTACACCCGCGAATTGCTACCATAGACTTATGGCTAAAATTAAGCATACCACTATTTACAGTTGTTTTCAATTGGCTAGAACGTACACCATTTTGACAACTGCTGATGCATGAATCCTCTGCCTGTTCAGATTAGGAAATTTTTTAGCTAGCTGATGACAGCACTTACTACAATATTTAACTAAAGAACAATGTCCTCGCCTCGCTCCGTGAAGCGAACCTCTTTAATATTCCATTGAGCATTACTCGTTAAGGTTTTGCGGAGACTGCCAAACAGAGCAAACTGTTCACAACTAGAAAGAGAAGTTATTTGCCGCTTTGACTCAGGAGATATGCGTAAATCAACTGTAGCAATGCCATTTTTGATGTTGACACGATACCCAGACAAGCTAAAGTCGCTTGTATCTCGTTTTTCTAAGATTTTACTCACGACATTTGTCACTGGTTCATCGGCTGGCACTGAAACCTTTTCTGGAATTAGTTTTTGACATTGAGTATCACTTGTGTATAGCGTTACGCTAGTAGTTTTGCTAATAGCGACTTTAGAAGTTGATGGAGAAGGCGTATTTTCCTTAGGAGATTCTTGATTAGGAGATTTTTCTCTTAACTGAGCTACGCTAGGAATTTGGCTGGGAGTTTGAGAAGATACGTTATTCGTTGGTGCTGTGGTAGGATATGACGTTGCGCTGTCAATATTACTCGCGGTGGGCTTAGAACTACAACTACCAAGGCTTACAACCATTGTCATAAAAATAAGCGGTAAACAATATCTCTTGATTGTGTTCATAAATTTTGCTTATAAATGATGTTACTGTTATCAATTTCAGTATCGATGGTATCAATTCCGCATAAATTCGTGAATATTGAGCCAGTCTATAAAGTGTCAACTTGAAACCTATTAAAGTCAAATTTTATACTACATTTCAAAATTACAACATCTGCTATTCAAGGAGCGATGTCTGACGACAAGCGGGTTTGTGTCTACGTCAATCCCAAAAAGCTTGACTAAACAAGTAGGAATGCAGTAGACCAGAGAATTGCTGCAACCAGTAGCATTGCATCTGCACTTGCTGCTCGTGTTAAATAAATTTGGCAAGAATAAAATCAACTCCTTGCACAGTATGGGTAAATCGTGCTGTTTTAGAAAAACTTGTGCTTTAGGTTACTGATTAAAAGCAAATTACTAGTTTTCACTACTTTTTTGCTTCGTTAATTGCTGCACTAATAATTGCACTCCCAAAGCCAACAAACCAATTGCCACTATAGCAAAAATCCCGCTACCCAAAGCAACTACACCAACAACCAGAGTGCGGACAGCAGAAGAAATCTTCACCACCAATGGATTGATTGAATGGATCGGTTTACTAGCAAAATTTGTTGCGATCGCAATCATCAGCGAATACGCTGCAAATCCCATCCCTCCAGAAATCACCGCCCCAGTAAAACAGCGTAACGGACTAGCTGTCACCTGTTCTTTAGCATCTGTTTGCGGCGTTAGATTTTGGTCATTCATAATATTTAGATTTTAGATGTTATATTTTGGATTGGAGCATTAGGAATAATTATTATCCTCAGCTAATTATCATTCAAATTGCATCTCTGCCTCTTTACTAGCGATTTGAACTATGGAACTAAAAAACTTATCAGCTTATTTCTTATACTCGATTTAACAATAAAGATTTATTTAAATTGAAGATGCCACCTGAATACCATGTGTAATTGTCCGAGTCACAAACAATTCTAAGTCTTCATCAAGAATTGCTTCTTTAACTTGTAACTTCACTTGTTCTGCCTGCTGTTGAGACTCAAAAAGAGCAAATACTGTTGGGCCAGAACCAGACATCATTGTTCCTAAAACACCTTCTTGATTTGCAAACACTTCTCGCAACTGCAAGACTTGGGGATAGTCTGGCAATACAACTCGTTCTAAATCATTGTGCAGTTTTCGGGCAATTTCTCCCGCATCTTTATCTAGGACAGCTTTTACTATTGCTTCTGAATGAACTGCATTAGCACGCGCTGTCAAGTTGTCGCTATCTCTAATATAAGAATGACCAAACTGTTGTCGATAGGTTTTGTATGCCCAAGCGGTGGAAACTTCCAAACTGCGGTATTTTGCTAACACTATATAGATACTATCCAAACTTGGCAGCGGAAAAAGTTGCTCACCTCTACCTGTTGCGATCGCAGTTCCACCTGCCACACAAAATGGTACATCTGAACCGAGTGTACCTCCTAACTCCTCTAATTCTGACTGAGTTAATCCCAACTTCCACAGTAAATCTATCCCCACCAAAACAGCTGCTGCATTCGTCGAACCCCCAGCCAACCCAGCAGCGACAGGAATCTGCTTGTTGATGGTAACTTCCACGCCTCCATATTTAGCAAAAGCTTCGGGAAATTGCTTCACCATTAATTCTGCTGCTCGGTATGCCAGATTACTTTTATCTGTCGGTACTTGTGGGTGGTTGCAGTGAACCCTAATGGTATCAGTACTAATGGAACGCACATCAATTTGGTCTGCAAGTCCGATACTTTGAAGTATCATGGCTAATTCGTGATAGCCATCAGGGCGTTGGCGTAGCCCGTTGGAGGCATCGCCAATAATTTCCAGATACAAGTTGATTTTAGCAGGGGCAATTAGGCTGTAAGAACGCATTTTCTGGAAGTGGGGAAGGTGGGGCCCCCTCTGGGGATAAGGGGTAATGGGGAATGGAGAATGGGGAATGAAGTATGGGGAATGGAAAAAAATCTGCCTTGTTCCTTACTCCCTACTCCCCACTCCCAATTGATTTGCTAGAATTACCCATTGCTGAAGGCTGAGGTCTTCAGCTCTGGCTTGGGGATTTATTTTTAATTGTTCCAGTAAGTGGCTCAAGCGATCGCGTTCTATAACTGATTGCAAATTATTTCGTAACATTTTGCGTTTGGCACCAAACCCCAACTTTAAGAAATTTTCTAACTGTCGGGGATTAAGTGCTGGTATCTCTATTTTTCGGTGGCGCAATCGCACTACTGCTGAATCGACTTTTGGCGGTGGATGGAATGCGGCCGCTGGGACTGTGCAGATTAACTCACACTCAGCCAAATACTGTACCCGCACACTCAACGCCCCAAAGGCTTTCGATCCTGGTTTAGCATATAACCTTTCTGCCACTTCTTTTTGTACCAGCAACACTATTGAGTCAAATGGTTCGGGGTTAGGGTTAGCGATCGTACCGAGTAGTTTCTCAATGATTGGCCCTGTAATGTTGTAGGGAATATTGGCTACTACCTTATTTGGCTGTTGAAAATTGGGAAAGGCTGCCAGATAAGATGGTAAATCTAGAGTGAGAAAATCGCCTTGCAGCAGTAAAAAATTTTCAGTCTTACCAAGCTGCTTTGACAACACTTGGCATAAGTCGCGGTCTATTTCAACCGCAACCAGAGATTGCACTAAGGGTAATAAACGACGAGTTAGAATGCCAGTTCCAGGCCCAATTTCCAGGACGCGATCGCCTTTGAGGGAGCGATCGCTTTCTGTACACTCTGCTGCTTTAATAATTGCGTCGAGTGCCTTTTCACTTTTGAGCCAATGTTGAGCAAAAACCTTACGCGGTCGGATCATCTGTATTTCTTGCCTAGTCTAGTTTTTAGCTTTTTCTCAAAAACTCATTATAAATATTTGAAGTCCTTCTATACCGCTAGACTCACTGTAACGCCTATCTTGTCTTCCAAACGCTCCACGAACGTAGTGATGGTGATCGCGTAAATGTCCATATAAGCCTCACTTGTAGGATGGGAGTCTTAAACCGCAAGCTCCCCAACAACTATGCTCTTATATAAAGTTAGTTCTGAGCATTTGGATTCAAGATAAATGCCTCCACCAAGACTACCTCCTGCCTTTTTCGATAATCATTAATATAATTTCAACTTGCATCAGATCCCATGTAGAGACAAGCAACGTCCATTAGACCTCTTGCAAAAAAGTTTTGTGGTATGGTGGAGGGCTGACTAAATCCAAGATAAATTTAGGCTTCTTTTTGAACTTCGTACTAAACGGAATTTTCCAGAACTGATTAATCTGCTTTCAACCCAATGTACTATGCGGCAAACCGAAGATTTAGGATACTTGCCAGTCACGCTTCTATGTGGAAGTAAGTCCAATATTCTCTCCAATACTGTAGGCAAACTTTCTTCTTGGTCTAAAACACTAAATAAAAAGACCAGGTAGTTTCCTGGCTCTACTCACATAAGAATTCAGCAGTCAACTTCCAGGGCTGACTGCTGATATTGTTAAGCTCTGAAACTAAGCCCCGACAGCTTCCTTCGCAGCGTATAACACCTCGGCATTGATTTCCTTGAAACCGCGATCGCGCGCAAATTTCTCAGTATTACGCTTCACTTTTCCACGCACAAATCCCGGAATCTTATTCAATTCTGCTTGACCATCTTTTGTCCAATTCAAATCAGAATCAGCAGAAATTCCTCTAGTAATAACTTCTTTGGTATCATGACCGCCAAAGATTTCTAACAGGTGATCTTCCATTCCCAAAGTGAAGGAATTGTAGATCAAATCTGTAATCTGATTCGTCCCTTCATAACCCATAAATGGTTTGTAACCAATGGGGAAGTTTTGGACGTGGATTGGTGCAGCAATTACGCCGCAAGGAATATCCAAGCGCTTACCAACGTGGCGTTCCATTTGTGTACCGAAAATGGCAGAGGGTTCAACACGAGCGATCGCATCCCCAATTGCACCATGATCTTCGGAGATTAGCACTTCATCGCAATACTCGCTAACCTGTTCGCGGAACCAGTCTGCATCATATTTACAGTAGGTTCCAGCCCAAACAACATGAATCCCCATTTCTCGCGCCAGAATCTTGGTAATGGCGGCGGCGTGGGTATTGTCACCAAAGACCACAGCTTTTTTGCCAGTCAAGTTTTGACAGTCAATCGAACGGGAGAACCAAGCAGCCTGAGATACATACAGGGTTTGCTCATTGATGAAGTCTTCGTAGTCAACTTCTGCACCTTGAGCGTTGATTACCTGCTGAATCTTGCGAATACAACGGGCAGTTTCCACTACACCCATTGGGGTAATGTCTATATAGGGTGTGCCAAATTGTTCTTCCAGGTAACGGGCTGTGGTCAAACCGAGTTCGCGGTAAGGTACTAGGTTAAACCAGGCTTGGGACATCTTTTTCAAGTCATACACCGAAGCACCTTCAGGAATTAAGGTATTTACCTCAATCCCCAAGTCAGCCATCAGCCGTTTGAGTTCGGTGCAGTCATGATTATTGTGAAAACCAAGGGTAGTAGTACCGATAATGTTAACTGAGGGCTTTGCTGTTTTGCCCTCAGGCAATTCGCCGCGCTTCCGGGCTTTTTCAATGTAGTATTGGACGATTTGATCCAAAGTGCGATCGGCGGCTTGCAGTTCGTTGTAGCGGTAGTGGTTCACATCCGCCAGCATTACATCTCCTTTCGCTTCCAACTGCGCCCGTTCGACAAAGTTGTGCAAATCCTCTTGCAAAATGCTGGAGGTGCAGGTGGGAGTTAACACAATCAAATCTGGGTGTTCCTCGGCATCCTTGCGGACGATGTTATCTACCACCTTCTCTTGGGAGCCGCGTGCTAAAACGTTGCGATCGACGACACTGGTTGTCACCGGAGTAAAATTCCTCTCCCGCGATAGCATAGAGCGCATGACGTTAAAGTAGTCATCGCCAATGGGGGCGTGCATGATCGCATGAACATTTTTAAAAGAACTAGCGATTCGCAGAGTGCCGATGTGGGCTGGACCAGCATACATCCAGTAAGCCAATTTCATGTTTGTGTCTCCCTTTTAAACTCAAATAACTAAGTAAGTGGGCGTAAAAAATATAAGATAGAGCTTACCACCAACCCCTTCGGTGCGTAGTTTACCGCCGTAGGCATCGCCCAGCGTGCCCTTAGCAGGGAAGGGGAGAGGTTTGGAGAGAGGTATTATCTTTGAATTCAGCCCATCTACTTATAAGTACTTGATTATTAAATCGTTTCTGATTTTCTCAAACCTGCTGGCTGAAAAAAAATAAGGTTTGTTGCGGGTTTTAGGTGAGGCGATATAGCTGAAACCTATTTAATGCTTGGGATGCAGCTATCAATTTAAACAATATTGCTGTTATTTTTGTAAAAAAATCTTAATGTTCCGGTAAATTAGACCTAACCCCCAGCCCCTTCCCTGCTAGCGTTGGGGAGTAAGATTCAAAGCCTCTCTCTTTTTAGGAGAGAGGAATGGAAGTGAGGTCAGAAGTCCCTCATTCCCTAGTCGGTTGCGTTTTTACCTAATTCGCTAAGATGTACACAAGCTCATTTTCAGTACAACAATTATGGTGAAAACCCCCTCCCAGCTTTGGACAATTCCTCCTTTGGAAAATGGCGAAAAACTCACCCGGTATGAATTTGAGCGTCGCTATAATGCCACCCATAACCTGAAAAAAGCTGAATTAACCGAAGGGATTGTCTATATTATGCCTGCTGCTGGGCGTTTCCGAAGTCACGGTCAACCGCATGGTTGGATTTTGACATGGCTTGGTACTTACGAAGCTGCGACTCCTGGTGTAGCGTTGGGAGTTGAACCTACCGTCCGCTTAGACTTAGATAACGAACCTCAACCCGATGCTGTTCTGTTGATTGAACCGGAAGCAGGAGGTCAAACGCGGCTGAGTGAAGATGATTATATTGAAGGTGCGCCAGAGTTAGTTGTGGAAATTGCTGCTAGTAGTGCGGCTATCGATCTTCATGGCAAAAAACAGGCTTATCGTCGCAACGGTGTCAAAGAATATATTGTTTGGCAAGTTTTAGACCAAAAATTGACTTGGTTTTCTCTTGAACAGGGTGAATATCTAGAATTAATACCTGACAATGAAGGAATTTTGCGAAGTCGGGTTTTTCCAGGGTTGTGGTTAGCGGCGACGGAGTTATTAGCAGGTAATATGCAGGGTGTATTGAAGGTTTTACAAGCAGGTTTGCAGTCTGCTGAACATGGGGATTTTATCAATAAATTGGGTAGTGATTAACCCGTTATAAATGGGGAAAGTCTCTTAAGCAATTAAGTTTGCACACCAAATTCCTCTGAATCTACTCCCCAATTAACCCAGCGAATCGCTTCACGCGCTGAGTTCATACTTGGTGGAACTCGCAAGGCATGAATAAAGCTTGTGCTAGGGCAAGTCATTTTTAATAAATAAATCGGCTCGATATCCACATTGTTATCAATTTTTAATAGTGTATATTCTTGCCAATTATCTAATTCAATTGCTTGTAATTCTTGGCAAATTCTAGCGTAACCAATACCCTGAATTAACACTCGCCGTAGTTCGGCGTTTTCTTCTGTTAAAAGCCATTGAGATTGCCATTGCTGCGGGTGGATTTTACCATATTTTTCAGGCAAAGTTACGCCGTGAGAGGAGTAGAGGCTATATCCATCAGTAAATTCAATGGCGGGTTCACCTTCAGCGTGGAGGCGATTTTGATTGTCGAAGCGCAGGTGAAGGGGGCGATCGCAGATAATTGCTACTTTTTCAAAACCAAAAATCCAGCCACATTCTATAATCAATGATTGAAAGTGCTGGAATTTTTTCACATCATAATCAAAATTTAAAACCTTAAAATAAAAATCATATACACTAGCTACTGTAGCATTTTTATCTGGTTGCCAGGATTTCCAATAAACGTTCCCTATATGAGAACCTAAACTTTTTCTTAGAAAAAACCACAATCGCTTTCCAATCCGGTTATGTAGTTTTGTCCCAGGTTGATGTAACTTTTCATATATTTTGGTAATGAGTTCAGGTTGGAGATGTGTATAGAATAGTCCATGTCCGTAATCCCAACCATTACTATCCAATTCCAAATAAAGACAATTATATAATATTTTGGTATCTATTGTCTGAAATATTGGTGAATTCATTACTTCATGAAAAAAGTCTATTTGCTTACCGAGGAGTTCTGGTAGAGGCTGAAAAACTTTTTCTTGCTTTCTTATTCGGCTTACAGATGATTTATTTAATCTACTAATAATAGGAAATTCCAATTTTTGTATTAATTGGTCAAATTTATCCAGAAATATCTCACTAAAAGCAGCATACGGACTATCACAAAAAACAATTTCAGGTACTTCAACACCAAAGGCAGCATAAACAACTTTTACCGATTCCGCCGCTTTTTCACGATCAATTCGCTCAGTTGAAAGAGCGATCGCTCTCCACTTTTCCCGATAAACTGGAATCAAAGCCTCTTGCTCAGGCGTTAACTTTTCAATCAGCGACATAACGCCAACCTTCAGGCTCATATTCCCGCTGAATTTTCACCATCCAATCACCTTGGGGAATAGAAATAGCTTTATGCTCCTCATGGGCAAGCAATGCCGACTCTGAAAAGACACGCAAATAAAGTGTGCTATCTTTCTCATATAATTCTGCGTTTCCCTCAGTAATGCGATGCTTATGCCCAGTAACTTCGCCTTCTGCCAAAGTTAAGTGAGGTATTTTTTGTCCTTCAACCTGTTGCACAGGCACTAAAATAACATCACCCTGACGAATTGGTTGCATGGTTTTGCTTTCCTGACATGGGTACAAACCCCACTTCGATTTTGCTCTCAAGTTTGGTTTAATTTTGGCACAAGCTTTATGAAAGTGGGCATTGGGTATTAAGAAAACTTTTTTCTAGTCCCCAGTCCCCTCATTGACAAAAGATGTTGACGTATTACACTTCTTGCGGGGTATTTTGAAAACTGTAGTCGCCAATTATGCGTTAGATAAGTTAAAGATTGAAATAGCTGGAAATTCACACCCAGCGTTTCCCTCCCCTATCCTCTGAGAAAGACTGGGCCCTAAGTTCAGCGCATTTTCTCCCAAGCAGGCAGTTTATGTGAGGATTAAATCACCGCCCTAAGCGTGACCATTTATCTTGACAATTTGCAAAAGTTACCTCAATTTGACTGTTTAGCTTAGTAGCTCTTCTTTTTATTGAAATTTCCATGTCAACTCTCGTCATCGTCGAATCTCCAACCAAAGCTCGTACCATTCGCAACTACCTGCCATCAGGCTATCGGGTGGAGGCGTCTATGGGTCATGTGCGTGACCTACCCCAATCGGCTAGTGAAATTCCCGCTGCCGTCAAGGGGGAAACATGGGCGCAGCTAGGGGTAAATGTGGACGCCGACTTTGAACCGGTATATGTTGTCCCGAAAGACAAAAAGAAAATTGTTACCCAGCTCAAAGATGCCCTCAAGGATGTAGATGAACTGATTCTGGCAACGGACGAAGACCGGGAAGGTGAAAGCATTAGTTGGCATTTATACCAACTACTGAAGCCGAAAGTTCCGACTAAGCGGATGGTGTTTCACGAAATAACCCAAGAGGCGATTAAAAAAGCTCTGAAAAACTGCCGCAATATTGATGAGCAGTTGGTTCGTGCCCAAGAAACCCGACGGATTTTAGATCGACTGGTGGGCTATACCCTGTCTCCCCTGCTATGGAAAAAAATCGCCTGGGGATTATCTGCTGGGCGAGTGCAATCTGTAGCTGTGCGGCTTTTAGTCACTAGGGAACGCCAACGCCGCGCCTTCCATGAGGGTACGTACTGGGATTTGAAAGCTAGTTTATCAAAGGAAAAAACCCCCTTTGGTGCCCAATTAGTAACATTGGGAGGAACCAAAATCGCTAATGGTAGTGATTTTGACGCCACAACCGGACAAATTACCGCAGGTCGCAATGTCTTGTTGCTCAACGAAGAACAAGCGGTAGCGCTCAAGGAACGCCTAACTGGAAAAACCTGGAATGTTAACGACATCGAAGAACGCCCAGTGACGCGCAAACCGTCGCCACCGTTCACCACCTCGACGTTGCAACAAGAATCTAACCGGAAACTGCGCCTCTCAGCCCGTGACACCATGCGCGTTGCCCAGAATTTGTACGAGCAGGGGTATATTACCTATATGCGGACAGATTCGGTACATTTGTCAGATCAAGCGATCGCAGCTGCTCGGAGTTGTGTAGAAAAGCTTTACGGTCAACAATACCTCAGTCCCCAACCCCGGCAATACACCACCAAATCCAAAGGCGCACAAGAGGCGCACGAAGCAATTCGTCCAGCAGGTAGCAGCTTCCGTACTCCCCAAGAAACTGGTTTGGGTGGTCGGGAACTTGCTGTCTACGATTTGATTTGGAAGCGGACTGTCGCCTGTCAAATGGCTGATTCCCGCCAAACTCAAATTACCGTGCAATTGCAAGTCGAGGACGCTGGATTTCGTTCTTCTGGCAAACGGATTGACTTTCCAGGATACTTACGTGCATACGTTGAAGGCTCAGACGACCCGGAAGCAGCACTGGAAGACCAGGAAGTAATTTTGCCGAATCTAAAAGTGGGAGATCGTCCAAATTGTACAGAGCTAGAAGCCGTTGGGCACGAAACTCAACCGCCAGCTAGGTACACCGAAGCTTCTTTAGTGAAAACCTTAGAAAGCGAAGGTATCGGTCGTCCCAGTACATACGCCAGCATCATTGGCACAATCATCGACAAGGGTTATGCCCATTTGGTGACTAACGCTCTCATTCCCACCTTCACTGCTTTTGCCGTCACCGACTTGCTGGAGAAACATTTCCCGGACATCGTCGATCCTAGTTTCACCTCGAAGATGGAGCAAACTCTCGATGACATTGCCACAGGTGAAGCGAAATGGCTACCCTACTTGCAGCAATTTTATTTAGGAGAAAAAGGACTGGAAACGCTGGTAAAAGAGCAGGAAAGTCAAATTGATGCCACCAAAGCTAGGACTGTAGAACTGGAAAATCTAGATGCCAAAGTCCGCATTGGTAAATATGGCCCTTATATTGAAGTCGAAAATGGTGAGGGAGTTATCACCGCCTCAATTCCCAAAGACCTGACACCAGCTGACCTCGACCCCAAACAGGTGGAAGTATTGCTGCGGCAAAAAATTACAGGACCTGATCAAGTAGGTCGCCATCCCGAAACTGGCGAACCAATTTATGTGAAAATTGGTGCTTACGGGCCTTATGTCCAATTGGGTGACAAAACCGAAGAAAATCCCAAACCGAAACAAGCCTCCCTACTCAAAGGTGTCACCCCAGAAACCGTTACCCTGGAAATGGCTGTTGGTCTGTTGGCACTACCCCGGACGTTAGGGGTTCATCCAGTTACTGGCGGCAAAATTCAAGCAAGTTTGGGACGCTTTGGCCCTTATGTGGTTCATGACCAGGGTAAGGAGGGGAAAGACTACCGCTCCCTGAAAGCTGCTGACAATGTGTTGACAATTAGCTTAGAACGTGCATTGGAATTGTTATCAGAACCAAAAAAGGGACGCAGTTCCACCAACAGCAAGTCTAAAGCAGCCTTACGCGAATTGGGTACGCATCCAGAGGACGGGGAAACAATTAACATCTACGATGGCCCCTATGGTCCTTACATCAAGTATGGCAAAACTAATGTAAGTATCCCAGAAGGTCAAACGGTAGAAGATGTAACCCTGGCGGCGGCGCTGAACTTGTTGGCAGCTAAGACATCGACCGGGAAATCGACTCGCAAAACGAGTAAATCAACGAGTTCCAAATCTAAGTCAACTGCTAAATCATCAACAACCGCTGCAAAGAAAAAGGTCACAGAAGGCTAGTACCGCTGCGCAAAAGTCAAAAGTCAAAAGAATTGTATTCCGGGCTTTTCCTTCATTTGGAATGGTATGTTTATTTCCGCCGCGATGTACTAAGTAAGTAAGTCAAATTAAATATAAAACCCACCCTGCCTCCGGCTTCCCTCTCCTTGCTAAGGAGAGGGATTGAGGGTGAGGTTTGATCTTATGTTTAATTACGCCTACCTACTTAGTGACAAGTCAGCTAATTTTGGATTTTAGATTTACGCTAGCGTTAGCGACGAAGGAGCGTCTTTTAGATTTATTTCGCCCATAATGGACGAGGTATGAACCCTAAAATTCTCTTAATCCAAAATCTAAAATCTAAAATTCCTACTCAATAGTCTATCTAAAGTGCGATTTTTAACTCTTGACCCTTGATATCCATCCTTGATAGGATACAGTTCAGTAGGTTCAAGTGTGATACTCTAAAAAGTAAGGGAAAACACAACGCTAAATTTTAGAAGTGGCTTATGTCCCAAATGCGGGATTGTGTATCAGCCCGATTGGAAGCCAGAGGTGCGAAAGTATGTTATTTTCTGCGTACCTGTTAATCAAAAATTGAGGTAGTATCTCAGGAGCGGTCAGTTCATGGACTATATAGAAAAGGTGCTGGAAAAGCTTAAGGAATTAGCTCGTAGGCTAATCGAAAGCCTATTAGGGCCAGAGGCTGAACCGGAACCGGAACTGATTCCGATTCCTGTGAACGATCGCTCGCGCCGTCGCCACTAACCCCACAGTGGTAAATTCGGCGTTTCAGCCCTTAAGTATTCTGGCACTGCATGGGCCAAACTTAAATTTGCTAGGACAGCGAGAACCAGGAATTTATGGTTCCTTGACACTAGCTGAAATTAACCGCCTGTTAGAAGAAGAAGCATTCAAATTACAGGCGAAAGTTTTTCCTTTGCAGTCAAATCATGAAGGAATTTTGGTAGATACTATTCATGGTGCGTTAGGGCAACATCAGGGAATTCTGATTAATGCAGGAGCGTACACCCACACAAGTGTGGCCTTGCGAGATGCGATCGCTGCTGTTAATTTGCCCACAGTGGAAGTACATCTGAGTAATATTTACCGCCGGGAAGAATTTCGCCATCATTCGTACATCGCCCCAGTTGCGATCGGGCAAATAAGTGGTTTTGGCGTTCAAAGTTACTTATTGGGCTTACAAGCTTTGATAGAGCATTTAAGAGTTAAGAGTTAGAAGTTAAAAATTGGTAGTTGGTAGTAAAGTTAGGAATTAGTAATATTTCATTAACTCCTCACTGTTGACTTTTAACTACATAATTTATGCGTTACTCTCCTATAAGTCGGTTTAAAGGAACTTTACTCGGAGCATTACTGGGGGGGAGTTTAGCTTCTGATGGTAAAGTACAGTTTGAGAGTTACCTAGATTTAGGGAGAATGGCGGTTCTGGGTATCCAGAGTTTGATTGCCTTGGGTAGATTAGATTTAGATGATTGGATAGAGCGTCAGCAAGAAGAATCTCCTCATTTAATAGCAACTGATCACATCTCGATAAAAGTAATTATTGCCACATTACCTGTAGCACTCTTTTTTCACGAAAATCCAATTAAGCTCCGACAAAACTTGCTGCGTGTGCTGAAAATCTGGGAAGATGACCCAGTAGTCAGGGATGGAACACTAGCAGTAGGATATGCGATCGCTCTTGCCCTAACTGAAAAACTCAACCCTCTAACTCTTATCCCACAAACAATTTCTTTTATCGGAGAAACACCGACATCAATACCAAAAAAATTATTAAGAGTCCAGAATTTATTAGAGCAAGGGGCTGGATTATCAACGACACAAGCTGAGTTTGCTAAGGAAGAAAAACTCAGTAACACTATTGCTATGGCATTCTACTGCTTTTTGAGTACTTTAGAGGACTTTCGCCTTACAGTTTTGCAGGCTACTCACAATGGCAATTCTCAAGTGCAAGATGCTACGCCTCTAAGATCGCAGGCTACAGGTGCAATTACTGGTGCTTTATCGGGAGCATATAACGGTACAGGCGGAATTCCTGTCAATTGGCAAGTCCTGCTCTTGCAGAGGAATTCTTCAGCATGGGGACTAACTAGCTTTTCCCAAATGTTAGAATTGACCGATGCATTTGTAGCGGTATGGTCAGGAGTGTATAATCTTACCTTAGATTCATGGGAGTTAACAGAGGAGGGATGTGAGGTGGCTCCGCTTTCAGTTTACGCAGCTCCTCGCGTTATTCGATCGCGTTAATCTTAATTAATCAGATAAGGGGTTAAAGGTAGGCAAACTTCCGCAACAGTGTATTAATCTCATATACTAAATAAAATTTTTCCGCAAACCCTTGGACTGATTCTGTAGCTAGCTATTGTGGCAAATCAGTAACATAAAAAGCCTCCGCCACCGAGTTGCAGCAGCCGCAGATTAAACTTTCCTGATGATTGTCTTTTTTTTGAGCTATCAAAGTTGGCAATTGCAGGCAGAGATAATGAAAATGCATAAATTTTTGCAGTTCTTGAACCAGCAATTGACTCACTGGCGGCGACAGTACAAAACACTACGCCGAAAGGGAAAGTTAATGAGAAGTCCCAAAGGTAAAATCCATAGAAGGGAACTTCTAAGGACTATGCTCAAGAATGTATTCCTGTTTTTATCAAAAACTAATGAGAAAAGCAAACGCCAAAAACAAGAAAGAGCGCTAAGGTCAAAGGCAAAATCGGTTAAAACTAAGAGTAGCATTTATGCAGTCCCTTTAGATTGGGCATATAAACAGCGTTACTCGGTGATTTTGGCGATCGCTGTAGTATCTCTCACAGGTATTACTGGGCATAAATTATACAATCAGACTCAACTCCAAGTCGGACATCCCGCGCCCCAAACGATTACAGCGCCTTACACAGCTAGCATCGAAGATCAGAAAAAAACAGAAGCCGAGCGCAAAGCCGTCAGTCAAAGCTCCTTACAAGTGTTGATGCTTGATGCGCAAATGAACCAGCAAATTAACGAAAATTTGCAACAACTTCTAGATGATGGCAATGAAATTCGCGCCGTTGCTGGAGCTTTTCCTTTTTTTGATCCTGTCGTTTTATCCATCTCTACCCAACGTTACCTGCGCTCTTGTCCTGATTTAGAATGGCAAGCACTACTAGCAGCTGTAGAAAATAATAAAAATCAGCCGAAGAAAGCAATAAGACAAACTACCGCTTCATCCCCTCCATCATCCATCGCTGCACCCAATCAGAAACGCCAGCCGCATACAATACCACCCAAATCTGATTCCCAGAGTCCAGAAAAGACAGAACCAGTTGATTTTTCTCAAAATACTGACTTTACTCAAGCAGAAGCAGAACTAGAATCTTTCCATTTCAAAACTTCTGAGAAAAGCTTGTCCTTGCTGATTGCCCAAATTTCCCAAACACGTCAAAGATATACCCAAGCTACTACTAAGCTTTTACAGTTAGAGACTGTTAGCCCAGCAGCAGTATATGAAGAATCTCTCCTTTTGGATTTATCAGATGTGGAATGGGAAAAAACACAAATAGGAATCCATCAAAGTATAGAGAGGATTCTCACCCAAGGCATTCCACAGGGACTGCCAAAAAACATCTTACAAGATGCGGTGAGTTTACAATTACAGACCTTTGTACCAGAATCCGCTGAAACATTGGCAAAGAATCTGTTGTTAGCTGTACTCAAGCCGAATCTGCAAAAAGATGAAGAACAAACCAGACAAAACGCTCAAAAGGCTGCGGCTGATGTGCCACGTGCGATGGTGAAGGTACGGCATGGTGAGGTGATTGTCAAAAAAGGAGAGCAGATTACTGCATGGAACTTTGAGGTACTGGAGCATTATCACCTGATTCGCCGGGAGATAAAGTGGCAGGAGTTGGTAAAGTTAGGAGGCATTATTGCGATCGCTATTGGCATTTTTGTCTGGGTAGAACGCCATATTGATTATGAATTGCGACAACGCGATCGCCTATTAGTGTTATTGCTAACTCTGAGTGTGCCAGGAGTAATCGTAATCGGATTGCCCTATACCACCTGGAGCGCCCTTGGTTTATTGTTGGGAAGCTTTTACGGCCCGACTTTGGGGTTGACAGTTGTCGGCCTGCTGTGGCCGATATTAGGCATTAGCTTGGATATGAGCAAGGCTGCGCTTTTAGCTGGTGTAGGAGGAGGAATATTAGGTAGTTACATTGCCCAACGATTGCGATCGCGTGAAGAGTTGGCATTACTAGGCGTTGCGATCGCCTTAACTCAGGGTGGCATTTACCTTCTAGTTAAAATCTTAATTGGTCAAGTATTTGGTTCAACCTGGTATATTGTCTTGCAAGAAGCGGGATTATTTGCTTTATCCGGCTTAGGCTGGAGTGTTATCGCCTTGGGTTTGAGTCCTTATCTAGAAAAAGTTTTTGATTTAGTTACCCCAATTCGCCTAGCAGAACTGGCGAACCCTAACCGCCCTTTATTAAAACGACTCGCTACTGAAACTCCGGGAACTTTTCAACATACGCTGCTTGTAGCCACTCTTGCTGAAGCTGCTGCCAAAAAATTAGGATGCAATGTTGAACTAGTCAGGGCTGGAACATTATATCACGATATTGGCAAAATGCACGACCCTCTTGGCTTTATTGAAAATCAAATGGGCGGGCCGAATAAACACGATACAGAGATTAAAGATCCTTGGAAGAGTGCAGAAATTATCAAAAAGCACGTAACTGAAGGGTTGGTAATGGCGCGTAAACACCTTTTACCTACGGCGATTCAAGCTTTTATTCCAGAACATCAGGGAACGATGCTGATTGCTTATTTCCATCACCAAGCCCAGCAAATGGCTCACTCAGATCCAAGTTTAACTGTAGACGACGCAGATTTTCGCTACGATGGGCCAATTCCCCAATCACGAGAAACCGGAATTGTCATGTTAGCAGATTCCTGTGAAGCAGCGCTGCGATCGCTGCAAGTATCAGCTAAATCTGTGGGAGAGAAGCGATCGCTTAAAGATGTTTCCAGCGAACAAGCTTTAACAATGCTAAATAATATTCTACGTGCCAAATGGCAAGACAATCAACTCGTAGATTCAGGACTAAAACGGGAAGAAATGTCACAAATTGCCCAGATATTTGTGGATGTTTGGCAGCAATTTCATCACAAACGGATTGCTTATCCAAAGTTGAAGGCTAGTAGCACTGCGCGGAATTCGTAATGTGATGTCTAAGACGGGCTACGCATATCTGTTGATAATCTTGTTAAGAGGTTTTTTTGACTGGGGCAGTAGTGATAGCATATATGCTACCATGTAAACATGGCGATTAAAATTGTAGTTGATACCAGCGTTTTTATTAGTGCGCTTATTAGCTCTAAGGGTTCGAGTAGAGAACTCATTCGACGCTGCTTGAAAGGCGAATATCAGCCTTTGATGGGAAACGCTTTATTTACTGAGTATGAGTCAGTTATTGGGCGAGAAGAAATTATCGCCAAATGCCCTTTAACAAGTGTAGAAATTTCTGCTTTACTCGCATCATTTATGAGCGTAAGTCAATGGATTTATATTTACTACTTATGGCGGCCTAATTTAAAAGATGAAGCTGACAACCACTTAATTGAATTAGCGGTTGCTGGTAATGCTCAAATTATTGCCACTCATAATATTAAAGATTTCCAAAATGCTGAATTGTTATTTCCTAACTTATCAATCTTAAAACCCGAAGAAATTATTAGGAGTTAAACAAAAATGGCGACTTTAACTATTCGTTTACCAGACGAAAAACACAACAGATTAAAAGAACTTGCTCAAGCTAAAGGCATAAGTGTAAATAAGCTGATTGAAGAACTTTCCACCATAGCTTTAGCAGAATTTGATGCCAATACCAGATTTAAAGCAATGGCTGTAACTGGGAATCCAGAAGAAGGTTTAAGAATACTGGCTAAACTTGATGCTCTGACGGCATAGAAATAAGAGAGCTTATAGCGGGATGATACAAGCACCCAGTTGAGGCGATTATGGGTGCGATGTCTACGACGGTCTACGCCTACGCTTACCTGCTGATAACCAACATCAGAATTAAAAAAGTACAAGTTTTTAATTCAATTATTTAACGTCAGTTCGGGTTCAGGAGGTTTATTCAATGTTAACTGGCTGAAACGGTGCAAGCACGTTGACAGATCCCAGAATCAAGCAACAGTGTAATGAGGGTTTCAGCTTATCCCGATATCAGGTTATTTAAATATAAAACGGTTAATGATGAGGTATAGATGACAATTACTGAGAATAGTGTCGTTAAAGAAATTCCACTTGACCAAATTGACATCGGACTATCTCAAGTTCGTACCAGCGATATTGACCAAGGTATTCAAGAATTAGCAGCCAGTATTGAAAAAATAGGACTCCTTGAGCCAATTGTTGTTTCTCCAAAAGCGGAAGAACGATATGAAGTAGTCACAGGTCAGAGGCGTTTTCTAGCACATCAGTATTTAGGACATGAAACTATACGTGCCACAATCCTTGCTGAACCAGTAGAACCAGAAATTGCAAAAGCGATTTCTCTAACTGAGAATATGGTTCGACAAAATTTGTCAACCAAAGACTACATTGATGCTTGCACAGAGTTATACAGAAAATATGGGTCTATTAAAAAGATTTCAGACACATTAGGACTTCCCTATTATAAGGTAAGTCAGTATGTTAAGTATGAGCAACTGATTGAACCATTAAAAGAAAAAGTTGAAAGCGGTTTAAAACTTGATGTCGCACTTCGGGCGCAAAAAGCAGCAACAGACTCTTCTAGTAAAGAAGTTAACAAGGAAGCTGCTATTATTTATGCCGAAGAAATGCAAAAAATGAGTGGTCTTCAACAACGACAAATTGAAAAAGTTGCGATTCAAGAGCCAAGCGTTCCTCCAAAAGAAGTTATACAAAGGAGTAGGCGGCAGCAGCAAATGAATCTCAGAGTAGTAGTTGGTGACAAACTATATGATGCTTTAAATCAATTTACACAAGATGAGGAGATTGACCAAAATAATGCGGTTATAACTCTCCTTGAAGCAGCGCTTTCTGAACGGGGTTATCTCTAAGTTAAAAAACTTATGTTAGACTCACTTTCGTCTGGGGAACGGCGAGATTTAATTCTCTCTATTGGAACGCATAAGAAAAATCGTAGGCTCTCTCCGATACAAGTTGCTCAATTATTAAATCGCTTGTATCAAATTCAGGGAATTTCCCTCAATCAAATCGCCCAAGAACTTGAATTAAAAGACTCCTCTATTTTGCGTAGGTTCCTTTTGCTATTATCGCTCCCACCTGAAATACAACCTCTTGTCAATTGGGGAACATCACCAGGTTATCTGTCTTTTTCCGTAGCATCTGAAATTTCGAGGGTTAAAGAGTCTGAAAATATTAACCTTTTGGCTAAAGATGCGCTTGAGAATCAGAGGAGCAAAGAAGAAGTTCGTGCGATTCTTCAATGCAACCTGCGGGGGGGAGGAAGCTTAACTGACTGCATAGAAACAATTGACTCGACTCGACCCAAGGTTATTCACCATTATGTTTTCTTGGGCAAACTTCCAACTCTAAATAATGGAAGTCAACGGGAAGAACAGTATAGTTTTGAGCTTCAAGCTATGTTATCTGAACTAGTACATGAGGAAAACGTTCTTTCTGCTGCTATCAAAAATGGGCGTTTTAGCTTTACATTAACCGAATCAGCTATTAAAAATCCTAAAGTTGCTCCCCATCTTACACCTCAGAATGTTGAAGCTTTTGTCGCCAATTTACTGAGAAAAAGGAGCAACAATGAATAATGTTCAAGGTGCAGCTACTGTTCGCAAAGATGGATGTATTCTTATTGGTCAGACTGTGACTTGTGATGGATTTGCTCCAGAGCGTTATATTCGGATACAGACTAATATCAATCGCCTGAATGATTTCAGTACCAGTAAAGGACAGCAAAAAAAGATTGTCTTAAGTCAAGAAACTTATGAAGAATTATTAGCAAAATCTCCAGATATAAAATTTAGACGTGGACAATTTGAAGTTCTTCCAACAGATGGAATCTGGCACACAATAGACAAGACTCAAATATGTTTCTTTCCATCGGGTTATCGGCTCGGTTCAGTAATGCCACTAGTTCGTACTGAAAATGGCATTAATGTAATGTATTCATCGGATTTTTCTTGGTCTCCGAATTTATTAGAGCTTTCTTACCCTAAAGTAGATGTTTTGGTTGTAGATATAAAATCTGATAATCTTGACTCTAATAGTGCTAATTTTAACGAAGCAGTCTCACTAATACAAGCGGTACAGCCAGCTTTTGTTATCACTTACAGTTCGGAAGATGAAAATGCTAGGTTACTGACTGAATACATAGAAAATCAATTAGGAATCAAAGCAAGTTTTGAGGAACAGCCTGTAGGACTTGCTTGGGGAGGGACAGGCAGAACGACAACACCCAGTCAATATGATACTAGAACTACTTCTGTTAGCTCAACTTCCTTAAAACGGCTCATTGTTGTTGTTCCTTCTGAAAATCAAGATGCTCAAACTTGGAAGCCATTAGTTGAAGAACTTAAAAAAGAAACTATTTTAACTGAAAGTGAATGGCTGCTTTGGGATAAGCATAATCTTAATGATTGGAGTTTTCAGAGAGGCATCAGCTTATGCGGACAGCTAAAAGGCAAAATAGACGCAAAATGGCAAGATAAAGGCCCTTTTGACGAAGTTATCCTTATCGGGCATAGCTTAGGTGGTGTTCTCATTCGGCAGACTTACCTATTAGCATCTGGTATGTACTCCGATTATAATCGAAGTCCTTGGTATGAATACGTTAGGCGATTTGTTCTTTTCTCTTCACTCAATCGCGGTTTGAATCCTACTCAATCTTTAACTTGGAAAATGGCAATGGCCTTCGAGAAAGCTACATCTTTTTCCTTACGGAGATTGATGCCATTACAAGACTTTGTTAGAGGTTCTGCATTTATCACCAATTTAAGAATTGACTGGATTCGACATTTCTCAAAACCTTATTATCCAATAACTGTAGTTCAACTCCTGGGGACAAAAGATGGAAAGATAACTCGTGATGACAGTGTTGATTTAGAGCAGTTACCTGATGCTTTTCATATAGATGTTTCTGATGCCGAACACACGAATATTCACCTCATTGATCAAGCTGAAGATAGGCAAGAAAGATATAAGCTAATTAAGCAAGCAATTCTTAGCGAAAGATTCTTAGATGAAAATCAAAATTTAAAATCATCAATTGTTAAAAATAATGTGGTGTTTATTCTTCATGGAATTCGAGCTAGCAACAGTGGCTGGGTTGACCAAGTAAGAGATAAAATACTTCAAGAAGATCCAGATACAGAAGTTATCACCTCTTCCTACGGTTACTTTTCAGCGTTTAACTTTGTTTTTCCTGGTCTTCGTAAAATTAATATTGACTGGTTTCAAGATGAATATAGCTACTATTTTGCTAAGTATCCCAGCACTAATTTCCATTTCATTGGACATAGTAATGGTACCTATATTTTAGGGGAAAGTTTAAAGAGATTACCTGGAATGAAGTTCAAACGAGTTTACTTAGCTGGTAGTGTTTTACCACGAGAATATCCCTGGAAACAGATATTTGACAAGAAACAGGTAGAGAAGCTATGCAATGCCCGTAGCTCTTTTGATTGGCCAGTTGGAATTCTGTGTAGTGGTTTACGAGGAGTAGGAATGGTAGATATTGGAACTGGAGGATTTGATGGTTTTTTGATGGGAGATCAACGATTGCAAGAATTATATTATTTTAATGGAGATCATGGAAAACCTGTAGAGGAGAGTAATCATACCAATATTATTCAGTATATTTTTACAGGCATCATTTCTAAACCCGAAGGGCTGAAATCTGAAGCAGAAATATCTAAATTTCAATTTTTCTCAAGGATTTCACCTTTTGCTAATCGTTTGATTTGTATAGGCATTATAATAGTCAATTTTCTATTTATATTTTATAACTTTTCTGTGATAAAGTTAGCCATAATTTTAATCTACGATGTAGTAATTTTGTGGTTAATCAGAGTTTTATTAAGTGTAATATAATTCAAATCTCGCAAGTGTCAGTTTGGCTGGAACAATTTTTTCTATATAAAAGCCAAATGGCACTTATGGCTAATTCTTTACCATCAGATATGATGAATACGAGTTCATTGAGTAACTGGGGACAAGAGTATTCAAGGTGAATTTTTGGTTAACCTGATGGTTAACTATGACTATAACCACCAAAATGGTACTCATAAAGAACTATTTAAAATTACATCTTGTAATGTAAGCTCTTTTGAAGAAAAAGGATACTATGCCACAGTCAAACAAGAACTGACTAGAGCCAACAACACGCTAGGAGAAATTATCAAAAATCCTATTTTGGGAATATTCCCTAAAACGCTAGCTAACACACTCGAATACGCTTTTCCTTCAACGACAGCTTTGTTGGCTAAAACCGCTATTGGTGATATTGCTCAAATTCATATTCTCTACCCAGAAACGGAAAAAATAACTAAGACGTTTATTTTAATGTATGTCAAATTCGTCAATCCTTTGATGAAATTCCTGTTTAAGAATTCAGTTTTACAAGCAGCAGCTACAATTATTGAGCAAGATACAAGTGCTGTAGAAAGTTTGTATCCTCGACAAAAACCAAAAATTAGATTACCAAATGAAGAGATTATGTTCTACGCAGAAAAACTCTACCAGAATTGGTAATTTGGATTTGTAAAGCCTAACTTACAATTAAACTGTAGCTAATTACTGCTGGAGGTACTCAAATATGCGGCAGCTAAAATCAGCCGAGGAAATGCCTGGTAGTTATGGCTTGCCCATCTTGGGGGAGACTTTAGAAATATTTAGGGATTTAGAACTGTATCTATGGCGAAGATTCGAGCAGCATGGTTCAGTTTTTAAGACGAGCGTCATGGGATACAAACGTGCTTATTTAATTGGCCCTGACGCTAATCGGCTAGTGCTGGTAGAACAAGCTGAAAATATGTCGTCGCGGATCGGTTGGTATTTCCTAGAATCAACATTTGGCAACAATATTTTATTACAAGACGGGGAAGAACATCGCCTAACTCGTCGCTTAATGTATCCAGCATTTCACGGAAAAGCGATCGCTCAATTCTCCTCATTCCATAATGTGGACAAATTGCAACTATAATTTGACAAAAATTTACAGTTACAAACAAAAAATTAATATTGACTTAATATTAAAAATACCGTCTGCAATAACCCGATAACAAAACCCAAAACACCACCTAAAGTCACAATCGCCTGCAATTCATTTTTCACAATTCCCTCAATGGCAGCTTCTAAATCAGCCGCTGAAGTTGATTTTACACGGTCAACTATCACTTCATCTATCGACAAAATCGGAATAGCCTGTGCCACAATTGCTTCTAAATCTTTTTCCAAATACTTCTCTAAAATTAGAGCCAACTCTTGACTCATGACTTCTAAAGAAGTACTTACAACGGGTGAAGTACTAAGACGATTCAGCAGCACTACAGCAATATTTTGCCAATCAACAGAATCAGTTAATCCTTGTAAAAAATCGCTGCCACTATTTTGCAGGTAATGGCGGACACTTTCGCGGGTGGTTTTTCGTAGTTGACGCACTGTCCCTATTGGCAAGTTTTGTAATGATAAATTTTGCAGTAATTTCCGAATGCGATCGCGGATCTGCAAATCTTGAGTCAATTCCTGCAAGCGAGTATTAGCAGCCTCTTTTTCATCCAGACAAAAAGTTCGTAGGCGTGTAAGAGTATTACGTAAGCCAAACAAATTTGCTACTACCCAATAAGTCCCACTGGTTTTTTCGCGGAAACCTTCATCGATAATTTGAATGGTGCGATCGGTCAAAAAATCAACTATCGTTTGGCGGAGAAGATCCGGCGGTAAAACGACTTGCAACAACCAATCAGCAAGCCGCGTAGCTTGTTCTTCACTCAGTTGAAATTCCAGCAATATCTGGTCAAAAATTTGATTGATCTGCACTTCCAAAAAATCTTCACGCCGTGCTAAAACCTTAAGCAATCGTGGCAAGGACTCACCTAGTAAATCCCGCAAAATTCCCGCTACAATTTTGGCACTTTTCTCGTTTTTATCTGCTTTTATTTGTTCAATTGCCAACCGCAACAACCAGAGAATTGCTGATTGCACGCGTTCTGTTTGCAACAAACGCCGCGCCAGATTTTGCAATTCTTGTGGTGTCAATAGTGACCCCATGATTGTATTAGAAATGTTCTTAGCCAGACGTTCTTGATTGCGGGGGATCAATCCAGGGGTGAAGGGTACTCTTCGTCCAGCGATATAAATTGCTCGGTAAGGACGGAACAACATTTTGATAGCTATATCATTTGTGAAATAGCCAATAATTCCACCCAGTACCGGGGGAGACACATAAAGCCAAAGATGAGACCAGTCCAAGGGAAGAATTAAAAAAGTTAGGAGTTTAGAGTGAGGAGTTAAGAATGATAAATTTTAAACGAGAACTTATCAGTACTGATAATTCAGAATTTCTAACTTATAACTCCTAACTCCTCACTCATTTTTGCTGACTACCAGCACTCCCATCATACCGTTCGCAATGGGGTAGTGTGTGGCAACAGCAAAACCAACTTGATGAGCTAACTCTATTTGCTCTTTGCCAATAGGAAAGCGATCTAAGCTGGGACTGATGTAAGCATATTCTTCTTTTAAGCCTAAATAACTGGCAACTGGCACTACAAAACTGTCCAGATATAACTGCTGAAAGGCACGTAGCTGAGGATTACTTGGTCGATGAAAGTCTAAAATTGCGGCTTTAGCACCCGGCTTCAAAACCCGGTATAACTCTTGCAGACTGCGGGGAATATCTTTAACATTTCTTAAACCATAGCCCATTGTTGCGGCATCAAATTGGTTGTCGTCAAAGGGTAAATTGAGGACATCAGCTTCTACCCAGCTGATAGCAGGTTGGGGATACTGCCTTTGAGAGCGTTCTTTAGCGTTTTCTAGCAGGTTTGGGGAAAAATCTACACCGTATACCTGTCCTGTTGCTCCTATATGTCGTGCTAAACGTAAAGCTAAATCACCACTACCGCAACACAAATCTAATGCAGTATCTCCTGGTTTAGCTGAACTCCATTTTACTGCCATTTCCTTCCAGATTCGATGCTGTCCCAGACTCAACCAATCGTTCAACTGGTCATAAACTGGAGCAATACGGTTAAAAATGGACTGAATTTCGTTAGTCATTGGTCAATAAGTCATTGGTCATTGGTCATTAGTCATTTGTCATTTGCCAAGAATAAAGGACAAATGACAAAGGACAAATGACAACTACACAGTGGTTTGATAGCGACTACTAGTAAGAGCGATCGCCACCAGTTGTGCTGATAAATTAATTAGCACCAATTCATCTTCTCGCAAAGTGCAAGGTTGTTTCCACTGTAGCGACAATACACCCAAAAGTTGATTGCGGTAGCTAATTGGAATTACTAAATGTGCTTGCACACCCGTATTTGGGTAGTGAATCGTATCAACTAATTTAGTGTCTTTAAGTACATTTAAGGAAACTTGCATTTGTCCCGTGGCGATCGCTTCCCTGGTTAGTGGGTCTTGAGATAGCCAATTTTCTATTGTACCTGTATCGCTATAAGTTCCTTGAGTTGCAACCAGAATATTTCCATCTGTAAGTTGTAAAATACAGCCGTCTGCCCCAAAAGTTTCACTCACAGCCCTAGCAATGGGAGCAAGAGTTTCTTCTAAGCTAGAAGCGGCTTGAGTTACCTGCACCAAAACACTCAGCAGCGCCATTTGAGCATGAGCACGGCGTAATTCTTCTGTACGTTGCTTGAGCAAGTCGTAGGTTTCTGCTGCTCTTTGCACCACTGCCTTCAGTTCCCCTGGGTCCCAAGGCTTGGTGATATATTTATAGACTTGTCCGGCATTAATCGCTTCTACCAAGTCTTCTATATCAGTAAATCCAGTGAGAATTATTCTCACTGTATCGGGAAACTGAGGTACAGTCTTGCTGAGAAACTCAGTCCCTTTCATTTCTGGCATCCGTTGATCGGAGATAATCACCGCTACCTCACCTTCTGCTGCCAAAACTTGTAGGGCGTTCACCCCACTATCAGCTTTCAGAACATTAAAGTCGCGTCGAAATGTGCGATAAAGTAAATCGAGATTATCTGGCTCATCGTCAACTACCAGGATTTTCAGCTTTTTTGGTCGTTCGAGAGTCATAACTTGAGATTGGACTTTATCAATTTCGAGATTAGGTTTATCCATAAGATTTTCCTTTAAATATTCACTGTCTTGTTATATTCCATACCAAGTTTAGTTGAGAATAGCCGAAAATCGCCAAGGGTTTATACGGAGTTATTTTGCATATTTGAGAACGCTAATAGCGATCGCTACAGAGGAAATTTGTCTAAATATCTGAATTAAAAAATGTTGCGCTATAAAAACCAACTAAATTAGCGAAACTATAGCAGTTTTGATCGTGGATGAGGTGTAGGTCTGGGTATAGATTAGAATAAGACTTGCTCATGAGGTGTTAATTAGCCTCTCAAGTTGAAGCTCGCACTCCGATTATGACTGATTTACCACCCAACACTCAGAATCCCGAAGATAATACTACCAACGATGTAGCACAAGAGTTACTGCGAAGGCTGAGGCAAAAACAAGGCAACTGGGTGGAATGGGGAACCGCGATCGCCTCGTTGTTAAAAACCGGTTACAACCCTCAAGAAATTTTTGAGGCGACTGGATTTGAGCCGATTCAACAAAACCAGGTGGTTGTTGGTTCTCAAGTTTACAATTCTTTGGAAAAGTTTGGAGTATCGCAAGAAACGCAATCGCACTATGCCACACGCGGCAGCGATGTTTTATACGAGCTACGTTTACTTACTCAAGAAGAACGTGCCGCCGCCGCCGAACTGATCTTTGTCCACAAACTTGACACCGATGAGGTGAAGGAAGTGGCAAAAGCAATTAAAGAGTTCTCCTATTTCCGCACTTTGCCAGAAGGGTTTTCTGCTCATCCTGGGGATGCTGTTGCCTACCAAGTTTGGAAACTGGCACGCCAAAATGCAGATTTACAACAGCGATCGCGCCTAATCGCCAAAGGTTTGCGTTTTGCTCACACGCCAGGTGCAAGGCAAAAAATCGAACAGCTGCTGACTGATTTTACTACCGTTCCCCAGCGTCCAGCGCCAATTTTACCCTTCTACCGTCTGGAATTTGAGGAACAGTTACCCCGAATCTTGCCCGTAGTAGGCGAGTTGCCATTATCACGACAAGACTTGCAAGCTGTGCCCATACTGACAGAAATAGAACCATTTCGGATGGTCAAGTTTTCTGGAGAGCAAGCTTGGATACCCTTACCTGGTTGGCAAGTGCTATTGGCGGCAGAAGATCCAGTAGTGATTTTAGCGAATAGCGATCGCTTCCCCATCCAAACCCAAAACCAAATAGGCCCCGTCGTAGTTGTGGTAGATCGTGCCAAACGGAAATGGGATGCCTCTAGCTATTTTGTTGTTGAAAATGGTGGTGAATTAGAGTTTCAGTGGTTTGAAAATGAGACAGAAATTCCTCTACTAGGACAAATTATTATCATTGTGCGTCCTAAGAAAATTCTGGATGAAGAATTAACTAAGGATTCCTGGCAGATTGACGAATAAATTTAATTTTAGACAGAACTAATTGTGTGATCTGTTAAGACTGTCCAAACAGCGTATAGCAACTGGCGGCATTGGTTCAATTTTCTGTGTGGCCAATGCCGCCAGTTGCTTTAACTCTTTAAACCAAAACAAGGCACTGGCTCCCCAATGCTTTGCCTAAACCCTTGATTTTTCGTTTAGCTTAGGACTTACGCAATAACTCTCTGAAACTCTTATTCCTTTGTGTCCTTTGCGTCCTTTGCGGTTCGTTTTTTCATTATTTTGCGTAAGTCCTGTAGCTGTGTAAGTTCACGTTTTGAGGGTTCATGACATCCCCAGAATAGTCAGGAAGTAACGAATGTAATAGGAAAAACCCAAATTTTTTAAGCTGAAAGTGTATAGGGCACAAAACCTATTTAAATTTTGTAATAACTTTTAATAGAACACACTGGATCAAGAATCTCAACAGATATATACCAATACAATTTGATTTTTGAAAAAATTTAAGTATATGTAGGGGAGCCAGCCGTGTGGGCGGGTTTCCCGACTTGAGCGGACTGGCGTTGTGTTATCGCGTAACGTAAGGCACCAAAACTTTTGGCAGGTGCGTTACCAAAGTGTTAACACAACTCCAGTTGCTTCACTTGGGGAAACCCCAAGACTGCACTGGCTCCCCTACGTATATTTCAAAAATCAAAGATGAGTCCTATATCATGAGAGCAAAATTTTGAATAAATTAACCATTTTTTTGGAATTTTAGCTTTTCCAGTATATTCATTATTTGAGCACCAAAATTATTGAGGAAAAAACAAATTACTATTTTTTCGATTTAGTTTCATAACGAAAGAAACGCAATGGATTTCCTGTTGATAGGAAAAACTTAAGCATTATTCAACATAGCTATCACTCGTTTGTAGCTAAACAAGGAGTTTTCTGAAAATGTCTCTCACGAAACGTTGTTTGGCTGAATTGATCGGCACATTCTGGCTTGTTTTAGGTGGCTGTGGTAGTGCTGTTCTAGCCGTCGCCTACACAGAAGATGCTGCAAAAATCAGCGAGAATACTTCTTTTCCATTGGGTATTGGATTAGTAGGTGTATCCCTGGCATTTGGGCTTACTGTCCTCACAGGGGCTTATGCTTTTGGTCATATTTCTGGTGGTCATTTCAACCCAGCTGTTTCGTTTGGACTATGGGCAGGTAAGCGCTTTCCGGGATCTGACTTACTACCTTACATCCTCTCTCAAGTGATCGGTGCAATTATTGCTGGCGGGATTATCTACCTGATTGCTAGCGGCAAAACTGGATTTACGCTGACTGGCTTCAACCCACTGGCTAGCAACGGCTATGGTACTCATTCTCCAGGTGGTTACACGCTGTTTGCTTGCTTCATTACTGAAGTTGTAATGACTTTCATGTTTCTGCTGATTATTCTGGGTGTAACTGATAGCCGCGCTCCTCAAGGATTTGCACCACTGGCAATTGGTTTTGGACTTACCTTGATTCACCTAATCAGCATTCCTGTAACCAATACCTCGGTTAATCCTGCTCGTAGTACTGGAGTTGCTCTATTTGCAGGTGTAGAACTCTTTTCGCAAGTCTGGCTGTTCTGGATAGCTCCTATCTTGGGGGCTATTTTAGCAGGATGGTTATACGTAGCCGTCTTTAATGAATCAACTGTGGAAGAACGGTAAAATGTCAATGAGCTACTCTAAAAGTCATTTTCAACTGTACGAGTTAGCCCGTTATTTCTGGTTTTTATAGCAGTTGATCAAAACGGGCAATAGTTGGATCTGCATTGTGCCTATAATCAATCTTCAGGTGAGGCTGCGACACCGAACAGCCCACTGTAGGCATCGCTTGAGATTTGGTCTTTAGATTTCTTAACAATCCCGTGACTGAACAAATAATGCTTGGCTAATTTATTTAGTCACGGGATTTACAGAATATTTAATACTCTTTTTTTTAAATTTTAGATACACATTAATATTTATTCTCAGAAGCCAAAGTAAGCCTAATATTTGCCTGTAATTCCTTGGCAAAACTCCATAGTTACTCTCTATAGATGTAATTTCCTCTAGGCTATATCCTTCTAGCTCTTGCTGATTTTTTACTATTCCACTTAGTAAACAACCGATTTCTTAATTCTTCTACATTCTTAATCACTAGACATATCCGCGAATTAACTAGTTAGTGATATTTTGAGCCTGGAGATCCCCCCAACCCTCCTAAAAAAGGGGGGGCTTAAGATATATTTATAGAGAATCACCAAAAATTATTCATATCTGCGGTTTGGGAATTACATTCAACATCTATACCAATCCAATTTAATTTTTAAAAAAATCTAAGTATTAAGTATATATAGGGTGCATTTAGACTAATGTCCATAACGCACCAAAGCTTTCGGACTGTGGATTATACCATTTCAGTTTAATAATGATACAAATACCTTGGTAGGGGCATGGCAATGCCATGCCCCTACGAGAAATCTATATGTATAACACACCCTACGTGTATTTCCAAAATCAAATATGAGTACTATACCTATATTTAAAATATAAAATTTAATATGTCAGACTCTAAATTTACTGCTCCTATGGCTCAAGAATTACTCCACTCAGAATTGTCTGAGCGATCGCCTGTTCCTAACCTGGGGGAGAAGATTCTAGCAATTCGCAACAGTCTACGCCCTGGACAACAACAAATGGCTGATTGGCAATCTGGCCCTTTGGCTATTTCAGCCGTTCCCGGTGCAGGCAAATCTACTGGGATGGCGGCGGCGGCGGCGATCGCAATTGCACGTCAATATGAGCGTTCATCCTCCCGCCGTCAGTTGGTAGTTGTTACTTTTACTCGCTCTGCTGCTGCCAATATTAAAGCGAAGATTCGCAAATTCTTACGAGATGATTTATGTCTACCTCAGACGGGCTTTTTTGTCTATACACTACATGGTCTAGCGTTGAACATCGCCAACCGCCATTCTGATTTGTCGGGTTTGCAGCTAGAGAATGTTATATTAATTACACCAACGCAAAGTCACCGCTTTATCCGAACGGCTGTAGAACAATGGATTGTAAATAATCCAGATGTATATTTGCGGTTATTAGAAGGTCATCAATTTGACGGAGAAGAGACAGAAAGGTTGCGTCGCCAATCAGTGCTGCGAACAGAAGTATTACCGGAATTGGCTAACACGGTAATTCATGAAGCAAAAAGTTCTGGGATATCGCCAGAAAAGTTGCGAGAGTGGAGTAAACAAACCACAGACGAATATGCAATTTTGAGCGTAGCGGCGGGATTGTACGAGCAATATCAAAACTTGATGCGATCGCGTGATTTTATAGATTACGACGATATGATTTTAGCCGCACTGCGCGTTTTAGAAAACGACAGTGCCCGTCACATCGAGCAAAACCAAATATTCGCCGTATTTGAAGACGAAGCTCAAGATTCTAGCCCTCTTCAGACGCAGCTATTAGAAATTTTGGCGAGTAATGGGGAATATCAGCGAGAGAATTCTTCACTCCCAACTCCCAACTCCCCACTCCTAACTCAGCACTCAGCACGGGCTAAACGCCCCGCTACCGCTAACAGCACTCAGCACTCAGCACTAAATTTAGTCCGAGTTGGCGACCCCAACCAGGCGATTAACTCTACCTTCACCCCAGCCGATCCGATTTATTTCCGGCAATTTTGCGAAGAGTGCGATCGCATCGAACGATTGGCAACGATGGATCAAGCTGGTCGCAGTACTAGAATTATCATCGAAGCCGCTAACTTTGCCCTCAAATGGATTAATAATCAGTGGTTAGCAACAACCAAAACCAACAACAAACAACAGATTCCTGAAAATCGACAAGTACCATTTCGCTTGCAGACAATTCGCCCTGTGGAAGCTGGCGATCCGCAAGTTAATGCCAACCCCGCACCCATAGGACGAGGATTAGAACTTTATACACCGCGCGATATTCATCACACCGTTGAATTGTTATCTCAAAGGGTAATTGAGTTATTTAGTGAAGATCCAACAAAAAATAGTGCAGCAATTTTAGTCCGAGAAAATCGTCAAGGACGATGGTTAGCAGAGGCTCTAATACCTCTGTGCAAAGAGCATAAAATTCTACTTTACGATGTGGGAGAACGCGATCGCCGTTCCCATGTCCCCCAAGAAATTTTGGCATTATTGCAATTTTGCGATCGCCCCCACTCCCCCGATTACCTCAAAGCTGCCCTAGAAGCATTAGTACAGCGCCAATTAATTCCTACCCAAGACCTCAACGCCCTTGCTAGTCTGCCAGAAGAGTTTTTATATCCTGGGCCCCTAGCAGAACCCCAGCCAGAAACAGTACAAAAAGCTGCCCGCTTGTGTCGCAGCTTACTCCGCGCTCGTCTAGAACTGCCCTTATACCAGCTAATTTCCTTTCTTGCCTTAACCTTAAATTACGATCAGGCAGAATTGGCAACTGCTGACAAACTAGCAGAACGGGTAAACCAGCAGATAGCTGGCAATAGTTCGATGGGGGGAATGCTGTCAGCTTTAAGTGAAATAGTTAGTTCCGAACGGTTTGAACCAGTGGAAACCGAGGATTCGGAAGAACGTTACACCCGTCGCGGTCAACTGACAATTATCACTATGCACAAAGCCAAAGGGCTAGATTGGGACTATGTGTTTCTTCCTTTTCTCCACGAAAACTTGATTCCTGGCAGATTTTGGGTTCCTCCCCAAAGCCAATTTTTAGGCGATTTTACCTTATCAGAAGTAGCCCGCGCCCAAATTCGTGCGACTCTCCACGAAGAATCTATCATACCGGATGTTAGTCAGGCATGGGAGGTGGCAAAAAATTTGAAAACATCTGAAGAGTATCGTTTACTCTATGTTGCTATGACACGAGCAAAGCTTCTGTTGTGGATGTCTGCGGCGCAGAAAGCCCCCTTTACTTGGAGTAAACCGGATAATTTACAAGAACAAGCACCTTGTCCGGTGTTTCCAGCATTAAAACGCCAATTTCCTGAATTTGTGGTGAATTTAGCGGCAATGAGCAAACAAGCATAAGTGATGGAGTATTGGGCAAAACAGTTCCGTTAGCAGATAGCTAACAGCACTCAGCATTACTACTTCCCTACTCCTTATAAAGAAACCGAATTGAGAGTGCAACGTCAAACAAATTATGATTGCAATTGCGATATTAAGTAGGTCGGCAGAATAAAATCAAACTATGTTAAAAAAATGAACGAGGCTAAAACCCTCCTGCCTTATCCCAACGACAAATATTCACGCCCACCTACTTATCCGTTCAATTTTTAACAATCAATACATATATATGAAAAAATCAATCATCCAAGCATCTGCCGTAATTAAAAGCACCTTCCAGTCACCCAGAGGAATTTTCTTGACGCTGGTGTTGACAAGCTTGCTATCCTATGGATTCGGACTTATTGAAAACAATTATGCTGGGGCTATACCTCGCTTAGACGGCACTAAACTATCCCAATCGCAAGTAAACGAGTTGCCGAAAGCGATCGCTAATAAAATTTTAGGAGATGCATCCTTCCGTTCCAGCCTACGTAAACGGGAATTAGAGATTACCCAAGTCACATCGAAAACCTTTGGTAATCCCTGTGAGTTCAAATTTGGAGAAGTTTGTACCAGGGAATACAACCCCATTGAAGGCTGGGAAGTAGTTGTCAGAGTCCGCAAAGATTCGTGGACTTACCATGTAGATAAATCTGGAAAGCAAATCCTTTTAGATCCGAAAGTGAGTACTTTACAAACATTGCCCAAGGCGATCGCAGATGCAATTTTGAGCGATGCCTCAAGCCGTTCTGGGGTGGAAATTGCTGATTTAAAAATTACTAAAACTACACCAAAAACCTTTGGTAATCTCTGTAAATTCCACTTTGGCGAAGTCTGCACCCAGCAGTACGACCCCGTGGAAGGTTGGGAAGTGATTGTCAAGGTTAAAGAGCAATCTTGGACTTACCATGTGAATAAATCCACTTCGCAAATAATTTTAGATCCCAAAGTCAACGCCACTGAAAAAAGTTAAATAAATCAATGGCTTTGGCTTTTTCCCATATTCTCATTCCGTGCTTTGACCATCAAAGCACGGATATAGTCATTTTTACCATTCGTATCAGCTTCGCGATCGCTCCGAAAACTTGTAGCCAAGTTGCGTTTTAGAACTTCGTAGCGATCGCGGTTGCTTAAATCCTTTATTTAATTGCAGTTATAGCAATTTTAATAGTATATAATAATGGATCGTGTCGAATCAAAGCTAGACCATGCCTAAACTAAAGACTCGTAAAGCCGCGGCAAAGCGATTTCGTGCCACTGGTAGCGGTAAAATCGTCCGTCGTAAAGCGTTCAAAAGCCACCTTTTAGAACACAAATCTTCTGATAAAAAACGTGGTATGCGCCAGAGTACGCTTGTACACGAACGCGATGAACTGAACGTGCGCTTGATGCTCCCATATTTGTAAGTATTTTAGGAAATAAGTTATGACTCGGGTAAAACGCGGTAATGTAGCTCGCAAACGCCGCAATAAAATTCTCAAACTAGCTAAAGGTTTTCGCGGTTCCCATTCAACTCTGTTTAGAACTGCCAACCAACAAGTGATGAAGGCGCTACGGAGTGCCTACCGCGATCGCAAAAAGAAAAAGCGCGATTTTCGTCGCCTCTGGATCGCCCGCATCAACGCTGCTTCTAGGCAACACGGCTTGAGTTACAGCCAGTTGATCGGTAACTTGAAAAAAGCTGATATCCAACTAAATCGCAAGATGTTGGCGCAATTGGCAGTTCTCGATCCAGCTAGCTTCGGCAAAGTTGCTGAATTGGCAATTCAAGCTAAAGGATAAAGGTGGTAAGGGATGTATAACAGATGTAACAAATTGCAAGTAATTACTCGGTTACATCTGGTATTATCCGCCACTATCTTTTGGATTTTTTGCTTTTCTCTAGTGGGGACAGGATTAACTGCATCTGCTGCCGAAATGTCAGAAATTCAGCAGCGGGGTTATTTAAATGTTGCCGTTAAAGATAACTTGCGTCCCTTGGGATTTAAAGATGACAACGGAAATTTGCAAGGTTTAGAAATTGACTTGGCAAAGCGTTTGGCAGTTGACTTGGTTGGTAAAGCCGAAGCTGTAAAATTTCAACCTGTAGCGAATCGCGATCGCCTGTCTGTAGTCTTAGACAAGAAAGTTGATTTTGCGATCGCTAGAGTCACAGCAACCGAGTCACGCGCCCGCATAGTTAGTTTCAGCGTTCCCTATTATTTGGATGGCACTGTACTAGTTACAAAAGATGCATCTGTGCAGCAGTTGAGCGATCTATCAAAACAAAAAATTGCCGTACTTAACAACTCCAGCACCATTGCTAAAGTGCGATACTATCTGTCAAACGCCGAGTTAGTAGGAGTGAATTCTTATCAAGAAGCGCGAGAAAGAATAGAAAATAATGCAGCCTTTGCCTTTGCCGCAGATGCTAGTGTTCTAAGCGGCTGGGTACAACAATATCCTCAATATCGGCTACTGCCAATTAAGTTATCAACTGAACCTTTGGCTGTAGTAATGCCCAAGGGATTACAGTACGATGAATTAAGACGAAACGTGAATCAAGCGATCGCTCGTTATTTAGAAAAAGGTTGGCTCCAACAACGCTCTCAATATTGGGGTTTACCGTAAATTGGTCATTAGTCATTAACGAATAACCAAGGACAAATGACAAATGACAAATAACAAACTTTATAATATTTGTATTTGCAGCAATGGATAACAGTCTAGCCGTTGTTTATCTCTCAATTTTGGTGGTTATACTCACAATTGCAGCCGTGAGTGTTTTTCGCCAGATTTTCAAAACTCGTAAGGTTGAAGGCTCTTTTGCAAAGTTGCGAAAGAAGTTAGAGAAAGAAAAGGGTACGACTCAAGAATATTATGAGTTAGCCAGTATTTATTCAGAAAAAAAAATGTATTCTCAAGCGATCGCGCTATTTCAAAAAGCTCTCAAAACTGCCCAAGAAGAGGAAGAAGAAAATATCGCTCCCATCTACAACGGGCTGGGCTATGTTTATTTTACCCAAGATCAATATGACTTAGCAATTCGTCAGTACAAAGAAGCTCTTAAGTCTAAACCAGACTACGTAACAGGATTGAATAATCTCGGTCACGCCTACGAGAAGAAAAAATTAACTACTCAGGCGTTACAAAGTTACGAAGAAGCACTCAAATTTGCTCCAAATAACTCTATTGCTAAACGTCGTGCTGAATCTTTACGCCGTTTGGTTTCGGCATAAATTGGGGATTGGGGACTGGGTATTGGGTATTAGGAAAAATTTCCCAGCCCTTGCTTCCTAGTCGCCAGTCCCTAATCCCCAAGTATTAACAAATTAATTTCGCTTTAGCCTCTTAATTTATCGGTTTTCAATCTTAGGCTTGGAAATAGATAACTATAAGTCTTTTGTAAAAATGTAAAAGATGATTAAGCGGCTAAAGCGTTTTTTATGGCTAGCTATTGCCATCATTGTTGTCATTTCTATCTCAATCGGATTAATGGAAACATTGACGGCTCAACAGCCTTTGATTTCCCATCCTCTTACTTCGCTAACTGAGGTAGAAATTAGCACAGCTGTTTCGATTATCAAAAGTAAGAAAACTTTGAGCGAAATGGCAGCTTTTCCCCTTATTGCTTTACAAGAACCAGATAAAGAAGAAGTTATAAATTTTACACCTGGTAAAGTCTTTGGGCGAAAAGTTTTTTTGATAATCTATGAACGTTCAGAAAACAAAACCTTTGAAGGAATTGTTGACCTGAGAAGCAAAACCTTAAGTTCTTGGAAAGAAATAGCGTCTGTTCAACCTGCGATTGTCAATTCAGAATATGAACTAGCAACTCAGGTGGTTAAAGCCGATCCTCGATGGCAAAAAGCAATGCAAAGGCGGGGAATTACTGATTTTGAGCAAGTCAAAATTAGTTGGTGGGCACCAGGAATTCTGAGCGAACAGGAAGAAGCAATAGGTAATCGTCTTTGTCGCGGTTTATCTTACTACAAAGGCAAAAGCTGGAACTATTACAGTAGTCCGATTGAAGGAGTCTTAGCAACAGTAAATTTGAACACGGGTAAAATTGCTAGTTTTGTTGATAGAGGAAACATACCTTTCTCTCAAGAAAACTGGAATTACGATGTCAAATCATTGGGCAAATTACTGTCACCACTTAAAGCATTGAAAATCCTCCAACCTAATGGTAGAAGTTTCCAGATCAAAAACAATGAAATTAGCTGGCAAGGTTGGAAGTTTCGCTATTCAATGCATCCTCGTAATGGATTAATGCTCTACCAAGTGACGCACAAAGACGGGGAAAATATTCGACCAGTTTTATACCGCGCTAGTCTCTCAGAAATGGTAGTACCTTATGGCAATCCTGAACCTACTTGGTCGTTTAGAAATGCCTTTGATGTTGGAGAATACAACTTAGGTCAACTAGCAAATTCGATGGAATTAGGTAAAGAAATTCCTGAAAATGGCTTGTTACTAAATGCTGTATTTGCTAATGAACAGGGAGAACCTTATCAAATACCAGGGGTTATCGGCATCTACGAACGCGATAACGGAATGCTGTGGAAACACTATGAGTATAATACTCAGCGTAATGATGTCCGTCGCAGTCGAGAATTAGTGATGAAGATGACGGTAGCCATTGACAACTATGATTACAGCATCAATTGGATCTTTCACCAGGATGGGACTTTGGAAGTCCAAAATGAATTAACGGGTATTATACTAGCGCAAGGAACGGCTGCCCAAAAGCAATCTGATGATGATTCTTATGGTCGGTTAATTGCTAAGAATATCTTTGGAGTAAATCACCAGCACTTTTTCAACTATCGTCTAGATTTCGATGTTGATGGTCAAGCGAATTCTGTGATCGAAATGAATGTGAATGCTTTGCCGATGGATGAGAAAAATCCTTTAGGAAATGCGATCGCAGTTACAGAAACTCCACTAGCCCAAGAAACGGCTGCTGTGCGCGATTTGAACATGAAAAGCAGTCGAGAATGGATGATTGTTAGTGCAGACAAAAAGAATGTTTTAGGGGCTGCACCTGGATATATGCTGATGCCTGAAGGAAACTCCATATTTTTCCCGGTGGAAGGCTCAAAAATCCGTCAACGGGCAGAATTTGCAACTCATCACCTCTGGGTAACAAAATATAAACCTACTGAACTTTATGCTGGGGGCGATTATCCGAACCAGACGAAACCCGGACAGGGTTTACCAAAATATATCTCAGACAATGAGTCTTTGCTGGGTGAAGATATCGTCCTCTGGTACACGATGGGCGTAACTCATATTCCGCGATCGGAAGATTGGCCTGTGATGCCTGTTCACCGAGTTGGCTTTAAGCTAGTCCCTAGAGGATTCTTTAACCGTAATCCAGCGATAAATTTGCCCGAGTAAAATATTCGTTTTCTAAAGTTTTCTTGGTTCAGTTTTTTTGTAATCTGTAAACCTGTAACTTGAATGCTGATAAGCTTATCGTAGGTCAAACACTGGCAATTTTCAAAATAGGATACCTCATGAATTTTCCAGAAATTAATATTCCCGGTGATGGAACACTGCACGCTCGTTTAACTACTTCCTTGGGTGAAATTGTAGTTCGTTTGGAGGAAGAACGAACTCCTAACACCGTCAAAAATTTTGTCGGTCTAGCAACTGGAACAATCGACTGGAAAGACCCTAAAACTGGTCAATCTGGTAAGGGGACTCCAGCCTACGATGGGGTTCGCTTTCACCGGGTCATCCCTGATTTTATGATTCAGTGTGGCGATCCTCTGAGTCGTTATTTGGATACGGCCAGCCGATGGGGTACTGGTGGGCCGGGATATCAATTTGAGGATGAGTTTCATCCTGAATTGAGGCACACAGGTGCAGGTATCCTGTCGATGGCTAATGCGGGACGCGGTACTAATGGTTCGCAATGGTTCATTACAGAAGCACCAACACCTCACCTTGACAACAAACACAGTGTTTTTGGTGAAGTTGTCCAAGGTCTAGATATAGTCAACAAGATTGCTAATGTGGCTACAACTAGAGATCGTCCGAATCAAGAAGTGGTGTTACAAAAAGTAGAAATTTTTCGGCAGTAATTAACACCTCGGTTTGTAGTATAGCGGTTCCCATTCAGATGCGGTACAACATTATATCGCGGGGTGTAGGGGCACGGCAGTGCCGTGCCCCTACGTGTGTACCTCACACAAACGAGAAGCGCTATAAGCACTTTAGTGCTGAAAAAATAAGGACTAAAGTCCTTACTACGAACTTGCTTACCCATCAAGATTTTGCAGTCCCATCGCAATCTTACTGTGTTTTTCAATTTGTCCCATGACTTGTTTTGCGCGTTGAATAACTACGGCTGGTAAACCTGCTAATCTTCCTGCTTCAATTCCATAAGACTTATCAGCACCTCCTGGTTGAACTTGGTGCAAAAAGATAATTTGGTCGGGTAATTCTTTCACTGTCACTTGATAGTTAGCCACACTCGGTATAATGCTAGCCAGTTCATTTAATTCATGGTAATGCGTGGCAAAAATTGTCCGCGACCGAATATCCACTGCTATATATTCTGCTACCGCCCAAGCTATGGAAAGACCATCAAATGTCGCTGTCCCGCGACCAATTTCATCTAATAGTACTAACGACCTAGATGTGGCATGGTTGAGAATATTTGCGGTTTCATTCATCTCCACCATGAAAGTAGATTGACCAGTTGCTAAATCATCTACTGCACCGACACGGGTGAAAATGCGATCGCATATTCCCAATCTGGCAAATCTCGCTGGTACAAAACTACCAATCTGCGCCATTAACTGAATCAATCCCACTTGACGCAAATAACAACTTTTGCCACTGGCGTTTGGCCCGGTCAGAATAATTAAATCGGGACTGTCATTTGTCTTTTGTCCTACCCTGCGGGAAGCCGCTGGCGCGTCTATGTCATTTGTTATTTTTTCTTCGTCATCTGCTAATGACTCTTGACCCAATTGCGTCGAATTCGGCACAAAGAATCCCGCAGGTAAAGACTGTTCCACCACCGGATGACGACCATCAACAATGTTTATCTCCCTTCCTGGCAACATTTCGGGACGACAGTAACCTTGATGCACCGCCAACTCAGCCAAACCACACAACACATCCGCCGCCGCTACTGCACGAGATAAATTGCGAATTATTTCCGCCTCTTGTGCTACTTCTTCCCGCAAGGTCGTAAAAATCTCATATTCCAACTGATTTAAATCATCTCGCGCTGTGAGAATTCTAGCTTCTCGTTCCTTTAAATCTGGGGTGATGTAACGTTCCTCATTGGTCAGAGTTTGCTTGCGGATGTAATTAGCGGGTACTTGGTCGGCTTTGGTGCGGGAAATACTGATATAATAACCAAAGGTTTTGTTAAATCCTACCTTCAGTGTCGAAATTCCTGTCTTAGCTCTCTCATCAACTTCCAAGTTGGCAATCCATTGCTGGTCTGCTTCTACAGTCGCCTTCCTTTCGTCCAGTAGGGGATTTACACTGGGGCGAATTAATCCGCCTTCTTTAATTAGTATGGGTGGCGACTCTACAAGATGTGCGTGTAACTTTTGTGCCAATTCTTCCAATACACTTGGGACTTTCTGCAAAGCTTTCAGGAAAGGAGAACGCGTCTCAACGACTAAGTTGGATAATTCCGGTAAGCGGGAGAGGGAATCTGCCAATGCCACTAAATCTCTAGCATTAGCTGTACCAGAACCCGCTCTTCCTGTGAGTCGTTCCAAATCATAAATTTGCCTTAACAACTGGCGTAAATCTTGACGCAGGGGCGTATTTTCCATTAATTCTTGGATAGTATCAAGACGTGCCCGAATGCCTTTAATATCGACTAGGGGTTGCAACAACCACCGCCGCAAAGCTCGCCCACCCATTGCTGTACTAGTTTTATCTAACGCCCAAAGTAGGGAACCGTGAAAAGTGCCATCCCGGACGGTTTGGGTAATTTCTAGGTTACGGCGGGTTTGATTGTCAACAATTAGGTAGTCGGTGACAGTATAGCTGCGGAGTCTCTGGAGGGTGACAGGGTTTTCTTTTTGGGTATCTTCCAAGTATTCCAAAAGACCGCCAGCCGCACGAACGGCGAGGGGAAGACGATCGCAACCGAGTCCTTCGAGCGATCGCACCTTAAATTTCTGCAATAATCTAGGTCTAGCTTCTCCTTGAGAAAAGGGAAGTTGCGATCGCAAACTATAACAAAATGATGGTGGCAAACACTCCGGCAAATGTGGCGAAGTTTCTCCTGGACGTAGCAAATTACCCAAATCGGGAGCATTTGTCGGAACTAACACCTCTGAAGGTTGCAAGCGCATTAATTCTTGTGTCAAATGTTCTAGATCGCTACTTTGAGTGGTAAAAAATTCACCTGTAGAGATATCTGCATAGGCTAAACCCCAATGATTTACAGCAATTACTACTGCTGCAAGGTAATTATTGCGACTGGATTTGAGCATTCCTTCTTCCAGCAAAGTCCCAGGAGTCAGAATGCGCGTTACTTCTCGTCGCACCAATCTCCCAGCAGCTTCAGAAGCATCTTCCACTTGATCGCAAATTACCACTGCGTAGCCTTTTTCTACCAGCATCGTCGCGTAGCGTTCCCAAGCGTGATGCGGAACACCAGACATCGCCACCCGTCCCTGTTCCCCAGCTTGCTTACTAGTGAGAACTAATTCTAATTCTTGCGCTAGTTTTACAGCATCTTGGAAATAGCATTCAAAGAAATCTCCTACCCGATACAGCAATACCGCGTGAGGATATTTATCCTTTGTCTCGACATAATGCAAGTACATTTGACTTAGCTTACTGCGATCCACCTGTTGATGGTCAGAAATAAAAGTACTTGCATCGGGCTTGGTAGATGGAGTTTCGGAGTGAGAGGCAGTCATAGATGCTATCGAGTTATGCACGGAAATTCCCCAAGATCCGATGATAACGTGATGTGAAAGTTGAATGGCGATCGCTCAAGGATATTTTACCTTTACAGCAGATTGTAAGTTAATGAAGTACAAAAATATCCTTCCCTAACCCTCCCCGTATGTATTGGGGAGGGAACTAGATTGGGAATTTCCCCCCAATACAACATCGCGGGGATTAAGGCTTTTAAGGGCAGGTTTTTTGAAGAATCAGATGTTAAGATAAACCCTCGTGACACAAAGCAGGTCATGAGTAAAGATCCGGGTTTAAACAGTTGGATTGCGATCGTTAGCCAAAAACTACCACACCTAAGTCGGGCACAAGCGAAAGTTTTGGCAATGTGGAGTTTTGGTATAGGAATGATGCAATCAACGGGTTCCATAGTTTTCTCTTCTGCTTAAACAAAAAACCTGCCCTTGAAAGGAGGGTTGGGGAGCAGAACTGTTTTATTCCACAAAGGATAAGAGTTTGTCAATATCATTAGAAGTAAATCTCTGGGCTGAGGTGATGGAAAAATAACCATTTCGGCGCCAAATATTGAGTGCGATGCCTACGGCGGGCTACGCTTACGTTCGGAGTACCGATAGATTTGCAGGGGCGTTACCCTTACGTATAGTCGAATGATCTTCATTAAAAATCACATCTTTAAACGGCAGTCGCCTCAAGTCGGGAAACTCGCCCACAGCGCTGCCTCCCCAATGAAGACGATTCTCAATCCCCCAATTCAGCCTAGCAATTCAACTTGTACATAAACTATTTTTCCTCAACATCCCTTTGCTTTACTGCAATAAAACGACACCCCTCTCCGTTAACGAAGAGGGGTGAGGTGATCAAAATTCTCACTGCTGAAACTCAGCAATCTTTAATAAGCGTCTTGCAACTCGTAAAAATCAGGCGAGATGTAATCCTTGCGCAAAGGCCAACCTACCCAATCTTCCGGCATCAAAATCCGCTTGAGATTTGGGTGTCCTTGGTAGACAATGCCCAACATATCGTAAGACTCGCGCTCTTGCCAATCTGCGGTCTTCCAAATCCAGTACACAGAAGGCACTACGGGGTTTTCGCGTGGTAAGAACACCTTAACTCGAACTTCTTCGGGGCGATCGCTATTATCACTCACTTTAATCAAGTGATACATACTCACCAATTCTTGTCCTGGGCCAAGGTCAATACCACCTTGACACTGGAGATAATTAAACCCATAAGCATAAAGGGCTGTAGCAGTAGGAAGCAAGAAATCTGCCGCCACCTTAATTATCTCTACACCATTCTTGTCTGGTGCTAAAAACTCATGGTCAAAGCCATTTTCCGTCAACCACTGAGAAACTTTACCCGCTTGTACCAATGACTCTTCTTTCGCTGCTGGTACTGGTTTAGACTCTTCTTCGTCTGCTGGTACTGGTTTAGACTCTTCTTCAGCCACGGGTTTGTTCCTCCTTTTGCGCCTTTTCTGTCAGTAGTGCAGGTGGTATTGGCATACCAATCGCTTCCGCCAATTCCTTCGGTGGTGCAGAGCGAGTTGCTGACTGCAAATACTTACCAGTTAAGATTTCCTCTACTGGCTTCAAATTATGAGTCGTGCTGTAGTAGCGGTGAGTTTGCTTAATTTTACCCCGCTCTTGCATCGATTCATTGGCGATTTTCTTCCGCAGCTTAATGATTGCGTCGATAATTGCTTCTGGACGGGGAGGACAACCAGGTAAGTACACATCCACAGGAATCAGTTTATCAACTCCGCGCACTGCCGTGGGGGAATCAACGCTGAACATCCCGCCAGTAATTGTGCAAGCTCCCATCGCAATTACATACTTCGGCTCTGGCATCTGTTCGTAAAGACGCACCAGTTGGGGAGCCATCTTCATCGTAATAGTCCCTGCCGTAATAATTAAATCGGCTTGGCGGGGGCTAGAACGGGGAATTAGCCCAAAACGGTCAAAGTCAAATCGGGAACCAATTAAAGCTGCAAACTCAATAAAGCAGCAAGCAGTACCAAATAACAACGGCCACAGACTAGAAAGCCGCGCCCAGTCGTAGAGATCGTCAACCGTCGTCAAAATGACGTTTTCTGAAAGGTCTTGAGTGATTGTAGTCCGCTCAATGGGGTTGATGATTCGTTCTTTGCCCTGGGTTGTTAAGTTAGAATTCAAGACCATTCCAAAGCTCCTTTACGCCATGCGTAAACTAAAGCGACTACAAGAATTGCAATAAAGACTAGCGCTTCAATAAATGCCAATAGCCCTAAACGGTGGAAAGCTACCGCCCAAGGATACAAGAATACAGTCTCCACATCAAAGACGACGAAGACCAGAGCAAACATGTAGTAGCGGATGTTGAACTGAATCCAGGCTCCCCCGATGGGTTCCATGCCAGATTCATAGGTAGTGCGACGTTCTGGGCTGTAACTACTGGGTCGTAGGAGCTTGGAAGCTGAGAGCGCTAAGGCAGGTACTAGGCTACAGATGATGAAGAAGCCTAGAAGGTACTCGTAACCGCTGAGGACAAACACAATGAGTATCTACCGCTTATGGAGTATTTTAAGTAGTGACTAGAGATTGGGTACTGACGACTAGAGATTAGGGATTTAGGAGTGGGGGAGGGGAGCAAGGGAGCAGGGGAGCAGAGGAGAGTTCTTATACAACAAGTTCTTTCCCTCTGCCCCTCTGCGTCTCTGCCCCTTTGCACCTCTGCCTCTTGTTCCCAATGCCTCAATGCCCAATGCCCCATGCCCAATCCCTTAACTGCGTAACTTTCTTTTACATTATATCTGTTTGGTTTTTCTGAAATCTGGGAAACAGACGCACTTCAGGTATTTGATTCGCTTTTGCTAGTGATAGAAAAGTCTAACAATTATGTCATAATTTTTAACGTATATTTAAGATTTCTTCTCTGCGAGGCCTTAGCCATGAGCGAACCAGCTGTTGAGACTACGGTGCTAGACCGCTACGAGTGTCGCGCCTGCGGTTATGTTTACGAACCCGAAAAGGGAGACGATAAGGATGATATTCCTTCAGGGACAACCTTTGCAGAACTGCCCATAAATTGGCGCTGTCCAGTTTGTAGTGCTAAGAAGACCGCTTTTGCCAACATCGGCCCTGCGGGTACTGCATCCGGCTTCAAAGAAAATCTCGGTTACGGTTTGGGTGTCAACAACCTAACGCCAACCCAAAAAAATATCCTAATTTTTGGTGCTTTGGCTCTTGGCTTCTTGTTTTTTATCAGTCTCTACGGCTTACAATGACAGCCCTTAAGCAATTCAAAATAACGCTCTCTAACAGAGGCTTTACGCTGCGTTAACAAAATTCAAAATGAAAAATCCTGGATTTTCCAGCATCCTGGCTGCCAACTCCGACAAAAATTTAGAAATAACTAAGAAATACTGATGCATTCAATTGTGAAAGGTTGGCAACGAATATTTGCCTTGTTAATAGTAGTCCTCATGTGTATAGGTTGTGGCCAAGTTCCCTCTGTTAGCTACAACCCTTGGAAAGTCATTTCTGTGCCAACAGACTCGAATTTATTGGATATTGCTTTTACTAATAACCTTGAGCATGGCTACTTAGTCGGTAGCAATGCCACCCTATTGGAAACCAATGACGGTGGTAATACCTGGAAACCAATAATACTGCAACTGGATGAGCAAAAGTATCGCTTTGACTCAGTAAGTTTTGCAGGCAAAGAAGGCTGGATTGCCGGAGAGCCTGGACTGTTAATACACACTACCGATGAAGGTGCTTCTTGGTCGCGTATACCCCTGAGCGAAAAGCTACCAGGTAGCCCGATCGCAGTTAAGGCCCTAGCAGACAATACAGCGGAAATGGCTACTGATGTCGGAGCCATATATAAGACCACAGACGGCGGCAAAAACTGGAAAGCCCAGGTGGAATCAGCAGTGGGTGTGGTGCGTAACTTGGAACGTTCTGCTGATGGGAAATATGTTGCTGTTTCGGCTAAGGGTAGTTTCTACTCGACTTGGGAACCAGGGCAAGATGCTTGGATAGCCCATAACCGCAATAGTTCTCGGCGGGTAGAAAACATGGGCTTTGCTGACAATGGGCAATTGTGGTTGTTAGCTAGAGGAGGTCAAGTTCAGTTTAGTGACCCAACTAAACCTGAAGAATGGCAAGATGCAAAATATCCAGAGTTATCCACCAGTTGGGGTTTGCTGGATTTGGCATATCGCACACCCAATGAAATTTGGATAGGTGGCGGTAGCGGTAATTTGCTACGCAGTGGCGACGGTGGCAAAACCTGGCAAAAAGACCGTGACATAGAAGAAGTTGCGGCTAATTTGTACAAGATTGTGTTCTTAGAGCCAGAGCGGGGATTTATAATTGGCGATCGCGGCGTTTTGCTCAAATATCTACCAAATCCTGAAACAACTTCTCCAGAAGCAGCTTAGTGAGTAAGAGGTAGAGTAAGCAGGGGAGCAAGGGGGCAGCACTTCGGCTACGCTCAGTGACCAAGGAGAAGTTGCAGTAAGTTTTTCCCCTCTGCACCTACGCACCTCCGCCTTTTGTGTTCAATGCCCAATGCCCAATACCCAATACTTCGACTCCCTTTGACTACGCTCAGGGCAAGTTGCTCAGTACAAGTGCCCCATACCTAATTTCTGAGAAAAACGTTGCAACTTGTAACTCTTTCTTAACTTTGTAGGATAATAAACTCAATAACACTCTATGTATAAGGTAGGGATCTAAATGTCAGGTACCACTGGAGAACGTCCGTTTTCGGACATCATTACTAGCGTTCGTTACTGGGTAATTCACAGCATCACCATCCCGGCATTGTTTATTGCTGGTTGGCTATTTGTGCAAACTGGTCTTGCTTATGATGCTTTTGGTACACCCCGTCCCAACGAGTATTTCACACCAGCGCGGCAGGAAGTGCCCATTGTGAAGAACCGTTTTGAAGCTAAAAAACAAGTTGAAGAATTTATTGGAAAGTAGTTTGAGATCATGACTAGCGGAAACAACATCAATCAACCAGTTACCTATCCAATTTTTACCGTTAGATGGCTGGCAGTTCACACCTTAGGTGTACCAACTGTATTCTTTTTGGGCGCGATCGCCGCAATGCAATTTATTCACCGTTAGGAGCAATTATGGCAGAAAGATCCCCCAATCCCAATAATCAGCCGGTTGAACTAAACCGGACTTCTCTATACTTGGGATTACTAATGATTTTCGTTCTGGGTATTCTGTTTTCCAGTTACTTCTTTAACTAATTAGAAGTACTGCTGTTAATCTTGGTTTATGAACGTGTGTTGATTTGTTGTTAAGGGAGGAGAGAAGCTGTGTCTGGAAGTGGGAGAATTCCTCTGTGGGTCGTCGCTACGATCGCAGGTTTAGGTATAATTACAGTCTTGGGCATTTTCTTTTATGGTGCCTACGCCGGACTCGGTTCTTCGATTTAACATGAGTTAGTTTGAACCGAACACTATAAGTTAGAATTTTCTAGCATTTGTTGAGAAATCAACGTTAAAAAAACCGCCTGTCTCATAGAGACAGGCGGTATTAATTTTAGTCATTTGTCATTTGTCCTTTGTCATTGTTTTTTGCAAATGACTAATAACTAATGACTACATCAGTATCAGTTAATATCACTGATATCGTCGCTTTCAATGTATAAAAACAGAAACGCGAAGACCACACCTGGCAAAACCCAACCAATTATGGGAATGAAGATAGCAGACAAGTACGAAGTACTAGCCAAGACAGAAGGCAAAAAAGATACTGCCATAGTAAAGGTTCCTATCAAATTACACTACAATTCAAAATGAGCTTACTGCAAATTCTGCCAGATTTTTGAAATTCTTTCATATTTTTAACACAGGGGAAATTGGGATATGGGGGACAAGGAGATAAGGGGGAATTATTGAACAAGTCTCTCCCTTGTCTCCCCCCTCTTGCTTGTCTACCTTGTCTCTTCTCCATGCCCAATGCCTAATTCCCAATGCTTAATGCCCCTCATACCTGAGTTACATACCCAGGAGTTCATCTAGCTGCAAGCTTGGCAAGTCTGGAGGAATTACAGTTCGCACTATTGTGACTTTGTGACTTTCCTGTTGGGTTGTTAGATCGAGTGCGATCGCTTCTAAGCGAATTTCCAAACAGCCAAAGGGAATGTTTAATTGTGTCATCACTTCAAAACCTCCGGATGCATTAGGAAGTAAATTTGTCAATAGATGAGGGCCATTTAGTAAGTAACGAGTTTGATAATCTTCAAGCCATAACTTGACAACAACTTGCAAAGGTACTTCCGGCAGTACTACGCGCACTATGACAGGCTTGCCAGCAATTAATTCGCCTTCTGGTACATACAAATGTGGAATTGGCAAAGGCTCAGTGGCTGCTGCAATTATAGGTAAGGAAGAAGATGAATATAACAGTGGTTGCTCCTTTTCTTCAAAGGTGTAACTCCCAGTTGTATCGCCTTCTAGTTCGGTATCTGTATCATCTACAACGATTTCTTGCGCCAACCAAGCTGACGCTATATTTATTTTTATCGGAGGAGGAGGGGGCGGTATTTGTGTTAACAGAGCTGATGAGATTGTTGGTTCTTCTAGTACTTTTTCTATTTCCGTATTTTCTCCAATCCCCAGTTCCATTTCCTGCGCTGTGTCTATATCTTCCCCAAGGTTCTCCAGTTCAGGAGCCAACCCTTCGACTTCTTCCCATGTCTCTTGTCCCTTTCGCGTTTCAGTCAAGAGAAATTGTGAACTGCTCCAACCTTCGCTCAGATTATTCTCCGTGTTGGCATCTAGTTCTAACGGCAAGTTAACATCAATATTGGCATTTTCTGCACTTGGAGAAAGGGGTATCTGCTGTGCTGGAACATAGTTATTGTAATCTTGAGGTTGCAGATCGTTGATAGATTCAGGCAAGGAGTATCCTTGGCTCTGCATCCACTTCCTGAGCAGGGGAGATGAATAAAGGTTTCCTGTTGTAATTAATTGTGCATTTTGGGGGGCTTCGACTTCAGAAACAGATTCTTCCTCAAATTGTGTATTTTGTGTGGCTTCGACTTCAGCAACAGATTCTTCCTGAAATTGTGTATTTTGCTGGGCTTCGCCTTCAGCAACAGATTCTTCCTGAAATTGTGCATCACCTACTACTAATTCAGGTGTATTTTCATCTTCAGCCATAGTTGCGTCCAACTTTGGCAAGTCTTCAGCCGCTTTAACTTCCAATCCATCTGGAGGAACATTATTTTCTACTTTTTCTTCGGCATCATCTGGCAGAGCTTGTAGCCGTTTCAAGTATGGCAAAGTAGTCTCGATTATTGGCATTCGACGTTGCTTGATGACCAACTGCTCCAAGTTGATGGTGGCTATAGTAGAATCCTTTTCTACAAGCTTTTCTTGTGTCTGTGGTTCTGCAACAATATCTGTGGGAATGTTGGCATCACTTTGAATAGGGGGCAGTTTCGGTAATTGAGGCAACGAAATGCTTGAATTCTTGAGCTTAGATGTCCGCAGGTTAGCTTCTCGCAGAACTTGCAGGTTAATTTGCGGTGGTAGAGGTGTGTTTGGGGATGGACGAACTATCTGAGACTGGTCTATTTTTGGAGTCTTGACCAGATTTAATAGTTTCAAATCGAGCCGACTAACAGGTGTCTCTGTTTCTGTGAAAACAGTAGATGAGTCCGATGGTGTTATGGGGTCATTTAAAGATGTACTGCGTTTTACTGTGGCTGTGATTGCCAGTAATTCTGTTACATCTGCTGTAATGGTGAAGGACTCGCTGGCTAACGGCATGACTTCACCAGCATCGGCGAATTTACCATACAAACTGATATCTGCCAAAATTAGCTTGGATTCACAATCAGCAGGAATATCAATTGAGGTATTGATTGTAAAGGGCAACTCCTTATCTGATAAGGGTTGCCGCACTTTGGTCAAGATTTTCAAGTTCTTAGGCGATCGCAGTTCAATTTCTACTTCAAGCGCCCGTAAGCTTTTTGGAGATAATGTTTTACCCCAATCTAGATTTGTCTTTTCTTGGAATTCTATGTACCCGTTGATTATAAGAGCTTGTCCCCAACGAGCAATGTAATTATCCTGATTTAAAGTTAGCAGTAATGGTGGCGGTAGTTGTGTTGCCGAAGAATCTGTGACCTTTTCATCTTTGAGCAGCAGTTCAGAGGCAGGTAAAGCTAAATCTATTAAATTTTGTAAAATCTGCTCTGCCGTCTCTCCTTGTAGCCACACAGGACTCACAGGCTCATCGATAACTATATCTTCGTCTTCTTCTGTTTTATCTGACACAACAGTGGTAGTAACAAGGTTGCTGTCTGTAATTGCTAGTTCTTCAGAAACAGCGATCGCTCCATCTAGCTCAATTACAGGTTCTAGTGGGGCATTAGATTCCAAGTTCCCTTCATCTGGTGCAACAGTAGTAGCAAGATTGCTGTCTGTAGTTGCTAGTTCTTCAGAAACAGCGATCGCTCCATCTAGCTCAATTACAGGTTCTAGTGGGGCATTAGATTCCAAGTTTCCTTCATCTGGTGCAACAGTAGTAGCAAGATTGCTGTCTATAGTTGCTAGTTCTTCAGAAACAGCGATCGCTTTATTTAGCTCAATTACAGGTTCTGGTGGGGCATTAGATTCCAAGTTTCCTTCATCTGGAGCAACAGTAGTAGCAAGGTTGCTGTCTATAGTTGCTAGTTCTTCAGAAACAGCGATCGCTTTCTCAAACGTAAATAACGTAATTGCAGTTTCTGCTGGGGCATTACATTCCAAATTGTCAGAAACATTATCTGGGCGATCGTCGGGTGAACTTGATTCTAAATTTTTCCTCGGCTCTCTCTCTGCTAACAGCGAGAAGACCTGCACTTGCACGCTGTATTGCCAAGATTTACCGAGCAGATCCGACATCAAATCGCCAGAACACCGCAACTCCCAAACTCCCGCTTGGAAGTAGGTAAAAGGAATTATCGGCATTAAGCCTTCTGAATTAGTGCGACGCGATCGCTTGAAAATTCGCCGCGTTGGTTGAACTTCCTCAGTTGAAGAGTGAGTTACCCGCACTTCCACGTCTGTATTCAGAAGGTTAGAACGAGCCAAAACTCTATACTGTCCTTCCAAAATTTCCAAATTTGGGGATTCTAGGATATGCCACGAGCGAGCGCCTTGTTTCTGTATCAGAAATTGCCAGTGTTCCATTGTAAGTGATGCCCAGACCGACGAGCCGCTGAGTAATATTGTGGATTAACTTGCTTGCAAGTTTACCTCAGTATTTTAGAAATGCCTCACTTAAATGGCTATCAAGTTAACTCAGTTTTACTGACTTGACTTCTCACAGTTTAACTACTCACCTCAAGGAAATTTCAATAAGTCGCCGTGTTGCTTGTGCGTAAAGCTTTTGTTGTTTTCTGAATATTAAGTTTGACACATCCTAGTGCTAAATTAACAGGAATGCAATGGATACCGTTAGTTGTCTTTGCTCAACTTAGTGCAAATATTTTTGTATTATTTTTTACTAAATTCCCACTTTGTAATAGACACAACGTACAATAAATTAAAATTCACTTGAGAATTGTTATTGAATTGTAATTGCCCACATTTTTGCTACAAAGAGGTAGGATGTGGTTCTTAAGTGTCCTCTGCGATCGCCCAAATTAGGCGTAAAGCCGATCGCAAATCACAACACTTAACCACACAAAACGCATCCAATCTATCTGAAGTGGCTTTTTGAACCGCTACAAAACACGTCCTCCCTTGAGTGAAATGTGGGTTGACAATGAGGATTTACAGGAGGGATTCGATGCTAGTCATTTTAATGGACGAGCAAATCCTTGCCCCTGAGCAAGTTTGCCAGTCTTGTTTACTCGCTGACGGGAGCGGTCAACCCCGTTGGCGTGGGGGTCAACTGCGCTGTGGTCAAGCCATTCGCAAACTTACTCAACAGCAGCCAGACCAATATGAATGTATGATGGGCTTTCGCATCGCCCATATAGAATAGTTGAATTTCTCAGCAAGACCAAGCAACTGCGTTATCCTAAGCTCAAGTAACTATTAAAATTTAACGACAGGAGAACGCATAATGTCTTGGCGCGGGTCTACAACGGTTTCAGATCGAATTTTTGCTTCCTTGCCTTATTTGCTTCCTCTAATTGAAGTTTTTGTATTTGGTAGATATTTGCTCTCAGAGTTTCCACCATTACAACTACTGTTTCTACCGCTTCTGCCATTATTGAGAATTTACTACGGTGTGCGTTATGCAGGAATGATTATTTTCTTTGCTTTATTTTTGCTGGTAGTAAGAAACGAAAAAATTAGTCACTTTATTCGTTTCAACACTATGCAAGCAATCCTTTTGGACATTATTATCTTTTTGTTTAGCATCCTAACTGATGTTGTGGGACTAGTTCCCTCTGGTGGTTTTGCAATCCAAACCCTATCCACAACCATTTTTATCGGCATAGTGGGAGCAGTCGCATATTCAGTCATCCAGTCTGTAAGCGGACGTTATGCAGAAATTCCAGCGATTTCCGATGCAGTGTATATGCAAGTGCGTTAGAAGTTAACGGGTCGCTACGGTGTTTTCCAGGCGACCGATACCTTCAATTTCTACGCAGACGCGATCGCCTGGATGCAAAGCACTTACACCCTCCGGTGTACCTGTAAGCACCAAATCACCAGGTAGTAGCGTCATCACCTGACTGATATAGGAAACTAAAACATCGGGGGAAAACACCATCCGATCGATACAGGTAGATTGAACTGGATTAGCGTCGTCATTTACAAAAGTCTGCAATCTCGCTCCTGGATTTAATTCCCGTACAATCCAAGGACCCAAGGGACAGAAAGTATCAAAACCTTTGGCTCGCGTCCATTGACCATCCTGTTTTTGTAAATCCCGCGCTGTTACGTCATTGGCGATGGTGTAGCCCCAAATTTTGGTTTGGGCTACCTCTGGTGTACATTCAAAGGCGTAATCGCCAATCACTAGAGCTAACTCTCCTTCATAGTCAACTCTTTGTGACTGGGGAGGATACTTAATTTCCCTCTCGGATGGAATGATTGACGTAGGTGGCTTAAGAAAGATTAGTGGCTCAGAAGGTACTGGAGTTCCCATTTCGGCTGCATGATCTGCATAATTCTTACCCACCGCCACAATTTTTGAGGGAGCGCAGGGAGCCAGAATTTGGTAATTTTCTGGTGTCAAAGTTAAATCAGTGGGTTGTCCTTGTAACCAGGGTGGAGCATCTAGCACCTGCACATTCAGGGATAGCTGTAGTAACCCATAGTAAATTTGTCCTTCTGGATTTTGAATTCGCACGTAGCGCTGCGCCATAACCTTGATGAATATCCTTTTATCTGCGATTAGAAGCTGTGAGCAGGACGCAATCGTCAGTTAGCTGTTTAGCGAACCGATTCAGCCTTGAGCAAAAAAGCGATCGCTATAGATGCCCTTAAAGAAAGATACCCCTTAGCGAAGCTAATAGCTCGATCGATCTTGTTAAAGAAATATCAGGCTTGCCTCCCAACCTAGTTTTCATTAGGGACATCCAAAAAATCCAAACTTCGGCGATTTGGCTAATGATTCAAATCGAAAACTGGTAAGATTATAGTTCCTTGTTGCTTCAGATGTTGATTAATACTGGCATTTTAAATAACAGTTAGGTATAAATTAATATCAGCAGCCACTTTTGTCCATGAGGAAACTGAAAAATATGACTACAAATTACGAAACAATGTACATCCTCCGTCCTGACCTGGGGGAGGAACAGGTAGAGCAAGCAGTTACTAAATATCAGAATTTGCTTCGCGATCAAGGCGCCCAGGAGATCCAAATTCAAAATCGTGGTAAGCGCCGTCTGGCTTACGAAATCAAAAAACACCGGGATGGCATCTACATCCAGTTAAACTACAGCGCGCCTGCAACTGCGATCGCCCCCTTTGAACGCGCCATGCGCTTAAGTGAAGAAGTGATTCGTTATTTGACAATTAAGCAGGACATTGAAGAAGAAAAACCCCCTAAAGAGGAAAAGGAAAAGCCCACTAAAGTAGCTGCAACAGCTGCAACAGTCTAAGAGACTGAGGACTGGGGACTAGGAACTAGTAACTAGAGACTAGGAAAGAAAGTGAATAGTCCAATCCCCACTCCCATTCAATAAAATTTTGTCTTTTTCTTTTTTCGTGACTTGTTTGGGAATGCTAAATTAACAAATACTTGCCAAAGGTAGTACTCCCGCAGTTATACCTAAGAGTGGACAAGATTATAAATGGGAGCTTTAAGCTACTGTGAGCCAATCTGATACACCTAATATTCAAGTTCTCTCGACGGAAGTATCGCAGCTACGCCAGGAGTTGCAACTTCGCGATCAATTAGTGCAACAACTATCTCAAGAACTTTTCCGGCTGCTAAAGGGTAACACTAGTTTTATGCCCCAGCAGCCGGAAGTTGAGCGCGATCTGACCCAGTTACACGCTTTACAAGAACAACTTCAAGCTGTGGAACAGCAGGTGGCGTTCTACCAAGAGCAAATTACAACTCGTGACTCTGAAATTTCCCAATTGCGACAGTCAGTTCAAGAACTTACCGATCGCACTCGGATGTTGGAGCAAGTAGTACAAGAGTTGCCTCAAATTTACCGTCGGAAGTTTGAAGAGCGGATGACGCCAGTGAGAGAAAAGGTAGCAATGCTACAACGGGAAAACCGCCAACTGCAAGCAGAACTGCAAAGCGTGAGTTACCGTTTAGCACTAAAAACTCGCAATGCTAGTCATAGCGGTATTGATTTACCAAATTTTTCCCGCCCAGCATCCGAACAAACTAATATTTCGACTCACCAGAATGCCTAAAATTATCATTATGGTGGAATCTAAGAGGTAAGAAATTGGTGCATCAAAGCATCTTGGAGGCATCCAAGTAGTAGATCGAGGCAAAAATAACTATAGAGCTAGAAAGTAACGTAAACGCTGATATTCTAACCCTTCTTACCTCCTGCTTGCTTTCACTAGTTACGCCCCATATAAAACAATTAGCTTAGAGTAATTTGAAAAACCCTGTCTTTAAAAGGCTGGGGAGTGTCACAAACAGTTGCATTTGCTTTGACCAATTCTAGTCATTTCTGAACTTTACTGCTTTAGGTAGATGACTTCCAATAAGCAGATTTATTCACTTGTAATTTATACTACCTAGCTCAAAGCCATGAGTTTCCGTCAACATTCTTATCTAGACAAGAAAGAAGATCGACCTGCTAGCACCAGACTATTATCTTAAGAGAATGTGAAAAAATGCAAATATTGCTTGACTCCGCCATCCTTCTTTAGGTAGATTTATTAGTTAGTCAGCTAGCATCAGACTGTTATCTTTAAGGTTGGTAAAAATATCTTGGTAAGTGTGAAAAATTTCAAACACTGTATCGAGTTGGGTAAGTTCCAAAATCAACCGTACAGGAGCTTGTACGTTGCATAGAACCAAGCGGCAACCACTTTGACGTGCAGCTTTTAACCCTTTTACTAAAGGAACTAACCCAGAGCTGTCCATGAAGTTAACTTCTGCTAGGTCGATAACCCAGAGCTGATAAGCTTGAGGGACTACTCCAGCCATCTGTTCGCTCAAAGCCTTACCGCCTTCCAAATCTATGCTTCCTTGGGGTTTAAACAAAATCACTTGAAGTTCTTGTGTGAGAGCCATGAATTTAACAGGATAATTGGAACACTTGACAAAAAATCGAAAAAGACATCAATACTTCTTCTCTTTCAACAACGAAATGACTGTTTTACCCAGATATTTGGGCAATTGCAGTCCTACAGTTGAAAGAAATTATTTCAGTATTCATGTCGTATAATTTGTGATAACTTTCATCAATATAGGCATAAACGCCTAACAATTTCGGTATCAACCGTATCTTTTACAAGATTTTCACAATCTCAACGGATATTTATAAATTTTCTATAAAATTTTTAATCTTTTTTCAATAAATTATGAACATATGGTATGTATTCCAAAAATATTCAAAAGTTAACAGTTACCATAGACTAGAAGCTATGAATTATTCAGTATTAAACTAATGACTTAATGACTCTATGTATTAGTTGGATTGACACCCCACCCAAAAACAAGCAAGAATATAGTAAAAGTAAAAATTTGTAAAGACGGCGGTGCGGAATGTCTTTAGAGCTGATTTCACTAGAAAATATCCAGGAAGTTGCTCATAATTACGGGTATTGGGCAATCTTTTTCGGAATTTTGCTAGAAAATTTAGGCATTCCCCTTCCTGGTGAAACCGTGACCTTAGTGGGCGGGTTTTTAGCTGGCAGCGATGAACTAAATTTCTGGTTGGTTCTCGGTGACGCAATCATGGGTGCTGCCATTGGTGGCACTTGTGGCTATTGGATTGGTAGAGTTAGCGGTTGGGCTTTTCTGGTAAAAGTTGGTGGCATATTTCGGATTTCTGAAGTGCGCTTGCTGAGTATTAAAGATCAATTTAGTCAAAATGCTGCTAAAGCGGTGTTTTTTGGACGTTTTTTGGCATTGTTACGAGTTTTTGCTGCACCACTAGCTGGTATAGCTGAAATGCCCTTTGGAAAATTCTTTTTATACAACTTGTTAGGAGCAGTTGCTTGGGCTAGCTTGATGGTGACATTAGCTTTTTTTGCTGGCAAAATAGTCTCTTTAGAACAATTGGTTGCTTGGGTGGGTCAATTTGCGATCGCAGCGTTATTAATCCTCGCTGCCTTAATTTTTGTGCCCCTGTGGCTGGAGTCTCGCCAGGTTAAAGGTGCAGCAGAAGAGTAAGTCAAGCATAAAAACTAGTGCAGTGAGGAGTGAGGAGTAAAGTAAAAAGTGAATTTTTTAACTTTTACTTTTGTATTTTGCTTTTTTAACTCCTTACTCCTAACTCTTAACTCTTAAACTCTTAACCCCTAATCTGCTTTGACCAAATGCGAGTCGGTAGTCCCCAAACGTAGATAAAGCCTTCAGCGGCTTTGTGGTCAAATTTGTCTTCAGCTCCGTATGTTGCCAAATCGGGAGTATAGAGAGAATTATCGCTAGAACGCCCAACTATCGTAGAGTTGCCCTTGAACAACTTCACTCGCACAGTTCCAGAGACTCGCTCTTGTGTCTTTTGAATAAAGGCATCGAGTGCAACTTTGAGTGGACTGTACCACAAACCGTTGTAAACAATTTGGCTGTAAGTTTCTTCAATCCCACGCTTGTAATGGGTAACATCTGCCGTTAAGGTCAAGCTTTCTAAATCTCTATGTGCCTGAATTAGCACCAACATCGCGGGTGATTCGTAGATTTCCCGCGATTTGATTCCCACCAGACGGTTTTCAATCATATCGATCCTTCCGATGCCATGATTTCCTACCGCCTGATTGAGTTCTTCAATTAGCTCAACTGGCTTTTTGGCTATACCGTTGAGGGTTGTGGGAACACCACCCTGGAAACCAATTTCGATGTACTCTGGCTCGTTGGGAGTGTGAGCGATCGCTTTGGTCATCTCATAAATTTCTTCTGGTGGCTCAAATGATGGATCTTCGAGTAAACCAGCTTCAATACTACGACCAAGCAAATTCTTGTCAATACTATAGGGAGAAGATTTTTTGACTGGTGAGGGAATACCAAACTTTTCCCCATAAGCGATCGTTTCCTCACGACTCATTCCCCATTCTCTGGCTGGTGCGAGGATCTTCAAGTTTGGGTTTAAGGCGGTTACAGAGACATCAAAGCGAACCTGATCGTTGCCTTTGCCGGTGCAACCGTGAGCGATCGCATCAGCACCATACTTTTCGGCTGTTTCTACTAATATTTTGGCAATCAGTGGACGAGCCAGGGCGGTTCCTAGAGGATAACGATTTTCATAAATGGCGTTGGCTTGAATCGCTCCAAAGGCGTAATCTTTAACGAAGCTGTCTTTGACATCCGCCACTAGGGATTCACTTGCACCCGATTTCAGAGCTTTTTCTCTGATTGGCTCTAATTCATCTCCCTGACCTAAATCTGCTGCTAGGGTAATTATCTCTTCCACACCCCACTCCTGCTTGAGGTAGGGGATGCAAACTGAGGTATCCACTCCGCCAGAATATGCCAGGACAACCTTTTTGGCGCGACCCATTAATTTCTCCAGTTAGGACAACAAAGAATGAGTCATTATTATATCTAAACTAATCCATGTATATTTTATTCATACAACAACCTATAGGAGGGTTTAGGAGTTAGGAGTCACAATTACAGTTCACTCTTAATCCAGTTCGGTTAAGCTCTAAGCAGTTATTGAGTATAGAAAAAGAAAATTTTTCTATAGCTTGCTATGCGTAGCATCGATCGTAAATAGCAAAAGGATTAGGGCGAGTTTACCTAAGTAAGCTCACCCTAATTTGTATTTAATATTAACTTAGTTTTGAAATCCTTATACAGGCTAAGGGTAGAGTGTAGAGAAAATCAGGAAAATCTTACTGAGCTAAGATTGATATATTTAATGAGATTGCCTTACACTTTGCAACTTCTCGTTCTTGCGCTTGCGTAGAAACATACCACCCACAGCCAACATACCTAATGTAATACTAGGCTCAGGAACAGACTTAGGATCAAAACCTGTAAATTTGTCAGTCCCTATATGGAAAGAATGGTTGTCGCTTTCAAATCCACCACCACCTGCTTGAGTAATGACAATCTTGTTGAAAATATCGTTGCTACTATCTGAGTAGAAGTGAAGGTAGCCATTTCCTTCACCGCCATGCTGTGACGCATGAATTGGAGCAACTGGGTTCACATTCTCAGTTGTAAATGATTTGATCAGAGTATCGCCATTATAGAAGGAAAAAACGTTACCAGAACTAATAGCTCCCCAGTCAATACCGAAATAATTGAGGGAACTTGCAAGTTTCATTGTGACTTGATCGCCGTTGAAAACTGCCAAATACTTACCATTATTGACCTCACCATTTGCCCCGGCAGGTGCCCATACATCCGACCTTACACTGCTGCTTCCACTGTTGTTCTCAAATGAGTATTTAGCAAAACCAGTGGTTGGTGCTTGACCATTATTGAAGTTAACAGTTGTCGTACCGGCAAGCTGAGTAAACTCAGAAAAAGCACCTTGATCAGTTTCTCCATTAGGGCCTGCAATGCCAGTGGTTACTTTGAAGGAAATAGCCTGGGCAGAACCTGCATAGATAAATGAGGAGATTGCAGATAGAGATAGAGCCGCGATACAAGCAATTTTTGTAAGAGACATACTTTTGAGATTCTGTATTTTTAATTGTTGAAAAATTCGCTGTGCGATTTGAGTTCATTATGTAATGTCTTTTATCAAAAGGAATAGGATAAAAATACTGGATTTATATTTACTGAAAAATTGCTATATCTAGTAAAGCACTTGCTTAATTTTTGAACATAAATAAGTAGTTTCACTTACTGAGAAATTGGAGAGAGTATCTGTTCTTTATCTGAAGATAAAAAAGTTGTAAAGTTAGCTCGTATATATCAAGAATTTGTATCTTCGGATGTTGTCCTGATTAAGGAACAATCAAGATAACAAACAAAACTATATGAAATTCTTTGTTTGCTGATAAATAGAAATAGATTCGCAGTCATTACTATTGGTTTTGATCTTCTTGCCTTGCTCTATTTACTTTTCCTTCTGTAGTCAACTATGCAACCTGAGTGTTTTGACATAGCTAGTAACATGAATTAAACTAAACTCTTGCAATCAACAAAAGAATCTCAATCGATGCATCCAACTGAAAAAGCTGTTGTCCCTACTCGCGTTATTGGTTTAATTAGTGGCACATCCGTAGATGGCATAGACGCTGCGTTGGTAGAGATTTCCGGCACAGAATTGGATCTCAAAGTTGAGTTGCTAGCCGGGGCAACATATCCTTATCCAGCCGAACTCAGAGAAAGAATATTAGCAATTGGTGCAGGCGTTGCCATCTCAATGGCAGAATTAGCAGAAATAGATGATGCGATCGCTCAAGTCTTTGCCCAAGCCGCCCAAAATATTCAAATTGGTCATCAGCCAGCCACTCTCATTGGCTCCCACGGTCAGACAGTTTATCATCGACCACCCAAAGAGGGAGCAGGGGAGCAGGGGAGCAGGGTGAGAGAAATGCTCACTACCCACGGGCTAAACCCTAGCTATTCGCTAACAGCACTGGGTACTCCCTTGGGTTATAGTCTTCAACTGGGACGCGGTGCATTGATTGCCCATCTTACGAACATTGCAACTGTGAGCAACTTCCGCGTTGCTGATATTGCTATAGGTGGTCATGGTGCGCCTCTCGTGCCCAGAATCGATGCTTATTTACTCAGTCATCCCCAGGAGGGGCGTTGTATTCAAAATATTGGTGGTATTGGCAATGTTGCTTATATTCCGCCTCGGCATGGAGACTGGCTCTCAAAAATTCGCGCTTGGGATACTGGCCCAGGAAATAGTCTGTTAGATCTAGCGGTAGAGCATTTAAGCGCTGGTGCTAAAACTTATGATCAAGATGGCAATTGGGCTGCGAGTGGTATTCCTTGCCATCCTTTAGTAGAACAATGGCTCAACCAAGACTACTTTCATCTACCGCCACCAAAATCTACAGGACGCGAGTTATTTGGTGTGACTTACCTACATCAGTGTTTAAAAGATGCTCAAGCATACCAACTAAATCCTGCTGAGATTCTGGCAACTCTCACAGAACTTACAGCTGCTTCAATTTTTCATAGTTACCGCACTTTTTTGCCAGAAATGCCACAACGAGTACTATTATGTGGTGGTGGTAGTCGCAATCTCTATTTGAAACAAAGATTACAGTTGTGGTTGGAATCAATACCAGTCTGGACTACAGATGAAGTCGGCTTGAGTGCAGATTTTAAAGAAGCGATCGCTTTTGCAGTTTTAGCCTACTGGCGACATTTGGGTATTCCTGGCAACCTACCTACTGCTACAGGTGCACCTCAAGAAGTACTTTTGGGAGAAATTCACCAACGTCAGTCCTGAGTCAAGAACAATAAACAAGATAAAAAATTTCTTCATTCTCACTCGTAACTCAGCACTGGCAACTTAGCACTGCTATAACTATAGTCTTGGCGGCACTCGAGCAACACAGGAAATAAAAGGTGGCTCATACTTTTTTATTGGAACCAGGACGCTGGGCAATGGAAGGAAATTGGCTGGAACGCAATGGTATGCCAATTAGTGTCAAGGGTATGACCTTGGTAGCTTGGAATCGAGATAACTGGTTCACTATGGCCACAAAACTGATATTCCCAGGTAGCGATCGCTCCGAAATCTCTCTGCAATATAAGGGGCGGTTGCATGATGGAGAGCGTCAGTATACTTTTTTACTACAACATAATATTTTGGGGCAAGTTGAAGGCGAAGGCTGGATTGGTCTTGATACTATCGTACAGCGTTACTGGGTACTAGGCGATCGTCAGCGTCGTAGTGGCTTTGAAACCCTACACCGGATTTCGCAAGATACATATTACCTTAGTAGTGGTATTTTAGCTGGTCATTTTTTAACTAACACAATGGAAGCTAGCCTAGAGCGCCAGTCAGCTTAAAAGCAGCGCTGTCTCACCGCTTTGCTGTTCTTCTAAGCCAAAAACCGCCGTTCAAAAAACTCTGGCAACCCACTGGTTTCCCAACGCCTAATATCTCCTGCCCAAATTTAACCACTCATCGTTTATTCTCACTGAGCTACTGAGTTGTATAGTAATAAAGAAACGATCAAATTATTATCAGGATTTTAGTATTTTACCTAATCGTGTAATCAGGAGTTCAGTTTCGTGAATCCTAAAGTCTCCGTTATTATCCCTGCTTACAATACTGAAACTTATATTGGGAAGGCAATAGAGTCAGCCTTAGAGCAAACACTCACTGACATTGAAGTTATCATAGTCGATGATGGCTCAAGTGATAAAACTGTAGAAGTCGCTAAAAGTTTCACCGATCGACGTATTAAAGTGATAGTTAATCAGCAAAATCTTGGAGCAGCGGCTGCACGTAATCGCGCCTTTCGAGCAGCCCAAGGAGAATGGATTGCTGTACTTGATTCAGATGATTGGTATGCTCCAGAAAGATTGGAAAAGCTTGTGTCTCTGGCAAATAAAATAAATGCAGACATGATTGCTGATGATGTTTATTTTATCAAAGACGGTGCAACATCCCCTTGGAGTACATTGATTCAAGAAAGTGGAGAACTTATAGATAAAATTATCCAAATTGATATCGTTTATTTTGTAGAAACTGATGTCTTTGGGGAAGCAGGATTGCATCTTGGCTTAAGCAAACCCCTATTCAAACGAGAATTTCTGGTTAAGCACGGCATTGAGTACGATGATGAAATCAGGATGGGTCAAGATTTTTGGCTTGATATGAAATGCTTAATTAAAGGAGCTAGGTTTTTTATTGAACCAAAACCCTATTATTTCTACCGTTCACGCCCCGGTTCTCTTGTATATCAAAGCCAATTACCACGTCTAAATCAATCTTGCAAAGCTGCTAAATATTTCATGCAACAAGACGTTGTAAAAACCAATCCTGCTCTAATGCGCGCTCTATCTTATAATCTTTCAGTCTTTAAGAAAAATCTAGCTTATTTTAAAGTTGTAGAACCTATAAAACAAGGAAACCTGTTAACAGCGTTCACAGAAATCAGGAAAAATCAGGGCTTTTTTTATGATTTTATGTCCCGATTTTATGGGATCGTTGAGCGTCGAATTCAATACTATGTGATGAATAATAAATCAAGTTTTGATATATATCCTAACCGACAGAAAAAACAAAAAACTACCTTTTAGGCTATTACAGGTTTATCAATAAATAATGCATTTTTACATAGTAATAATGACCTTGAATGTTAAAAATATTGTTAGGTAATCAGAAAATGTTTTAAAAGTATTGGGCGAATATAATTCCCTATTACACAAACTCAAGTCTAGCTCCGTGGAATAATGTCAATTTAAGGTTTGTTAACCTGCAAAGGCAGGTAAAGTTTCATGTAGCCAAACTAGTGCCGTCTTCTCCCAACACAAAGCAACGTCTCCAAGAGTTGGGGAGACACCAAGAGTGATAGCGCATTAGTCAAAATTGGGCAAACTAAAACTACACCGCAATGAAAGTGCAAAATGGTACAAAGCGTCATCATAAATCTACTCTTTATGCTTGTTTGATTTGGTATGTTGCACCAGTTGCAATAACCGTCTTGGTTGCAAACGGTCAGATCGTGGTTTCAATCTTCTGAAAGAGGACTGAAAAAGCTAGTACAGCACCGCGTAAATGGACCAACTATTGGAAATCGCACAAAAGCTTAGCTTATAAGCTTTTTACCTTTTGACTTCCATTTCTGTCTTGCAGTAAAAGCATAAAAAGTCATTTCTAGGCGCAATAATCAGATATCAGTTTGAATGCACTTGTCCTCCTAAACACTTACAATCTGCTTTTAGAGTCGAATTTTCTATGTCAGACCCCAACATTGGTCGCTTACTCAGCAAACGCTACCAACTCCAAGAGTTAATCGGTACTGGAGCAATGGGTCGGGTTTATCGTGCTAAAGATATATTGTTGGGAGGTGTACCTGTTGCAGTTAAGTTTCTAGCTCTATCAATCCAAAATGAAAAGATGCGATTGCAAGACCGCTTTGAGCGAGAAGCAAAAACCTGTGCTTTACTAGGGCAAAAAAGTATCCATATTGTCCGAGTTATGGACTATGGGGTAGATGACAATAATATCCCCTTCTACGTCATGGAATACTTACAAGGACAAAGCCTGAACAATATTATTCGCAAGCAACGATTGCCTTTAGCAAGATTTCTCAGTATGGCGCGTCAACTCAGCCTGGGATTACAGTGTGCCCATGATGGCATCCCGGTTGATGGCACTATTTGCCCAATTATCCATCGTGATGTTAAGCCAAGCAATATGCTGGTGATTCAAGATCCCAGTTTTGGAGAATTGGTCAAGGTTCTAGATTTTGGTATTGCTAAGTTATTACAGTCAGATGGCGATCATACAAAATTTTATTTGGGGACATTGGCTTATTCTTCTCCCGAACAGATGGAGGGTAAGGAATTAGACAACCGTGCTGATATTTATAGTTTGGGCGTCATGATGTTTGAGATGCTCACAGGCAAAATGCCACTGGTGGCACCAACTCACTCTTTTGGTGCGTGGTATAAAACACATCACTATCAAAAACCACGTTCTTTTGCTGAGGTTGCTCCGGGATTAGAACTACCAAAAGAAATCGAAAATTTAGTGATGAGTTGTCTAGCCAAAGTAGCACGCGATCGCCCCCAAAGTATTACTGAAATCCTCAGAGTTTTAGCATTTTTAGAAAAGCCTGAGCATACACGCAAAATTCAGCAAGCCGCCCATGCCCTAGTTCCCACTACTACAGCTACCACTGAGTTTGAACAAAAGACCAAAGCCGATTTGCGGGTATCTTGGTCAAACGATGAAATTGCTCGTGCCATTTCCTGGCCTCAAAATAAACCAATTGCCGATATTGTGTTTCCCCAGCCCATTCATATCAATGGGGAGGTTTTACCAGCGTTGTGTGTGATGCTACCGCAAGAGGAAATTCAAAAACGCTTACTCTGTAACCGCTATAACCAATTTCTGTTCATCTCTATCCCCCATCCCATGCTGCTATGGATTACTGTAATCCACAACCGCAAGCATGGTGCTAAATGGTTACCTTATTACCTCGATCTCAAAACCAGCCTTGGTCAAGAAATTGCCCGGTTACTACAGCACACAGGTTATTACCGCCTATTATTCTTTGCACGAGAAGCACCAAATCCTTGTACCCACATCTTACTTTCCAGCGTCGCTTCTGCCCAGCGCCAACGACTACAAGAGTGGGTCGGAATGAGCAATACGTTGATGTCCTCTGCTGAACCGCAAATCAGTAAAAGTTTACTCAAAAACGAGTACGAAAAGATTAAGCCTCAAATTCTAACAAAACTGGAAAGTATTGATACAGATTCTCCATACGATCTTTCCAGTTAGGCATGATTGTTAATATTACGTGTTTTATATGGAAATAAAAGGTCGTCACTCAAATAATGTAACGTTTTATAAACAAAATATATATAAAGATGTAAGTTCTAGTTATATGTATAAAGAGTGAAATCGCTAGCTGCTAAAGCAGTGGTATCCAAATTATCTCTGAATATACCTGTATCTACCTGTGCAAATATTCCAGTAGATTGTAAATTTATGCAGGTAAGATTCTCAGAGTAGACGAAAAAAAAAGAAGTTTGGTTAAAGCAAACAACAGATTTAGCCTACAAAGCTAGCTAGAGTTAAGTCTAGACCCAGCAAATATGCCGTAGACAATGTTTAGTCATTCTTAGTTAATTTCGGGAATTGAACTTTTGTGCCACTCTTGTGGAATTATTTATCGAAGTTGACGCCCCGACATCCCCAGCTCTTTTCCTCCTTGGAACCAAGCAAGAGAAGGAGGTCGCCCACTGCGACATTAGAATAACTCTATGCCATAGTGGAACCGGAATCTAAGCCCCACTGATGCTTAAGAAGTTCTTGATAAGTTGCCTCACGGACGACCATTTGCTCATAAAGCTTGACTAAAAAGTCTTTAGCTTGATCGTGGCTCATATTTTGCACCTGAGTAGAGAATGAGCAGATGCTGAATTGCTGTTCCAAGGATAGTTTCATTGGTTGGTTCATAGTTAATTAACTCCGAAAAAACAACGCGTAAAGATGATATCGCTCACAGAAGTCCAAATGGGATAATATTTTGACTTGTAACTGTCCAACATTTGTTCCTCCGTATTAAGAAAGATAACAATTGTTTGACAGATTGCCCACATCCTAATTGTGGACTTTTTCTGCTCTGATATCTTGCACCTAATCCTACTGATATACCACCCAAGTCAGCTGAACCATATTCCGGAAAATAAGCTCTGTTTGGTCTCAGATAGGTATAACTACTTCCCTAAATTCTTTCTGCTTTGCACAAATCTCCTTTAAAGAGAATATCTGGTGCTATGCAAAACTCGTCTTAGTCTTTGTGTTTAAAAGCCTAAGATGCTGTCTCCCCAAGGGTGGAGGAAGCTTCGGAGGGTGGAGATTTTAAGGAGGTTGGGGAATTGATGGTAATAAGCGTGTATTATAGTCGCTTTACCTTATTACGTGCAAGATGTCAATTTCCCAATTTATACAAATTTAGCCTCTTTAGGTAATTTAAGAGGCTAAAAATATTTGTATCAAATTGTAAAAAGGAAAAATGCTCACACTGAACAAATTACTGAGTATATTTACCAGATTTGTCGTTTGTCCTTTGTCCTTTGTCATTTGTTTAAAGTTACTAAGCATCGACTAATGACTAATGACTAATGATCAATGACCAATGACTAATGACTATTTTCTTCGAGTGAGACGATAACAACTGTAATGTTATCGTGCCCTCCATGCTCTTTGGCAGCCTCAACAAGAGAGATGGCGGCTTTATCAAGCCAAGGACTATTTTGAAGGCAGCTAGCAATCTTCTGTTCAACAAGTTCTTCTGTAAGACCATCACTACATAACAGCAAGCGATCGCCAACTTTTACATCTAGTGGTTGCACATCAATTTGATGCAAGTCTTCACGCCCCAAACAACGCGATAATACATGACGAAAAGGATGTAATCGTGCTTCATCTAAGGTGATGTCACCGATTTTGATTGCTCGTGCTACCCAAGTATGGTCTTCCGTTACCTGTTCTAAGTGCGACTCTCGGAAGCGATACAGCCGTGAATCGCCAACATGAGCGCACCAAGGCGACTCTGGAGAGCGAAAAATCACTGCTACAACCGTTGTCCCCATATCGGCGCGTTCGGGATGATTTTGCTGATCCTGCAAAATCGCTTTATTGGCACCCCACAAAGCTTGCTCTAGCAATTCTTGAGAAGACTTAGAGGTTTCCCAATTTGCTATCAAATACGCCTGAATTTCTCCAGTGGCAATTCTACTTGCCTCCTCACCTCCAGCATGACCACCCATGCCATCGGCAACAACAAAAAATCGTCCTTCTGGGTCTATATAGTAAGCATCCTGATTATTAGAACGAATAAGTCCCGGATCGCTAAAACCCGTGAAATTGAGTTTCATAAATTTTTTTTGCAGCAATTAATACATACGATCGTAACGGTCGAGGCGTAAAAGTAATCGGATCAGGATCGCTGAAAGCGCCGCTGCAATTAAACCAGGCAGCAGTGCCAACCATAGATAATCCTTAACCACTAAAATAGTAGCTGAAAGCGTGAAACCGCTGATTAACAGAGCATAGCTTATTGAGAGCTGAATACTGCTCTGTCGCCGCAGCAGGCGTTCGGTTTCTATAGACCGAACGCGCAAGCGCATATCTCCTTGCTCTAGCTTCTCCAGTGTATCCTCTAATCTACGTGGCAGACCAAAGGCGGTACTACTTACCTGAGCTGCTTGGCGACTTAATTCGTTAAGAAAGCTATTACCCTCAGAACCATTCATATCGGTCATAAGTTGCATTGCATACGGTTTGGCAACTTCCATAAAGTTAAACTCTGGATCTAAGCCTTTGCCTACCCCTTCTAGAGTAGAAAAGGCTCGCATCACAAAAGTGAAAGTTGCTGGAAATCTAAATGGCTGATTATAAGCTATTTCGTAAAGGTCGTCACTGATTGCTGCAACTGATTGGTTCTCAAAGGGCTTATCCATAAAATGATCCAGCATATACTGGACGGAACGCCGTACTGGGCCCATATCATCAGTTGGGGCGATCGCACCTAAATCGATGAGAGACTGCACAACGCGATCGCCATCTTTTTGGGCAATGCCAAACAGTGTTTGCATCAATCCTTCGCGGACGTTGGACTTAATCCGCCCCATCATGCCGAAATCGTAGAATATTAAAGCACCGTTTGCACTAACGGCTATATTGCCTGGGTGAGGATCGGCGTGAAAAAAGCCACTATTGAGTAATTGTAGTAAGTAGGCTTGAGCGCCTTGACGAGCGATCGCCTTTCGATCTAAACCTGCTGCTTCTAAAGCTTCGTATTGGCTAATTTTAATTCCAGGGAGATATTCTAAAGTCAGTACTCTGGAAGTAGCGTAACGCCAGTATATTCTGGGGACGTTCACCCAATCGTAGCCGCGAAAGTTCCGGCGAAAAGTATCGGCGTTACGACCTTCGTTAAGATAATCAATTTCTTCCCAAAGAATGCGACAACACTCTTCGTAAATACCCAACCAATCTCGCCCCCGTCCCCATTTGGGATGGTTTTGAAAGTAGCGGGTAATTCCTTTGAGAATCTGTAAATCTATTTCAAATAATTTCTTTAGTCCAGGACGTTGCACCTTGACAACAACCGATTCCCCAGTATGTAGCACAGCTTTGTGTACTTGCCCCAAGCTAGCAGCAGCTAAGGGAATCGGTTCAAAACTATGAAAGAGTTCAGGAATTTTCTTGCCTAGTTCTTTCTCAACGATCGCTTCTACTTGCTCATAACTAAATGCGGGTACTTTGTCTTGTAACTTGGCTAGTTCTTCTACATATTCACCAGGGAATATATCAGCACGGGTAGAAAACAGTTGCCCAACTTTGATGAAGGTTGGCCCTAAATCCAGTAGAGTATTGCGAATCCATACTGCTTGGGTTTTGCGTCTTGCAGCTTGCTTTACATCAGTCACACCACCTGGATAACTCCAAGATTTGTTGTATAACCAAAGTTTGAACAATAAGGTCAAGACAAAAGACCAAATGTCCACAAAACGCCGTTTGCTAGAGTATTTTTCCCGATTCCAACGGTATGCCTTCTCTGAATAACCTTGTTCCATATACTTTGTTTACCGTTGGTTTGCGACCGAATCACTTGGAAGAAAAGACACTCTGATTCCTAAACTATTCTTTCTTAAGTGTCATTTGTCATTTGTACATAATTTTTGACCAATGACTAATGACTAAAATTTATGCAGAAGCTCGGCGATAATGTTGCAATTCTGTTCGTAATAGGGCAATTTCGGCTCGTAATTCGTCAATATCTGCTTGCAAGTCACCAGAATCAGAACTGGCTTGTCCAGTACCTGTGGTAGGTTGACTGGCATTAGCTGCTTCTGTTGCCCGATTTGCCCGCTCTAGGACTTCTTCTGTAAACTGGCGCAACTGCTCTCTAGCTTCTGCATCAAATTTGCCCAGATCGCTCAAAGCATCGGTCAAGGCGACCTCTAAACGCTCATTAACTACTTCAGCTACTGCTCTGCCTACGAAAAAGGCTTGCACAATGGGGTTACTCATAAATTTTTGTTACGTTGATCCGCAAGAGAATTATAACTTGCCTGTATGCTTTGCGGCTTCTGTTGTTGAGCTGGAAATTTACATGAGGCGATCGCTTTATTTATGATATTCCAGCAACTCTCGATAATATTGCTCTGGTGTACTCGGTAAATAAGTTGTCATTTGCAAAGTTTGTTCCCTCAACTTGAAACCTTGGGTAATGTTAATCCGGCTAAGGAAATCGATATCGTGGGAAATTACCCAAAGCGCTCCTTGGTAATCATTGATACCTACTACCATTTGTTCAACAGTTTCAATATCCAGGTTATTAGTTGGCTCATCAAGAATCAGTAGATCGATTTCTGAGATACTGATCATAGCGATCGCTAATCTTGCCAATTCACCTCCACTCAGTATGGAAGCGTTTTTGGGAACGTCATCATATTTAAACAGAAAGTGTCCTAGTTGTTGACGCAAAAGCTGATAGCTAAGATGAGGATTGGCAGCTTGCATATTTTCCAGAATTGTGTATTGGCGATTTACCAATTCATAGGTTTGATCGAGATATACAGCTTTCATGGCTGGTGTGAGCAAAACTTCACCTGATTCTAAAATCGCTGCTTGGTTTTCCCTTCCCAAAATTGCCTTTACCAAACTCGATTTACCAGAACCGTTTGCGCCGATAATGGCTATGCGATCGCCAGATGATACATACAGTTGAATATTTTGAATCAATAGACGTTCTGATATCCTAAGATTTGCACCCTGGATATTAATTAGATTTCTGCGTTTTTGATTTTTTTCTTCTAGCTGAATACTCGTTACTTTCGTAGTTTTGACCTTCGTTTCTTCAATCTTTTGATTAGCCTTTGCTACTGCTGCTTCATGTTTCTTTTTCGCTGTTCCGGTAGACACCTCAGCTTTGGTTTTAATCAGCCCTGCTACCATTCTATCAATACTACCATTCCGAAACTTGGCCCGACCGTTGCGACTAGATTGGGCTGCACGTTGCTGTTCTTGCATAGCTGTCAGTTGGGTACGTTTGAGTTCCTTTCTGGCAACTTCGTGCGATCGCAATGCTACCTCTAACTCGATTTCCTTTTGTTCTCGATAGTGTGAGAAATTACCACCATATACTTTCACTCCAACAGGTGTAAGCTCCCAGGTAAACTCTGTCACTTGGTCGAGGAAAAAAGGCTTATGCGAGACAATTACAAAAGCGCCTGTAAAATCTTGAAGAAACTGCTTTAAGTTTTCTAAGGCTTGCAAATCCATGTGATTTGTTGGCTCATCAAGTAGTAGTAGCTTTGGTTCTTGAGCTAAACCGATTGCCAAAAAAAAGTTTTGTTAGTTCTCCACCACTCAAGTTAGCAATTGATAGAGATAAGTCAAGATTTGTACTAAGTTTTGTTTGCAAAAGTTCCTCAATTTTCCACCATTCATCAGAGATATAAATAAAAAAATTAAGTCCTGAATATGTTGTAATTTCTTGTCTGATAGTACTGATTTGTGGCAAATAGAAGACAACACCATTACGCCAAGTGGAACCTACGCTGGGGTCGATTTTACCTGCAAGTATCTTTAATAAGGTTGATTTTCCTACCCCGTTGCGACCGACTAAAGCGATGCGATCGCCTGCTTCAATATTCACATGAACTCCTTGAAACAAAGTTATATCTACCCTGAGGTCATAGGCTAAATTCTCAGCTAACAATATTGATTTTTTCGGCATTCCTTTCAAACCTCAATTCACAAAATTCCACCCGCGTATATCCAAAAACTACGGGTAGATTAGACACAAAAAGAACTCAGCCGCAAATACTCGTCAAGCGGTTCTATATAGATAGGAATGATGACAATATTTTTAGTGCATGACTATGTGAAGTAACCCTGTCAAACTAGCTGCGTTTATTATTTGTTGACATTTATTGCTTGGGCGCAACAGGTGCTTGGTACTACTTCATTTCAGCTATTTCATTGGAGTTGTGAAGAGGTTTTATATTGACTACAGTGTAGCACGAAGGTATTTCGGAAGGGTAGCGATCACCAACCATAACACTGCTAAAATCAATCCATAACTACTTGATGCCGTATCCATTCTATGACCATAGCTCAAGAATTAGATTCTCAAGAAGGCATCTGCCAAGATGTTATATTTCCCCCTGGTGATTTATTTAGTGATGAACCTCCTTTGGAAACAGAACTGCATTTACGACAAATAATCCTACTTTTAACATGTCTGGAATGGCTGTGGCGAGACAGAAATGATTTCTATGCGGCGGGAAATCTGACTATCTACTACAGTCCACGCCAACGCAAATCAGAATACTTCCGAGGGCCAGACTTTTTTGTAGTGCTGGGAACTGAACGTAAAACCCGTAAAAGTTGGGTAGTGTGGGAAGAAGATGGCAAATATCCGAATGTAATTCTAGAAATTTTGTCTGACTCAACAGCGAATATTGATAAAGGTTTAAAAAAAGAAATTTATCAAAATACTTTCCGCACGTTGGATTATTTTTGGTTCGACCCTTACACACAAGAATTTGCAGGATTTCATTTAGTAGATGGAGAATATCAACCTCTACAAGCAAGTGAACAAGGGTATTTGTGGAGTCAGCAATTAGGGTTATATTTGGGAGTTTATGAAGGTTTATTGCGGTTTTTTACACGAGATGGGCAACTAGTACCAACACCGGAAGAAACGTCAGAAGAAGCAGAACAAAAGGCAGAACAAGCAGAACAAAAGGCAGAACAAGCAGAACAAAAAGCTGAACAAGCAGAACAAAAAGCTGAACGTTTAGCAGCAAAACTGCGGGAGTTAAATATTAATCCAGATACAATTTAGACCAGAGCTATTTCATTTAGGATAGTGTTGCGCTAAAAACTCCTCAGCTTCAGTCTTATCTTTAATTACTCCATCTAAGGTAGCAGCAAGCATATCATCTAATATTTGTCGATATTGAGGCCCTGGTTTGTAACCCAGTTTCTTTAAATCATAGCCATTCAGTAGTGGCTGCACATTAGCCCAAACAGTTAAATATTCCCAAATCTGATGTCTAAGCGATCGCGAACTTTGCACAGCAATTAAAATCAGCATTGGTAAATCATACTGTCGCAACAACTGCATTACTTTACTAGGACTTTGAGACTTAGGCAAAGATTCCATTACTTCAGTTTGAGCAGAAGCCAAGTTTTGCAAGTGTTTAATGCCATCTTCTTGCAGTTGTAAATTCTTTGCTACTTTCGCCCGATATTGTGGTGCGAGATGGGCGATTAACGCTTCTAAACGCATTTCCCAATGAATGAGGGTTGGTTGCGGGTCAAATCGCCGCAAACAGCGTTCTAGCAAACGTAATTGTCGCAAAAGTTCTGCGTCTAGCTTCAGGGTAGGATGGATACATTGCAAAGCCTCTAAGTTATCGAGTAACTGTAAAGCTGATTTCCAGTAGGGGGCTTGTAGGATGTGTTTTAATTCTGTTTTCAGTCGAGTTTGCAGGGCTGGAGTTTTGCTATTGTCTTGAGCAGTGCGATCGTAAACACCACTGTTGATTGCATAACGGATAAACTCTTCAGTTTGCGGTTCTATCTGAAATCCAAAGCGCACGGCAAAGCGCACGCCACGAAAAATGCGGGTGGGGTCTTCGATAAAGCTATTGGCGTGTAAAACCCGAATTTGTTTAGCTTGTAAATCTAGTAATCCACCAAAAAAATCGAGTAATTCACCAGTACGAGGGGAAGTCAGGCGCAAGGCGAGGGCGTTGATGGTAAAATCTCGGCGATACAAATCTTGACGAATGGAACTCGCCTCAACTTCTGGATTTGCGGCTGGATAAGGATAGAATTCTGTTCTAGCAGTGGCAATATCTACCCATAAAGAATCTAATTCTGGGTCTTTGTGCCACAACAAAGCCGCAGTTTGAAAAGCCCCGTGGATTTCTAAGCGAGCCATAGGGTAAAGTTGTTGGAGTGCTTTTGCTAATTCCACACCAGCACCGACATCTGCTGATTTATGAAAGCCATCAACCACAAGATCGATATCTTTAATCATCAAAGTGCCCGCTACTGCTTCTGTTAATAGCAAATCCCGCACCGCACCACCCACTAAATAAAGATGCCAACCCCGTTTTTCTGCCTCTTGCGATGCTGTAGTGAGTAATTGCCACAGTTGCGGAGTAAGGCGATTTTGCAATTCAGTGCTGAGAGGAATTTTAGATTTTGTTAGCGCAGCGTTAGCGTAATTTTGAATTTTGAATTTTTGCTCTCCGTCTTGGTCTTCATCCCTTTCTTGATGCAATTCCCGCAAGACATCAGTACGGGTGACAATGCCGATTAACTGCTGATTTTCCAATACTGGTAAGCGTCCAATATCATAAGTCACCATCACCGACTCAATTTGTGGCAATGTCGTATCTTGTGTAATCGTTTTGAGATTCTTAGTCATGTAGCCCTTGACTGGTGCATGACTAAATCCGTGGTGTAAGGCGATATCAATATCCCGCCGCGAAATAATACCTACTAGTTGCCCTTGAGTATCGACTACGAATAAACCAGAGTGTCCATAGCGTAATAAAATACGCTGGGCTTCGGCAATTGTCGTTTCAGGCAGAATCGTGCGGACAGGAGAAGACATCAAATCCCTAGCAGTGAGGGGATGGGGAATTTGTGCTTTTATCCCGTCAAGGAGTTGTTTTAATATTGCCTGCGAATCAACTCCCCTTAGATTTAGCGATGCGGCTTGCGAATGACCCCCGCCACCCAATAGTTGAAATAATAGGTTCAAATTCGTTTTGGGAATTTGCGATCGCCCAATTACAGTTAACCGTGAATCCCCTTTACCTAAAGGATACTCGTTAGCCAATAGTAGGGCATCAATTTCGGTTAATTCCACAAGTTCCGATGCCAGACTCGATAGCCCTGGCACAAAAGCCTCAGTTTTAAAAGTTACCCAAGCGACCGTATATCCATGTAGACAGACATGTTCTAAACTTTCCAGTGCCTCAGTTAATAGCTGCAATTGCGGAGATAATCCGGGGTCACGGTAGGTAGAAATTACTGATAAACTAGCCCCTTGTTGCATCAACCAAGCCAAAGCTAAAGCATCCCGTGGTGTGGACTGGTCATATGTCAAAGAGCCAGTGTCAACGTGGATACCCAAAGCCATTACAGTTGCTTCGGCAGGAGTCAAGGAAATTTCCTGTTGTTGCAATTGCTCGACGATTAAAGTTGTGCTGGCTCCTACTGAGTCAATATGCGATCGCGTCGCCGGAATATCTGATTCTTGTCCTAAGTGATGGTCATAAACTATAATCTCTTTTAGACTAGGTAAATCTAACCACTCAGCAGCTTTACCCAAGCGATCGCGCTGTTGTGTATCAACCACAGTCAGAGAGCGAATTTTTTCTGAATTTACCGAACGGCGTTCAATCAGAGGATATTCATCCCGATGCAAAGCTAAAAAATCCCGTACAGTAGGATGAGAGCCGCCAGTTAGCACAATCTTGCTTCCCGATAGTAGGCGCGTTAACCCTACTGCTGCTCCTAATGCGTCAAAATCTGCTGTTGTGTGGCAAAGAATTAAATCCATAGTTAAGAGTCATTAGTCGTTAGTCATTGGTACTTAGACAAAGGACAAATGACAAAAATGTTGCAATTTCTGCTAGCTTAAAAATAATAAGAAAGTGTCAGTGTCGCCCTTTAGGATATTCTATACCTTAGTATTTCGCTGTATTGGGAGAAGCAAAAATGACCATAATATTCCAATTTGCCTTGATAGGTCTAGTAGTGTTGTCTTTTGTCCTCGTTGTTGGAGTTCCGGTTGCTTACGCCACTCCCCAAAATTGGGGTGAATCTAAAAAACTGCTCTGGGTTGGTTCTGGCGTCTGGATTGGTTTGGTATTTTTAGTTGGTTTGTTAAACTTTTTTGTCGTGTAGGCGACGGCTTCGCTCTGGCGCAGGCACATAATATAAGAACTAGAGGGGCAGAAAAGCCAAGGTCAAAGGTTAAGGGAAACAAGGGATTTTTTCTTTTTCCTAGTAACTTCATTTTGACCGCGCTTTCCTGCTCCTCTACATTTAAATAAGAAATGTATATTGGCCAGAAGTATAGTTGATAAAGAGGCAGTCATGGCAGTTTTCGAGGGAACTTTTACCCAAACGGAGCCTTTGCGGTTTGCAGTGGTGATTGGTCGATTCAATGACCTCGTTACCGGAAAGCTGCTAGAGGGATGTCAAGATTGTTTAAAACGCCACGGTGTAGACCCTAATCCCCAAGGTAATCAGGTGGACTATGTTTGGGTTCCGGGAAGTTTTGAGGTACCTTTAGTAGCTCGCCAATTAGCAATTTCCCATCGTTATGATGCTGTAATTTGTCTTGGCGCAGTCATTCGAGGACAAACACCTCATTTTGATTACGTATCCTCAGAGGTTTCTAAAGGCATTGCCGCCGCTAGCTTTCAAACTGGGGTGCCAGTAATTTTTGGCATTTTAACAGTAGATACTATGCAGCAGGCCCTAGAACGGGCAGGCATCAAAGGTAATCATGGCTGGGATTACGCTCTCAATGCCCTAGAAATGGCTAGCCTCATGCGGCAACTGCGTTCTAACCTGGCAGAGCCATATTCTCGTAATAGCCAGTCTTTGCCAGCCTCTTTTCAAAGTACCAGCGTCGGCAATTTAACTGTCGAGTCAGAAGAACTCGGCTAATCCGTCATTAGTCATTTGTCCTTTGTTATTCACTAATGACGAATGACCAATGACTAATGACCAAATTAAGGGGTTGACAATGACAAATAAATCTGAGATATTGATATTTGGGTGATGATCGCGGGTATAGCTCAGTGGTAGAGCGTCACCTTGCCAAGGTGAATGTCGCGCGTTCGAATCGCGTTACCCGCTTCCAACTAAAACCTCTTGAATTTAACAATTCCAAGAGGTTTAGTGTTTTTAGGGTGCGTTGAAGTATTCGTAGATTAGCTCTGCACTCTTGTAAAACGCTCCAAATGTGGACAGATTCAGTCAAGATTAGCCACAATTATATTTGGATATTTGGACAAAGAGTTACACACTACAATAGATGTTTTAGCAATTCCCGCTTTGCAAACGCTTGTGAACTTTAAGGAATGGAGATTGGATCTAATGCCGCTCTAACCTTGAGAATCGATAGTAATATAAATTGGCCCAAAGGGAAATTAGCGGGTTTGTTAATGTGTGTTGTTTACGAGCGTAGCCTTCCCAAAGGATTTGCTTTCGGAGTAGTCGCCACCGATGCTTAAAATTGTACCAGATGTGTCAGCATAATAAATCCCCAAAAACGTAACCACATTACCTTGAAAGCGACAGATGAAAAGAAGGAAGTTTTTAAACAAGATCGCCAGGTACGGGGAAAGACTACAAATAGATAACTCCGTACTAATTTGGCAACTAGTATACTTAAAGTTAGATGCATCTACTAGATTTAATCAGGACAATGTTTGTATCGCCTTTCTATGTATATAAACACAAAAGCCTCTAAGGCATCATATTCTCGCAGTTCATGTAAAACACGCTCAAGTTATTAGAACGCTTGTGCCATCTCAAAAACCCGAAAAAATCGATTTCAATACCGAATACCCCTGTCCCTGTCGTCGCCGGGGTCAGTTAATTCCGATTACGCTGACAGAAGCATTTGGTTGCGATCGCTGTCAGCAAATCTTTGTGGTAGAAGATAATGGTCATGTCCTAGAACAGCTTTCTACCACCTATCCCTACAAACGGGCTTGGCGTTGGATGGGAAATAGTTGGCATGTTGTCCATCCCCGCTTGGGAGAAAGCTATCTGCCTATAGCACTTGGCATTATTTTCGTGCTAGTGATTATATGGCTGCCATTAGCACTGCGATTGGCAAATGGTTCCAGCATTATTGCTTGGGCAATAGTGGCGGTGCTATTGGCTATCTTACCAGCACTAATGGTCTGGCTTACCTACAGACGTTAACTCAATGACTGTTGAAGTTTTAGATGACCACCCCGAACCGATTACTAGTGCCCAACGAGCCTATCAAGCTTCCCTAAAGTTGGGACTCACAAAGGGAGCAGACCGCAGTCGTGCAGTATTGGCAATGGCCAAGGCGATTGAGCGCTCATTTGATGACATTCTAGAAGCCAATACCTTGGATTTAGAAGCCAGTCGTGAAATGGCAGTGCCTGAGCTGATATTGGATTGGCTGAAGCTGACTCCCACAAGGCTAGAGATGACAGTAGACATTTTACAACGGTTGGGGGAATTATCAGATCCGCTGCGACGCGTCAGAACTGCTGATTATCAACTGGAAGATTCCCAAAGTTACACTCAGTTAATGCCTTTGGGAGTGATTGGATTTATTTATGAAGCGTTTCCCGATTTAGGGGCGATCGCAGCGGGTTTTTGTATCAAAACTGGTAATTGTATAATTCTCAAAGGCAGTACTGAAGCTAGCCATTCCAACACGATCATAGCTGAGGTACTGCAAAGTGCGATCGCAGAAGTTGGACTCATACCAGGTTGTGTAGAACTGATTACAGCCGAACATGGTGCTTCGATTCGGGATCTCGTCACCCAAGACGGGTACGTGAATTTAGTGATTCCCTACGGACGTTCTAGCTTAGTACAGCAGGTAGTCCGACAGTCAACTTGCCCAGTTTTAAAGTCAGCGATGGGTAACTGTTACCTCTACTGGTCGCCCAATAGTAGCTTAGAAATGGTGCGTTGGATGATTCTTAATAGCCATCAAAGTGAACCCGATCAAGTCAACGCTATTGAAAAGGTACTAATTCATCGTCAAGCCTTGCCATCATCTTTAGCCGTTTTGTGGAACAGCTTGATGGAAAAAGGTTTTGAAATTAAAGGGGATGCAGAACTAGTACAAGCCTTTCCTCAGTTGCAGCTGGTAAAAGAAGGCGAATGGGGAAACCCTTATTTAACCAGGACAGTAGCTTTTAAACTGGTGGATAGCTTAGAGACTGCGATCGCCTGGATTAATGAATACAGCAGTGGTCATGCCGACTCCATCGTGACTGAATCCTATCAGGAAAGTCGGCAGTTTGCCTTGGGAGTTACCAGTGCCTCTACCTACATCAACACTTCCCCGCGTTTTTCCCGTAACCCCTCGCGGGGAGATTCAGTGTTTCTCGGTATGTCTAATCAAAAAGGTCATCGCCGGGGATTTATCAGCCTGGAAACCTTGACCACCGTTAAGCACATTGTTCAGGGAAATGGCAGGTTTTAAATAATTCGTAATTTATACAGTATAATTCTGAATTTTGATGGCTCTGTACTTTCCTGAAGTAGCCAATAAGCTGCTTTTTGAACATCAACCTCTGAGTTCTGTAAAGCTTCAATAATCAAGTCTAAGCCAGCTTCCCCAAACTTACCAACTGTAGGCACTGAGTTTGTAGGAACCTCAATTACATCTGATTTTCCCACGGCATTCATCGCTCCAGATCAAGCTTCCCTAAACAACAATCCCCATACTAAGTTCTTTGACAGTGCTTACCGAGGATACGTCCGCTGCAACCTGACTTCAAAACGGTGGCAAAGTGACTATCGCGTTGTATCAAGCATCGTTGACTTGAATGCCTCTGTCAAAACCCTAGCTTCGTTTGTAGTCCAAAACGGACAACCAGGGGCACTTCTAAATTAAGCAAATCTCACAAGTTATCAAACAAACCCTCCAAATATAATCTGGAGGGTTTCAATATAGTCTTAAATATGATTTCGACTATTAAAATATCCGAATTTGGATGTTGTTATCCCGCATTTTACAGATGTTCGGATATAGCAATCCTATCTGATTTACCAAAACTGCAAAACACTTAAAAAAGTAGAGAATATGGGAAATTCAGGAATAATGTAGACTATTCAAGTCGGAAGCGATCGCCTGTTAAAGCTTATACTGAATCAATTTTACTATAGAGTTATTTGGGCATTTATTTGCAATACTTAACTAAACTCTAATTAACAAAAGTAAACATAGATTAAAAATAATAACTAACATCATAATTTATTAAGTTCATCAGACAAACTTGAGAGTATGCTTAATAGTTGAAGTCTAATTGAAAATTTAAGCAACTAAGTGCAAACAAACTTAAACATTTGTTTAGTTTTTTATCCTTTGCCGTTTGTTTGAGTGTTAAATACTAAAAAACAAAGTTTATTTGTGCCGACTTACTAACTAGGTTGTCAAGCAAGGTGGTGAAAATCTGACCAGAGCCAAGTACCAACAGCGAAAACAAAAGTAAACTTCACAAAAATTACGTAAGATGATCAGAAGAATTTTGCTGGCTGTATCGGGATTGGGACACGCAGAGGAAATGCTCAAAACCCTGAAAGAAATCCCTTCAATTCAATCTGCGAAAGTTACAATTTTGCATGTTGTTCCTGCACAAAGTACTGCTACTACCATGACAGCTAAATGGGAAAATGGTGGTAAAATTCTGGCGAATGCCATTCAAACCTTGAACTTAGATCCTAGCCAAGTTTCTTCAATTTTGCGTGAAGGCGACCCTAAAGATGTGGTTTGCCAAGTCGCTGATGAAATCGACGCTGACTTGATTATTATGGGTTCACGCGGACTGAAACGGCTGCAATCGATTTTATCGAACTCAGTCAGTCAGTATGTTTTCCAACTGTCTTCTCGCCCCATGTTGCTGGTAAAAGATGACATTTACGTTAAAAGAATTAAGCGCATTATGGTGGCAATAGACAATTCTGGTTCAGCAAAAAATTGCTTAAAAATGGCATTATTTTTACTCCGAGATATTCCAGGTGGCGAGTTAATTTTGGCAAATATTAGTACAGATTTTGGGGGTAAAAAATCGGAAATAACCCAGGTTAATTCAGACAAAAATCCAGTTTTAGCAGCCGCGGTTGCAGAAGCTGAAAAATTAGGCATCCAATCTCGTTCTTATATCAGCAGTGGCAAGCCTGGTGAAGAAATTTGTCGATTGGCAGAAGAGTTGAATATAGACTTATTATTGCTCGGTTCTCCAGATCGTCGTCCATCGATCGCTAAGAGTTTTGTTGATATAGATCGGCTCATCGGATCTTCCTTGTCTGACTATGTTCGAGTCAATGCCACGTGTCCAGTATTATTGGCGCGGACAATCGCTTAAAGTAAACAGTGCTGAGTATAATAATTGTTGTAATAAAATAGTAAAGAAGTAAGATTTGTCTTGTCTTTACTATTTAGCAACCAGCACAGGCTATGCTAACAGCACTAAATTGATAGTTGATAAATAAAAACCCCCACACTATTGGTGCAGGGGTTATTTCTTTTATACACAAACTCTTAATTATCTTTTCCACCTTCGCGGCTAGCAGTTTGGATGTAAAGAATTAGTAAAAACACAGCGGGGACTAGTACGAACAAAATGCTCGCTATGAACCCCAGGTCATTAACTTGCATGGCAAGAAAGCCTCTCTTAAATTTCCAGTCAACAACATTAGGATAGCATCAACGATGACAGAGTTATACCAATTCAAAATTCAAAATTCAAAATTCAATATATCCGCATAGCGTTTCGTAGAGAGGAAACTCAATTTTGGTAAGTATTTTGACTACTGACTGGATACATGACAGATTTTAGAACTTAAGGCTTCGTGACTACGCTGACTGAGCCATTCACTAAAGTTTGACAGGCAAGGCGGTAATTTTCTGGCTTTTTCTTGAATTTCCGGTTTTCTACGTCTGTGCGGGGGGAAAGATTTTCTAGTCCTTCGACTATCTCCACAACACAAGTACCACACTGACCATTACCACCACAATTGGTCATCTTGCCAATCAATGTATATATGTCAATACTATTTTGTATCGCCTTGAGCCGGAGATTAGCACCATCTGCTGCCACTATTTCTTTATTTTCTTTAACGAATTTGATATTACCCACAACTAAATTCCTCCTTAACTATAAGCTTGGCTTTCAAGGCTTCATATTGACATAGCTTGATTAACATCTTATTTATTATAATAATTCATTGCAAAATATTAATAAATATTAATTCGCTCAAACACGACGCTACAAAAAAATAGGACAGGTACTCTACCTGTCCTATAAATTGAACAATAGATTAAATTATCTAAATCCCACAGCCGCTTGCCAAACGAAAGCAAGTAACAAGAAGAATACCGGGATAACTGGGAGAACGTCTACCAAAGGATCGAAGATTTGGTAAGCTTCTGGCAATTTTGCTAATAAAAGTGCTGCTTCCATGTTTGTTTAAATCCACCTATCCAACATAGCTTTCATAATTGAGAAGTATCTTAACATGGTTTGAGTCTCGATCATTGCTTAATAGTCATTTATAATTTCACCCTTATCTGGTGCTGATTCAGATGAATTGAGCCAGTGACCAAATTCTGCAACAAAGCGATCGCTCAATATTGCTTCTCTAATTTTTTGCGTAAAGCGAATTAGTTCAGTAATGTTGTGAATGCTCAACAAGGTATAAGCCAAAATTTCCTGCGATCGCACCAAATGAGATATATAAGCACGGCTAAAATTTTGACAACTGTAGCACGGACAAGTTTCATCTAATGGCGTAAAATCTTCACGAAACTTAGCATTTTTTAAATTCCAGCGTCCGCCTTGGACTATCGCTGTACCATGTCTTGCCCAGCGAGTGGGAATGACACAATCAAATAAATCTACACCAGATGCGATCGCGATCGCCATTTCCCGATAAGTACCCACACCCATCAAGTAACGCGGCTTATCGGGGGGTAGAAGCGGTGCTGTCACTTTGACAATCTCAGCCATCAATTCTGGCGGTTCTCCCACACTCACGCCACCAATGGCATATCCGGGCAAATCCAACTTAGCCAAAGCTTCCGCCGCACGGCAACGCAAATCCAAATACACGCCCCCTTGCACAATCCCAAACAACGCCTGATCGCTGCGTTGATGAGCTGTTATGCAGCGTTCTAACCAGCGGTAAGTGCGCTCAGTTGCAGTTTCTACCTCTTGGCGAGTCGCTGGGTAAGGCGGACACTCATCAAAGGCCATAATCACATCTGCCCCCAAAGTATTTTGAATCTCAATGGAACGCTCTGGTGTTAAGTTAATAATTTGTCCATCATGGGGCGAACGAAAAGTTACGCCTTCTTCAGTAATTTTTCGCATCTCGCTTAAGCTAAAGACCTGAAACCCACCCGAATCTGTGAGCATTGGGCCGTTCCAACCCATAAATTTATGCAATCCACCACCTCCAGCCACGATCGCTTCCCCTGGTTGTAGGTGAAGATGATAAGTATTAGATAATATCATTTGTGCCCCAGTATCTCGTAGCTGAGATGGGGTGATAGTTTTGACATTTGCCAGCGTTCCCACTGGCATAAATCTGGGGGTTTCTACAAGACCGTGAGGGGTGAAAAACACTCCTGCTCTAGCTTTTGTCTGACTACAGCAAGCAAGACATTGAAAAGAAAAATTCGCACTCATGCCATTTGGAATTTTAGATTTTAGATTTTGGATTGTGAAACACTAATCGGTAAAGAGTTTCAGAAATCCATATACTAGTACAACGCGGCAAAAATAAACCTACCATTTCATTACAGCCAGAAAGCCCAAAATGAAAGCTTTTTAACTTTTGATTTTTGACTTTTGACTTTTGACTTCCGCCTTGCGGTACTAGCAGCCATAAAACCAAATGGTATTAGGGCCAAATTAATATTATTTGGCTAAATTATGGACAAACATCAATAATTGGTAATTGAGTTTTAGTGAACACTTAAGCATTCATTACTAACCTAGTTACCAACTTTACGAGTATATACTCTAAATAATTGTTATTTAGAAAGAATCAGAACAGTCATCGTCAATTTCTGCATCCCACCTAGCTGAGAGTACTTGTTCCATCATCGCTTCTATGGCGCTGACATTGAAGCTTCGCTCTCGTCGCTCTTGTAAAGGGGTTGATCGGGGAATTAACCGCAGACACACTCCTTCTTGCATCAAATCGAAGTAGGTTTCTTGTTGCGACGACTGTTTTAGTTCCAAGTAATCAAAACTACAAACATTCAGATATAGCGCGCGGTTAGCCACTAAGGTAGACCTTTGCGGATTGGCAAAAACTTCCATCACATCCCCTTCACCCTCGCTCAGGATCTTATCTTCTTGGGTGTAGATGTAGTGGACTCGACCTAAATCTGCCAGCAATCGCCGGATGTCGAGCTTATTCACAATGATGCCCGTGTTAATAATGCACGGAGCTGGTATCCTGGTGTCGGGTAGATGGTGACTCATAGGAAAATTGCGATTGAGCTAAGGAGAGCAACAACATAGCTAAACTGTCATAATTGAATAGCTTGTTTACTCCCTACATTTAAAAAAATATCAATTTTATGGGGCAATCGTCTAATAATTTGGAGTAAGTTTTTAATTGACGAATACAAAACACAAATTTTACTCCCTGATGGAATTTTAATTTCCTAAATACTTATTTATGTATAAAGAATTACTCCAACTATTTAATCGCCACTTAGACCAGCATAACAAAATTTTCAACGAGAATGTTTAATAGAAGTAAATCTTATCTAAAGTTTTAAAGTCTACTGATGTTGGTTGTACCGAAATAAAGACAATTATCCAGCAATTTACCAAAAATTAATGTAATTCAGATGACGAAACAGCAACAGTGGTGGAAAAAGCTGCTGTTAAAGCTGGCAGCTAGTATTATATTTTACACTATTATTCCACTACCGTATTTAAACGGATTGGATTTTCGGGGAGTGGCACGTCTTGCTTCGCTTGTCGGGTTGATAATTGGGGTAATTTTAGGGTTATTGGATACGGGAATGAATTATATTGGTATGCCCGTGCTAACTCGTAGTGCTTTGGTAGTAAGTGTTTGGATTGCCATAACTGGAGGATTACACTTAGATGGGGCAATGGATACTGCCGATGGTTTGGCAGTAGGCGATCCAGATCGCCGATTGGAGGTGATGGCAGATAGTGCCACAGGTGCTTTTGGAGCAATGGCTGCGATCGCCTTGGTGATACTGAAAATAACAGCTTTAGCGGATATGCCAGAAAACCGTGGGTTATTGCTGATGGCTGCTTGTGGCTGGGGACGTTGGGGACAACAATTAGCGATCGCCCGATATCCTTATCTGAAAGCAACTGGTAAAGGCGCATTTCACAAACAAGCCATTCGTTCTTACAAAGATTTGTTACCGGGATTGTTGTTGTTGTTTAGTTTGAGTGGTTTACTTTGGCTAATAGATAAACAGCAGCTATTTCTCGCACTGACAATGATAGTTGTTGGAAGTGCGATCGCCGCTTTAACTGGTGCATGGTTCAACCACAAATTAGGTGGACACACTGGAGATACTTACGGCGCAGTTGTTGAGTGGACTGAAGCCTTATTTCTCTGTGTATTGACCGTTTTTTAAGAAATGGGGAATGGGGAGTGGGGAAGGGAGAAGCAGGGGAGCAGGGGCAGGGGAGACAAGGAGGAATTATTGAAACTCTCTCCTTTGTCTCCCCCTTCTTCCTTGTCTCCTTTGTCTCTTCTCCATGCCCAATGCCCCATGCCCCATGCCCAATGACTAATGACCAATGACTAATGACTACTTCATTTAATCGGTTGCAACTTTGTCACTTTGAGTTTAAAAGCCCCAACCCCAGTTTCCCCAAAAGACCGGACACGAATCACATAATTCCCTGTCTCTACGATGCGAGTAAATAGTAAGGAATTGCTACTACCATCAGGGCCATCATCATTTTCTGCCAGAGTCGAACCATCAGGTGCCAGCAGTGTGATGATACTGTCAAAGTTTTCCGATGACAGGTCAACTGCTAAATTATCGCCCTTCTGCAACTTCACAGTGTAATCACGGGCAAACCCACCTTGACCTGTAGGAATATCTTTGTCTGAGAGGCGATCGTCAATTTCAGTACTGTTAGATAAAGGAATTGGACTATACAATTTATTTTGAGCAAAAGCTGCACTGATACTAATGCCTATTGCCAGCAATGTGGCAGGAATGATGATGAGTTGTTTTAAACCTGCCGCAAAAACTTTATTCATACATTTCAAGCAATTTTCTCCAAAAATAGGGTAATTTGGCCAATTTATGCACTTATCTGTGAAAGCTTGCCCATTACTTCTTAATTTATCCGTCTTTGACGGCAGTGGCTACAGCTACTAATCCTAAGACCACAATTCCATACTGACGAAGTGTTTGCACAGCAGACCTGGCAGTAGCACCAGTAGTATAAATGTCGTCCACTAACAGCACTGGGACATTTGGAGGACGATGGCGAAATTCTTGCCCAATAGCAAAAGCTTTGTCCAAGTTTTTTTCTCGTTTAGATACCGACAAACCAAACTGCGCTTCAGTTTCTCGCACTCTTGCTAAACCGTTTAGTTTCAATTTTAATCCAGTAATTTCGCAGAAGCTTTGTGCTATCAGTGCTGCTTGATTGTATTTACGTTGTTTTTGTTTGCTAGCGTGGAGTGGGATAGGAACTACTACAGGCTGGCTATCTCGCCTTGGTGAATTTAACAACCATGCTTCTCCTAACCATTGACCCAAAGGACGAGCGATTTGGGGTTGATTTTCGTATTTCATCGCTGCGATCGCTCGTTTCACTGGGCCACCATATTCCCCCCAGCCAAACACAGGTATAGGTTCTTGCCATAGAGAAATCGGGTCTTTACGTTGACATTTTTGCAGTTGTCTGGTGCAGTTCTGACAGAATTCTTGGGAAGTTGCGCGTTGACATAGAGGGCAATGGGATTGGAGAAAAAGATTGAGTAAGCCTGTGAGATTTTTAATCCAAGCGTGCATTTAGAATCGTCCTTTGTCATTAGTCATTAGTCATTAGTCATTAGTCTTTGACCAATGACTTAACATACACGCGATCGCACCTTGTTGTTTCTACTCCCGTTGCTGGAGTGTAGCCATTGCTTTCATACAGCTTGACTGCTTCCACCAAAACGCTGGCGGTTTCAATCCAAATTTGTTGAAAATCACGCTTTGCGATCGCTGCTTCTAGCTGTTGTAACAAATATTTCCCTAATCCCAAACCCCTGATGCTGGGTAAAAGATACATTTTGCGGATTTCTACAGCTTTTTCGCCTCGGTGTATGGGGTAGTATGCTCCAGTACCTACTAACTGACTTTGGTGTTCAATTACCCAAAACTCTCCCCCAGTAGCTAAATAACATTCTTCTACGCGCAGCACATCTTGGTCAGCCCCCTTTGGTTCCCAACCCAGGCCGTATTCTGATAATACATAACTGATGACTTCAGCGGCTCTTGTGCGATCGCTTTCCACCCAATCACGAATTAAAAAATCTTGATAATAGTTTTTCATTACCATTTGCTGGTCAAGTTTACACAGAAAAATTTTCTGCATCTATATCCCAATTTACTCAGCAAATAGCAATTCTTGCAGAGTCCATTTCAGGCTGTACTCTTAAGGCGTGAATTATGTCAGTGCTAAAAAAAGTCATCTTTAACGAAGAAATCGGCTCTACATCTACCTACATCATCAATGCCCAACCAGGTGTATTCTTGCCAAATATGCTGATTAATAAATTTTTTATGACCTTAAATTTAGATTTATGTAAAAAATAATTCCAAAAGATGTTCGATCTCTGCCTTTTTTGCAACATTTGCCTGTACTGCGATTGCACCTTCGACTGCAAGATGTTTGGCAATAGAGGCATCGATTCTTTTGGATGCACCCGTAAAAACGGCAATTTTTCTTGCTAGTTTTTTTATGATTATGAGTGCTGTAGTTGTTGAGTTTGAAAGAGTTGTCCGAAACGGGTTGCGAAAAAACGAGAACGCACCCGTTTGGGTCTTCAACATTGATGTTTTAAATCAGTGGCTCGGTGTCAACCCTTGAGGAACGACAGCAGGTCGGCATTGAGCCTGTCTGCGTATTGGTGTTCCAGGGCTGACTCGATCTGCCATGCCCACAGCTATCGTGGGTGATGACGCGATCGCCCTGCGATGCCAGGAACAGCGCTTGGATTTCCCAGCTATCAGCATTAAGCGGCCAGCCGTGCGAGAGAATAACTGTCGATCCTGTTCCCCAGTCCTTGTAGTATATCTGCGTACCGTCTTTGGTAGTGATTGTACTCATGTGAATCCTATGTATATCGAGAGCAAAGACAACTATTAGGGCAATGTCGCTTCAGAAATGCTCAAAGTGTTGTTGGCGTCAGCTTTCGATGACTCATTTGCTGGAACGGATGCAGTTATCTCCCCAATGGTGCTGTCGTTTGTCCCGCTACCAGGACGCAAGGCACTTAAAGCAGTCTTAATCACAACAGCTGTAGGTACTGCCACAATTACACCCAACAGTCCGCCAATTCTTGCCCCTGTTAAGACTGAAATTAAAATCCAAACTGGATTTAAACCAGTAAAACTGCCTAAAATTCGGGGGGCAATTAAATTTTCGAGAATTTGCTGTACAATTACCGCTGCGATCAACACTCTCACACCCATTGAAAAATCTTGTAATGCTACCAATAGTGTAGTCAGGGCGATGCCTACAGAACCGCCAAAGGGGACAAGAGCCATCAGACCAATAGTTAGTCCGAATAGCAATCCAAATGGCACTTTCAGCCACAAAAAGGTAGGAATAAGGGCTGAAGCCATACAGGTAGATAAAATCAACTGGGTGATGAAGAAATTTTGGAAGCTTAAGCGGACTGTTTTAGAGAAAGGATCGCGAAATTTATTAGGTAGCCATTCGACTAAACTTTCCCAGAGTTCACCCCCGTGCTGTAAAAGATAAAAAGTCAAAACCATCGTTAAGAGAATATCTAGCAGACTAGTAACTGTGAGTACAGCCAGATTTAAAACTTGTCCGGCGATCGCTTGTAATTGTCCTTTGACGCGATCGTTGATTTGCACCACCAAAGCATCGAGGTTAATCGGTAAGCCAAAAGTCTCAGCTTTTCCATTTAATATCATTAACTGAGAGCGTCCAGAGTCGATTAACTCTGGCAAACGCGCCACCAGTTGTTGAGCTTGGGTAAGAGCCAGGGGAAAAAGTGTCACACCCAACGCCAATAAAATCGATAAAGCCAAGAGAAATACTAAAATAGCAACTTGCTCTCTCTTAGCACCATGATGCTCCATCCAGCTCACGGGGTAGTTGAGCAGAAATGCTAGCACTGAGGCTCCAACTAAAATGACTATGAGAGAATGGAAATAATTGAAAAATACCGAAAGTGCCCAACCATTGAGAACTAGCAGCGGCAGGAATAACGCGATCGCCCCGATTCGCGCTATTGGTGTGAATCTTTGCCACCAGTCGAGTAGCTTGCGTGTCTGCATTTTGAGATGATTGGAATAGAACTAAATGAAATTTTTCTTTACAGCTTATTATCTCTAACTATATGAGTCTTATTCATCCTTCTAGTTTAGGAGTTAGACTAACCCCAATGGAGAACTTTGAACCAAAAGAGAATTGGGAGTGGGGAATGGGGAGTGGAGAGTGGGGAGCAGGGGAGCAGGGGAGCAGGGGAGCAGGGGAGCAGGCGGAGCAGGGGGAGAATAATAATGCCCCATCCCCAATCCCCAAAACACAGTTGCTTTTACATTTAGTTCCGATTCTCGGCTTTTTTCCATCCTTGTGGACGCTCTATCGGGGCCAGGGTAGTCGGGAACGACTTGCTATTAGTCGTCTGTCTATCACTTTGGCACTTACTTGGCTGTTGAGTTATCTATTATTATCTACCGGAGCAGCAACTTCAGATTTTTTTCCGCTACGTCTATTTATCCTCAATAGCTTTCTCACATCAGGTTACTTTTTAGTAAGTGTTTGGTTGATTTTGCGCCTAATGCAGGGCAAATCTGGTCGTTTACCAGGGTTTAGTAATTTAGCAGAACGAGTGCTTGGCAAGTATTTATCTTAATTTTCTCGGGTGAGAATTTGTCGGTGTTTTTACTGATTTTTGGAAAATTTATGGCTGATTTATTTATATATCTAGTCAAATCCAGTTTATTATTGCCATACTTCAGTAAAACATCTCCAGGTTGTCCCAAAAAAGAATAAATGCTGCTATAAGTGTTGTGGTTGACACTACATTAAAAAAGTTAGCACCGATAATTAAGAGTTAGCTATTATAGGTTGATTTGTTTGGGTGTTTTTAGTCTGCAAAATTACTGAATTTCATTAGTGAGTAAGTGTGAGGAAGTCTGTGACCATTCAAAGAAGTTCGGCGGAAGAAAACCAGTCGGGAAAAGCCTCAAGGTCTAGTAAAAAAATTTCCCAGAAATCGACATCAGGACGTTGGCTGTGGTTTTGGGTAGGCATGAGTGGTATTGCAATGGTGTCAGCAACTGCGGGGGCACTTTTGGCGGTGTCTTTGACCAGTACACCTTTGCAACAAGCCCAGCTAACTCCCAAGGATGAGGCGGCCTTTGATAGCGATCGCATTTCTGGAGGTGTGCTGCGATTTTCAGAATTAACTCGCCCAGTGAATCTTTTGGTGATGGGAATGAGCGTACTTCCGCCAGATATCCAAAACCCTCCTGAAGATACCAAAAATCTCAAATACCTGCCCCAAGTCAACTCCTTTGATGGTCTTTCTGATGTAATGCTCTTGGTCAAATTCGATCCAGAGACGAAAAAAATAAATATGCTCTCCATTCCCAGAGATACCCGCACGGAAATAGAGGGTTATGGAGTGAAAAAAATTAATGCTGCCAATGTTGATGGTGGGCCAGCTTTGACTGCCAGAACTGTCAGCAATCTCTTAGGTGGAGCGGGAATCGATCGCTATATCCGAATTAACGTTTTGGGAGTTGCCAAGCTGATTGATGCTTTGGGTGGCGTGACTGTCTACGTCCCTAAAGATATGAAATACCAAGATGATTCTCAGCATTTGTACATCAATTTGAAGGCGGGTAAGCAGCATCTCAACGGCGATCAGGCGCTACAATTACTGCGTTTTCGCCATGACGAACTCGGTGATATTGGTCGGATTCAGCGGCAGCAAATGGTGATTCGCGCTTTGATGGAGCAAACACTCAACCCGGCTACTGTTGCTCAATTACCTAAAGTTCTTGATGTTGTCAAAGAACACATTGATACTAACTTGACGGTTGAAGAGTTAGTGGCGTTAATGGGCTTTGGGGTGCGGACAAATCGCTCTAATATGCAAATGTTAATGCTGCCAGGTCGCTTTAGCGAGAAAGGCGAGTTTGATGCTAGCTATTGGTTGCCCAACAAAAATGGTATTGCGAAACTGATGGCTCAACACTTTGGTTTGGACTCAGAACAGGAACAGCTGGCAACTGCGACCGATCCACGATCTTTGCGTGTAGCAATTCAAGATAGTACAGGTGGCGATCGCTCTAACCTCCAACCGTTAATTAGAGCTTTGGAAAAATCTGGATATCGCAATATCTATGTGGCCAAAGCATGGGGTGAACCTTTAGACGTAACTCATATTGTCGCCCAACAAGGAGATGGTGACAGTGCCGAATCAATCCGCAGCACTTTGGGCTTTGGAGAAGTGCGGGTGGAAAGCACTGGCAACCTTGCCTCGGATATCAGTATCCAAGTGGGTCAGGATTGGTTGGAACAAAAATCTATTTTGGAGAAGTCGTTGACACCCTAAAGGGTATTGCTAACACTGAATTTACTACCTGGCTCAGTTCTTGGAGTTTAGCTGCTACTACACCATTGGTTAATAATTCTTCTGCTTTAGCTAAACCCTCTGCCATATCTGAACAAATACCACTCCGCCATAGATAAAATCCGCCATTCCACAAGGCTGTTTGCATCAATTCACCTGGTTTACCTGCCAAAACCTCTTGAATATCCGCCACCAGTTCTTCAGTAGTTCCAAGAGGTACGTTCTTGGTAGTAAAGCCGTAATCACGCGGTACGAGGTGCAATCGTTCTACCTCTTGGGATGCTACGGATGAAGATAAGCTGATGATTGCAGTGCGATCGCGCGGTAAGTCGCAACTCCCTTCCAATCCTTTAACTAATGTAAATTTTGTTATTCCCCGCAGTCCGAGAGCTATCTGAAACATTTCTTCTGTTGGCGGATGGACAAACCCAGCAATTAGGTGAACATCCCCAGCGTAAGGACACCAAATTAGCTCCATTGTCGCCAACGGCGGACGTTTGCCAAGTTGGTCGCGGTACTCCCAAATACTTGTAGTTAAGGGAAAATGCTGAGGTAGATAAATAAAGCCGATTCCGGTTTGCTCAAATACTTGTTGAGTTTGTGCTAGTGGTAAGGTAGTCCAATCGACTCCTAAACCCTGCCAAATATCTATCAGGGGTAAACCGTACTTAGTTGGTAGGCGATCGCCACCATGCATTATCACTGGTTGTCCGACTGCGGCGAGTAGTAAAGCTGTTACCGGACTAATTGGTGCTGTGCGTGTTCTACCATCATAAGGGATGCCAAGAGCGATCGCTGGTCGCCCAGAGGCTATGGGTTGCAGTTTTGGTCCTAGTTCCTCATAAGCATCCAACATTCCGGCTAACTCTTCTCCCGTAGGACGCTTGATTCGATGAGCAATCAAAAAGGCTCCAATTTGGGCTGGTGTCGCTTCACCCAGCAGCATCATCTTAGTAGCGGTGGCTGCCTCAATACGCGTTAAATTCTCGGCTGTGTGGTTTCCGCTGCCTACTTTTTGCAGAAATTCCCGAAATACATTGCTCATTTTTCCTTTGTCCTCTGTCCACCGTCATTTGTCCATTGTCCTTTGTCCTTTGTGATAACCGAAAATGACTAATGACCGAATTTTAGATTTAAGAAGGTAAAAATGAGTCGTCAACAGCAGGTTTACTAAATTATTTAGCCCAGAAGTTTGTCTACCTTTAACAAAGGGCTTAAGCTTGTTGTTAAGCCCCAAATCTTGTTAATTAAAAGTTATAAAATCAGCTTTCTACTACACAATATATACAGTGAAATTAACTAGGTTGTCCTGACCAAATCGCAGTAAATCACCGTTAAGCAGGCGATACTGCATACCGGGAGTGAGAGAATTGTTGTTTAAATAAATACCATTTGTACTCATATCAACAATCATGTAAGAATTTTGCGACCAGTCCCAATCGACTCGCGCATGACGACGAGAGACTATTCCCTCACTGGGAATACCAGTCAAGTCAATTTCTGGTGGCGCTATTCCTGGACTCTGACTGCGGCGACCAATATAACCTCCTTCCCCAACGAGGTGAAATTCTCTGCCAGTGCTATGAGTCAGCTTTAAAGCTGGCGCTCTTTGAGAGGGAGGGGTATAAACAGGTGGTGTTGGTTGATAGGAAACTCTTGGCTGATAGACTGTTGAATAATCAACGGGGGCTTGTTGGGGAACCTGGTAGTTAGGTTGGTCTGTGGCTGGGCGCTGATACTGAACAGGCGGTTGTTGATTGGGCGGTGGTTGACTAGGCGGTTGTGGTGTAGGGGCAATTACATTACCCACAGGAGTAGAACACCAGGGACAAACCTTAGCATTGTTAGGCAGGGCGCGGTTAAAATATTCGCAACTGGGATTAGGGCACCGATTTGCAGGCATAAGATTTTATATCATCAGGCATAGGTTGTAAAGCTACAAGACCTACTTTACTAAGTAAACACTGACCCTGACGAGTAGTTAGCATCTGGGCAAATGTAGAACCACCAGGCAGGCGGTTGCTGTCTTTAGGGTACACTACAAAAATAGGGTATCCCAGAGCGTAGCTTTGGAAAGTTGTGACATCAACATAATAATTATCATGCTGACACAAGTCATCTGAGGGATTAATTGAGCGCCGATCGCGTCTTTGAAACAGAGGTTGAATCGCTGAATTTTTGCCATCTGCGATCGCTAGCGGATAGCCAGTACACTGAGTCGAAGTTTTACTGATAATCCCAAAACTGATAATACCAGTGTTTCGCCCTTCTAAAATCTCACTACGTATCAGGTTTTGAGTTTTTGTTGTATCAAGTTTAGTAACTTTTGCATTCCTTTAGTAATTAAATAACAGCGTTCTCCTTTTTGATCTGCGATCGCTTCTTTAGTTTCCACAAGACGGAAGTTTTGAATTCGACTATCGGCTAAACTTACCCCACCCACCCGTTTAAAAGTCTCTTTCCGCTTTTGAGTCTCACTTTCATTAAAAGAACGATTGGGGAGCAGGTATTCTTTGATGATTACAGGTTGTTTGTCTTTAAGTTGAACACCTGAGTATAAGCGGCCTAAACCCCGCATACCGACAAAACTAGCTATTTGATAAGTCCCCTGACTTCCTTTAATCTCAGCCTCCTGTGGTAAAGTTGCTGGAAAACCACATTCCAAGCAAAACTTAGCACCCTTGATTTGCTGCGCCGTTTGGAAGGGGCGATCGCAACTTAAGGGAGAATTGTACGAGCAGGGGTATTCTTGATATAAAGATTCAAATGAAGGCATATACAAATTTCGTGAATTGCGCCGATTACTTCCGTCGCGCTCAAGCGTGAACTAATCCTAACTTGAGGGCAGCCACAATCGCTTGAGTCCGACTAGTAACCTTCAATTTTTCAAAAATACTGGTGAGATGCGCCTTAACAGTAGCAACTGTTACATATAAATGTTTAGCGATTTCTTCATTAGAAGCACCTTGAGTTAACCAGTATAAAACTTCTTGTTCTCTTTCGGTTAAATGCACCTCATGACATGCTTTTACACAAGAATCTGAATAAGCCTGAAAAAACCGAAAAAATCGACTAGCAACTTCTGAAGGTAGATAAACTTCCGATCTTGTTACAGTGTCAATAGCCTCACACAATTGGGTTGCCACACGATTTTTAAACACATAACCTGCGGCTCCCGCCTGCATTGCTCTAAAAATTTAGTCATCTTCTTGATGAGCCGACAATACTAAAACCTTGCCAGTAAAAGCAGCTTCTTTAAGACGTGCCAGAACTGTAATTCCATCACATCCTTTCAAATTGCATATCCAGCAAAATTAAATCTGGACACTTCTGGGTTGTAAACTTCAAAACCTGCTCAACAGAATCTGCATCACCCATAACTTCTACAGGTAATGCAGAATTAATACTATAAAAATTTAGGAGAGTACGTAACCCTTGACGGAAGCGTTCTTCGTCATCTACTAGCAAAACTGAAAGTTTTTTATTATCATTAGCCATATCTTTAAATTACGAATTATTTATCCATTCCTTGGTCGAGGTAAAATCACAGAAAATTGTGCCCCACTTTCTGATAAAACTTGTGCCCAGATACTTCCTTGATGATCCAAAATGATTTTTTTAGCAATAGTTAAACCCAGTCCTGTGCCTCCTTTACGCCGGGAATAAAATGGGGTAAATACTTTTTGTGAATCTTCTTGAGACAATCCTGGCCCTTGATCGGAGATTTTAATTAAAACTTCATCTTGAAAAATTTGCCAGCTACAGGTAATAGTTCCTAAATTCGGGCTGAAATGAACAGCATTACTAAGAATATTGTCAAAAACTTGTTTTATTTGTAATTTGTCTATCTTCAATATTGTCGATGTATCTGGAATCGATATTTTAAGTTGTTTTTGATTAATTAGAGGTTGTAAACTTGTGATACTTTCAACTAACAAACTTCTTAAATCTTGAAATTTCACCCTTAATTTTGCACTTTGACCGCAATCAATCAGTTCGGTTAAATTAGTATCTAAATCTTGTATGCTTTCACCGATGATTGTTGCTTGCTCTTGCCAAGGGCTATCCTCTAACCCTAAGCAGAGATTGTGTGCATACAATCCTATGAGTCCTAGAGAGTTACGCAATTGATGTCCGACTCGATGCAGGATATCTTCCAAAAGTTTAATTTCAGTTTTTTGTCTTCCATAGTCCAAGGAAATATTTACATACTTACTTAGAAGCATAGCAGAGCGTTTTACGTACAATTGCAAACTCTCTGAGAGAGGTTGATGAGTAATGATTTGAATGTATTCAGGTTTTTGATTTCTATAGCCTATGGGGCAAATGTAAGAAATGGATGAAAAGTCCTTAAGTCTAAATTCATGTAAAGTCAAAGTAGGCGGAAAATCTGTAAGCCATACTTCTGACCGCAAATAAGCTAAAGTTTTTGGAGGAAAAGGAGCTTGGTCTTGACCATAATTTATAACTTCTTGATGAGCTTTTAACAATGAATCATGATAGACAATCCGAGCGAAAAAAATTGGATATTGACTCGTTAACTGCTCAGACTCTAGCTGATAAAAGCTTTGGATGTCTGAGGAACTCAAATAATTAGAGCCATTTTCTAGTTTTTGTACAGAAAAGCCTAGTACCGCAAGGCGGAAGTCAAAAGTCAAAAGTCAAAAGTCAAAAGTATTATGAAATAAGCTCTTTAGGGCTTTTCAATGGTCTGCTTATTTACGCCGTGCTGTACTAGTGTCATAGCTTCACTCGCTTTTTGCAACCAAATGTTTTTACTATTCTGCTAACCAGTATAAAATTATGCCATTTCAGTAATGTTTATTTTTTTGTTAAGTTATCTTGTTAGATAATTCATACAAACAAAGAATTATTAAGTTTATATTCACAGCGAATCTTATTTTTATAAGCATAGATTGGTACATAGTAGCTCTCATTTGTAACACTTCGATAAATCTTCTAGGATGGGCGTTTCGCTCTAACTAGGGAAGGCAAGATGCCCACCCGACAATAAAAAAATGTAATGCATCAATTAAGAACCGCTCCAGACTAATCCACAAACTGAAGTTGCTGCTTTTCGGATTCTTGAGAAACTAATATTTTCCAGCCCCTCAATCATTATTCTGGGGGAGATGGGGAGTGGGGGAGAAGTTGCAGTAAGTATTTACCCTCTGCCAATGCCCAATACTTCGACTCCCTTCTCTACGAGAGGCTGGGCCAACGACCTGCTACTGTAAATTGGGCACCCGCTTGGTTTGATGTTTCGCTGCTATTAACAGCCTGGGATAGAACAGCTTTAGGTGAGCATCACTTTATTAGTGAGGCGTTGACTGTGCTGTTGCGCCATCGCACCTTGGAAGAGGAGTTTTTGGTTCCTGAATTGCGGGGCTATGGGAATTTGAACCTGACAGTTGCTTTAGAGCCGCCAATTGAGATTGGCTCTTTATGGAGCGCTCTCAATGTGCCATTGCGTTCAGCCTTATATTTGACAGTTACAATACCCTTCGAGCCACAACCTACTCCAGTACCTTTGGTTTGGGAGCGAATTTTCAATTTGCGAAATCAATCGTCTTGCGATAGTGACAGTCTAGTATTAACCAGGCGAGTTGCGATCGCGGGTATTGTCAGCGTCAGACTGGTTCGGTGGTTGCTTACGACCAACAAGGCTCTGAAAAGGCACGGTGGAACATTGTCAATTGTTATCCTTTAAGAGTGGTAATCTCATTCTGCGTAGAGGTACTACCAACTCTATGGATTTTTGGAAGTGGTTTGAAAAAGTCCAACAGGGTAATTGGTCACAGCAACGTAGACTTGTTGCTTTGTCTATTTATAATCAGGCAAATGAAGAAGTAGCTAGATTTGAATTAGCCGGTGCTTGGCCTGCAAGTTACAAAATTGCCGATGTCAACGCCCGTAGCAATGACATCGAAATTGAGGAAATAGAGGTTGCTTTTGAGGAATTTAAACGCGTGAAATAATCAGGAGGATTATGTTTCCCACAGAGTTTGAATTTACACTGCCAAAGGGGTATCTAGACTCTGAAGGCAACCTCCACCGCAAAGGTGTAATGCGGTTATCAACGGCGATAGACGAGATTGCACCCTTGCGTGACCCACGCGTTAAAGCTAATCCCGTTTATGCCACAATTATTATCTTGGCGCGAGTGATTACCCACTTGGGTGCTTTATCAGAAGTGACTCCTGCAATCGTGGAAAACTTTTTTTCCCAAGATTTAAATTACCTCCAAGATTTTTACCGTCGAATCAATGGATTGGAAGGTGAAACTTCCACACCAGAAGATACAGTAAATTCTCCCGAAGCACTTCTTCATAATTGAAGTGGGCATGGGGCATAGGGCATTGGGAATAGGAGAGTAGGAAAATACAGAAAAAATTTATTAACGGAGTTCAAAGACTCATTAAAGGAGTTCAAAGCCTCATTAAAGGAGTTCAAAGGCTCATTAATGGAGTTCAAAGGCTCATTAAAGGAGTTCAAAGACTCATTAAAGGAGTTCAAAGGCTCATTAATGGAGTTCAAAGACTCATTAACGAGTATCAAAGACTCATTAACGGAGTTCAAAGACTCATTAACGGAGTTCAAAGGCTCATTCACGAGTATCAAAGACTCATGCCCAATGCCCAATGCCCAAATAAAATAACCTATGCGTCGTAAAAAGGATACTCTCTGCACAGAATTTGCTTTCACTCTTCCTAGAGGGTTGAGTGATGGTGAACAACGAGTACATCGTCATGGGGTGATGCGTTTAGCCACCGCCAAAGATGAAATTTTGGTGCAACAAGAGCGCAAAGTTCAAGAAAATCCAGCTTACGGCGTATTAGTAATGCTTGCGCGGGTATTACTCGCTTGGGCAGTTTCAACTCTGTTAGTCCTGATTTACTCGAAGGACTGCTCTTACATGACATTGCCTATCTCAGAGAATTTTACAATCGAATCAATCAGCAAAGCAATGTACACATTCCGACACAATGTCCCCACTGCAATACTCAATTTTCAGTGGAGCTAGAACTAGCGGGGGAGTCGTAAGCTACCCCTCTGATACTTTATATGAGGAGGTAGCTTTTATTGCTTATCATTTCCATTGGTCACAAAATGATATTTTAAATTTAGAGCACACTACCCGTCAGCGTTGGGTAGGAGAAATCAATAAAATTAACCAAAAATTAATATGAAAGTAAAAGTTAGCTACTCACCAAATTTAAGTGAAGTCAATGAAGTTGACATTACCCTAGAAACTACACCGAGAGGAGAATGGGTAATAGGCCGTTCTCCTGATTCTGATTTAGTCCTAGACAGCCCTGATATCAGTCGGGTACATGCTAAGTTTTTTATTAAAAGTGGAAATTACTACTTCTCTGATCTTGGCAGTAGAAATGGCTCAATATTTAATGGGAAACAAACTGAAAAAGATCGATCATATTCTTTGAGCGATGGAGATATTATTCGGATTGCAGATTATGTTTTGATTTTGTCAGCAGTTGCTCCCGCTTATGAGCAACCAGAGACAGTCTTTAGAATTATAGATCCTTCACTGTTTTCTCGATCGCGATCGCCTGAAAATGTCAGCGCTGCCAATGTTGTCAATCCAGCCCCAGAAGCAGTCAACAAAGTTCCAGCGCCAATTAGTCAAGAAGTAGAAACACCTGAAATTAAAGCTGCTTCCCCAGAAATCAGCGAAATCTCAGAAGTTGTTTCTAATCAACCTGATGATGTCATCCCGGTTGTTGAGATAATCGCCCCTGAAAACATCATTCAACCACCAGAAGCAGTCAACGATGTTCCACACGATGTCCGTAATGAAATTGGAGATTTGCCTACATTCAGTAAACCAGATGGTGAGGAAGTAGGGGTTCCAGAAGTCAGCGAAGCCTCAGAAGTTTCTTTGACTGAACCTAATGACGCCATAGCTGCACGTGAGAACATCATTGAAACTCCTGAAGAGGAAAGTGTCCTTCCAGAAGCTAACCACGATGAGGCTGTAGGCTTTGAAGCAGCACTGGCGACAGAATCTACTTTCGTACAACAGCGTGATATAAGTGCTATTCCAGAAACTACCGACGACGAGAATGCAGAGTTAGAGGCAGCACTAGAAGCAGAAGTTACCTTCGTACAGCCACGGGATATTTTCAACGAAGTTCCTGCACAGAGTCCTATTCCCGAAGCTACCGACGATGAGAATACAGAGTTGGAGGCAGCACTAGCAGCAGAAGTTACCTCCGTACAGCCGCGCGATATTTTCCACCATGTATCTGAGGAGGAGAGTGACATTCCCGAAGCTACTCATGATGAAGTAGTGAATTTGGATACGCCAGTCGCAGAAAAAGCCAGTGAAGTTGTTGAAAACAAAGAGATTCAGCCACAAGAAGCATTGAGCCAAGCTACACAGGATACCACTGATGAAGCGATAGATTGGGATACGTCAGTTACAGCAGCAGACAGCGCAGATGTTGACAAAGTAGAACCTACTTCTGCGGTAGATGAAACAATAAGCAAAGTTTCTGAAGCATCAACTGCACCAGATGATGCCGTTGCGGAAGTTTTAAGCAATCAATACATTGATTTGAGTAATGCAAGTACTGAAGAAGTTAGTCTATATGTTGATGGTGTTGCTGCACAAATAAGTGAAATTTCTGACTTAACTGATATTCCATCTTTGGAAACAACAGAAAGTGGAACAACTGAGAACATCAGTCAAACTATTGAAGAATTACCTGAAGTAGAAGAAGATCGTTATGATGAAACTCCAGAAGAAACAAATGTCAGTGAGTCTCCTCAAGCAATCATTGAAAGAAATATAGTTTTGCTCGCTCATGAAAGCAAGAAATCAGAACTTGCTGAATTGGTTTCTGAACATCAGGAATTTTTCTCACAGAGTTTTACAATTACCTGGCCATCTGTTAGCGAAGTCTTACATCAACAAGCAGGGATAACTATTAGTCAACAAACTGCCGCACCAACTTCTGGAGGATATCAAACAATTGCTTCATTGGTTGGAGCCGGAGAAATTGTAGCAGTTATTTTCCTGCGAGATTTGCTGCAACCTCAGCCAGGTCAAGCAAATGAAGAAGCACTGTTAAGATTATGCACTATTAATCAAGTTTTATTGGCTACTAATTTGCCAACAGCAGAAGCGATCGTGCATTATCTGAAACACATATAGCAATTATAAATTAGTCACGAACAACAAGATACCCGACTTTTTTAATAAGTCGGGTATCTGATAATATTGGTGTTTGCAAGTAAAATATGATTACTATATTTTTTGAAAAGTTGCAAATTGCGTAGAATAATTTCAAGAATAAAAATTAATCTAAAAATATAGGTAGATTTTAAAGTAAAATCTATTTGAAAAAATGGTTGTAAATTTTAAAATTTTATTTAGACAGCCAGTTATTCTTTCAAGTGCGATCGCTACAATTTTACTAGTAGGAATTCAAAAACTGGGGGTTTTTGAGCCTCTAGAAATGAAGGTCTCTGACCAAAGGTTCACCATCATCAAAAATTAAATCTGTAGGTGGCATGGGGGGTTCCCAATCCACAACGGCTGCTGGATTTACCTCAGTATTCATGAGCGATCGCCTTTCTCAGAAAGCCTTAGATTTATATCATAATCTGCCGAGAGCTTGCTGAATTAAAGTGTACAAATTAGATTATAAATTATTATTAACCCAATCTTTAAAATTACGGATAGCTTGACTTCTGCCAATTGTTAAACACTGCTGAACATATTCATTCACTAATTCAACAATTGGGATATCAGGAAAATTAGGACTAGATTCAGATTTTATATATTTACCTTCTTTTAGCAAGAAAATTTCTAAACCTTGTTGTGTATGTCGCCAAAGTTCAGGAACTCCCAAAATTTCATAATTCTCAAACCGAGTGCGAGAAGTAATATCAATTTCGATTGCTAAATCTGGTGGTGGATCTACATTTAAATCAATGCGATTTTTACCAATGATAGCAGCTTGATTTTTAATATAAAAACTGGTATCTGGTTCTACTGCTTGCAGCATTCGCTCATTTTTAAGAGTTGTAGAACCAAAAGGCTCAAAATCAATTTGAAGTTTGTCTAATAAAACTCTTACTAATTCACCAATATATTCTTTATCTTTTTCGTGTTCTGGTAGGGGAACCATAATTTCTAACCAACCATGACTATAAGAAATACGTGCAGCACGCCTTTCCCCCATTTCTTCTAAAATCTTTTCTAACTGCTCCCAAGTAATATCTTGAAACAACATTTGTTGACCAGGTTTTACAATAATTTGTTGCAGTTTTAAAAGCATATTACCTCAGAAAGTTGATGTAGGAATTTATGTTGCCGATAGAATTTATAAATCAACTTTCTTAAAGTATATCGCCTTTGAGCAGGAGTGTAGATATTATGTAAAAAGATCAATGTAATAGAAGATATAGATAATGCAAATGCAACTCACTATTACGTAAAACCCAACCTACAATTATCTTGGTGGCTCATGGCTCACACAAAGACGCAGAGAAGAGCTATGCAAGTTTTTACACCGCGAATAACTTATTTAAATAACTACTAACTCCTTGACCACTCATCAATAATAGTCAAAATTGTTTTATCACCCAATTTTATTGTTTTATCACCCAAGCTTTTAACAGACTTTACTACATCGCGGTAATCTTCAAACTCTTGCTTTGGTTTCTTGCGTCGAGCATCAAATATGCCCTTTGCAAGTTTTTCAGCTCCAGGAATCCTAGAGCGTTGTAACTTTATAGATAACTCGTCTTTATCCAAAGAGTTCAATAAACTAAGTGGATTACTTTGTTCACTCTTTTGGGGAATAAGGTTTTCAAGTTGCTTGAACTGACTATCTATTCTCTGTCTTTCTTGTAGAAATTCTGACTTAAACTCATTAAATTGCTTCTCAAGACGTAATTCTAAATTTGCCAGACGTGGTTCTAACTTTGTTGTTTCAGACTGTAGTGTTACTTGTTTAGTAGAAGAATCAATTTCTTTGAGAGATGCAACTTGCTTTACTACTAAATCCTCTAATTTTGGAGCAATGACAAAAGCATTAACCATCTCACCTTGTCGAGGGTTTTTTTCTCGCGCCCTGACAGCAGCATAATATTCAAAATGTCCATCAACTACCGTATAGCTCTCTACTCCTGTCACTTTCACAACCAATGGTCTGATAATTCCTCCAGTTTCTATAATTATATCTGCAAGGTTTTCTAAATCAGCTTCTGCAAAATTTGAACGAGGTTGATTAGAAGCAATACTTTTGACATCCACTAAAGAAAAATTAATCATTAATAAACCCCCATTTTTCGGATAACTTCATCTGCTAATACATTAAATTCTTCAGCAGAAATTTGAGCAGAAGTTTTTAACTCGGCAAATTTTATAATAGATTTCGGGTCAGGATATTCTAAATCTCCAACTGGGATAGTCTGATTCATACATTCTGATAACGCTGTTCTGTCATAAATTACAGATTCCATTATTGGCAGTTGATAGCGCTCTGAAATTACTTCTCTCTGTTTCGGGAAATTGTATTGTAAAAATTTAGCATTTGTTGAGATTTTAGAAGCAAGAACGCCGATTATATTAATGGGCGATTTACCCATCATTTCTCTCGATTCATTAATTTGATTAACAAAATTTTTGACCGTTGGTAAACCTTGGTTAGCAAATGGTTTCAAATCGGATGGAATTATCAGGTAATCAGTAGCAATCAGTGCAACTTCAGCATACAAATCTCTAGAGGGAGGAGTATCAATAATTACAATATCATAGTTATTTTCTACCTTTTTTAGTTTTGTTACTAGCCTGCTCCTACTAGCTAATATTTTATTGAGTTTCTCCTGATATTCAATTAATGTGATATGTGAAGGAATAACATCAATTTCTGGATTGTTGAAATAATCAGATGTACGCACGACTTCTGGAATAAAGTTAAAATCTCCTGATTCTAATAAATGGTATACGTTCCGCTCTCTTAAATTATCATCTTCTTCAAATTGAAATTTTATTAATCCTGTAGCGAAAGTAGTATTTGCCTGGGAATCTATATCAACTAAAAGTACATTTTTACCTTTTTTACGTAATGCTGCTGCAAGATTGACTGCAACAGTAGTCTTACCAACGCCGCCTTTGTTGTGGTAGATTGCAATCGTTTTCATTGAATGTTGCCTCTTAGTTTCAAAACTTAAATTATTTTCTATTTGAACTTCTGGTTTATCTACTAACTGTCCTTCTTTCAGGCTATCTCTACCAATAAAAAATTTAATTTCATCTAACTTGATCTCAACTTCCTTTCCAGAACATTGAAACAATAGCTGAATATCATATTGCGATTTTTGATAAATTCTGATTTCTTTGCCATTAGTCAGCAACCCATACCTGACATTCAAGCTAGTTAAATAATGCCTGAGTCGATGGATATGATGATTTAAGTTTTGTTTGGGATGCTTCGCTTCCATGACGACACTCAACGGTGAGTTGGCATCTAAGACAAAGGGAATCACTTGTGCGGCAAATGCTAAGAAATCTAAGCGGATGCTACCAACGGCAACTTCTTGATGCCAGGTGTCAGGAGTATAACCTAGCTGCGGTAGCAAATATTGCACTATGAGTTTGCTTTCAACTTCGCTTTCGTTACGGCACAGCTCAGGATTAAAAGGCAATATTTTTATACCTCTAAATAATTATTGGACTTGGGACAAAACCTGATATTTGCTAGATTATGGCATAGCCTTAATTATGTTGAGTGATAGAAATCACTTATAAAATCTAAAAAATCATCATAAAATTAGTACTTATGCTGATAAAGTAACCAATTTTGAGAGCTAGCCATATTCAAAATTAACAGGCTACGTATGTATTTCCCCATTATCCCTGTAAATGGCTAAAATCAAAGTGTTTACCTATTTGCGCTAAAGGTTTTGGCTACTGTATCTTGTCCCCATTGCCATCAACTTGTTGATAGTCAAGCTATTAATTGTCCCTATTGTCGGACTACACTCAAAGCTTACGGTCATCCCGGTATTCCATTGCACCGCGCTGCTGGGGATGGGTATCTGTGCGACACCTGCACCTATCACGCTGATGATACTTGCAATTTTCCTAAACGTCCCTACGCCAAAGACTGTACCCTCTACCAAAATATTGAAGAGACAAAATTAGAGTTGGAACAGCAGCGTTACACTAACAGTTTTGCAGTAACTGTGAAAAGTTGGGTAAAACGCAATCAGGCTTTGTTGTTGCTATTAGGTTTATTATTGGTATGTTTGTTGTTCGTTATATTAAGGTCTTGATTTGGGTTTAGTGGGGAGTAGGGAGCAAGGGAGGCAGAGGAGCAGGGGAGCAGGGGAGCAAGGGAGAAGTTGCAGTAAGTTTTCCCCTCTGCCCCTTTGCACCTCTGCACTTCTGCCTCTTGTACCCAATCCCCACTGCCCATTCCCTAACCTTCAAGCTGTGATGATGTTGGATGCTTCTGCAATAGGCTCAACTTGTATCGGTGGCGCTTTTTCCTCAAAGGTGGCTAAGTCAAACCAAAAAGTAGTGCCAATGCTGACTTCACTCACTAGATGGACTTTACTACGATGTCTGTCGATAATATTTCTGACAATCGATAAACCTAAACCCGTGCCTTCTAGGGTGTGAACTCGGTTTTCTACGCGGAAGAAGCGTTCAAAAATTGAGTGTTGATCTTCTGTGGCGATGCCAATTCCAGTATCGGAAATTTCAATTCGCACTGGTGCAGATTGGGTGTGACTGGGCTTGAAATCTAGTTGGTAGGCGCGGATTGCTACTTTACCACCGGCTTTGGTGAATTTAAGGGCATTACCAATCAGGTTGCCAAACACTTGTACTAACAGATCGTAATTACCTAATACTAGCGGCAAATCAGGGGCAACTTCCTGAACAAGTTCAACACCTTTATCTTTTGCATTGAGTTGGTAAGTACGCAGGGTTTGCTCGATCGCTTGGGCTAAATCTACGCCATCAAAGCTGTAGCTGCGACCAGATTCGAGTTTTGACAAATCCAAAACATCGTTAACTAGGCGGGTTAGGCGATCGGTTTCATGGTTGACTGTTTGCAGAAACTCTTGCCGTTCTTGTAAAGCTAAGTCTTCGCCGTAGTCGTGCAGGGTTTCAATATAAGTTTTAATGTTGAATAGAGGTGTTCGCAGTTCGTGAGAAACGTTGCTGATAAATTGACTTTTTGCATCGTTTAGTTCAACTTCACGGGTTATATCTTGAATAGTAATCGCAATACCTTTGATGCTTTCCCTTTGCAGGTTGAGTACTGTAGTCAAGAGAATGCGGATCGTTCGTGGGATAGGTTGGTTAATAAAAATTCGGAATTCGGCGCTTTCGCATTCGCCTGCTGCCATTTCGTACAAGGGACGGGTGATTTCGATTTGTACTGATGCTGGCAAGTGATGTAAGACATTGCAACCTACTACATTAGCGGCTTCCCAGCCAAAAATTCGCTCTGCTGTGGGGTTGACTAAAATCACCTGCATGTTGTTATCAATCAACACAGCACCATCTGCGATCGTGGAAACTAGGGTTTCTAGTTTGGCTTTTTCTGCGGTCAGTTCTTCAATGTTCTGTTCTTCATAGCGCTCTAATCGCTCTGCCATCTCATTAAAGCTTAAAATTAATTCCCCTAGTTCGCCGCCTAAAGGTAAATTAATGCGCTGCTTAAAATTCCCGGTAGCAATTTGCTTTACCCCCACGAGTAGTTCTTTAATGGGCTTGGTGATGGTCAAGGCGTTAATCACTCCTGCCAAAATTACCATTACCCAAATTGTGATAAAAACGGCAATGGTGACATCGCGGGTAAAATTGGTGGAGATAACAGCGGTCTGATTGGGGTTGATCCCGATCGCTAATACACCTAAGTATTTTTTATTGACAATCAGGGGAATAAATACATCGGTGACTATCCCATCTGGGGTCGTGTGTTGCCGCACCATCGGCTTTTCCCCATCACCAGGGTAATCTTCTGGCAGTTGTATCCGCCGTTTAATGGTAAGGGAGTTTTCTACCTCAGCTTCCCAAAAAGGAATGCCAAAAAAGATTTCCCCGTTTTCATCGGCATAAAGCATATAACGCACGCTAGAGGTGCTGCTATAAAAGCGTTGGGAAAATTGGGCAACCTCTGTAAGATTATTGTCAGCGATCAAGGGGGCAACGTTGGCAGCAAGCAGCAGCCCTAAATCACGACCAAAGCGGGTGTCATTCATCCGCGCATCCTGCTGAATTGTATTCACAGCCCAGAAGGTCAAACCACTCATCACCAACGAAACTACCATTGTGGCCACAGCCAGCAGTTTAGTCTGGAGGGTGAACTCTGACCACCAACTTGCGATCTCATCTCGAATTGTTTTTAACAGAGTTAGCATCTTAAATAAAGTTGTTAGTAGTCTTTGTTATAAAGCCTAACAACTTAAAAATTAACAGTTAATTTGACAAATATGTTAGGGAAAGAGGGAATGGGGGAGTGCCAGGGGGTATCTCTGTTAAGGTGGTATTAACGAATTTAACTCATTTGAGCCATAACATGTTGATATCCAGTTGAGGATTAACGCGTTAAACCCCATTTTTGCGACTATTTGGTTACGCACAGATGAGCACGTGATTTTGGGTTAGCGGCGAGCAAGATATTCAAACCGAAGCGTCACCGCTACGATGCTACTGCAAAATCTGTGTACTGCCGCATCTTAGGCTCATGGAATGCCAACACTATATCTTCCTGGGCAACGCCTGCACGAACTAGGTCAGTTGCAATACCATATTCAGTCCAATCTTCCTCAATCCAAAATTTGCAATCTCGAATCCGAATGTAGACAGTCATACCAGTAATGCGTTCGCCATGTTGCCAACCAAGGTTCATCCAAATATAGTGACCCTTTGGCTCATCCATAATCAAGAATGTTTCGATGTCTCGGTTAGGACGACGGTTACATAGTTCTACATACTCTGTCAGGATACGCTTAATTATCTTGGGATACTCAGTTAATTTATCCATTGTGTGATTTCCTCTGTTTCTGTATCGACAACAATGAGTGGAAGTTGATGTTTGTGGAGGATGAGTTGAATCACATCCTGGTTGAAAAAATTTTTATAAGCGATCGCACCAACAGCAAGGTAAAGTTTACGGTCTGGCGCTGTTTCCTCTAAAAGATAACGGTAGATGTCATACTGACCGAGAGCTTCTTTCAAATCTTGTATCTTTGATGCGCCAACAAAGCTTTTCACTTCAACAACAAGTTTTTGCCCATCTCGTTCAGCCCCAATTGGGCGTTCAGCACCGAGATCAGCGTATAAGGTTGTTCTTCGATACTGAATTACGTAGGGGTCGTCTGTAATCGCCCAGCCGTCCTTGATGAGTGCGTTTTTTACCGCGTTATGGATAATGTCTAACTTGGGCATAGCTTAAGTATAAATCAGCCTTCAAGCCGACATCAGGCTGGATGCTTATGGGGTTTCCCTCTGCTTCACGCTGACTACTCTATGCCCAATATCTCTCCGGTAATACATTCCCTGAAACTGAATATATTTGATACTAGCGTAGGCTTGGGCGATCGCTTGCTCAAAATTTTCTCCGATTCCCGTCACATTTAATACTCGACCTCCATCTGTGACTATTTCTTGTTGCTGGTTTAATTTTGTACCTGCATGAAATACAGTTGCTCCTGTTGCTTCTGCCTTCCCAATGCCAGTAATCACCTGGCCCTTCTCATATTCTCCTGGATAACCACCGGAAGCGGCAACGACAGTGGCAGATGCTCCTCCTTTCCAAGCAATGGGCGGCAATTCACTTAAGCGCTGCTGTACACAGGCTAGAATCAACTCTTCTAGGGGTGTTTCTAACAGTGGCAAAATCACCTGGGTTTCGGGATCGCCAAAGCGACAGTTAAATTCCAAAACCTTCAAGTCGCCATCGGGTGCAATCATTAACCCAGCATACAGCACGCCTCGGTAATCAATGCCTTTGGCTCGTAAGGTGGCGATCGCTCTTTCTAATACTTCTGTTTGAATGCGTGCCATCAACTCTGGTGTAGCAATGGGTGCGGGGCTGTATGCTCCCATCCCGCCAGTATTTTCTCCTGTATCGCCGTCACCAATGCGCTTATGATCTTGAGCTGGCAACAAGGGTCTAATTGTTAACCCATCGGTCAACGCTAAAACTGACACCTCTTGCCCAATCAAACATTCTTCAATGACGACAAATTTACCAGCACTGCCAAATTGTCCTTGAAAAATTGCATCAACGGCACTTTCTGCCTGGGCAACTGTTTCAGCTACCGTTACACCCTTACCAGCCGCCAAGCCATCAGCTTTAACAACAATTGGCGCTCCCTGAGATTTAACGTAAGATTTTGCTGCCGCAGCTTCCGTAAATACCGCAGCCCGTGCCGTCGGAATCCCTGCTTCTTGCATCAGGGCTTTTGCCCAAGCTTTACTCGCCTCAATTTGCGCTCCCGCTCTGACTGGGCCAAATACCATCAATCCTTTGTCTTGGAGGTAATCTGTGATTCCCTTAGCTAGGGGGACTTCTGGCCCAACTATTACCAGAGTTATGCCATGTTCTAGAGCATATCGGCTCATGCCCTCAAAATCATCTACTGCTAAAGGCAAGTTCTGGCAACCTTCCATACTTGCCGTGCCCCCATTCCCTGGTACACAGACAACTTGCTCAATTTGCTTAGATTGCAACAGTTTCCATGCTAGAGCGTGTTCGCGCCCCCCATTACCGACAACTAAAACTTTCACTGATTTCCTCGTGCGTCTCTTGCAAAATGAGAATACCTGATTCGGCTCTCGCGGATCAATTTTTTCATCAATTCTCACACTTGTGCAAGTCTTTGGTGATTTACTATACTTATTGCAAAATTCCCCTAACACTCCACCCCCAACCCCTCCTGCGGGGTTGGTGTTACACAAGTCAAATTACCCCCCTTAATCTCCCCGTTTATTGGGGGGGAAATAGGAATCTAGTTCTTTCCCCAATGCATCGGGGAGGCTTAGGGTGGGGTAAAACTGACGCGAAAAACCAGGTAAGTAAACTATTTCAGATTTGTGTATACACCGTAGGCGGGGTGGGGTTGTTTTATTTATGCATCACTTTAATTCTTTGAGGTGCTGACCTATTTTAGCCATTGAATTCCAACTGCATTTATTCTAAAAATTAAATTTCACTAATTAGTAAAGTTTCAATTTTTATTGTTAGCAATTACTAAATCAAGTTAATAACATATTTTCCGCCCAAGTGTATTAGTTTAATTATCTTTTCTGCTGATACAACTAAAAGGATCTATGAAAAAATCCTCAATTAATCATCAATTTTTGATTATAATTATTAACTTGTGAATATAGCGGTTAATCAGGATATAAAAAAATCGGCAACATGGCTAAAATTATTGTTACTGGAGTCGCAGGCTTTATTGGTTCTCATCTTGCAGAAACATTGCTAAAACAAGGAAACGAAGTGATCGGGATTGATGAATTCAATGATTATTACGATCCTATGTTAAAGCGAAACAATGTTGCACACTTGTATCGTTTACCTGGTTTTGCATTAATTGAAGGAGATATGCAGTTTTTAGATTGGCAGAAACTCTTAAAAGATGTTGATGTAGTTTACCATCAAGCGGCACAAGCAGGGGTCAGAGCAAGTTGGGGTAAAGCTTTTCGAGGCTATACAGAACGAAATGTTAACGCTACACAAGTTTTGCTGGAAGCAGCTAAAGATGCTAGACACCTAAAAAGATTAGTGTTTGCCTCTTCATCTAGTGTATATGGTGATGCAGAAACATTGCCTACCCACGAGAGAATTTGTCCTCAACCAGTTTCTCCTTACGGCATTACGAAGCTAGCAGCAGAATTTTTGTGTGAACTGTATTACAAGAACTTTGGTGTGCCCTGTGTGACATTGCGCTATTTTACAGTTTATGGCCCCAAACAGCGCCCAGATATGGCATTTCATAAGTTTTTTCAATCCATTTTGCACGATGAGGCGATTCCTATTTACGGCGATGGCCAGCAAACGCGGGAGTTTACGTTTGTTAGTGATATTGTCGCCGCTAATTTAGCCGCCGCTACCGCACCCCAAGTAGTGGGAGAAATCTTTAATATCGGTGGTGGTAGCAGGGTGGTTTTAGCAGAAGTCTTAAATACGATTGAAGAAATTGTTGGGAAGCCAATCAAAAGAAACCACATAGAAAAAGCGATAGGAGACGCGCGCCACACTGGTGCTGATGTATCTAAAGCCCAGAAAATTCTCGGATATCAACCGCAAGTCTCCCTAAAAGAGGGTTTGACGCAGGAATGGGAGTGGGTGAAATCTTTGTATTCCCTATCTTCCTAATTTTCCTGATCCTCTTTATCTTTGGACTTAGTAAATTTAAGGCAGAAATTGCTACAGCAAAAGCGGAAGTTCTTACAGGGAAGGCGGAAGTTGCTACAGAGTGCGCAAAACACGGAAACGTGAAGGCGGAAGTTGCTACAGAGTGCGCAAAACACGGAAACGTCAAGACGGAAGTTCTTACAGGGAAGGCGGAAGTTGCTACAGAGTGCGCAAAACACGGAAACGTGAAGGCAGAAGTTCTTACAGGGAAGGCGGAAGTTGCTACAGAGTGCGCGAAACACGGAAACGTCAACCCTGGAGCAATATTTTTTGATGTATTAGGGACTTCCAACAAATAAATTATCCAATCTTGCAGGGATTGACCAAGATTTTTCCCAAACCGATGGCTTGCTCATACTCTTGCTGATTGTGAATCGTAAGCAACGGTGCGATCGCACTTTTATATCATTACAAGCCAAGCAAAATCATGCTTTTACAGGTTACTCTTAAAATGGATATCAAATCGTAAACACGTTTGGCTAACAATGGTATCTAATGAGTTAATCAAACAATTACGCAAACTCGATCGCGTAGATAAACTTCAGATTATTCAACTTTTGGCTGCCGAGCTAGCAAACGAAGAAAATAATCTGATAAAATCTGGTGCATCATACCCCGTTTGGTCTCCTTATGATGCGGTAGATGCTGCCAATATTATGTTAGAAACTTTGAATGCTGAAACTGATTGAAATTCATTAATGGCGTTACGAATTAATGTACAGAAAGTAGGCTAACACACAAGCGATCCCACTTTGTTTGAGCTAATGAATGTTGGGTTTCCTTACGTCAACCCAACCTACGGGGATGAGCGATCGCACTATGTATCTCGAAACGCATCTTTTCTTTTCTGACATTAATAAATTAAGGGGCTTGTATCCTTTTTTTTATTGCATGAGTGCCTTCCTGGTTTTGGTCACATTGCGGAATTAGCTGATTCAAACTTGAATCTATATGTAATCCTAAGTTTCACATTGATGGTTTACAGAGAATTATGAATTTCAAACACTTAAAGCAATATCGTTTACTGTCATCTACCGCAATTTTAGTTATGGGAATCGCAACACTAACGTCACTTAGTTTTTTAAGAATCAGCCAAGCGAATCAAGCGAATCCTGCTTCGACATCGGGCGTAAACAATCAAGCTGTCTATACTGATCGCTACGGCTTTAAATTCAGCTATTCTCCAACTCAGTTTGTCGTTGTTTCTCAATCACCTCAATCGGGCGATACCTCGGCGGTAGGCTGGATCGCCATCTGGACAAAACAGGACTATCAAAAGATCAGTGGTGTATACGAAGGAGACTATCCACCCAACGTCACTATATCGGTGCATCGCAATCCTCAGCAACTTTCTTTACAAAAATGGATTCAGCAGAAAGACTGGATTGTAGACGCAAAAAACTTTCAGCAGCGAACAATCGGTGGACATAAAGGACTATTCTTTACCTATCGTGGACTTTATGAGCATGAAAATATCATTTTCAAAAACCCTAGAGATAACAATATGATTTTGATTAGCTTTGCCAAAACGAATTACGATACTAGTAATGATGTAGTCTACCGAAAAGCGTTTAACGAAGCGATCAATTCATTAAAATTGGCAAACGTTGCACAAAGGCGATCGCTATAGTCAATTGCGTATTCCGAAGTACGCAATTACAAATTAGGAATTAGAAATTTTTAATACTTAGTACAACACGGCGTAAATAAACCACCCCTGACGCTCGATGACTCGCTAACGCTGCGCTAACGGGTGACGCTCGCAGGCTGGCTAACGCTGTGCTAACGGCAGTTCCTCATGGGGGGAACCCCCAGACGCTCGATGACTCGCTAACGCTGCGCTATCGCCCTTGGCGTCTCCCCTTGGGAGAAGAGCGGACTGCCTCACCATTCAAAATCAATGAAACGCTTACGGTGTATTCCTGCTTGAATTTTGAATTTTGAATTCCGCCTTGCGGTACTACCCCTATTCCCATGATTGAAATTCATCAATGGCGCTACGAATTAAGGAAGTTATTTGAGCGCGACGGGTTTCAAAGTTGGCGGCGATATAAATCAGTAAGATGCCAACTAACAAGCCAACAACCCATTTTAAAAAGGAGTACTGCAAGCTGAAAATTACCGATTGATAGATTGTAGTGATTAAAAAAGTGGCTGTACCAATGTAGAGAAAAGCTCGTACTCGTAAAGCTAATCCAGCAAAAATGGCGATGAGACTGAAAATTCCCGGTATCCAAGCTGTATTTTGATGAAATAAAATTGCCCATCCACAAATTAAACCACTACCTAGCACTCTCAGAATATGGCGAGGGGTTTTATACTCTGGTAGCCTCAGTTGGGTATCCACTAGAGCAATATAAAGCAGTGATAATCCAATGGGTGTAATGTACCACAAAGTATCAGTCAAGCGTAAAGAATCAAACCAACGGTAAAGTGCCCAATCAATCAATGCCACACTAATATAGGTGAAACGGATGTTTTCACCCACCTTTGCTAAAAAGATGTAAAATCCAGCTGCGAGTACTAAGGTAATGGGGTAAGTTTGCAGTCTGGTTTCCCATAAAATTATCAGAGGTATGATGTATGCAGCTTGTTGCCAAGGTCTTTTAGACCAACCCCAACTTTCCCAAGGTAGAATGTACAGAAAGTAGGCTACCACACAAGCGATCGCACCATTCCAAGGAACTAATGGCCCAGCCCAAAATCGCCCTACTGCTGTTTCCCGCCAATAAATCCTCATGCCGGCTACCTCTAATAAGCCAAGGTAAACCCACATCTCGGCGATTGTAATTCCTCCGAAGAAATTGGGGGAAGTGGGAGAATTTCGTCCCTGAAAGATAGCATAGCGAATCAAAAATACTCCAGTTGCCAATCCCACCAAACGGTTAACTCCAATGGGAAGAGGAATAGCAGCCATTAATAAACAGCTACCCCAAACCCAGTGAATATGGGCAATTCTTTTCAATTCTTCGGGAGTTAGGCGGAAGTAGCTGACAAGCCAAGGCGACAGAATGCGGTAAGCATACATGATACTCGCGCCAAGGGCAGACATGGCAATTAATCCATCACCTAATGCTCCTCCTGAAGCTTGTGACATTTGATAGAACAAAAGTTCATAAGCAGAAATTGATACGCCAATAATTCCTAAATACAGCAGGGGTTTAAAGCTTTCGCGCCGTCGCCCCACGCCAATAACAATTAAAGCTGCACCCAAGGAATACAACCCTGTCCATTCGGTGAAGGTGTTCAAACGTAGCAATATACTGAATGCACCATAAATTAATGGCAAAATGTGCAGACTGCTAGGAAACCTTTCTAATTGATGTCGTCGTCGCCACCACTCGCCGACAAGTTGAGTAATTAAACCCAAGGCGATGTTTGCGATTGCAATTCTCACAATTGAGCGTTCCCCCAACCCTAGCACCTGGCTAATCAACAATTCCAAACACCAACCAATCCCATAAAATGCCCAATTTGTCGGTTCGCGCCAACTGCGATAAACAATGGCTGCCAGAGCGATCGCAGTGGCAATTAAGAACAAAAATCCCGAAGTAGTAAACCCTTGGTAAATCAGCACTGAGTGCAGTGTCAAACCTAACAATTCCAAACCACATAAGGTGATCGCCCATTTATCGCTAGCGGCTGCATAGATAACTGCTAATTCGTTACCGCGTCGGCTTAAAACAGTCCGCGCTAACCATAAACTTAGAGTTGCGATCGCTCCAGCGACAAACCAACCTGCTACCGCTAGGCGAGGTAAACCAGGTATACCCGTCCACAACAGCACCCCAATGAAACTTAAAACAAATCCTTCTGTAATTAACGCAGATACTTGGTTTCGCAAATAGCGCGTATTTGCAAACATCAATCCAGCACCTACAGCCAAACCAATTAATCTGATTCCTGATAGTTGTAAAGTCACTAGCTGGGCAATTATCACAGCCAAGACACTCAAGTAACGGCTAGTAATCTGCCGCTCTATAATTGTGGCATTGGCAACACCCGTCAGAGCTAAAGGCGTAACTAGCCATAAAACTCCCCAATCAGATCGGCTATCAGCGATGCCATACCAAGATGATTCTGCATTCATCCACAAAAGGAAAAAACTCGCTGCGGCTAATCCTAAACCGATATCCCATGCACTACGTTGCCATAGTCCTTCCTCCAAGCTAAATCGCCATTCTGCAACCATGAGAGCCAATAAAATACTTGCCCAGGCTTGTTGAGTCAGGCTGGGGAATAACCAATTAATGGTAAAGCAAAACGTCAGCACCCCCATGATGTGAGTTAGGTATACCAGGGGAAGGGATGAGGGGGAGCGGCGTTGAGTAACGAATGCGAGAGTGGCGGTAGAAAATAGCAGATTTAGCGATCGCAATGTGGGATTTACTATAGCGATCGTTGTTAAAAAAGCTCCAAATAACAGGGTGAGCAGTTCGCCAAATTTAGCTAATTCTCGCTTTTGGCTGCGATACAAACTATCTGTAAGCGCCACCATCAAAATTACGTAGGGAAATAAAGCTATACCCAGCAGCGCCCAAGGTTCATTTTGAGAATTGGTGAGTTGAGTACCAGTTGCGATCGCTAATTTCTGTAAGTTATCAGGTACTAATCGCCAACTTAGCAAAATCGTCTCTAAGCCGATGACAAAAACCCCTGCAAAGTCTCGCTTTAAACTGTAACGCCGCAAGCGACTCCCCACAAACCACAAACCCAAACCACTGACAGCTATTGCTTGCCAAGGATAATTTACTACCGATACCAGCCAACCTAGAAAGAGTAAAACGCCCCCAAGTCTTTCCCAGAGTAAAAGAGATGAGGGAGATAAGGGAGATGAGGAGTATATTAATGTTACTTCCCCTACTTCCCCCGCTTCCCCTGCTCCCCGGCCCCCCTGCTCCCCTGCTCCCCTGCTCCCCTGCCCCCCTGCTCTCCTTCCCTGCTGTGCTAACCAAATCATCAACCAGCCGCAAATACCAATAGCTAACCCCAAGAGTGTGACATCTACCTTGGTAACAAAAATTGCCCGCACCAACAATACTATTAAAGAATAAATAATTACAGTAGCAGGTAAACTAATACTTAACCTACGGCGATCGTCACTGACAGTATGAGGCTGTTGGAAAAGATTGTGATAAACGGTAATGATAGTTGTGGCGATCGTTGCCAGATAAACAGCAATTAAGGGAAATCCTCTTAATTGCCAACCCCAATGCAGATAACTCAGCCCTAGAATATTTGCTAGAGGTAATTTGCCAGGATGTAAATTGGTAAAAATAGTCTGATTTTTGGAGAGTAAAACAGTTATAGCAGTCAGGGTAGGAAAGGCGATCGCAACTACAATCCAATCCACAGGATTTTGCCACAACCGAAAGCTATCCATTGCCCAAAAATTCACTGGCACTAACAAAAGAGTGGCAATCAGCAATGTCTGAGCCGTCAATCTGAGGTTATTTTGCCTAGTCGCCCAAAAGCTTAATCCCCAAAAACTCAAAGTATAAGCAAATAAAACCCCGTACTGTCCAGAAGCGGGAAACCTCGCCCATTGACTAGCAGCCAGTACCCCAGAGGATACCACTACCAAGAAAACCCCTAGAAAAAGTAGCCAACGCACACTTAGTTCTGCCCCCAAGGACTGCAACATTATGCTGATAAAGTTGGGTTTAGCTGGTTTTTGTTGTGGTTGTTTACCGCTACTAGCTTGTAAAGCTGCTATGGGCAACTGCTGCACGGGGTCGGAAGTTGCAAATACTACCTTTGTCTGAGCTTCAACCTGGGGTTGCAACACCACCGCACATATCAGAAACTCTCGACATAACTGCCTGACTTGGGCATCAGATATTAGACCTAAACGCAACCATATATCCAGTCCTTCTAATAATTGAGGATCGGAAGATGGCAGTCTGATTTCAATTTTTAGCGGGCGCTCAAGGGGGGATGACATAAGCGGCAGCAGTAAAAGTATATACTCAAATTATTTGTTTAATTAAAGTATATTTTTGCTCTAACTGTGCGACTCATAAGGCTAATTGATATTAATTTTTAACCCAATACAGTTCAGATAAGCCCAAAACCCTAATGTAGAGACGCGATTTATCACGTCTTTTTGATTTATCGTGTCTTGAAAAACCAATTATCTACACCAATAACCCTTAACCCAAGCGGATTGATTTTTAACCTACAAGCGATATTTAAATGCCAACTGTCTGCTTTTAGTTTCCACCTTGCAGTTTCCTAACCACTAGATATGCCCGTGTACTTGGTTTAATTAGGTTTTGTTATTTTCCAGAGATAATGGTTTCCCTGCTGTAACTTTGAGTTATAAACTTTTTCAATTCCAGCTTTTAAAAAGTCAGACGGCTCGAACAAGAACAAAAATATGTCACTAAAGCCGTTATTAATCTCTGGTAACTGATTTTTTCCTACAATTTGAAATTGCACTTTTGAGTCGATTAATTTACTAAGTACTTGTAGCTGTGGAAAAAGGTTATCCTCATCACTAATTAAAAGCGGTTTCTTCCCTTGATTAATAATATTAGCAATTTGAGGATATTCTTGGTATTTATCAGGCACTTGGTTCCACCAAATCTGCGCTTGAGAGTGAACCATACAAGATACAACTCCGCCCATAATTACCATAAACGCTACAAGCGACCAAAACTTTTTTTGCCAAGCTTTAGTATAAATAGACGCGATCTTAGTGGTAAATAGGTAAGCAACAGCTAACTGTATACCTAAAACTGAAGGAAGGGTATATCGACTAGTAGCAAACCGCTTTTGAAAGACGAAATCTGTTATCAGTAAAGGAAGCCCTACAGATCCAATCAAGGTTAAGACAAATAACCAAACTTTTTTAGAGGTTTTTCGACATACAAAATAAATTGAGTAGCTGATTAAAGCTAAAATAATTAAAATAAAAGGAATTAAGACAAACTTAAGTTTTCCCGGTTCGTTAAGACTAATACCTAAATCAATAAACGCACGACTAAAGATACCAGCCCACCTTGTAGCTGACATCAATAATGTTTGTTTAGTATTCGCCCAAGTGACTGCTTCTGGCTGAGGATTGGTAATAATAATCCAAATCCAAGGTACAAAAGTTATAAACCCTGCAAACAATGATAGTACGTAGGAAATCGATATTTTACTCAATCGGAAACCTTCGATTACAACTAGATAAATTCCCTGTCCAAAAGCAACCAAGGTAAAAAATAGATGAGTATAAAACCCTATTGATAATGTTGCTGCATAAATGCACCAACTAACATTTGTTTGAAGGCGCATGGCTCGCAGCAGTGCTACGCTCGATATTAATATGGCTACTATCCCTAAACTATACGATCGCGCTTCTTGTGCATACACAATGTGAATAGGTGAAATAGCTACTAACCCGATGGCTATCCACCCTACTAATGAAGACTCAAATAATTCTTGACATAGCCAATAAATACAAGGAAAGGTAAGCAGACTAATAAATGCCGAAAAACTTCTGATCGCTGCTATAGAATTGCCAAAGCACTCTACCCAAAACCGGGTAATTAAGATGTATAGTGGCAAAATCTGCGAATCTTCTAAAATAAGCCCTTTAATTGTATCAATTACATTTTTTTCAGGATTAGGATACTGGTATTTATGTAAATCTTCTATGCCAATCAAATGACCATTACTTAATTGCGTTTTCATTTCTGACTGCGTATAGCCAGATATGCGTAATGATGAAAAAACTTCATCACCCCAATAAATTTTTTTATCAATATTGACGAAGCGGAAAAATGCGCCTATTACTAATAGGATGATAATTAAAAAACGTAACCAATATTTAGAAAAAGTCCATTTCTGTGATAATTGCTTTTTCATATAGTTTTTAATTTCCTCAAAGCCTTAATCAACGTTGGTAAAAAGGCAAATCATAATTTGTTATTAGCCTGATGCTAAGGAAAAAATCAAATTAGTATCTTGAAATAGGAAAGTAGACTAAAATTATTATTTATTTATAAAATTTACAAATTAAAAAATTAAATACAAGGTATTCTCTTTTTAACCAGTATTTATTTTGCAGCTTTGGGTAAAGCTATACTTATAGTAAATATAATTGTTTTTTGTCCTCCTATAGTATAAAATAATCAATCAATAAAATAATGGTGTTATAAATAAAAAGATTTTATAAAGTTTATATAAAAATATTATGAATACGCCTGTGAGTAGCAAAGAATACAGAGAGGCTATTGTGGAATCGTTGTAAGTTTCAAAAAAGGCACTTGCAGCAAAAATTTAGTGCTTGCTATATACACATTTAATTAGGTAGCTTGCTTTTACCTCCGGTAAGAAGCTTCTTAATCTGTGTTGCGAATTTTAACTTGCCCTTGCTTGGACTAAATCGACCGTTGTTCCAGCAGTCTAAAATACTGGCAACCAATACTACGGTAAATCGATCGATTTATAGTACGATAATTTAAATTGCGATCGCTTGCGAACACCGCCCTATCGATCAAATTATGGAGAATTGACATGAGCAACAAACAGATTGAAGTCAGACAGGTAGCAGGTTTCATCGGTGCCGAAATCAGCGGCGTAGACCTGTCGCGTCCTTTGCACGATGATGCAGTCAAAGAAATTCGTCAAGCACTATTGAAGTGGAAAGTCGTGTTCTTTCGCGGTCAAAACATCGATCATGCGGCACAGATTGCATTCACGGCTCGTTTCGGCGAAGTGACTTACGCACATCCCCACGAAGATGAGCCGATTGAAGGCTTCTCAGAAATCCTGCCCATTGACCGCAGCCGTTACGAGCGGCGCAATGGTCTGCGCCGTTCCAGCTACGAGAGCCGTTGGCACACCGATGTTACAGCAGTTGTCAACCCACCTGCGGCATCAATTTTGCGTGCGGTTAATGTCCCTAGCTTCGGTGGTGACACACAATGGACAAATCTAGTTGCAGCCTATGAGGGTCTGTCAGCACCCCTGCGGGCCTTGGCAGACACATTAAAAGCCGAACATCGCTTCAATGCGCGTTTGAATTTCCCCAGCAACAGCAAGATTGCCCAGCGCATCGCAGCCAATCCCCTGGTTTCAATCCATCCAGTAGTAAGGGTTCATCCTGAGACTGGTGAACGCGCATTGTACGTCAACCCTGGCTTCACCTCGCACATTATCGACGTATCACGACAAGAGAGCGATCTGCTGCTTGAGTTATTCTTCAACCAGATCGCCAAGCCCGCCTACACCACCCGCTTCCGCTGGAATAACGGTGACATTGCGTTCTGGGACAACCGCGCTACCTCCCATTTAGCCCCTCAAGACTTGGATCATCTGGAAGTCGAGCGTGTCCTCTATCGCACCACCATCACGGGCGATGTTCCAGTTGGGCCCGATGGTTTCCGATCGCAAGTGGTTGAAGGTGAGGCGTTCAATAGCGAACTACCAACCGTATTGAAGAACAAAGCTGAGAAGTTAGAAGCAGTACCAGCGCTTTCATAAGCTACAGAGTGGTAAACAAGGGCTGCGCTGTTCGTAGCCCAGTTTACCTACTGAAGTATTTAGCGAAATATAAATTTATTTGTGTAAGTAAGTCGGCACAATAAAACCAAACTGTGTGAAGAAAAGTAAATAAGGCTCAAACCCTCTCTCCTCCTGCTCCCTGCCCCCAGCAAGAACTGCCTTATCCCAACGATAATTATTTACGCAGACCTACTTAGGATTAAGTAATTTTTACAGCAACTTTGAATGATTCATCAGAACATTTTGATCGTTTCTTTTGAGTGAATGCAGTTAAAGCTTTGGTGTCAGCTTAGTGCTGGAACGTCAAATAAATCAAAGTCAAGTTGGTGCTTGGTTATTAACCCAATTTCAGCAATAATTACAAACCCCTTTGGGGTAGAGAATAGGGAATAGGGAATGTGGAATGGGAAATAGCGAGTAGGGAAAAGAAAAGGATACAGAGCAACTAATGCCCGATCGCACTATAGCAATCCTATCTGATTTGTGAGAATTGCCCGCCGTAGATTCCCAACTTCTCAAAAAAGTTGGGGATCTTGTTTCTCACGAATAGTTCAGGATTGTACTAATATGCTGTGGCTAAAGTCACCCTTTTAGGTGAAGACATACAGAAATACGAATGCCTAATATGAAGAAAGATTAAGCAACTGTGAAGCGAATTATGCGTCTAGTTGTTAATTGACTCATAAAAATTTAATCATAAAGCTTTAACAACTCCGTACTTTCCACTTCTCCTCTAACTAAAAAATATTCTTATACAGCAAGATTTACAGGCTTCTATAATATGGCTACGCACATAGAAATTCCAGTTATTGGCAAAGTTAAGTATCCATTGCGCTGGCTGGTGGGGCTGATGGCGGGGAGTGCTTTGGTTGTGGGTACCATAACAACTTACACTTTAGTAAATCAAGGGGCAAATAAAGAAGATATTGCTCAATTAACTGTGCCAGTAGCAGCACAAAACGTCACGTTGCGGATTACAGCTAGTGGCAAAGTCGTGCCAGTTCAGAGCGTAAATATTAGTCCGAAGAACCCCGGAGTGCTGTCGCAATTATACGTGGAACAAGGCGATCGCATTCAACAAGGGCAAATTCTCGCCCGGATGGATAGTGCCAGTATTGAGGCTCAAAGGAGCCAGTACCGTGCTAACTTAGCCCAAAGTCAAGCACAGCTAGCGGAAGCTAAGGCTGGTAGTCGTCCTCAAGAAATCGCTCAAGCTAGGGCGCGATTAGCACAATCTCAGGCCCAATTAGCCGCAGCTAAGGCTGGTAATCGTCCCCAAGAGATTGCTCAATCTCAATCCCAAGTTGATGCAGCTCAAGCAAAGGCGAATTACACCAGTGGACAGGTAAAGCGTTATCAATACCTATACGAACAGGGAGCAGAGAATAAACAATTACTCGATCAAGCCATCAGCGACGACAAAAGTGCTAAAGCCAGTTTAGAAGAAATAAAAAAACGATTGTCGTTAGTCCAAAGTGGCACTCGCAGTGAGGAAATCGACCAACGCCAAGCGGCTGTTAACGAAGCACGGGCAGCATTGGTACTGTTAGAAGATGGAACCCGTTCTGAGGAAATTGCCCAGCGTCAAGCCGCGGTTGCATCTGCTCAGGCTCAGTTAAAGGGTGTGCAAGTGCAATTAGAAGATACTATTATTCGCGCTCCTTTGTCGGGAATTGTTACCCAAAAGTATGCCGAACCCGGCGCGTTTGTCACACCCACAACTTCTGCTTCTGCTAGTGCATCGGCAACTTCCAGTTCAATTGTCGCCGTAGCACGCGGTTTAGAAGTATTAGCTCAAGTTCCTGAAGCCGACATTGGCAGAATTAAACCGGGGCAGCAGGTGGAAATTGTTGCTGATGCCTATCCCGACCAAGTTTTTAAAGGTCATGTGCGCCTGATTGCTCCCGAAGCAGTGATAGAACAAGGTGTGACATCTTTCCAGGTGCGGGTTGCTCTGGATACTGGCATAGATAAACTGCGTTCTGGCTTAAATGTGGATCTGACTTTTTTAGGCGATCGCGTTAATAATGCCTTGGTGTTACCAACGGTGTCAATCGTCACTGAAAAGGGTAAAACTGGCGTACTCGTACCAGATGCAAAGAATAAACCCCAGTTCCGCGAAATTACAGTTGGGGCACAAATTCAAGACCAAACTCAGATTTTAGAGGGAGTTAAACAAGGCGATCGCATTTTTGTTAACCCACCCAAAGACTACAAAATTGAAAAGACCAAAGAAAAAAATAATTCGTAATGCGTAAGTCCTATAAGATATGAATTTCCTCGAAAGCATGAATATGGCGGGGAAAACCCTGCTGTCAAATAAACTGCGTAGCGCTCTCACGATGTTGGGTATAGTTATTGGCAACGCTTCGGTGATTGCCATGATTGGGATTGGCGAAGGTGGGCAAAAGTACGTTAATAAACAGTTGGAGTCATTAGGGCCAAATGTGCTATTTGTACTGCCAGGTAATCGAGAAACTCAGCGCATCTCCTTTGAAGTGCCAAAAACTTTAGTGTTGCAAGATGCAGAAGCGATCGCCTCTCAAGTACCAACAGTAGTAGGAGTTGCTCCCGAATTAAACACCAGACAGGTGATTACTTACCGCAACAGAAACACCGATGTCAACATCATTGGCACAACTCCTTCCTTCCTACCAGTGCGGGATTTTGAAACTGCTAAAGGCAGGTTTTTCTCTGAGGTAGACATCAAGCGAAGTAACCAAGTCGTTGTGCTAGGTGGAGACTTGACAGAAAAACTATTTGGTAATAGTAACGCTATCGGTCAGCAATTGCGAATTGGAAATACCAGCTTTCAAGTGATTGGGACGTTAACAAGCAAAGGTTCCAGCGTGGGAGCAGATTATGATAATGCTGCCCTAATACCAATCACGACATCTGCAAACCGACTTGTAGGCAAGAATTCTCCCTATGGTATCGCCTTAGATTACCTCGTTGCTGCTGCTCGTGATTCCGATAGTGTGGATGCAGCCGAATTTCAAATTACTAATTTGCTGCGTCTACGGCACAAAATTAATGGTGAAGATGACTTTACTCTTCGCACCCAGAAAGATGCTTTGCAAACTGTCGGTCAAATCACAGGTGCATTGACAATTATGCTCGCTGCGATCGCCGGCATATCCTTGTTTGTCGGCGGCATTGGCATTATGAATATTATGCTAGTCTCCGTCACCGAACGCACCCAAGAAATCGGATTGCGAAAAGCGATCGGCGCAACTGAGCAAGATATTTTGCTACAGTTCATCATTGAGGCAGTAATAGTTTCCGCAGCCGGCGGCTTAGTTGGGACTGCGATTGGCATCAGTGGCATCCTATTAGTGGGAGCCTTGACTCCTTTAGAAGCGAGTCTTTCTCCTGTAGCGATTACTATGGCAGTTGGTGTCTCTGGGGCTATTGGTTTATTCTTTGGCGTTGTTCCTGCACGTCGCGCTGCTAAACTCGACCCTATTGTGGCTTTGAGAAGTGCCTAGTACCGCAAGGCGGAAGTCAAAAGTCAAAAGTCAAAAGTCAAAATAAATACAGCGTAAGCGTTTTATTGATTTAGAATAGGTGGTTTATTTACTCGTTGAAATCCAATAGCGCCTCAGCTAACTCTTCTAGTTGAGAGATTAATAAAGGCTTCGATCGCGATCGCTACAATCCATTGAAGTAATTTTGCTGAAAAACGGGAAGACTATGGTTACTCCTGAATGGGAAATTTCTATAAAAATCCTCAACAGCAAAATGCTCAAAAAATCCCTGCTTAACTGTTTAATTTTACCTTTTTCTCTAATGCCCTGGCTCTGTGTCGGAACACTTTTTGATTCCCAAGCCAATGCTTTACCAGGGCAAAGTACAGAAGAGGTAGGCACTTGGATTAAAGCACATCCGACACTCCGTCCCAGAAGCGGAGAGCGATTATTTGTGCAAAAGACTGATACGGCTGCCCAACGATTCACTTTTCAAGCGTCAGTATTGCCTCCTGGTAGGGTGGAGTTTTCCAAAGACCGGGGCACAATTCGGACTGAGCGCATTACTATGTATGATGCTATTAACGGCATGACATTTGCGCGTCTCCAAGAATCCTTGCGGGTGATTTATGGCTTAGAGATTTATCAAGATTACGATCGCGCCCAAGTCGTGTATGAATATCCCAACCAGGAGGCAGTTAACTCAGCGCGTCTGGCTAAAACTCCAATTCGGGAAGCCTTAAAGGGAGAATTACGAGTAGGCGATCGCTATGTATATTGGGTGGAAGTTGCCCAACCCAAGACTGGCAAAGCTTTTACCGGTCAAATGACCGTTTTGCTCAAAACTGACCTAGACAAGCTAGAAAATGAACTGCAAATTCGTTAATGGGCATCGGGCAAAAGAGGCAGAGGTGCGGAGGGGAAAAACTTACTGTAACTTCTTTCCTGCTCCCCTTATATCCCTCATCTCTTCCCCAATTCCATCTGAGCTAAGGTTTGCCATATACCCAAAAAGATACTTTCAGCTGCTAAGGAAATTCGTAGTAAATCTTCTTTCAGCAGTCGCCGCCAATCAACCCCGGCTTTCCGCCCTGCGCCAAATAGCTGTTGTGCCTTAATGCTTAACTGAATAAAGGGCCAAAGCCAGTTCTCGGTCTAGGCTCTTTGCATCTTTGAGGGCTTCAAACACCACTTTCAATGCTAACAAAATCGAAGTGATCTGACCGGGTATCGGCGGTTTGCCCTGTTTCATACGCGTTAACAGCGCATCTGGGTTTTCTTCGGTTGTGATTGTCTGATCTATGAGGAGTTTCCTAGTTGTTTCGTAATTCATGTAGTCAGTTTAGCGCACATTTTGCTTCAGCAGTAATACTTAATTAAAAAGTTATAAAACTGGCTTTTAGTTATTTATAGCAATCTTTTCTGATTTATGAAATGATAGGCGTGGGGAATAATGATCGGGAATTGGCGATGCTCTAGGTTAACCAGATAAACTGAATATAATATCTTTGAAAAATACACCTTACTAGGAATCAAAAGTAAAATGATCTCACCGAATTTACTAGAAATTGAGCGCTCTATCCTTGCCTTGTCTGTGGAAGAACAACTTTGGCTGTTAGAAAGTATTGCTCGACAAATCCGAGAAAGGGAGTATGTAAAAGATAAATTAGCTGATGCTAATAATCTAGAGGAACAACTGCAAGTGACGGCTATTGAGCCAAAGATTGAAACAAAAATTGCTGCGATAAATGATGAATTTGCAATTTCTGAAATACTCTGATATATAAAAGTAAATATTATGAAATTGTCAAACCTAAAAAGTTAAATATACGAGTTATCGGTGAGCGATCGCAGTCTGTAAATCAATCATTTACATAGCAAAAGCAGTTTTATTCAGTAATAAAACTGCTTTTGCGTAATATAAATTGCCGAACTGCTTTTGTTTGCACAGGGAAGTGGCGATCGCAAAATCAGATTATTAGCCAAAATCCCCATAATTAAAATTAGGAGATTTCCTGATTCACTTTTAATTTTGTTTCATCTATCTTTACGATTAACCCCCATTATGGTATACCACTGTGGTAAATACGCTCTGATGACGTTGCTGATTATCAGTCAATAGGGACAATCTCGCAAAAACAAATATCAAGCGTGCTTATTACATTGTTTGAAGTTATGTAGCCTTTTGATTACGGCCTATCAATCACTGCGGTAGACTATGCGTTGATTATGATTCTTTCGCAGAGAAGAACACTCGAAAGGAGCCGTTTATTCAATGTCTCATTCTGTAAAAATCTACGATACCTGCATTGGCTGCACCCAATGCGTCCGCGCTTGCCCAACTGATGTACTTGAGATGGTTCCTTGGGATGGCTGTAAAGCTGCTCAAATTGCCTCTTCACCCCGTACAGAAGACTGCGTAGGCTGTAAGCGTTGCGAAACCGCTTGTCCCACCGACTTTTTGAGCATCCGGGTTTACCTGGGCGCTGAAACAACTCGCAGTATGGGTCTAGCTTACTAAAAAGCTGAGTGCCGAGTGCTGAGTGCTGAGACAAAAGAAGTAAATCAAAAATACAATTTTTTGATTCTTCACTTGGAACTTGGAACTCGGCACTCAAGACTTTTAAATGTCTCAATAGCAAGCACCTTTAGAGGATGTTTTAAGCGGATACAATCTCTAGGTATCTAATACCAATTCGCAATTCGCAATTCGCAATGACGCTCGCGGACTCGCTAACGCTGCGCTAACGCAATAGAGAAATTTAGATGCAGCAAGGCTTTCTGGCTTACATCTGTTGCCTTATTTTAGAGAATTGGTATAAATCTTAGAAGCCGTATTTGTACCGTCAGCTTTTGACCTGACGGGGAATCCGCTGTCAAAACCCTAAAATCCATAACAATACCTAGTGGTAGAGGGAGTAAAATACTCCCTTTTTTCTTTGCAAAATGTCCACTTTATGCTATCTACTATACTGGATTTAATCATCCTGAAAAAAAGTGGCGTGAAGAATGTGCGGAATTGTTGGATATATAGGCACTCAAGCGGCGACAGACATTTTACTGGCTGGACTGGAGAAACTAGAGTACAGGGGCTACGATTCGGCTGGAATCGCCACTGTTTGGGAAGGTGAGGTAAATTGTGTGCGGGCAAAGGGTAAACTTCATAACCTGCGTTCTAAACTGGAACAAATAGAAACTCCTGCCCCAATTGGTATTGGTCATACACGCTGGGCAACTCATGGTAAACCAGAAGAATACAACGCCCATCCCCATTTGGATACAGCAAAGCGAGTGGCTGTGGTGCAAAATGGCATTATCGAAAACTACCGCGAGTTACGCGAGGAACTCAAAGCAAAAGGACACGAATTTCGTTCTGAAACCGATACCGAAGTTATTCCTCATTTAATAGCTGAATTTTTAAAGAATTTTCCTCCTTCATCTTCCTCATCTCCCTTCCTAGAGGCAATTCGCCAAGCCGTTAATCACCTAAAAGGAGCATTTGCGATCGCAGTTATTTCTGCTGACTACCCCGATGAATTGATTGTTGTCCGCCAACAAGCACCTTTAGTAATTGGTTTTGGGCAAGGGGAGTTATTTTGTGCGTCTGACACGCCAGCGATCGTTGCCTACACCCGTGCAGTGCTACCTCTGGAAAATGGCGAAATTGCTCGCCTCACACCTTTGGGCGTTGAGATTTACAATTTTGCTGGCGACAGGCTGAAAAAACAACCCCGGCTGCTCAATTTCAATCCTGCAATGGTAGAAAAGCAGGGTTTCAAACACTTCATGCTCAAAGAAATTCATGAGCAACCAGGGGTAGTAAGAGCTAGTTTAGACGCTTACTTTAATCCAGCCGAATCTACCGAATCGCCAATCAATCTTGGTTTACCTGGAGATTTATACAACGATTTAGAACAAATTCAGATCCTCGCCTGTGGTACCAGTTGGCACGCAGCATTAATTGGTAAATATTTACTTGAACAACTAGCAGGAATTTCAACTCAGGTAGATTACGCTTCTGAGTATCGCTATGCACCATCGCCCGTGACGGCTAACACCTTGATTATTGGTGTTACTCAATCAGGTGAAACCGCTGATACCCTAGCAGCTTTGACAATGGAAAAAGAACGTCGTCAAGGGAAAGAATCTAAGTATCAAGCGCGACTACTGGGTATTACCAATCGTCCAGAAAGCAGTCTCGGTCATCTAGTGCCGCATATTATCAGTACCCTAGCGGGAATTGAAATTGGGGTAGCGGCGACGAAAACTTTTACTGCTCAACTGATGGCATTTTATGCTTTGGCATTAGATTTAGCAGCTCGTCGCCAGACTGTTTCAAAAGATATTTTAGAGAAAATTATTAATGGGTTGCGGCAGATTCCCAAAGAAATTGAGGCTACTTTAGAAAGTCAAGAACGTTTAACTGAACAGCTAGCCCACGAATTCGCCGAAACCAAAGATTTCATTTTTATAGGTAGAGGAATTAACTTCCCTATTGCTTTAGAAGGGGCGTTGAAATTAAAAGAAATCAGCTACATTCACGCCGAAGGGTATCCGGCTGGAGAGATGAAGCATGGCCCGATCGCTCTTTTAGATGCGAAAGTACCAGTAGTTGCGATCGCAATACCTGGTAGTGTATACGAAAAAGTTATTTCCAATGCCCAAGAAGCCAAAGCCAGAGATTCTCGGTTAATTGGCGTGACTCCCGTCAACGATGGCGAAGCTGCGGAAATTTTTAACGATCTTCTTCCCATCTCTCATGTGGAAGAATTACTTTCTCCGATTCTGACAGTAGTTCCCCTGCAATTATTGGCTTATCATATTGCCGCCCGTCGCGGTTTGGATGTCGATCAGCCTCGTAATTTAGCTAAAAGTGTTACCGTTGAATAGTATATATTTATACCAGTTTTTTTGTCCAACAATAATAAAGTCGTATAACAAATAAAAAAGTTATACAACTTATCCTGTGGGTGTAAATGTAAGCATCTACAGGAATTTTTATGGCTAAAAGCAAGCAAGATTGGACACAAGCCAAGTTTGAGCGTTACTTGAAGCAAGGCCGTGGTTAGGGTAGTGGGAAAGACTATCAACCTTGGATAAAGATTCAGGATTTTCCCTCAAAGGTTCGTGTTTCTAGACCTCCAGATTGGAAAACAAACCGAGAACATTATCTGCTTTCTGATAACGAGAAGCGGCTGTTTTACGTCTTTGAGTGGTTAGATACGATTGTAGATATAAGAGAGCAGTTTCCTCTAATTGACCTTGACTTAGCAATGAGTATTGCAGAGGAAATAGGTATTAACTATCCCAAAGATCCGCAAAGCAATACTCCCCGTGTTTTAACAACGGATTTTATGCTTTCTGTCAAGCAAGGCAAAACAATAGTTCAGAAAGCACGAACATTAAAGCTAACTAAGGATTTGGGAAGTAAGTCTGTAGCTGAAAAATTTGAGTTAGAAAAGCGTTACTATGCTGCCAAAGGTATTGATTGGGGAATAATCACAGAGAAAGAAGTCCCTAAGCAATTAAACCTCATCTATGTTGAGAACCGTAGTTTTTGCCCTCACCCTAAATCCCTCTCCCAAGTAGGGAGAGGGACTTCTTTCCGGCTCCCCTTCTCGCAATATTGGGAGAAGGGGCTGGGGGATGAGGGTTTTTCTATTCATACAGAACTACGGTTTTCAACGTGGACGCAGTTTAGCAGAAAATGTTGAGTGGGTTCATACTGCTTAATACGCTGCTACTATCTTTGTTCGGAAATCGACTGAGTATGCTCCCATTTCTGTTATTCTTAAATACTCTCCATAGTGTATCCTCTAACTATGCAAACCGCTGTATAATCTTCAGCTTCTGCAATTCCTTTCCAACTGACAAGTGTAGGTGGTGTAGGTTCGTGTTGATATATGTTATTTTTCGGACGTAATCCGCTCAATAATATCAATACATCTTTCAAGTGCTGCGGCAGTCTAACAGCTTGTACCTTTTTTATCAAAGATAAAGTTATTCCAGCCGTGCTACCCAAACTCCAGGCTAAAAATATTTGTCTTGGTATTAGCTTAGAAATCATCGCTCATTTTAGCACATAAATTTAATTTTATTTTTGAGAATCGAGAGCATAAAACAAAGCTGATGGTTGCTTATCTTTATGAATAAAAGTCAGAAAATTCTAGAAGTTTCTAGTGTTGATTTCACACCAGGTTTCATTGAATCTTGTTTAGTCAACCAGAGCTTTTTACTTAGGCGCACGGAAACCAGCTTGTTGTGCTATATTCGCATCTTTAAAACAAATATCTGGCTTGACTTTTTCATAATCTAAGGTTTTAGGAAGGTGATAAATGTTGCCTCTCTTATTTGTAATCTTGCCTTTTACCAGTGCATCACTTGGGCAAGTTGTTTGGTTTTGTGGTTTCACCCCTAGACTTTGTGCTGCTGCTAAAACTGCTGTTTTATTCCCCGCTGATGCTGGCTTCTTAGAGCTAGAAGAAGTTGTATTTCCAGGTACAGGACTAGTTGCTGTACTAGAGCTAGGACTAGCTGGAGCAACAGCAGTTGGTGTTTGAGGTGTAGTGCTAGTAGATTCTTCAGGTTTTTTCGCACAACTACTTAGGATCAGCACTGTAAATAACGTCAGCATTATCCCCACTTGTCGAGGTTTGAGTTGATTGTTCATTGCCGTTAATTCTTGCTCCTCATTCTCTAATATTTAATTCCCAATATTTTAGCCGATACTGACTTGATCGCTCTGCACATCACTAGCACCACTCACCCCCCTCGCAGTCTCTACCAATTGTGCCAATATCTCTTGTGTTGCTACTTCTCCTTTTAAAACTACGCTACTTCCCAACTGAGCAACATAGACAGAATCAATCTCATCAAATTGCGAGTCTTCGTCAAAAGCTAGGGCGACTCTTTTTGCTAAACCACTTTGGTCATATTCTCCATTTAGTCCTACTCGCTCTAGAGAAATAGTTTCCCCCGATTCGGAATCGTCAGCAATTAGAGTCGGATCTGGATTAACTTGAGCATCTTCTGGTTTTTCCTGTCCAAACAGTCTTTGTAACCAACCCATAACTGTAATCTCTCTGTGAATACATCTTTAAATACAGTCCATAATTGTATCATTACTTTGCTATATAAACATTTTATTCTTCATGAAACTGATACTTTTCCATTATGTTACCTCTGTTAAATACCCCCGCTCTGAATCCTTACCAATTCATAATCCACTAAACACCAATAAAAAAATTCTCATGACATCTTGCTGATTCATTTCGGAAATCGTTATTTGTAAAAAACAGAGTATTCACTTATTCATAATCATTACAATTTTCCAAGATGAGAATTTTTTGAGACTAAATTATCCATTTTTAGCTTAATTCAGATGAAACCTGAAGTTATTAGTACTAATTTATTAAAATATTACAATTATTTGTGTGAAAATTAATTTTTAATTAAAGGGAATTACCAGATATATATATAATAAAAAAGAAAGTTTGATGATCAGCATTGCAAGTAACAGTGTAAATTAAATCAGAAATAATTAATTGGTTGACTTCACTGGATAATGTTCGATAAATAAACTTGAAAAACAAGCAAAAAAGTAGAAGAGGGATAGGCTATGTCATACGTGGATCGAACTGGGGATGATATCGTTAGTCAACCAGTTGTGACTAATCAATTAGTCGATTATCATGACCTTGTTCGTTGGGGGCCGATTATATCTGGACTACTAATTGCGCTCGCAACTCAGTTAGTTTTGAGCGCGTTGTTTGGTGCAATCGGTGCAGGTTCTGTAGCAGAATCAGGTAGACCTAGAACAATTGCATCTGACGTTGCTGGTCATGTGGGAATTTGGTCAACCATTGCTTTATTAATTTCCCTATTAACTGGGGGCTGGGTAACAGCCCGTGCTTGTGGTCCAATGAACCGCAACACAGCTCTTCTCAATGGTGCAATTCTTTGGGCGACAACTTTAGCTTTAAGCTCTTGGCTTTTAGCAAGTGGTGTATCAGGTGCTTTTGGGATTGCTGCTTCAAATGCTGGGCAAGTTATTAACCAGGTTCAACAGTCAGGTGGTCTGAATCTACCGCAAAACACACCTAATGTATCTGCCCAACAAACTCGTGATATTGCATCAAATGTACGTCAAGGATTGTGGTCGTTTGTATTTGGTTCTTTATTAGGCTTAATCGCCTCAATGATTGGATCTGCTGCTGGAGCTCGCAGCCCCCGTGTACATAGGAGTGAAGTGTACAGAAGTGAAAAAATAAGTTAACTATCTACCAATTGGTTAACTAGTCGTCAGGAGTCAGAAAAGTTTTTACTCTTAAGCTTCTGACTCCTTAACTTAAAAGTAGAAGCGAATGAGTCGGTTTTAAAACTCTAAATTATCCACTTCAGCTAGAGAATGTTTTTAAAACTGCAACTTTCCTATTACTTGAATGAACCAATGGATGTCAACTAAAATCTCCTATGGGCGGGGAGGTTGGTCGCGTTTGCTTTTGAAAGAAGCAAGTAATTCTTGTACTTGTTCACCTGCGATTTCACGTCCGCCTAAACCAAATCTTGCACCGAGGCGGTCAATTCCTGCTGAGGTTAGCAAGTTAGACGTAACTATTGTCTAGACTCGTGATCATTTCTTTCTATTCATGGTGGTCGAGAGTTTGCGTTGCTGCCTAACAGGACAATATCCGAATATTTCTTATTAATAACAAACAAATCGCTTCCGGAATTTTATTCATATCCGTTGATTTTCACATCTATCTATCTATCTATAGATCAGAAATGTTGAATGCTGATAATGCACCAAATCTTAGTAATACCAAATAGAGAAATGATGAATTGTTTAATAAACGTGATAAAGGACTGGAATACGGCTGAATCTAGTTCTTTTCAAGTATGTATTAAATACGATTTATACTAATTTATAATTCCTAATTAATATAGGCGAAAATTTGAGGTAATTAAATCAAGTTTAGATAAGAAAGCCTCTTAATACAGAGGCTTAACTATGAACTCGTAGAACCCTTAACCAAATAGGTCAAAACCTGATACAGCCAAAGCTCCTGCTATAGCTGAAGCTGCCAAAGAAACAAAAGCTGTGTTAAACAACCACCAAGCAGCACCTGCGACAGTTTTTTTGGTTTCAACTGCTTGCTTTTGTGCTTGCTCTTTGATTACCTGAAGGCGTTTTTGAGTTTCTTGCTGGATGCGTTCGGCTTGGTGCAGTACGCTATCCCGTGTGCCTTCGATTTTGTCGATAATCTTGTTAGCTTGCGCTTCGGAAATATCTTCACGCGAACTGAGGACAGCAACTAGGGTATCACGGTCTACTGAAGATAGGCGATCGCGCAAAGCCTCAAATCCAGCTTGCGGATCGTCAAAAACTTTAGCAAAATCTTGCTGCATACCTTCATAATTGAGTTCAGGACGATCTAGGGAGTTGAGGTAGTTGCGAACAGAGCCGAAAATACCATCAAGCGCCGATTGCACCTTTGACTGAATCTGCTGATATTGTTCGACAATCGAGTTCCGCACAGAATCGATTTGATCCACAATCCGGTTAGCTTCTTCTTCTGAAATATCCTCACGTTGGGACAACAAAGCCACGAGTGTAGAACGGTCGAATTTAGAAACACGCTCACCTAAAGAAGACACACCAGCACGGGGAGAAGACAGCAACAATTGCAAATCGCGCTTGATACTATCCGGGTTGAGTTCTTCTTTATTAGTGTTACGCAGATAGTTTTCTAGATAAGCTTCAAACTCCTGCGCTTTTTCAGTAGCACGGTTTGCCAAGCGTTGCGGTGCTTTGACAATATTATTGATAGCTTGTTCTGTTGAGTCGATGGTGCGGTTTACTTGCTCCTCGCTCAAATCTCCGCGTTGCGTCAGCAGCTTGACTAAAGTTTCTCTGTCTACTTGTGAAAGCCGCTCTCTGAGTGCATCAGCGCCCTCTTTGGGGTCAGCCAATAATTTTTGCAAGTCTTGTTGAATACCTTCTGGGTTGAGTTCTTCCAGGTTAGTATTGCGGAGATATTCACTAATAGTACTCGTGGTTTTTTCGTACTGCTGTTTTGCTGTTTCGGCGGCTTTTTGCGGAGCTTGCAAAACGCTATCTTTTACTGTGAGCAACTGGTCGATGGTTTGGTTTACCTGCTCCTCGCTCAAATCTTGTCGCTGACTCAATAATTTAACCAAAGTATCGCGGTCAAATTCTGATAATCTTCCTCTTAAAGCGGAAAGTCCTGCTTGTGGGTCTTCTAACAAAGTGCCAAAATCGCGTTTGATACCTTCAGGATTGAGTTCTTCCTTATTGGTATTACGCAGATACTCTTCTACTTTTTGCCGCAACTCATCAGCTTTTGCTTTGGTTTGCTCTTGCAGTTCTTTTGCCTGACCTAAGACACGATCGCGAGTACGTTCAAATTGACCAACAATATTATTAGCTTCCTCTTCTGAGATATCTTCGCGGTCAGCCAGTAACTTCACCAAAGTATCGCGGTCAATTTCCGAAAATCTCTGACTTAAATCTTCAATGCCGGCTTCTGGATCTTCTAGCAACTTCGTCAAGTCCCGCTCAATACCTTCTGGGTTGAGTTCTTCCTTCCCAGTTGAACGCAGATAATCTTCTAAACGGGTGCGAAGATTTTGTGATTTTTCTGTTGTATCTGCCTGCTTGACAGTTTCTAAAACTTCCGTGCGAACGCTTTCCATCTGCTCGGAAATTTCTTTGACTTTTGCTTCGTTGATATCTTCCCGTTGCTTGAGCAAGTTAGCAAAATACTCTAAATTTAATTCCTCCAATTCCCGTCTAACATTTCCTGGATTAGCATTCTGGTCATAGATGACTTCTTTAAATTCATCTTGGATTGTGATGCGGTTAAAATGCCAAGGGAAAGAATTCAAGATGTATTCTTCTATATCTGCCTTGACAGTATTATTTGGAAGTGTAGGTAATTTATCAGCTACAGAACTACTAAGCTTACTTGCTTGCTGGGTTGCTTGGTCTTTAAATTGTTGCAACTGTTGTGTAATTTTATCAACATCTACTTCCTGAACTTTCCCTGACAATTTTTGTAACTGTTGAGCAACTTTTTCTACATCTATTTGGGCAAAGTCAAACCCCTTCATCACCGCAGGTAAAGCCGCACCTAAGCCAACTTCAATAGCTTTCTTAACTATTCCATTGCCTTGCTTACCATTTCCACCTCCAACTGTTGCTAATTGCTGAATTTTTTCAACTAGTTTTTCAGGTTGCAATTCTTCTGGTGAGGCTTGTTGAAGTAAATTAATTATTTTGTCAGTGGGATTTGAGCCTTTCACAACTTGGTTCCAAGCACCTTGCAATTGGTCTGCAATCCCATTGATATCTGACTGGGAAAAGTCTGTGCGAGAACTAATTAAATCAACAAAAGTCTGGCGATTAACATTTTTTAGTAAGTCACTATCAGCAATTGATTGTAAGTCTCCCTCTTTAAGCAGCTTCTGAAATTGAGAGCCGATTTGTTTAGTATCCAGCTGCGGTAACTGTACACCGGATAAAGAACTCTGTAATGTATTTTTGATACTATCAGCATCAAAACCTGATGTGAATTCCCGACGAACGGCGGCGGTGATCTCTTCAGCTGTAGAAACCATCTGACTTTTAGCAGCATTAGCACCCAAAGCCGCAGTTGCTGTACCCATGATTCCTTGCATACCACTACTAACGGTACTAACAACAGAACCAATCAAGGAGCCGACTGCACTCGAACCTAACCACATAATGACTGTGAAATAGGCAGACCAAATGACTACACCAATAATTGCTCCTAAAAGCGCACTGTCAATTAAGCTGAGTTTCACCGCTAAAAAGCAAGCACCAAATAAGGCGATGGTTGCGGTAACAAGCGCCCAAAGACCGACGGCTGTTTCAACTTTGCGAATCGTTCCGCCCAAGCTTTCAGATTCATCAGAACTTTCGCTACCCCCTAAAGCTGAAATTCCTACAGCTACTGAGAAGTTTGTTAATAGCAATTGAAAGGCAAATGCCATCAATATACCAGCAAGCAATGCTACCAAAAATTTCGGCCCAGAAAAAACAAGTGATGCTTGTTCTGGAGTTAAAACTTCCTGAGCCATTGTCATCGGTGCTAAACCAAACAGTGTAAAATCTGTAATTATAAACATTCTATTTTCCTTGTTCGATCTCAATTAGACATTACCACTTGCAAAAAAAAGAACTTAATCAGGACAATATCTCAAAAGTTATTTAAGCTAGTGGTGTGTCAGTGTTTACAGTGGTAGGTTCGCTCAATAATCTCTACTGGGAGTGAATGGGTGGAGTGAGTTTCAATACCCTTAGTCCTATATATGTATCAAATTTGGAAATGCTTATTTATGACCGCCAAACCATTTAGCCGCGATCGCTCCCAAAGCTGCTCCGATGACTGGATTACTGAGAAACTTAAGAATCGCTGGTTGTTCAGCCATCACGGATTGGAAGATGTCAGGATGGCTATGATATGTGAAAGATGCCAGCTTGCTGAGGTCATCTGCATTCATGTGGTTGGGGTTGTGGGTAGAAAGTCCCAAATCTCGCTCTAGATGGCGTTCGTCTAGACCTCTTTGCTTTAAGTGCTTGAAAAATGCTCGGGCAACATCATCCCGTTCGTTAGGCTTAATCTGAGCGATCGCTTTCTGCAATTCTGGCTCCAGCTGGCTTGGGGGTATGCTGTTATGGTTGAAAGATTTACCAAATAATTGACGACGTTCTTCATGGGATGAGCGTTGAGCAAAATCGTCAAAGTTTTGGTAATCCTTGCTTGGATCAGATGAAACATCATCTAAAGATTCTGTATTACCGTGCGCCAAATCATTGAGAATTTCGCGTTTATACTTGTCACTGCTACTCATTAAAAATGCCTCCTTTTATACTTTGAATCAACTGAATCAATTCTTTAATCCAGAAGAATGAGTAATTATTTATACTCGACTTGATTTGATTGCACATCATACTGACCCGTCAAAATCAGTTTTTTATCGGGTGCGTATACCAAAATCGTCAAATCTTGATTGGGAAAATTTTTGTGAAAACCTTGGACTAAGGATTTTGTTAACGATCGCACTTCTGTCGGGCGAACTTGAGGCGTAATCACGACACCTAACTTGTTGTTGTCACGAACATAAGCATCTTGGACAATTCCTTTTGCTGTACTAACAACCCAATTCCCAAAATCTTGACCTTGTACGCTGTTACCACGCTCTAACAAGGCATAGTCACCACTACGACTGATTCCGGGTGCTAATTGAGTTGGTTGTTTAGCTTGAACCGTACCACTACAAGCAGCTGTTGTTGTTAGTACTAAAGCCAAGATTAAAGCCATTAAAATTTGGCGAAACTGTTGAATCATATTCACACTTGTCTCCTAAAAAAATAAGTTGGAAGTTGCACAATCCCAGGCTATAGCAATCCTATTTTATTTATGAAAATTATCGAACCCCCATCGCGCAGCGTCTTGTTAGAGAAGAGTGCCAAGAGGATAAACAGAAAAGTTCAGAAATCATTTAGAACTGCTATAGAGGTTTGAGTAATTGCTTGAATAAGCTCTAGCAAAAGATGCAACATACATGGCATGAATTTTAACTAGATGTTCAAGCGCTTTTGTAATTTGCATCGATCCAACATTGTGGCAAGCTCTCACCAGAAGGAAAATTTAATTTGCCTTTCTCAAAAGATTCTGGGTCTTGTTCTTCTTCTCCCACCTGATATTGTCCTTTAACAGTAGTTTCTTTCGGGCTAAACAGTGCCTCAATGTCGAGGATTTCTACTAAATTGCCGTTCTGTTTATCTTGTAGTAACATAGCAAAACTTAAGTTTGAGGTTTGAGGTTTAACTTACTGATGCATTCTTTTTAATAGTGTCAGCCCAACAGTATAAGGTTTACCACCCAAGAGCGCAGCAAGCGTCAGAAAAAACGTGCCGACAAGTTCAGCTAACGCAGACTTGGCGCTTTTTGGTTTGAAGAAGTCTGTCCCGTGGCTAAATCAGTAGATTAAATCTAATTCGGGATCTCTACAACTCTTGCGAACCCATATAGAAAGCAAATACATTTGCTCAATCACAAAAATGCCGAAAACCCTTGAAGAGATTCCAGACTCAGCCTAGAATTTCTGTGCTGTCTGACAAGCGATGAAGGCTAAAAGCAGTTTTCTTAAATACGGTCTTTAGGCAACTTATTACCAGTTCTTTCCTCAATAGTACGACCCTCAGCATCAACATCTAACTCTTCACGTCGAATGGTATCTTCAACTTCAACGGTTTCTTTGTCTACAACTTTTTTCACTCTGACTTCTTCCCGCACAAAAGCTTCCTTTTGGACATCTGCAACTTCTTCATAGAGTTCTATCTGTGCTACCTCGCCCTCACGGAAGTTAGCTGTTTGAGGTGATACAACTTTGCCTGCATCTTCAGGAGTCACTCGCTCAATCACAACTCGCTCTCTTTCTACTGGAACAGCAACTCTTACAGTTTCAGTTTCAACGTGCTTACCAATAGATACTTCTCCGGTTTTCCGGCGCTGTTTATTAGCAACCAGCCTTTCTTCGTAGAGTTTGAAGCTTTGGTCTTCGTGAGCGCTGACATCATACAGATCCGCGTCCTGTGCGTAGGTATAGCTGTTGGGATCAGGACTAGGAGTAGTGCGTCCAACTGTCGATCCTACCGCAGCCGCAGATGTTGCATCCAGAGGTGCTGAATTTTCTACGGACGGTGTGCGATATGCTCCGCGCACTCGTTCTTCATAGTCGTAGTCAAGTGCTGTATGTTCTTGATATTCAGGTAAATTTTCCGCTTGCTCTCTTGTCATCCCAACGACATATACACGGTCTGCTCTAGAGTCAATACGCGATTTCCCTACTGGTAATAAGACTTTCTTGCCAAAAATCCAAAAGCCTAAGTCAACAATTAAATAGCGAAATGCTCCTTGGTCGTCTAGTACAGCATCATTTACTGTGCCAATCTTCTCATCAGTTCCCTGAACATACACACCCATTCCTTTTATGTCTTTACCCAGGGTATTAGAGTAGTCTGTATCAAATTCACTTATTTTTTGCAGTGGCATTATTTTTTATCCTTAAAATTATGCTCTTTATTTCCTCAACTATACACTATCCAAATAATTAAAAAGACTACTCAATAAAATCTTAATTTTCATAGGTAAATATTATTTTCAGGCATTTTTTAGTACTTCTGTACTTCTATATTCTCACTTTTGATAATAATTTTATCTATTTTTTGTGACTAGCTTCTAGCCTTTTTGTGACTAGCTTCTAGCGCTAAATATCATGTGTAAAGCTAGCTCACACAATATATACCATTAACTCTAGCTATTTAAATATATTCATTAATCCCTTACATAAAAATAAAAAATTCTGATATTTTTAACATTTTTTTTGATTTCTAAGATGTGTTAGAGTATTCTTGAGCAAGATAAAACTTATTCTCCAGAGATAAATTGATTAACAAATTAATCTAAAAATATTTAAATTTTAATATAACTAAAAGCACTGTTAATTATTTAAGTAAAATTTTTGGCTATTGAAGCATCAATTGTTATATTATTTGGGAAGATTTTTGTTGAAGTCAAGTTTCCCTAGTTCACAAATACTTTTCTCAACCAGAACAGTTGAGTTGACAGGTGTTAGTGTGAGCGATCGCTTTGACGCTATGAGGTTAGGACTACTAAGGCGTGTCATCAATTAAGTATTTTGTACCACTTGTTACGGCAACCTGCTCAGGTACTAGTATGTATCCCATGGCCTAAACAGGGCAAAGTGGGAGCTTTTACTGTTACGCACTCTTGAGAGTGACGTAATGCTTTACCTTATTACTTTCTAACAAGGTTTATGTACCTCAACTTCATTCTTGTTCAAATCCCTGATTACTAAATTTGAGAACCCGGCAATTCTCGCTGACTATGCGAATTACATTATCTGGTACTCCTTCAGGGACAGTGACCTGAAGTTCCAAGGTAATTTCTACTTCAGCATCTACCAAACTACTGAGGTGTTGAATAACCTCGTCTGCTATTTGTCCTACGTCACGTCGTAATCGCAATGCGTCCAATTTGACTGAACCATAGAAACGTTTTGGTGGAACTATGACAGTTACTTTGTCATTAGAGGAGTCATCTGATGTTACTACAGTGTCAATAGTTTTTTCCTTTTCAGTCTTATAACTTCCTGTTCCTTCTTTAACTAGTGGTGGAGTTGGAGGTTTAGCCATAGCAGCATCTGCCTCAAGCTGGCGTTGCGCTACTTCGGGTTTAACTATCAGGCTTTGACTACTCAGTGTTACGGTAATGTGTTCAGCCGTTTTCAAACAAAGGTAACGTCCTTTTGATTCATCCCAGCCTGTGGCATAAGCAAAGTTTTCATTCCACAGTAATGCTGCAACTCCAAGTGCGATCGCTTCTAATAGCACCTGTTGATTTTTGATGCGTGGCAGGTAAAGGTAGTACGCTAAGTACTCCCACAACTTCTTAAGGTCGAGGTGGTTTACATCGCGCCAGAGATATGGATCGAGGGCTTCTAGGCGCAGACGACTGGCTGCATAGTTAGCAATCAAATGTTCTTCATGAACTGCTTTACGACTTGCTTGCACAATAGGAGAGTCTGATGAGTGCAATCGAATTTCTTGCCATTCAATCTCTCTTTGGGGGTTGGGTTGCATTGGCACTAACAACCAGATGTAAGCTTCCTGAATTAAACTTTTTACATCTTTGTCGGTTTGCTGTTGTTTAGTTGTCGCCTGATTGCTTTGAAAAACATCTAAGTTTAAGGCTTCTTTATCCCGAATAATCGAATTCCAGGCGAGGTACTGGCAAACAGATTGTTCTAATAGCTCCAGTTTTGCCTTGTCTGGTGCTAGGAACAGCAACATATTTTTGCAGTACCGAGGACTGGCTCCCTTTTGATTCAGTATTTCTTCGGCTCTGGCGCGGGCTTGAGTTTCAGTTTCCTTATTTTTATGGGGATGTTGTGGCCCCATGACAACCAGCCTTACAGCCATTTCATCAGGAACATCTGCGGAGGAGTCGGGAGCAATATGTACTCCAGCAAACTCGCCACGTTGCTTATCAGCCTTTAATCGGAGAATGATTTCATCCCAAACTTTATCCTGATCCTGTTGGATTTGCTCGGCTCTGTCTTGGGCAAGTCTGGTGACACTAGGCTGAGTTGAGAACCAGTAACGAGTATTATCGACATAAAGATGTGTGGACTGGTCGGTAAGCCGGCGCAAAGCATCGCCAAAAGTTGCTGCACTTTCCCCTGGTTGAACACACCCTAACTTGATCCGATGATCTTCTACACCACGATTAGCTGCTCTCAGAGTAGGAGCAGAACCAAGGTAAATCGTCCGGGCGACACGACGACAGGCAGAGTAACGTCCTAAGTTCGGGTTTTGGCGATCGCACGCCAATGGTAGAGAATTATATCCATCTACATCTTTTTCAATCACTGGCACCCAATTATCTTCCAGGTAGCGAGTCAATTCTGTTTGTACCTGTCCGTCATCCATTGGCACGCTGGCAGGCATGATTAACAAACTCTTGTCCTGTCCTTCCCAAAGTGAATGAATCACCTTTGCCATCAGTCGCAGCACACCCCGCGTGCGTTGGAATTTGTCGAGAGTTGACCAGTCATTATAAAGTCGGTCAAACAGTTCTGGATGGATAGGATAGGCATTTTCTAGCCGTCGTTTGTAACTACCTTCTCGGCACTCACTAGGAAACTCCTGAGATTGGTTTTGGTACATTTCTGCAAAGGCACGGATGATGGCATCACGGGCAATAAAGCCATTTTCTTCGGTGATGGGTTGAAACAGCCGCCGCCGCACAATTTCAAAGCTTTCATCGGCAGTTGCTGGTCGCCAAGGAGATTCGACTCTGCCAATAGCATTTTTGAGTCTACTTAAGGCTGCTTTACCGCGATCGCCTCCAATCTCATTATCAGATGCAGGAATACTCACGACCAAAAGAGTTTGGTTAGCGTTTTTTGCCGACTCACTCAAAGTCTGGGCAAAGGTAAAGTGAGTGTCAAAGCTGCCCCCCGGAAGGTCGTTTATTTCGTGAAGCTGTCGGGCATAAGCCACCCATTCATCAATTAAAATCAGGCAGGGTGCATAGCGGTTAAACAGCAGCCGGAGGGCATCGCCAGGGTTAGTTGAAGTTTCATCTGCTTCTCGAATCATTTCGTAGGCTTCCCTACCGCCCAGTTGCCAAGCTAATTCGCCCCAAAGTGTTCGGACAAATGTGCCATCTTTTTTAGGTTGAGGCTGACCGGGAGAAATTTTATTTCCTACCAGCACTGCTGTGTTAACTTTTGGCGGAGGTAAAACATTTGCCGCTTCCAGCACTGGTTCCAATCCGGGTAACTTGGATGCGGGAACTCCCATAAACAGGTGGTATAGTGCCAGCATCGCGTGGGTTTTGCCGCCACCAAAGTTGGTTTGCAGTTCGATAACGGGGTCGCCTGCATTGCTAGAAAGACGTAGCAAGGCATTTGTGAGCAGTTGCTTTAGCCCTTCGGTGAGAAAAGTGCGGCTAAAAAACTCTGTAGGTATACGATATTCGTCGGAACCTTCATCTAAATAAACTTGCCAGAGGTCGGCAGCAAATTCTGCTTGTTGGTAGCTACCAGAGGCAACATCTGGGTGAGGTGTAACAATTTCTCGCCAGGGTTTTAAACCGCCTACAGGAGTGCCTTCTAGAGGTTGGTGAGTAGCACGACGAGTTTCACGACGGGCTTGTTCTGTAAAGCGTACCCGCAAAAGTTCTTGTTTTTGTTTATCAACTTCATCTGCTTCTGGTGCAGAAAAAGCAGAAAGTAACCGCGATACGCTATCAAGAGCGCGATAGGCATCATCTGTAGAGAGTGGCTTGTTGTGCGCCCAAGAGTTGCGCGTGTCAATTAATTCCCCAACCAAGCTTCTTTCAGCATTGCCCAGAGTCTTTTTGAACACCTCACGCCACTGGTTAGACATGAGTTTCAGCAGTGCTGATTCGTCTTGCTTAAGAATTTGCTGGACATTACGTCTTAGGCTGTGGTCTTCTGGAACAAAAGGTGTAGCGGCAACTACCCACTTATCGCCATAAATGGAACGCATTTCCCTTTCCACAAAAGGATATAAGCCATCTCTCAAAAGGTCTAGCACCCTGCCAACTCGTTCGCGGTTACTTACGGACATAGATTTTTATACTAATGTTTATAGTTAAATTGCCCTCACCCCTGCCCCTCTCCCATCCTGGGAGAGGGGTAAAATTACTTTTCTTCTTGCTCCCCTTCTCCCAAATTGGGAGAAGGGGCTGGGGGATGAGGGCTATCTGGGATAAAAGCGTGACTAATAATTTGTAAAGTCGCAGGTAAATTTGTTTCCACTAACTCACTACTAATACGTACAAACCGCAATTCCAAACATTCAAGTAATTCTTGACGGTGTTGATCTAGAATCTTTTGAGATTCATGAATGGCTCCGTCTACTTCAACAATTAGACGTTCAGCTGCACAAAAAAAATCAACAATAAAACAGCCAATTGGTTGCTGACGACGGAATTTCCTACCTTCTAACTTTCTATTTCGCAAGGCTTGCCAAAGGATGGCTTCACTGGGTGTAGGTTCTTTGCGAAACTGACGGGCTACGTCTTTCATTTTTTGGTGGAGGGCTGGGGGGACTTGCCAGTTATTGGAAGTGCCCTCACCCCCAGCCCCTCTCCCATGCTGGGAGAGGGGAGTAGGATTAGTTTCTTCTGATCTTGTTCCCCCTTTCCCAAATTGGGAGAGGGGGTTAGGGGGTGAGGGTAATGAAGGCTTTTCAAATTCCATCTTTAAAACAACGCTACTTGTAAAGGAATCTTTTCTTCGGTTTCAGCAGCGAGGCGAGAAATTTCTGGCCAGGAAATCACTAAGCTGTTGTAAGCGACACCTTCAGCAGCCCAGCCTTTTCTGTCGCAAATGTTATACAGCCGATAAGCTAATTCCCTTGCTGCTTCTCCTATGGTTCCCAGTTGAGATAGCAAATTTGCAGCGCCTTGATTTCCAGCACCGTCTTGCAATTCCCGAATCATGTGCTGTGTGGCTTCCCAGACTGTGAGGCGGTTATCGGTTTGGGGATTCCAATTTTTGGGTAATTCGTCGCGGCGCAATAGTCGCACTTTACCCACTTTGGCAGTGAGGATGCCAGCGTCTACCATCCCTTGTACTGCTGTATTCTTAGCTTTGGAGAGGGTTTCAGCATCGCCAAATAATCCTTCATTAAAGGTATGCTGTTCAAACCAAATCAACGCAAAGCAGGTTTCAGCATCAAATTCTCCTTCTTGTTCAGCGAGAAAGTCATCTAAAGTTTGGTTAATCAGTTGTAGTGCAATACGCACAGGCATTCGTTCACCGCCTGATTCCAGGACTTTGCTGTAGCGAGAGTATATTTCCATACCTGGGCCAATGCTGGCTTGTGCCAAATCTACTGGGGCGATGTTGCCTTGTTGCAGTTTTTGCAGTGCATCTGGAAGTTCGCGTTTGAGAATGTTGACAAATTGGCGGCGGGTTGCGGATGGAGCAGTTTCTGGGCGAGGGCGGCAGACGAGAGCAATGGATGAGGCGAGGGCATTAGTACCACTAGCAATCGTGCGGTTACTTAATTCTGTTCGCATTGGCCAAGTACCAGTAATGCTAAAACCAGCTTTTATAAGTCCTTCAAGCATCGTTTCCCATCCGGTTGAAGCTCTAATATCACCGTTCCCCTTTGCTTCTGTGAGAGAAACTTCATCATCTGTTTCGGTTTGCTTGAACGCATAATAAACAGTCAAAGGATATCCGTCATGCGCCATCTCACGCATCCGTTTAAAAGTTTCACCCAGTCCTGTCTCAAAAAATTCTTTTGCCTTTTGTTTACTACCACTAAAGCGATAAGGTGTAGCCACTAATTCTCGTTCTTTATCAGGAATAATTATGGTACTGAAAAGGTCGGGATAGATAAAACTTAGAGAACGTCGTAGCCAAACATAAAAAAACTCCGAAAGGTCGGCGTAGCCAATATTATCGTAGTAGGGTGGGTCTGTAGAAACAACTATTGATTTTGCGTAAATATCTGATTTAGTAGCATCTATGCGTTGGACAAATCCTTGAGTGCTACAAGGAGAAATTTCAACTACTTTGGCTATCCAATTAACTGCACCAATAAAGTTACCACTGGAACTGCTAAATGGATTTACTTCTGCGAAATCCCAAGTCATAGGAATTGCTTGACGGGCAAATGTATTTCGCATTTTCTCGCCTGACGAATGCCAACTACAAATACTTGAACAGTAATCGCTCATTCGATCCACTGCGATCGCTAAATAAGTCGCCACTGCATCCGCGTAAGCAGTCGCACCCTTACCACCTTCACAAAAAGGTAAACTATCATCTGGTATTTCAAAAGCTACAGCATCAGAAAGTATCTTTTCCCGTGCTTCGCTTACTAATTCACAAAAAGTGTTTAGTGCTACAAGCTGACGCGGGGTAAAAAGTTCTGCAAATGTACGCATCCCGTAGTTAGGCGTTTTGAAATCTCGTGGATTATGAGGCAAATTGACTTCAGGCTTCCATTCTGGTTTTACTGAAGTTACAATTTCCTCGTCTTTGTTAGTTGGCGATAAATACGCCCGTCCACGTTCACCTTCTGCCACGATAGCCATCAACTGAGCGCCCATCCGTCCTGCTTTACCTTCAGCACGAACATAATCCAAAGGCATAGGAGTACTGCAACAGATACAAATTGCACCTTTGCGGCTAACAGTTTCATCTAGCGGTTCACCCTTGCCAGACTTCACTTGAAAACTTATCACAGGCGGTTGCTGGCTATGGTTAATAGTTGGTTCTACCCAAGCTTCCTTCCCTTTCTTACTCGAAAGCTCAAAAGAACGTACCAAAGGCATCTGACAACCACAAGCTGGGTTAGGACATTTCACAGTCCTAGCCCACAGCCAAGCAATCACCGTTGCTCTGCCCTCACCCCCGTCCCCTCTCCCATCCTGGGAGAGGGGTGTATTTTCTTCTCCCTTTCCTGTCCCCCTTCTCCCATTCTGGGAGAAGGGGCTAGGGGATGAGGGCAAATCCACCTTGGGATACAAATGCCCAATTAGCTTAAAAGCTTGTTCCCGCATCCATTGCCCGTAATAGCGTACATCTTCAGCTAAACCCTGCGCCCCATACCATGTCTTAGTTTTTAGAGAATTCTTCCGAGAATCAGAGTTAATGGGAGGCAAATTTGCAAACTTCGGCGGAATTTCAATCAAAGCTTTAGTAATCAAAACCGCTACAGGATTAATATCACTACCATGTGCCTCTAACCCCAATCTTTGGGCTTCCAAAGGTATACTACCTCCACCACAAAAGGGATCATAAATAGGTGGTGCGTGTTTGCTTAAATACTGTGTTACTTCTTCCCGTTTAGTTGGTGGTTCGTCACCTTTTTCCCAAGCAAGGCAACGAGCAATTTCTCTTTGTGCTTCCTCAACTACACTGGTATTTGTTATGTCATCCCAAGATACTAAACCACGAACAGTTTGGGTTGATTTTCCCCTTGTTTCAACATTTTCAATTCGCCCAATTAAGTCATGTAATCGTTGGCGTTCTTTTTCTTGTTCCTCTTCAGTGGGAAATTTTTCAGGATGACTTGAGGGATCATCTACCAAAGATGCAAACAAAACTGCTCGACAAGCTGCCAAAGGTCGCCGCGCCCACCATAAATGTAGCGTCGAAGGGTGTCCATGCCGAATTGATTTTTCTCTGGCAGATTCTTTGTTAATTGCTTCCAGGGGTAACGCGACTTCGATTAGCTTCTTGCGGTAGGTCATTATTTTGCGAGACTGATATGATGGAAGCGAGTAAATGTCTGAGCAAGAAGCAGCACAAAATATTCCGAGTGAGTGGACTTACGGAATATTTACATCAAGCATTGGTAGGCTAATTAGTCTTTGTTGATTGCTGCTCGCCTAACTTAGTTACAGAGCTTCGTCCGGCAATTATAATCACGATACCAGCTAGATGGTTCAGTGATAATTCGGAGGAGCGCACATTATCTTTAGCTAAAAGCCTGTAGTTTAAAAAACGATGACTTCTAACACAATTTCTTGGGATTCTATTCGTGATGAGGTTTTAGCAGATCCAGAGGTAAAGGCTGAATACGATGCCTTGGAATCTGAATTCCAGTGTGCAAAACAAGTTATTGCTTTAAGAAAGGCTAGCGGCTTAAATCAACGGGATTTTGCTAAGTTGGTTGGTATTAAACAGCCACAGCTAGCTCGGATTGAATCTGGGAAACAGGTTCCTAAAATTGAAACTCTAGCAAAACTTGCTAGGAGTGCAGGTTACGATGTCGAGATTCGCTTTGTAGCACCCAAAGGAAAGCGATCGCATAAAGTCGAGCCTCTGAGGATTTCTGCTAAAGAGTTAGTTTAGTCGTGTGATTGCTCTCACCAAAAGCATCCCTTTTTACTTGGATAACTAGCTATCCAATAAAGTAGGCAGACTTAAAAGGGATTAGTCTGACAAAATTGCGATGTCTACGACGGGCTACGCCTACGAAGTAAACCTGTAGCAGTTATTCTAGAGAAAGCTAGAGTTCTGAAATTTTGGCATATTTGAGCTACCCAAAATCATCAGAGAATAATGGCACATCATAAAATTTAAACTTTTGATCTACTGTAATTATTGTTAAACCTTCTACTAAAGCTTGAGCAATTAACATCCGATCAAAAGGATCTTTATGGTGTAGAGGTAAATCAGCAACCTTTATTCCATGTGCCAATGTCATAGACAAAACCTCAAACCGACTGAAGCGCAAAGCCTCCTCCAAATTACCAGGAGCAATTAACTTTCCTAAAGACTGTTTAATTGAAATCTCCCAAGCACTAATCGCACTGACGAAAATTAAATTTTCAGGATTAGTAATTACCTCTCGTAACCAATCTGACAATTTAGAATCATTTTCTAAAAACCACAACAAAATATGAGTATCTAACAAAAAACTCACTACTCATCCCCATAAAATGCTGCAATTACTTCTTCTGGAGTCTCATCAAAATCGTCAGCAATCTTAACTTTTCCCTGCCAAAAACCCGCAACTCTTGGCTTTAAGGCATCATTTAAATCAGCTTTAGTAACCGTAGGCTCAGGTTGAGTCAAAGGCAAAACTTTTGCCAAAGGGACACCCTGATGAGTTAGGGTAACTTCAACATTATTTTGGATATCTGACAATAAATCAGCTAAATTCTCAGATAAGTCAGCAATATCAAAAGTTTTTGGTGACATTTTACTTATGCCCTACTGATTACCAGCATTATAACCAATGAAATCGAATACTCTTGGAGAAGAAAGAATGATTAAAAAATCTGAAGAGTGTAATCATTAATACGGTAAATAATTATTTTAAAACGGCTCAGTTCCCTTTTGCCACAACTCCAGCCAATCATAATTAACACTCGTCACGGCAAAATCTGGTTCTTTATGGAATGGACGGCGTAAGTAGTGAATAGAACAATTACCTTCCATATTTTCTGCTACAGGCACTTGCACCAATGCCAAAATGAAATTATCAGGCTTGTTTAGAGCGGTAATAATTTCATTCTTCGTCACTGTCACAGTTTTAGCGCCTGTAATTCGCCCTTTCACCTCAATAAATCGCAAGCCCTCACCCCGCCTCCGGCTCCCCTCTCCCAATTTGGGAGAGGGGCTGGGGGTGAGGGGACGTGATTCAATATCATAGCCACACTTCTGGGTACTTACATCTGTTGGTTCGTACCCTAAATTGCGTTCTACTTCCATCACAGCCGTCATTGCTGCCTGTTCTACCCGTTCTGTCTCCCTGGCAAACATCGCTGTTGTTGCCTGTTGTTTGCCTTGCATTCGTTGCAGCAAGCCTACTGAAACTACCAACGCACCCCCAACCACTACAGGCGGTAATGGCGATAATCTACGTTCTTGCTCTAATTCCTCCAAGCGCTGCATTAACCGTGCTTGCAAATCATCAGCTCGCTGACGTGCTTTACCTGAGTTAATTTTGGCATTAGGCTTGCCAGCTTCCTCTTGCATTTTCAGTTCTTCTGCCCGATGATCCCAGTAATTAATCTCCTTGGTTAATCTATCTTTTACTGCTGTCATCGTCTTAGCAATAAGTTCCTCCTTGCGCTGCTTGAGTTCTTGAAGATGTTGAGGAACAAGATGAGCGATCGCATAACTCTTGGCTTTTGCTTCTAAATCTTCTCGCAACCAAGATTCTTCTAAAATTTTTTCTACAACACTTTTTTCCTCGTCTGTTAGCGGACGGTAGTTGAGGTAAGGTGCGTAACCTGCATTGTAAGTATTGCCTTCTGGATTGATTTCTACATATTGCATCCGCCGTGATACTAAACGCCTAGAGCCATTTAAATTTGTCCGCGCGTCTTGTATGGAATGTTCTAGATAAACTAAGGCGCGGGTTCCTTCGCTGGAATCATTTTCATCGACTAAGATAGTCCCTTGTTTCAACAAATCCCGGTGTCGTTCCAAAGTCAGGTCAATTGTGGCATCTAGTAGAGAATGTCCAGAACAGATGAAGGCAGCTAGGGGTTTACCAGAAATGCTGATCAAATCTTTTTCAAAGCAGATGCGTTCGTAGCGTAGCAGCAACGGTTCTCCTACACCAATTTGCCGCCCTCGATTGCGAATAACTGCCGGAACATGACTGATTTCGTAACGCTGGGGTTCACGTTGACGCAATGTTCCACCTAATTGGGTAAATGCTTCTAGGAAGAAAGAAGCAATAAAATGAGGTTGCAGCCGTCGTGCCTCTGCCCTTTCCATTTCTTCCCGAATTTGCTGCACTTTGGCGATATCCATCGAATCCCGTGCCAAAGCTCTTTCTTCTAAAAGTTCGCGTAGTCGCTGTTGGTCGAGTTTATCATGTACGACTTGGTTGAGTCTGTCTCGCACCTCTGGTTGATCGCCATAGCGAATTGCTTCAATCAATAACTCTCGTAATTCCGTCCCTGCGATCGCTTTTCCCAATACATCAAATACTTTACCTCCCAACGCCTTCTGCTCTGCGTCTATCTTTTTCAATAACGCTAAATACACATCGCCTTCACGAGTGCCTTTTGCCACTAAATTCCATAAGTGACAGACCTCCGTCTGCCCAATCCGGTGAATTCGCCCGAAACGCTGTTCTAGGCGGTTAGGATTCCAAGGTAAATCGTAATTAACCATAAGGTGCGCCCTTTGCAAGTTAATCCCTTCACCCGCAGCATCCGTAGCTATTAAGACTTGTACTTCGATATCTTGGGTAAACGCCTCTTGCGCTTTGCGGCGTTCTTCGCGTCCCATTGCGCCATGTATATTTACCACAGCTTCATTACGCCCTAGTAGCGTCAGAATCCTATCTGTCAAATAATTTAATGTGTCCCGGTACTCGGTAAAAATCAGGAGTTTGCGCCGATGTCCTTGGGCGTTGAACATTTCGGCATCATTTTGTAACAGATTAGAGAGTTCTTCCCATTTTTTATCTTTACCACTACGTCGCACCGGCAGTGCCAGTTGCTCTAATTCTTCTAAAAGCTTAATTTCTGTTTGTAATTCTGCGATCGTCCGTGATGCTGTAGCTAGATCAACTACTTCCTGTTCTGTTGCTTCTCGTTCTTCACCAGGAATATCCTCTAAATCATCTTCTAAGTCTTCCAGATCCAGAACCTGCTTAAATTCAATGATGATTGCATTACTTCCTCGCCTCAAAACTTCTTCTTGCCTCAGTCGTTTTTGCAACCTTTCCCGACGGCGTAGCAGCGATTGATATATAGCTTCTGGGGAAGAAGTAAGCCAACGTTGCAAAATAGTCAAAGCAAAGCCAACATTACCTTTGCGCCCTTCATTTTCTAAAGCATCGGCACGATTAAATTCCTCGCGGACATACTCAGTGACTCGCTTATAAAGTACCGCTTCTAAATCCGATAGTTCGTATTCTATAGTGCTAGCTTGGCGTTCTGGAAATAGCGGTTTTCCATCAAACTTCAGCAAATCTTCTTTAACCAATCGCCGCATCAAGTCGGAAGTATCGGCTACATGAACACCATCGCGGAAGCGTCCTTCAAATCTGTCTCCATCCAATAACGCCATAAACAACTGGAAGTCTTCCTCTTTGCCGTTATGTGGTGTCGCTGACATTAATAAAAAATGCCTAGTTAAAGTTGAGAGTAACTTACCAAGTTTGTAGCGTTTCGTCTCTTTAATTTCACCACCAAAAAACGAAGCTGACATTTTATGAGCTTCGTCACAAACAACCAAATCCCAGTCTGTCTGCGCTAGCTTTGCTTGTAAGTCTTGATTGCGGCTGAGTTTGTCCAGTCGCACAATCACCAACGGCATTTGGGCAAAAGCATTTCCAGTTACTGCTGATTCAATGCGATCGTTGGTGAGAATTTCAAAGCGTAAATGAAACTTTTGCGACAATTCATCTTGCCACTGTGGGGCTAAACTGCCGGGACAAATCACAAGGCAACGATGCAAATCACCTCGGATGAGCAATTCCCGCATCAGCAACCCTGCCATAATAGTTTTACCTGCACCTGGATCATCTGCTAAGAGAAAACGCAGAGGTTGTCGAGTTAACATTTCCCCATAAACGGCAGTGATTTGGTGGGGTAAGGGTTCGACTAGAGAGGTGTGAACGGCTAGCAAGGGGTCGAACAGATAAGCTAGACGGATGCGGTGCGCTTCTGATACCAGACGAAAATTAGCTCCATCAGCAGTGAAACTCCAAGCACCACCAGAGGTGATTATTTCCAGGGTAGGTTCTCTGTCTCGAAAGACTAACTCATTCCCTAACGTGCCGCTAGCATCTTTGTATGTTAATTCCACAACATCAGAGCCATGCCACTGAGCATCAACGATCGCGACAATACTATTTGGCAGAATACCTTGTACTTGTGTGCCTTTTGTCAGATCCTCAAGTCTAACCATGTTGCGGTGTTTTCCCTTTTGGCAGATGTCAGTAGCAATGTAAATACCAATGTTTTTTGGTCGGACATTGCTTGTTATGACCATAAGAGACACTAGGCTGGTTAGTAGCTAGTATATTTACTGTTTTTGGCTGTGGTTGCCTAGAAAATGGCGTTGCTTAGTTGAGAGATGATTTAAGCGATCGCTCCATGCTAGTGGCTACAGGTAAAGTGAAATAGAGTGCGATCGCATCCATCGCAAACTCAACCTATTAATTCAGTTTTGCACTTGGGATGCGATCGCCATCGAATCTTGTAGTCAATAGTTCCAAACCATTACAAGGTTTGCTTTTGAGATATTGTACAACTTTTTTATTTATCAATATGACGAATTTTGGGAAAATTGTAAAACTTTATTTTTATAAGTCGCGTGAATGCCAACGGTAATATAGGGGTTACAAACTGCAAAATTGTACAACTTTTTTATACTTCTACAATAAGTACCTAATGGCGGTGAGAGTGTTAATTTTGTTCAAAATTTATCAGTATAATCCAGTTTCAGATCCACCGTCATTAGTAGTTTTTATACGATAGGTTACGCCTAAGCTACGGAAGTATGTTTGGTGGAGATAGTTATTCTTAAGTAGCTATTGATAACTTGCCAATACTCTACAGCGATTCGTCAGAACCTCGCAGCATACAGATTTCAAAAACTCTTACAGCTTGCTTGTCTACTAGGGGGACGACACGCTACACGAGCAGATCAAACAACCATTTAGCTGCTGTTTAGCTGCTGCATATAATTATTAGTGGCTATCAAGACATGAAGAATACATAAAGATAAGTACTCACATTATACTGATCGGCAAATAATGTGAAGAGTATGCAAAGATATGTCTTTAAGTGTGGACATCTCAGTAAATTTTCAGATATGGTTATCAAAGTGTTATTTAGATGTTCCTTATTTTTAAGCTATACACCCGCGGGCGATAGCCCACAACAACTGCATAAAAATTCTTTCCCTATCGAAAGTGAATTATTCTCTATATTTACGACAGTAGGGCTACGCTTTGATGAGAAATATGAAGTGTGGGTTTTAGGCATTCAAGCTTGATTTTTCGACACTTTGTCAGTGATGGCTGGGTTGATCTGCGGATCAAGAATGATAGAAAAAGTGTGAAACCATCTGTTTTCCTAAATACACGCTCATAAATAGTACAATGCTTAAGACTTAGATAGTCGTAAATAGCATTATTAATGGGTACACAAATAACGAATGAAAAAGGAAATAGGGAATTAGGTAAAGAATTTAACTTTGAACCTCCTGCCTTTTTCAAGTCAGTTAGATAAGTCCTACTTACAAGCTTATCAATAGGGTAAATCTTCGAGAAAATTGCTAGCCCTCAAGGGTGACATAAAAGTATGTCGAAAGCGTTAACTCTCGGCAATTTCTGTGTGTCCTTAAATAACATTAACAAAAAGTTAATAGCTGAAGTTACTCAAAAAATCGATTCAGGAAGATAAAAGTTATGGTGAATATCATTGGAACCAACGGTAAAGATACTCTACTGGGTAGTCAGGGTGCAGATACAATTAACGCTAAAGTGGGTGATGATATCATTGATGGCAAAAATGGCAACGACCTTTTAAGCGGTGATGCCGGAAATGATACCCTCATTGGTGGTGCAGGGAATGATACTCTTCTTGGTGGTACAGATAACGACTCCCTGCGTGGTGGTACTGGTAATAACCTGGTAGGGGGTGATGAGGGAAATGATACCCTTGATGCTGCCTATTCTTGTGGAAATAACATCCTCAGTGGAGATGCTGGGGATGACTACCTTGATATTAGATATTCTGTTGGCAACAATACGGTTTTAGGCAAAGATGGCGATGATTCTTTTTACGCAGATGAAGTCCAGGGTAGAAACACTCTAAATGGAGGGGCTGGTAATGACACCTTCTATTTGTCCGCCTCAAAAACTGCCCCCTCTTCCTTAACTACTCAAAGTGTAAATGGAGAAACTGGTGAGGATTACTTGTCTGTATATTACACCAGTGCTACTAAAGGAATCATTTCAAGTTTCGATGCTGCTACTAACACTGGCTCAATTAGGGCTGGCACAAATCAGATTAACTACAACAATATCGAACAATTAGAAATTAGAGGTACAACCTACGCTGACTTTATTGTTGGGAGCAATGGCAACGATTTACTCTTCGGTGGCAGTAGTGGCAATGATTTAAATTATGGCAATGATACGATTTTTGGCGGTGAAGGTAACGATTGCTTGAATGTTGATTATTCAACAAGCAATAACATCCTTAACGGTGGTATTGGTAACGATCAATTCAGTGCTACCTCTTCAACAGGCGATAACATCCTCAATGGAGAAGATGGCAATGATAATCTCTCTACGTCTAAGACAGATGGCAATAACACCCTCAACGGTGGTGCTGGTGACGATCAATTAAATGCTAACTTTTCAACAGGCGATAACATCCTCAATGGAGGAGATGGCAATGATTCTCTTAGTGCCTCTCGCGACTATGACTATTCCGCCTCTTTTACCTCCGGGAATAACACTCTCAATGGTGGTGCTGGTGACGATGAATTGAGTATTAACTATTCAACGGGCAATAACATCCTCAATGGGGGGGATGGCAATGATTCTTTCTTTGCCTCTGGCTACTACGACGACAAAAAAGCCTATGGCACGTTTGGTAATAACATTTTCAATGGAGGGAATGGTAATGATTCCTTCTCTTTCGTCCTATATACTTCCCCACCTTCCTTAGCGACTCAAACAGTAGATGGGGGGACAGGTAACGATTTGTTGAGCGTTTCGTATATCTATCCTAGTGAGGGAATCACAACAACATTCAATGCTGCTACTAACACTGGCTCGATTAAAGCGGGCACGGATCTGATTAACTACAAGAATATCGAAGGATTACATATCTCAGGTACAGTCTACAATGACTTGATTGTGGGAAGTAATGGCAACGATACCCTTTCGCTCTACGGGAGTAGTAGTGGCAATGATACTATCGATGGGGGAAAAGGCGATGATTTATTGGAAGCCTATTGTTACAGTAATTCTAGCGGGGGTGAGGGAATCACAACGACATTCAATGCTGTTACTAACACTGGTTCCATTACATCAGGCACGAATCAGGTTAGCTACAAAAATATTGAACGATTAAATATCTCAGGTACAGCCTACAATGATTTGATTGTGGGGGGCAATGGCAATGATACACTCACCGGAGGCGATCGCGGCAAAGATACCATAGATGGAGGCAACGGTGACGATTTGTTGTCCTTCTATAACTATTCTATCAACCAGGGAATCACAACGACATTCAATGCTGCTACTAACACTGGTTCGATTACAGCAGGCCCGAATCAGGTTAGCTACAAGAATATCGAGCAATTAAATATCTCAGGTACAAACTACGATGATTTGATTGTGGGGAGCAATGGCAACGATACCCTCGCTGGGGGACGCGGAAATAACACAATTCTCGGCGGTGCAGGTAAGGATTACTTGAGTGCTGACTATTCAAATGGTAATAATTCCCTCTCTGGTGGTGATGATAATGATTCTCTTAACGTCTCTGGCTCCTACGACGACTACCGAGGCGATTTTTATCTTGATGCTATCTCTGGTAAGAACACCCTCAATGGTGGCGCTGGTGACGATAACTTAGTTACTAACTATTCATCAGGCAATAACCTACTGAATGGGGGCGATGGCAATGATACTCTCACAGCCTCTGGTTCAGCCTCCTTATATTCGTCATACGGAGCTTATACTGTCTCTGGGAATAACACGCTCAATGGTGGTGCTAATGACGATCGCTTGATTGTGGACTATTCATCAGGCAATAATCTACTGGATGGAGGCGATGGTAATGATACTCTCACAGCCTCTGGTGCCTCTGGCAAAAACACCTTCAAAGGTGGCAAAGGTAATGATAACCTTTATGGAGGAACTGGTACTGATACCTTTGTTTTCAATAGTTTCAATGAAGGCGTTGATAGCATTTATAACTTCAATGCGACTAATGAACTGATTCAGGTATCGGCTGCTGGTTTTGGTGGTGCGTTATCATCAGGTTTACTCTCAGCTAGCTCTTTTTCCCTTGGAACATCTGCAACAAAGCTCGATCAGCGATTTATCTATAACAACACCACAGGTGCACTATATTTTGACCAAGATGGCAGTGCGGGTGGATTTGCTCAGGTACAATTTGCACAACTATCTGGTGGAGTGTCACTAAGCCAAAACAACTTTCTAGTTGTTTAATCCTCTACGCCACAGTCAAATAGAAATCTTCAGAATGCGAGGTGCTATATTAAGCACCTCGTATTCGCTTCATTAATGGAATTATTAAACCACGCGGTAGAATAATTACATACTTAATACAACCAGAGGTGATGGGAAATTATCTCAAGGCTTCTGGAGGTCGTCATTTCCCAGTCTTAACATCAGCGTGGGAAGATCCTTTTTGGAAAGATTCTAAAGATCCTTATCTCTCGACTGCCATTAATATATTTCTCAACAGAGAAACTCGCCCATTTTTTTTGTCCAAAACCCAGCTTATAGTTACTCTATTTGAGGCGATCGCATCAATCTCAGAGTGCGAAGTGCTCGAACTCAGATAACCCGCAAGTTGGGTTAATATAGATAGCGGTTCTCATACAAAATATTCGTAAGGGCGTATAGCTAGCTGTGCTAATTTACCTCTGTACCATATCTATATTTTTATAGGCTTTTACAAAAATGGAAATCATGAGATAAATAAAATTGATTGACTTAGGGCAAATTTTTAAATAACACACATTAATTTGTCTGTTAATTTCCCAAGTTTTGTATATATAGCGCTTCTGGTTTGCGTGAGTGAGATACACCCGTAGGGGCACGGCAGTGCCGTGCCCCTACACCCCACGATATAATGTTGTACTGCATCTGAATGGGAACCGCTATATGTTAAATATTATTTTTGTAACCAGTATGAACTTAAAGTTTATCAAAAAAAAGATTTATACCTTTGTAAAAATTATATCTACAGTGCTTATAACAAGCGCAATTGGATTGGAATCATGGAATATTTATGCAGTAATAACTAATATTAATGTGCCAAGCAGCCTTAATCTTATTTTTTGGATTGAGCGTTTTGCCATAATCAGCCATTTCATTGAGAGCATTATAGCAGCTTTTTATGCACCTTCCAAACAAAAGATGCCAATAAAATATGCTACTTATACTTTTTTTGTAGGCACAATTGGGTTGTTAGAACTGTTTGATCGGCAGGATGAGTATTGACGCTTCTACGCCTTGAAGGTATGGGTTTTTGGATTAGGTTGGTTGGTAGAGTGTGTTATGCGATCGCACTCTACGTACAAAAGTTTTAAGTTATTAAATATACGCTAGTAAGCAAAACTCATCTGTGGGGTTTCCCAATGAATGTAGATAACTAATGAATCTGAGACTCAGAAGGGAGTATAGTTTGTATAGTTAGCTTTTTGCTGAAATTTTAGTTTGACACTAAGGAATTAAAAAATGTCTACAGATACTGACATAGTTGCTTACGTTGAAGAAAGTGAATTTGATGTTGTTTTAAATGGAAGTGAAGAGAAAGTTGTTGTTGTTGATTTTACTGCTACTTGGTGTGGCCCTTGTCGCTTAGTCAGTCCGTTAATGGATCAACTTGCCCAAGAATACAAAGGTCGCGCTAAAGTCGTTAAGGTAGACGTTGACAACAATAAGCCAATTTTCAAACAATTCGGTCTTCGCAGTATTCCAGCAGTTTTAATTTTCAAAGATGGTACTTTAGCAGAAACCATTGTGGGAGTTTCTCCTTACGAAGACTTTAGCAATGCTGTTCAGAAGCTTCTTTAGCTAATTCGTAATAATCGCCATTCGCGTAGCGTCTCGTAGAGAAGGCGAGAAGCAAGCTACGTAATTCGTAATTCGTAGAAAACATCATTAAGAATTACGAATTATTTTAAATATTTCCTTGTCGCCTATAATGTGCTTGAAGTAAACCAGTTGGATATTGTTGTGAGTTAATCAGCTCCAATTTTTCTTCATGGTTAGATGGTGAAAAAAGATGTATACCGCCACCTAAGATAATTGGAATAGTTGAAATAATATATTCGTCAATCAAGCCGTGTTGAAGAAACGAATTGATTAATTTTCCGCCACCAACTAGCCAGATATTTTTAAAACCTTGAGCCTCTATATTAGCTAACGCCTGTTTTACGGGGTCAGAAACAAACACAACGTCCTCACGATCGGATTGGAGATGACGCTGGGTGAATACGAAGGATTTTTTTTCTGGATAAGGCCATTGATCAAAACCAAGCCCTACTTCATACGTCTTGCTGCCTAAGACGATCGCATCAATCGATTCGTAGAAAGCACTGTAACCGTAGTCTTCATCTTCTGTATCAAGGATTGATAGCCATTCAATTCCGCCATCGCTGCGAGCAATGTAGCCATCCAAACTAGCTGCAATGTAGAGTGTAACTTTGATCATTGTGCTTGGTGAATTTGGTAGTTTTCACTCAATTAGTGCAAGCAAGCGCAAGCTTATTTTTTTTCAGCATTTTAGCCTTTGATGATTTTGGACAATATTTTAATTTAACATATCACAAAATAGCGATGTCTCCGACGGGCTACGCCTACGCTTACCCAATTACTTACGTTTTTTGATTGTGCGATTTAAACCGACCTACAATAAATTCTCGCCCAGATAAATGTTTTGTATTGCGTTTAGTGACTCGCTCTCGCCACATCTTGAAACTAGATTCTTTCATTTCGCGCCTCATTAGGGCAATTACCTGCTTCTCCAGCAGCCCAAACTGAGCTTCAATGGCATCAAAAGATGTTCTATCTTCCCATGCCATTTCAATGACGCGATCTATGGTTTGTGAATCGAGGTTAGGTAGCTTCATTTTTTTTGCTGGCAATTGGTATCGAGCTATATAATATCTATTTTACTTTTCATTTTGAAGAACTGTTGTGTCTGCTGCACCCAGTTGGAGAGCATAGAGGTTGGCATAAACACCTTGCTGATTTACGAGTTCGGCGTGAGTACCCTGTTCTACAATTTCTCCCTGCTGAATTACTAAGACCCGATCTGCTTGAGTAACTGTACTGAGACGGTGGGCAATTACGAAACTGGTACGACCTTGGAGCAAACGAGCGATCGCAATTTGCACTAGCGCTTCTGTACGCGTGTCAATGCTGCTGGTGGCTTCATCAAGAATCAGAATTCGGGGATTAATTAATACCGCACGAGCAATACTGATTAGTTGTCGCTGTCCTTGACTCAGAGGCGCTCCCCGTTCGCCCAATTGAGTTGTATAACCCTGTGGCAGTGAGGTAATAAACTCATGCACATTTGCCAGTTGTGCAGCCGCTTCGATATCAGCTTGAGTAGCGTAAGGAGCGCCAAAAGCTATATTTTCGGCGACGGTGCCGGTGAACAAAATATTATCTTGCAGGACGATACCAATTTGACGGCGCAGACTTGCTTGAGTGACGCTACGCACATCAAAATCGTCAATTTTCACTGTACCGCTTGATACATCATAGAAGCGCAAAATCAAGTTAATAATTGTACTTTTTCCCGAACCGGTCGGCCCTACTAATGCAACCATCTGTCCTGGATAGGCGTGCAAATTCACTCCTTTGAGAACTAGTTGCTCTGGGTTGTAGCCAAATTTGACATTCTCAAATGTCACCTCACCTTGAATTGGCGGCATTTCTATGGCATCGGGTATATCCTTGAGTTCTGACGGTTCATCTAGTAATAGAAAGATTCGCTCTAATCCGGCAAAGGCAGATTGAGCTTGAGTATAAAACTGGCTGAGAATTTGGATAGGGCGAAAGAACTGCTGGACGTAAAGTAAAAAGGATGTCACTACACCTACTGTTGCAGATCCTGTTACCGCCAGATAACCGCCATAGGCTAACACACCTGCCGTTGCTAGTGTGTTGAGAAAATCGATGGAGGGCAAAAAGGCTGAAGTAATTGCCACAGCCTCAACGTTGGCATCTCTATTGGCGGCGTTCAGAATGTCGAATTCTGCGATATTCATCTGTACGCGATTAAATGCTTGTGCTTCTCGCACGCTGCCAATATCTTCTTCTAACTTGGCGGAAAGCTCCCCAATGGTTTGTCGGGTGACGCGAAATCTGGCTCTTGCCCAACGTGCAAATAAGCTTGTGGTAAAAATCATCAGTGGCACAACCAGATTGCTCAATAAACCGAGTTGCAAGTTGATTGAGAGCATTGCAATCACAATGCCAACCAAACTGAAAGTGTTGCCCAGCATTTGGGCGATTGTCAGTCCAAATGCCTGATTTACGGTGTTGACATCATTCAGCAATCGGCTCATTAAATCGCCTGCTTCGCTGCGATCAAAAAAGCTAAGTGGCAGACTTTGGATTTTAATGAAAATATCTTGTCTCAGTTGAGCCAGCAATCGCTGCATAATCCAGCCGACTCGAATAATTTGACCCCGAATTGCTAAGACGCCAAGTCCATAGTTCAGTCCAAGTAGCCCTAACAACATCAGCAGTCCTTGCAAATTCCCTTGTGCAATCAGATGATCGATCGACCAGCCGATAAAGAATGGCCCAACTGCCTGGGTTATGGCACCAATCAATACTAATGTCAGGGCGATGGGAATTTCTTTGCGATAGAGTAGCACATATTCCAAAAAGCGCCGCAGGGTGGAAGGTTGCTGACTCGTTTGCTCAGATGCAACAACGGGAATAGTGCCTCTCATACAAATTTTGGATTTTAGATTTGGGATTAAAAGTCTTTATTACAAGGCTGTAAGCAAAATTAATTATGTTAATTGGAGATCATTTTTTCTCCTTTGGTTTTACCTGAGATTCTAAAATCACACCGTAGAGGGGGCTGGTTTGCATCAATTCCTCGTGAGTACCTTGTGCTACCAATTGTCCTTTATCCATGAGAAAAATCCGATCGGCATTCTGGATGGTGCTAATGCGTTGAGCCACTACAAAGGTTGTACAAGCTTTTTGGCGCATTAAGCCATCTAGTTCGGCTTGAATTTGGGCAGCGGTTTTGGCATCTACAGCCGAGGTACTATCGTCCAAAATCAGAATGCTGTAATCGGTTAGTAAGGTACGAGCGATCGCAATTCGTTGTTTTTGTCCACCAGATAAGCCCACACCCCGTTCACCCACAATCGTCTCGTAGCCATTGGGTAGACCGCTAATAAAATCGTGTATTTGGGCAGTTTTGGCAACCTTAATCACCTGTTCTAAGGTGGCATCAGGTTTTGCATAGGCAATATTTTCGCGGATTGTGCCAGAGAAGAGGGTTGTTTCTTGAAATACAATGCCAATACGCGATCTGAGGCTTTTGAGTGTGAAACCTGTTATATCTCGTCCGTCAATGCGAACTGCTCCCTTTGTGACATCGTAAAAGCGGGGAATCAGGTTCATAATTGTGCTTTTTCCCGAACCAGTCATGCCGAGAACGGCGATTAGCTCGTTGGGCTTGGTTTCAAAGGATACTTCTTTAAGAGTTTCGATTGTCGCTCCTGGATAGCGAAAAGAAACATTTTCAAAGGTAATTCTACCACCGCAGGTGTCAAATGGGACAGCACCAGGGCGATCGCGAATTTCTACCTCTGCATCCACAACTTCATAAACTCGTTCCGCAGAAGCAGCTGCTTGAGCGATCGCGGGTGCGGCAAATCCAATCAACAAAATCGGTTGGAGAATCAATGCTAGGTAAGAGTTAAACGCCACCAGTTCGCCAATGGAGAACCGATTTCCAATCACCTGCGCTCCCCCATAGGCGAAAACTGCCAGTGTTACCAAATTACTCACCAAAAAGATCAATGGGAAGGTATCACGGATCGCACTAATCGTCTTCAAGTTTGCCTTGACTAGGCCATCATTCAGAGTTGTATAACGCGACCTTTCGGTTGACTCCCGTACAAAAGCTTTCACCACCCGGATTCCTAGCAAGTTCTCTTGCAATACAGCATTGAGGTCGCTCAGTTGCTCTTGTACTTGCCGAAAAATTTTGTTATTCCGAGTAACGAATTGTGCCATCAACCATGCAGCTATGGGCACTGCCGTTAGCGTAATCAGTGCTAGTTTCCAGTTCATCACCAGCAAAACCACTGAAATACTCACCAATGTCACAATTGAACCGACGACCTGAATTAAGCTAGTGCCAATAAAAGTACGGATCTGCTCAATGTCGCTGGTGACACGGGTTAGCAATTGGGAAGTCTGCGCCTGGTCATGAAAGCTGAAACTGAGATTTTGAATCTTGCTGAAAATTTTGTTTCGCAGGTCATAAGCAACACCCTGAGACACTGCTTCTGCTAAATAGCTTTGTCCAAAATTAAATACACCACGAGCGATCGCTGCAACTACCATCCAGGCGGCGCTATATAGCACAATTTGGAGATTTTTTTGCGAGATACCCTGATCAATTCCCCACCGAAATAGTTGTGGAGTGATAGCGTTGGCGATCGTCAGCAGCAACAGGCTGACTAATGCTCCCAGTGAAGTCCACCAATAAGTGCTTAAACTTCTTAGCACGCGCTGGGTTGACTTTATCAACGAAGTTTCCTGGAGTTCTGGTTGCTGAACCACTGCAATTCATCCCTGTATCTTTGGAAAATTATCTCGTACTTTGATTGTAAAAAACCAATTTCTTCTTTGAGAGTGGGGAATGTGAGATAGAGAACAGCCTTGTTCTTTGTGATGAGAATTCCAGGTTTTGGGACAGTAGCATGGGAGAATACATTTTTAGCAAGTATTGCCGATAATCAATTTAAAGATTGAAGAAAATCAAAGAAGAAGAATAATGGCTCAAAATTTTCATAGCAATTCCCAACTTCCCTTAAATATTTCACCTGCTATCAGTCGCACAGCAAAGCCAAGTTCTGAGTTCTACTCTCTTTTTTCTGAAGAAGAAGTTTTAGGGATAATTCATGCATTAGAAGTTAGCCGAGAAATTCCTCTCAAGTATTCGTATAAAGGGAGAGGTGCAAAAATTTGGGATGATTTTTACCGAAAATATGTTATTTCGAGATGGTATGGAAGAGCAAATGTAGAAATTGACCTTTTAAAAGATAATTTTAAATATCTGAATGGCAATATTAAAACTGGTGAAAAAGTAAATATTATAGACGTTGGTGCAGGTAATTCTTATCCCGTTAAAAAGTTTATCTCTAACCTAAATCAATTAGGAAAAATTAATAAATATATAGCTTTAGATATTAGTGAACAATTGCTTCATGTATCCAAAAGTAATTTTATCAAATGGTTTCCACTAGTCGAGTTTATCAGCTTGACAATTGACATAGAAAGTAGTTCTGTTCCCAAAATTTTATTCCAAAATCAAGCTAGCCTTGAAATTGACGACACAGCAAAAATATTTTTGCACTTAGGAGTTACCATTGGAAATCATCAAAATAGAGAGGAGGTGTTCAAAAACTTTAGAGATAGCATGGGAAAAAATGATCTTTTAGTATTTACTAACGAAACTGGTTCTAACTCTACATGGGACGGAATAGTTAGAGGTGGCTGCAAGTACCATGTAGAAGAAGTCTATAGATGGGTTAAAAATAAGATCGGGATTAAATCTGAAGATTGCGAACTGGTAAGAAAGTACGATTTAAAAACAGATAGTATTGTTGCTAATCTGAAATTACGTCATGATTACACTATAAATTTTAGTCAGATGGGGATAGATAAAAATATTGAAATCTCTAAAGGTGAAGAGATTACTATTTGGCGACATCACAAGTATGAAATTCCTAAATTGTTACAAGAACTAGAACGTTCTGGACTACAACTTATTCACTATACTACTAACAAATACAAATCACATATTATGGTGATTTGTAAGGTTGCTAGTAACTAAGTTCTTCACTTAGACTTGCTCTGTCATCTTCAAAATACTGGACTTACAGAACCTTGGCTTATACCGTGGTTCTCGCATGGGTAAGGTACAGACAAAAACAATTAACCACAGATGAATACAGATACTCGTAGGGACATGGCATTACCCATTGGTGTTAACTTAAGAAAAAATCTGCTTTGAGAGGACGTTTTACCCTCATCCCCTAACCCCTTCTGCCAACTTGGGAGAAGGAGAACTAGAGAATTTGCTCCCCTCTCCCAAAATTGGGAGAGGGGTTGGGGGTGAGGGTAAAACCTGGAAAGTTCGCCAAATCTAGCTTATACGTTAAGTTGACACCAATGGGCATTGCCGTGTCCCTAGCCATGTACCCATTCAAATGAGAATCACTATAACTTAAATACGATAATGGCAGTCAATAGAATTTTTTATGTCTTTTAGTGAAGATTTTTCTGATACGTATCTAAATATGGTATTAAATATTTCTGAATAATGCGAAAAAATCAGTTTAACTTGGTTTGTATATCAACTAAATGTACATCAAACGTAGTCTAGGTTCAGGAACTGGACGCCCCAAATCCTTAGCAGTTTCTATCCATTCCTGCACAACTAATTCTACATTATGCAGGGCTTCTTGATAAGTATCACCGTCAGCAGCACAGCCTGATAACTCTGGGACTTCAGCAATAAAGGCTTGATCTAGTTCACTCCAATAGAGAATAATTTCATACCGAAACATCATTTTTACTTCCTAGCTTATATTTGAGAATCACTGCCCGAACTTGTTTAATTTGATAGCTTTTGGCTTTTCCTTTTTTATGTTGCAGGTTCAATATTTCCTCAACATCGGCTTTGACAAAAATACGATGATCGCCACGAATCCGTTCTTCAAAGCCTAGTGTATATAAAAGTTGCCACAGTTGGGCGAAAGGGATATCTGTATCAGAAGTCCCAGAGAGAATTTTTTCTAAGAGTTTGTCTTGCTGACTCACGTTTTTCTGACTGCCTTAATATTTCTATAGTCTCATATTTATTTAAAATCAGGGTATACAAAAGCAAATCTATGATTTTGCTCCTGAACCAGAGCATCCCTGATGACAATGACTAATCTAGTTCTCAGGGCAAGCTTTAGGCTTGGATACTGCTCTACAATTTACTTGATTTCAAAAAATACTAATTATCTGGATGTTACAGTTGCTTTTTTTGAAGCAATATTTTGCAGTGAGTTTAATTTGGTGACATTAGTTTCGCTTATAGTGGAGTGTATTATTTCTCTTGACGAATGATGCTTATTGATCATTCTTGCTGAGGTTATCAGTCTTAATATCGGCTCAATTGATAGCTTGACGACTTTTCTATCATCCTTTAGCATAGCCTTCCACAGGAAAGGTATCGCCAATTTATCAGTGATATAGACAACTACAGAGGGCAAATTGTTGAGATTGCTCATATCATAATGCTGAGGTATAAATCCATCTCAGTTAATAGTGCTATTGAGTCAAAAATATTACATAAATATGAAAAGCCAAATTCTAAGCGCAGTTGCATTTTTAACCACGATTAGTTTGACAACACCCGTACAAGCAGCAAATTCTGAACATGTTAAACAGTTATTAGCAACGAAACAATGTCAAAACTGTGATTTGACGAGTGCAGGTTTAGTGATGGCTGACTTATCTGGAGCCAATTTGAGCGGTGCTAATCTCACAGGTGCTAACCTCAGCCGCGCAAACTTGAGCGGCGCAGATTTGCGGGGTGCAAACTTAAGTGGTGCGAGTTTATTTGGCGTTAACCTAAGCGAAGCTAAATTTAATGGGGCAAATTTGACGGGTGCTGATTTGAGAAATACTTATTTAGCAAATGCAGAACTGACTGGCGCTTACTTGAATGGGACTAACTTTCAAGGTGCAGTTGGTATACCATCACAAATTGCTTCACCAGCAGAATTTTATGCTTTGGGTGTAGCAGAAGGGCAAAAAGGCAACCAACAGCAAGCAATCAGTTATTTTAATCAAGCGATCGCAATTAAACCAGAATATGCAGATGCTTATCTAGCTCGTGGTGTCGCCCGTTACCAAATACTAGATAGACAAGGTGCATTCCAAGATGCTCAAGTTGCAGAAAAATTTTTTACATCCCAAAGCAACAGTACTGGAACCCTAACAGCCCAAGCTTTTATCAAAGAACTGCAAACGCCCATTAATGAAAAGGTAAGTACTGGTAAGCCCAACTTCCTTGACTTTTTGGGAAGTATTGGCTCAGTCTTGCTTCAGTTCTTCCCTTTTTAAAGGGGATAATAACAAATGACAAATGACAAATGACAAATGACAAATGACTTATCTAAAGAATTATGGGCAGCAAATCAAGACTTAGCCCAAGCTTGCCTAGAGCATCCTTTCGTTCGAGGCATTGGTGATGGTACTCTTGAGCGAGCTAAATTTGCTTACTACGTAGGGCAAGATGCTTTTTTCTTAGAAGCTTTTGCGCGTGCCTACAGTATCGCCGCAGCTAAAGCACCAGACTGGTTAGGTTTCACCACATTTCATAATTTAGCTAGTGGAGTTTTAGAAGAACTGCGGCTGCATAGTGGCTATGCTTTTGAGTGGGGAGTCAATTTGCATTCTGTAGAACCTGCATCTGCCACCCGTCGCTATACTGATTTTTTGTTAGCAACTGCTTGGAGCAAAGATGTGGGTTTAACTGCTGCGGCGATGTCTCCCTGTATGCGTTTGTATGCCTTTTTAGGAGAAAAATTGGCTTGTAACGGTATTCCTAATCATCAATATGCAGATTGGATTCGTACTTATAGCAGTACAGATTTTCAAGCACTAACACAACAATTAGAAAATTTGGTTGACAATTATGCCGCTACCAATTCTGTTGTGCATTCAACTTATCGTTATGCGATGTTTTGTGAGCGCGACTTTTTTGAAGCTGCGTGGATGTTCAGTTGAGCAAATTCATATCTAGCAACCTTTTTGACCTTTCCTAACCGTCGAACTGACGTTGTTTTAAGATACCAAGTCCGGTAAAATACTGAGTTTAATTTTTAAAGCTATACACAAAAAGAAGACGCAAATTTATCCCTTGCGTCTTCTTTTAAGATTTTAAAAAATTAGAAACTGAATGTGGTTCTCAATGCACCAATAACAACATCATCATTAGTGTCGTTGTGATCTGGAGATGTTAACCAGATAACTCCAGGAGTAATGGTGATATTGTCACTCAGCTTATACTGATAGAAAGCCTCAAGATGATAGGATGTATCAGGATCGCTATCCAACCCTGCAATATTAGAACTTGTCACTTTCGGCTCCATACCAGCAATGATACCTGCTAAGTTACCTTTTTTACCGAGGTCAGGGAAGCCAAGAGTGACAGCATAGTTCCAAATATCAACATCTCCACGGGTTCCTCTTAAGCTTTGGCTGTTGGTGTATCCAGCCCAACCACCCAAGACAATGTTATCAGTGATGCCAATTGATGCTTCGACACCGTAAGAATTACTGGAAAATCCTACTTGCTCTTCTGGTAAACCCTGGATAGCTGCTATATCCTGGAAAGTGGCGGCATTACTACCTGTGAGTAGTGGTTGGTTGTAGGAATTGATGTAAGTTAAACCGATAGAAATGCGATCGCTTGGTTTAACCGTTAGCTGCGCCAACGCCCCGTAAGAACCATTAAACAAACCATTATTGGGCGTAGGGTCATTAGCTGTACCACTCAAATACCCTAGACTCAGTGCCAATTTATCACTGAACTCATGCGTTACTGCCAACCCCGCGCCATTTATCTGGCCATAAATTGGGTTGCGTGTACCAAAGGTGGACAAAGCACCAAAGGAGCCATCACCATCAAAGAGATTGACAGTACTGGTAATATCATCTGCTGCCGCTGCGTTGGCAAGAGCAGTAACCTGTGTTTTTTCACCCAGAGGGAATTTGTAATACAAGGCATCTATAAAAGCATTAGTAGTACCATCCTCGCCAGCAAAGAATAAGTTACCCTCTGGTGTACCAATGTTAGGGCTGAGAATATTATCAGCCTGGATTCTGGTGAACAGCGTATCTTTTCCTGTAAAGCTGGTCACCAATTCTATCCGCGCCCGTAACCCTAAAGTTGTATTCTCATCTGTAATTTCCGCACCGTTAACTGTATTTCCTGACAAAACATCGCTGACGACTGCGACAACTTCTCCTTGCAGTTTGGTTGTGGTTGAAAACCGATTCGCCTCCAATTCAGCACTGCGTACTTCTACTGCATCCACACGACCTCGGAGTGTCGCCAGTTCTGCGGAAAAATCTTCTTGCAGCTTTTGTAATGTGGCTAAATCTTGTTTGTTAACTAAATCGCCAGTGGCTGTAGCAATAAGTTCGTTAACGCGATCGAGACAAGCATTCAAACCAGCAGCAAACTCATATCGCGTTAATGCCCGATTACCGCGATAAGTGCTATTTGGGTATCCTGCAATGCAGCCATAGCGCTCAACTAAGGACTGCAATGCTTGGAATGCCCAGTCAGTTGGTTGTACATCCGAAAATTGAGACACAGAGGTAACTTGCGCCATTGTCTGATCTGGCGCTATGTTCTTAGCTTTTGTGTCTGGATTAGCTAAAACTTGTGGTTGATTGATTTCAGACGTGTTGGATATTTCACCTGCAAATGTAGCAGTATTCACAAATAGCATTACACCGCAGATTGCTGGACTAACTAGCAGATATTTACAGAATTTTTGCATTTTTCTCCTCACACCGATCTCCAATTCACACCCAAACCACATTTTTTTTAAACGTGTGTTTCATGAAAATATTTGTCAGTAATCTTATCAGAACTCAGCAACCTTTTTAACAAAAAAAGTTAAGAAATCTTAATTATTCAGGGAAAACTAAATTGCAGAGGGCTGTACCTTCTGAAAAAGTTTTGTTGTTACTCATTACGCAGCAAACCCAGAATGATATTATGTGCTAGAAATGAGAATGAGAATTATTATAGTATAAAATTTAGAATATTTCCCATTGTCAATAGCGATGATGACAGAGGTAAAGCAAACATCCGTTTGGAGGAGAAATATTGTGATTGTGAATTGCAGAGAAATTAGAACAGGTAGGCAAAGAAGCGGCATTTTACCCATAATTGCTCTGCTAATATTGTCGATGGCTACTGGGTGTAGCCAATCGGATCCAAATCAGGGAACAGCTTCCGAACAGTCGCCGCGAGTACAGGAAGCTGCTTCTACCCCACAGGCACAGTCTGGAAAAACTAAAGTAGTAGCGACATTTTTGCCGATATATTTGTTTACTAAGGCAGTAGCTGGGGATGTGGCAGATGTAGAAATTCTAGTGCCACCTGGTACGGAGGTACATGAATACCAAGCGACACCAGCAAATGTAAAAGCGATCGCTACTGCTAAGGTGTTAGTAAAAAATGGTTTAGGTTTGGAGGAATTTCTGGAAGGTACTGTCAAAAATGCCCAAAATCCCAAATTAACTGAAATTGATGCTAGTAAAGGTATTAAACCCTTAAATGAAATTTCACCTGTCGTGAAAACGGCGCCAGATGAAAAAGACCACGAACATAGTCAGGGTAATCCTCACGTTTGGTTAGATCCAGTTTTAGCAAAACAGCAGGTAACAAATATTCGGGATGGATTAATTGCTGCCGACCCTTCTAACAAAGCTACTTACGAAGCAAATACTACAGCTTATATTAAAGAATTAGAAAGTTTAAACAGCGAATTTCAGCAGACTTTGCAGAAAAATCCCAGTTGCACCTTTATTACCTTTCATGATGCATTTCCATATTTAGCCAAACGCTATAACCTCAAGCAAGTTGCTGTGGTGCAAATTCCCGAAGATCAACTTTCACCAACAGATGTCCAAAATGCCGTCAACGCTGTGAAAAAATACAAAGTTAAAGCTTTATTTAGCGAACCAGGAGTAGATAATAAACTGCTGATCAGCCTCTCTAAAGACTTGAAATTAAATTTGCGTACTCTGGATTCTCTAGAAACTGGCGAAACAGATCCACAGCATTATTTCAAGGCAATGAAAGCTAATTTGCAAACTTTGGAAACATCATGTAAATAGATTTGTCATTTGTCATTTGTCAGTTGTCCTTTGTCCTTTGCAAATGACCAATGACCAATGACCAATGACCAATGACCAATGACCAATGACCAATGACCAATGACTAATGACATTCCTATTTTGAAAGTAGAAGGATTAACTGTTTATCAAGGCAGCTATCTAGCTGTTCGAGATGTTTCCTTTGAATTATTGCCAGGAACAGATACAGCCATTGTTGGCCCCAATGGTGCTGGTAAAAGTACCCTGGTAAAAGCGGTTTTAGATTTGATCCCTCGAAGTGCTGGGACGATTGAAATCTTGGGTCGTCCAATTGCCAGATTGGGGCATTTACGCCACACGTTGGGCTATATGCCGCAAAACTTCATTTTTGACCGCAGCTTTCCTATTTCTGTCAGCGAATTAGTAGGACTGGGATGGACTAAGGAAGGGAAAAAAAAGAATTTATTTTTTTCCAAGTTGTGGAGACAAGATCGAGAAAAATCGGCAGCAGTCACAGAAGCTTTACGGCGAACTGATGCTTATCATTTACAGCATCAAGCTATTGGTACTCTTAGTGGCGGTCAACTCAAACGGGTTTTATTGGCTTATTGTTTGGTAATGCCTCGGAAACTCTTAGTACTAGATGAAGCCTTTGCTGGTGTTGATGTGCAGGGTGCAGCAGATTTTTACGCTTTGTTAAATGAATTAAAGCGAGAGGAAGCTTGGACAGTATTACAAGTTTCTCACGATATTGATATGGTCAATCGCCATTGCGATCGCGTGCTTTGCCTGAACCAAAGCATTGTTTGTACTGGTAAGCCAGAAATTGCCCTTTCACCGCAAAACCTGTTAGCAACCTACGGCCCAGGTTTCAGTCGCTACCAGCACCAACATTAATGCTCACAAGTATGAATTCCTTTAATGATTGTCAGATAACTTGGTTAGCGATCGCTAGTAGTAATGACTTGCTAGAGTTGTTACAGCTTCCTTCGATACAGCGTGCGATCGTCGGTGCTGCCTTGATGGGAATACTTGGCGGGATGTTGGGCAGTTTTGTCACCTTGCGCCAGTTGTCATTTTTCAGCCACGCGGTTGGTCATGCAGCATTGGTAGGTGTGGCATTAGGTGTGCTACTACAAATAAATCCTACTTGGATGCTATTACCTTTTACCTTAGTTTTTGGGGTTATTGTCCTCTACTTTATCGACAAAACCGACTTAGCTAGCGATAGCATACTTAGCATCGTGTTATCTGGGGCATTAGCGATCGGTTTAATTCTCACGAGCCTAATTAAAGGATATCGTGGCAACTTGATGGCTGTACTGTTCGGGGATATTCTAGCGATCGACACCACAGATTTGATTTTGACGCTGCTAGTCCTTGTGGGAGGTAGCATATTTTTACTATCAACTCTGCGACAGCAAATTTTATTGACCCTTAACCCCGATGTAGCCCAAGTTCAAGGCGTTCCCGTCCAATTGTACCGCTACGCCTTTGTGGTTTTGCTTTCACTTGCCGTTGCTGTCGCGATTAAAGCTGTTGGTGTTTTATTGGTGAACGCTTTTTTGGTCATTCCCGCCTCCACCGCCAAACTGATGAGTCACCACTTTAGCCGCTTTCTAGTTATGTCGGTGATAGTTGGTTCCATCAGCAGCATTGCTGGCATCATTGTCTCAGGTATTTTCAACCTGGCTTCTGGACCAAGTATTGTTCTTGTTCAGTTTCTACTATTTGTAGTCGTTTTCATCTGGTTTAAGTTGAGTTTGAAAGCTGCATAACTATTTTTCTCCAAAGACTTGCTATATTCTTAAATATTTGCTACATTGATTAATCGTGGCTCACAAAAGCCCCAGCCGGGATAGCTCAGTTGGTAGAGCAGAGGACTGAAAATCCTCGTGTCACCGGTTCAAGTCCGGTTCCTGGCATACAATACAGCGCAAGATCAAGCGGTTTTGACTAAAACTCATAAATTTTCCTTAGGCAAGGTTTAGTCAGAAGATTTTACCGCTTTTTCATGCCCCAAAATCCGCGGAACCTGGGGGCGATCGCTTTTACCAGATATAAAATCAAAAGCCCTTTGGTGGTGATAAAGTTCCGAGTGAACTTTCGCCAAATGCCTCATTTGTTGGGCGGCTAGCGTTATATCAAGCCCAAACACTAAGGTACGGATCGCCCAACAGTGGCGCAAATTGTAGGGAGCAAAAATTGAGTGGCGGTGAAACCAAACTGTTACCACGTGACCAATGGCCCGATTCGACTGATTTAAGTCAACTTTTGGTAAAACCACATTTTGCAGGTCAAATTCCTCAAACCATTCTGGATAGCAAGGCCAAACCTGCCTTCCATCGGTTTTAGAATTGTCGCCAACGCTGATGATGTAGTTTCCATGTGCGATCGCAGCAGGCGCTTCATCGAGCAAAAATTCTCTGGATGAATGAAAAATTCAGGTTTGTATCAGGTATCTACTTCTGAATCGGCAAGATTGGCTTTTCCACTTGTCATATATTTGCTAAAGTACTTAAGTACTCTTAACTCTGCACTCCTTTAAAGTTTTAGGCACTTCTAAGTAGGCGGGCAATGTTAGTATCATCCAAACTAACCAAAATAGCTATATTATTATTTGAGAATAATCGGTCAAAAAATAGCGATCGTATTATTCGCCTTAGACCAATTCTGTATAAAGATGTGTAGAAATAACCCCACCACCTGCGGCACTTCCCGCGAGTTCGGCAAGGTTGGGAGCGGTGGAAATGATGTGCAGCTTCACAGAGAATTGGCTTTACTCAGTAAATCAAAGATAAAAAAAATTTATTACAATGGATAATTTTGGGATTTACACACTTGCTAATGACGTAGTATTTGACCAACTAGTAGCTTTGCTAAATAGCATTGAAGTGAATGTTAGTCCAGATATTCCGATTTGTATTATTCCCTATGATGACCGCTTAAAACGAGTTAAGCAGGAGATACGTTCTCGACCTAATGTCAGCCTGTTTGACGATAAAAGCTCGATCAAAAAATGGGAGGATTTTGCTATTCAAGTTTGGAACGCTTATCCAAGAAATAGCCGAAAAAATAAACCTTCTATAGAATGGAATAAAAAAAATAATTTAATCAGAAAAATGTCTGCTTTTGATGGTGAGTTTGAAAGATTTGTATTTTATGATGCTGATAGTTTGGCAATGAATAAGTTGGACAAGGTTTTAGAAAAACTAGACCAATATGACTTTGTATTTGATGACTGGGAACACACAAAACAAACTTCAGTTGCAGCTTTCGACTTGCCGAAGTTAGAACAAAAAATGTCTTTGCCTGAATCTGAAATCAGACGAGAAATCCACTGTTCTAGTTTTTTTGGTTCAAAAAAGGGTATTTTAGGCATTGAAGAATTAAAAATACTCAAAAAACGATTGATAGAAGATAAGGAAGTTGAATGGATTAACGAAATCGCTTGGTGGTGCGACGCAGATTTATTTAGTTATATGACTTTCAGGATTGCTCGACCACTATTTAACTTTACACTCAGTCCCGATGGTGAAGATAGAACTGGCAACTGTGCTAATGCAAATCCATTTGTGAATATTGATAATGTTCTTTATAACCAACAGGGATTAAAACCAATTCATCGCCTTCACTATATGGGTTATTCTGCTATTGGATTTGCCCGCTTGTGTAAAGGTGAAGATGTTGATATTCGTTACAAAAATGAATTTTTACACTATCGCTTTCTGAAGCAACCAGAGCAAAAACCGAAGCAATTAAAGCCACCCACTATAGCGGCTAGAAGCAATCGATTTATCAAAAAACTTTTGAATAAAATTAATCAAACTATTTCTTACACTTAGCTTTTGCCCAGCCTTGCTCATTATGCGTTTAGTTCGCGAGCAATCTCCACTCTCATTTTGCAAAAATGCCTAAAGTTAGTGTTTCCATTCCCACGTTTAATCGAGTTAATTTACTGCCTTTCGCAATTGACAGTGTACTCAATCAGTCTGAGCAAGACTTTGAGCTAATTATTTGTGATGACGGTTCTGGCGATGGTACGCCTGAGTTGATGTCACAGTACACAGACGACCGGATTAAATATATCCGTCATCAGCAAAATATTGGTAAAAGTAATAATATGCGCTCTGGCTTTGATGCTGCCAGTGGTGAATATTTTATTAAATTTGATGATGACGACCGGCTAACACCCGATTTTCTCGCAAGTACAGCAGCTGTACTTGCTGAAGACTCTAGCATTGATTTTGTTGGTACAGACCATTGGATAATTGATATTAACAATGTCCGGGATGAGGCAAAAACTCAAGAAAATTCTCATCGCTGGGGTAGGAAGAATTTACCAGCAGGTGTTGTAAATAATTTGTTAGAAGTCGTATTTATTCAGCAAAGCTTTCAAGTGGGGGCGACATTATTTCGTCGTAAAACTTTGCAAGAATTAGGATATATGCAGCCAAATCTCCAAAATTGTGAGGATAATGATTTATTTGTACGTCTGGCTTTGGCTGGAAAAAAGGGCTATTACTTACCAGAATTATTGATGGAATATCGCTCTCATGCAGAGCAGCAAGGTATTAATCGAGCTATTCCTTATTTCTTTGATAAAATTCAGTATTTAGAAAATTATAAGTTTGAGTCTGAGAAATTAGAGAAAGTTAGGAAAAATCGTTTAACTGAAACGCAATTATTATTAGGTTTGCGTTTAATTGAAAAGGGTGAAACGCAAAAAGGCAGAGAACTAGTTTTAGCGGGACAGTCTTTTTCAACTGCCAAAGCTTGGACTGGTTTAGGATTATCGCTGTTACCAGTTGGGTTGCGAGGTAAGGCGTTTAATGCATTGCGACAGATGCGGGTTTAGACATTGACATATTGTGCAACTTACTTTTTGGCGTTGCAGAGTAGAAATATGAATTAGTGCGATAATCCCTTAACAATATTGTAACTAATGATAGCTGTGGCGCTAATGCTAATGGACAGAATTACCACAATTGATAATAATAGAAAGTTTTGCGATCGCCATTTCAATGAGTAGTAATTTTTGTTGGTTATGGCATACTGTAGAGGGTTGAGTTTTAACCAGCTTTTGCATAATTTAAGTATTATTGTCACTTTATTCCCAACTAAAATTTAAATAGCGAAAATGAAAAGTGCTGAGTAAAGTAGAAATTACTCAGAACTCAGAACTCAGCACTCATTATTGTTGTTGAGTAGAGATTTGAATGACAAACTCTGTGCCTTTTCCAAGTTCGGAAGTACAAGAGAGCGAACCGCCATGTGCTTCTACCACAATTTGACGAGCGATCGCTAATCCTAATCCAGTGCCTTTTCCGACAGGCTTGGTGGTATATAAATGGTCAAATACTTTTTGTTTAACCTCTGGTGACATTCCCACCCCGTTATCAGCAATCTTAATCAAAACATCCTGACTTGAGTCTGCTACAAGAGTTTGAATGGTGATGCGATTGGGGTTAGCAAGAATCGCTTCCAAACTACGTTCTGTATTGTATTGTTCAAGCGCATCAATGGCATTTGCTAACAAGTTCATAAACACCTGATTAAGTTGTCCCGCAAAGCATTCCACTAGGGGCAGTTTGCCATAATTCTTCACCACCTCAATTGCTGGACGGTTTTCATTAGCTTTTAAACGGTGTCTGAGAATCAGAATAGTACTGTCAATGCCTTCGTGAATATCAAAAGGAACTTTATAATCCTTATCTGCTCTGGAGAAGGTTCGCAAACTGGTACTGATGCTGCGAATACGCTGAACACCCAATTTCATCGAGTCCAGCAGTTTAGGTAAATCTTCGCGTAAATAATTCAGGTCAATGGCATCAATTTCGTCTTGAATATCTGAGCCGGGATTGGGAAACTTTTCCTGATAAAGATTAATTAGTCCAAACAAGTCTTTAACATAATCTTTGGCTGGTTCAATGTTACCGGCAATGAAGCCGACAGGATTGTTGATTTCATGGGCAACACCTGCTACCAAGTTACCAAGGGCAGACATTTTTTCGCCTTGCACTAATTGCAATTGCATCGTTTGGAGTTCTTGTAATGCTTGTTCTAATTGTTGTTTTTGTTGTTGCAGCAAGTGTTGTGCTTGCTGACGTTCGGTGATATCTTCAGAGGTGTTAAGGATACCAAAAATATTTTTTTCTTTATCTTTTAAGGGAATTTTATTTGTATTCGACCACTTTTGTTTTCCATCTACTTGCTGCACAGTTTCGATAATGTTGAGTTCTGGTTCCCCAAACTCCATGATGCGGCGATCGCGCGCTACAAAAAAATCTGATTGCTCCCTAGTCCAGGGAAGGTCGTAGTCTGTTTTACCAATAACATTTTCTGGCACTCCTAGACCCCAAGTTTGAGTAAACTTATGGTTACAGCCTAAATAAACACTATTGCAGTCTTTCCAGAAAACAGACTGGGGAATATTCTCGATAATTAACCGCAAGAATTGTTCCGTCTGTCCCAAGTTTTCTAGAGTATTTTGTGCTTGCTGATAAAGTCTGGCGTTTTCTAGGGAGATTGCAGCTTGAGTACATAATAGATTGAGAATTTCGACGCGATCGCTAGTAAACGCTCCAGTCATCAGATTGTTTTCTAAATACAAAATCCCTAACAGTTTCCCTTGATACAAAATTGGCGTACACAGCAAACTTTTGGGTTGCCGAAGATTAATGTAGGGATCGGCTATCAGCACCGGATGCAATGTTATATCAAGAATAACGCTAGGTTGTAGGCTACGTTTGACGGTGTAAATTAGGCTATGAGGAATGTCTGCACTATCTTCCATGAAAATGGACTGTAACACCGTTGATTGCTGCCCAACTTGAGCAGTCGCCTCAACTACCAATCTACCTTCTTTGAGCAGTAGTAACGCACACTTATCTGCTCCAGCATTTTCAATCACTACTTGCAGCAGCTTCGTAAGTAATTTATCTAGTTCAATTTCACTCGATAGAGTCTGAGAGGCTTTTAAAACTGTTGCCAAATCTAGCATCACTGATGTGTTGCTGCTAGAGGTTACTGATTTATTAATGCTTGGGTGGAAGGTAGTAATGCTGTCAATATTTGCGATCGTTTCATTGGGTGTAAGTAGCGATTGCCTCTGTTGTAAGATCGGAGCTAGCAGTTGTGGATAACGTTGTTCTAAATCATCGACTTTGGCATTAGCACCCCAGCGTGTGTAGCAATAGTAAGCATTAATCAAATACTCTTGAGCAATGCGTTCTTTGCCCCATTCTAAATAAAACTTGGCTGCAAGTTCATTGGCGAGAGCTTCTTCATTGAGGTATTCGTTTTCTTTAGCTTTGGCAATGGCGCGATCGTAATACTCAATAGCCTCTGCTTTCGCCCCCAAGACTCGACATTTTTCTGCGATAACTAAAGCATGGCGGTGAGCCTGATTACTTGGTGCATGAGCCGCCCAGATGCTGAGTTTTTCTTGATGGGCTGTCACCCGCTCGATAATGCTGATTTGGTCTATCTCACTGGCATCTGGATAAACCGCTAATCGAACTAGTGCATCGTAGAAATAGAAGATTGGAACGTGCATGAGTCCTTTTCCTGCACCTAAATATTGTTCCGTTAGGGTGGCGTTTTCTAATGCTTGTTCATAGCGTTGGAATAGGTAGGAGAGGAGCAGTTTGTTGACATAAATCTGATGTAGTGCTGTCACATCATTGGTTTTGAGGTGAAGCTGAATCATTTCATGCTCATTATAATGTTCGCTATGCAACCGATCGGGTTCAGCCGTAGTCTCCAGCAGATTGAGTACAGCTTGATAGTAAATACTTTGCTTGTGGAGATAGGTATCCTGGCGCAATTGCTGCATCACCTGGCGATGAGCTTCCATTGTTTGTCTAAGAGAAGACAGTTCCTGACTGCTGAAATAAGCAGTGAAGCTATAACCAAGAAGACTTAGGGCGACATATTGAATATCTCCAATTTCTAATCCACTAGAATAGGCTTTTAGATATCCTTCCAAAGTATCTTTCGCAGGTTCTTGCCAATGTCTGAGGAAGTTATTAAAGGCAAAAATGGTTTTAGCGGTTAACTCAGGAGCATGGATATGTTCCAACAGGTTCATCCCCAGTTGTCCAAACCGATAGCCCGCGTCAATATCTCCCAACACAACAAGCAATGTCAACCCATACATCACATAGCCATGAGTCGATTCTGGTGCATTCCCATATTGCACGGATAAATCGACGTGAGCAAGGTTAATCAGAGGTAACAAGTCTGGGGCAGCTTGATAGGCAGCAGAAAGAACGGCGGATAGAATCACCATTGCCGCTTTTTTGTCTGGTGCGGTCATTTGGGGTAATTCCAGCAAAGATTCGATTGACCTATCATTGAGTAAGGTTTGGGTGTGCCTCAGTGCCTGTCCGATGTCTGCTGGGGTGGGTTGCTCTGGCAGATGCACTCCCAGATGCTTTAACACTTCCCGTGCTAGTCGCAAGGCTTCTAGCTGCTGATTTTGGGCGATGCAAGCTTGGATTTTAATGTTGTAGATTTTTACCCGATCCAGCCAGGATTGGGCATGATTCAGTACTATCTCAGCTAACTGTTCCATCTGTTCAAAATCGGTGCAGAGGTAAGCTGATTCTGTTGCTCCTTCATACAAGATAAGGGCGAGATTGTATTGGCTATGCCAGCAATTACCTGTTAGCATGGCAATACCTGTGTTGAAATAGTCTAAAGCTGCTGCGTAAGCTGTTGCACCCTTGGCTTTATGCCCAGCCGCCAAGTTTAACTGTACGAGTTCCTGTTGCTCCAGCTGATCACTAATCAAAGCGGCCCCTTGATTGAGGTGGTTGACGATCGCAAAAATTTTCTCATCGCGTTCATTTGCAGTCGTGGCTTGTTGCAGCAAACGCCCAATGTGCAGGTGAGTAACTTGCTTTTGGTTATCAGGAATTAGTGAATAGGCAGCTTGCTGAATGCGATCGTGAATAAATTTGTAGCTGATGGTTATTTGTCCATAGTCATTCTGGCTATTTACCAATGAATGCTGTTGATAGAACTTGTAAACATCACTGGTAGGAATGATAAATCCTTCTTGGAGTGCTTTCCATAATTCATCTGCCGTTGTTGCCTCAGACTGTTCATAGACAATCGCTAATGTAGCTAAATCAAAAGAGTTTCCTACACAAGCCGCTAATTTCAAAACTTCTTGAGTTTCTATTGACAACTTTTCCAGCTGAATTGCCATAAACTCTACTACATCATCGGTAAGGGCGAGCGATCGCACCTGAGCAATATCGCATTCCCAATAACCACCGTCAAAATTAAATGTAATTAGTCGATCTTGATGTAGCGCTTTCAGAAACTGGGTGCTGAAAAAAGGATTTCCTTTGGTTTTGCTCAATACCAACTCTGTTAACGGTGCAGCTAATGCTAGTGTGCAACTCAATGTATCTGCCACCAAATGATTGACAGATATTTGATCGAGGGGAGCTAAGGTAATTGTATTGACTGTAGCGCCGAACTTCTGAATTTCTTCTAAGGTCAGCATCAGGGGGTGTACTGGATTGACTTCGTTATCTCGATAAGCACCAATTAACAGTAGATAGGCAATGTCAACTTCGCTCATCAACAAGTGCATTAACTTTAAAGAAGCAGAATCTGCCCATTGCAGATCGTCAATAAAAATTACCAATGGATGTTCTAGTGCAGCGAAAACTTGAGTGAATTTCAAAAACAGCAAATTGAAGCGATTTTGTGCCGCACTCCCAGAGAGTTCCGGCGCAGGAGACTGTTTACCAATAATTCTTTCGAGTTCTGGAATCACCTCAATCATCACTTGTGCGTTCTCACCCAAAGCAGAGAGAATTTTGGACTTCCAGCGCTCGAATTGGGTGTCAGTTTCACTCAGCAGTTGCCCGATTAAGTCTCGAAAAGCTTGCACAAAGGCAGAGAAAGGGATATTGCGCTGGAATTGGTCAAATTTACCTTTAATGAAATAACCCCGTTGTCGCACAATTGGCTTGTGGACTTCGTTCACCACAGCAGTTTTGCCAATGCCAGAGAAGCCTGCTACCAACATAATTTCAGTGCTTCCCTGGCTGACTCTTTCAAAGGCATTCAGTAAACTCTGAACTTCACTTTGGCGACCGTAGAGCTTTTCTGGGATGATAAAGCGATCGCAAATATCCCGCTCACCTAATTTAAAAGATTTAATCGAGCCTATTTCTTGCAATTGAGACAAACATTTTTCTAAATCAAATTTCAGACCTAATGCACTCTGATAGCGGTCTTCAGCATTTTTCGCCATCAATTTCATTACAATGTCACAAAGAACTTCGGGAATTTCTTCTTCCCTGCTGCCCCCTGCCTCCTGTCCTCTGCCCCCTAATTTTTCTGGTTGCTTGGCAATATGACAGTGAACCAACTCCATCGGATCGCTAGACTCAAAGGGTAGGTGTCCAGCCAGCAATTCATAGAAGGTAACGCCAAGGGAATAGTAATCACTGCGATAGTCAATTCCGCGATTCATCCGCCCGGTTTGTTCTGGGGAAAGGTAGGCGAGAGTACCTTCTAAGATATTGGGACTGTAAATTTCCTGGCTTTCTCTGGGTAAAAGAGAGGCAATACTAAAGTCAATCAACTTGACTTGCTTAGTTTCCGGGTTGATGAGGATGTTGGCAGGCTTAATATCTTTGTGGATAACTCGATGGCGATAGAGTCCGTCAAGAGTATTACTCAGAGCGATCGCAATTTCCAAGAACTCTGTCAAAGTATATTGGTTGCTTCCCATTTTTTTGTTGAGCCAATCTCTGAGGGAAATACCACCAAAATCCTCCATCACCAAAGCATAGCTGTTGCGGTAAGGTTCCAGGCTGTAGGGACGAACAATACCGGGTAGATCAAGATTTTTAGCAATAGTGTACTGATTACGGAATAGCAGCAGTTCATTGAAGGTGGGATACTCTTGCTGGAGCAGTTTGATGACAACCAAAAGTCGATCCGCCTCTCGAATAGCACGGTAAACTAAGGTTCTAGAGCCTACATAAAGTTGTTCGCTAATTTGATAGTTAAAAAACTTGTCCATCGGCTCAACTGCTGTATTCATACTTCATCAACTCTTGTTAAATCAGCCATTTATTTAAAGTAGTTTGCCCAAAAATCAGCTTTTGCTAACTCAGTTTTCTTTTGGGGGACACCGATAGCGGTAGCGAGTCCGCAAGCGTCCGCAGAAGCGTCACAGCCCGTCGTAGACATTGCATTTTATGTGTGTAATCTGTCTTAAGCTTCTTCAGCAAAACTACCGCTATTTCCGGTAAAATCAAGTTCTAAAGAATCTGGATTTGGGAGAAATTTGGGGTGCCTACACTTGGTGTTAACATTGACCACATCGCCACCATCCGGCAAGCGCGGCGGACGGTGGAACCAGATCCGGTAGCGGCGGCGGTACTGGCAGAATTGGCGGGTGCAGATGGAATTACGGTGCATCTGCGCGAAGATCGGCGGCATATCCAAGATCGGGATGTACTGCTGTTACGGCAAACAGTGCGATCGCATCTGAATTTAGAAATGGCTGCTACAGATGAAATGCTAGCGATCGCTCTCAATATCAAACCAGATTACGTGACCTTAGTCCCCGAAAAGCGCGAAGAAGTGACAACAGAAGGCGGACTAAATATTGTCGGGCAAATTGCTAGAATAGGTGAAATAGTCGATAAATTGCAAAGCGCTAGCATTCCAGTTAGTTTATTTATCGATGCCGAACCAGCACAAATTGAAGCATCTGTCAAGATACAGGCGCAGTTTATTGAATTGCACACCGGACAATATGCTGAGGCTAAAGATGAAACAAATCGCCACCGAGAATTAGCCATATTAGCTAAAGGTTGTGAACAAGCGATTCAAGCCGGATTGCGAGTCAACGCTGGTCACGGACTCACCTACTGGAACGTCTATCCGGTGGCTGCGCTTCCAGGTATGGAAGAACTGAACATTGGTCATACCATCATTAGCCGGGCAGCATTAGTAGGTATGGAAAGAGCAGTCCGGGAAATGAAACAAGCTATAAGAGGGGACAGGGGATAGGGGAAAGAGAACGAAACTATAATCTGTAACCTCATAACAGAGGGGTTGTCACTGCGCAAATCTAGAAATTGGGATCAAATCTTCAGCAAAAACTTCTATGAGCGCAACACAATCTAACAACCTGCCACTTTGGGTACAGGATCGGGATAAGGTGATAGCAGAAAGCACTGATGTCGAGTGGCGTTATCAGACACCGCCTGATTATTCCCGTTCAAATGAGAATCTTGCTAAAGAAAGTACCTACAATCATCTTGAAGGAACACTGGAAGCGATCGTACAAAACTTGGTGCGAACCTTTGAGATGGAGGTATCATTCAAAGCTAACCCGCAAGAGTGGTTATCTATTGTTAATGAACAGTTTCGCGTCAGTACCAATGGTGGAGTAGAGTACACAGCAGCAGATGTATCAGCCCAAGGTACTTACAATTTATTTATGGCTGATTCAGAGCATTACAAGGCTTCAGAAGAAAGCTTTGAATCATCCGCAAAAGTCTTTCACACAACATTTCCCCAAGGATTTCCTTGGGAAGTGGTGGAAGTTTTCTCAGGGCCACCGAATGTAACATTTAAATGGCGGCATTGGGGACATTTTAACGGAGAATACAAAGACCATGCACCTACTGAAGAGACGCTAGAAATTATTGGCATGACTATTGCAAAAGTTACCGATGACTTGAAACTTATTTCCTTAGAACACTACTTTGACAATAATCTGTTCTTGGAAAAGCTAACATCTGGTGGCAAACAGATAAAATCTGAAAACCAGAAAAGTGCTTGTCCGTTTAGTTCTTGGTTCAAGAAATCTCAAAAAAGTTAGATTGTAAGGGTACAGAGTCACTGTGCCCTTAAATTATTCACATAGCAACCAAAGGATGAAAATGCAAACATACCATTACGTTTTGGCAAGTCAACGCTTTCTTCTCCAAGAAGAACCGATACACGAAGTTCTCAAAGAACGCATCCGAAACTACCACGAACAAGAAAAACAAATAGATTTTTGGTTGGTTGAGCAACCAGCTTTTTTGGAAACACCACAGTTTAAACAGTTAAAGGCAAAGTGTCCCCAACCAGCAGTAGCAATTATTTCTACAAATCCTCAATTTATTACTTGGTTAAAACTGCGTTTAGAGTACGTCATTACTGGAGAATTCCAGGCTCCTTCTGAGGCAATACCAGATGCTTTAGCATCGTTAGCTACTGTATCTTAGGCATAGCGCATTGGGCATGGGGCATTGGTTATTTTCCTTGTCCCCTTGTCGCCCCATTCTCCACTCCCTAATTTTATTTTTGAGTAACAAAATATATTTTTTGACACATATTTCATCACCATACTGAAGTAGCTAGGTTTTCAGCTTTTTTCTTATAAAATCTTCTAAGACACCTTAATTTACATAATCTAACTTTTGTGCATAGATTTCAGACTTTACCAAGTGTTTTAGGATTAGCGATTGCAGGGTTGATTGGTGGCATGAGTTCTGTACTTGCTCAAAAAACCATTCCCTCTTGTCAACCACCAAATGCAGGTGAGTATCTTTTATTAGTAGTCAGTCCCACAGCAAATAATCAAAAGCAGTTACGTAGCGCCTTACCACCTGAACTTAAAACTATCACCTGTAAATATCTCAACGAAACCGTGACACGAGTCGGGGGCTTTAACAAAATTGACGATGCCAATCGTTGGGCAAGATATGTCAGCAACATTGTTGGCTTGTCTGCCATCATTACCACTCGACCAACAACAACGGCAGATGTACAGCCACAGTCACAGCCAAAACCACCTCAGCAGACAGTCAGTTATAATCCTCAAGCATTAGGAGAAGGTTATGCAGTACTGGTAGATTATTACAACCGTCCAGAACTAGTAAATAGTGTGCAGCAAGTGGTCGGAGGTAACGTCGGTTTTGTTTCGTATGGACAACGCCCTTACTTGCTAGCAGTTTATACCACTAACCAAAGTGAAGCTTATAATACATTGCAAAAACTAAACAATGGCGGTTTCGTTGCCAGCCTAGTAGATAGTCGTAAAGTGATTCTGCTGCGCTCGACTGTGCGGTTTTAGTGATATTAAGTTCACTGGCATCCTGATGCAACGTACCAGATTGGTAATTTGTCAATTGACGGAATTTTAGATTTTAAATTTTGGATTTTAAATTCAAAATTTAAAAAGGTTTTAAGCGAACATATTTATTTATATTCGCTCTGTGAGAAACAAGTTATTTGGAATAAATCCTTTCACCCTTAATCCCCTGAATTTATTCACGGGGTAAATCTAAAATCGAAAATTAAAATTTGATTGACAAATTACCAGTTATTAATTATCAATAGCCGCTCAAACAAAGATTTATTGCCCTAGTTCAATAAGCAGACCTAGCTAACCAATAAATGGTTATACCCAAAGCCGACCCAGCGATTACCTGAACTGGTGTATGTCCGAGTAATTCTTTGAGACGGTCTTGGCTAAAATCTGGTTTCTCATGAAATAATTCATCAATCATTTGATTGAGAATACGAGCTTGTTTACCAGCTGCTTGACGAACTCCGGCTGCATCATACATGACAATGATCGCAAAAACGCTCGCAACAGCAAAATCAGGAGATGCCCAACCCAGTGTTTGCCCTACACCAGCGGCTAGAGCCGTAACCAGAGCCGAATGAGCACTGGGCATACCTCCAGTTGTCACCAAAACACGCACATTCAGTTTGCGATTTTTGACGATCTCAACCACGAGCTTTAATGCTTGAGCAATTAAACAAGCTACCAGAGCAACCAGCAGCACCCGGTTGTCTAAAATGTTGCCTATGTCCTGCATGGTATTTTGGTTAGGTTAGTAAATATTAGCAGCAGTTGTTGGTTGAGGAAACATTTAGATTCAACCCAAAATTCCCAAATTAATCTATCACGTTGGAAAAAGACCAACGATTCAAAATAATCTAAAAGCTTATTTGATCAGCTTTTATAATTTTGAATCAGTGAATTTTTAATTTTGCTGGGCAGTAGTAGTACAGTATGGTGTAAATAAACTACCCATTCTCAATTAATGAAACGCTTGTGGTCTAGGAATTACGAATTACCCAAAGCGTTATTAGTTATTACGGCTGGTAATAAAATGAGCAAGCGCTTGGAGTGGTTTGGCTCTGTCTCCAAATGGTTCTAATTCCACACAAGCTGCTTTAACTAGCTCTTGGGCTTTTGAGCGCGATTCCTCAAGTCCCCAAAGGCTAGGATAGGTGACTTTCTGGGCTTTTTGGTCTTTGCCAGCTGTTTTACCTAATTGCTCTTGGGTAGAAGTGATATCCAGAATATCATCAATGATTTGGAATGCTAGCCCAATATTTTGAGCATAACGGGTTAGCCGCTGCACATCTTCAGATGATGCATTAGTTATCAGCCCGCCACAAACTACGCAAGCTTCTAAAAGGGCGGCTGTTTTGTGTTTATGAATGAAATTTAGGGTTTCTAAGGAAATATCAGATTTACCTTCCGACTCCAAATCTACAATTTGACCGCCGACCAAACCACCTGCCCCCAATGCTCGACCAAGACGAGCAATAACCTGCAAGACTATCTCTCTCTTAACGCTTTGGGGGGTTTGAATGGCAACAGACTCAAAAGCAAGAGCCAATAAGCCATCTCCAGCCAAAATCGCTACATCTTCACCATAGACTTTATGATTCGTCAGCTTGCCACGACGATAATCGTCATTATCCATCGCTGGGAGGTCGTCATGAATCAACGACATTGTGTGGATCATCTCCACAGCACAAGCTGTTGGCATGGCCATCTCAATGGTTCCACCCATCATTTCACAGGTGGCAAGGCAAAGAATGGGACGTACACGCTTACCTCCAGCTAATAACGAGTAGCGCATCGCCTCATAAATCTTTTCTGGATAAATGACCGGGATAGACTGATCCAAAGCATTATCACAAAGCTTTTGTCGCTCTTTTAGATAGGCTGCTAAGTTAAATGTGGTTTCCTCTGGTGGTGTCTTTTGCACGTTATCAGTTGCTACCATTCTTTAATTCCTGACATTTTGCGATTTTTGCCTTATACGTCACAATTTTAAGGTGCTGTGGCGCTGAAAAAAATGAAAAGTTAGCAGCAGAGAGGCGATTAATCGCGTCTTTACAAAATTTAGGAGTTAAGAGTTATTAAGAATAACTTTTAACTCTTCACTCTCTTTCTTCTTTTGCGGCTCTGGAATAGCTAGCAAATGTATTTTCCAACAATATGGCAACAGTCATCGGGCCAACACCACCAGGAACTGGGGTGATAAATCCTGCTACATCAGCAGTTGATTCAAAATGCACATCGCCAATCAGGCGACTTTTGCCATTAGCATCGGTGACGCGATTCATCCCCACATCTACCACAACAGCGCCCGGTTTCACCATCTCAGCAGAGATCAATCCGGGACGACCTACTGCTGCAATTAGAATATCAGCATTTTGGGTGATGGTTTTTAGGTCATGCGATCGCGAGTGAGCGATCGTGACTGTAGCATCAGCTTCTAATAGCATCAGCGCCATCGGTTTACCCACCAAAATACTGCGCCCCACTACTACTGCCTGTTTTCCCTGCAAAGGAATCTCATATTCTTGTAAAAGCCGCATCACACCAGCCGGGGTACAGCTACGTAAACCGCTTTCTCCCCGTACTAGTCGCCCCAAGTTAACTGGGTGCAGTCCATCAGCATCTTTATTGGGATCGATTTGATGTAGAAGAGTTACAGCATCCAGGTGGTTAGGTAAGGGCAACTGTACAAGAATGCCATCAACTCTTTCATCGTGGTTGAGTGCAGCAATTACCTCTTCTAACTCCCCAAGGGTAGTTTGGGCAGGAAAATGCTTACCAAAAGAAGCGATCCCAACTTTAGCGCAGGCTTTTTCTTTATTGCGTACATAAGCGGCTGACGCTGGGTTATCACCAACCATCAACACTGCTAAACCAGGTGGTCGTCCAATTTTTGGTTGTAATTGTGTAATCGCAACAGAAAGTTCTTGCAGAATTTTTGCTGCTATTGCTTTCCCATCTAGGAGTTTGGCAGTTTTTGTTTCCATGAAAATCCCCAGCTATGTTCGCTTGTTGTCCAAAGTCCAAAATGAAAATATTGATTCTTGAGTCTTGACTTTCGACTACTATTATGTTGCTGTTTGATGTCGTAGCGTTTGTCTCACAGTAAATCCATAATGTTTATTTTCTCAGATCAACGGCATCATCTGAAGAATAAAGGATTGGAAGAGTGAGGAGATGAGGAACAGAGGAAGCAGGGGAGAAGTTGCAGTAAATCTTTTCCCCTTTGCCCATCCTTACCTCTGCCTCTTGTGCCCAATGCCCATGCCTAAAATAAATAAATCGGTGGCTTTGATGCGACAAACGAGAAATTTTTCCCTTTCATTTTTATACGGACACAGTATTGTTCCTTACCGTTTGGGGTTGATTTTTTTTCTGATAGCAGGACTTTGTAGTTGTGGTAACTTGACATCACCTGGCTTGCGTGGGGCTGGCTTGAAAATTGGGACAAATGTCACTCCAATTGGAGAAATTAAACCAAAACAAGACAATCAGGCTATAGTTTACATCCAAGGCCAGGTAGAAAAGCAAGCTCCCCTGATCAAACAGTGGGCTTATAAAATTAAGGACTCAACGGGTAAAATTTGGGTTGTCACCAATCAAAAAAATCTGGGTGAAGGTTCAGAAGTTGTAATTAAGGGTAAAGTTCGCTACCGAAGTATTCCCTTAGCTGGCAAAGAATTGGGGGAAGTTTATTTAGAAGAAGAATAATCAGCAATTAAAAATGAAGATATGAACAATCAACAGGTGCACGTTGCGATCGCAATTCTCTACCAGAAAGACAAGTTTCTCATGCAACTGCGTGACAACATCCCTGGTATTCTCTACCCTGGTTACTGGGCGCTGTTTGGCGGTCACATCGAACCTGGTGAAACGCCAGATGTAGCGGTAAAACGAGAAATTTTAGAAGAAATCGGCTACAATTTACCATCCTTTGTTGAATTTGGTTGTTATCCCAACGAAAGGGTTGTCCGTCATGTCTTTCATGCACCACTCTTGGTGGAATTAAATCAACTGGTTCTGAATGAGGGCTGGGATATGGCGTTATTTACGCTAAAAGAGATTCGCCAAGGTAACTGTTATTCACAAAATGCTGGTAAAGTGCGACCTTTAGGGGCAATGCATCAGAAAATTATGTTGGATTTTATTGAGAAAAATCCAACATAATTTGGGCATTGAGCATAGTTACGATCTTGTCCCCCCTCATTCTCCATTCTTCACATCTCTAGAAGCCAAAATAAAGTTAGAACGAACTCTTATGGGGTCATCACTAATGCAATCAGCAAACAAACTGCCGCGATGGTTAACTATAGGATTGGCCTTTCCCATTGCCATTCTTAACGGCTGGCTATTGCTCCAGTTTATACAGTATTTTCAACCCTTAGTTAGCATTATTGCTGCCGCCATCCTGCTAGCTTTTGTCTTGAACTATCCAATCCAGTTTCTCCAAGAACAAGGGGTGAAACCCAACTTAGCGATCGGGGGAGTGTTGCTTTTGACTCTGGTGATTTTAGTAGCTTTAGGCATCACCTTGGTTCCCCTGATTATTCAACAGCTTGTTGAACTGGCTAATATTTTGCCCAGTTGGATTGATTCTGGTACTCAGCAGTTGCAAGCTTTTCAAGATTGGGCGTTAAGTCAACAGCAACTTCCGATTAATTTAAGTGGTTTATTTACCCAAGTTCTGGAACAATTATCTAACCAACTTCAGTCCTTCACTGGTAAAATTCTTAGTTTTGCTGTCGATACCATTGGTAGTGTCCTCAATGTGTTGCTGGCAGTAGTGTTAACTATCTACCTAATATTGAATGGTGAACGTCTTTGGGACGGAATTTTTCAGTGGTTTCCCCCTAATATTGGGTTAAGAGTACGGGAATTACTGCAAGAAGATTTCCACAATTACTTCATCGGTCAAGCAACATTGGGAGCGGTGTTAGGGGTGACAATTACACTAGTGTTTTTAGCCCTGCAAGTTCCCCTAGCTTTACTTTTTGGCATCGGTATTGGCTTATTTTCACTCTTCCCCTTTGGTACGGGAGTCGGTATTGCCATAGTAAGTTTGCTGGTAGCGCTGCAAAATTTTTGGTTAGGGGTGGAAGTCTTAGGTGTAGCTGTTGCGATCGACCAAGTTAATTCTAATATTATTGCACCTCGAATTCTCGGTAATTTGACTGGTTTAAATCCTGTGTGGGTGGTGATTTCTTTATTGCTGGGTGCAAAGTTGGGAGGAGTACTGGGTTTATTAATTGCGATCCCTATAGCTAGTTTTATCAAGGATATAACAGATAGCTGGCAGGCTGGAGAGTTTAATAAGATAGAGGATATAAAGTCAGAATCTGTGACAGTAAAAAGTGAGAGAGCAGGAACTTATAGCTAAAGTTTCATCATTGAGATTAACTGAAAAATTGGTGCGATAGTGCATACATAAACTGCAAAATCCTAATTTAAGATGTCAAAAAACAAGAAGCTATTACTTTGTGGATCAATAATTTTCCACAAAGAAAAATAATGGCAAAAAGCTGGAGCGTAGGAGTAGACAGATGTAGGCATTGCTATTTACATCTAAGCAAAAATCTGGTGAAACATTAATCAATGATAAACCCATACAAAAGCATTATAAAATTACTTTTCTTCAAGGAAATAATGGAATACAAGGCTTGCAGAACATGACTGCGAAGCTCTACGCCAGAAAACCTAAGCAGTCAGTATTTTGAAAAAATGAAAAGTTGTTTAAAACTTACCTTTGATAATGGGCAAACAGCATTAGCTACTCAAGTTGAGCAGCCAGAAGAATTGCCTTATGCTCTTGAGACAATAGGGCTGTGCGGTTCGCGCCCTGTTTTAGTAGTAGTGGGGGGTGCAAGTAACATCAGTGAAGCTGACTTTCTGCGTATTCAACGGTTGTTTGTGGAAGTTTTAGCCCCCATCGCCGAAAGTTTGGGGGCTTATGTCGTGGATGGGGGTACAGATGCAGGAATTATGCGAATGATGGGTACAGCTCGTACCCAAATAGGTGCTAAGTTCGCTTTAGTTGGTGTGACACCTGAAGGCAAAGTGGCTTTACCTAATCATTCGGAAACTGCTACTGATTTAATACCGTTAGAGCCAAACCATACTCATTTTATACTAGTTCCTGGGAAGAATTGGGGCGACGAGTCTCCTTGGATATCTTGTGTTGCCACTATGTTGGCTAATGATGCACCTTCGATAACAGTACTCTTGAACGGTGGTGAAATTACCTTTAAGGATGCTGTTTTTAGCGTTAATAGCGGCAGGGTAGTTCTTGTGATTGCTGGTAGTGGTAGAACCGCAGATATACTTGTAGATGCTTTGCGTGGAAAGGCTACTGATGAACGAGCCAAAAAGCTAGCTAAATCTGGTACATTACAATACATCGACTTAATCGAGATAGAGAAAGGAGTTGAGAATTTAGGCAAAGTAATTAAGGGGTTACTTTCTAATTAGGAGTAAAAAATGGCAAAAAAAGATAGTTATTACGAATTTTTAAAAGAAGATTTTAACAATTTATTTGCAGGTATTAACTTAGGTGATGTGCAAAAACATTTTTTGCGATCGCGCTGGTTAGACCAAGTACTCTGGATGGAAGGTAAGGCAAATTTCTCGCGCGATCGCCATTATTTTTTAAGAATAACAACTATTATTGGTGGTGTAATTCTCCCGGCATTGGTAAGTCTAAATATTAACACTAATTTCAAACCTAGCAATAGGGATATCATTATGTGGTCAACTTTTGGTTTGAGCCAAATAGTTGCTATTAGTGCTGCCATTGAAGAGTTTTTTCACTATGGAGAACGCTGGCGACACTATCGCCGAACAGTTGAATCTTTGAAAACCCAAGGATGGCAATTTTCGCAGTTGACCGGCCCTTATCGTATTTATCCAAGCCACTAGCAGGCATTTAATCTATTTGCAAGTCATGTAGAAGATATTATTCAGCGAGATGTGAAAATATATGCCACTCAAGTTGTACAAGAAAAGAAAGAAGAAAAACATAATCAGGAAGACAATATCCTTCTGCAAAATACAAAGCTCGCCAATTTAGAAGAGAAGAAAAACGAAGAATAAAATTGATTCAATAAACTCTCCCCTGTTAGATAAAAATATAATAACAGAAAACGCCCCAACTGCCGTTTTTTTAGTTCATCGAAACCAGATTAAATTAATCTTCTAAAATCTGGATTTCATCAAGTTGATTAATCACCACATCCGCACCTCGGACGTTATCTGACTTACCTACCCAAGTGATACCAATACAACCTGCGGCTTTAGCATTACGCGCCATTTGCATATCACCAACTGAATCACCCACCATCAAAGTAGCGTTCGGTTCAACTCCCAAAGCTTGGCAAGCTTGCAAAAATAGCACTGGATCTGGTTTACTCGGCCCTTCATCTACTCCCATTTCTAACTGGATATAATCGCTTAACTGGTGATTGGCTACAAAATTACGTACTTCTTCAGTTGTCGCAGCTGAGAGGATACCAAGTTTTAGTCCACCCTCCCGCAGGTACTTCAAAATTTCTAGGCTACCTACAAACAGTGGTGAAGGAGTTTGTCCAATGTATTTTTCCGCTTCATCCAAAGCTTGACGGGCTATTTTTAAGCACTCAAACCATCCTTTTCCTGTTTCGGCAATATATGCCGCAGCCGCAACTTCTGTTTCACGGCGGCTTGCTACTGATATTAAACCCGCAGGATCTAGAAAATTGCCATTGATGCCAAATGCCATTAATAGGGGTTCCCCAGTTCCAGGGATTTGAGCATCTATTAACCTCGTTGCTTTTTGTGCGAGCGATCGCAAATACGTTTCTGAATCTTCTAGAGTACCGTTTTTGTCAAACAAAATTGCCTGGATATTATCAAAAGTGATATTTCTACATTTAATGGTTGCCATAATATTTAATTTATAAATACTCCCAACTCTTCACTTTTACCGATTCTCCATATAAAAAAAGAGGGAAAAACCCTCTTTATAAAATGATTTGATACTCTTACTTAAAGACAAGTAAAACTATAAAAAATCTATTACTCTTCAATAGCTGCTGGAATTTCCTCTTCAGTTTCAGTCGCTGCTGGAATCTCTGTTTCAATTGCCGCAACTACTGGAATATCTTCTTCAAGTTCTGCTGCTGGTGGAATATCTTCTTCAAGTTCTGCTGCTGGTGGAACATCTTCTTCAAGTTCTGCTGCTGGTGGAATATCTTCTTCAAGTTCCGTTGCTGGTGGAACATCTTCTTCAAGTTCTGCTGCTGGTGGAATATCTTCTTCTGCAACAACTTCCGCAGGTGCAGCCGCAGCAGTAGCACCTTGCTGCTTGGCTAATAGCTGTTCGCGATACTTAGCAGCCATTTCTTCTGCCTTATCGTAGACCAAATCCCGGTTTTTAATCATGTCGCCGGGTTCGGGTTCTAGCTGCTTTGTAGATAGGGAAATGCGACCCCTTTCTGCATCCAAGTCAATGATCATAACTTTAACTTCATCATTGACATTGAACACGCTATGAGGTGTATCAATATGTTCGTGAGAAATCTCAGAAATATGCAGTAGACCACTGACGCCGCCAATGTCGATGAAAGCACCGTAGGGCTTTATCCCACGAACAGTACCAATTACTACTTCGCCGACTTCTAGGCGGTTCATCTTGCGCTCAACCAACGCCCGACGATGAGATAGAACGAGGCGATTACGTTCTTCGTCCACCTCTAAGAATTTTAACGGCAGATCCTCGCCTACCAATTCTTCTTTAGGTTTGCGGGTACTGATGTGGGAACCTGGGATAAAGCCACGTAATCCCTCAATCCGCACCAATGCTCCACCGCGATTGGTTGCAAACACGCCAGAACGCACAGTAGCATCTTCGGCTTGCAACTGTCGCACGCGTTCCCAAGCCCGCATATATTCAATACGGCGAATGGAAAGGGTTAATTGACCATCTTCATTTTCATCAGTAAGGATGAAAAATTCGCGCGTTTCGTTTGACTGTAATACTTCTTCCGGGCTATCCACCCGGTTAATAGACATTTCTTGTATGGGTATATATGCTGCGGTTTTAGCACCAATGTCAATCAGAGCGCCGCGCGGCTCTATACTGAAAACTGTTCCTGGCACAACATCGCCAGGGCTAAAATGATAATCGTATTTGTCAAGTAGAGCAGCGAAATCTTCGTGAGTGAATCCAATTTCTGTAGCGGTTAAATTCTGATTGACCATGCTGATTTGTTCCTGGTTCTAGTCTCCGTAAAGGTGGTGCGACAAGCTCGATGCGTTATGTAAGCAATTCTATGGCAGCTTACACAAAACATCCTTTTTCATCCTAGCGCAGAAAAGCTAGTATTAACACATATCTACTCCCAAGATTGGAAATTATATCACAATATAAAAATGATTTGTTATTTACTTAGTAATGAAAACCAACAAAGGACAAACATAATAATATCCGTTGCCACTATGCTTAGTAGCAACGGATATTAAGATTAAATCCGCTTAAAAGTCTGGGAATAGGATCTACTTATCTTTTGGTTTCTCAAAGCGAGGGGGTTCGCGAAATGCGATCGCAAAAAAGAGAGTACCTATACACAGAGTAAAAATCAAGATGTACGCAACGCTTTCCATATTACGATTTCCTCTCTATCCAGCCAGTAATTAAAGTTTTGAGTACTGAATCACTTGAGTGCTGAGTCAGAGTTTAACTCAGAACTTAGCACTCAGAACTCAGCACTGAAATTAAAGGGCTTCGTTGCGGCGGGTTGACTTATCACCCACTTTCTGAAACAGACCCCACTCAACTTGCTCTTCAAGATCCGCGTCAACACCAGCAAATACGTCTCGGTAGATTGTCCGAGCGCCATGCCAGAGATGACCAAAGAAGAACAGCAGAGCAAATACAGCGTGTCCAAAGGTAAACCAACCTCTAGGACTGGTGCGGAAAACACCATCAGAGTTCAAGGTTTCTCGGTCAAATTCAAAGATTTCACCGCCTTGAGCCTTACGGGCGTACTTCTTCACATCAGCTGGTTCTGTAAAGGTCTGACCATTCAGATTGCCACCGTAGAAACTAACGGTGACACCAGATTGCTCGAAGCTATATTTAGATTCTGCCCGACGGAAGGGAATGTCAGCGCGGACAATTCCATCGGCATCAGTCAAAATTACTGGGAAGGTTTCAAAGAAGTTGGGGAGACGACGCACGGTCAATTCCCGTCCTTCAGAATCTTTGAATACGGCGTGACCTTGCCAAGATTGGGCAATGCCATCACCTTTCACCATTGGCCCTGTACGGAATAGACCACCTTTCGCGGGGCTATTACCGACATAATCATAGAAAGCCAATTTTTCAGGAATCTGCGACCAAGCTTGCTCAAGGTTTACACCTTGGGCAACGTTTGTTTGGACGCGGCGCTGAATTTCTTGACGGAAGTAGTTCTGATCCCATTGATAGCGGGTGGGGCCAAACAATTCGATGGGAGTGGCGGCATTACCGTACCACATAGTACCAGCAACGACGAAAGCAGCAAAGAAGACTGCTGCAATACTGCTAGAAAGTACTGTTTCAATGTTCCCCATCCGTAGGGCTTTGTAGAGCCGTTCGGGGGGTCTAACTGTCAGGTGGAATAAGCCTGCAATAATACCAACAACACCAGCGGCAATGTGGTGAGCCGCAATGCCACCAGGGTTATAGGGGTTAAAACCATCTGGGCCCCATTCTGGTGCTACTGCCTGGGCCGCACCAGTTACACCATAAGCGTCAGAAACCCATATCCCCGGCCCAAATAGTCCGGTGACGTGAAAAGCACCAAATCCAAAACAAAGTAGACCAGATAAGAACAGGTGAATGCCAAACATTTTTGGCAAGTCGAGAGCCGGTTCACCAGTGCGGGGATCTCTAAAAAGTTCCAAATCCCAGTAAACCCAGTGCCATACGGCGGCTAGAAATAGCAGACCGGAAAGAACGATATGAGCGGCAGCAACGCCTTCAAATGACCAGAAGCCAGGATCGCTTGATGGGCCACCAGTAACGTTCCAACCACCCCAAGATTGAGTAACGCCCAAACGTGACATGAACGGCAAGACGAACATTCCTTGACGCCACATCGGATTGAGAACTGCATCGCTAGGGTCAAAAACAGCCAGTTCGTAGAGTGCCATCGAACCAGCCCAGCCTGCGACTAAGGCTGTGTGCATTAAGTGTACAGAAATCAGTCGCCCTGGATCATTCAGAACGACTGTATGTACTCGGTACCAGGGTAGTCCCATTGACTACGCTCCTCCTCGATAAGTTAGTTTACAAAGCAATTTTCTTACTGAGCTTCTAAGAGACGAAAATCGCCACTCAGAAAACTCTCTTGTTTTTTTGTTATTGCCAGAGCCATAGTTTTACCACAGCTTAGTCTTAATAAATCAGACAACGTGGGTGCTTTGGCAATGCTTACTCGCTTCGGGAGGTTTACCTATGTAGGGTAGCCATCGCCAAGCAAAAATGAGAATGTTTTAAAAAGTGTAACTATTGATGGAATTGTTTGCAAGCGTGTAAATTGATGCAATCGCGTAGCATATCCAAGTTTTTTCGCTACCAATACCCGTCGAGGATTAAATTTGCTTATCTTTTCTTTACGATGAGTGGGGAGAAGGGGAGCAGGGGAGCAGAGAAGTTGTAGTAAGTTTTATCCCCTCTGCCCCTTTGCACCTCTGCCTCTTGTGCCCCATGCCCAATCTTTACTGAACCACCAACTGGATATTTTGCAGTTGACACTTCGCCTCAGCTGTACTTAGGCGTTCGATTACTTGTTCGGCGCTCATCAGACGCTTGAGTACTACTTGACCGATGGTCTGACTGGCAATTACTGGTGTTGTTGGCTTGACTTCCACGGTTAAAACGGCTTCTTCTACTCGATAAAGCCAGAGCAATTCATTTTCTTCGACTAAACAAATATTCATTCGCTGAATATCTGGTTGGCGTCGCCATGCAGTTATTTGCCAAAGTCCATCAGATGCCCAGACTCTTGCAACTGCCCATCCCTCAGATAGAAAGAAATACTTCACGGTCTTAGTCTCACTATTAGACTTTCAATCTGCTGTTAACGATATCGCGATCGCTTTAGTCGCTGATGTTCAAACACTCTTCTTTTTGAAAATACAGCCGATCTTGACGATAAAACGCTTTATCATCGGTGTCTGTGCCCAAGCAGCAATAGGTAAAATTTCAACGTACATTACTTGGGCTAAGGTCAAAGCTTAACAAGACCTAATTTTCTTATTAACTAGGAATTTACGACAATTTTAGCCAATGTTGAAAATTTTAATTAAATAAAAACTTTTCAGTACTTAACAAGTATTAAATTGAAAAATTTCAAATTATGTATTTTCTCAATGATTTTTTGTAACAAAATAGTGCGTAGGCGTAGCCTGTCGTAGACATTGCACAGTCGCAAGAAACTTAATTATGAAGTTGAGTATCCGCCACAATTTTTTGATTTAGACGGCTACGGAGTCATAATGTCAAGTCGAATTCTCTATCATTTAGCTGTACCAGTTATACTTTTACGTCTAACTACTTAGCTTTAGGCTTTGCCAACCAAAGCCCGCGTTCCATCGAAACAAGAACTACTATAAATTGTGAAGATTCAGCACAAGAGTCACAAATGTAGTAAGATTGCTGACCGCTGATATGAAATATATTATTGCTATGACCTGGTTTTCCTTGTTCGTGAAACGGTGGGGTCGGATTACACAATTCCTATCTTTGTTCTATTTATGTTTATTTTTGGTTGTTAGTTGTGCTCCTCGTCCACAGTCAACTACGCCACCATCAGGTTCTGTAAATACCGCTACAGGTGATGGACGTATTACTATCGGTACAACAGCCAAGCCAAGAACCCTCGATCCGGCTGATGCTTATGAGTTAGCATCTTTAGGTTTGGTGTTTAATATGAGCGATCGCCTCTACAACTACGAATCAGGAAGCACCGAAATTAAGCCCCAACTAGCTACAGCATTACCTAAAGTCAGTCAAGATGGCTTAACTTATACCATCCCCTTACGTCAGGGAGTAGTTTTTCATGATGGGACTCCCTTCAACGCTCAAGCAATGGCTTTTACCATCCAGCGCTTTATTGAAAATAAAGGAAAACCCTCATTCTTACTAGCTGATCTAGTAGATTCAATAAAACCTACAAGCGAGTATGAGTTGACAATCAAGCTGAAAAAGTCCTTTGCAGCTTTTCCCTCACTGTTGGCATTTCCTGGAGTGTGTGCCGTTTCACCAAAAGCTTATGAAGTCGGCGCTGGTAGATTCAAGCCGAATATTTTTGTGGGAACTGGCCCTTATAAATTAGGACAGTATGGTACTGATTCCATCCGATTTGATCTGTTTGATAAATATTGGGGAGAAAAACCAGCTAACAAGGGTGTTAATCTCCAAATTCAAACTAGTCCGGTTAATTTGTTTAATGCTTTCCGTACAGGTGCAGTGGATGTAGCTTATCTGTCGCTACAGCCAGATCAAAATCGCAGCTTGGAAGAAGGTGGTAAAAAAGGGGATTGGCAAGCGATCGCGGCTGAAGGTAGTGTAGTAAGTTATTTGGTATTAAACCGGAATCAAAAGCCTTTAGATAAATTAGAGGTAAGACAAGCGATCGCCTCCATAATTGACCGTCCACTTTTAAATGAGCGAGTCTTACTTGGTCAAGCAGATCCGCTTTATAGCATGATTCCCACAACGTTTAAAGTTTCTGTGCCATTATTCAAAGATAAATATGGCGATGCTAACTTCGATCAAGCTAAAAAATTATTAACTACTGCTGGTTTCTCCAAAGAAAATCCCGCAAAAGTGCAAGTTTGGTATCCTTCTAGTTCACCTACTCGTAGTTTGGCAGCCCAGACACTCAAATCCCTTGTGGATGTCAAAATGGATGGAATACTGCAATTTGAAGTTACCCAAGCGGAAGGGCCCGCCTTCTTTAAAGACATTGCCAAGGGTTTGTATCCGGCAGCTTTACTTGATTGGTATCCAGACTTTTTAGATCCAGATAATTACGTCCAGCCATTTTTGTCTTGTGACAAAGGTTCAGTTGCTAAAGGATGCGAAGATGGAGGCAGTCAAACTCAGGGTTCGTTCTACTATAACGAAGCTATAAATAAACTGATTGATGGGCAACGCAAAGAACAAAACCCCGAAGCGCGTCAGAAAATTTTTACAGAAATTCAAACGCAAGTAACTACTGATGTACCTTATGTTCCTTTATGGCAAAACAAAGACTATGTATTTGCCCAAAAAGGTGTTAGTGGCGTAAAACTTAACCCTACCCAAATTTTGGTTTACCAGACACTTAAACAGTAGTCATTAGTCATTAGTCATTAGTCATTAGTAATAACTGTTGACCATTGGCTTTTGACTATTCAATAAAATATTTCATGTTTAATGTATATCTAATTGATAGCTAAAATAGTTCCCAAAAGTGCATTTTTAATTTTAAACTTTAAATTGTTTATGTCCCGTTCTAAAGCTTTACAATATTACATTGTTTCTCGGTTGCTTCTTGCGCCACTTCAGCTATTAACGATCATCACCATTGTATTTCTCTTACTAAGAGCAACACCAGGAGATCCAGCAGATGCAATTCTCGGTGGACGTGCGCCAGAAGCAGCTAAAGAAGAATTGCGAAAACAACTTGGTTTAAACCTTCCTTTGTGGCTACAGTACCTAAATTATTTGGGAAGCATACTGCACTTTGACTTGGGAACCTCTTTAATGAGTCGCGGACAGAATGTTTGGGACATAATTGGGCAATATTTCCCGGCGACGGTGGAGTTAGCAGTATGTAGTATGGCGGTTGCACTCATTGTCGGAATTGCGGTTGGGACTCTTTCGGCTTCTCGTCCTGGGACATATTTTGATGTCGGGGGGCGCTTATTTGGGATCATCACCTACGCACTTCCAATGTTTTGGGCGGGAATGCTTTTGCAGTTGATTTTCTCAGTCCAACTCGGTTGGTTTCCTAATTCCAATCGCTTTCCGCCCAATCTGCCGGCTCCCACTCCTGTGACTGGATTGTATACAATTGATAGCCTACTCGGTGGAAATTTCACCCAGTTTTTCGCATCTTTGCACCATCTTGCTCTACCAAGTCTCACGCTAGGAATTTTGCTCAGTGGAATTTTTGAGCGAATTGTGCGGGTGAATTTAAAGCAAACCTTGCAAGCAGATTATGTAGAAGCGGCTAGAGCTAGAGGTATTGGTGAAAATAAGATTTTAGCCTCTCACGCTTTAAAAAATGCTTTAATTCCAGTGATTACAGTCTTGGGATTAACCTTTGCGTCTCTGTTGGGTGGGGCGATTTTGACAGAGGTAACATTTTCTTGGCCTGGGTTAGCAAATCGATTGTATCAAGCGATCGCCGATCGCGATTATCCCACAGTCCAGGGAGTGCTAGTATTTTTTGGTGCGATCGTTGTGAGTGCAAGCATTTTAATTGATATTTTAAATGCTTATGTAGATCCGCGAATTCGATATTAAGCTGTTGGACATTTTATTAACCTTCTTGAGAAATACCACTGGCTAAAATACCAAGAATTTTATTCACATCTTTGAGATAATATTCGCTTAAATCAATGGTCAATGTTTGTTGTTGTAATTTGAGGAATTGCCAAATACTGCCCGTTGTGACTGCGCCGTAAATTGTTTTAATCTCAGTTGCAGCTTGCTCATTAAAAATTTGGGCTGCTACCATTTCTGCTGCACACTGACCCAAACCCCCATTAATATTTTCTTTTTTAGCTTCTACAACTGTAATTACTGGTGCTGTCAAAATTAGAATTTCTGGAGATTTAGTAATAATAAAATCGCAAGTGCCATTTAATCCTTTGCTATTATCGACAGTGAAATCTACTCCAGAAAATAAACCAATTTTTTCGTGTAATTGTCGGCGCAAGTCAACTAAAATTGGAGCAATAATCAACTCAGAACGAGCTTTTCCACTATTACTACCTAAAGCAATATCCAGATTATAATTGAGTGTTTCTACAAGTAAATTACTCGCTGTTAATTCAGGAGCAGTAGCGAAAATATCGCGTTTTTCTAATGTGGTTAAACTAAACTCTTGTTTTGCTTTAGCTAAACTAAACTCGCTGTAGACCATAGAACTACTACTCCGTTTAGTTTCTGGTTGGAGAATACACACTCAATGCACAAAAGCTTGATTCAAAGCATTGGTAACAAATTAAGGTCATTCTAGCACTGCTACTTTAGCTTGTTTGAGAATCTCTGAGCCTCCTCAAACACTGAATCAATTTTTTACTGGGAGATTTTACACTCTGAGATTGCGGAGAATTCGTTTCAGCTGATTTTAGTTGTTTAACTTGCTCAGGCTTTTTAATCGCTTGTGGCACTTGAGTCAAATCGATTATATCAAGCCATTAGCGATCGCGATTATCCGATAGTCCAGGGAGTGCTGGTATTTTTTGGTGCGATTATTTTGAGTGCCAGCATTTTGATTGATATTTTAAATGCTTATGTAGATATCCGAATTCGCTATTAAAAAATCTTATTTTGATTTACCCTACTTCTCCCAATTTGGGCTAGTTCAGTTTTCTGTTTGACTACTACCCCTACGCCTACGTTCTTCTGATTGAAGGTGACGTCATGAATCCGCTATGGCATATTCACTTGGTACTAACACTCCTTGTCTGCCACCAGATGCGGGTTTTAATTTCGAGTTACGTGCTTGTCTCAAAACTTCTTCATCCAAGTTGCGGTTTCCACTAGAGCGAATAAGGCGCACATTGGTGACATTGCCTTGAGCATCAGTATCTACCGCCATTTCTACTCTGCCTTCTATGCGTCTTCCTCTTGCTGACTCTGGATACTTACTACGGCATCCACCTTCTTGGCAAGCTGCACGACCATTACCTGAAGTGTTGATTTTTGGGGGTGTTGGCGCTGTCGCTACTGTTGAACGGTTTCCAGGTTGATCGGGACCAATGCCAGTTCCTGAACCTAAACCAACGATAGCATTAGAGGCACCAAGGTTATTTGACTGGACTGCACTACCACTAACACCGCTGCTCTGACGTGCTCTAGAATCTCTTAGCCTTCTCAAACACTGTGTTAATTTTTGACTATCAGGTTCTATAGTCTGAAACTGTGGAGAATTAGTTTCATTTGGTTTGAGTTGTTTAACTGGCTTAAACTTTTTTGTTGCTTCTATCGGTTCATATTTTTCAGAAGACAGTTGAAAAATATTACTTACCACTGGTAATACTACGGTAGTGTCTAACGCTAATGAACCAATGGGACTGTAAGCCAAAAAAACACTGACAGCAATATTATAAAAGCTCATAATCTATGCTACCTAACTATTTAGCAAGTTGCTAGTTAAGTGATATTGTACCTAGTTTTACAAACCTATCTTCGCAAACTCCGAGCAATTCAAGTAGAGTGGGCACTGCCTATCGTTCGCTCAAACCAATACGCTTGGTGTTAAGGCTAAAAACTAAAACTGGCGTAGGTTGGGGAGCCACTGCGCCCTTGCGTGCCGACAACTAAGCAAGTGGCGTTTGAGGAACGTAGACAGCCATGTGGGCAGCTTCCCGGAGGGGAACCCAACATTTGGTAAGGCTTATGCTCAACCCAACAAAGCTATTCTTCTTAAGGGACTTCCAAGGAATAAATTACTCAACAAAAACCAAAAGTCCAAATTTTAATCATAATGATAATCATTATGATAGGGGAAGAGGCGGTTGCCGTCGGCAACCGCCTCTTCCCCGCTCAATTATCAATGAAAAACTTTGCACTCTGTAGCAAATTTCAGATGCATAATCATAATTAGTATTGATAATTTTGGTAGCCTTAAATTTTTAGAAATCTCGGTTTGAATTAACTGAGTCCACAACAAATATCAATAAACCACTTACCGAGATTGGGAAATTTTTCATGTGTAGACTTGGTGAGACGTTCGATATTTGGTTCGATTGCATCCATAGCTTTTTTAGTAAGCTTAACTCCCTTTTCGTAAGTTTGAGTTACTAACTTGACAACGGGATGCTGTCCTTTCCATGTCATATTCTGAGCAAAGTTTAAAGCTGTCTCTACTTCATCCAAAATACTACCATTCCAAGATTTTTCTAATATGCCCCATGTTCGCTCGATGGGATTATATTTACTGTGATATGGGGGATAGTAAGCTAAACGTATATTCAGTTGGTTAGATTGAGCGAATTCTACTATACGTTTCATGAACTGGGTGCGCCGAGAATGATTTTCTCCACCATTATCTTGATTAATAAGAAGTGTTTTTATATCTGGGAATCGCCAACTCTCGCTTTTCCAAAAATCAGCTAATACATCTACAATAAAATCACTTGTTACCTGAGATTCTGTAAAGTATAAAAATAGTTTATCTAGGTTTGGAAGAAAGATCCCATAGGGAGCTAGGGTTGTTTTGGGGTCAAAATCGTGGTCTTTAGTTTTGGTTGGAATTCGATTTCTACCTCCTCGGTCAAACGAACCAATATTGACACGAGCTTTGGCATCAAGACTGAGACGTAAAATACTCTTGTCGTCTAAAGCTGATTGATTAATTATTGCGAGTTCCTCAAAGATTGCATCAGTTTCTGGGATTTTTTTTGAGGTAGAACTTTTGCTACCCGTTTGAGCCGATAACCTAAATAATTCAATTTGACGCGAATTGTTTCTTCGGTCGGTAACTGCTCATTACTATAGCTAAACTTCTCGATTAATATGCCCTCCGTAACCCAACTCCATCACAATTTGTGCTTGAAAGCGCCGCCTTGCTGCACCCTGAAGTTGGCTTGCTGTTTCCTGAAACACTTTTTTGACTGAATCAGTTAATTCTATCAACACTTCTCTCCACACAAAAATTTCCCTCCAAATTGAATTTACTACAAAAAGAGGGAAGGAGAAGCAGCCTGCGGCTGCTTCTCCTTCCCCCGCTCATCATAATGATTATCATTTTTGTGTTTGGTGATTTTATTCCTTGCAAGTCCCTTAGCTGATTTTTGGAAAAGCGAGAGTTGGCGATTCCCAGATATAAAAACACTTCTTATTAATCAAGATAATGGTGGAGAAAATCATTCTCGGCGCACCCAGTTCATGAAACGTATAGTAGAATTCGCTCAATCTAACCAACTGAATATACGTTTAGCTTACTATCCCCCATATCACAGTAAATATAATCCCATCGAGCGAACATGGGGCATATTAGAAAAATCTTGGAATGGTAGTATTTTGGATGAAGTAGAGACAGCTTTAAACTTTGCTCAAAATATGACATGGAAAGGGAAGCATCCTGTTGTCAAGTTAGTAACTCAAGCTTACGAAAGCGGAGTTAAACTTACTAAAAAAGCTATGGATGAAATTGAAAAGCAAATCGAGCGTCTCACCAATTCTACGCATGAAAAATTCCCCAATTTAGGTAAGTGGTTTATTGATATCTATGGTGGGATAACGTAAGAGGAGTCAATTTTTCTAAAAGCTTGAAGTTGTAAAAATATTCAATACTAATTATTATCATGCACTTGACATTTACTACAAAGTGCAAAGCTTCTCATGGATATTTAAGAGGGGGAGAAAACGGTTGCTTTCTCCCCCTCTTACAATGATTATCATTATTGTTTGAGCGTAATTTCTTGGTTTTTGTTGATTAATTTATTCTTTGGAAGTCCCTAACCCTGGTCGAGTAGGATGGTAATTTTAGGAATGTTCATTGGTTTTGACCGGAAATAGCTGATGTTTTCCCTCAACATCTCCAGCAAGCCAGCATCATCGGAAACATTGGCTTTCGTGCAGTGTGTAAAGAAGGGTAATACCAATAATCATGGTGCTTTGATTGGGGATTAGATCCCTTAGCGTACGATTTTTTACCGAAGAAAGGCAGAGGGCAGGAGGCAGAAGGGAATACTGCTTCCAGCCCTCTGCCCGTGACCAAAGGGAACAAGGGTTTAAAGCCCCGCCGTCTACACGGCGCCGACAATTGGTTGGGGTCTGAATCCCCATTCAATTGTTCCTTCTGCCCTCTGCCCTCTGCCTTCTGCCTTCTGCCTTCTTCAAAAATTCTCGCGTGACCCCTAGTTGTACTCTCCAGGAAGATCAGTTTTTCTAACAGTAATGCTGCCAACTTTCTTACCTGACATTCTCAATAATTCATCACCTGAAAATTCAAAACCAAGCTTTAGTGCTATTCGCGCAATATCATCTGCGGTTGGTGCTGCGAGCACCTCGTTTTTAAGTTCAGGTTCAGACTGCATTTTCTTTAAAAATGCTTCGATTTGCTCAAAAGCCATATTTAAAATTTGATCCTCGCTAGCTACTCGTAATATAAAGAAAAACAGCAGTATATTCTTTAAGACTAGCAGTTTTTCATTGATAATTGAGCGGGGAAGAGACGGTTGCCGACGGCAACCGCCTCTTCCCCTATCATAATGATTATCATTATGATTAAAATTTGGACTTTTGGTTTTTGTTGAGTAATTTATTCCTTGGAAGTCCCTAACCCAAGCGTATTGTACTAAGACTGCCATTTTTATTTGAGCGATACCTACAGCTGGCTACGCCTAAGCATTTGCTATTTCGGCGACAGCATTTGTTATATCAGCGCTCGCATTTGTTACTTCAGCGAATACATTTGCTACTTCGGCGTTCGCATTTGTTATTTCAGCGTTCGCATTTGTTATTTCGGCGATCGCATTTGCTATTTCAGTGACAGCATTTGCTATTTCGGCGACAGCATTTGTTATATCAGCGATCGCATTTGCCATTTCGGCGACACCATTTACTATTATTGAGGGCTTATCTTCTTAAACTGCGCGGGTCAAGTGCATCTCTTAGCCCATCACCAAGTAAGTTGAATGCCAATACTGTGAGAATAATCAGCACAGCCGGCGGCCAAATTAACCAAGGTTGCAGTACCAAAATTGAAGCATTGCTAGCCAGAGAAAGCATATTGCCCCAAGAAGGGTCTGGTTGTTGAATTCCTAAACCGATGAGACTTAGTATTGCCTCTGCGCCAATAAAGCTGGGAATTGCAAGGGTAGCGGAGATAACGACATAACTAGCCGTTTGTGGCAAAACGTGACGGAGGATGATATAAATTGGGTTCCCGCCCATCGCACGCGCTGCTTGGACAAATTCTCGCTCTTTAATTGATAGTACCTGTCCCCGAATTACCCGTGCTAAACCAGCCCAGCTAATAACCGAAGTAATCACCACAATCAGCAAAAAGCGCTGGGTACTGCTTAAGCCAGGTGGTAAGACTGCGCCCAAAGTCACCAAAAGATAAATACTAGGGAAAGTCATTAGCACTTCTGCCAAGCGCATAATGATACTATCAGTTACACCACCCAAATAGCCGGAAATTCCCCCGATAAGCAAACCGAGGGGATAGGTAATGATAATTCCAAAAATCCCAATAAACATACTGATGCGACCGCCATGTAGGAGGCGACTAAATTGGTCGCGGCCTTGGTCATCAGTGCCCAAAATATTGATTTTTGCGCCAGTTGTTGTGCCAAATAAATGCCAATTTAAGGGAATACCACCAAAGATTGTGACTTCATCCCACTTCGGCGGTAGTGGCAAACTCATCTGCAACAATCGATATTCTGGCCCGGAGACAAATAGACGCAAGGGTGAAGGCTTTGTCGAGTCTACAATGAGTTCGCGATCGCCTGTATCTAAATTCGTATCTCCCTGAGTCGTCGGATAAACATAAGGTCCGGTAAACTGCCCTGATTGAGAAACCCAGTGTATCTTAGTTGGTGGCAGGAGTGAACCATTAGGCTGTGAAGCATAGGGGTCATAAGGAGCTACGAAATCAGCTGCAATTACTCCTATATAGAAAATTAACAGCAAAATTGCCCCAAAGCGTGCCAAAGGATTTTTCTTAAGTCGTCGCCACCAATCCATAGTAGTTAGGAGTTATAAATTAGGAGTTATGAGTTATTAAGCTTTTATCTTAATTCATAACTCATGATTAATAATTTTCAACTCCCAACTCCTGTACAGACAAGGGTTAATCGCGTTCCTAACTCTTAACTGCTAACTTCTCTAAATACCGCTGCTGTTCTTCCTGTTGTTTTTCATGTTCCACAACAAATACGTTTGAGTAGAGATTAGCGAGAATTTGTTTTCCCTGTTGTGTCAATGATAGGTAATGCAGTCCTTCTTGGATATAAGGATAGACGCCATTCCAGTAAAACTTAGCGTAGTTGTTACGCAAATCGGCAGGAGTTTTATAGCCCAAAACTTTATTTACACCAGTTTCTTCAAATTCGTAAAATAAAGAAGTAATTTTCTTCAGGTAACGCGGGTCGCTTAATTGACCTATCAAATCAGCAGCACGCACTAATCCTGCAAAGCACTTTGTATCTTGATGATCCTCAGCCGCAGGTACGGGAAATCGAGTCAATTCAATATTGCTCTTAATTGCCTCAGCATCTATTAACTTGTGACCTCCAAAACGCTCATCAATAAATAGCTTGGCTCTATCAACATGATACGGTGTGAGACTGGCATCAGAAGCGCCAGCAGCCACAGAAATCATTTTGCCATTTTTACCTGTGGCATATAAGTTTGCTGTTTCTCGGTCTTGTCGGCAAACTCCCTTAACATAACCAATATCATGACTGACTAAAGAAATAATACAATGCAACCAGTCTTCACTAGAAACACCGCCTTCCCTGATGTGTTTGCCACGTAAAATTTCTTGTCCCACCAGGGTGACTAAGACTGTGTGTTCAACATTGTGATAAAGGGCATCGCTATTGGCAATGTTTTCCAAAGCCATGTTACCTGCCCAGGCGATAATGTCCTGATAATCATTTTTAAAGCAGCCATAAGTGCGGCGATAGCCGTCTCGAATTTCATTTACGAAGGCATCAATTAAAATTTCAGTGGCATTGAACATATCTGCTTACTCTGGTAAATATCAATTTTTTATTGATTTGATTGATTTCAAAATTCCATAATCAAGGCTACCCTTGCTGGAATTCCTTTGTAACTCACGTGTAGCTGTAGACGCTAGCTTTATCCATGTCTGGATACACGGCTTCCTGACAACCAAAGGCTTTAGAGAAATGATTGATTATGTATAAAAAATAATTTACTGGTGTACCAAGGTACATAAATACTTTCGATTCTAGTTAGATAAATCTAGATGAACTATATCAGTTTTTCATATCTAAGCATTGGTTGACAGTGATCTAAATACAGATGGTGTGTGACATAGAGTAGCTCTATAAGATGAGAAAATTTTTTTACCATAATCTACATAAAATTTATTATCATTTTTTGTTAGTAATTTCTCTGATAGCTAAAGTTGTATTATATACTATTGCAGATAAAAGACATTTACGATGAAATGCGTCATAGTTGATATCGAAGTAAATAAACTTCAAGTTTTCTTAAGAAAATACCAAGATTTGGTATGCATAGACAGAAAGTAGAGGTGAAACTGTGAGCGATGAAAGTCTTTCAGAAGTTGAGGTGGAAGAAGCTATAACCTCTGAAGATAGGAATTTTTTGAGCAAATCAGATCAAAAACAAACGAGGGGGTGGTTGAAGCCATTATTCTTGGGTACTGGTTTAGGAATTGCGATCGCCTTGGTTGGGATGAGTGTATTAAATCGTTTTCCATCCCGTCAACAAAGTGCGGTAACGGATAAAAAAGTTAACCCAGCGATGACAGTCACCATCGCCACAGTCGAAACCGCCCATGTTGTCCGTACACTCAAAACTACTGGGACTGTAGCCGCAAGTGATTTAATTCCGGTGCTACCGCAAACAAACGGTTTACAAATTAAAAGCATCCCAGGAAATGTCAAAGAAGGAGCTTTTGTCAAACAAGGTCAAGTGTTGGCGCTGTTAGATGGTTCCATACTGCAAAGCCAAATTAGCCAAGCAAAAGCAGATGTGGAATCGAAACAAGCAGATGTGGCATCCAAACAAGCCGATTTGGCATCCAAGCAGGCAGATTTGGCATCAAATAGAGCAATAGTCCCGCAAAAACAAGCTGATTTAGCTCAAGCTAAGGCGAGGTTAGAGGAAGCAGCTAAGAATTATCAGCGCTATCAACAACTTGCTGACTCTGGGACGATTAGCAAACAAGAACTTGATACTCGTTCTTACGCTGTAAAAACTGCCATAGAAGTTGTGAACCTGTCCCAAGAAAATATACGTAGCGCTCAGGCTAATATCGGCAGTGCCCAAGCCAATATTAATAACGCCCAAGCGATCGTCAACAAAGCCAAAGCCGATGTCAAGAGCAGTGCTGCCAAGGTACAACAACTGCAAACTCAGTTGGGACAAACGGTGGTACGTGCGCCGGTTTCGGGAGTAATCGCCGAGAAGCTGGTTAGAGTCGGTGATGTCACTGGTGTACCGCCGCAAACCCAGGTGGGAACGGTGATTGGTGGCACACAAAAGCTATTTTCGATTATCCGAGATGAAAAGCTAGAACTTCAGGCGAAGGTGCCCGAAACTCAACTAACTCAGGTGAAAATTGGCGCATCAGTGCAAGTTACTTCTGATGCCGATCGGCGGGTGCGATCGCAGGGACGAGTCAGGGATATACAACCACAGATCAACGAGCAAAGACGTGAGGCGACAGTGAAAATTGACTTGCCACCAACAACTTTACTAAAACCAGGAATGTTTGCTAGTGCTGCAATTACTACTGACTCAGGGATGAGAATGGTAGTGCCACAAAAAGCAGTGCAGTCCCAAGCTGACGCAAGTGTAATTGTATTCATCTTATCGGGTGAAAATACGGCCAGCAGCCAGAAAGTCGAGTTAGGAGATCCTGGTAATAACGACACAGTGGAAATCAAGAGTGGGTTACAGTTAGGCGATCGCGTTGTAGTTGATGGTGCAGGTTATCTCAAAGATGGCGATCTGGTTCGAGTTGCAAATTCAAGGGAATGGGGAAAAATAACCAATGACTAATGACTAATTCAAAATCTGAAATCTAAAATTTCCCGATGTCTTTTAATATCTCAGCCTGGTCGATTGCGACTATCCAAGCAAAGTTGCCTTTTCTTGTTACCCTCAGTGCAGAAGAACGACCAACTTATTTAAGATGGGCGATAAAAGACTAGCTTTTGTCAACAATAGCCTGATTGCTGCCCAATCTAACCGAGACATTTTACCAGCCAGTTTTGATTTAGATGAATTTGTGCCGGATTATCAACTAGCTGCTAACCTCACCGAAGTTTTGATTGGACTGCGACAACTGACAGAACAAGTAGATGATACCCTAATGGCTGTCGGTAGCGTGCCTGACGATCGCTCTTTTTTAGTCTAAAGTCCAGTTAATAGTCTTTGCCAATTAGTTGTAGTTGAAGCAGGTACAAGAACTCCCTCACCGCAAGCGAAGAGGGAACTATGATGTAACTTGTATAATTAGGAAAAGCTATAATATGATAATTTTTTTAGTTGAATTATATTTTTTCTGTGTCCTTACTAATAGATGACTTAATAAGTGTATACTCGATCGAACTCACAGGAAACATAATTCCCGGCTTCTTAGTAGGAGGATTTAGTGTGTTGAATATTCTATCCCAGAATCCCTGAATGCCATAGTTTCCATGAAAGCAAGTATGATGAAGATCGTGAAAATCTGATGGAATGAAAAATATTGACAAAGAACTATGACCTTCTAAGTTGTAAGCATTGCCTATAATGCTCCATGCACATAGTTGAGTGATGTCATATCCAAATATAAAAATAGGCAAAACGTCAGCGATCGCAACAATAATATATTCAACCAAACTCTTGTGTCCAGCAACAAAACTTGATGAGTCACGAAACTCATGATGTTTAAGATGGATTTTCTGCAAGAATCTTGTGTGCAAGAACCGATGAGCAATATAAAAACAGAAATCAGCAGCAACTATTCTCATCAAGAACCATTCAAGGTTTAAGAGTAAGCTATTTCCTCTATGAACCTCTGGAGCTAGATATAGAGTTATGAGTGCTAATAGAAAAGCTTTAATTTCTCCTGTTATAATGCCTTTGATAGTAAAGGAAGGAAATTCTTGATTTTTGACTTTCTTGACCCTTGCAGTCAGCTTATCTCTTAAAACATCGTTACTTTTGATTCCTTTTTCAATGAGAATGCCAATACTATAAAATGAAATAGAACCAAGGAGCCAATACAACAGCACCTGCGTTATAAAGTCGATCTTGATATTATTTAACAGCAAATAAAATACCTGCTGAACAATCGTACAACTAATAGCGATCTTCAGATAAAATTCGATCTCAAAACAGAAATTCAAAATTTTTTGCATCTCTGTAACCTTATAGGATGTGACTGAGGCATATTCTGTTAATCTTTGATATCTTGAACAATCCGAAAACCAGCGTGCTGATAAAAATTTGGACGGAACCAGTTGCGGTAATATTTTAAAGCTTCTGTACCATTAGTTATCCAACATCCTCCTAACATCATTTGATGTTTATCATCAAAAAAGATAGCAGAATTATCTTCATAAAGAAAATGAGGTTGATATCCTGCAAAAGGGTTTAGGTTATTACTCAACCATTCCCAAACATTCCCACGTAAATCATACAATCCCGAAGAACTTTTGGCTGTTTCTAACATCCCAACAGGACTAGGGGAGCCAAATTTTAAATTGAGATTATAATTTTCGACATCATCTAATAAACTATTACTATAAGTTGCTAAATGGTACTCTGGTTCACTCATTAAGCGAGTATCTTTCCCTTGCCAACGACAATAAGCCATAGCTTCATAATGATTGACTTCCACAGGCCAATCTAGGGGTAAGTCGATTTCATCAAACATGGCTCGATATTTGTAGCTACCATTTTCATGTAACCAAAATTTGGGACATTGAATATTGTATCGAGTTTTCCAATTCCAAGATTCTTCATCCCAATACTCTTGATTTTCGTAGCCACCAGCCTTAACAAAATAGATAAAATCGGCATTAGTAATCAGATATTTACTGGCAAAAAAGGGTGCAACTTCAACAGTGCGATCGCCATAATCAATATCCCATCCATAAGTTGAATCATTTAAGGCTTTACCGAGTTTTGCTACCCCACCAGCAACTTCTATCATTTCGTTCTCAGAAGTGTAACCATTAAAAGGGGCATATTGCCAATTTTGAGGACGTTTCACTCTCTCAATAGGCAGTTGGCGAATTAACATCGAAGAAGTTTCAATGTGAATACGTTGGTGTTCAATCCCCATCATTAAAGCCCAAAGAGGATGATTGGGATGAATTGGTAGAGTAATTGGGGTTGTCTTAATTAGTTCAGAAATTACAGAATATGCTTGTTCTCGATACTCCCAAGTTTGTGAAACTTGCGGCCATTCCAAATGAGCGATCGCTTCATTTAACTCTTCTGGTTTTTCTGGATCTACTCCAATTTCAAACAAAATTTCATACTCTGGATTGAGGCGTTTTTCTAATAATCCTACCTGAATTAATTTGTTGATGTAGAAAATCGCCGAATGTCCTAGATAAAAAATTAAAGGATTTCTCAAAGGATCGGGATTGAGATAAAATGTCTCTTCCCCAACTAGACTCTTCAATAATATCTCTTCCAGTTGCCAAGCATTCTCAAAGTAATCGAGGATAACTTGGTTATTACAACTATCAAGTTTTGGAGGTGTAGCAGATTGTAGACTATTCATGGTGTAACTAAGTTGCTGTTAAAGAACAATGAAAAAATTAATTATATAGAAAACCGATTTGGTTTCTGAATTTACTTGCGTAAATAGGGAATAATGAGACTCTTAAATATGACAGATTTATTATTTAATAGCAATACTTATTGTTGAACAATTAGTTTTTTAAATAGTCCCAAAACTTTATCGGTTTAGTGGTATTAGTATGGCAGATTTGATTAATTTAATATTTGTTGAATAATTCAACTATCAGCCAACAAGTAATTCAGTAAAAATAAACATAACTATATTATTCAAGATAAAGACTATTTAAACTCTTACCAAGAAAAAATTACAACTCTCTTTAGACAGTTTTATTTGTCTTGACTTACCCTGAGTGAAGTGAAAAATAATTGTAGGTTGAGTAGCGATCGCAAGACTAAAAATACTTGTTTTCTGGTTTCGATAAAAAACTAAACTGTATTGAATTGTGAGTTTTTCTGAATCTAGATTAATCTATTGGATCTGGATTTATCTACCTTTAGTACATATTAACGCAATATCATTAACTCAATACGGTTGACAAACTGGTTGGTCAAGTATATTTACTAGTTGATGTAAGTGGCTACAGCATCAAATCCTGATCGCGCACTGCTTCTCTACGACATACTACGGATAGCTTTCTTCTGTCTAGGTGGGTAAAGTAATGACTACAACTTTGCAAGATACATCTCCAATTATCATTGCACACCGGGGTGCTAGCGGCTATCGTCCCGAACATACTCTAGCTGCTTATGAGTTAGCGATCGCACTTGGGGCTGATTATATTGAACCTGATTTAGTTTCTACCAAAGACGCCGTTTTAATTGCTCGTCACGAAAATGAGATTTCTGAAACTACCAACGTTACAAGCCATGCAGAATTTGCTCATCTTCAAACCACTAAAATAATTGATGGCGAATCAAAAACTGGCTGGTTTACTGAAGACTTTACCCTAAAAGAACTGAAAACACTACGAGCTAAAGAGCGAATTCCCCAACTGCGATCGCAAAATACCGCCTATGATGGACTCTTAGAAATTCCCACGCTGCAAGAAATCATCGATTTAGTCAAGGTTAAAAGTGGCGAAATTAATCGGGCGATTGGCATTTACCCAGAAACGAAGCACCCAACTTACTTTCAATCTATTGGGTTAGCCCTAGAAGCACCCCTACTTGCAACTTTAACAGCTAACGGTTATCAGGGAGCTAACACACCTGTTTTCATTCAGTCTTTTGAAGTGGGTAATTTACAAGATTTATCTACAAAGACTGATTTACCTCTGGTGCAATTGCTGAATAACAGTGGTAAACCTTATGATTTTGTCATTAGTGGCTGCGAACGCACCTATACAGATTTAGTCACAGCATCAGGTTTAGCAGAAATTGCTGAATATGCACAGGCGATTGGGATTCATAAAAATTTACTGGTTCCTAGAGACAACAATGGTAAATTGCGTAGACGCAAAGCGGCTTGTCGCCAGACATCGCCTACATCTTTAGTCATCGATGCTCATGCGGCTGGTTTGCTAGTTCATGCCTGGACTTTCCGCAATGAAGACTGTTTTTTGCCACTGGATTTTCAAGGAAATCCTCAAGGTGAATATGAACTATTTTTCAACTTAGGTGTTGATGGCGTATTTAGCGACTACCCAGATACAGCAGTTCACGCCTCTACTGTTCAGTGGTAATTTGGTAAAGGAATAAAAAATCATAGAAAAGTAACATGGTTCTACTTAAGTGGAAATCCTATATAACAGCAATAACCTTGACTGCAATCAGTCTTACTGCATCCAAGTCGGCATTGGCGGCATCTCTGTACTCAGTTACTGACTTAGGCAGTCTTACAGGAGAAGCCTACAGTTACGCTACAGACATTAATGACTCAGGTGAAGTAGCGATTAATTCTTTGGACAGTTCTTTTTTTTACAGTAATGGTTCGCTCAAAAAAATTAGTCCGTTGCCTGGCGATAATGTACTTGCAGTGACTGGTATCAATAACTTGGGGCAAGTAGTTGGTAATTCCATCGGTAAGACCGACAGTGATAATAACGTCTTTATTTACAGTGGTGGAACAACGCAAAATACTGGTCTTAAAGGCATTCCTTATGCTATCAATGACTCAGGTGAGGTAGTTGGCGGTACAAATGGTGGCGGTATATTCCCAAAACTTGCCTTTCCCTTCGGAGCCGCTTTCCAATACAACAATGGTACGACGACTATTATTAACAGTAACTTAAATGAAAATTATGTTGCCTATGGCATAAATAATCTAAGTCAGGTAGTTGGCATTTTCGGTTCTTCCGGCCGAGCCTTTTTATCCGACAACGGTATAATCACTAATCTCGGTACCCTCCCTGATGACAAATACAGTCAAGCAAACGATATTAATGACTTAGGACAAGTAGTTGGTAGTTCGGGACTCACTGGCGTAAATGATACTCGTGCTTTTCTGTACAGTTCCAGTACGGGACTCCAAGACCTCGGTAGGTTACGTCCTACAGATTTGTTTAGTACTGGTTTGGGGATCAATAATTTGGGTCAAGTAGTCGGGTTTTCTGGCACTAACAATAACTTTTTTGCCGCAGATGGCAATGGTTTACGGGCTTTTCTTTATAGTGATAACACTCTCTACGACTTAAATGACCTGATTGCTCCTGGTTCAGAGGCTGGCTTTACCTTGACAGCAGCATCTGCCATTAATAATAATGGACAAATTGTCGGTCGTGGTGCAGTTAATGGTGAATTACACGCCTTCCTCTTGACGCCAACCTCATCTGTCTCTGTAGCTGAACCAACTTCAGGTGTTCCTATTTTGTCGTTTGGTGCTGTTGTAATTTTATTTGCAACGTTCAAGCGCAAACCTTACTCTAGCAATGCAGCCATACAACAAACAAGTTAATGCAATAACAAATGCTAGTTGAAAATATTTGAGATATGTCTCTAGGCTGCGCTTAGAGACACATCGTACTTTAGGCAAGGGATGACATCACTGCTAAGTTGTTCTCGATTTTCACAAACTAGTCATCACCTGAGCTAATTGATTAGATAAATCAATTACAGACTCCTGGCATTTTTTAAATAAAACTCCAGCTAAAAAATAATAATTACCAGAATAAAATGCCATCTGATTTTTTTGGAGTTTTTCGATGTGCTTCTTTACCTTGGGATCGGAGCTATAGTAGCCAAACTGCAAAGGTAACACCATGAAGTTTTGAACATAATAACCATTTTGTTTTGCTAAGTTCAACGTGCTTGTTGGATTAGAAAAGCTAGATATTAAAACCAACACATTTTCATAACCTAACGATAAAAGCTCATTGGTCACTGTGGCTCCATCTACACCCCCAAATAATAGTGGCATATAAATATCGTTATCTGGTGCGGGAAGATAGGGTGGATTGGCTACAAGATACTCAGCATCGTGTTGAGAAGAATTAAACAAAGATGAATTATGGATGATGTATTTACTAGTGAGATTGTATTCATCAATGGTTGAATTTGCGACTTTCCATGCAGAAGTATTTAATTCAAATCCCTGGATGACTCCATCAAACTTGTTTCTCAATAAGGAATTAATTACAGGGCTGCCATCTCCTGAACCAAACTCCACAATAGATTCAGAATTTTGACAATTTCTGATCACAAAGCTTTCTAAGCAGTTGGAGTAGAAATTAGATTCTTCAGGGCAAAAAAAGATATCTTTCATTTGACTGCACTTCAAACTGTATGGTATAATCGATTTAATATGAGGTTATCTGCTGTATTGTATTCAGGTAATAAAAACTGTTCTTTTAGCAAAGGGTTGCTAAAAAATGTATTGGCAGGTGAATTAGCAATAAAATGACTTAAATAATGTCGAATTAAAACGCTAAGAATAACCTGCTATTTATAATTTTTTGGATTGACAAAGCGAGTAAAGCGGCTTATTCTGCTTCGCGTATGGATCGCATAACAGCACCAGCGGCGCGATCGCCCATTAGTTTTTCCTGGTCATACCCAAGCACCAGTTCCCATGCATCATTGGGATATCGTTCTGCCAAAGGCAAAGCTACATCATCTAACATCCAACGACCGTGGCGTTCATCTTCCCTGATGTGTAGTTCCCAATAACCCATCGCCGCCTCTGAGAGTCCCAAGCGTTGTGCCGCCGCCAGATAGTTTTTGTAAGCCGCAGGACCAGCCACCTCAAAAAATGTCAATGCGCCACTGTAACGTAGGAAATAGCGTTTGCGATCGGTGGTCAAAAAGTTATGATTATCACAAGCTAGGACTTCCCAAGGCACTAAATCGAAGTATCCTTCTGGTTCGGTGTTCATCCCAAACTCAGCCAGCATTTGAGCAAAAAATGTCGAGTGCTTGCGGGATAAACGACCGTTGCCGTATTCTTCTAATAGTACTCGCACCAACGTACACTGCACTTCATTAGCAGCACCACCCAATACGTAGCAAAGACGACTACCTTCAACCAAACCATCAAAGGAGCCGATCGCTAGCAAGTGACGATAGCCAGCTTCAGTCATTTCCTCACGAATGTAGCGGCTATTCTCCGACAATGGTGGATTTAAATCGGCAGATGCACGCTCAATTAAAGCTTGTTTTACATCCAATTGTTGCAATGCAGTCACATCGATCTGTGCCAATTCCCACTGTTGCCAAGCAGCTTCAATTTGGTCGCGACATGAGTACAAATAAGGCGATCGCTCATTGTTATAATGCCGCAAATCGTCGTACCAAAACAGCTTTAGCCGATTAATTCGATAAAGTATCCGCTGGAGAAAACGGTGAGCCTGTTCATCAGAGCGATCGTTTCCATAAGCAGCGCCAATTGCCATAGAGAGCGTCTGTTCAAACTGACTAGCTCTTGCAGGTTTTACATCCAGTTGATTGTCCAAATCCTCCATTGCTAGCAGTTCTATAAATTGCTCCTCAGCACGGTCGTACTGGGTAATTGTTCTTTCTTCTGTTTGCGTGCTATTTTTCGCAGCCCCAGCGTTAGGAAATATAATTAAATTGCTTTGCATGGAATCTTCGGTAGCTTTGCAAAAGTGAGAAATTAATTTCACCTCTAATACTTAACTTTTCACACAAGTAGCTTTTTGTACATCTTTCCCTGGTTATAAAGAAAGATTAAGTTTAGAAGAATACAGGGCATTGGGCATTGGGCACTTGTACTGAGCGACTTGTACCGAGCGAAGTCGAGGTAAGCCGAAGTATTGGGCATTGGGCATGGAGAATAGGGAATGAGTCTTTAATACTCGCTGACGAGTCTTTGATACTCGCCGATGAGTCTTTGATACTCGTGAATGAGTCTTTGATACTCGCCGATGAGTCTTTAATACTCGCCGATGAGTCTTTAATACTCGCCGATGAGTCTTTGATACTCGTGAATGAGTCTTTAATACTCGTGAATGAGTGCTTTTAACTCTACTCCCCTGCTCCCCTGCTCCCTTGCTTCCCCTGCTTCCCCTGCTTCCCCTGCTTCCCCTGCTTCCCCACTCCCCCCTCCCTAGGGCGCTTTCATTTGTTGCTCGATCGCCTTACTGGGCGGAATCTGCTCGAGAGGAATTAGTGCTTCGATCACCGACTTCACAATTGGCGCGGCGACAGTAGAACCATAAGCACTTTCTCCTTTTGGCTCATCCACCAGTGCAAACACTACATAACGAGGAGATTCCACGGGTAAAATAGCCACAAAACTGGTCATTCTAGCACCCTTAATGTATCCGCCATTCGGACTAGCTTTTTGGGCTGTACCAGTTTTACCAGCAATGCGATATCCCGGAATTTGTGACGCCTTCCCGCTGCCTTGAGTAACAACAGTTTCCATCATTTCCACAACCTTTTGAGTTGTTGCGGTTGAGAAAATTTGGCGGGGGATGGTGCGAGTGGGTGAATCATGCATCTGGCCTTTGCTATCAATTAACCCGCGAACTACATGGGGTGTAACTAACTTACCGCCATTAGCTAAAGCACCGTGCATTTGCACTAGCTGTAACGGTGTCATGGAAAAGCCTTGCCCAAAGGAAGTAGTAGCTGGTTCAATCGGGGAAGCGATAAATTCTTCTTGACTTTTGAGCCGTCCGCCGACTTCAAAAGGTAAATCTGTATCAACTTTTTGTCCTAGCCCTAAGCGTTCTAACCAGTTGTAGTAAATTGAAGGCTTTAAACGTTGGATAATTTGCACCATGCCAATGTTGCTGGAATACTGCAAAATCTGAGCGATGCTGATTCGTCCATTACTATTATTCATCGCATTTTTGATGGTGTAATTAGCGACTCGAATCGAACCGGAGTCATTAAACATATCATCTGGTTTGATGATGCCATTTTCCAGAGCGATCGCCACATTCAAAGGCTTAAAAGTCGATCCTGGTTCATAAAGATCCGCCACCGTCCAGTTTTTAAATAGTGAAATATTAGCTTTAGCATATTCATTAGGATTATAAGTAGGCTGAGAAACGAGGGCGAGTAAGGAACCATCCAATGCATCCATGACAATTACTGCCCCACGTTTAGCGTCAAACTTCTCCATCTGTTGTTTGAGCGCAATCCGAGCAATTCGTTGCAGACGGCTATCGATAGTGAGTTGTAATTGTAAATCATCAAAATGCAAAAAACCTTCGGGCGCACGATCCGGCATCAGGGCCCCATTCCCCGACCGACTGAGCCGCACCGTTTGCACAGGACGTTCTAGCAACTTCTCTTGAGAGTATTCCACACCAGCTTGACCGCGACGGTCAACATTCACATAACCCACCACATCAGCAACCAAATCGTCTGGCGGGTAAAATCGGGAGTATTTTTGAATCCACTCCAGGCCATTTAAGCGCAAAGAGATGACGCGATCGATAATTTCTTCTGGTAAGGCTGGCGCAAGGATAATTCCACTTCTTTTACTTTCAAAAGTTTTCACCAATTCAGCAGTATCTTTTGCCAAAATTGGGGCAAGTCGCTCTGCCATCTCTTCATTAGACTTATCAAACAGCTTGGGATGAGCGTATAAAGTATATACAGGACGGTCAATCGCCAACAGATCGCTATTGCGATCTACGACCGGGCGACGGGGCATAAAAGGTCGCAAATTTACCATTTGCTGGTTGCGCGCCTGCTCAGTTAACTTTGGCCCCTTGACAATTTGTAGATTATACAAGTTAATAGCCAACCCCAACCCTGATGCCATCAATACGCCCCAGACGATGAACAGTCGGGACTTAGTGTTGGATGTTTGGTCTTGCATATTAGAGGCTAATTTTCCCAAAATCCCTCGTTTATCACCCTTGTGTCGCCCTGTGAATCCTGGATTCTGAAACTTTCTGAATTTTGTTTTCCTTGGTGACTTCTGCATTGGGTTCTGACGAATTACGATTAGTATCCCAGTGGCGAGAGTGTTTGCGGTTGCTTTTCAGAATTTGGCGTTGTGTTAGGCGATGCTGGCTTAGGACTCTGAGATGCTGGAGGCAAGAAAATCACCCCTTCAGGAGTTGGCGATACCAGCCCTGCTGTTGGTTGTTCTGCTTCATTAGCCATTTTATTTTTTAGCGTTGCGTTGGTTGTTGTTAGCAGCCGTTCATGACGTTGGAGGTTTTGCAGTCTGCGATATGACTGACCCCAAAGCTCTTGAGAATATACTGTCCAAGCATAAACAGCAAGTGTCGATGCTACTAACAAGAACGCTACAACTGACGAATAACGATGAAAGGTATACAAGCGCAGCAACCACAAAGGTGCGGCTCCAGAATTAGGCATTGTGGGAAGACCAAGAAAACCTTCCCCCACAGTCTTTTGGTTCGCATTCAACTGCTCATTGAGATTTGGTAATTGTTGTCTGCCCAACTCTTTCACCGATTTGGCTATAACTGCCTCATTTGTGGGAGAAACCACTAAATTTTTCGATAAACGCCGTTGTCTTTGAGAGGATACTGGTGTAGAAGCGCTCCGTGCTGCTGACTCCATGCGCGCAGAGCGTCGCCTCCCTAAAGAAAGAAGAGAATCTCGCCGGAACCAATTACCCCTTGTAGAAACAGTAGATTTACGAGCAACTACCATAAATTTTTAAATTTTTTTAGATGGGAAATACTGCACTTTCGATTGATTGTCTTGATTGTCTGTTTTTGCTAAGGTTAAAATAACCTTCTGTGCAATAAGCACACATAACAGACTATACCCTTTTAACTTTTCTGATAGGTAGCTGTATCAATGTTTGCATCCCCTAGATATGCAATGTTTGCAATCAGCGATTAGAAACTGGACAGCTTACCCTTTAGGTATCGCCCCTAAAGTATGGCAACGTCGGGTTGCCAGATGCAATACTCCGTGAAAAAAATAAAATTTTTTGCTATCATAGCTCCATTTGCTAAATAAGTTGGTAATTTTCGTTTTGCTCCTGAGTTAAAAGAAACTAATCAGGATACGTAATTCCAAAAACAATACCCCAAAGGATTGTTTTTTTTAAGTATGTAATCTCGCAGAATTTAAAAAAAGCAATAAATACGGTATCGTATTCAACAGGCGAAAAATTGTTCTAGCCACAATTGGTGAAAGAGGAGTTATGAAAACAAAAATCTTTGGTTTTGCTCTAATGTTAAGTCTGGCTGCAATTCTTGGGGCTTGTGAAGGTGGTGGTGGTGATGGTGCTGGTACTGCTACTCCAGCTGCTACAGGTGAACCAACTGATGCACCTGCTAAGTCTACTCCTGCCACGACTCCCGCAGCTACTCCAGCAACTCCCGCAGCTACTCCTAAATAAGGCATCTTAAACTTTAGTTTAAATCACGCCCAGAACTACTTAGTGACAGCGTTCCTCACTACATAGCTCGAATTAATTAGGTTCGCGAAAAAACCGCATTTTTATGTTGGTTTATCTGAGCCTAAAGTTTGCTCAAATATCAACTAAGTAGAGCAGGAAGTAGAGGACACTGGTAAAGAGGGTTACGTCCTCTACCAAGTGTCCGCCTGAAATTCCCGCCCGATCAAACCTTGTTCCCAGTCCAAGGAAGTTGAGTGAGTCTAAACTAGTTTTGTAGACAATAAACTTCCCTCATTTGGCATTTTAAATTGCTTATACTACTGAGTTTTGAGAGGGCAAAACAATTTATCGCGATCGCTGGCAATTGCTCTTGAGCATTCCTGTAGTCTATTCCGTATCAGGAAAGACCTGGTAATCTCCCTTGATATTGCCAGATTTTTATTGGGAAAATTTGGGCATGGGAAAAACAGATTTTCATCCTGCGTTGTGAACGTAGTTCAGGAGATGAGAAGAGTTAAAACGAGAAAATATATAAAATTACTGAGCTTAATTGTAATTACTGTAACTTCGATTGTCTTAAGTAGCTATTGGAGATCGGCAGCAATAGCATTACCGCCACCAGAGGATATACCAGAAGAAATATTACGGACAAAGATTATTATAGAAGCGCGATCGCCTATTGATGGAAAATTCCTAACAGCTGCCGAGTATATCCAATTGCAAGCCCAGCTACAAGAAGTCCCGCCACCAAAACTAGACCCCAAAATTCGAGAACAGATTTTCTTGCTTCGCTTACGTAAAACATTATTGCAGTTTTTCCCATTTTTAAATTTTTGATAAATTACTCCAGGGTCAAAAGCTTTTCTCAATGCCCCGCTATCGCTAACGGAACTGTTCTGCCCAATGCCTTCATGCCCAATACCCCATTCTGATGTAGGATAACGGTGGCGACAAAATTGCAAATAAATGTAAAGAATATATATAGATATTAAAAAAGTAGATTTAGTCAATCACGTTATTTCACTTAGGTAGCTTCATGTCCATGACCACGATCGCCCCTGAACAGGTTAACAGCATCGTTTGGAATCAGCATAACGATCCCTTTGAAATACTAGGTTCTCATCCCATTGAGCAAGATGGCAAAACTGTCTGGGCTGTGCGGGCCTACCTACCAAATGCAAGTGCAGCGTGGGTCGTTCTTCCTGAACAACGTAAAGAATACCCAATGCAAACAGTGCATCATCCTCACTTTTTTGAATGCACCATTGAAACTGCCGAACTTGCAAACTACCAGTTACGGATTAAAGAAGGAGAACACGAGCGTGTCATCTATGACCCTTACGCTTTCCGTTCTCCCAACTTGACAGACTTTGACTTGCATTTGTTTAGTGAAGGTAACCATCACCGGATTTACGAAAAACTGGGAGCGCACCCCACGGAAATAGGCGGCGTCAAGGGCGTTTATTTTGCTGTTTGGGCACCTAACGCTCGTAATGTTTCATTGCTAGGAGATTTCAACCTCTGGGATGGGCGTAAACATCAGATGCGTAAAGGCCGCACTGGAATTTGGGAATTATTTATTCCTGAAATCGGTGTGGGAGAGCATTACAAATACGAAATCAAAAATTTTGAAGGGCACATTTACGAAAAATCCGATCCCTACGGTTTCCAGCAAGAACTTCGCCCGAAAACGGCATCCATTGTCACTGATTTAGATACTTATAGTTGGAGTGATGAAGACTGGATGGAAAAGCGGCGTCATACTGACCCCCTAACTCAGCCAGTTTCAGTTTACGAAGTGCATTTAGGCTCTTGGTTACACGCTTCGAGTGCAGAACCAGCTAGACTTCCCAATGGTGAAACGGAACCAGTAGTTGTCGTTTCTGGACTAAAGCCGGGCGCACGCTTCCTTACCTACCGAGAACTAGCTGACCGACTCATTCCCTATGTTAAAGAATTAGGATACACCCACATAGAAATGCTGCCCATTGCGGAGCATCCCTTTGATGGTTCTTGGGGTTATCAAGTAACTGGTTACTATGCCCCTACCTCGCGTTTTGGCAGACCCGAAGATTTGATGTATTTTATTGACAAATGTCACGAAAATGATATAGGGGTAATTGTAGATTGGGTTCCTGGTCACTTCCCCAAAGATGGACATGGTTTAGCTTTCTTTGATGGTAGCCACCTGTACGAACACGCTGACCCCCGCAAAGGCGAACATAAAGGATGGGGTACTTTGGTGTTCAATTACGGTCGCCATGAAGTTAGTAATTTCTTAGCAGCAAATGCTCTCTTCTGGTTTGACAAGTACCACATTGACGGGGTTCGTGTCGATGCTGTTGCCTCGATGCTCTATAACGACTATTGCCGCGAACCAGGAGAATGGCTGCCCAATCAGTACGGTGGCAGAGAAAACCTAGAAGCAGCAGATTTTCTACGTCAGGTAAATAACATTATCTTTAGCTATTTCCCCGGTGTTCTCTCAATTGCGGAAGAATCCACTTCCTGGCCAATGGTATCTTGGCCCACCTATACAGGCGGACTAGGTTTTAACTTGAAGTGGGATATGGGCTGGATGCACGATATGCTGGATTACTTCAGCATGGACCCTTGGTTCCGCCAGTTCCACCAAAACAATATCACCTTTAGTATGTGGTACAACCACACTGAGAACTTCATGCTGGCCCTGTCTCACGATGAAGTCGTGCATGGCAAGAGCAATATCATCGGCAAAATGCCGGGAGATACATGGCAAAAGTTAGCTAATGTGCGTTGTTTATTTACCTATATGTTTGCTCACCCAGGCAAGAAAACCATGTTTATGAGCATGGAGTTTGGGCAGTGGACTGAGTGGAATGATTGGACAGATTTGGAGTGGCATTTATTGCAGCATGAAGCCCACCAACAGTTAAAAACGTTTTTCCACGATTTGAATTATCTTTACCGTTCTGAACCAGTTTTGTACACCCAGGATTTTGCCCAAGCGGGGTTTGAGTGGATTGACTGTAGCGATAACCGCCATAGTGTAGTTGCCTTCATGCGTCGTGACAAGGATTCTGATGATTTTGCGATCGTCGTTTGCAATTTTACACCACAACCCCATTCTCACTACCGTATCGGTGTACCGCAAAAGGGATTTTATACTGAGTTGTTCAATAGTGATGCGCGTAAGTATGGCGGCAGCAATATGGGCAACTTAGGTGGTAAGTGGACGGATGAATGGTCTTTGCACAGTCATCCTTATTCACTGGATTTATGTTTGCCACCTTTGGGTGTGTTGATTCTCAAGTTGGATAAGAAGAAGACTGCTGAGGTAATTGGATAACAATTTGGGGTGGGTGCTACCTCACCCTAGACATAATTTTGTTTATTGACAGCTACTCAACCCAGTTCTCTAATAGACTCTGGTAGAAATTAAATATTCGTTATTCATAACCCTTGTAGAGACGTAGCAGTGCTACGTCTCTACATTCTTTTTCACGATTTTTAACTGGCGATCGCTCTGCATTTACCCGTGGAATTATACTTAGCACTCAGGAAAAGTGCACCACTGAAGGCTGACAGTAGCTAGTTGCTAAGTAATAATAAATCCATCTGTCGATAGATACACTTTAGATGATGTATTTAATCAACTCCTCTTGCTACGATCCCCTCTGTTCTAATCAGACAAAATTTCGTGCCACTATCGCCCGATTCAAGTACTGAGTAGCGGAAAATTTGGTAAAACTTATTTAGCTTTAGATATGGCTCAAAAGCCAAAAAAAATTTTGTATAGTACAAATGTATGATTTATTAGCCCTAATTCTAGATATTTTATAATAATTCTAATGACACAGATTAAGCCGGAAGTAAAGCGTACAGCAGAATTGCGCCAGTTATTGCAACAAGCAAGCTTCGCTTATTACGTCCTAGATGCTCCAATCATGGAGGATGCAATCTATGACCAGCTATATCGAGAATTGCAACAACTGGAAACTCAATATCCAGAATTGACAGCACCCGATAGTCCGACTCAGCGTGTGGGTGAAAGGCCGGCAACACAGTTTACCTCGGTGCGGCACAATATCCCCTTGTACAGTCTGGAGAATGCATTCAATATTCATGAGTTGCAAGGGTGGGATCAGCGTTGGCGGCGACAAGTACCGAAAATAGATTCAGTGGAATATGTCACTGAACTTAAAATTGATGGTTCTGCTTTGGCTCTTACCTACCAAAATGGCATTCTAGTTAGAGGGACAACTAGAGGTGATGGGGTGACAGGTGAAGATATCACTCAAAATGTGCGGACAATTCGCTCTATTCCCTTACGTTTGAATTTTGAAGGGTTAGAAATTCTAGAAAGAGTAGAAGTGCGAGGTGAAGCGTTTTTGCCGTTGGAAGTATTTAAACAAATCAACGAGGAAAGGCAAAAAGCAAGTGAGCAATTATTTGCTAATCCCCGTAATGCCGCAGCTGGTACACTCAGGCAACTAGACTCCCGCATTGTCGCTAAACGGCGGTTAGATTTCTTTGGCTACACCCTGCACATTCCTGGTAGAGATGACACCAGTATTGCTAATACCCAATGGGAAGCGTTGGAGTTGTTGGAAAAGATGGGTTTTCGAGTCAACCCCAACCACAAACTCTGTGCCTCGATCGCAGAAGTGGCAAAATATTACGAATATTGGGATACGGAACGGCTGAATTTACCCTACATGACTGATGGGGTAGTAGTGAAGCTGAATTCTTTTAAACTTCAGGAACAGCTAGGGTTTACGCAGAAATTTCCCCGTTGGGCGATCGCTTTAAAGTACCCAGCCGAAGAAGCACCTACCCGTGTGGAAAATATTGCTGTAAATGTGGGACGAACGGGGGCGTTAACGCCATTAGCAGAGATGCGTCCGGTGCAACTGGCGGGAACAACAGTTTCCCGCGCTACTTTACATAATAGCGATCGCATTACTCAATTAGACATCCGCATTGGCGATACTGTGATTGTCCGCAAAGCTGGGGAAATCATTCCAGAAGTGCTGAGGGTAATCAAAGAACTCCGTCCTGCTGACACTAAACCCTTTGTTATGCCTACCCATTGCCCAGTCTGCGGTCAACTAGTGGTGCGAGAATCAGGTGAGGCGGTGACTCGGTGCGTCAATGCTTCCTGTGCGGCGATTCTCAAAGGTTCCATTGAACATTGGGTAAGTCGTGATGCCTTGGATATCAAAGGTATGGGCGAAAAGTTGGTATATCAACTCGTTGATAAAGGTTTGGTGCATTCCGTTGCTGATTTATATGAGTTGACAGCAGAGAAATTATCTGAATTGGAAAGGATGGGTAAAAAGTCGGCAGAGAAATTGATCGATGCGATCGCTCAATCAAAAAATCAACCTTGGTCAAGAGTATTGTATGGTTTAGGTATCCGTCACGTTGGCAGTGTAAATGCTCAATTGTTGACTCAGAAATATTTCGCTGTAGACCAGTTAGTTACGGCAAAGCAATCAGATATTGAAGGCATTTACGGTATTGGTACTGAAATTGCCCAATCAGTATACCAATGGTTTCGGATTGACGCTAACCAAAAGTTGATAGAACGCTTACAAGCAGAAGGATTGCAATTAACTGCCTCAGAGGAAACAAAAATAGTTGGGGATGGTAATCAAAAGTTCGCAGGTAAAACTTTTGTAATTACAGGAACATTGCCAACCTTAAAGCGAGATGAAGCGAAGGCTTTGATTCAAAAAGCCGGGGGAAAAGTGACTGATTCAGTGAGTAAAAAAACAGATTATTTAGTGTTAGGAGATGAGGCCGGTTCCAAGTTAGAAAAAGCAATTTCTTTGGGAATTACGCAGTTAAGCGAGGTGCAATTGTTAGAGATGGTTGAAGGTTGAAACAAGGTAAACGCCTGGAAAGCTATATATTTAATGAACGAATCCAGGCGAGTAACCCAGACCAATCAATCAGCCCGAAAGCATAACCGCTAGAACCCGCATTATTTACTTGGCTGATAAAATCTGCTTATGCTTTATATTTTTTAGACTCTGGTATCAATACATATTTAAGACTCCTTAGTACTTAACTAAATATAACTTCATAATCACTTTTGCGGAATTTTGATATGTTGTTGTGTATCAAACTCTATTGGCTTATATCTTGCTCCTAGAGCGAGTCCACAAGCGTCTTAATTCTGACCGGAGGCGGAGCGTCTCCGGCTTTGCTTCTGACTTCTGAATTCTTCTTCAATCTCATTTATCTGGAAACTAGGTGCAAGATATAAACCAATATGAACAAAAACAATTAACCTTTTGTATATTTACAGAAATTTGTCATGAACAAAAGACAACAGGTTTTTAACGGTATTGTCTTGTGGTTGGGACTAGCATTCCTAATTTTAATGCTACAAAATTTCTACAGTGTATTGCAATACATTTTCTTTCTGCGAGTGCCTATAATTATTGGTTTATTACTGTTATTATTGCCAACAATTTCAGTGAATACTGGTTTATCAGCGATGTTGAAAAACTTATTTGTACTTCGCGCTAATAATCAGTTGGTTTTAGTTATTGGAGGTGCAGTTTTAGCAGGACTGGCTACGATACAAGTTTTCGATATCATCTTGTATAATTCCCATCTTCGTTTTGATGTACCTCAGCAGCAAGTAATTCCAGAATTTCTCCAATATTTAATCGCTATTATCTTAAGTCTTCCGATTGCCATAAAGGCGATTCAGCTTTCTAAAAAAGAAATAGAAGAAGCAGATCGTAGCTGGGAAGGTTGGGGAATTATATTTGGCATTCTTGCAGGAGCTTTATTGCTAATAACCAATTACTTTAACAAGCATTTTTTTGAATCTAATCAGGTTTTAAAACAGGTCTTATTGAAAATAATTTCTTTTTTCCCAGAAAGAATACAAAGGGGTTATGTAGATGCAAATGGTAATTTATCTTACGGAATTGCTGCAATAACAGTATTTTCACTTTTTCTATTAATTGTTTATGGGTTAGGTTATGTTATCTTGAAACCTCGTCCAATTCGTAATAGATTTGAAGCTCCTGCTCTTTTTTATATTACTCTTATTTTGTCAGTTATGGTAGTGTGGATAGGAGGAATTTCTTACTTTGTTGATGTGTCTCGCATTCCTACATTGCTATTATTTTTAGCAATTTCATCTGCTTCTTATGCTATTTTTAAAATAGACCATTTTTACAAAATATACTCAAAAAGTAACTGGAAAAAACCAACAAAAGAAAAGTGGATTAATGTTATCTCTCAACGTCTGAAAAATCAACAAAGTGAAGATAAAACTTTAGTAGTGGTTTGTGCAAGTGGTGGAGGTATTCAAGCATCTGGATGGACAACTAAAGTTTTGACTGGTTTACAGGAAGAACTTGGATCTGATTTTACCAAAGCAATTGGTTGGATAAGTTCGGTTTCTGGTGGTTCTGTCGGAACAATGTTTTATTTGGATAGATTTGGAGATCGGGGTTATCCAGAAGAAAATCAATTAAAACAGATTTTTAAAAGCGCTACAGAAGATAGTTTGGATGCTACAGGCTGGGGATTCGCTTATCCAGATTTACTTCGTTTTATTGGTTTACCTTTTGTCTTACCAAAAGAGAAAGAGAAAGAGAAAGAGGAAGATACTACAACTGAGCAAGACCGTGGTACTGCTATCGAAATAGATTGGAAAGGGGAAATGAAAAATCCCGATGCAAGTTTAGGTAGCTGGAGCGATAAAATTGACCAAGGAATTATTCCTATTCCTATTTTTAATGCAACTTTAGTTGAAGATGGACGGCGTTTTTTAGTTAGTCCAATGACTTTTAGTCCCCATAAGGATTGCAAATCTATAGATTTTAATACCCTTTATCCAGAATACGATATTGATGTAACGACAGCCGCTAGATTATCTGCCACTTTTCCTTATGTATCTCCTGTGTGTCGTCCTAGTCAAGACACTAGATGGAATTATCATATAGGTGATGGTGGTTACTTCGACAACTTTGGTATTGGTACTACCATAGAATTACTGGATCAACTATTAGAATCTGAGCAATCTCACCAAATTAAAAAAGTTATTTTAATCCAAATAAATGCTTTTCCTGATGATGAGAATCCCCAAGAAGAAAAAGGCGCTCCGGGATGGCAGATGGAAGTTATTGGTTCATTGCTCGCTTTATTAAATGTTCGTAGTGATACACAGAACGAAGGCAATACATTAAATATAGAACTTTTGATAGACAAGTATAAATGTGGCTACAAGCATGATGAACAGGAAAAAGTGCAGCAATTTTTAAAAGATAAATCTTGTCAAAAAGCAATAGAAATTATGCATATTCCTATTAAATTTCCTCGTGGTAGAATCAATCCTCCACTTTCTTGGCAGTTAACTCAAGAACAAAAAGAAGCTATTCAAAATGCATGGCGAGATTGGAAAAGAAGCCACTCTGATATTATTTCTGAACTAAAAAAGATATTTCCAGAGTGATGAGTATTAATTCATAAAATGATTTAGGATTTCTGTAATAATCTTATTTGATTTATAAGCCGCAGATTCCCGAATTTTTAAAGAAGTCAGGGATCTTGTTTCTCAGTCATGATTCAGCATTGATATAGCAAACAGTTTGTTTTGCAAAATCGGATGATTAGACTTCTTGCATGAATCAAAAACCCTCACCCTAAATCCCTCTCCCAAGCTTGGGAGAGGGACTTTGAAATTGCCTCTACTCAAATGGGGGCAAGTTATTCGGGTCAATACCCTGAGATTGTAAGTAAGCAATCAGTCGTTCTTTTTGCTGGCGTTCTTGTTCGGTGCGTTGGCGTTCTTGTTCAATCTGTTCTATAGCCCAGGGTAACAAATTACCATTTCGATCCCACCAGCGCAACCAATAAGCAGTTCGCGCTTCTTTTGTTCCTTGCCAAGTTCCCAAAAATAAGCCCATTACATCAATCCAATGACGACCATTTTCGTCAGGTTGCTTTAACTCATAGCGTTTATTTTCTAGTTGATAATATTCTAATAAACCGCCATAAAGTTCAAAAATTATGTAGATGGGAATTTGCAAAATTTGCTCGTAGAAAAACCATTTTCCTGGTGGATAAGTTCGCTTTACCGAATATTCTCCACCGTCAGTATCGGATAAAAATTCAATAGCGATCGCCGGAATATCTCCTTCTAAATTGGGTGTATAACTTTTGCGATTAGCCACCACTTCATTAACCGACGGCACATAAACCCAGTCTGGTGCTTTGGCAATAAATTGACCGTTGACTGTCGCACAAAGACCAAAGTTTGAAGCTATCAACATCTGGGGTTGGATGAATCCACTGATTTCTAGGCTTTCACGCAAAGCACCAGCCAAGAGTGGCTGACCAGTATTCTCCACTGGTTCATCCTCTAGTTGAAAATCTTTGGGCAAGGCTTCCCAAGAGATTACCAGTTCTATTGGTGATTTGGCTTGGCTGAGTTGGGTTGCCATAAACACAGCATGAATTTATTCTCGATCTTATCGCAGCCGATACTAGGAGCAAAAAAAGGGGCAGAAAACCCACCCCTCTATTTAACCAAGAAACTGAAAATGCTCTAAAGCAGTACTTTAGCTAAAATCGGTTCCACACTCTTAGAAATCTCTGGCACATACACCTGTGAAACGTAGTCGGCAATCATCCTGTCGGTGTTGAATAACGGCGCATTTGTCTTAATGGATGTTTTCATCATTTGCACCCAACGGTGGGGAATGCCTTCGGCATCTTGGTCATAGTATAGAGGAACGATTTCTTCTTCTAAGAGCGGATAAAGCGATCGCGAATCAATCCGATCTTGCAATTCTTGATCGCTAGTATTAGCATCTTCACCAATTGCCCAACCGTTAATTCCTTTGCCATCTGGCCCTGCTTGGTAGCCTTCACACCACCAGCCATCCAAAACGCCACGTAACTCCCGTGATTTTTTCACCTTATAACGGGTGAAGGCAATCAATCTTTCTTTGAGGATAAGATGCCGTGACCACAATTCCTCGTCAGGAATCTCGTCAACTTTAGCCCACATCTTGGGATCGACGGCGCGATTTTTCCAGTCTTCTCCCAAATATTGGTTATATAAGTCACCTAACAGAAGTATTCGGTAGAAAAAGACGATAGGATTCGCTGTCCATCAAAATGAAGAAACCGATCTTCGCGTCAAGCAGCCAGCATCAGTTTGGCTCCACTAGCAGCAAGTTGCTTCGCAGTCGCCTCACCTAACCCACTACTGGCTCCGGTGATGATTATCACTTTGTCTTGAATCTCAGACATATTAATTAATGTGGGTTATGAAACATTGGATGCTGTTTCAGATGAACTCAGCATTATTCAACCATATCAACTAGTTTGTACACTCGATCAACGTTTTCTGTCCCGGCAGCGTCACTAATCGGAACCGCTATGATCGCACCGTTTGAATTGTGTCCCGTTAAAACTTCAGTTGGTGAGTTGAGACTATCTCAGAAACTTAATCTTGGCATTCCCAAACACCAAAATTTATCTACATACCAAGAGGTATAGCATCACTGTTCTTTGCCGCTTTTGCGAGTAAGGCGCGGACTTCTTCATCCGTAGTTTGGGGAAAGCTTTCGTACCAAAGACCAACGCTGCAAAAAGGGCTGGGTGTCGAGACGCAAACGATTTCGTCTACTTCAGTTTCTAATTCTTGGCAAGTTTCAGGTGCAGCCACAGGTACAGCGATCGCAATCTGAGCAGGTTGGTGTTTTTGCACAGTTACAACAGCAGCCCACATGGTTGCACCCGTGGCTAAACCATCATCTACCAAGATGACTGTGCGTCCTTGTAAATCTTTTAAGGGGCGATTTCCCCGATAAAGCCGTTCCCGCCGCTCTAACTCCCGTTCTTCTTGCGCCGACACTCTGGCAATTACTTCATCGGATATCTTCACCAGGCTGATAATATATTTATTAACTATCCGCACACCCCCAGAAGCGATCGCTCCCATCGCTAGTTCTTCTTGATCGGGCACACCCAATTTACGTACCACTAAAACATCTAAGGGAGCATTTAACGTTTTAGCAACTTCAAAAGCAACGGGTACACCACCCCTTGGTAGCCCTAATACCAGAACATCTGGGTTGTTAGCATAAGCGGTTAACTCCTTAGCCAAAACTTGACCCGCAAACCTCCGATTTTTAAATAGCATGGTGTGATATTCCTAATTGGTTTCCAAAAAATTAAATAAAAAATATTTACATACGTTTGTTATTGGCTATCAACCTCAAAAAATGAAGCAATTGAGCAAATTCCAAACTTGTTGTTATAGTTCAGATGTTCTGAATCGATCTTAGAAAGCTAAATATTCCCTGTCCTCCACTAACGGAGCGACATCTTCTATCTACAGTTCTATCAAACGGATGAGTTAGCTTTAATGCAATAAGATTTCTGCATCTTGCGCTGAGACTATTTTACGACTCCACACTCAATATCCGTCCCCAAATGGCTTGTTGAAGAAGACACGGTGATGCGGTGAACTCTCCTTGTAGGGGGTTTACTGCTCTAGGTAACTGGTGTTAGCGTGAAGCAAAGTTATAGTGCAACCACAAAAGAAGGGTGACATGGAAAACCTAATGTTTAAGTAGCGGTGCATTTAAAAACTGCTATAAGTTTTGCCACTTGCTAACATTTACTGTTAAACTCTTACTGAGTTGTTTTTTTACACTATACTAGAGAATTACTTAATTGCTAGCAGATGCAAAAATCTCTGAAAATCCAGTGATAATTCAATTGTTAATTCTTCGCGTATCCCCTGTTACTGACATTGTGTTGATGTTATCTTTACATTATCCCTAAATTGTGAATATAAGATAATGCACCATCTGCTTGTTCGTTATATAATGCTTAATATTACAGAGAAGAGTCATAAAAGTTACCCAATTAACACTTTTGAATAAAAATTAATCGGGTAGAATCACTGAATATGTTTGAAAATCAAAAGAAGGGTGTTTTTAATGATCGGCTTAACTAATTCAGAAAACGGCACAGTTAGCAGCACAGCAGCCACTAAGAGACTAGCAAGGGCGATGGTGGTTTCTGGTGGAGAGTTTTCACTATTATTGGCGTGTTGTAACTGCGTTCAAAGGCAGCAGCAAGTGCTGAATTTGTTAAGAGAATTTTCATCAGCAGATATCCACGAAATTTTGCTCTTACCTACGGTTGACAAGTTATACACAGCTATTAGAAGTAAAATTGGTACTACTCAACCCGAAGCTTTGATGGTAAGGGGCTTAGAATCTATAGTGGCAATTAACCAACTGATTATTAGTACCAATATCATGCGAGATGAATTTCGGAAACAGTTTCAGTTCCCCTTGGTGTTGTGGGTCAATGATGAAATTCTGCGTAAGCTAGTCTGGCTAGCACCCGATTTCAAAGACTGGGCGGCTAGTACTATTAGATTTGATGTACCGAATAATCAGTTAATTGAATCTGAACAACAACCCATCAGCGCCTAATATTGCCTGAAATTACTTTCAAAATCTTATATGGGCTAGGTTGAACCGAGTAAAACCGAAGCTGATGTTCTATCACATTCTTTATCTAAAATCACTTTTATTGAACCCTCCCTTACCAAAGTCAGGTAAAACCCTTGGAAGCTATTTTCCAAATAAGAATATGGTATGGGTGTTGGGTGTGTTATCGCCTTAGTACGCGTCACCCTAAAAAAAACTGTGGAAATTAAGCTGCGATCGCCAGGTTTGTTTGAATCGTATAATTAAAGTCTTGAATTTGTTAAATTTCTACATATTGCTTTAGGTTCGCTTCGGGAACTCGACACTCAGTTGATTATTTCCAAGGAAGTCGGATTAGCATCCCCTGAACTATTTACTCCTGTTTTGGAAGAAGTCGATAGGTTTCAAGAAATTTTAGTGTCAAGCATTCATGCATCTCAAGTCTTGAATCTATTCTACCTTCTGCCTCTTGCCTCCTGCCTCCTGCCTCCTGCCTTGAACGCAGAATTCTCACAAAATCGCGTTGCTCCCAATTGTTATTGAACCTAGGTTTTCCTCAAGGGAGATATATCCTCTACATCTCTGCAAGGATTGTGGATAACGCATATTTAATTTCACCAGATGTCTAAGAGGAATTATAGTACCAGCCATTGAGTGACCGACTAGGACAATATCATCATCAGTTTTTGGCAGCGCTTGAATTACTGCATTCGCAAGTTGGGACAAAGTAGCAGATGCATTTTCAATTGGCAAATCCATTGCTAGGGTTTTGTGTCCCTGTGCTTCTAAGTAGGGAATTAGCAAATCCCAACACCAGGTGGCTTGGAAAGCACCGTGAACTAGACAATATAGACTCATATCAATTGAATAGTGGTAATGGTGGACAAGTTTTAACTTCTCTTATTTTTTAGCAAATTTTTAACCTTGACTAAGTAAGTTACATCAGCACCTGCTATATATTCAAACAGCAGTTAAAACAGTCCGAAAAGGTTGCAATAAAATACCCAAGATTTTATCAACTTCTTTAATATAGTATTCAGTCGAATCTATATAAACAGTCGTTTCTTCTAAAAATAAAAACTTCCAGTTAGTTCCACTAGTAACCGATCCATAAATTCGCCCGACTTCATTACCTTGGTTTTGATTGAACAACTGCGCTGCGATCATTGCGGCTACACATTGACCCAGACCGCCGATAATATCTTCTTTTTTCGCTTCAAAAATAAACATTACCGGAGCAGAAATAAATAATTGTTCCTGGGAATTGCTAATGATGTAATCGCAAAAGCCTTGCAAGCCTTGAGTTGGATCAACATTAAATTCATTTCCAGAGAACAACGAGATTTTATTATTTAATAATCGTCTGACCTCTGCGAGAATTGGTGCAATTAAAAACTCTGACCTGGCTTTTTCGGTTGAAATTGCAGTTGCTAAAGGAATGTAATCTATTAAAATTGTTCTGAGAGTTTCTGATGGTGTAACAGGTTTTGTATCAGCAAATAAATTGCGAGTTTCATCGAGGGTTAAGTCAAAACTCTTTTTCACTTTAGCGAGACTAAAATCGCTGTATGCCATCCTTCCACCTTGTGATTATCTATTTACAGCAGAATTCAAGTATTTGAACCACATCTGTTGTAGGGGCGCAAGGCCTTGCGCCCCTACCGCGTGGTCTATTTACCTGAAAATAGCTGTAATCTATTTCATATATTAGACTTATTGCAGAAGTGGGGAAAAGGGTAAGGGGTAAAGAGGAAAGGGCTAATTCTGTAACTTTTTAAGCTCTGCATCTGTAAACGGATTCTTCCCCGCCCGTAAATCTTTCACCCAGCGTTGCCGTTGTGCTTTTCTATCTTTATCGTCACTCTGGGCGATGTATGCCTCAAAGTCTTGAATTGCCCCTTGGGTGTTGCCTGTCAGCGCTCTAGCCAAGCCACGACTATCACGAATGTTGCCATTTTTAGGTGCAAATGCAACGGCTTGTTCACAGGCTGGTAAAACATCGGCGGCTTGTTTTTGCAGACTCCCGTCCCAGCATAGTGCATTCCAAGAACTTATAGGAATTTCGACTTTTGGATCGAGCTTGAGAGCTTCGGTATAATCTGCTAGCGCTTCCTTAAACTTTTTCTCTTGTAAGCGGCTGTTTCCTTCATCAACTGAGCGTTCAGCTTTGCCTTTGTTGACAAACTGTTTTGCTCTGGACTGGAAATCAAAATTTAATTTATTATCCCACTGCTGTGCTTGGCGGAACTTTTCCACAGCGCCATTAATATCATTATTTCGCGCTAACTTTTCACCTTGGATGACTAATACTGTCGCCCCCAGCGCCTTCTGTGATGGAGTTTGGCACGATTGCAATTCTTCTAACACTTCTGGATGGGCAACTAGGTAATTATTCAGCAAGTTGCAACCACTGAGTAATAAATTATCTAAATCCAAGTCCCATAAAATCACCGTCTTGTCATCACTGCCAGAAGCCAGTGTCTTGCCATCGGGGCTGAAGACTACGCTAATGACCGTACTGCTATGCCCAGTCAGGGTTTTGATCGCTTTGCCTGTGCTGACATCCCAGAGTTTGATCGTCTTGTCATCACTGCCAGAAGCCAGTGTCTTGCCATCGGGGCTGAAGACTACGCTAATGACCCTACTGCTATGCCCAGTCAGGGTTTTGATCGCTTTGCCTGTGCTGACATCCCAGAATTTGATCGTGTTGTCATCACTGCCAGAAGCCAGTGTCTTGCCATCGGGGCTGAAGACTACGCTATATACCGTACTGCTATGCCCAGTCAGGGTTTTGCTCGCTTTGCCTGTGCTGACATCCCAGAGTTTGATCGTCTTGTCATCACTGCCAGAAGCCAGTGTCTTGCCATCGGGGCTGAAGACTACGCTATATACCGTACTGCTATGCCCAGTCAGGGTTTTGATCGCTTTGCCTGTGCTGACATCCCAGAGTTTGATCGTCTTGTCATCACTGCCAGAAGCCAGTGTCTTGCCATCGGGGCTGAAGACTACGCTATATACCGTACTGCTATGCCCAGTCAGGGTTTTGATCGCTTTGTCTGTGCTGACATCCCAGAGTTTGATCGTCTTGTCATCACTGCCAGAAGCCAGTGTCTTGCCATCGGGGCTGAAGACTACGCTAATGACCGTACTGCTATGCCCAGTCAGGGTTTTGATCGCTTTGCCTGTGCTGACATCCCAGAGTTTGATCGTCTTGTCATCACTGCCAGAAGCCAGTGTCTTGCCATCGGGGCTGAAGACTACGCTTAAGACCCAACTGCTATGCCCAGTCAGGGTTTTGCTCGCTTTGCCTGTGCTGACATCCCAGAGTTTGATCGTCTTGTCATAACTGCCAGAAGCCAGTGTCTTGCCATCGGGGCTGAAGACTACGCTTAAGACCCTACTGCTATGCCCAGTCAGGGTTTTGCTCGCTTTGCCTGTGCTGACATCCCAGAGTTTGATCGTCTTGTCATCACTGCCAGAAGCCAGTGTCTTGCCATCGGGGCTGAAGACTACGCCCCAGACCGTACTGCTATGCCCAGTCAGGGTTTTGCTCGCTTTGCCTGTGCTGACATCCCAGAGTTTGATCGTCTTGTCATCACTGCCAGAAGCCAGTGTCTTGCCATCGGGGCTGAAGACTACGCTTAAGACCCTACTGCTATGCCCAGTCAGGGTTTTGATCGCTTTGCCTGTGCTGACATCCCAGAGTTTGATCGTGTTGTCATCACTGCCAGAAGCCAGTGTCTTGCCATCGGGGCTGAAGACTACGCTAATGACCATACTGCTATGCCCAGTCAGGGTTTTGATCGCTTTGCCTGTGCTGACATCCCAGAGTTTGATCGTGTTGTCATCACTGCCAGAAGCCAGTGTCTTGCCATCGGGGCTGAAGACTACGCTAATGACCATACTGCTATGCCCAGTCAGGGTTTTGATCGCTTTGCCTGTGCTGACATCCCAGAGTTTGATCGTGTTGTCATCACTGCCAGAAGCCAGTGTCTTGCCATCGGGGCTGAAGACTACGCCCCAGACTGAACTGCTGTGCCCTTCTAAAGTGTTCACCTCTATAGCTCTATTTTCTTTATGCTCTTGTGGCTGCAAATAAATTGCTTGCCTTAACATTGCCATAGTCCGCATTTGGGTATCTGTGTTTGCCCCAGGATTCAGTTTTAGTTTTTTTAGTTTTCCCCCGGCTTTTAAGCCTTCTATTAAAGCATCGGGGTTTTGCTTAGAGACAAAAAACGCCTCTGAAGAATTAGCAAGGGCATTAATTTCACTAATTGCAGCTTGTTTTCTTTGCTCATCTGCCGTTCGTGCTGCATCCCAGGCTGTAACTGCCAACCCCGCTAAGACTAATCCTGCGGCTACGGAACCAAAAAGGGCGCGTTTGAGAAAGTTATTTAGTTTGGCGTCACTCAGTTTTCTTTGTTCTCGTTCTTTTTCTAGTTCCGCCATCACATGTTTTAACTTTGGTTCCTGTTGCTGGCGGATAAAGGCGGCGATGTAGTCATGTACCAGTTGATAACGGTCAGCCGGGTTTTCTGGTAGCAAAACCACCAAGCCAGATTGGACAAAAATCTCTACAATCAAATCTAATTTGCTGATGTCAAAAGCTTTATCCTCCCTAGTTTCTGATCCCCCCGCCTGCGGCGACCCCCTTAAAAAGGGGGTAGAAAGAATAAAGCCCCCCTTTTTAAGGGGGGTTGGGGGGATCTCCAAGAAATACGCGAACAAATCGCGTTCCAACTCAGCGCGAGTCTTCAGGGGGCGAGTTCCTTTTTCATCCGTCAGCAAATACAGTAATATGTCTGCTGCTTGGTGATTTTCTTCACCACAATCATTAACAACTTCATGCAAATAACGCTTAACCAATTCGTCTTTAGTGCCACGCTGCCGATATTCTGCCAGAGTTGTAATATTCTCCGTTTGCAGTTGCGCCCCCACAACCTGCAACTCAATGGGACGAACTTCACCCAATTCCCCGGCTAAATCTTGTACCAGTTGTTCAACTAAAACATCCTCTAAGTGAAAACTAGTATTTTCAGTTAAACGCTGAATAATTGACTTTGCATCAGCAGGTGAGAAGTTCCCCAACTTGTAAAGCACATTATTACTGAGAATGTCATTGCCAATAATCTTCAGGCTGGACAAATCATTGCACTCTAGCAAGTAATGGATGTAATCTACCCGCAGCGATAAGATAACTTTCACCGATAGAACATTCAGACACTCTCCCAGAAACTCAAAGAATTGCTTCCTTTGTGCTGGTTCGGTGTAAACAAAGAAAAATTCCTCAAATTGATCAAAAATTAGCACTGTGCGGAGGTTGCGCTGTTCGTTTTCTTTAAGTCTGGATATTAAATATTGCGGTTCTCTAACCTCACCCCCAACCCCTCTCCTTGCTAAGGAGAGGGGAGTGTTTGCGTCAGCAAATACGGGGTGAGGTTCCGACTGTATTGCACTGCTATATTGCAGAGTTTCGAGTTCTGAGGTGGAACGTTGAGGTTCTGAGGTGGAACGTTGAGCTTCTGAAGTGGAACGTTGAGGTTCTGAGGTCGAAGGTTGAGCTTCTGAGGTCGAACGTTGAGCTTCTGAGGTGGAACGTTGAGCTTCTGAGGTGGAACGTTGAGCTTCTGAGGTCGAAGTTCCGAGTTCAAAGGTCGAAGGTTGAGCTTCTGAGGTCGAAATTCCGAGTTCAAAGGTGGAACGTTGAGCTTCTAAGGTCGAAACTTGAAGTTCTAACTCTTCCTCATCTCCCCCATTTCCCAAAAGCTTCCCCAACTCTTCCACCCAGTTGGTGTAAACGCGCATTACCACCGGCAAATAATCTTGAGTACCAATCGCTTTATTCTTTAAAGCTGGTATAAGTCCCGCATTCACCAGGGAACTTTTGCCTACACCCGATTGCCCATGAATTACTATCAGCTTATAATCAGGGCGACCCATACGTTCAATCAAACGTTCTACATCCAATAGGCGACCAGATGCAGCAATTTCTGGGGCAATGTTTCCTTGGGGAGAGTTTGAGCGCAATGTCTCTACAAATGCCTGTTTTGTAGCTTCTAACCTACCCGCACCAATAAAAGCCCGCAAGCCAAATTGCTGTTCAATGGAACGCCGTTGCTGTTTTATTTTGTATGCTTTGAGATATTCTTTCTGCTCAAAATAAAGCTGCTGCAAAAATTTAAGAATATCCAAGTAAAGCCGGAAATCTTCTAGGGGATTACCCACATGCCTAGCAGTTTCTAAGCTGAAAGTTGCCTGTTTAATTTGACCTAAATGGTATTGAGAACGACTTAAAATAAACTGATATAAGCTCAAATGTTTTGATTTTAAAACCCTTTCGGGAATATCAGATAAAACCCCTGATACATTCGCTGATTCCAAATTGGGAATCGCAGCAAAAACTTCCAAGGCTTGCTGAACAAGCTGATTTGCTTTCACCCAGTTATTTTGAGCCAAAGCCACCTCAGCTAAAAAACCGTAATCTTTGGCTAATTCCCTTGGCTGGTTGTTAGTTTGATGTACTACTAAAGCCTGTTCAGAAAGACTCTGCAACGTTTCCCACTTTTGCAAGTCCCGCAAAATATCACCGAATTTAATTGCTGTATTAGCAATTAAATCTGGATTGTGAAACAGGTTAATAAAATTTATATACTCTCGAATATAATACCAAGCCGTTTGCCAATCTGGATGATTGATATCTGGATTTTTAAAAGCTTTGAGATAATAACCAACGCCAATCTCCCCAAGGATTATTGCTTGCCTTTCTAAATTATTACTTTCCTGCCAGAGCTTATAAGCTTTTTGATAATGCTGTAGTGCCAAATCTTTTTGATTATTTATCTGTTTGATAAAACCTAACAAAGATTCTAAATCAGCTTGAATTTCTAAATTATAAATATCTGGCTGATTGAGTAATTCTCTTTGCGCCGTTTCTAGCTCAGTTTCCAGTTTAATATATACATCTACGCTAAATTTTAAGTTATTACTAAACCATTGATTAGCCGTTTCGATGATAAAAGCAACTAATTGCTGTGTTGATATAGCAAAATTTCTCGTAGTTGCCCAACTCTCCAAATCAGGCGCAAGCTGTATTAGTTGCTTGTAGATTTCATCGTCAATCCACAACACTAAGGGAAAAGCAAAATTCTTGCGAAACTCCTCCCGCACCTGATTTGCAGAAGTTAACATCACAGACAAATTCTGCACTGATTCCAAACCCACAACCATTACACAGGCTGGTATTTCTGCGCCGAATTCTGACTGAATCGCAGTATAAAGAGTCTTGCGAGATTGCTGCACCGCCAAGACACGAATTTCGACTTGACAAATTTCCTGCAATTTGGAGATTAAGCGATCGCGCTCTCTTGCATAATTACACCGGGCCAAAATCAGCTTAAACTGTCCCACAGAGGACTCGATCGCCCAAGCTAATTGTTGCAGTCCCTTTTCATTTTCAGGTTGCTGTGAATCTGTCATACCAATTTGGAATTTTGGATTTTGGATTAAAAGAGCCAGGGCGAATAGCAGATGTCGGGTGTGTACCACGAAGCATAACGACCGGAAACAGGAAATGGTGCGTTACGGAAGCCATAACACACCCTACCGTTAAGAAACGTTCAACTCTCTTGCTTCAGCTAAAACAGGATTAACATCAAACCAAGACTCGCCACCATCCCGATATTCAAACACAAACCGACTGCGGATCAGTTTTTGATATCCCTGGTCATCACTCACCTTTTTTCTTTCCTTGACATGACGTAACAGTTGCCACTCATCCTCAGAAATCGGTAACATGATTTCATTCCGCCGAGAACGAATCACTTGCTCTAAGGTTGCACGAGTTAGGGGAAGACTCATCTCTTCCATAATCCAGGTATTTAGTAGCCTCAGCACGTCCCGCACATGACCACCGCTCATTTTACATAAGCGCTCTAGGCTAGTAGCACTATCAAAAATCTCAGTAATTTTATTTAAACGCTCCTCTGGTGTCAAGTCAGGAAAAGCTCTAGCTAGTACCATCTGCTGCATGAGTGCCATTCCCTCTAGATGAACACTGCCATCAGTCCTTTGTACAGGTACCATTGGTAACACCTTGGGATCTTCTGGGAAACGCTGAGTCAGCATTCCGTAATCATTGGAAAACTTCAAAGCCAAGGGCATAGTGTAGAGGAGATGACAATTAAGCCTTGTCAAAAACTCACCTTGATCGACAAATAAATATTCCTGCTGCGGACGACCCCAAGGTTTGGCACGATTATCTATGCGGTCAAGATTATCGACAATTACCACCAAACCATTTTTACCCTGCTGTTTGAGTTTAGCGATCGCAGGTTCCAATAATTCTTGATTAATCGCTTCCAGCAGCTTAGTTTTTTGCGGTGCTAAATACTGATTGAGTTTTTCTCGCAGCGTTGGGTCATTTTTCATCTTCGCCGTGATCTCACCAATGCCCACAGACAGAGAAAGCTTTTCTTTTTCAGAGGTGACACCAAAATCGCCGACATTCGGAACCTTAACTTTTACCCCCGTCACTTCGGAGTTTAAGACCTTCCAAGCACCTTGCAGCAACTCATTAAACTTATTGGGTGACTCTAGAGTAATTTTATCCAGACTTTGACTCACACGACGAGCGATCGCTAGCAGCACATCAGCAATATCGACATCGGTCATTTCCAAGTCATCACTGGACTCAAAATAGACAACGTGGAAGCCTAACTTTTCCAGTTCTGCCTGTAAGCGTAATAATTCTGTCGATTTCCCACAACCAATATGCCCAGTAAATAAAGTGCAAGTGGGTTCATTCGGCTTAAAAAAAGTAATTTTCTGCTTCAGCTTGCCAAGAATATCACCACCTCGTACTGAGGAAAAATCTATATAATACTTGCCATCAGAGCTATTGTTAACAAACAGAGTTCTGCTGGGATCGCTAGCCTGATAAAATTCCCGTAAATCTATGGGCATAAAGCTGGTAGTGCAATTATCTCGTATTGTCTCAACATATCCTTGTTGATAAGGATAAAGTTATTTACATCTTTGCATCTCAATATTTCGGATAATTTGCGCTTTTGCTGTTTAAAAGGCGAGTAAATTACATTCATAAATTCTCTGCGTACCTTTGCGCTTACCTCTGCCCTTCTGGAGCGTTTAAATTTCACCCCTCAACTGCAAAGCTGTAAGTAATATGAAGCAATCTGTAAAAACTAAGACTTTTTTTTGATACTATTTAAGACCGGACTCTTTAAATATTGATTGACGTATGAGCAAAGGTACCCTGTTTGACAAAGTTTGGGACTTACACACCGTTGGTACACTTCCCTCAGGGCTGACGCAACTATTTATCGGGCTTCATTTAATTCATGAAGTCACCAGTCCCCAAGCCTTTGCCATGTTACGCGAGAGGGATCTAAAGGTACTGTTTCCAGAGCGGACTGTTGCCACAGTCGATCATATTGTGCCCACAGAAAATCAGGCGCGTCCCTTTGCCGATAACTTGGCAGAGGAAATGATTCAGGCGCTCGAAAATAACTGTCAAGAAAATAACATAACTTTTTACAACATCGGTTCTGGCAGTCAGGGTATAGTTCACGTTATTGCTCCCGAACTTGGGCTGACTCAGCCAGGAATGACGATCGCTTGTGGAGATAGTCACACTTCCAGTCATGGGGCATTTGGTGCGATCGCATTTGGTATTGGTACTAGCCAAGTTCGGGATGTTCTCGCTTCCCAAACTCTTGCCCTGTCGAAACTGAAAGTCCGCAAAATTGAAGTTAACGGCACTCTCAACCCAGGAGTTTATGCCAAAGATGTCATTCTGCATATCATCCGCACCCTTGGCGTTAAAGGTGGTGTGGGCTATGGCTACGAATTTGCCGGTACGACATTTGACCAAATGAATATGGAAGAGAGGATGACTGTCTGCAATATGGCGATCGAAGGCGGTGCTAGATGCGGCTACGTTAATCCCGATCAAGTCACCTACGATTACCTCAAAGGCAGAGATTTTGCACCCAAAGATCCAGATTGGGATAAAGCAGTGGCTTGGTGGGAATCCATCAAGAGTGATGCAGATGCCCAATATGATGATGTGGTGGTATTTGACGCTGCGGAAATTTCTCCTACCGTTACCTGGGGCATTACTCCCGATCAAGGTATCGGTGTCAACCAGTCAATACCTCAACCGGAAGAACTGCTGGAAGAAGACCGATTTATTGCCGAAGAAGCTTACCGCTACATGGATTTATATCCCGGTCAACCCATCAAGGGCACAAAAATAGATGTCTGCTTTATTGGTAGTTGTACCAACGGCAGAATTAGTGATTTGCGAGAAGCGGCGAAAATCGCTAAAGGTCGCCACGTTGCAGAGGGAATCAAAGCCTTCGTTGTCCCTGGTTCGGAAAGGGTGAAAGAAGAGGCAGAAGCTGAAGGATTGGATAAAATCTTTCAGGAAGCCGGATTTGAGTGGCGCGAACCGGGATGTTCCATGTGCCTAGCCATGAACCCCGATAAGCTACAAGGAAGACAAATCAGCGCTTCTTCCTCCAACCGCAACTTTAAAGGAAGACAGGGTTCATCCTCCGGTCGGACATTGTTAATGAGTCCGGCGATGGTCGCCACTGCTGCAATTAAAGGCGAAGTTTCTGATGTACGCGAGTTACTGTAACCCCACTTCGTGGCAGAGATAAGTCTCTTAAACTTTTCTTTCTTTCTTTGTGTCCTTTGCGTTCTTTGCGGTTCGTTTTCTATATAAAAATTATGGTGAGTGAAGTTAAAACAATTTCAGGGCGCGGTATACCCTTAGTGGGCAATGATATAGATACCGATCGCATCATTCCGGCGCGATATTTGAAAGCTGTTACCTTTGATGGGTTAGGCGAAGGCGCGTTTATCGACGACCGGACAGCACTTAAAGGTGAACATGCCTTTGACCAACCCCAGTACCAAGGCGCGAATATTTTAATAGTTAATCGTAACTTTGGCTGTGGTTCATCACGGGAACACGCACCCCAAGCGATCGCAAAATGGGGAATCCAAGCTTTAATCGGCGAAAGCTTTGCGGAAATCTTTTTCGGTAACTGTGTGGCAATGGGCATACCTTGTCTGAGTGCCGATGCTGTTACTGTTAAACAAGTGCAAGATTTAGTCGCTACCAATCCCCAAGCCGCCGTGACAGTGGATTTGGAAACCTTGCAAGTGCAAATAGGTGATTACACTGCCGCAGTTGCGATCGGTGAAGGGACAAGAAGCACATTTATTTCTGGGACTTGGGACGCTTGCGGTCAGTTAGTAGCTAACGCTGACCAAGTTCGGGCAACTGCTGCAAAATTACCCTACGTAAGTTGGGGCAATTTAGCCGCAAGTTAGTATTGTCTCATTCCCTGAGTGATAGCTAGGTACGGTGTACACACAAGTTCTAAAAACCTAGCTTGAGACTTTTTTCGTTCTCGTTCCCAGTGTCCGACTGGGAATGCATTCATTGAGTCAGAGACTCAATGCCTGACTGGAGGCAGCAGCCCCTAATAAGCCATTCCCATACAGCAATACCGTAGCCAATTTAGGAGGGTTCAACACCTGTAGAAACGGGATGAATACGTCCTAAAAAAGTAAGCTTGGCAAAAATCTGGGCTAATAAAATAGGCACGGTGACGATATAGTTCACGGCACTTTGGTGAACACCTGACCCAACAATAATGTCACCAAATAAACCCCAAACAATCCGCCCAAACTTTGAAACAGAATATAAAAAATAGCATCCTGACGTTTGACTTTTCCCAGACGATAGAATGTGAGCGCCAGATTGCTTGCCCCAAGGCGAATAAATCAGGGTAATTGCTATTGTCCCCATGACCACACCAATTAAAAACCGACGCAAATCGCCATTGGGAATTGCTTAATGAATCGGGGAACCAGGATACTCAAACACACAGGTGAATACTCCCGCAGCAATCAGAAATAATCCCAGTTCTGCTGCTTCCATTAAGTATTCTGATAAATGTTTTCTAAATCTTTCCATGCTGCTCTTGCGCCCGGTGTTCAGCATTTTGGAGAATTAGCGCGGCGACTAATCCTGTCCAGCCTGTTTGATGACTAGCTCCAATACCCGCCCCGTTATCTCCGTGAAAGTATTCATGGAACAAAATATAGTTGCGCCAATGGGGATCGGATTGAAATACTTCTAGACCGCCATATACCGGACGACGACCGGCAGGATCTTGCTCAAAAATTGCAACTAAGCGATGAGAAAGGGCGATCGCTACTTCCTGTAATGTCATTTCTTGCCCGGAACCTGTGGGATATTCCACCTTCAAGCTATCTCCGAAGTAGTCATGAAACTTCCGGAGTGCTTCAATAATTAAATAGTTTACCGGGAACCAAATCGGGCCACGCCAGTTAGAGTTACCGCCAAACAAACTTGTGGTAGATTCGGCGGGTTCGTAACGAACGCAGTAATCATGTTCGCCTTGATGTAAGATATAAGGATCTTTGAGGTGATGCTTGGAAATGGCACGAATTCCGTAATCACTCAAGAATTCATTCTCGTCGAGCATCCGTTGCAGAATACGTTGTAATTTTGTCTTGTAAGCGATCGCTAATAGTTTTCTTGCACCTACCCCTGGTGTTTCCATACAGGCGACATTATCTTTTAAATCTGGGCGATTGCGAATGAACCATTCCATCCGACGCTTAAAGCCGGGAAAACGTTGTAAAGTTTCTAATTCCAAGACTGTGACAGCGTAAAGGGGAATTAACCCTACGATTGAGCGTACTTTTACCGGAAATTGCCGTCCATCGGGTAAATGCAGGGCATCGTAGTAAAAGCCGTCTTCTTCATCCCATAGCGAAATATCTGCATTACCAATGCCGTCAATGGCATCGGCAATGTAAAGAAAATGCTCGAAGAACTTGCTAGCAATGTCTTCGTAGGTAGAATCTTCTTCAGCAAGTTCTAGGGCGATCGCTAGCATATTTAAACAGTACATTCCCATCCAGCTTGTACCATCTGCTTGATTGAGATGGCCGCCTGTGGGCAATTCTTTGCTGCGGTCAAATACCCCTATGTTGTCCAGTCCCAAAAACCCGCCCTGAAAGACGTTCTTACCTTCTACATCTTTGCGATTTACCCACCAAGTAAAATTCAGCAGCAGCTTATGAAAGACCTTTGCCAGAAAAGCGCGATCGGCTTTTTTGTAAAACTTCTGCTCGATTTGATAAACGCGCAAAGCTGCCCACGCTTGCACGGGGGGATTAACATCACCTAATGCCCATTCGTAAGCAGGTAATTGACCATTGGGCTGCATATACCATTCGCGTGTGAGGCGGTCTAGCTGCAACTTAGCAAAATTTGGATCGAGCACAGCTAGGGGAATTAGGTGAAATGCTAGATCCCAAGCAGCAAACCAAGGGTATTCCCACTTGTCTGGCATGGAGAGGATATCTTCGCTAAATAGAGAAATCCACTCATGGTTGCGTCCAGCTTGTCGTTCCGGTGGAGGTGGCGGTTGTTGGGGATCGCCCTTGAGCCAGTCATGAACGACATAGTTATAATACTGTTTGCTCCATAGCAAGCCGGCAAAGGCTTGGCGCTGAATATTGCGCTCATCTTCTGAGGTTGGGAAGGGACAGATGCCCTGATAAAATTCATCAGCTTCGGCAATGCGTGTCTGGAAAATTGTGTCAAAATCTTTGCCAAAAGGATCTGTCAGTGTTTGCACATCACTCAACCGCAAGCGCACAACTTTAGTTTCACCTGGATTGATGATTAATTTCTGGTGAGAGGCAAACTTTGTACCTATACGGCTGGAATTGACGGCTGCTGTTTTCCCATTCACCACATACTCATTAATGCCATCTTTGACATAAGGTGAGTCATTGTTGTAACCAAATAATCGTTCGTAATTGGTTTCGTTGTCGGTAAACAGGAGTTCTGTGTCTCCTTGGCAGTATAGCCAACGAGTTCCCAGGTGAGAATTCTCGGCTTCAATTAAACTGAAGTTGGAATCTGAGCTAACCACTTTCATCAAAGGTTTCTCAATTTCGAGATTCCAAGCCCAGATATTACGAAACCAGAGTGTTGGCAGTAGGTGGAGTGTGCTGACTTCTGAACTGCGATTAGCGATCGCAATTTGAATTAAAATATCTTCTGGTGCGGCTTTGGCATACTCGATGAAAACATCAAAATAACGGTTTTCGGCAAAGATACCCGTATCAAGTAGCTCGAACTCCGGTTCAAATTTGCTTCTGCGTCGATTTTCTTCTAAGAGTTGCGTGTAGGGAAATGCTTGTTGGGGATACTTGTACAAGCATTTCATGTAGGAATGGGTGGGCGTATTGTCAAGATAAAAGTAATACTCTTTAACATCCTCACCGTGATTACCTTCTGTGCCCGTTAGCCCAAACAATCGTTCTTTGAGAATGGGATCGTTGCCATTCCACAGCGCGATCGCAAAACACAAACGTTGCCGACTATCGGAAATACCAGCAATACCATCTTCGCCCCAACGGTAAACACGCGATCGGGCATGATCGTGAGGAAAATAATCCCAAGCAGAACCATCGTGGCTATAATCCTCCCGCACCGTTCCCCATTGGCGATCGCTGAGATAAGGCCCCCAGCGTTTCCAGTAGGCAACACGTTCTTGATCCTGCTGCAATCTTACTTCTTCTGGAGTCACGTCGCTTCGCTCCGAATTCAAAATTTAAAATTTAAAATTCAAAATGGGCATTGGGAATTGGGAATGGGGAATGAGGCTTTGAACTCCGTTAATGAGGCTTTGAACTCCATTAATGAGTCTTTGAACTGCATTAATGAGTCTTTGAACTGCATTAATGAGTCTTTGAACTCCATTAATGAGGTTTTGAACTCCATTAATGAGTCTTTGAACTCCATTAATGAGTCTTTGAACTCCATTAATGAGGCTTTGAACTCCATTAATGAGGCTTTGAACTCCATTAATGAGTCTTTGAACTCCACTCCTCTGCTCCTCTGCCCCCTGCTCCCCTGACCCTTTGCCTTTCTATTGCTCTTGATAATTCCAGAGCAATCCACCGTCAACAACAAATGTTGTCCCTGTTACATAATCTGACTCAGAAGATGCGAGAAATGCCACCATAGACGCAACATCTCCTGGTTGTCCTAATCGTCCCAAGGGAATGTTTTTCAGGAGTGCCCCTAACTTCTGTGGATCGTTTAAAAGTTTAGTATTGATGGGAGTTTCGATTGCCCCTGGCGCAACATTATTAATATTAATGCCATGAGGAGCCAGTTCCACAGCTAAATTACGGGTGAGCATTTTCAAGCCACCTTTGCTAGCACAGTAGGCAGCAAAGTGCGGAAAGGGTAATTCTTCGTGTACGGAACTAATATTAATAATCTTGCCAGGTTGCTTTGTTTCTAGTCGGTGTTGCACAAATGCTTGTGTGGCAAAGAATATTCCTTTGAGATTCACATTCATGACAGCATCGTAATCGGCTTCAGTCACATCCCAAAAATCGGCGTTTTTTTCGATGCCTGCATTGTTAACTAAGATATCTAGCTTGCCAAAGTGGGAAATACTGTCTGCAATCATGCGCTGCACATCGGCAACCGTACCTATATCTCCTTGAATTGCAAACCCGTCTACTATATGGCACTGACCACCAGCTGCCTTTACTTTCGACAAGGTTTCTTCCGCACCTTCAGGATGAGAGCGGTAGTTGATAACAATACTTGCTCCTTCCTGTGCTAGACGAATTGCGATCGCCTGTCCTATCCCTTGACTACTACCTGTAACCAGTGCAATTTTATCTTTTAGTTTCATACCTGTTCCAATGACTTTAGTATTGAAAGCACTCTGTTACATCAAGTCTAGTTAATTAACGATCGTTCGATATATCTATGCAAAAATCTAAAACTCTTTTCTCCCTGGCTCTTGCCCACTGTGGTATGAATAAGTCTTTCACTGGATATGATACAACACTATAGAATCCAACTGGTTTCAGTATCCATGCTCACCTTCATCCTTGAACCAAGCTAGTTAAGCGAAAACTATTTCGCCTTTCCTCACGAAATAAACGCAGCACAAATGCTCCAGCAAGAGTATTCCGTAGTTCATGATGCCCATCGTGCTTTTTCACAGTCAGGACTGACCGCAAAAGCGATCAAGCGGGTAGATTTTTCCTGGGAATTAACCTGCATAATTCAACTCCTCATTGGTAGTTGCTAAGTTCTTGGGTCTTTACTTACTGCGTTCTTACAACTTGGAAAACAATATATTTAACCCTTCAGTCATCGTGGGATAAGTCAAAATACCATCGCGCAGAACGGTGTAGGTCATCTGAGCTTGCATCACCATCTGCACTGTTGAAATTACTTCACCTGCTTCATGACACAACAGGGAACACCCTAAAATCCGACCTGTGTCTGTATCCACGATCGCCTTCAGCAGTCCATCGGTTTGACCAAGTGTTTTCGCTCTGGGAACGGCTGACGCATCGACCTTTGCCACGTGAATGGCATATCCTTGTTGCTGTGCTTCAGTTTCAGTCAAACCCACATGAGCCAGTTCTGGATCGATGAATAGACAGGATGGCACTAAGCGATCGCGCCAGTCAAAACCCGACCCCAAGAAGCCAATGAAGATTGGATAAGTCAGAGCAGTCTCAAGCCCGCGATGGCGTAACCGCCCAGCGTAGCTAGCTGCTCGCCAAAACCTGACAAGAACGAAGCTTACAGCTATTTTCAGGTAAATAGACCACGCGGTAGGGGCGCAAGGCCTTGCACCCCTACAACAGATGTGGTTCAAATACTTGAATTCTGCTGTAATTGCAACTGCGGTAAAAGAAACGATTGTTTTCTATTGCAGATATTTCTTCAGTTCAGCGGCTGCCTGGACAAAAAGAGAACGGGTTGCCGGAGTCTCGGCTAAACCATTCAGCAGTCCGAAGTCATGAATCATACCGTTGTAACGCACAGTTGTCACTTTTACCCCTGCTTCATCTAGCTTGCGTCCATATGCTTCGCCTTCTTCACGCAAGACATCGCTTTCTGCAACCTGAACTAACGCCGGAGGCAATCCTTTCAATTGCTCAACAGTAGCCTGTAGCGGAGAGGCATAAATTTCTTTGCGTTTTTCCAGGTCTGTCGTATAGAGGTCATACATCCACTTCATCAGAGATGTGGTCAAGAAACGTTTCTCGCCAAATTGTTGATAAGAATCCGTTTCAAAATTAGCATCTACGATCGGCCACATCAGTATTTGCAACTTAATCTGCGGACCCCCTTTCGCTTTCGCCATCAAAGTGGTTACAGCCGTCATGTTACCGCCAACACTGTTTCCGACTACTGCCAGATTTTTGCCATCAACATTAATCTCCTCACCATGCTCGGCTACCCATTTGGTAGCGGCATATATCTCATTGACAGCCTGCGGATACTGAGCATCTGGAGTTCGAGTGTAGTTGACAAAGACAGCCGCAAAACCTGAAAGCACGACGAGATCGCGAACCATGCGTTTGTGAGTTGGATAATCGCCTAACACCCAACCGCCACCATGAATAAAGATGAAAACAGGCAATGTACCTTTGACACCTTCAGGTCGCACGATGTTTAGCGTGATCGGATAACCATCAGCGGTAATCGTCTTCTCAGACTCATCAATGCCTGAAAGATCCACTTTAACGGAAGCCTGTGCATCTACTAGCACTTGACGCGCTTCGAGTGGAGGTAATGTCTCTAAAGGCGAACCATCACTTGAATTCAGTAATTTCAAAAATGCCTTCACTTCCCTAGAAAGACGCGGATCGTCTGCGACTTCCAAAACTTTCACCGCTTGTGAGTTTGCTTGACTAATCATAAGTCCTCCTTGGATTTATAGATGGTGGATAATTTGTTGAAGTGGCACTGTCAAGTAGGGCAGCCGCATCATGTCAATAAGCAAGGTATATTTTCAATAGATTTCAAACTAATATCATTAACTCTTGCTTATTGCGAAAACTTTCAGCGTTGGCATAGCCCGCCGCAGGCATCGCTTTGGGGCTTAAAAAATAATCAAACGCGAAAGGAAAAATTTTTTTGTTGGTTCTTAACCTTCGTTGCGATCAAGAGTAATTTAGATGTTTTTGCCCTGCACTGTCAAGTTAACTGGCTTGACAGTAGGAATTGATGAGCAATAATCATGGAATGACAATCAGTTACTATCGACATCCCTTCCCAGCCGAGATTATTTCCTACTGGGGACTGGGATGATGTCCTCCTTCACAACGTGAGTTGTAATGAAGCGACGGATATGGTCTGCGATCGCATCTCCTTCCTCTTCTAGGGCAAAATGTCCCGTATCAAGTAAATGCAACTCTACGTCTTTTAGGTCGCGCTTGTAGGGATGAGCGCCTTCTGGGGGGAAGATGTAGTCATTCTTACCCCAAACAATCAGAGTTGGTGGCTGATATTTGCGAAAATACTCCTGCCATTGCGAAACATGTGAGATGAGGTCGGGAAGCCGTGCAATAGCAGAATTGTTGGATTACTGCGGGAGCCAGCTTCTCGATAAAAGATATCCAAACCATCAATCGAAACCGTGCGAAATGTGGTCATGACTTTATTCATTGTAAGGTTATATAGAGTACTTCTACGCACAACTTTACGTCGCGCATCTCGTTGCAACGCCAATTAAGGTTAATGAACTTTAGCTTGAGGCTCCTCTGCCTTTGCAGCTTCAATAATCAGATTTGCGACTTCAGTTGGATGGGAAACCATTGAGACATGGCTTGATGGTAATGAAATAACGGTTGCCCCGATCCGCTTTGCCATAAAACGCTCTAGTTCTGGTGAAATCATGCGATCGTTGGCAGATACCAGATACCACGATCGCTTGTCTATCGCCCGTGAAATTTCAACAAAGAGATCATTGGTATCCATTCAAACTTGTGCCATACCACCATCGACAAACAGTTCGATGCCGTTCACAAAGCTGCTGTCATCCGAGGCAAGGAAAACAACCGCCTTAGCGATTTCGTCCGTTGTACCCACCCGCCCAAGGGGGATAGTTTCAACCTGGTTTGCCACAAATCCTTGCACCTGTTCCTCACTCAATCCCATGAGATTGTAGCCAGGAGTAGGAACTACACCGGGGCTGATGGCATTGACGCGAATCTTGCGCTCTTTAAGGTCGAGTGTCCAGTTTCGGGCAAACGATCGCACAGCGGCTTTGGTCGCGCTGTAAACGCTGAACGCTGGAGTACCCTTAATCGAAGTGATCGAAGCATTAAGGATGATCGATGAACCCTCTGACATCAATGGCAGTGCTTTCTGTACGGTGAAAAGTAAACCCTTGACATTGGTATTAAAGGTCTTATCGAAATGCTCTTCGGTAATCGAGCCAAGTGGAGCAAGTTCGCCGCTTCCAGCGTTAGCGAAGAGGATATCGAGGTGTCCTTTCTCCTGCTTAATCGTAGTGTAAAGGCGATCAATATCTGCGAGATTTGACACATCACTCTGAACAGCAATGACATTTTCTCCAATTTTCTTTACCGCAGCATCAAGTTCGTTTTGACGACGACCAGTGATAAAGACGTAAGCCCCCTCTTCTACAAACCGCTGGGCTGTCGCGAGTCCGATCCCACTGTTACCACCTGTCACCAGTGCGATTTTACCTGTAAGTTTACCTGTCATAAAACTTCTCCATTTGTGTGAATTTCGCATTGACGTTTGCCTTCAATGCGCTGGACAATTACGCAATCTGTCTTATTCTATGGGAAACCATGAAAGTCGCTAAACGATAACGCTTATTTGCTGCGACAGGCGATCGCTACATGAAGGAAATGGCCTTTGATGCCAATGAGTTTGTGATCTTTCGCCACCAACACCCTGCTAGCAAGGAGATTTCAGCTTTTCTTAGTACCATTCGGCTAAATCCCCATTCTTTTCTATCACTAGTACGTCACGGCGTAAAGAAACCACCCATTCCAAATCAATGAAACGCTTATACTGTATTCATTTTGAATTTGAATGCGTGAATGCGTGAATGCGTGAATTTCGCCTTGCGGTACTAGTTACTTCTAATCCCTCAAAAATGAGCCATCCCCATCAGCGATTGCAATTTATGTGGTGTTGATTCACTCTAGTGATTTGAAAGTTTAAAAACTTGAGTGCATATTTTCAGATGTCCTTGTATCGCCTCGTCCCAAGTGGGGTAAAAGTTTCTTTTTCCATCGAGTGCCCCACCCATGACCAAAGTTTCAAACACCATCGGTTGAGAATTAGAGTTGCTGCTCCCAGGGTTTAAGTCTATGCCGACAAATCTAGTTGAAATTATAGAGTCTTTAAGTTCGTTGAGCATAACTGTGATATTGGCTGACATTATCCACAAAGACCACTCCATGAAAGACCCAACAGCAACCGGGGTTTGTCCAACTAATTTGTAGTAGCGATTAGGCATAATTCCGTTTTTATCACTTGGCAGGCTTTAAGGCTTTTACTGTCGAGATGAATAGAATGATAAATGATCGCCCTGCATCCAGTGGAAGGATATCAGGGGGTAGCTGTTCTCGCCCGTCAGAGGGAATGTGGTAGGCGTTCAACTCGGCAACGCAGACAGCCAACTGTTATAAAGCGCGATCGCCAAAAATGAGTAGCATCTGAATAGCACAATTGTTGCTTGCGATCGCTAAAAACTGGGGTAAAAATTGCTCAGTTGAGTAGCAATTGAGTAGCCAATCAGCAGAGGTAGAGCAAAAGCCTTGCTATTTCAGCACTTGTTTTGGTTTTTCCAGAACCAGACACACCCATTACGAGGATAATCATTTTTTTCTTAATAAAAGTTCAACTAATTCGGAATTTGTAATTCGTAAATTGTAGTTGTAATTATAAACGGAGTAAAAGTGAGGACTTTTAACTCTTTTCCATGCAAAATGTAAGTTGTATTATTTTTTGACAAATAACGATTCTTTTCTATAATACATACATTTGCACACGTGTGCAATATTTAAAAGCTAAGATAAAATAATGAATAAACGAAGAATTTCAATTGAAGATATTGCCCGCAGAGCAGGCGTTTCTCATTCTACAGTTTCACGCGCTTTGCGAGATAACGCTCTCATTAGCCCAAAAGTCAGAGAAGAAATTAAGCGACTGGCGCAGGAGATGAGCTATGTGCCGAATGCGATTGCTCAAAGCTTGCAAAATAAACGTACTAATACTATTGGTGTAGTAGTAACTTCAATTTCTGATCCCTTTTTTGCAGAGGTGGTAGAGGGAATCGAGAAGATAGCCAAACCAGCAGGTTTGAGTGTTTTGTTGAGTGCTTCACACCGAGATTTTGAGCAGGAAATGGCAGCTATTGATACCTTTCATCGCCGTAGAGTGGACGGGATCTTAATAGCCGACTCACGAATTGGTAGACAGCATACTAAACAACTCACGCAAATTGCTGTGCCAACAGTTCTGATTAATAGCCAGACTGAAGATCAATCCGAAATATTTCACTCAGTAGCAATAGACGATCGCTTAGGTGCTAAATTAGCCACAGAGCATCTAATTAGTTTGGGACACACCGCTATTGGTTATCTAGGTGTAGGCGATCGCAGCAGGTCGAACCAGCAGCGCCTAGAAGGATATCAAATGGCCCTTGCTGAGGCTGGTATAGCACCAAATACTGATTGGGTTTCAATTAGTGACGAATATGATACCAGAACCAGCGATGTTAGCACTGGGCAAAATATGCTATCTAAACTCTTGACTGCGGAAGTTACAGGCATCTTTTGTTACAACGATATGGTGGCGGTTGGCGCTTTGTTAGCTTGTCAAGAATTAGGTATTTTAGTACCGCGAAATTTAAGTCTCGTCGGATTTGATGGTATTGCTCTGGGTTGTTACGTGACGCCGCCACTAACTACAGTTAGCCAGCCAATGTTAGAAATTGGTGGCATAGCCATGCAAATGTTACTCGATTTATTAGAAGAAAAAACTGTGGAAAACCGCGTTTTATCTCCTTTTTTAGTACAGCGTGGTAGTAGTGCAGCACTATTAACAATTTAAAATTTAAAACAATTTATATCAGGAATTTTAATCAAACAAAAATTATGTTAACTAAAAAACCGAGTTTATCTGCCGATCGCTGTTTTTCCCCAGAACCAGTTCAAAGACGACTAGCCCATCAATTTTTTGATAGCATATCTGCGTTACCTCTAGTCTGCCCACACGGTCATGTAGATCCAGCTTTGTTAGCTAATCCCGCAGCCCGTTTTGGTTCGCAATGAAGTCAGAACGGGGGCGGTGGTGGCTGAGATTACTGCTAACGCTGGAGAAAGATATCGCTGTGGTCGCAGATGTTAGCGATCGCTCCCAATTAGAAATTGCTAGGGATATTATTTATTATACAGGGTTGGCGTGAAATAGATATCTTGGTAAATATGGCTGGCGGTAATATTTCGGCTGCCACAATTTCTCCTGATGCAACTATTTTTGATATGCCTCGCGTTGCTTTTGAGGAAGTGGTTAGCCTCAACTTAGTTGGTACTCTCCTACCTTGTCAGGTTTTTGGTCAAGCAATGGTGGAAATAAGTCAGCCTCACGGTTGCATTGTGAATATTTCTTCCATGTCTGCCATTCGAGCGATTAGCCGTGTGGTTGGCTACTCAGCCGCGAAAGCGGGGATAGATAACTTTACTCGCTGGCTAGCTGTAGAACTCGCCCAAAAGTATGGTGATGGAATGCGAGTAAATGCGATCGCACCAGGTTTTTTTATTGGGGAACAAAATCGAGATTTACTCTTAAATTCTGATGGTAGTTTGACCGAACGCGGGCAAAAAATTATTGACCATACGCCCGCCAGACGTTTCGGAAAACCGTGGTTGCTGACGCAGGTGAGGTAATTATATATGCGCCTCACATTACCGATAGCTATACACACGGCGAAATCCTCTCCCAAATTGGCTATCATCTGCGGGATTACTTTCTCAAACAGTGGCATAAATTCCAAGAGTATCCTGCAGGAGTGCTGGCCCATAGTACTCACTTAAAAGGGATGGGTACTTTTGACCCGATAAAAGGAGAACAAGCGCGGATTTGCGTGACTTTAGCTACTGGCATTTCTGCTGAACGCTGTGCTGCTCATAACTTAAATTATCGTCACCCCGCGACTATTCAAGTCACTGAATGGGCTAATCGAGAGGATGAAGGCATATTGCTTCTGCCCAAAGCTGGCGAGATATTATACCGTTTAAGTTACAGTAATTTTCAGGTAACTAAATCATAGACAGCGATATCTACGATGGGCTACGCCTACGCAATTGCAGGTTAATTTTGCACTTCGCGCTATTCTTGATCTGATGAAACGTCAGCGAATCAGTTTATAGCATGGGTGGCAAATTAATTGTATTTGAAGGGGTGGAAGGGTGTGGCAAAACCAGCCAAATGCAGCTTTGTTCTGAGTGGTTGGAAAGTCTAGGTGTAACTGTTGTGGTAACTCGCGAACCAGGGGGAACAGAGTTAGGTTTACATCTTCGCCGCTTGCTACTAGAAAAGGCAGAGGATAAACCAGTTGCAGAGGTGACAGAACTCTTGTTATATGCTGCTGACCGATCGCAACACGTTGAACAAGAACTTAAACCAAATCTCACAGCCGGGAAATATATTTTATGCGATCGCTACACTGACTCTACCATTGCCTACCAAGGATATGGTCGCGGTCTGAACATGAGTTTAATCAATCAGCTTAACAATATTGCTACTGGTGGTTTAGAAAGCGATCTAACTATTTGGCTAGATGTCGATGTCGAAGTTGGACTAGCCCGCAAACTAAGAGACCCAGTGGGACTAGACCGCATTGAACAAGAGACAATCGCTTTTCATCGGCGTGTTCAGCAAGGATACGTGCAAATAGCCGCATCTTATCCCTCACGAATTGTTCAAGTAGATGGCAGCTTGAGTAAAGAAGCTGTACAACAGGTAATTCAAGGAATTTTACGCGTACATCTGCACCTATAGTAACAAATAATACAGCAATTTTCATGATGTGGTGTACTTGGCAAGGATGGAACTTTTGCCGTTACGGGGTGCGCCAGTTATGATAAAATATCCGCGATGACTGTGGCGACAAGTTACTTAATACTGAAAAACTTTTAGTATTATAAATAACTAAGATCGAGAGCAAACAACTTGTGTTTGAAATAACGTGATGCTGGAATTTGGGAAAAGCCTTTTTGGTTATAAACAGTTTATTCCCCACGGTCATTGCTATCTTTGGAAACCAGAATTAGTGGGGTTCCATATTGTATCTGACAGTTTAATTGCCCTTTCTTATTATTCTATTCCCATCACGCTACTTTATTTTGTCCGCAAGCGCCAAGATTTACCTTTTAACTGGATATTTATACTATTTGCAACATTTATTGTTACTTGTGGCACTACCCACATAATGGAGATTTGGACGCTCTGGTATCCAACTTATTGGTTAAGTGGTTGCCTTAAAGCTATTACAGCCATAGTTTCACTGTATACAGCTTGCGAACTTATACCTTTAATACCAAAAGCACTTGCTCTCCCCAGTTCTGCACAGCTGGAGGCAGCCAATCGAGAACTGGAGAGGGAAATTAGCGAACGGCAAGCCGCACTCAACGAACGCAAGCAAGCAGAAATTGCTCTCAAACAAAGTGAGATTCGCTACCGTGCCATTGTGGAAGATCAGACTGAATTCATTGCCCGATATTTACCAGACGGTACACTCACCTTTGTCAACCAAGCTTTTGCACTTTATTTTGGGCGATCGCCAGAGGAACTGATCGGCAGCTGCTATCAACCGATTGTCTTTGAGGCAGATCGGGAGCGAGTTGCTCAATTAATAGCTTCAATGAGTGCTGATAATCCTGTAGTCATCATTGAGAGTCGCGTGGTTGTGGCAGATGGGGTGCGTTGGAGTCAGTGGCATAACCGAATGCTGTTTGACGAGCAAGGATGCTTTATAGAATTTCAATCGGTGGGACGGGATATCACAGTTCTTAAACAAATCGAAGAAACACTTTTTCAAGAAAAAGAATTAGCTCAGGTGACGTTGCAATCGATTGGAGATGCAGTTATTACCACAGACGTGTTTGGCAGGATTCAATATCTCAATCCGGTTGCAGAATCTCTGATTGGATGTACTCAAACATCGGCACAAGGGTTGCCGTTAGTAAAAGTCTTTAAAATTGTGCATGAAACGACACACGAGCCAGTTCAGAACCCAATTGAGCAAGCATTAGAGGAAAATCGAATTGTAAATTTAGCAAACCATACCGTCTTAATTACTGAGAATGCTCAAGAGATTGCGATTGAAGATTCAGCTGCGCCCATTCGCAATCGTGAAGGACAAGTTATTGGCGCGGTTATGGTGTTTCATGACGTGACTCAGAACCGCCAGCTTGCGCTTCAGCTATCCTGGCAGGCAAGCCATGATGCCTTAACCGGATTGGTAAATCGCCAGGAGTTTGAGCGGCAGGTTGAACAAGCATTACGCCTTGCCAAGTTAGACTACCAGGTTCACGGGTTATGCTATTTGGATCTCGATCGCTTCAAAATCGTAAATGATACCTGTGGTCATCTGGCTGGAGATGAATTACTGCGTCAAATTACTGTCTTATTGCAGGAGAAGATTGGGAAAACTGACACACTGGCACGGTTAGGGGGCGATGAATTTGGAGTATTGCTCAATCAGTGTATGCCGGAGCAAGCTTTACGAGTTGCCAATGAACTGCGTGAGTGTGTTCAAGAGTTCCGGTTTGTTTGGCAAGAGCAGGTATTCTCAATTGGAGTAAGTATCGGCTTGGTTGGTATCGACACGAATAGCGAGAGCTTTGCAGAGATTATCAGCACGGCTGATGCAGCTTGTTATACCGCGAAGAACCGGGGGCGCAACCGCGTATACGTTGCTAAGACTGACGACCAGGAGCAACTGCAACAGCGTGGCCAGATGCAGTGGGTTAGTCGCATTTCTCAAGCTTTGGAAAGTGATTGGTTTTGTCTCTATGCTCAAAAGATTGCCGCTATTACTCCGAAAGATCAAAACGGCAACCATTATGAAGTTCTGCTGCGGCTTTGGGATGAGCAGGGAAATTTAGTGCTGCCAATGGCGTTTATTCCAGCAGCAGAACGCTACAACTTAATGCATCTGATCGATCGCTGGGTGATTCGGACTCTATTCAGAAATGGGCTAACGCTCGGTGGCGATGAACAAAGCATCTATGCGATTAACCTCTCTGGCTCTAGTATCAACGACGATCAATTCATTGACTTCTTGTATGAGCAGTTTACCCTACACCCGATCTCACCCCAACGCATTTGCTTTGAGATTAGCGAAACTGTGGCGATCGCCAACCTCGTAAAAGCCAAGCAGTTCATTGAGTCACTTCAACAGATGGGCTGTCGCTTCGCGTTGGACGATTTTGGGATGGGGATGTCATCCTTTGCTTATCTCAAGTCTCTACCTGTGGATTACCTCAAAATTGACGGCAGCTTTATTCGTAACATTGTCGATAATCCTGTGGATGATGCAATTGTAACAGCAATCACGCGCATTAGCAGTGTGATGGGTATTCAGACGATTGCTAAGTTTGTAGAGAATGAAGCGATTTTAGAGCAAATTACGGCACTAGGAATTGATTACGCACAGGGATACAGCATTGCAGTACCTTGCCTATTAGGATAGTACCGCAAGGCGGAAGTCAAAAGTCAAAAGTCAAAAGTCAAAAGTATTATGGAATGTGCTTTTTAGGGATATTAAATGGTTGCTCTATTTACGCCGTGGTGTACTAGGCAGGGGGAAAGAGAGTTTTCCAATTTTTTCACAGATTTGGTAACTGTAACTAATTAGCCGGACATGATACAAGTGCAAGATGTGATGTAGATCATCTGTAGTGCGATCGCTAACCTATATTCGTTCGCTAGCGATCGCCACTTTCTTTTCCATCACTCTGAATGTACAAATAGTTCTTGTTAAGATTGCAATATTCCTCATCAACATTACAACATCTATAAGGAACATTGTAATATTTATCATTAACATTACAATATACCTTATCAATGTTGGAATATTCCTCATCAAGATTACGACATCTATAAGGAATGTTGTTATATTTCTCATTAACATTACAATATACCTTATCAATGCTGGAATATTTCTTATCAAGATTAGAATATTTCGGTATAACCTATTTCCCAGTCGGACACACTGACTGCATTTTTTGGGGAAGTTGCCGACACATCTGCTGTAATCCTTGAGGATTAATTTGCCACCAAGCAAATAATCCCAGACTTGTACCTCCCACAAGCAACGCCAACACTCCCCCCAGCATTACCAAACGTTTCCCCCGCTTCGGTTTTGTAATTAAAGTTGGTGGAATCTCTGGGCTAAGAGGTGGTTCTTCTGAAAGATCCAAATCTAGATCCAAATCTAGCAAAGCTTGCGAACTTTCTGTAAAAGAAATTGGTTCTTCTAGTTCTTCTAGTTCTTCTAGTTCTTCTAGTTCCTCTTGTTCTTCTTGTTGTATTTCTGCTTCTATAATCTCTTCTGGCAACGCCGGAGTCACAGGTACTAAATATTCTGGAGAGACACGGTAATAAGTGAGAACAACCGATGTATTATCATGCCCATTTTTTTCGTTTGCCAAGTTAATCCAGTTGCCGACAGCATCTTCAACTGTCATTTGCCCTGTTAACACGGGTATTGCATAATCCTGCCAAGATTGTTCCACCCAGTTACGATCGCTTAAACCATCAGAACACAGTAGCAAAATGCCATCTTCTTCCAGAATAAATCGCTGAACCCTGAGACGCAAAGATTCTGAATCTTTTGTCCCCAATGCTTGAGTTAAAGCACTAGCATCTGGTCTGAAAAGTGCCTTTCGATACAAGCTTTTAGCAAGGCGTACTTCTCGCGTTGCCACATCATCATCTACTGTCAGTAGCTGGCAATAATTGCGAGTAATCCAATAGGCACGGCTATCGCCAACATTAGCCAAGTAAAGCTCATGGGTATTATTTGATTGCCACCCAGTACTTGTCTGGACTCGTTGTGGAACTTGCAACGCCATAACAATAGTTGTAGCCATGCGTTCTCTGCCCTGGCGTTTTTGTTCGTTATTGCGCGCACAAATTAGATTATTTACCACCCGTAAGCTTGCTTCTAATTGTTCCTGCAACAACTCTGGTGGTAAAAGTACAGTTTGTTTTGTCACCTCAGTTAATAAAGCGCGAATTTGCAACTTTACAGACTGTACTGCCAACTGACTCGCAACCTCACCGCCTTCGTGTCCGCCAATACCATCACAAACAATCGACAAGCGGCGCAATAAAGGTTCATCTAAATCACTCAAACTATTGGGATAGCAAGCATCTTCATTTTGCGCCATCATTGGGCCAATATCTGTAGAACCTGCCACCTTTAAGACTAATGGCAATTCAGCAGCAGCTGCTAGTAGTAAATTATTGAGTTGAATATTAATCGCCTCTAACTCAATTTCAGTTTCACACATCTGCTGGACAATGTTCTGTAACCCTTTAGCTACTGATGCCTTTGCAGAAACTACCCAAAACTGCCAACACTCCCCTAGATTTTGTAAACTCAGCTTTTCATCGGCTGGTGTTTGATAGAGTTCCAACAGTCGCACACACCAACCTTCGACTCTCAAGTTGTCTGCTACTAGTAAACTGCGGCTAAGTCCCAATTCTGCTAGAGGTGTCCAAAGTTGGAGAATTTGCCACAACCAATAAACTTGTCGTACTGCCGTGGCTTCCTCCCATGCCTCAACAATAGTTGGATAAATATTTCCTGTTTTATCTATCGGCGCATTTTCTAATAAAAGGATATCAGTTGTATCTTCCTCAAGGTTACTAGCAAACCCATAAGCTTGGGGCAGATGCAACCGTTGATATAACTGTAAATAAGGAATTACTTCCGTTGGCAGTTCTTCAAATACATCTGGCGGCAATCCCGGTTGAGTATCCAGCCAAATCTGTTGTTTAATTACTTCATACCTATCTGCTACCTTTGTGCCTGGTGGGATTTGAGCAGACAATGAGCCAGTCGCCCACAGATAGCGGTGAACTAAAGGAGTTTGGCAACTAGCACAAACGCTATCTCCCATCGGATTAATGGGGCTATTACAGCGTGGATTTATACAAAAAATTATCAGTTGAGTAGAAATCATAAAACAGGAGTCGGGAGTCAGAAGTCTTCTTTATACATGAACTTCGATTAACTTTAGCTGGCAATGAATTGAAGGCTAGAATAAACTAAACTTATGTACCTGAACTTGTGTACTGCTAGTTACACTTTGTTACTGAAATTAAGCAAAATTATTGGTATAAATACCCAATTTTGTTTTCTGTAAATAACTTACATCTGGCTGTATCTAATCGTAGAAATGCATTTACGTCAATAATGTAGAGACTAGGATGGCGCTATGCCAAGTTTTACCTTAATCTGGCTGATGGCAGGAGCAGTTTTGTGTTTAACAGAACTGTTCTTACCCTCAGCGTTTGTCGCCTTCATGATGGGAATTAGCGCTTTTGTGGTGGCGCTACTGTCTGGAGTGGGTATGGGAAGTGTATGGTTGCAAATTGTGGTTTGGCTCTTGCTTTCCACAGCCCTAATCGTGCTTTCTCGTCGGTTTTTGCAACCAAGACAACGCAAATCAAAAATTCGGGATGCAGTCATAGCTGAAACCTTAACAGAAATTCTGCCTGGAAAAACAGGGCGGGTGCGGTATGAGGGAAATTCTTGGCAAGCAAGATGTGACGATGACAAATTTACCATACCACCCCATGAAAGAGTTTATGTGGTTAGGAGGGAAGGTACTACTTTGATTGTTATACCGGAAAATCTGTTGAATTCTTAAGTATTTGTCATTTGTCATTTGTCATTTGTCATTTGTCATTTGTCAAAATTCAAGAGTTCTTCTGACTCTACTTCCTTTACTCACTCATCTCCTCCACTCCGCACTCTCTTTATTAAAAATTAGGAGATTCACAATGGAACAGTTCTTTTTACTAGTATTTTTAGCTCTTGGTGGTTCTGCTGTGGCAGGTTCTGTGAAAGTTGTCAATCAGGGCAATCAAGCTTTGGTGGAAAGATTGGGTAGTTATAACAAAAAACTGGAACCAGGACTAAACTTTGTCATTCCTTTCGTAGATAGAGTTGTCTACCGAGAAACTATCAAAGAAAAAGTCTTAGATATTCCTCCTCAACAGTGCATCACCCGCGACAACGTTGGCATTGAGGTAGATGCAGTGTTTTATTGGCGCATTGTGGATATGGAAAAAGCCTGGTACAAGGTAGAAAATCTCCAGTCAGCAATGGTAAACATGGTGCTGACTCAAATTCGCGCTGAAATGGGACAACTGGAGTTGGATCAAACTTTTACTGCTCGTTCCCACATCAGTGAACTTTTATTACAGGATTTGGATGTTGCTACCGATCCTTGGGGTGTGAAAGTGACACGGGTAGAACTGCGAGATATTATTCCGTCTCAGGCAGTGCGTGAATCGATGGAATTGCAAATGTCGGCAGAACGACGCAAACGGGCAGCAATTTTAACTTCTGAAGGCGATCGCGAAGCTGCTGTCAATAGTGCCAGAGGTAAAGCTGAGGCACAAATACTGGATGCGGAAGCTCGTCAAAAATCGGTGATTTTGCAAGCGGAAGCTGAACAAAAGGCGATCGTTCTGAAAGCTCAAGCAGAACGTCAGCAACAGGTTTTGAAAGCCCAGGCGATCGCAGAATCATCAGAAATTATTGCCCAAAAGCTCCATAATAACCCCAATGCCAATAAAGCAGTGGAAGTTTTGTTTGCCTTGGGTTATCTCGATATGGGCGCGACAATTGGTAAAAGCGATAGCAGCAAGGTAATTTTTATAGATCCGCGTTCCATTCCTGCTGCTTTAGAGGGCATACGTTCTGTCGTTTCAGATGGTCAGGTTAACTCTAACGAATTGTTTTCTAAACAAATCCCAGGTTTAGAAAACAATCGCCCTGGTTAAGAATGGGGACAAGGAGGACAAGTTTCTTTCTTGTCTCTTTTCAATGACAAATGACAAATGACAAATGACAAATGATAATTAATCCAGAACAGGTTATCAACGCTATTATTGCGATCGCCTAATATTTCATCTGACCTATTTGATAAAATTACAATAGCTAGTGAGGATAATGCAATGTCTACGAAGGACTACAACACGGGAGCATCTCACTTTTTGAAGTGGCTCAAACCAACAATAATCCATTTCTGAAATCCTGAAATTGTGGAAGTATAGTAAAAACTTTCCAAAGTTTTTGGCGTACTGTGCGCGGGCGCGCGGGCGCGTTGACTCAAACAGCAAATCAAAACTCATTAGCTTTGAAGTCTCTAAAAATCCGAAAAAGGGAAATTCAAGTTTGTAGATAAAGCAATATACAAACTTAAAGGAACCAATATGAAAGGCTTAGACCGCAAAAGTGCGAAATCTGTTTGGGGAGTTTTGGCTACAGCTTGTGGAGCCGTTTCCATGTTAACAGCCACACTAGGAATACCGGCCTCGGCACTTGCTGCTACTCTAAACTATAGAGATGAAGCTGGACGTTCCCTTAATAATGACGGGAATATGTTAACAACAATCGTCAACAATGGTCCATCTTCCAATCGTGTAGATGTTGTTTTTTTGGGTGATGGCTACACCTCAGCGGACTTAGCAGCGGGAATCTACGACAATCAGATTAATAACTATCTTAACTACAAGTTTTCTAACTCGTTGAATTCCGACCCATTTTTTCGATACCGCAACTATTTCAATATACACAAGATCAACGTAGTGTCTAACGAGTCAGGGGCTGATGTTCCGCCACTGGGCATTTTTCGTGACACAGCGCTTGATGGCACCTACTATTTTGATGGAGTGACTGAGCGGTTGCTTTATGTCAATACAAGCAAGTCTGACAGCGTGCGTGACCTGGCTCTTACTGGAGCGGAGTTCACTGCCGAGATGCAGTATGTGACGATCAATGACACTAGGTACGGAGGCGGAGGTGGAGATTACGCTGTTTACGCAGGGAGTAATGCTTCATCATTAGAAGTTGCCCTGCACGAAGTTGCTCACTCCTTTAGCAATTTGGCTGACGAATACGGCGGCTTTACCAATCCCTACACTGGAGCGGAACCGAGCGAAGTCAATGTTACTAATGACGCTACAGGTGACAAGTGGTCGCGTTGGAATGGATATAACCAACCAGGAATTGGGGTTATTGGTGCTTATGAAGGTGGGCGCTATTACGATAGAGGAATTTACCGTCCGTCGAATAATTCTAAGATGCGTTCCTTGAACCAACCGTTCGATGTGGTTGGACGTGAGAAAATTATTCTTGATATCTATGATTTGGTCAATCCCTTGGATTCTTGGCTTGACAACAGCACGCCATTAATCAATCCTGATCAACTTTTTGTGAATGTCATCGACGACAGTGTTATTAACTTAGAGTGGTTTGTCGATGGTACTCTCATTCCGCTAGTTAGTGGAGAAACGTTTAACTTGAGCGATTTTGGTTACGGAGCCGGCGATTACGTCGTCTCTACTCGTGCCTTTGATCCGACCGGGTTTGATCCTGTTGATGGCTGGGTGCGGACGAATCAGAGTAACTTGGAACAGTTTGTCTCCTGGAATGTGACAATTACTTCTGTGCCTGAACCTTCTACCACTCTGGCATCTATAGGTCTTGGGTTAATTTGGTTAGCAAGTTCTCGGAGGAAGCTAAGTTCTCAATCAGAAAAAGGCAAATGAGGGACCGTAAGGATTCCCACGTAAATTACATATTAGAACTCTTGCATAAATATTTTGTGGTATAATTATTGGTTATTTCAATTTCAGTTTTTGGCAATTCAAATAGTAAGAGTTTATAAATTTTTTCGAGCAAGTATTATCAGCCGATTGCTAACTAAAAAGATGATTATAAGTCAAACCAACATTGTAATAACTTTATTGAGTCAATCATACTTACTCCTTACTCTTGGGATACGTTAAAAAACTTCTTTATTAAGGTGAGTTCGACGAAACTAAAAAATAGCAGAAGGTAGTGCAGGCAAATCTTTTGGGTAAATATCAATCGAAGGTTTTTTAGGCAAATAGGTATAAGCAGCTAAACCGGCCATCAAATTAACTAAAAAGTTAAATGGACTACGATGACGAGAGTGTTCGATCCCACATTCCGCACCCAGAACTTATTGGTTCTGGATCTGTTGAATCTGCCGTTAAACAAGTTGACCGTCGCACTAAGATTTCCGGTGCACAATGGAAGCGAGACAATGTACCTCAAGTCCTAGCCCATCGTTGTGCCTACCTCAATGGATTATTGTCGGTTTGAGCCACTTTAAAAACTGAGATGCTCCCAAGTCGATATGACTATTGACTAATCTTAGTACTTTGATTTACTTGGCATTGATTGCACAACCCAAAAAACTCTAAAGTATGGTAAAAAACTTTAAACTTATGGTTTGATTCTAGCTGGTCTTCTAAGTCATGAACTGGGCATTGATTAATCGGAATTGAGACACCACATTGCAAGCAAGTAAGGTGGTGTTTATCTTGTTGTGCTAGGCTATAGAGGGCTTCGCCGTTAGCCAAATTTCGCACTTGTACTATGCCTTCTAATTTTAAGGCTTCTAGAGAACGGTAAACTGTTGCTAAACCCATGCTCTGATTTGTATTACGTAGTTCTACGTAAATATCTTGGGCGGAAATGCCTTTTTTGATAGTTTTCAGTAGGTTGAAAATACGCTCTTGACTGCGGGTGCGTATGGCTCTCATAGATAATTATTTAAGTATGCCACTGTAGTTTGAAGCTGTTAGATTAAGTTAATCGATCAATTAACTTTAACCGCTTCGTAATCTTATTTTCACTCAGTTGGAACAGAAAGTTATAGTATAGCGATCGCAGCATTCAGCAAAAGCCGTGCAAACCAAGTATCTAGCCAAAATTTTCGTGACCCTTCGTCCTTCAGTTTTAGACCCCGCTGGTGTGGCAGTACAATCCGGTCTTAAGCAACTGGGATACGATAACGTTGACCAGGTGCGGATTGGCAAGTACATTGAACTCACCATCACCTCAACTGAAGAGAAGAAAGCGCGTCAAGACCTTGATAATATTTGTGACCAAATGCTATCAAATCCCGTAATTGAAAATTACCGCTTTGAATTAATTGAGGTCGAAACTCAAACTGGGGTATTTTAGGGATTGGGTATAGGGCATTGGGCATTGGGCATTAATTATTCTTTCTCCCCCTTACCTCCCCTACCTCCCCTGCTCCCCTACTCCCCACTCCCCACTCCCCTAACTAATCATGAAATTCGGTGTTGTTGTTTTTCCCGGTTCTAATTGCGATCGCGATGTTGCTTATGTAACCAGAGATTTACTGGGGCAACCAACGCGCATGGTTTGGCATCAAGAAACAGATATTGCTGATTTGGATGTCGTTATTATTCCTGGTGGCTTTAGTTACGGGGATTATCTGCGCTGTGGTGCGATCGCACGTTTTTCACCCGTGATGCACCAGGTTGTGGAACACGTCCAAAAGGGTAAGTTTGTCCTCGGTATTTGCAACGGCTTTCAGGTATTAACTGAAGCTGGACTTTTGCCAGGGGTGTTGACCAGAAATCGGGATTTGCATTTTATTTGCGATCGCGTCCCCTTGAAAGTTGAACGTACTAATCTATGGACGCAAGCTTATACGACTGGTGAAGTTATCACTTTGCCCATTGCCCACGGAGAGGGGAGATTTTACGCTGATGCAGCCACTCTCGCAGAAATTGAAGATAACGGGCAAGTGTTGTTTCGTTATGAAGGCGAAAATCCCAACGGTTCACTGAACAATATTGCCGGGATTTGCGATCGTCGGGGTAATGTGTTGGGAATGATGCCGCACCCAGAAAGGGCGTCAGACGCAATGCTAGGGGGTAGTGATGGCTTGAGGTTGTTTCAAGGCTTGCTAGAGAAAGTAGCGGCATTAGCGTAGAGCAAATATCAGGTAAATAAGTTGAGCGTTTTGCGATCGCTGTCTGAAAAATAGATCAACATTTTTCTACAGACGGCGATTTATTTTTTTAGTCGGAACTTTGAAGCATTTTTCACAACCAAACCACGACAGATTAAGGGTTTAAGGCTAGCGATGCCTGCGTCGGGCTACGCCTAAGCATCTCAGATTGTAGTAAAAAAACATCTGGGTAAAATTATTTACCAATCTAAGTTAAATCGAGCAACAGAATTTGCGTTGGCTTTGCCCACTACAGCTATCGCTGGATCGATTTCTCATACTTGAGCTAGTAACTGTTAAAATTTAGAGCTAGCGTGTTCTAATCTTTTAGTAGACTTACAAAAGTCCGTGTACACAAAAAACTTCAAGCCAGTTTTGGCAAGTTTTTGAGAACAAAGAGAGAAACAAACTTATGGGACTTTTCGATCAAATTCTTGGTGCCGTCGCTAATCCCAATCAACAGGGCAGCTTAGGTCAAATAGGAAGCATTGTAAATAGTGTTCAGCAGTTAAGCGATCGCACAGGCGCAGACCCTTCTACCATCCAATCAGTTTTGTCAATTGTGGGTGGTCAAGTGCGTTCTGCTTTACAAGATAAACAAGCCACAGATGGTAACGAAGCCACACAAAATTTAGTTAGTCAATATGCTGGTACTTCTGCCAACCCTCAAGCCGTCAATTCGTTGTTTTCTCCTCAGATACAACAGCAGGTAGCTGAAGTTGCTGCCCAGCGCACTGGGTTAGATGCTGGTATCGTTCAACAATTGCTGCCTTTGGCAGTACCTTTAGTACTAAAGTTTTTGCAATCAGGCGCCAATGCTCAAAATCCCCAAGCTGGTGGAAATCCTGTCCTAAATTCCTTCTTGGATGCTGATGGTGATGGTGATGTCGATATCGCTGATGCTATCCAAATGGCTAGTCGATACATGAGACAGTAATACTTTTTCCTACTTCTTTTCCGATAAATCAGACATCAGTAATTATACCTTGCTAGATTTTTAGCTAAGACATAGGCTGAGAACATGATAAATTTGCAAATATAAATCAGACAGTCTATGTCTAAATTCTTTGACTGTATTACTGAGCAACTGCAAGACTTTATTGCTGCCCAACACCTTTTCTTTGTTGGCTCTGCACCTTTGAGTCCTACGGGTCATGTTAACCTGTCTCCTAAAGGTCAAGACTGCTTTCGCATCCTCTCTCCCAACCGAGTAGGTTATGTAGACCTCACAGGTAGTGGTAACGAAACATCGGCCCACTTGCAAGAAAATGGGCGGATAACCTTCATGTTTTGTGCCTTTCAAGAACCCGCGTGTATCTTGCGTCTTTACGGTCAAGGAACCGCGATTTTACCGAGTTCTCCAGAGTGGGACTCGTTGTATTCTCTGTTTTTGCCGATACCTGGAACTCGTCAAATTATCGTCGCTGACATTGAAAAAATCCAGACTTCCTGTGGTTTTGGCGTACCACTCTATGAATATCAAGGTCAGCGCCAGACTCTAGTAAACTGGGCTAGTAAAAAAGGCGAAGAGGGAGTTCGAGAATATCAACAGAAGAAAAATCTTGTCAGCATTGACGGTTTAGCAACACCACTGAGTAAATTACCCTAACTTTGCCTGATGGATTATTTTATTCATCCATATAATATTAGAGGTAGGGGCAATTATTAGTGATTAAAGTAAAGGAGTCAGCAATCGAGAGACTCTCACAGCTAACTTGAACCAAAAAGGTTTTTTATCGTACTCATTAAGATCGACAGCAACACAGACAGCTAAATCATCCTCTAACATCTTTTTCACACTTTGGACAAACCGAGGCTCGGTAACAAAACCCATAACTTCAAAGTTGAGGGAAAAAGAGCGACTATCTAAGTTAACAGTTCCTACCCCAGCTATATTTTCATCAATGACTATAATTTTCTGGTGCATAAACCCATTTTTGTAACGATACAACTTGATACCGATTCTTTCCATTTCGGTGTAGTAAGAGAAGGAACATAAATAAACAAATAAGTGATCGGGTCGATTTGGTAAGAGAATTCGCACATCAACACCTCGCATTGCTGCCAGTTTTAAGGCTGACAATGTTGCTTCGTCCGGCACAAAATATGGACTAGCAATCCAGAGGTGAGTTTGAGCTTGATTAATTAGTTCGACGAAAAAAAGCTTACAAGCTGGTAGCGTATCTGCGGGGCCTGTAGGAAGAATGAATGCAGTTTGATTAATTTCCCGATTAATTTTTACCTGCCAGTTAACTTCGATAAGTTTTCGAGTCGCCCAATACCAATCTCGCACAAAGGAGTTTTGTAGGCTTTGCACAGTTGGGCCTTCGAGCATGATGTGGGTGTCACGCCAGGGACTCAAGCGAGGATTTTTTCCTAAATATTCGTCACCAATATTCAGTCCACCGACAAATGCTATTTCTCCATCCACCACCAGAATTTTCCGATGATTGCGAAAATTATATTGGAGCCGATTACCCTGACCTTGGGTGGTGTTAAATGCACTTACTGCAATTCCATGCTGTTTTAGAGACTGGATATAAGGACGAGATAGTTTCTTGGAACCAATTTCATCGTAGAGAAAGTAGATGTTTATTCCTTGCTTGGCTTTAGCAATCAATGCTTCTTTAAACTCATTACCAGCTTGGTCATCGTTAACAGTATAGAATTGGAACAAAATATAATTTGTCGCCGATGCAATCTTTTTCAGCATCGCTTCAAAGGTTTGCTGACCATCAATTAGTAATTCCGCAGCATTACCTGATGTGAAAGGAATTTCTGTAAAAGCCTTCGCTAATGGTTGCAACTCGGCTAGATTATCTGGTGGCGCAACCTGAAATTTAATCAGGTCACTATAAATCGGATGAATAAGGTTGTAGTGTTGTGCATAGACTGAGCGCAGTGTTTCAGCATATCCATGAAATTTAGTTCTTCCTAAAATCCAATACAACGGAATAGCTAGCCAGGGAAAGGTAATTAGAGAAATGCTCCAGGCAATTGCCCCTTGGGAAGAACGCACATTCATCACTGCATGGGCTGCATGTGCAACTCCCACGACATGAGCAACAACTGTAGTTGTGCTAAAAATAGCTAAAACACCAGCATCTACAAGCATTTTAATTTTTTTGAGGATTGATATAAGTAAATTCTGCCAGCAATGGCTTATGATCGGATGAACAAATTTGGTCTAGCACTTTAGCACTGGCTTTCTTCACACTAAGATTTCGATAAAAGATATGATCTAAAGGCGGTGATAACAGGAAGCGTTTAATTTTCTCCTTCTCATCAGGTGCAAAAATTACAGGCGTTAATCCCAATTGAGTTGTTACTTGATTGAGGATAACTGCTCTTTTTCGACTCCAAGTATTGAAATCTCCTGAAAAGATTAGTGGCCCCCGATGTGTAGATAACGCCCGCTCTAATTCATTTAGTTGAATTTTAAATTTATTTAAATCTACAAAATTGATCAAATGAGTATTGATTGTTAGGATAGTTGTATTTTGTTCAGATAGCAGATACTCAGTAATTAAAGAAATTTTCGGAGTTTTAACAATCGGTTCATAATGTTTAGTAGTTATAACTTTTTTGGTAATTGGTTTGATTGTCGAGGCTGTAAAAATTCCTGAATAAGTTTGATGATGAATGTCTACAAAATTAGGAGCAAAATTCCAATTCATTTTCAGCCAGGTTGCCCATTCGTCTGCCTCTAACTTTAAAGAAAATTCTTGTAAAAATATAAAGTTTGGTTGATAAGTCGCAATTATTTTTGAAAAATCTTCTAACCAAGCGTTATTATAGTTTTGTTTAGCAATATTCCAACTGAGAACTTTAATTGAGTTACTATTAATCTCTGTTTGCAGTGAATTATTTTTATCAATTGTGAGTTCTTGTAAACGAAAAAATCTATAACCCGGAACAAATTTCGTAATCAGAGTGTTTACGTGTTCTTGAATATTAGGCATTACTAATATTAAAATGGATTTATTCTAGCTTAACGCTATTAAACAGTCGTTAGAGAATAAGAGCACGTTTGTAAAGCTATAAGCTATGCTCCATAAGCACTAGAGCTTTTAAAGCTATTGAACAGTGTTGGGATGGAGCGGGCGATTTTCCTTGATAGACCTTACAGTTTACCAGGGTAGCTTAAGAGAGCGATCGCAATTCTAAATGATTTGTAAGAAAATTCACCCCCAGCTAACGCCGTCCTCCCAAAGCATCGGCGGTACTACAGGGGGTCATAACTATTTCAAATTATCAATCTCTAAAAAAGAATGTAGAGACGTAACATTGCTATGTCTCTGTACAAGGGTTCTAGATAACGCATATTTAATTTCTAGAAGTGTTTAGTAGGAATATCCCTTTGATTTGCATCTATAATTGAAGTTTTTCTTATTTGCTATTTCACTAAAACTCATATTGAGGAATAACTTCTGTCTCATTCTTTGCTGCATTTATCCACTCTTGCATTGCTGGAAGTGCCAAAACTGACTCCAGATAATTTCTAGAAACAGTATCTAAGTGCACATCATAGGTGATAAACCGCAGGACAACTGGAGCAAAAAACGCATCGGCAATCGTGAAATTACCAAATAAAAAATTGCCCCCAGCCCCAAACTTTTGACGCGATTCCTGCCAAATACTAGTTATGCGGTCAATGTCTTGTTGTACAACTGATGCTAAACCTTTACCAGGATATTTGGCACGGCAGTTCATCGGCATATTCTGACGTAAGTTTTGAAATCCTGAGTGCATTTCCGCACTGATAGAACGGGCTAATGCTCTTGCAGCCTTCTCCTCTGGCCACCATTGCAGATTCGGAAATGTTTCCGCTAAATATTCACAAATAGCGAGAGAATCCCACACCGTTTGCGTATCGTGCAATAACACAGGTACTTTTCCTGATGACGAATATTGCCGAATTTTCAATGAACAATCTGGGTTGTTATAGAGAGGAATCCGAATCTCATTGAATTCCAAACCGAATTGCTTCATCGCTAACCAAGGACGAAGTGACCAAGATGAATAATTTTTGTTGCCGATTACCAAAGTAAGTTGTGTCATATTTTTAATACCTATAAAGCTGTTCAATCCACATACACACATCAGTTTCGGAACCTGAAGAGAAAGATTTTCCGGTTACAGGGTCGTAAGCTTCACATTTTTGGAGATGTTGAGTAAATTTGATTTTTATAGTTTAGCTAAATTCACTTATTGATCCCATACGAATTACAAATTACGAATTAGTTAAACCAATGCCTCCTTTAGCGAATTCTTCAACAGTTTTTTGTGAGAATTCATGAGTTGCGATCGCCTGCAACATTGTCAGTGGTAAAGTTAAATGATCTGCCCCGGCTTGCAACGATGCGGCTGCTTCTTCAGGAGATTTGATACTAGCTGCCAAGATTTCCGTATCACTACCTTTGAGTACGCTAGCCATATCCCGCACTAAGGCAATACCATCACCTAACAATCGGGTAGCTCGATTTACATAAGCTATGGCAATTTTCGCTCCTGCTTCTCGTGCTACTGCTGCCTGTGCTGCACTATAAATCGCTGTCACTGAACAGGTAATCTCTGGTGATAGACTCGCCACCACTTCAAACCCTAACGGTGTTGCGGGAATCTTCAAAATTGTTTGTGAACCAATAATCTCGAAAGCTTTTCTAGCTTCAGCTAGCATCCCAGCTTTATCAGATGCCATAAGTTGATAGTATAACGGGCCATTTGTCAAGGCAACCAACTTTTTGAGCGTGGTTTCTGGTGGAGTATCGCTTTGAGACAATAGCGTGGGATTTGTTGTAATACCTTTTACCCATCCCCAAAGCTTAACAACTTCAGCTTCCGATGCGATCGCTGAGTCTAGATATAGTGCCATACTTAATTCCTCACTTTTACTATCTGCATTTCTCCTGCTACACACCATACATCGTCCAGAAGCTTTGCACTGATATTTCTGCCTACCCCGATTGGATAAGCATTTTACCTGTTTATCTATACTTTTTTAAATACCTACCCTTGAAAACCACCATTCATTTTCCTTTCCTTAAGAAATGCATCAAATGTAAACCTATCCGGTAGCGAAGTTTGGGCGCCTGGTTTTGTCGCTGTCAAAGCACCTGCTGCTGCACCCCAAACAACTGCTTGATGTAAGGAAAGTCCTTCAAAAAGTGCCGCCGCTAAACCACCATTAAAAGCATCGCCTGCGGCTACTGTGTCAACTGCATGAACTGAAAACGCGGGTACAAAAAACTTTTCTTCAGCAGTCGCACAAAAAACACCCTTAGCACCCAGTTTGACGATCGCACATTTCACACCCCGTTGCAATAAAACCGCAGCGGCTTTGGCTGCTTGTTCCTCTCCATCCACAGGAAAACCAACCAACTGCGCTGCCTCAACTTCATTTGGTGTAATAATGTCTACCAATGGATACAATTCATCTGGTAAATTAGATTGTGCGGGTGCGGGGTCAAAAATTACTTTTATGTTTGCACGTTGTGCCACTTGAGCAGCAGCAATCACGGCAGTAATAGGAATTTCTAGTTGTAAAAGTAGTGCTGTAGCTTCTGGTAAAAAGTAGGATAATCGCTCTACATCTTCTTGATTGACGCGCCCATTTGCACCAGGAATGACGACTATTTGATTTTCACCAGTCTGACTCACGGTGATAATAGCGACTCCAGAACTAACAGTTTTATCCACAAAAATGTTATCAGTCTGTACACCAGATGCTTGCAAATTGTTAATAAGTTCGGAACCAAAATCGTCTGCGCCTACACGCCCCACTATCTGAGTAGGAATTCCCAATTTTGCTAATGCTACGGCTTGATTGGCTCCTTTCCCTCCCGAAACTTTAAAAAAGTCTTCTCCTAGTAACGTTTCTCCTGCAACTGGCAACCGGGGTGTTGTTGCTACCAAGTCTATATTGATGCTGCCGAAGACGATAATACTCATGATGCTGATTTTTATTGAGCTTACAGTTATTTTGATTGATATTACAGGATGCCAGTAACGCAATATCATCACATCTCGCATATTGACAACTAATCAACCCAGTTTTCTAATAGGAGCGTAGGAATACGAGAAAACTCTCGCATATTATTGGTGACGAGGGTAACTCCTAAACTGAGCGCATGAGAAGCAATGAGCATATCCATTGCACCAATAATAAGTCCTCTACTTTCGAGATCACTTCTGATGCTGGCGTAAATCGTTGCAGATGATTGATTGAATTCGACAATTTCTAGAGGTAGCAGAAGTTGCATCAGGGCGATGCGGTTTTTCTCTTGCTGTTGGACGCTAGTTGCTTCAAGTCGGCAAAGCCGCCCAACGCACTAGCTCCTTTTGGCAACTCCGTATTCGAGTTCAGCAACGGTGATGGAGGAGATACCAACATCAGAAATGCTAAGAGTTTGGAATTTATCCAGTACTTTTTGGGGTTTTTGCTTAATGAGGTAAATGCAGATGTTGGTATCAAGCAGGTATCGCATTTAAAAATTTTCTCTAGTGTCAAGAACTGGCTGAACTCTAGAATTCATGAAGTCATCAGAAAAATTGTCTGGACTATCAATGAGGGATTGCCAGGGGTTATCTTTGGCAATGAGGACAATGGCGTTACCAATTTTTTTGATAGAAACTTCAGTACCAGTGAGTTGAAAATCTTCGGGCAAAATGACCATTTGGTGAGTGCCATCAGTGGTGAGTTTAGCAGTGTCCATGATGTTGTTCTTAAATTAGCTAGTATTTCGTAACCTAGTCGTGCATGAAGTCTCGCTTCTTTTCTCTTTCAATTTCTTCCCTTAACCACTGAATAAGTTGCTCTATGTATTGTTTATGTTGCAGAAAAGGTACACTATTAAAAAGTGGAAGCAATGACTCTAAATACTCAACGCGGTTCTGATATACGGGAACTCCACTTCCTGAGCTACTCCAAGAGCTAGGTTCTAGGCGAAGTTTTTTAAAGTCATCGAATTTTTGGTTATGCCTTATAAAAAAGTCAACAAATGAAAGTCTTCTTTCAAATGAGAAATTTGTAACTATATCAAATATAAGCTGGGTAAACGGAATCTCATTACATCGAGATTCTAGTAATTTCATCAGGATCTTATCTTGCCGCTTCCACAAAGTTGCATTATCTTTTCCATCTGCACTGAGAATGAAGAATTTGCTAAGTCTAATAGAGCCTAAGCTAAGATACTCCTCATCCCGTTGATAAATATATTCAATTATCTGCGTCATCAGGTTTTCATAGTTGTCACATTGCCATAGAAAGGAATAATCTCGTCCATTATCAAAATGATATGATTGATATTCTTGGTGGTAAATCCAATCCATGTATTCAAGGATGAATTCTGGATCGCGTTTCAGGATATAAGCAAAGTATTGTCCATTATCATCTATATCCCAGTCATTTTTCAGTACTTGAAGATAAGCTTGTTTCAGTAAATTTAATTGGTTATCTAAAAGGTTAAGTAAAGTTGTATTGACTTCATATCTATGAAATAAGCATGATAGTGGATAAGACTTATTAGAATTTTCATAACCATTTGCCAGGAGAATTTCGACTATCTTAACCAATAGATTTTCATCTAGCGCACGGTATTTTAGGACAAAGTTCAAATCGTGTGGTATATCATTTACATCACTTTCTTTATAAATGCTATAAAGTTGATCTAAATGTTCTTCTATAATCAGTTCTTGAGGTAATAACTGATAAAAGTCAAACAACCACTTTCTTTTTAAATAATAAGAACTTTGGTTTAGAATTTCATAAGTTTTATTAATATCTAATATTTGAATTAAGTGATTGATAAGTCGAAAATCATTAATCCTCAGTGGATTTCCAATACTAATGTAATCTTGAACTACATCAGCATAGAGTTGTGGATCTCGATTTGCCAGGTTAATAAGTACTGCGGCTACTTGGCTTGGAAGATGGGATGTATTATGATTTCGGCGGTCTGTTTGCTCCTGAATTTCAAGGCATTGCTCAAAGAATTGCTTGTAGTCTTCCAAGTTGTAGTTTACAAAGAAGTCTTGAATTCGTTGTTGCCTAAGTTGCTCGTATTCCTCATATTCTAGATTTAGATATCGTCTCTCTGGTTTATCAGAAATAAGAACTTTAGACATTGCATAGGTTTTATTCGTAAATAAATCGCGCAAAGTTTCACACAATAGACATCTCCAGAAATTAGCCATAATTTTCATCAAAATAATGGTTTTATTGTCATTATCGGAGATTTCTAATTTTTGATACTCTAATTTATCTAAGTAGCTTTGAACTATCAGGCAATGAGAATAGCTACTGGTATCCAGATATGACTCAAGAAAAGGAAGCACCTTAGATGAATCTTGGATAATTATTTCCACTACTGAGACTTTATAGCCTGATGTACTATACTTGTAAAGAAGATTAAGCACATCTTCCTTGAGAATAGGTACTTGATAAAGTTGGAATACCCTCTGCCAAATTTTTTGTCTAAGTTCAGCCAGTTCTGGCGTTGGTGGTAAGGTGAAGTTAAAGATGTTGATCCCTTTCCCTTTCATCCTAGTAGTGTTGAAGTCGGTGTAAAGATAATGTTCAGCCACCGCGAGAAATAGCTTTGAAAACATTATGTCTTCACCATCCTTAACCCGTTCCCACAGTATATCAATTACTATCTGCTGGATAGTAAACCTATAACAATAGGATTCGTGATCAAACCCAAATCGTTCGGTAAGAAGGTAAAGCACTTGCGATATTTGGGTCGGTCGTTTTGTGACATACTCCAAAATAAGCTCTAATGCCATTTGAAGATTATTCTCATTTGAATGGTTGAATAACCCTAGTGTGCTGAGGATAGAAGGTGATGGAATATTAGAGTTAGGCTCAATTTTCAATTTAGAGAGGTCTGGTAATTCCGGTTCCATTGCGGAAATGCAGTTATGAATATATACAAGGATGTCTGTTTGCTTAAGGAACCAGAACACCTGTATGAAGTGCATCAGATTTTTTTCGTCTCCTGCATTTTGATATGTTTGCCATGCTTGATTAACGTGTGGACGCATTACATCTATGATTCTTTCACTATCAAAAGTACTCATAACAGGATTGAGAGCGTCAACAATTCGATACTGAAGCTGAGGGAAAAAGTGATTTAGGAGAATAGCAAAATTAAGTAATTTTTCCTTAAAGAAGGCAAGGTAAAAAAGATAGGTAGCCAGAACTTGATCAGAGACTCGCACGATCTCATTCTCGTACATATCGAGCAATTCATGATCATGTAGCTGGCGAACAGCTTTCCAAAAAACTTCTTGGCTAATACCGAATGCTGTCTCAATTTCCTCCATCATCTTTTCATTTGAACGATCTACCGTCCTAAAAAAGGCAACAATACCAGCAGCTTTCAAGAGGTTTTCATCACCGAGTTCTTGCAAATCTTTTCGGATTGAAGAATAATACTCGTCGTAAAGATTAGATACATTATTAATGCTGTCAAGTCTCTCTTCTTGTTTTGCTAACAGTGCAGCCATGATTGCAAGACGAGGATTTCCTTGAGCAATATCGGCAATTCTGTTGAGATACAGGGGATTAAGAATTTCGTACTCATCCTTAAGTATTTGCTTTATGTGATTTTCGTCCAAAGAGTTTAGCTCTATCTCAGTCCAATTTTTATATGACTGCGCTAATTCCTTAACTTTTGCAAAAGCATAATCTCGAACAGTAGCAATGACCTTGATTTGTTGATCCTCGCGCTGGTCATGAAGGATTTGAATGAAGTACTCAAATGAGTTAACCCGATTCGCATCATCTACAAAAATGAGGTGACAGCCCGGTTCTGAAAAATAGACACGGAGATCCTCAAAAATATTTGCTCCTCGAAGAAAAATACATCTAACCTGATATTCAGGGTGACTTGCTAAAAATTGATTGCAAGATTCGAGCGCCAATCGAGATTTACCAATGCCTGCTTTGCCAGACACAATAACAAGATTACTGTTATTCAATCCTTGCAATACTTGCTTTAACTCTTCCTCTCGAAAGTGGAAAGTTGTATTAAGAGGAGTAGCCGCTTTTTTATCGTAAGCCTTAATAAATTCATCAAGATCAACGATTTGTCCTGTATCTACCTCAACTCCAAGGAAATCTCTTGCAATGCCTGGATATTTTTGGTAAAGGTCATAAGATATAGGGCCAAGACCAAAGATATTAAGGTTGACTCCTCGGTTCTGGCATTCCTCCCTCAATAAAACTTCTTCGTCTGGGGAAAGCATCGATGTGTGACATAAAACTATCTCTTGGATTTTTTCAACAGATATTCCAGTTTTTACCTCATCAAAGCACTTGTCGAGGTCTTTCTTAAATTTCTGAGCAACTCCTTTCTTCTCTGTTGTGTATTCTGCAAAGACATACTTTCCATTAGGTAGGATTACTAATGTATCAGGAGTTCCTGTCCTCACTTTGTCAGCACCAATTACAGAGCCAATAGGATTAATCCGCTCATATCCTTTCTTGTGAAGGTAAGCATCGGCAAGCTTTTGGAACTTTTCACCGCTTTGTTGCCGTAGTTCATTTTGGATCTGGTTAATTTTTGACATATAACTTTACACGGTTTAAATCCTAGTAGCGTTGCCAATAATTTAACGCTTAACTAAAGATAAATCCGGTGTTAGCCTTTGCAAAATTTGCTTCAATACCATCACTGTCCAATCTATATCAGCTTCGGTAGTATCACGCCCCAATGTGATGCGAATTCCGCCCAAGGCAGCTTTTTCAGAATAGCCCATTGCTAACAATATTGGACTAGGGCTAAGTTTACCACTGTGACAAGCAGCACCAGCACTGATACCAATACCAGCAAGGTTTAGCTGTCTTACCAAGGTTTTACCGCTAAGTTTTTTCCCGTCGGCGTTTTCTAAGCACATACTGATATGGTGAGGTAAACGATCGCAAGTATCCCCTGTAGCAATTAAACCAGGAATCTCAGCTAATTGGGCAAAAGCGCGATCGCGTAATTCAATTAACCGTGGTGTTTCTGTAGCTAATTCTTGCGCTGCTAATTCTGCTGCTACACCAAATCCGGCAATTATCGGTACTGCTTGCGTACCAGAACGCAGTCCCATTTCTTGTCCACCACCACTCAGTAAGGGCATAAAATCTACCCCAGGACGCACATACAGCGCCCCTGCACCTTGCGGCCCATATATTTTATGACTGGAAAGGCTAAGTAAGTCTACTGGGAGTTGTTGCACATCTATGGGTAAGCGTCCCGCAGCTTGCACTGCATCTGTGTGGAACAGAGCACCGTGCGATCGCACTATCTTACCCAGTTCCTCTATTGGTTGCACAGTCCCTACTTCACTTTGACCGTAAATTATAGAAACTAAGGCTGTGTTATGTCGCAATGCCGCCTTTAAACCCAAGGGGTTGACTCTGCCTTTAATATCTACAGACAAGCGTGTAACTTTCCAACCCCACATTTCTAACAACCCTACTGTTTCAGAAATTGCGGAATGCTCAACGCTGGAAATAATTAGATGTTGAGGAACAGCATACAACCGAGCCACACCCATAATTGCCAAATTATCTGCCTCAGTGCCACCAGAGGTAAAAACGATCGATTCAGGGGTAGCGGCGTTAATTAAACCAGCAACTTGGACTCTGGCTTGTTCTACAACCGTTGCCGCCCGTTGTCCCCACTCATGTAAGCTGGAAGGATTGCCCCACTGTTGAGTGAGGATTGTTTGCATAACTGCGATCGCTTCTTTTCGAGTCGGAGTCGTGGCGCTGTAATCTAGATAAATTTGCATATAACCGATAATAGTGAAAACACACGTTGGTGATAGACTGCGGATTTGTCAGTATATACAGTTTTAGTGGACAAATCCTGAAAAAAATATCTGTAATTTTACATCTAGTAGTGGATTTTTCCCTTTACTTGGAAACTTATTTCTCTACTTAATTCAGAACACAAAATTTTGGGAATGATAAATCTATCCACTCCCAATCCACTTTTAACAGATTACAGTGCAACTTATCTCTAGACAAAGATATTTTTTATCTATCTTTTTACTGATATTCTCTCTTGCTGGTTGTCAACGAGTCCAGTCTTATAATCAGCGTCCAGCACCCTTACCACAAGACCCGTTAGTTCAAGTTTATTTTAACCATTCTGAGTCTTCAGAATACCAAGAAGCTTACCGTCAGCAAACTCGCCTTGGGGATGATTTAGAAAAACAGATTGTCGATGCTATTACGCAAGCTAAATCTACAGTAGATGTGGCGGTGCAAGAACTACGTTTACCCAAAGTTGCCCAAGCATTGGTTGATAGACAAAAAGCTGGGGTAAGAGTCAGAATCATTTTAGAAAATACCTACAGCCGACCTTGGAGTAGCTTAACATCTACTGAAATAGGTAAGTTAGATAAAAGAGAACAAGAACGCTACAAAGAATTTCGCCAATTTATCGATATTAACCAAGATAATCAACTCAGTTCAGCCGAAATAAATCAAAGAGATGCTTTGATAATTTTGCAGAATGCCAAAATTCCCTGGTTAGACGATCGAGCAGATGGTTCAGCAGGTAGCAGCTTGATGCATCACAAATTCGTGATTGTGGACAATCGCCTTGTAATTATCACTTCAGCTAATTTTACATTAAGTGATACTTCTGGTGATTTTACAAATTCCAGCAGTTTAGGCAATGCCAATAATTTATTGCAGATTGACAGCCCAGAATTAGCAGCTTTATTTATAGAAGAGTTTAATATCTTATGGGGAGATGGGCCAGGAGGTCAACCAGATAGTCGATTTGGTTTAAAAAAACCACTGCGTTTACCTAAACAAATAACTTTAGGTAATACCAAAATTACTGTGCAATTTTCGCCTACTTCTCCAACTCAACCTTGGAGTAACAGTAGTAATGGTTTAATTGCTAAAACTTTAGATTCAGCAAGCAAATCTATTGATATGGCATTATTTGTCTTTTCTGAACAGCCTCTTGCCAATATTTTAGAAAAACGCCATCAACAAAGTGTGCAAATTCGCGCTTTAATTGAACCACAATTCGCCTATCGTCCTTACAGCGAAGCCTTAGATATGATGGGGGTTGCTCTGAGTAACAAATGTAAATATGAAATTGACAACCATCCTTGGTCAAATCCAATTACTACTGTAGGTGTACCTGTGTTACCCAAAGGCGATTTATTGCATCACAAATTTGGTGTTATTGATAGCCAAACTGTAATTACAGGTTCTCATAATTGGTCAGATGCTGCCAATAATGGTAACGACGAGACACTTGTAGTGATAGAAAATCCGATAGTTGCTGCCCATTATGTGCGAGAATTTGCTCGTCTTTATGCCAAAGTGAAACCAGGCTTACCACCAGCAATTCAAGAAAAAATTAAATTAGAACAAACACGGTGTCCTCAAATAAAAACTTTTTCATCAACTGAGTTACAAGCAATTCAAAAAGTAAATATCAACACCGCAAGTTTAGAAGAATTAGCAACTCTCCCTGGCGTGGGTAAGAAGTTAGCACAGCGAATAATTATTAGTCGTCAACAGCAAACATTTACATCTTTACAAGACTTAGAACGAGTTCCAGGAGTGAGTGCTAGAACTTTAGAAAAATGGGATAATCACCTAACTTGGTAGGGTAGCACAGCTGTGCTACCCTACTACGAAAATCTGTGTTCTACTTAATTAAAAAGATGTAATATTACACAAATGTGATATTTAAATGCGATCGCTAGCTAAATCAACCAAACTGCGGAAATGCCCATTCTGAGAAAATCGTTCTGCTATTATTTGTTGATAAACCGCCTCATAGCCATTAGTCATGTGCTTAACACTGAAAAGATTTTCGACATACTGACGACAAGCATAACGGTCTAACTCGATGACGCGATCGATAGCACTGATGCACTCTTGAATATTATTGCAGAGGAAACCCGTCTTGCCGTGAGAAATTACTTCCTCAGTAGACCCCAATTTTATTGCAATCACTGGCGTACCGGAAGCCATTGACTCAATCATCACCAATCCAAAGGGTTCTCGCCAAGTAATTGGAAACAGAGTTGCTACTGCACCACCCATCAGGGCATTTTTTAGAGTATGGTTGGCTTCACCCAGATACTCAATTTGCTCCCCGTCAATGTGCGGTTTAATTTCCTTCTCAAAGTATTCCACATCAACGACATCCACCTTACCAGCCATTTTTAAATGCCAACCAGTTTCTTTGGCAATTTCTATGGCTAAGTGCGCTCCCTTCTCTGGAGATATCCTACCCAAAAACGCTAAGTAAGGAGGATCTTCTGGTTGGGAGTGAAACTCATAACTGCTGACATCAATTCCGTTGTAAACTGTTGCTATAGAGTTCAACCCTAACCTTGGTTCTCGTTGTGCATTGGAAATATTGACGTAGGGTTGTTTTTTACCAAAACTAAACATCTTTTCGTTGTCAGGGTTAAAAGTACCATGCAACGTGTGAACTGTAGGGGTTTTGACGAGATTCGCGTAAGCCAGTGCCCCATGCCCGATATGGGAGTGAATAATATCAAACTCTTCTGCGCGTTCATAAACCGAAGCTAGATTCAGCATCTCGTAAATGCCGTAATCTTTGATAGTAGAATCGAGTCTGAGGGCACGGGGATGAACTGACGTTAGTGTTCCCAGACTAATAGAATCTCCCGATGCAAATAAAGTTACTTCGTGTCCGCGTCGGACTAATTCATCGGTCAGTAACCCCACTACTAACTCTACGCCACCATAAGCTGGAGGTGGAACTCTTTCCCACAGTGGAGCTATTTGAGCAATTCGCATCATAAACCTCCTAAAAAATAAAACTTGAATTAGAAGTTTTTTATTTCTGTTGTTTTAGTGTTGGTAATTGATTCACTTTGCATCAGAAAGTAACTTCAGATACTAAACTTATTAACAATCTCTTTCAAATCTTATGCCGTTACTTCTATATTCTTTGTCTATCCTAGTACGGAAATTACCCACTCCTAAAGAGGTAAATACATTCTAATTTATTAATTTTTGGTAGATTAGTGAATATTAAATATAGATATTTTTGACGTTTTTGACAAACAGGAATTCACTAAAATCGTCAAATTTTAAGTTAAATGCTGATAATAGGCAGAAAAACTCTGCTATCGCCTGTCAGATTATCTAATTTACAAAAGTTAATTAAAGAATAAATCGTGTAGTCACTTTTTGGGCGGCTTTCCGTACTCTCAAGAATAATTTAGAGTCGCCCAAAGAACAGATTTTGGTAAAGTAGGTAGTTGGAAATCAGAAGCAGCAATTTTTCTGATAAGTTCTATCCAAATTATTAAAGGTAAGAATTAACTATTAGACATCTTTAGAAATTAAATATGCGTTATCCAGAAGCCTTGTAGAGGCGTAGCAGTGCTACGTCTCTTTTTTACCAGATGTCTAGTATGGGCGAAAGTTTATCTATCTTATAACCAGTTGTTCAAGCTGCTTGTCTGATTAATTGAGATACTATTCGATTCTTTGCTAGTCAAAAAGGAGAGAAAATAGTTAAATCATTGACTTATTACATTAAATGTGATATTTTAGATTCCTATCAATAAAAATCATATATAAACGTGAATATCTCTCCATCTCTCAAAAAACCGCGTGTCTCATGGCAGGCGGTTTTCTCAGTGCTGATGTTTGTGTTCATGTACCTGCCTATATTGGTACTTGGCTTTTATAGCTTCAATCAATCGCCCTATAGTGCAACTTGGCAAGGATTCACTCTCGATTGGTATCGCAAGTTGTTCAGTGACGATCGCATCTTATCGGCTTTGCAAAACAGTATGATAGTTGCTGGTTGTGCCGTGGCAATTTCAGCAGTGCTGGGAACCTTGATGGCGGTTGGGTTGGCGCGTTACGAATTTCCTGGTAAGAAATTGTATCGGGGTGTTGCTTACCTACCATTGATTATTCCCGATATTGCGATCGCAGTGGCTACCCTAGTATGTCTAGCAGCCTTTGCGATACCTTTGAGTTTGTGGACGATAGTTGCAGCCCATATCGTGTTTTGTCTGGCATACGTCGGACTTGTAGTTGGTTCCCGACTGACTAATTTAGATCCCCACTTAGAAGAAGCAGCACTAGATTTAGGCGCGACACCAACCCAAGCTTTCATCAAAGTATTGTTACCTCAATTAATGCCTGGGATTATCGCTGGTTGTCTATTGGCTTTTGTCCTTAGCTTAGATGACTTTCTCATTGCCAGTTTTACTGCTGGTAGCGGTTCTAACACCCTGCCAATGGAAATTTTTAGCCGCATTAGAACCGGAGTTAAACCTGATATTAATGCTCTGAGTGTGATGTTAATTTCAGTATCCGCGATCGTTGCCCTTGTAGCTGAATTAATTCGCGCTTCTGGAGAGAATAAAACTTTTAAATAAGAGTCGCAATTTGCAATAAAAGTTATAGGTAGGTGATTTCGTTCTTCGTGAACTTTTTTAGATAGCAAACAACAGTTATATTAAAATTTAGGGTGCATTACGGCAAGCCTAACGCTCCAATATTATGGCAATGTGCCATACTTTCTGCTAACACAACGTCATACTATAGATAAGTAATACCAATTGTAAAAAAATGCGACAAATACACCATTTTTAGAGACGCGATGAATCGCGTCTTAACCCAAGTATGTGTTGCAATCATTCATTGAATTGGTATAAATAAATATAATTTATTCATCCTTATGCCCTCGTGTGAAAGATAGTTTTAAACACATGAATAAACTTCCGTGTTCGCTTCTCTACATAACTGTTTTCAATTAGATAATATTGGGGCTAACTTTGGAGAAGATGCTATTTCCCCCTGATTATGCAAATCTGCCAAAATCCCAATTGCTCAAATCCATTCAACTCTGATAGCAATAGATTTTGCGTCAGTTGCGGACAAAGCAACTTTGGCAAACTTCTCAGAAACCGTTACCGCGTATTAAGACTCTTAGGTGAAGGTGGATTTAGTAGAACATATTCTACAGAAGATGTAGACAGACTAAACGCCCCTTGCGTCATCAAGCAATTTTTCCCGCAGTTTCAGGGAACAGGACAACGCACTAAAGCCGCGGAATTTTTCAAAGAAGAGGCTTTTCGGTTGTATGAACTGGGAGAAAATCATACCCAAATTCCTAGATTACTAGCTTATTTTGAACAAGGTTCTAGCTTATATCTCGTACAAGAATTTATTCAAGGAAAAACTCTTTTACAAGAAGTTCAGCAACAAATTTATGGCGAGCAACAAATTTGGGAACTTTTAGCTGATTTATTGCCAGTTATAGAATTCATTCATACCCATAACGTCATTCATCGGGATATCAAACCAGAAAATATCATTCGCCGTGCAAGTGATAAAAAACCCGTCTTAATTGACTTTGGCGGTGCTAAACAGGTGACACAAACCAGTATAGGAAGACAAGCTACGGTAATTTATACCCTTGGCTATGCCCCAACAGAACAAATGGCTGGATTTGCTTGTCACGGCAGTGATTTGTATGCTTTGGGCGTAACTTGTGTGCGTCTTTTAACTCAATGTTTGCCTTTGCAGGATGCTTCTGGACAGATTAATGACCCTATTTATGATGCCATGAACGCTAAATGGTTGTGGCGCGAACGTTTACAAAAAAAAGATATTACTATCAGCGACGAATTAGGAAAAATTTTAGATAAATTACTCAAACATCTACCGAGTGAAAGGTATCAAACAGCAGTAGAAGTCATTAACGATTTGAAGTTTGCCACATTGAACATTGAACCTGTTGCCTTAAAAATTGTTTCGATACCTCAACCTATATTAGCGCCGCTATCACAAAAAGTAATCGTACCATTACCCCCATTAGAAACCTTTGAATTTGACGTAGTGACAGTAGACACAGGTGGTAGAGAAGTAAACCGCATGAACTGTAATGCAAACTTCTTTGTTGAAGATTTGGGTAAGTCTGTCACATTAGAAATGGTATTGATTCCTGGTGGTAGTCAGATGATGGGTTCGCCGGAGTTTGAAGGAGATGCTGACGAACGTCCTCAGCATCAAGTTACCGTTGAACCATTTTTTATGGGGAAATTTCCTGTGACTCAAGCACAGTGGAGAGTAGTAGCAGCTTTACCCAAAGTCAAACAAGCTTTAAATCCCCATCCATCGAAATTCAAAGGTCTAGATAGACCAGTGGAAAATGTATCTTGGTATGAGGCTGTAGAATTCTGTCTCAGGCTATCAGAAAAAACTGGACGCGACTATCGTTTACCGAGTGAAGCTGAATGGGAATATGCTTGTCGGGCTGGAACTACAACCTCATTCCATTTTGGCGAAACCATTACTCCTGAGTTAGTCAGCTGCACTATGGAACCAAAAAGCAAATTCCGTAAAGAAACAACAAACGTCGGTAGTTTTGAAGTCGCCAACGCCTTTGGATTGTACGATATGCACGGGTTAGTTTGGGAATGGTGTGCTGATTCGTGGCACAACAATTACAACGATGCACCCTTAGATGGAACAGCTTGGGAAGTTGGCGGCGATATAAATCGTCGGGTGCTACGCGGTGGTTCTTGGAGTTTCAGTCCAGAACTGTGTCGCAGTGCTAGCCGTAGCTGGAATGAGTCAGACGGTGGGCTGAGGGTTTGTGGCTTTAGAGTAGTATTTTCTGTAGAGGAGATTATTTAGTAATTTAATTACAAAGCTGTATAAATTATGAACAACAGAATTGAGAAAGGTGACATAGTAGTTATAAATAAAAGTGGAAAATATCATCAGCAAGTGGGTGAAGTTAGTGAGGTAGATTACAATATTTTCTTTGTCAAAATAGTCTTAGTAAAGTTAGGCGATCTAGAAGAAGCCTTTGAAGAAAAAGATTTACAATTACAAACTAAAAAGCCCAGTCTGCAAGAAATAATTGCATCAGTAGACCAAATTTTAGAACAAGTTGCTCAGATTGCCCACTTGCCGACAAAAGAGAAAGTAGAGTTACCCAACCGTTTGAAATATCTAAAATTAGATATTCCTAAATTAGATAAGCAATTGATTCAAAAAAACTTCGACAGTATAGAGCAAATACTCGCAATAACCAGAGAAGCAGACTCTTCAGCAAGCTTTTGGCAGGAAATAGATCCTAATTTGGATAAAATAAGCTGGTGGATTAGAACAAGTCTGTGAACTAAGAAGTAAATCAGCGAGAATAAATCAGCTTTCTCTGGTTCTCAGCTAGAGTCTGCGAATCCTTAATTAGACTTCTTGCATGAATCAAAAACCCTCACCCTAAATCTCTCTCTCAAGGTTGGGAGAGGGACTTTGGAATTGGTTCCTAAATAATTGGCATTGGACATAATTAAACGTAACTATATTTTTTCATTTTCTATCCTTAATGCTTTATTCCTTACAGTTTACGCTTCATTATGAATAGTAATTTTTATTTGTACCCACATACTCAACTTTGTATTTATAGCTGTATGGTTTAAATTTTTTTATTAACTGTATATTGATATAATCTTAAGTTTTGAGAATACTTTTTTAGCGAAAATTTTTAAATTTATATATTAATAAAGGACGTTTTATTAGATAAAATAAACTACGAAGATCATCAGAAATATATATGCGTTTTTTTCAGTTTGCAGGAATTTTTGGTTGTACGACAGCAGCTTTTATCTCAATAGCACCGATACAGGTAGATGCTGCAACTTTTAAAGTGATATCTGGAGTCACCAGCATCGATCGCGATCACGAGGAGATTCTTAGTAGTATTGGGCTAACTTTGACAGGCACTAATCAGACAGTTGCACCAATTCCTAGCAATTATTTAGTTGGTTTCAACATCGACTCACTTACTAACTTCACGTTCAGCGACGAGGGCGGTTTTACTCCGCTTTCAGGTACAATAAAGCAGACTGGTACTGTTACTTTCAATAAAGAAATTACTGTTGGTGATTTTTCAATCGGTTTTGCTCCAGGACGTACTGTCACAGGTGCCAGCGGACTTGTTTTAAGAGACACGTTTTCTTTAAATACAATTTTGTTTGATTTGAGCACTCCGGGACTTATGGCATTTGATGGCCAAAATTTAACCATCCCTGATGTTCAATTGTTGATTTCTCCAGAGTTTGCTGATGTATTAGACCACCCTGAATTGTCTGGTTTGTTTGCTGGAACTGCACGAATTGATGCTCAAGTTGCTGCCGTCCCTGAACCTGATAGTGTACTAGCAACTTTAGTAGCAGGTGCGGCTCTTTTAGCAGGTAGATTTTATACTCAAAAAATTAAATACACTTGATATTTTGAAGCATAGCCAACTAAAAGTTCGCTCTACAACCAACGCTTAATCCTTTTCAAATCTCGTTCCAAGCTCCGACTAGGAACGATACAACCCAATTATCAGGCAATAAAGTTCAGAATGAGCAACAAAACCTAGATGTAGAGACGCGATTTATCGCGTCCTGAAAGACTAATTATTTACATCAATAACCCTTAACCCAAGGGTATTGAATTATCAGGTGTGCTGAGTGGGGAACGTCAGGAGCAATCCAGGACAAATACGAGGGCATTGCATAATGGCGGTATGAATCATTGCGGAACTGGAACATCCCAAAATTTGAGATAGGGAAGTAACAATCGAATCGAGTATCTCAGCATTTGTGCTGATTTAGAATAACATAGCGTCTTGCGATGCAATCGAGCCAGATAGTGTCGCAATCGGGTGTTTTCCCCTTCAACCCGCGTCATGTAAGTCTTGCTCACAATCATGGTCGCCCTCTGGAATAAAGCCTGGATAGACCAACCATCCATCCGTGACATAGAAATAGCACTGCCAAGTACCCACGATATCCCATAATGGGCGAAAGGCTTCGGCGCTATGGTCGCCCAAAACCCACGCTAAAATACCTTGTCTGAAGTGGTTCACTGCTGTCCAAAGCCAGATTTTGTTTTTTTTGAGCCGACGAACGTTTCTAGTTCATCAAGTTCACCAACTTCTGGAATTGTCTGTGGGTCGTAGGCATCAGGCAACAGTTCTCCCACAAGTTTTACCCAAGTAATCAATGTCGTATGATGCACACGCAATGACTCCGTTCGATGCCACGAAATCCCATGCCATTAACGTACATTTTCAGGCATTCTCGTTTCACTTCATCACTATATCCTTGGGGTGGTTCGTACCGATCAATGAATTGACGTTAGCGAAGCGGGGCGGAACGCACGTCGCAATCACAGCAAATGTGATTCTGTTTACCTCTTTTCTTTCCGTTCTTACGGATATGGGACGACCCACAACGCGGACATTCCATCCAGTTTCACTTCAATTCATACCGCCATTATGCAACGCCATCTGGGGGGAGTGGAGAGTAGGGCAGATAAAGCAATGCCCCATGTCCAATCCCCAACTCACTTAACGCAATGATTCAATGGTTGGTGAGCCATCAGCTTTGATCCAAGCAATTTGGGCAATGCTGCGATCGCTTGCATATTGGCGAATCGCCTCTGCATCCCTTCCGCCCAAATCAATTTCTACCCGCACCAAATCAGTAGAATTTCTGAGTTTTTGGGCATAGACAAAGGCAGCGGCGTTAGCATTAGCTGTCTCTGGTGCTACCAACCAGTCACTCGCTGGAGTTTCTTGTGGTAATTGCTGAGTAGATAAAAGAACTTGGTATAAATCTTCGATATTTAGTCCAAAACCAATTCCGGGAATGTTTTCTCCTTGAGGATGATATAGCCCCAAAAGCTGGTCATAGCGACCACCACGCCCTAAAACTCTGGCTTGGGATTCGGTATCATTGACAACTTCAAAGACGATACCAGTGTAGTAATCTATGGTTTGGATCAGGCTCAGATCGAGGATTAACGGAATTTTTTTCTCTGATTCTAGTAATTCTACTAGGGATTTGAGGTTATTCACTGCCTCTCGCTGTTCTTCATCTAGATCCAAACTACTGACTTTTTGTAATACATCTGCACTTGACCCGCGCAAATCCAGGATGATTTGGGCGCGATCGCGCAGTTTGTCACTCAGGGGTAAATTATCTATGGTGATGCGGTCAAGATGAGCGATCGCACTGCGAACTTGAGCTTGTAAATTAGCAGGAAAAGCACTCAGGAGCGATCGGGTAATTCCCGCCTCACCTAAAATTAAATGCCATCCCTGCAAACCCAATGTTGCCAAACAATCTGCTACTAACAGCAGTACTTCCGCATTCGCCAGCAATCCGCCAGTACCTAACAACTCCACGCCAGCTTGATAAAACTCTTGTTGGCGATTGTGTCTACTTTCCCAAGTGCGGCGAAACACATTGGCGTTGTAATACAACCTTTGTGGATAAGTGACACCAGCCATCCGAGTCACAACAGTACGAGCAATAGATGCTGTTAATTCTGGACGTAGCCCTAATTCATCATCTTCACCATTTTGTTGTAGTTGAATCACCATCTGACGCTGAATTGCTTCCCCCGCCATCAGGGTATCCATGCGCTCTAAAGTCGAGGTGATAATCCTGTGATATCCCCAACGATCAAACACCTGCTGTAACCGATCTTCAATCCAGCGTTTTTTCTCTACATCCAAGGGTAATAAATCCCTGGCTCCCGCTGCTGGTTGATACACCATTATTTTTTCTTCCCACCAAACAAACCACCGAACAAACCACTACCAGATTTCTCTGGTTGCTTATCTCCATTATTGGGGGATGAAGTCACCTTCTGATCGCTAGGTTGTTGTCCTAAAGCCTTATCTATTTTAGGTTTCCATTGCAGAGCCGTTTCGTCACTGGGGTCTAATTTCAGAGCATTGTCAAAGTGGATTTTAGCCATTTTTAGCTGATTTTGCTTCAAATATACCATTGCAATTAAGCTATGACAGCGACTATTTTTCGGTTCTAGCTTCAGGGCATCTTGCAACTCTACTTTGGCTTGGGCAAATTGGTTTTTGTCAATCAAAGATTGAGCGCGACGAATATACTGTTCTACAATCAAGTCTTCTTTTGGTGGCGCTGGTGCTGTATTTTTTGGTGTATTTGGCTCAGGTGTACCTGATTGGACTTTGGGTTGAGCAGGTGGTGGCGGCGCTGCGGATGCTTTACCCGCACTCCGCATTAAATACACTAAATTCAACTCACTAGCTTGGGCAATGACTTGCTGCGCTTGTTCTAAAGAATCATATTGGGTTTGGGCTAGTTTCGCGATCGCAGTTTTATAAAAATGATCGATATTAGCTGCCTCAACTAACTGTCTAGCCAAGCCAGTGTTTAGAGTTACCGAAGCAGACTCTTGTACCAGACGCTTGCCAATTTGCGACAAAATTAGAATATATTCAGTGCGAGTGCGATCGCCAGAGAGTTTTTCGTAAGCTGGGTTAACCAGCTTTGATAACAATTCATTACCGAGATGTTTTTGAGCAGCAGTTTCAGTAAGACTACTGTCTGGGTGCAAACGACGGGCGACTTGGAGATAGCGTTTGCGAATCTCTTTGACATCGGCATCAACTGGAACGCACAACACTGCGTGATGATCTATGAAATCATATTTAAATAGTCCACGATCTATTTTGAAAGACATATAGAGTTTTTGCACCAAGGGAGCAGTTAGATTGGTTTTAGTTTACCCAAAGTCTGAGGGAAAGCCCCATCTGCTATACCCAGGCTGACAGTGGTGGAACCTGTAAAAGTTCGTTACTGATAGAGTCGTGAATATAACTATTTGTGGCAAGAATTCTACCTGACTCAATTTTGACGGCAGTTCCATCGTAGGCGGTAACATTACCCCCGGCTTCTTTTACCAAAATTATCCCGGCGGCAATATCCCAAGGAGAAAGTCCCCGTTCCCAGTAACCATCGACACGCCCACAGGCAACATAAGCCAAATCTAGCGATGCCGAACCGCTACGTCTAACTCCTTGGGTCAGATGGGTAAGGTGACTAAATTCTGCGTAGTTATTATCAGAGGTTTCGCGGCGATCGTAGGCAAATCCTGTCACTAGTAGGCTTTTATTCAGTTCAGATGTGACTGAAACCTTGATGGGCTGACGGTTACGCGTTGCTCCCAAGCCAGCAGCAGCACTGAATAACTCATTATGAAATGGGTCATAAATTACACCAACTTGCGGAACACCATTAATTAACAGCCCGATGGAAACGGCAAAAAATGGGTATTGATGGGCGTAGTTGGTTGTGCCATCTAGAGGATCTATTGCCCAGAGATATTCATTCTGTTGATTACCTAATTTCCCTGATTCTTCAGCGAGGATCGAGTGCTGGGGAAAGTGGCGGCGCAAAATTTCTAAAATCAACTCTTCTGAGGCTTTATCAGCAGCTGTAACTAAATCACCAGGGCGTCCTTTTTCAATAATTGCATCTTCTAACTTACCCAAGTAACCTTGCAAAATACCACCAGCAGCTAAGGCCGCTTCTGTGGCAATATCGAGAAAAATTTGTAGATTAGTCATTTGTCATTTGTCATTGGTCATTTGTCATTGGGCACTTGTACTGAGCGTTCGCGTAGCGTCTCCAAGAGTTGCCGAAGTATTGGGCATTGGTTATTAATTCTTCTCCTTCACTTCCTCACTCCCCCACTTTCCCCCTCAGCACTCAGCACTCAGCACTAATTAAAGATTTTGGCGGCGAAACTCTGCGGGAGTGAGGCGCATCGGTTTTTCTGGGTTCCAGATTCCTTGCCCCATGAGTCTAGCCCATTGTTGGGCACGTTCTAAACGCAGGTCATACTTATGGTTAGGCGATCGCCCTACAAACATTGCATTCCCTTGTTTGACTAATTCTTCATTCAATAACACCTTATTTTTCCACACATAAGCTAGAGTTCGCCCAATTTTGTCTTTTGCTTCTAAATCAAACTCCAGCGTTACCGATTGTTCTACACCACCAATTAGATTATCTAACTGTTCTTTTGCTGCTTCCCCCCAAGGGCGCTGTCGTAAATCTGGTGCATCAATACCCACTAACCGCACTTGAGAAATCAAATTTGGTTCTTCAGCCATGCCTAAAACTTCCAAACTTTGCCCACTAACTACCCGCGCTACTTTCACCTGAGCCTGATTGTTTGGCAGTTGGTTTTTACCTTGGCAACTCACCAAGAGTAATAAGCAAGCCAAAATAGCTATTTTTCGCACCCTCTCACCAAGACGCATAGGCATCAGAAATTTGGTGATTTTGAATTGTTTATTCCTCATCTAAGGGTAAACCCGCTTTAATTCTTCCCTTAGCAAAATAGCGTCCAAACTGGAGTTCGTAGACTTCATCTTCATCTTGTGTTTCCACTTCCAAGTCAGAACGGGGGTAACTCACACACAACAAGGCATAACCTTGGCGACGTAAATCTGGCGACAAGCCGATCGCCTCTGGTTGGTAAATTTCTCCTGATAACACTCTCACAGCACAAGCAGTACAAGCCCCGTTGCGGCAGGAAAACGGTAGTTCCACACCTTGTTTTTCGCCAGTGTGCAGGATGTAGCGGTCTTCTGGCACTTGTAGGGTGTATGTTTTGCCAGTAGCGCGATCGCGAACTTTAATTGTGTATGTACGGGACATCTGGATTTGTGTTTTAGGATTAGGGCTATCAAATTCAATCTAGAATATCTTTCTTTATCTTTGCATTTACTGGGATTTTATAGTAGAATCGTAACTTGTGGCACCTGGAGAGGTGGCCGAGCGGTTTAAGGCGCAGACCTGGAAAGTCTGTTTAGGGAAACTTAACGAGGGTTCGAATCCCTCCCTCTCCGTTGAATGTATACAGTGCAAAGCTTTCAACCTTAAGTATTTGCCATTTTACCGTTTCAGACACTGACTTATGGTTTAGTTGGTTTAGTGAATTGGTTGAATCAATAACACCAATTGCTAGTGCTTGTACTACTGGTAATCATATTAAATTGTCATTGATGTTGAGTAATAATAATGGTTTTGCTTATAAATGGTGACTGATAAGTGAAACACCTACGGAACAAAGCCGTGAAAATTAACTTAAATGATTGCATAACAAAACTTTAAGGGTGCGGAATTGAATGTTTTATCAAGGAGAAGCTATAGCTTGCGCTTATTAATGAATTGCACATATCAAAAAGGCGATCGCCGCAGAGGCTGGTTCGTACACAATACCCATTTTCAGCAGTTAGCAGAATCGCTGACAAGGTTTAATGAAGGGGATTCATACCCTTACTCCTTTCAGTCGTGGGCAGAGGGCAGAGTGTATCCTTGTGCCTCCTACCCTCTGCCTTTGTTAGTAATCTTTCTGCATGAATGCTACTAAAACCCCGACTACGACTGTGGAACCCACACAGAAACAGAACCAGCATTGCAGCGAAAATCAGCCCAGCCCTGATCATTCGTTGTGACAGGTTCGCTGATATGTTCAGTGATGTCAATGTAAGTGGTGTTGGGTTGCCCAACTTCCATCCACTTAGTCCCCTCTCCTCCATTACTCAGAACAACTGCAATACCGCCAGGATGTTCTTCATCTCCTAAGCGTGTCCAGCCGATTGTATTAGCGTGGTCGAAATAATCGTATTGCTCGCCATAGGCATAAGTTTGACGAGCGTGCAAAAATTTATCAATTATCCATTGATGACTATCGAGCCAAATCTCATACTCATTGCCATCTGGGCCCTTATCCTTGTAATTAGCACCATAGTAATCGGCATAGAAAATACAGGGATAACCCTCACTTCGCAGTAGGATTAACGCATAAGCCAACGGTTTAAACCAGCTTTCTACTACAGACTCCAACGACTGCAAGGGTTGAGAATCATGATTCTCTACTAAGGTGACGGCTAAAGTAGGTTGTTGTTGCACCAAAGTGTTATCAAATATCTGCCGCATATCGTAGTCATTGCCTTGGGTGCTGGCAGCGCTAAAGTTATAGTGCAATGGCGCATCAAACAACATCACATTCCCATCGGTGATGTTAAGGAAATGGTGGAGCGCTTCAACTTCATAAGACCAATATTCACCAACGGCAAAGAGATCGCGACCTGCCTTTTGGCGACAGTGAATCAGCCATTCTGGGAAAAAGCCAGCTCTAACGTGTTTAACGGCATCAAAACGAAAGCCATCTATATCAGTGGTTTCTACAAACCACTCACCCCAGCGATTCAACTCCTCGCGCACCTCTAGACTCTCCATATCCAGATCGCATCCCATGAGATAGTCGAAAGCGCCTTTTTCCAGGTCAACGTTATCGTCAAAATGTTTATCTTTGAACAGATAAACTGCGTTTTCACCTTCGTTGTAAACGTTGTAATCAACTGCGTCGAAGTGCCACCAGTGCCATTCCATGTCGGAGTATTTGCCTTGACGACCTGGAAAGGTAAAGTGAGTCCACACTTTAATCGTCTGCATCTCACCGATGGGCTGGTGACGATCGTCTGGATTATAAGGCGTTGCTTCCACCTCTTCTTCTTTGTCTGCACCTAACTTGTGGTTAAGGACAACATCAGCATACACTCGAATACCAGCAGCTTTTGCAGCCTTAACAGCAGCGATATACTCGTCTTTTGTGCCGTACTTTGTCCGAACCGAGCCTTTCTGGTCAAACTCGCCTAGATCGTACATATCGTAGACCCCGTAGCCGACATCGTAGCCACCCCCTGTTCCTTTATAAGCCGGGGGTAGCCAAACAGATGTAACACCTGCATCAGCTAACTCTTTGACTTTATCTTTGAATTCATTCCAAAGATTTCCATCTGGAGGGATATACCAATGGAAGTACTGCATCATTACACCATTCAGTTGAGCCATGTGTATTCCTGTAGTAAAATTTCCGATAAATTGTGATTTACAACACAAAGACTATACTTGAAGTTTTCTTTTTTGTCTTTCAATAGAAACAAAAATCCACTAAAAAACTGCGATCAACTTATATTGTTTTCTTCTGTGGATGACAGCTCTTCAGCTAAGTTTTTCTGGAGTGCTGACAATACCGCGATTGGGTCAGTCGGTTCCTGCATCAATTCAGCTTCCAAATCATGCCGATTTATCACATTAGGCAAATCGGTACGGAGTTCTTCTAATAGAGCAATAATCTTGGCAATTTTTTGCTCGGAGAGCAGGTTCAGTTGCAGCATCAATTGCGCCCGTTGTTCGGCAAAGTTTTCTTGGCGAGTTTGTCGTACCAGTACTCCGGTTGAGATCACCAATGCAGCTGCGTCTAAGCCTTGACCTGACCAGCTAAACGAGGGCAGATTGAATGGCAAAAAGCGATCGAAAAAACTGCTAAAAATCCAGATAGCCAGTATGACTAGCAAACTATACAGAAATATCGATCGCCCAAAGAATGTAGCGATCGCTTCTAGTATCCGCTGGTGGACGGGAATATCTCGAACTTCCTGAGTATGAAGTGAAATAATCGCTTCAATATTTTTTGCAATCGGGTCTGGTAATGGAGCCGTGATCACTTGATTTCGAGAAGCTTTCTCTTTGGGTTTGTTAGCATCTGATCTGAAGTATCTGTTGGCTGTGTCGTCTGCGTTATAGGTCATGCACCAAGTCCTGAATCTGGATGTTATTCGATTATTGCTTATCTTCCACCGAGGATAGCGTTTTACCCCACCGCAGGCGATCGCATCCTAATACTGCTCGATTAAAAATATACGACTTACGGACTGGACAAATTAACCATAATATGGACCATGTGTTTTGGTTGTTTCAGGCGTTTTCTATAACCCCGATTTATTCCCATATTTGTGTAGCTGTAGACTGTCGTAGACATCGCTGGGTGCTAAACATGGCTGAAATACCCAAATTACGTATAGTACTTATGTACGATGCGTAAGTCCTAAGGGACTTCCAACTAAAAAAATATCCCATCGCTGTGTAAGCAGGGGGGCAGGGAGCAGGGCGCAGGGGGAGAAAGAAAAATATTATCTGAGAAAATTGGATAATTTATTTTCTGGAAGTCTTTAATTAAACATGAGTTCGATGAACCTCTCCCTCCTAGCCTGGCTCTGGGAAACGGAAAGGGAGGAGCTAAAAATTCAGCTTTTTTCTCCCCTCTCCGTCTCGGAGAGGATCTGGGGGTGAGGTCAAATAAGACTTGTCGAACTCACGTAATCTTTAGGGACGTACAACATCTGTACACCCCTAATCGGTATTTCGTAAAACCAAAGGTATTGAGTTCTAAGGCACCTCAATGGGAATCAAAGCATTTTCTGGCAAATAGTTGGAAAAACGCCCTTCATCTGCAAGCACCAAAATCAGACGTAGAGGATAATCTGGCGGAACTTGCAAGTCTGCCCACGGCACTGCCAACTCTAAACAACTATTTAAAGCTACTTGAGCGCGACTGAAACGGGGATACCATTGAGAATTGTCTCCAGCTTCTCGAAACTGAATCGATTGCGTCAGCAAGTTAACTTCTAAAAGATGGTGAAAAAGGTAATTAAGTGGGGCTGCATCTGGTACATCTGCCAAGGGTACTGGACTATTGACCATTGTTTTTTCTGGATAGAACCACAGCAAATTCAACTCTGTTGGCAAATCCTGCCCTGGTGCAGCCCCACTTTTAAAGTCCAGCCGTAAATAGAAATTCAGGTGATCCACCCCATACCAAAGTCGCTGGATGACGCTGCTATTGTGCATCGTTCCCCGCGCCCCGCCGATTTCTATGCGTCCAGCTTTGTCCCAGTCTTGTTCATCACCCCTACCATCAATCACGGGATGAATAAACCCTTGTGGAGTGTGGTTTCCCTGTGCTTGGTGGTTTTCCACTGGTTGCTTGAGATAGGGCGGTACAGGTTCATTTAATGCCTTGTAAATACCAAACAGATGTTCTCGAAACAATCGGTCAAAGATGGCATCCTGATTTGAGGAGTGTCCCGCACCAAACCACCAGAACCAGTCGGAACCCTCTGCGGCATACAATGCTTCCCACGCTTCGGGGTTGTTTTCTTCTGTCGCTTCGGGATGACTTGCGAGCATAATTCTTGCTTCTGTCAAATAATCCCAAGCACGATTTTTGGCGGGATCGCCGATCCAAGTGGTGAAACTGCCATCTACCCAAGAACCACTATGTAGTTGTCCTCCAGGAATGGTGGCTGTGGCTGGAAATTCTTCGAGAAATTCGGAGACGGTGACGAGTTTGAGGCGAGGTTCATCGCTCAGACTTTGATACAAAGCTTCTAGAAAGGGTTTGCCATCTTGGGGATAAAATTCCCAGCAATTCTCCCCATCCAAGGCGATGGTAACTAGCCAAGGTTGTTCGCTATGACTATCTCTTTGCATTTTAGCGATCGCTTGCAAATGTCCCACTAAATCTGCTGCTGCCTTTTTTGCAGGCATTGCACTATAAGTAAAGCCAATCAAATCTGATAATCTGTGGTCACGAAACACAATTGATAAATCACCCTCTGCGGTTTGCAGGCGATAGGGCTGATACAGCAGTTCTGGTTGTTCCACATTCCCCGCCCCATCCCGATGAAAAAAGTGTTTCAGCGTCCACCCTAAGACGGCTTCATCTGAGCATATCCACTTAAATCCTTGGTTAATAATATCTGGAAGTATCTGTGGACTTACTGACTGTTCCGATGGCCACAAACCACGAGGTATCTGTCCAAAGCGGTCTTTATAAAGGTCCCAAGCTTTTCGTAAGTGGCGGGGAATATCTTCTGCCCACTGAAAGCGTTGCTTAGGTAGTGTCATATTGGGCACAGCTACCCGACCACAGTTAGTATCAGCTAGCAACGGCAAAATCGGGTGGGTGTAAGGCGTGGTGGTAACTTCTAGCTGCCCCGCCTCCTGCATTTTCCGATGTTGGGGAATAATCCGGCTCAAGATTTCTCGCTGTTTGGAATAAATGCGCTGGCGATCGCTTAAAGTAAAATTCCGACCCTGTTTTAACCAAGCAGCAATTTCTGGGTCATCCCAAAATAGCGGATCGATCCAAGCCAAATTGTGCCAAGCTAGCAAATCACCATAATCTGGCAATTCCCAATTTGCTAAACACCAAGCTTGCCCTTTTTCCTGCCTTTGCTGGTACAACTCGGCATAGCGGGGATGAGGATCGATCAGGGTATGGTGATTGGCATCAAAAAAGTGTTGGATAATAAATTCGCGCTGTTGGTAGGTGAGTTGTTCATCTGGTGTCAAACTGGCTGTGAGATAAGGGTCAAAAGCAGTGCCAGCAATATAATCTTCGAGTTGTAATATCAGCGATGGTACTAAATTCACCGTTTGGTGTAACTTAGGATATCGCTCTAAAAGCAATACTAAATCCAAATAATCTTTAGTCCCATGTAAACGTACCCAAGGGAGACGGTACTGCTGAGTGGGAGATAGCGAAACGCCGCTGCCAGGAGATTTGTACAGCGGCTGATGTTGATGCCAGATAAAAGCAATGTAGAGAGGATGGGACATAAGAATAGTTAGGAATTAAGAATAAGGAGTTAGGAGTTGATTCAAAACTCATAACTCCTAACTCCTAACTCCTAACTTTTACACCACTTGCTCAATTTCTGCAATTTCGGGAATCATTTCTTTGAGGCGGCGCTCAATACCCATTCTCAGGGTCATTGCAGAACTGGGACAAGAACCACAAGCACCTTGCAGCCGCAGTTTTACAACAGGCCCGTCAAGTTCTACGAGTTCCACATTGCCGCCATCAGACATGAGATAAGGGCGCATTTCATCCAAGACTGTTTCAACGTTGTCAATTGTGAGTTCCATAGTTTAGACCTGCTAAGTTAGGGATGGGTATGGGGAATGGAGAATGGGGCATGGGGCATTGAATAATAACGATCCCTCTCACCAATGCACCCTTACTCATTAACCATTATCCAAAGTTTTATTTTCCAGCTTTGTTAAATCGATCCTAAATCTAGTTGCCGGTATGATTGTCAGGTGTCAGTTTTTAATGACTTTTGACTAAACCACTGCTAGTTTTAGCAACTTGAGATTAGATTAGCTGAAACATTGTTTTCCTTTGAGCCTCCTACTTTACTCTAGCCTTTAGGTTCTGTTTTGCAGTCCAACGGAAGACAGGATTTTATGCTCCTCAGTACACTCACTGTAAAAAAGGGTCAAAAATCTATTTTTCGTAGGTGGAGTAAAGCCGAGCAAAAGCCAATATTTAGACGTTTGTGGTATTTTGTTCTTCAACCGAATGGCATTAAGTTAAGATACAGCCCTTACGCCAACTGGTTAAGAGCCTACAATAAGTCTTTGGGCTTTTCTTATTGCCATTCGTTCTTCAACCCAATCTATAATTATACAACTCTAATGGCTAGGGACAGAACTCTTGCCAATTTCAAATTTAGTTATTAAATAATAATTGCTCAAAAAATTTAAATTTAAAATCTCAAAACCCAGTATTGGTAATGTTCCAAATGACCAATGACTAAATCAACACTCAGCACTACTTGTTGAGTCGCTATCATTAGACGAAACCATGACTGGTTGTTGATATAGTGGCACGGTGAATGTGACTGTTGAGCCAAGTCCTTCGCCCAAACTATAAAAATGTACCTCGCCGCCCATTGCCTCCACGAGCTTTTGGGATATTGCCAGTCCCAAACCTGTGCCGCCGTACTGGCGAGTGCGAGAACCATCCACCTGAGAGAATAATTGAAATAGTTTATCTTGTTTATCCAAAGAAACACCAATACCAGTGTCTGCTACACGTACTCTGACCATCCCAGGAAATTGCTGATCTTGAAAGTTCGCCTTTTTGAGTACTAAATCGGCGCTGACGGTAACGCCACCCTCATGAGTAAATTTGATCGCATTACCTACTAAATTGATCATCACTTGTAGCAACCGTTGGTAGTTGCTTTGGACAATGATTTCATCGGAGGTAGCAGGCATTTGCATCCGAAAGCTGAGGTTTCTCATTTCTGCTTGGGGACGCATGAAACCTTCTACATGACTGAATAGCTCATCTAGCTTGACTGGAGCGTAAGCTAGCTCCATTTTACCAGCTTCAATTTTGGCAATGTCCAAAATATCGTTGATGATATTCAGCAGGTGTATTGATAACTGGTGAGCTTCTGCCAAAAACTGATTTTGTTCTTCAGGGTCATCTGCCATCCCTTCCAAAATCAGCTTCAAAAAGCCAATCATACCGTTGAGGGGGGTACGAATTTCATGGGATACATTAGCTAGAAACTCGCTTTTGAGGCGGGAAGCTTCTTCGGCTTTTTGACGCGCTATTTCTAATTCTTCATATAAAGTAGCATGAGCGATCGCAGTTCCCAATTGATCTGCTGCTTCTTTTGCTAGTTCTAATTCCGATTCTGTTAATGTGTAGCATTCATCCTGCCAATTCAAGGCAACCAATCCATTGGCTTGATCTTGATAACAAGTGGCAATTACCAAAGTTTTCTGCCGCCCAGACTCTTTGTCTTTGTATCCAGGCACTTCCATCATAACTGGTTCTAGGGTTGCCAAGGCTTGAGCAAAGGCAGGCTCAGAAGCTATATCTATGTCAGAGCCAAGCATTGATTTGAGTTCTGGCTGGCGATACTCAGCCTTCACCTGCACTTTTGAGCTTGAGGGTTGGTAAGGACAAATAATGCAGCGCTCTAGTCGCAGTGCTTTCCCCAAACTGTCAACTGTTTGCTGCCAAATAATATCTAAATCCAATGTCCGGCGAATATTTCTGGTAATGCGATTGACGAGTTTTTGGTGTTGCTGTGATCGTATTGCCAACTCTATTTGTGTGGGCGTTTTTGATGCCGCACGCGCTTGTTTTTTGTTTAGTGTGGCTTGCACTAACCGTCCCATCACTAAAACTGTAGTCGCAGTTGTTCCCAAACTCGGCATAATCGGACTAATCACTAAGTCCAACTCAAATAATTCCTTGTGATAGCTAAACCAACACTGAAACCTTTCTGGCACCAAACTTGTCAAAACTCGGTGCAATCGTTCCAAATAAGTAACCTTATCCACAGGAGCAAAGGTTTGGGTCTGGTTGAGTTCGTCAACTATTTTTTCAGTATTTAACCCCAGGAGTTCGCTGTACTGCCAACAAAAGGTCAGATAGCACCCTGTCCCATCTTGCGTATACACCAACTCGGCTCCTAGAGTTGGTAATGAGCCATCAGTCTTACTGGAAATAGATTCCAGATTTTGGGAAAATACATTCGACAATTGGGAATTGGCAGTAATAGTCATTAATTGAGTTGGATAGACAAAGGGTATCCGACCGTAATTTTACTAAAGCCGCTGAAATTTATACATAAATTTTTACAGCTTTTTTGTGTTTTATTGGGTATTTTTTGGTGTTTTGGAAACCAGATTGGCAAACTTTACTTTTTTTAACTTGCATTGACAGCTGAACTAATAATGGCGTCAATCGTTCCATTCACCGCGAGGAGGAACAGGAGTACGCACAGGTGTACGCGTTAGTTCGTCATCTCTAAGGATTTCACCTCGTAACCACTGGCGAATCGCCACCTCAATTACTTTGCTTGGGTCATTGGTGAGATGCTGAATTTGCTTTAGTAACTCGGAGTCTAGGCGGACAGCAATTTCTACCTTATCGGCTTGTGTATTTTCCGCTTCGGTAGTTTTCTCTCTCATATTCATAGGTTTATATACTCTGAATTCTTTGAATTGGTTTTGTCTAAAGCTTTGTAAAGTAGTTATATTCATTATTTGGGCTAATTCGCTGAAAAATTTTCAAGGGCACAGTTAAATACTTCCCTGAAATAGCAGCAAAGTAACAGCTTTAAGTTTTAAATTGCATTTTTCATATAACTGACTAGACAATGGCTCTAGAAATTTTGCCGATAGATCAGCGATTGTGGGCAATTACCGATCGCAATTGCCCACGATCCCTACATGATCCCTACATGTACTTATTTACATTTATTGTACGCTCCTAGCTGTTGAATACTAGCAGCGACAAATAGACTTTCATAATATTCTTAAAAGTCCACCTATTTAGATCGAAAGTTAAAGATGGGGTGAAGAGGCGCAGGGTGCAGAGGGGCAGGGGAAGAATAATAACTCTTAACTCCTAATTCCTAGCTCCTAACTCCTAACTCAGCACTAAAAAGCTAGCAGCGTCTTGGCTAAGAAAGCATTAAAATACATTAAGTAAATTGCCCTTTTAATTTTGGTTGCTGCTAAGGCAAAGATAGTATATGACTGACGTTCCCGCAGTTCGCATTCGCAATTTTTGTATTATTGCTCACATCGACCACGGGAAATCAACCCTCGCCGATCGCTTACTACAAGCTACTGGCACTGTTGAAGACCGACAGATGAAGGAACAGTTTCTCGACAACATGGATCTCGAACGAGAGCGCGGCATTACAATTAAGCTGCAAGCTGCCCGGATGAACTACACAGCTAAGGATGGTCAGCAGTATGTGCTGAACCTAATTGATACTCCAGGACACGTGGATTTCTCTTATGAAGTCTCCCGCTCTCTTGTTGCTTGCGAAGGAGCGCTATTGGTAGTAGATGCGTCCCAAGGTGTGGAGGCGCAAACTTTGGCAAATGTATATTTAGCGTTAGAGAGTAACCTGGAAATTATTCCGGTTTTGAATAAAATCGATTTGCCGGGGGCTGAACCAGAACGGGTAATTAGCGAAATTGAAGAAATTATCGGTCTAGATTGCAGTGGGGCGATTCTGGCTTCTGCTAAAGAAGGAATTGGTATTGATGAGATTTTAGAAGCAGTTGTTGAGCGGATACCGCCACCACCAAATACCATAAATGAACGCCTCCGAGCGTTAATATTTGATAGCTATTACGACAGCTACCGGGGAGTAATTGTGTATTTTCGGGTGATGGATGGCACCGTGAAAAAAGGCGATCGCATCCATTTAATGGCATCTGGTAAAGAATTTGAAATTGATGAGTTAGGCGTTCTTTCTCCGACTCAAAAGCAAGTTGATGAACTACACGCTGGGGAAGTAGGCTATTTGGGAGCGGCAATAAGAGCTGTAGCTGATGCACGAGTAGGAGACACAATTACTCTTAGTAAGGCGAAAGCAGAGTCACCCTTACCAGGTTATGCAGAAGCGAACCCAATGGTTTTTTGCGGGATGTTCCCCATTGATGCCGATCAATTTGAAGATTTGCGCGAAGCCTTGGAAAAGCTGGAACTCAACGATGCAGCGCTACATTACGAACCAGAAACTTCGAGCGCGATGGGGTTTGGCTTCCGTTGCGGGTTCTTGGGTTTGCTGCACATGGAAATTGTCCAAGAACGTCTAGAGCGAGAGTATAACCTAGATTTAATCATTACAGCCCCCTCGGTGGTTTATAAGGTGATTACCCTCAAAGGTGAGGAACTGTACATCGATAATCCTAGTCGTTTACCTTCTCCCAACGATCGCGAAAAAATTGAAGAACCCTACGTCCAAGTAGAGATGATTACGCCGGAAACTTATGTCGGCAGCTTGATGGAGTTGTCACAAAATCGCCGTGGCATCTTCAAAGATATGAAATATCTCGCCCAAGGACGAACCACCCTTACTTATGAGCTACCCTTGGCGGAAGTTGTAACTGACTTTTTCGATCAGATGAAATCGCGATCGCGCGGTTACGCAAGTATGGAATATCACATCATTGGCTACCGTGAAAATCCTTTGGTGAAGCTGGATATCATGATTAACGGCGATCCTGTGGATTCCTTGGCGATGATTGTGCATCGAGATAAAGCTTACAACGTTGGGCGGGCAATGGCAGAAAAACTCAAGGAATTAATTCCCCGCCATCAATTCAAAGTGCCAATTCAGGCATCTATTGGCAGTAAAGTTATTGCCAGCGAACATATCCCCGCTCTGCGGAAAGATGTGTTAGCCAAATGCTACGGTGGTGACATCAGTCGGAAGAAAAAACTTTTGCAGAAGCAAGCAAAAGGTAAAAAGCGGATGAAATCTGTAGGTACTGTAGATGTACCCCAGGAAGCCTTTATGGCAGTACTGCGCTTGGATCAAAGCTAATAGAATTCAGGAGTCAAAAGTCAGAATTCAGAATTCAGCTAAATCACGTATTGGCGCGTAGGGTAGGTTCCTCCTGCCCCCTGCCTCCTGCCCCCTGTCTCCTGCCCCCTGCCTACTGTTAGATAAGCTTTAACAAAATCACTGTTAAAAAATCTAAAAATTTTAGTAAAAGTACTCACTGCATTAGCCAGACTTGTATTTTTAGGTAAATGTAGTTTGTTAGATATTTATAAAGTGTTGGGGAGGCTAGTAGATGAAGATACTGGTACTGAGTTGGGAGTTTCCACCAAGGATTATTGGGGGAATTGCGCGACACGTGGCGGAGTTGTACCCGGAACTAGTAAAGCTAGGACATGAAATTCACCTGATTACAGCGGAGTTTGGTCACGCGTCGATGTATGAGGTAGTTGAAGGAGTAAAGATACATCGAGTGCCAGTGGCATATAGTAATGACTTTTTCCACTGGGTAGTCAATCTCAACCTGAGTATGGGAGATCACGCTGGTAAGTTGATTTTAGAAGAAGGGCCCTTTGATTTAATTCATGCCCATGATTGGTTAGTCGGAGATGCTGCGATCGCTCTCAAGCATAATTTCAAAATACCACTAATTGCCACAATTCACGCTACGGAATACGGACGCTATAACGGTATTCATACTGCCATCCAAGGCTATATTAATGGCAAAGAAAACTTGCTGGCTTTCAACGCTTGGCGGATTATTGTTTGTAGCGACTATATGCGCCAAGAAATAGAACGAGCACTACACAGTCCTTGGAACAAAATCGATGTCATTTATAACGGTATCCGAGCCGAAAAGAAACAGCATCACATAGATTTTCACGCTCTGGATTTTCGCCGCCAATTTGCCACAGACGATGAAAAAATAGTTTATTACCTCGGTCGTATGACCTACGAAAAAGGTGTATCTGTATGGCTCAATGCTGCACCCAAAATCCTTTCCCAAATGGGAGGGAAGGTAAAATTTGTAATTGTTGGTGGTGGTAATACTGACCATCTCAAGCGCCAAGCTTGGGACTTGGGAATTTGGCATCATTGCTATTTTACCGGTTTTCTCTCCGATGAATACTTAGATAAATTTCAAACTGTCGCAGACTGCGCAGTTTTTCCGAGTCTTTACGAACCCTTTGGAATTGTAGCCTTAGAAAGCTTTGCCTCGCGTGTACCTGTAGTAGTTTCTGATACTGGTGGTTTTCCAGAAGTAGTCCAACATACCAAAACAGGCATTGTAACTTGGGTGAACAATCCCGATTCTTTAGCTTGGGGAATTTTAGAAGTGTTGAAAAATCCAGGTTATCGCCAATGGCTGATAGATAACGCTTATGAGGATTTAGAGCGACGCTTTAGCTGGCCAAAATTAGCCAAGCAAACAGAGGAAGTGTATCAGCGAGTTGTACAAGAGCGATCGCAAATAGCGTGGTAATATAAATCCCCGACTTCTTGAAGAAATCGGGGATCTAAAATTTTATTTAAACTTGCATAAATCCTTAATTAACCTTTGATGAGTATAGCCTTAACGGTAGATTGGGGCTTTTTACCAATTGGCTATTTTGGTGTAGATGAACGTGGTAAAAGAAAAGATTACAAGGTTTAATTGAGGCGGCACATCAAAATATAAGACTATATGGGGTTGCGATCGCAAACTATCAGCCATTGACTAAATACCAACGCTGTAGCGCCAACCGTTGAATTTCGCGCCAGGGAATATTATGTTTTCGGGCTAAGTCTGCACAATCTTCATATTCTGGCTGCACATTTGCAATAACTTTTTCTGGTGATTGTCCCTTCCATGCTATTTTGACACGCACTTTGCCATATTCCGTTTCCACTTGTTGAATTTCCCGTTGTAAAATGGCACGTTGCTGAGTTGTTCGCCGAATGCCTAAAGTTGTAGTTTCGCGGAAGATAACGGCTTCACAACTGAGTAAATTTTCTGGATGACAAATCACAGTTAGTAAAATCCCCGGACGGGACTTTTTCATCCCGATCGCTTGGGTAAAAACATCCAGTGCCCCAGCCGCAAACAACGCCTCAAACACATAGCCAATCGCTTGTGGACTTAAATCATCAATTTGGGTTTCTAATACCGAGATTGTTTCCAAGTTTGAGCTAGTAGCTTCAGAATCACTGAAATTTGCCTGTAAACTTGCGCTTTCACCCAACCAGAAGCGTAAAATATTTGGAATGGATAAATTTATGGTTCCTGCTCCCAGTCCTATCTGCTTGATAGCGATCGCAGGTGGTGAACCAAAATCTCTTGCCAAAGTAGTGGCGATCGCAGCTCCTGTTGGTGTCACCAGTTCTCTGTCAATCCCATTGCTATAAACTGGACAACCCCGCATTTCCCACAGCTTTAATACTGCTGGGACTGGTACTGCCATCTGACCATGTGCAGCCCGAACAGTGCCGCCACCAGTCGGGAACGCCGAGCAATAAAGTAGGGGCAATCCTTCGCCATTGCTCTCAATGCCCAACCAATCCAACCCCAGGCAAGTACCCACAATATCTACGATCGCATCTATAGCACCCACCTCATGAAAATGAACTTTTTCAGGTGAAATGCCATGCACCGCCCCTTCTGCCACCGCTAGCTGCCGAAATACCGCTAAACTCCAAGCTTCTGCCCGTGATGGCAACCCCGCTTTGAGAATCATCTGCTCTATTTCTGGCAAGTGGCGTGTGTGATGATGACTGTGTTCGCGATCGTGGTGATGATGATCGTTTACTAAATCCACATGGACTTTAGTCGCCTGCTGACCATTCCGTTGGACAAGTTCTGCCCTTAACTGATATTCCTGTTCAATACCCAACCCATTAAGTTTTTCCATTAAATACTCCACAGGAACACCCAAACTTACCAAAGCACCCAGGCACATATCACCAGAAATTCCTGTCGGACATTGAAGATAAGCGATTTTATTCATAAAAAATTAGTCATTGGTCATTAGTCATTAGTCATTAGTCATTAGTCATTAGTCATGGGGCATTGGGAATTGATCAATAATTAATAGTTCTTCTTCTCTGCTCCCCTACTCCCCCTCCTATGGCAAAAATTTTCCCAGTTCATCCGGATAATCCTCAAATTCGCCGAATAGAGGAAATAAAGTCGGCGCTCTCTAGTGGCGCAGTCATGCTTTACCCTACTGATACAGTCTATGCGATCGGTTGTGATTTGAATGCCAAGTCGGCGGTAGAACGAGTGCGGCAAATTAAACAGCTAGCAAACGATAAACCATTGACATTTTTATGTCCCTCGCTTTCAAATGTGGCAACTTATGCCTTCGTAAGTGACACAGCTTATCGGATTATGAAACGCCTGATTCCAGGGCCATACACGTTTTTGCTCCCAGCTACGAAGTTAGTACCGCGATTGGTGCAAAGCCCCAAGCGGAAAACTACTGGAATTAGAGTACCAGACCATACTGTGTGTTTGGAGTTGCTGGCAGCATTGGGCAATCCGATTATTTCAACTTCAGCACATCTGCCACCAGATGAAGCAGATAATGGCATGATTCGGATAGATCCTGAAACGATTCAGTCGCGGGTAGAGCTATTTGATCGTTTGGACAAGTTGGTAGACATAATTGTAGACACTGGCGAGGAACCTACTTATGAAGTATCTACCATCTTGGATATGACCGGAGACGAAGCAGCAATTATACGGAGGGGTTTAGGTTGGGAAGCAGCAGCAGCATGGGTATAAAAATTCCACTTCACAGGCGCACCTTTCCATTTCGGAAATTGTGATAAAAATAACTCCAGTTTTAAAATTGTCATATTTAAAAGCGATGTCTAGGATGGGCTGTTCCGTGAGGCAGTCGATATAAGAGGATGGTGGCAAAACTTGGCATGGTAAGGTATTTGACAACTTTGAGAAAATGGCGGGTACTCGTGTGCCAGCGTTAAGATGGTGGCTTGTGAAGAAAACCGACACATTGCCAGAACTGTAACTCTTTCGTATTTCCTATAGTTTTGATATATGAGCTTTAGATGTGAGCATTATATACGGCAAGTCTTGATGGATGAATGCCTAAAGATTCACAAGCCTTGGACGGTCTTGATTGCTGTGTCTGCGTTGTAATTACGGTGCAATACTACTGGAAAAGTCATGAAAGCTAACGTCGTCAATCTACCAAACTCTACACCCATTTTTGACAATCACATTTCGACTGAAGAATTTTCAGATAGCAGCAGCGATCGCTTGATTCAATTGCTGTCTGAGGAAATGCAAGCGCAAGTGAAAGCAACACCCAAGTGCGTAGAAGCTTTAGCAAAGCGCATAGCTGTAGAAGTAGAACGCATTTGCGACAAAAGCTCCCGCATTCAAACATCTGGGGAAATCAAGTCCTGGCAGATGACATTGGGAAGGCATCGGATGCAAAAGTGCTTACGTTACTACCAACTAGGTTCCAAACAAGGGCGGGTGGAATTACATAGCAATTTGGGTGCTATGGTTTACCGCCATGTAACTATGTCTGGTTCGGAGTTGGGCTTTGATGCTCGTTACAGCCTGATTGAAGATTTTTTACAAGCATTTTATATCGAAGCGATCAAAGCTTTCCGTAGAGAAAACGAACTACCTAACGATCACACGCCGCGTACTCAGCTGCAATTAGCTGAATACATGGCTTTTACAGAACAGTATGCCAAACGCCGGATCAATTTACCTGGTGGTGCAAATCAGCAATTAATTATCTTGCGCGCCCAAGGTTTTGCTCGTCGTCAGCCCCAAGAAACCACCGTAGATATTGAAATGGCGGTAGAGTCTGCTAAGGGTGAAGAAGCAGAATCTTACCAGCGTAACTCGGCGGTGCAACAGCTGCGATCGCAAATGATCGCCCAAACTAATTTCGATCCATCTGAAGAATCAGAACGCGATCGTGTCATTACTGAATTGATGAAATATCTGGAGTCTCAAGGTCAATCTGACTGTATGAACTACCTCAGCTTGAAACTTCAAGACCTCTCAGCCCCAGAAATTGACCAAATTCTCGGTTTAACTAGCCGTCAGCGCGATTATCTCCAACAAAGGTTTAAATACCACGTAGAAAAGTTTGCCAAGCAACACCACTGGCAATTAGTACATCAATGGTTAGGCGCGGGTTTAGAGCAAAAGTTGGGTTTATCTTCCCAGCAGTGGGAAATCTTTGTGAATCAACTCACAGAACAGCAACAGCAAATATTACAGTTAAAAACTGCACGGGAAAACGACGTTGCGATCGCCAAAGCCATCAAATGCACCCCCAAACAGCTACAAAAACGCTGGACTCAACTTTTAGAACTAGCATGGACTATCCGCAACGGTCATACTGAAGCCCAGACAGGTTGAAGTCAAGGCGAAATCACTAAAATTTATCCAAGCTAAATTCCAGTTATTAGAAATGTTGTTATGGATATGGCGGTTTTGAGGTGTAATAATAAAGGGGAATAAAATCAGAGAAAAACATGAACCCAGTATTTCCCGAACTCTCTAGTCTTTCGAGAGCGGAAAAACTCCAACTGGTAGAAGACTTATGGGATGAGATTGCCACTACACCAGCAGCACTTCCAGTTTTAGATTGGCAGAAACGAGAACTAGCCCGTCGCAAAGGCGAATATCTGCAAAACCCAGCCATTGGTAGCAGTTGGGAAGATGTAAAAGCCAGAATCTCTCAACGGCATGGCTAGAAATTTAACTATCCTTATAGCCGCAGAACTAGACATTATCGAAGCTTATGACTGGTACGAGGGGCGGGAATTTGGCTTAGGCGCTGAGTTCCTACGATGTATTGATGCCTGCCTGAATTTAATTCAGCGTCACCCCAGCACATACCAGATTGTTCATGAAACCTATCGCCGCGCTACAGTCAGGCGTTTTCCCTACGTCCTTTTTTACGAGTTTAATGAACACGAGATTATTATCTAGGCTGTTTTCCACTGTTCCCAAGACCCAGAAAAATGGCGTAGTCGCTTGCAATAGTTGCTCTTTGAGACTAAAGATAAATCCATTATTTTAACTATTACCTGAATTAGTAACTCGTTCCTAATCCAAATTATTAATACATTGGGATTTTTTTAGTACAAAAATACCAATAAATTCGGATTTTTTACCTATTAATCCAACCTCGTTAAGTCAAAATCAAAAATTCATATTAAGCAACTGGCCCTTTTTTACTGCTTCTGTGAAATCCTATAACAAGCAGGACTTTTGGCAGAGGGATTTAGGATGGCTCTGACTCAAGGCGGACGGGCAAATAAGTCTGGGAATATTTTAGAAGCAAATGTAGAAGCAATCTTGAATGGGCATAATTATTTCCAAGTAGGAAATTATGTCCAAAAAGAATTTATACTAAATGCTACTTTATTGCCAAAACGTTATGGAAAAGAAGTTTATATTGGAACTGGAATTTATCATACCTATCTGAAAGTTGATTTTTATGTTATCGGCTCATCTATAATGCCATCTGGTTTAATTTTCGAGTGCAAATGGCAAGAAAGCCCCGGTTCGGTTGATGAAAAGTTTCCTTACTTGAACATGAACATCCAGAACTATTACCCTGCACCAACTATCGTAGTTTTAGGCGGTGAAGGTATGCGAGAAGGTGCAAGCAAATGGCTGAAAGCAAGAGTTAATGATAACCAGAATTTATTAGCAGTTTATAGCCTAGATAGATTTATTGCTTGGGCAAATAAAAATCTTTAAAAGATGTAATTAATAGTTCGTCAATCATCCCTCTATTTTTTATTTTCGAGTTAATTGAACGCGCTGCTTTAATTTTGTAAGTTTCAAAATTGATATCAGTATAAATTTTTTGAATAAATTCACTATTAGAATTGCATACCATAACTTTGACACCACGACTTGCTAACTCTGCACAAGCATCTCTTAAAAGTTCTTGGTTTTTTTTACTAAAGCAATTTTGACTATAAGCAGTGAAATAGCTAGTGTCACTGATCGGATGGTAGGGTGGATCAAAAAAGACAAAGTCATCACTGCTAGTCGCATGATTTAGGACTTCTGTAAAATCTGCTTGTTTAATTTCTGCATGAGAAAGTGCTTCTGAAGCTGCTTTGAGTAAAACCTCAGAACAAATATTAGGATTTTCATATCTGCCTAAAGGCACATTGAATTTACCCTGTGAGTTGACTCGATAAAGACCATTAAAACAAGTCTTATTAAGATAAATTAGACGAGCAGCTTTTTCTATATCAGTACCACTAGAGTTGTTTCTGATGCTATAGTAATAATCTTTACCATGTCGAATTTTATGCTCTTTTAATAGAGAAATTAATTCTTCGACACGATCTCTAACACAACAATAAGTGTTAATTAATTCGGCATTAATATCAGTTAAAATTGCTGCACTTGGTTGGAGATAGAAAAAAACAGCACCACCACCTAAAAATGGCTCATAGTAATTTTGATAACTCTTGGGAAAATAAGGAATATATTGCTGTATTAACCGACTTTTACCCCCTGCCCACTTCAAAAATGGACGCGGGCTAGTTTCCTTTGAGACTTGAATTACCATTTACTTACAATTTAACTGAAAATAATTATGACTAAATAAAGCCAATATAACCGACGAACCAAATTTTAGATTAACTGGCTAATTTTCCAGCCGCATATATTACAATTGAGTAGATAAAGCATATCAAAACAAACGTAAGTATATAACAAGGCAGTTTAGATTCAGATGTTTGACGGATTTTGGGATAACGTCTTTCGCTACCCCCGATACTTAATTACGATCGTCTTAGGCTTGTTTCTGAACACCTTTGCGCCATTAGTGCCATTGTTGAAACGCCCTATCACCTTGATCGCTATCTTGGGTTTATTTGTGAGCAGCCTAGTCTTCCTAACTTTCACCCTACGGGCAATGCTGGGGTTGAGTACAATCTAGACTAGCGTTATATCGGGGCTGTGCCCCACAGACGGTTGCTCTTGGCGTTGCTCCTGCTAAGTACTGTCTACTCAACTTGCATCTATTTTTGTCGTACAACCTCTGTGATGAGGCGAAATTTTTATGGCTACAAATCGTCGGGTTTCCCGCGTTGCTGAACTGATCAAACGGGAAGTTAGCCAAATGCTGCTTAACGGCATTAAGGATGACCGTGTGGGTAGTGGAATGGTCAGTGTTACTGATGTTGATGTTTCCGGCGATCTCCAACACGCCAAAATTTACGTCAGCATCTATGGTACGGATGAAGCTAAGGTAGAAACAATGGCAGGCTTAAAGTCAGCTACGAGTTATGTCCGCAGCGAACTTGGGGCGCGGGTACGGCTACGTCGTACACCAGAAGTAATATTTCTCGAAGATCGCTCCATAGAACGCGGTAATAAGGTATTGGCACTACTAAACCAACTTAACCACGATCGCCCACCAGAAAATCTAGTAGCACTAGAAGACAGCACTGGTCCAAATGATCAGGAATTCTCCGAATAAGTAACTAAAACAACAATGTAACTTCAGAACAATTAATCTCAGCAAATCCGCCAAACAGTTTACAGACGTGACTAGATCGCGTCTGTTTTAATGTAAACATAACCTAATTCAGCAAGACACTTCTCTTGTTGTGGGTGAAACAAGCTTTAAACATTCTTCCTTGCTAAAACTCCATTCCTTTATGGATGGAATATTCACCAATTCTGAATTCTGACTCCTGTTTATGTATGTCCTGATTTTGAATTAGTATTATTCCACCCTTTTACAGATGTTTTTCAAAATAAAACTGGATGATGTTAGTGCTGAAATTAACTAATAAATTTCGGAATTACTTAAGAAATTGTTAACAGATGCTATGGTTAAAGCCTTTGTAGTATACTTTAGCCCTGATGTTTTGCAACAGTTTATACCAAAGTAACTGACAAATATTATTGTGTTGTTTACCTTAGATGAATACCAGCAGTTATAGATCCAGCTTTTAGGGTGATTATTTGATATGTAAGCGATGCCTGCGGCGGGCTACGCCTACGCGATATAAACTCTTCCTACCCACAAAATCTTGCCTAAAAACAGTAATGGCAAGACTTTCAGACTTGTGGCATCAAAGTCATACAGCTACATAAGCAGGTTAAGTTAACTACTCGGAATTTTTTTTGTAAAGCGGATTTTCCCTATATGTCAGGATTCGTTGACTTTCTTAACATTTCTTGAGATATTTTTTGGAGATGTAGCGTCAAAATAAAAACAGTTCCGTATAGCAAACTACAAAATCTTAGCCACAAGTCTAATTTCTGTAATGTTTGTTCCTAATTATTAACGGGAACACTATCGTAAGTGTTAATTTGTGAGTAAAAAACATGAGTGTGAATACGGTGCCTTCTATCAATTACTACTCTCTAGATGTGATTCAAGACGAAGCACGCCGACTGGTGCAAAAGGGAATGATTAGCCGACAACAGCCAATATATACCCTTTGCCAATACATTCCAGCCAGAGAGTGGGTTTGCGTTGAATGTGAATTAGAGAAATGTGACTTTTTGTTACGCGATCGCATTGGCGATCTAATTGGTCGTGAACAGTGGGACAACGACTAATCAATGTTTGATGTCGGCTTTGGGATTGGGAGTTTGTTTTTGATGTGTGGATGTCACCATCAACGATTCAACGTTCAATCTGGGGGATAATCTCTGGTTTTTAATGAGCATTGCCCTATACAGAATCTTGCGTTTTTGATTAACACAGAAGCAGTTGAGTCTGAATTTATACAACTTTTCAAGTTAAAGAAGGCATCAAAACCATTTGTTGTGTAGATATGGTGTCACGGCTTAAGTTTAGTATGTAGATTCTGTGAAGTTCCTACATCGATCTGATAGAAGTGCAGGAACTTCACTTTTGACTCGCAATTTATTGCATCGCTTCCCTCAAGTAAGTGATAACCTGCTTGCTGTTCAAAGCCACAATCTATCTGGAAAAGTTTGCTAAGTCGGGCTAACCGTCACCAGTTGCCACCACAAAGGGAACCTCCGCCAGCAACTGGCTCAACCTTCAGAAAATCCAAAATTTTTATCGTATTTTTCCTGAAAAAATCTCGAAAAGCATAGAAAAATCGGATGAACTATTATCCTACTTGCTCTAAATATTGATTAATGTCTTCAATGATGCGAGTAAGTTCAGCTTCAGTAGTCAAGCGAATGTTGACATTGCGGACAGTCAGCAAAACTTTGGCTGCGAAGGGCGTTGGCCAGATATTCGGATTACAAAAAACTTCTAAAAATACTTCACCCGTATAACGATATTCCAAAGGAGGCTGGGGAGTGACTCTACCACCGCCAGGAGTGGGTTTAACGGCGATCGCTTTTAGGCGTTCCATCAGTTGATCCGTCGCTGTCTTTAATTCTCGTGCTGCTTGGGGTGAAAAGCTAAAGGAGACTGAACCTTCAATTAAGTTCAATGTTAGAGGAATTGAAGACATATCTTTTTTATTAAAACTTCTTGATAAGTAACACTGTGGTCAATATTATTGCACAAGCCGAAGCAAGTGTGAATGTCAAAACGCTCAATAACAATAGATTAAGTTAGGTTATCAATAGATGGATTTGGTGTTAGCTTTTCCTGTCGCCTTGTTGGTATTTTGGAGCGGCTGGTCAGTTTTAAAAGAGAATTTGCCTTGGCTTGTGGATCAAATGGCGATCGCACCAGAAGCAATACACGCAATCGCGACTTCTATTTCAGGTGTAATTAACTGTCATGCGATCGCTTCTCGTGGGGTTCTTGGTCGTCAAGTATTCATTGAAATACATCTAAGTAGTAGATGCATCAGATGTAGAAACAACCCATCACATCACCGAATAAGTAGAAAGCCGATTAGAAGAACGATTCCGTCCAGTGAGAATTTTAATTCACGTCGAGCCACCAGTATATAAATCTGAGCAAATTAGCTTTGAAACTGGAGGAAAGTAGTCTCAGCAATTCTAAATCACGCCTTATACTATGCTGGTTCCCCTTAAAAAGGCTGGTTTTAATTCCCTGATTAAAAAGGTGAGTTAGGGGGGAGCAAGCCTGAACCTAAGTATATTGTGTTATTGCCAACATTTTTTTCCCAAGCCAATACCTTACCAAAAGTGATGTTCTATAACCTTAATTTCTTTATTTAAAAATATGATCAGGAAAATAACAAATAACGACCGACAAATAACTGCATCTTTGTATTAACTCTTATAAGAAGCAACCAATTCTGCGACGATCGCAACTAGTTCTCCTGGATCGACAGGTTTAGCCACATGAGTCTGAAAACCCGCTTCCAGAGCACGGCTACGATACTCGCTATCACCATAAGCAGTTAAGGCGATCGCGGGAAGTTTTTCATAAATATCGGGCTTTAGTGCCCGGATCTTGCGGATAAGGGTGTAGCCATCTTCATCAGGCATAGCAATATCACAAATTAAGACATCTGGTTGCAACTCAGGTAATACTTTCAATGCTATCGCTGCCGATGCAACTGCCATTATGGTGGCTCCATCAGCTTCCAACACAGTAGTAATGTAAAAGCGGCTATCATCATCATCATCAACTACGAGGATGTTTAAGCCAGCAAGGGGAAGAGCAGGTTCCATAACATCTCCATTAACATTGATCGAATGATATATTTCCAATGAGCTGTTTGTTTTTTTCTTTGTCACCATACCATTGGTAATTTTACTGCGAGCGCGCCGATTTTCCTAGAAAATAACTCAATTTGTCTAGTTACCATCCAATTGATGCTTAATTATTCACTGGCATTTATAATTATCGACTGGATAAAATTATGTTAATGTTTAAATTCCTTTACATATCAAAATTAACTTTAACGAATAGTTTAAGTTCACTCAATAATCTTGCTAACTACTGACTGCTTTATTACTAACAGGTTTGGATTTGGATGGAGCTTGAAAAAAGTCAAAAAAATAGACAATGCCTAGTCTTAAAACGAGTCAGGTCGGCATTGTCATTTTTAAATCAATACAGTTTAGATAAGCTCAAAACCTAGATGTAGAGACGCAATGAATTGCGTCTTTCAAGACCAATTATCTACACCAATAACCCTTAACTCAAGCTTATTAAAACGGAGCCGAAGACGCTCCAGATCCAGTCAGAAATTAGGAGTCAGAAGTAATACACCTAACTATTAACTTGCAAACTGCTGTATGTGAATCTAAACTCCTGCAAGTAATCTGAACCGTAGTAAAGAGTAATCAGCTTTTAATTAAGTCAAATTAAAACTTGATTACTCCCATTCAATGGTTCCAGGCGGTTTAGAGGTGATATCATAAACCACCCGATTCACCCCTTTTACCTCATTTACAATTCGAGTAGAAATCACTTCCAGGACATCATAAGGCACTCTCGCCCAATCAGCAGTCATGCCATCTTCACTGGTAACAATCCGCAAAACAATGGGGTAGGCGTAAGTACGTTGATCTCCCATAACGCCAACACTACGAATTGGCAGCAATACAGCAAATGCTTGCCAGAAATCATGATACATACCGCGTTGGTTAATTTCTTGCCGCACAATCAAATCGGCATCGCGCAAAATATTTAACCGCTCAGATGTAACTTCCCCCAGAATACGAATTGCTAAACCAGGCCCAGGAAAAGGTTGCCGTTGAACAATTTCTTCTGGTAAACCAATGGAACGTCCAAGTTTACGGACTTCATCTTTAAATAGTTTCCGCAGTGGTTCCACTAATTTAAATCTTAGGTCTTTGGGCAAACCGCCAACATTGTGATGACTCTTAATTTTCACCGCTACCCGCTCACCACTTTGGGGATCAACGTTGGTGTCCGCAGATTCAATCACATCTGGATAAAGAGTTCCTTGAGCTAGATAGTCAAAGTGACCGAGGCGCTTGGATGTTTCCTCAAATACACTGATAAATTCGTGTCCGATGCGGCGGCGTTTTTCTTCAGGATCTGTAATCCCAGCAACTTTAGCCAAAAAGCGATCGCGGGCGTTAACATATTCAACAGGAATGTGAAACTGCTCTTGAAACAGCTTTACCAATCGCTCTGGCTCATATTTCCGCATAAAGCCTTGATCGATAAACACACAAGTCAGTTGCTCGCCAATTGCTTTGTATAGCAAGAAAGCCAAGGTAGAAGAATCCACTCCACCAGACAGCGCTAACAGCACCCGCTTATCGCCAACTCTGGCGCGAATTTCTCGAATTGCCTCTTCTACAAAAGCCGCTGTTGTCCAAGTAGGTTCGCAATCGCAGATATGGTAGACAAAATTACGGATTAATGCTATACCACCAAGAGAATGTACCACCTCTGGATGGAACTGAACGCCGTAAAGCTTCTTTTCGTGGTCAGCAATAGCAGCACAGGGAGTATTTTCTGTATGTGCTAGCAATTCAAACCCTGATGGCATTTGGATAACTGAGTCTCCATGACTCATCCACATGGTAGTGCCATCTTCAACATTAGTAAGCAAATCTGTGGGATCATCAATATATAATGAGGCTTTACCGTATTCACCTCGATCGGCCTTTGCCACTTCCCCACCAAGTTGGTTTACCATCAACTGCATCCCATAGCAAACACCCAAAATGGGTATTCCCAAATTCCATATTTCTGGGTCACAATGGGGAGCATTATCACCATAAACTGAACTTGGACCACCTGAGAGGATGATTCCCTTGGGATTGAGTTGGCGCAAATGTTCAGAAGTAGTGCGATAGGATAAAACTTCGGAGTATACTTGAGTTTCGCGGATGCGACGGGCAATCAGCTCAGAATATTGAGAGCCAAAATCCAGAATTACAATCAATTGGCGATCAAGCCGCCCAAAAGTTTCCAATGTTTGGGGCGCTTGTTCTGTTGGTAGAGTCACCGCTGTATTCATGACGGAAGTGTTATATCTGTTAAGGATAAATAGATGCTTTGTGGTCTATGGTGATGCTATTATCCAGCCTGGACAGGCTGATAATGGTATAGAAAGCCCTGACAAACGCGAGTTTACGTGCATTTGTCAAGTCCCGAAGTTGGAGATGGTATTAAAACGATAAATCTACCCTAGAGTGGTTACTTAAAGGATTATTTTTTTGGATTGTTTACGATTATTCATAATAAATTAACATAATTTTCCCATCAACAGACCAGCAGTTTTACTCTTCACGATAATTTTGCGATCGCGATCGAAGAGAATAGAGCCACAGACTGTTACTTTTTTGCCACTTTCGCTATGACTTTGGATGTATTCTTGGGCACGAACATCGATAGTTTCGGCGATCGCACTGTAAACTTTATTTACCCAATCACTACCAGTTTCAGCATCTAGCGATTTTAAGTGTGTTAGTGCTGCTTCAGCAGTTGCACTGTTAAACACAGCTTGGATATCTGGTGATTTTAAACCTGCGATCGCACAGTGCGCTGCCAAAATTTCCCGCCGTCCATCAGCCAAGTAGTGATGGGTGTGAAAAATCCCTCCAGCCAGTTTCATTAGCTTACCGTGATAGCCAAATAATAAGATTTCTTTTACACCCAGCACATCAGCTTCTACTAACATTGGGCCCAGCCAGTTAGCAGTTTTGACCAATTGTTCGGGATTAATCCCTAGTTTACGCGCCAAATCTAGGCCATTCTCGCCGATACAAAATACTAAACTCTCAAAACTACTGGCTTTATTTTGTAATTCCGCCCGAAAAACGGCAAGCTGATCTGGTGTACTTAAGGGTTGAGAAATACCGGTTGTGCCTAAAAGGGAAAGTCCTTCAACCACACCAAAGGCAGAATTTGAAGTTCTAACAGCAAGCGATCGCCCTTCAGGTAGAATAATCGTCACCGTGATTTTTTCCCCCGGTGCTAGCATTCGTTGCAAATTCTCTTGCAACAGCCTTTGAGCATAAGCATAAATAGCTGGCTTGTCATCAGCGTTTAATTGCCTACCAATCCCTTCCCCACCTTTAATAATTATTACCTCACCCTCTTCCCTCCATTCCACCAATGCCCAAATCGGTGTATCTTTGGTCAGGTCAAGATTATCACCAGGATCGCTGCGAGCGATCGCTAAAGCTGTATTCTCAGATAGTCCTGCTACCTGTTCAATGGGGATTTCTACGATTTGAGCGGGTTCAATCAAATCTATAGATGCTAAAGTTAGGGGTTTGCGATCGTGTAACCAGCGTAAAGCTGCAACAGCAGCAGCGCACGCAAATACCGGGAGTGTGTATCCAGAACGAGACATTTTTTAAGTTTAAAAGTCAAAATAATACTTCAAAAAACTTACTGTTCATACTGTGTAACTTTGTGAGAGAGATGACCATCCTCATCAAAGGTTGATTGATGACCACATACAGCACATAAATACTGTTTAAAGTTCCTGCCGCCAAACATAAACTTTTCCAGTTTTAGATATTTATCATTATGACAAGTTGCACATACAACATCACCTGAACTTCGTAAGTTCATTAACTGTTTTACATTGATTTGAAGCAGCTTCGCACCCACTTCTATAGCTTTAGAAACTGCTGTACACCAATCCAAAAAATCTTGCTCTTTAAAGAGCAAGCCACTCCATGAATTTTTGTGTAATCCTTTGTGTATCAAATATTTTTCTCCGCCATGAATGCTGCCATTTAGCTGTTGGTAAAGATCGGATATATCGTTGGATAAATTACTAGTAATCAGACCTAAAACAACTAATTTATTTAGGAGTCCGTTTTTTCCACGAAGTGCAGGAGTATGGTAATTATTAGACCGCCACTCATCAAATTCATTGGGCTGATTACAAAAATGCACTGGTAGAACCGCGTTCTCTAAGAAACCGCGAAGTATTTGGAATGATTGTTTGTAATAAAACCGGGCAGCCATATCCACTGATGCATCTATATCTGTACGTGCTTCAAGCAAATGGGCTTGTGAGAAGAAGGCACTTTCAGCGAGTACATTGCTACAAAGGTTATCCCAAGCAATAAGATATTTCAGTGTTCTTCCAAAGCTTACATTGGAAAAGAAATATTCTGGGTTAATTAGTTTGTACGTTTCAGCGGCAGCAGGCGTAGGAAGCGCATTCACAGCATATTTAGTAAATTGTTCAGCGAAATCACAACTTTCTTCAATCCCTCTTTCAAGTTTCTGTTCAGTTATGTAGTGTCTAAAATGTTCACCAGAGACAGAGATATCACCACTTTCACTAAGAAGAAGACTAGATTCGTTGTAAAGCTCATTTAAAAATACAACTAAATCACCATTGGCAAAAGATGAATCTAGTGATTCATCAGAAAAGTTGAGGAGTGAAATTGCTTTGGACGGAATTACATCTGTAGAAAGAGTAATTACCATGTATTGAGATAATATTCTACGTTTGCTCAAGATGATCTCCAACAGCTACATATACGAAACTTTCCAGATAACTACCCCATACAGGGTATTTGTACAGAATATTTATTAATAACACGCCTTTTCGGACATGATCTCGAAATTTTCCGCACAACTGCCCAATTCAGCATAATATCCCGCAATAATGCTCACAGTGGGTCATCGAACAGCCCGTCGTAGATATTGCTCCATCAACAATCTGAAAGTCAGCCTTTCCGCAAAATTACTAATTCATAATTCGTAATTAGTCAAACACCTACTTCTAATAATAAAGCTTCCATAGCTTCCCAAGAGAGTCCTTGTTGAATATAACGGGGTACTTCAGGATTGTAAGGACTCGCTACTCGGTCAATGTTGAGGATGTTTGCCCCATCTGGTAGAACTGGTACATCTGCATCAAATGCCGTTGGGCGCATCAAAGAACTGGAAAAGCCTTTGAAAATAGCAATTGTATCTTGCTCATCGGCAATTTCCACCGTTACAATTAGGACTTCTTTGGTGCGTTTAGCGGTGTATTGTTCCAGTCGCTTGCCAATGGAATTCATTTTTTTAAGAGTAAGGGTAAGGTGGTGCAGCGACGGTTACTGTGGTGTGGCTGAACGTCCCTGTTTGCCCAGCTTAATCAAAACAAAATAGCTCAAGTAAAGCACATAAATTACTAAACTAGTTATGCCAAGAAAACCTAAGAACTCAGCCTTGCTGTTAGCATGAAAATATTCTTTGAATAGTAACGGAGCCTCGAACCAGACACTACAATAGGGAGTCTTTAGCATATTGCCAGAAAAAGCACAACGCAAAAAAGGGATAAAGGCTAGTGTGCCCAAAAAACAATAAACAGTTGTCGCCCAGCGCCAAGAGGTAAAAATAAATTTCAAAGTTCCACTGGTTTGATACTCAATTTCATCGTTGATATCCACCCAGAACCACAGCGAAATCGGGATCAAAATCTGAGCTATCAACCCAGAGATAAAGCTAACTGGATACTGGGCAATCATTAAGTAAATCGTGATTGCTACCAAGCTTGATACTCGCCAGTATATAGCCAATAAGCGTTGTATGCCTTCCGCTTTTTGTACAAATGCCCAAATTAGAAGAATTAGCGGAATAATTACCAGGAATAATACTGCCAGTCGGTAATCAATCCAGACGAAAGGTCGAAACCAAATATTATAGTCCATATTTTTTCTCAAACAATAGATAAAAAGAAGTCAGGAGTCCGAATAAATAAAGTGGGATTTTATACCACTACCTGATTGTAGACTGCTAAATAAGGCAGGGGTATTAAACCCTTTTATTCAGGAGTCAGTCGGACTCCAATTCATCCTGAATTCTTCTTGATAATAGTTTATTGAACCTCGTATGACTAGAAGTCACGAGTATTACAAAAAATTTATAGGGGCGTACAGATGTACGCCCCTACTGCCAATTAATTTATTATTTAATTTATGAAAATCGCAACTTATCCCTTTGGAAGAAGCCTATTGATTCAAATAAGGAATTTATTTTTTGTTTCCACGACTAAAATCGAGGGCTTTAAATAAAACGCTTGCGAGTGGAGGATATTGGTGAGTTTCCGCGTCCCCCACTCTAGGCGTATTCTTTGGTCAATTCTGGTTGTTTGCTAACCAAACAACAGAAAATCCAGTTACCTCAATTTCTAGTCATCGTAAACCCGGCACTCAATGGCATCTGGGTTGTCATCACAATACTGTTCTAGAGAGTTTTTTGGCTTGCTTTGGCGCTTATGCGAAGCTTCGGCTTGCAATTCTTCTACTGCATCCCAAGCAGCAGCACACTCTGGTGAGTTGCTACCGTTAGTATCACAGACAGTACGCGCTTGTTCCACTTCTTCTTGGATTTTCTCTTGGATGTCGCCTTTTGCTGTTTCTTGGATGTTGGTCATTGCTTTAGTCTCGTTGTGTGTTGTTAATACTAGTATAGAAAATGTTCAGAAATGGCAGTTTTTCGCTTAATTACTAACCATTCTAACCATGTAGCCGATCATAAGTTAGTGTTTTAGCCTATTGATTTATAACCAATACGGCAAGCTACCCTATCTATAATGCATTTACCTTTATTTTTTAAGATTTTGTGGAATTAGTAGCATAGATAAATAATCATACAATATATTTAGATGCCTATATTAGGGAATGACAACCCCAACTTCTTGGGATGGAGGAGATAAAAGGCTGGCATCAATTCTTGTAAGATGCAATTCTTCCCAAAATAAAAAGTCAAAATCTACTAGCCTAAAAAGAGAAAGAAGCTCAAAACTCATGGCAGACCAAATGCAGTGGGCAAATGCCCTATCAACCCGTCATTCTCTGGAAGCCGCTGTTACAGATGTGGTAGAACGAGCTGTTTCATCATTAACAGCACCTGCGGATCTAGGACTGGTATTCATTTCGTCTGCTTTTACGAGTGAGTATTCCCGACTGTTACCCTTGTTGGCTGAAAAACTTTCTGTGCCTGTGCTAATTGGCTGTAGTGGTGGAGGTGTGATTGGGACGACAGTTAGCGGAGAAACCCAAGAATTGGAAGCGGAACCAGCTATTAGCTTGACTTTAGCACACCTTCCAGAAGTGAAGATTCAAGTTTTTCATGTTGTTGCTGAAGAATTACCTGACTTAGACAGTTCACCAGATGCTTGGCTTGATTTGATCGGTGTGCCACCATCACCGACACCGCAGTTCATTTTGTTATCTAGTTCTTTCGCCTCTGGAATCAACGATTTGTTGCAGGGGCTAGATTTTGCTTATCCAGGATCGACGATCGTGGGGGGACAGGCTAGTGGTGGAGGTATGGGTGGTCGTGTTGCCCTTTTTTGTAACGATACTAACGGTGAGGAACAGCAAAACTTGTATCGTGAGGGCACTGTTGGTATAGCTTTGACTGGCAATATTGTTTTGGAAACGATTGTCGCCCAAGGATGCCGACCGATTGGCAAGCCATTGCAAGTCACAAAAGCCGATCGCAATATTATTCTAGAGTTAGATGAGCAAGTGCCTCTGGTGGTGTTACGAGATTTGATTGCTAGTCTCAGCGAACAAGAACGCATTTTAGCACAGCACTCTCTGTTTGTTGGTGTAGCAATGGATGGATTTAAGCTGGCTTTGCAGCAAGGAGACTTTTTAATTCGTGGTATTCTTGGAGTCGATCCAAATGCTGGGGCGATCGCAATTGGCGATCGCGTCCGTCCTGGTCAAAGGCTGCAATTCCATCTACGCGATGCCCAAGCCTCCGCTGAAGACCTAGAATTACTCCTGCAAAGTTATCAACACCAGCGAGAATCTGAACCCTCTGCCGTAGCTGCCTTGATGTTTTCCTGTCTGGGACGAGGTGAAGGACTCTATGGTAAACCCAACTTCGATTCTGAACTATTTCAGCGCTACCTTAACGATATTCCTGTTGGTGGCTTTTTCTGTGGCGGTGAAATCGGCCCTGTTGGTGGCAGAACCTTTTTACACGCCTACACTTCAGCATTTGGAATTTGTCGCCAAAATCAGTAATCAGTAATCAGTGCTGAGTACTGAGTGATGAGTATTGAATTACCTTCTAACTTCTAACTCTAGCCCTGTCAAGGTGACTTTTTTGGAGTCGCCAAAAGTTTGGCAGTCGAGACATGTGGATGTTGAGGGTCATACTTGGGAGGGTCTTTCTTCTTCTTTGAAGCACGGATATGTTTGAGAAAAGACTTCAAACGAACCCTCGAAGCCAAATCTTGGAGAATAAAAGCAAGCTGTTCAAGTTCAAAATCGGCAAATACATTCCAATGCTGCGGAGCGATGTCTACGACGGGCTACGCCTACGCAATCTATCAAACTTGCCAGTGGGATGGCTGTTTCTCTTAAAATCGCCGAACTAACTGTAGTTTCGACTCCATTTAATTTGTCGTAAACAGCCGTGCTAAGATTCATTTCTTCGGCTTTTAGGCGATAGGCTGCGCGGACTGATGGGTGAATCCCGCATACTACTAAACTCATTAGTTCCACAATCCTGGAAAAAAGTAGTTCTCGCGTGTACTGGGATGAAGCGTTTTCCTCAAATATTTGATTGATTGTATAAGAGCGCGAATACTCTTTCCATAAGCCCTCGAACCATTAGACTTATTGGACTCTCTTTGACAAAACGCTCAAATATTGCACCCAGCATTCACCATATCCTCCGCTACTTTTTCCTTTGCGATCGCATGGCATTATTATCCGGCTATTTGTCACCTTCACAGGGCTAGGGTAAACTCCAAAGTCAACTCGTTCCCGAGCAGGACTTTTCACTTTTTTTAAATCGTCTACGTTCCTCACTTCAAGTCATCTCCTGTTCTATGTAATCTACAATTCGCTGATTTACACTCTGAAACAATTTTCGCGTTGGCTTCAATTCCCATTTTGCTTTCAAGAAATCAAGGAAACTAGTATGGTAGATGCTATAACAAAGTTCTGTTTCAATTACTTGCTGTCTCAAATACTCACGCTACTTTTCCTCCAATACGAATAACGCCTGATAACTAAATGTTTATCTAATCTATCATGAGTGTATATCTATACTACGGCGAAAATAGCTACTTACTCAATCAAAGAACTGATTATTTAGTGAATCAAAATGTTCATCCAGAATGGAAAGTTTTCAATTACGTCAAGCTATTTGGAGATGAGAAAAATATTGCTGCAAAAGTCTTTACCGAGGTGATGACTTTGCCCTTTGGAGAGGGTAACAAAATTATTCATACAAACAGCGACTCTCTAATTGGAAGTTTATTAAATGAAGATAATAACCAAGAACTTGAAAATCACTTTTCCCGAATACCTTCAAGCAACATTCTACTAATTACTGGTAATAAAAAGCCAGATTCGCGCAAGACAGTAGTAAAAACTATCCTAAAATATGCCCAACAAGAAGAGTTTCCCCTACTTTCTAGTTGGGATAAAAAGGGGATAGTTAACTTGATAGGAAAGTATGCAGCCATACATCAAGTTAAACTCACGCCAGATGTCACTAATTATCTAGCCGAAGCAATTGGCAATAACACTGCACGAGCCGCGAATTCGCTAAACTTGCTGTTTATGCAAGTGGAAAAATAATCTCTGTTGAGGAAGTAAAACAGCTCGTTGGTAATCATAATACTGACTACCTAAAGCTTACTATTGCTATGTTAAGGAATCATCCAAATTTGGCAGTAGTGCAGGTATCTAAACTACTAAATAATAATGAACACCCGCTGAAAATAGTAGCAACACTTACCTCTATTTTCCGCACTTGGTTAATAACCAAAGCTGGGGTAGAAACTAAATTATCTGATACTAAGATTGCAGACATAGCCGAACTGAAAAACCCCAAAAGATTGTATTACCTCAAAGAGGAAGTCAAGTTTGTAGGCGTTCAAAAGCTTAAAAACAGCCTTACTTTACTTGTACAACTCGAAGCCGAACTCAAAAGCGGAGTTGACAACCTAACCAGTCGAATTGCTGAAATTTCTACGATATGAAAAACAACCCATTTACAGAAATCACCCGACAGCATACCGCCAAACTTCTCCTGACTGAAGCAATCGAACAGAATAAAATTGCTCCTGCATACCTATTTAGCAGTCAAGTTGAGGGAGTAGGGAAAGGAAAAACCGCTCTGGCGATTTTTTGGGAATAGAAGACCCAGGAATAGACCGCACTAAACGACACAATTTAATTGATATCATGACGATTGCTATCTGTGCAGTGATTTGTGGGGCAGATGGTTGGGTGGGAATAGAGACTTGAGCTTAGTGCGAAGTATGAATGGTTAAAAACATTTTTAGAACTCCCGAATGGCATTCCGTCACACGATACATTTGCACGGGTATTTGCATAAAATTTATCCCCAGCAGTTCCAGTCATGTTTTCTTGATTGGATGAAATCCATAACTAAGATAACTAATGGTGAAGTTGTCGCACTTGACGGGAAAACCTTACGTGGTTCTTACGATAAAAGTAGCGATCAAAGCGCAATGCAATTGTTATGATCACACCCCGTATTACCTCAACCATCCCCGCAATTACCCCAGTAAAAAGTATTGTAATTGTGCAGTCTTGGTCGATAACAAGGTATGTCAAATAGGGTTAATTACACATTTGCTTTGCTGTAAAATTTTTGATCGCAGCTTTTACAGATGAGATACATGAAGTGATTATTCCAGGCGATCGCACCTCTAAAACTAGAATGCGATCGCCTTTCAAGTTCGGTATGGTCTGAATAGTGAAATTTTGCATACTTTTGAATAATAGTGATAATTATTCTCATAATCAGGATTGCCAATATTTAGACCCTGGCAGGGACTACTATGAGCAAAAATATAACGAGCAAGTCCTCAAAAATCTCAGGAACAAAGCTCATACTCAAGGTCTTGAACTTGTGCCAATTTCTCCAGCTACGCCAAATAATCCATCCTCTCAAATCCTTGCTAAATAAGCTTTAGGCAAAGTGTTTCTTTAAAGAGCGATAATTACTGCTCAATGGCATTAAAAGCTATAACCCTTATTCTCGGTAGCTTAGAGCTTTTCTTAATGCCATTCAGTACAGAGTATATTAAATTTAACTATATACAGATATGTGAATTTTTCGTGAGGTAATTATCAATTTTCATGTTAGTGTACTTACATAATAATCATAGTATGAAAAGCTTGTACTGATTAGACAGTATGACTCGTAGCCCAGGTAGAAAAATGGTAGAAAAAGGCCACTTTGAGCTATGGCCGATTTTTAAAAATCACATTCTGTCAATTTTTAATGCTCCGAACGTCAAGGAGCAACCCAGAGTGATTGTTGAACTCGGCTGCGGTAATGGTCTACTGCTACAACATATCTACTTATGGATTCAAGAATATAGTCTTTGCGGTAATGTCCTGGATGAACATGATCTGACACTAATTGGTATTGAGCAATGCCCGGATTTAATTCGGACTGCAACTCGTAACCTTGCAGATATCCCATCTGCTGATGTCATTTCAATAGACCCATCCTAAAACTTACAAGCAAGTATTTACAAGGCTTTGAGACCAATCCTTGCAGATTCTATGTTAACGTAACAATTAGGGTTTGATACCGTTAATGATAGTTTAGAGGAGAAAAATAGAGGTTCACAGTTTTATGCGATCGCTAATTTTTATTAATGTTAATTAGCTGCGTAAAACTAAAGTACCAATTCGTAGTCTAATCAGACCGCAAACTGTTAAAATTATTTCTTGATAAACATTCGAGTTCAGTTTAAATCTTTGTGAAGTTATTTGAAAGATTCTCATGAGTCTGATTAAATGTTCAATAAATATACGTTTGCTTGATAGAATTTTGTTTTCGGTTTTTTGTTGCTCAGTTAATTGCTGGTTTCTTTTTTTCTTCTGAGGAGTTGTAATGTTTTTACCACCTTGATATCCTTTATCTCCTTGAAATTTTTGTTCAGAATCAAATTTTTTCTGTTATTCTCTAAATAAATTGATGTCTGATATTGGACTAAGAAATCCTACTGCTACATCAATAATATCTTTCCCATCTGGCAAACCTACTAATTGGCTTTTTAAAGTATGCTGTTTTTTCTTGCCTGAATAAAACTTTTTTTGCTTTTCATTATCAGATGGTCTATCAATAGGCTGTTCTAGGCTATCTACTAAGAGTTGAAAATTCGTCAATATTTCTTGTACAATCATCAAATCTCCTTCTTTTTCCTGAATCTGTTTTAGTAAACTTGATGGGAGAATTACCCGGATAATTTTTCTCCAGTAATGAAAAGTAACATGAGCTTCGCTTTTAGATACACCAAACAACATTCCTAATATTTCAAAGGTGGGTATTTGTCTCAAATAAAACAGACATAGACATATTTGCTGTGAAATTGATAATATTTCTTTCCGTCCTCCTCCAGGATAATTAATCCTTATTTTTTGCGTTTCTTTTTCCTTCTGGATTTTGAGATGTTCTTTGAAAGCGGACTCAAGTAGAGCTTGAAACTGCTCGTGACTAATACCCAAAATCTGTTTTGTTCTCTCCGGGTATTTTTGGATATAATCAAAGACAATACACATTTTAAATCAGAGTGGTAGACTGCTAATTTTACTTTCTACCATTTTTTTTGCCTAGATTATATTTTGGACGGGTCTATTGGACGAAGCGATTCGACTCCGCTTGCAAGCTGATGTACCAGTTGGCTGCTATCTCAGCGGTGGACTCGATTCGTCTACTGTGTTGGGAATGGCAGCTAGACATACCTCTCACCCGATACAGGCGTTTACTATCGCCTTTGATCAACCCCCTTATGACGAACAAGCTTTCGCTCGCGAGACAGTTGAACATGTCGGGGCAAATCTTCATATCCTTCCAGTCAGCCAATCCGATCTTGTCAGCAACTTTGCCGATGCCGTTTATTACGGTGAGAGGCTTTCCAACACTATCTCCACGGCTGGCAAATATCTATTGAGCAAGGCGACGCGAGATATGGGTTACAAAGTTGTACTTACGGGTGAAGGTTCTGACGAAATCTTCGGAGGATATGTCGCTATGCATGAGGATATGTTGCTCTACAATAGAGAAGGACAAGATGAACAGACTGTACAGCAGCTATTAGCAGAATTGCAATTGAACAATCCAGTTTCTGCACTTTTATTAGAAACTGATGCATCAAAGATGCCTTTAAAGGGCGTGCAGCGGACTTTAGGTTTTGTACCAACTTGGCTCAAAAATATTTCAGCTGGCCTGATGAAAGCCGGTATAAAGAAGCTTTACCCTTTTTATACGCCTGCATTTGCTGCTTTTGTGGCAGAACGCGATGCCTTTCGGATTTTTTTAAATCGCTTAGATGTACAGGGTCAACTAACTGGGCGGGAACCCGTCAATCAATCCCTTTCTTTGTGGTCTAAAACGGTTTTGCCAAACTACGTTTTGAGAATGCTGGGCGATGGTGTAGAAATGGCACATTCTATTGAGGGGCGTCTGCCATTTCTTGACCATCATGTGGTTGAGCTAGTGCGTGACTTTCCTGTTTCACTCAAAATCCGTGGTGCGACCGAAAAATATGTGCTGCGAGAAGCGGCACGCCCTTTCTTGACAGACACGATGTATTATCGTAAAAAGCACTCGTATTCTTCTCCACCTTATGCTCTGCAAAGCAATCAGCCATTGCAAGAACTACTCCAGGATACTTTGCGAGGCGAGGTGATGAAATCACTACCGTTCTACGACCAAAAAGCAGTTATTGCACTCCTAGATCAACTGCCCGAAATGGATGACAGTAAACGCACTCAAGTAACTTTTACTCTGACAGGAATGGTAAGTGCTTGTATTTTACAAGAACGGTTTAAACTGACGGGATAAATAAAAGGTAAAACCAGGGTTTGTGTCCTCACCTCTGCTGAGATAGCTTTACTGTTAAGGAATTACCAGAATATGTAATTGAGCAAGCCTTTGCGAAACTGAAAATTAGATACAAGAAGCGATTGTTTGATAATAGTTAATGTGACTTAAAGTCAAAGATCGCTGAAAATTAAAGGATAAGCTTCCCGAACCTATAGCCTGACTGGTTTTGTGGTCAAATACCCGTTTTGCGAGAGTGCGATCGCCTCCGGCGGCGATCGCAAATATTGGATTTGCGCGCTCGGCTCAAAACATGAGACAAAGGGCGTGAAATGTATTCGGAAATTAGCAAGACAATGCTTGCCCACGCCCAAGAATTAGTCTACACCCTAGCCCTGTGAAGGTGACAAATAGCCGGATAATAATGCCATGCGATCGCAAAGGAAAAAGTAGCGGAGGATATGGTGAATGCTGGGTGCAATATTTGAGCGTTTTGTCAAAGAGAGTCCAATAAGTGTAATGGTTCGAGAGCTTATGGAAAGAGTATTCGCGCTCTTATACAATCAATCAAATATTTGAGGAAAACGCTTCATCCCAGTACACGCGAGAACTACTTTTTTCCAGGATTGTGGAACTAATGAGTTTAGTAGTATGCGGGATTCACCCATCAGTCAGCGCAGCCTATCGCCTAAAAGCCGAAGAAATGAATCTTAGCACGGCTGTTTACGACAAATTAAATGGAGTCGAAACTACAGTTAGTTCGGCGATCTTAAGAGAAACAGCCATCCCACTAGCAAGTTTGATAGATTGCTTAGGCGTAGCCCGTCGTAGCTTTTGCTGATGATCAAAGAGATATTTATATCAGGCTATGTTCTCCAGCTTTTTCATTCTAATATTTTGTTAGTTTTGGGTAAGTTAAACTGATAAAAATCAGTTAAGCTGATAGCCAGCAGAGATTTTTACCAGTTTCTATCTAACACGTTACCTCATATCATAGCCAAACAAATTCGGGTCTACTTCTCCTAACTGCAACTCTGCCAAACCATACTCCGCCCATCGTCTCTCTACCATCGCCGCCACATCTGGATCGGATTCTAAAGGCGAACCCCATTCATGGTTTGTTTCCGGCGGAATCTTTGTAGTTGCATCAATTCCCATCCGTCCACCTAAGCCAATCTTTTCACTGGCAAAATCCAACGTATCAAAAGGTGTATTTGGCAAAATAAAGACATCTCGCACTGGGTCAACTTTGGAACTAATGGCCCACACAACTTGACGCGGATCGCGAATATTTATGTCTTTATCCACCACAATTACAAATTTGGTGTATGTAAATTGTGGTAAGGCACTCCAAAATGCTAAAGCCGCCCGTCGCGCTTGTCCTGGATATGCTTTATCAATGGAAATAATCGCCGCTTTGTAACTCAAAGCTTCCATTGGGAGGAAGAAATCGACAATTTCTGATACTTGTTGCCGCAGTATGGGCGTATAAATGCGATTTAGTGCGATCGCCATCATCGCTTCTTCTTTGGGTGGACGACCGCTAAATGTTGTTAAGTAAATCGGATTTTTCCGGTGCGTCATACACTCGAAGCGAATCAACGGCGAATCTTCTACACCACCGTAATAACCCATGTGGTCGCCAAAAGGCCCATCTGGTAAGACTTCCCCTGGTGTAATCGTTCCTTCCAAGACAAATTCGGAATCTGCGGGAACTTCTAAATCTACAGTTTTACATTTCGCCAACTGCACGCCAGAACCGCCGTACAGTCCAGCAAACAGCCATTCTGATAAATCTATAGGGATGGGTGTGGCAGCTGCCATGATAATTAGAGGATCTACACCAAGTGCGATCGCAACTTCTAATTTTTTCCCACGTTCGGCTGCTTTTCGCAAATGCCTCGCCCCACCCCGCACCGATAACCAGTGAACCGTCATCGTATTCTGAGATTGTAGTTGTAAACGATATACTCCTACATTCGGAGTACCAGTTTCACAATCCTTGGTAATTACTAGTCCCAGCGTGATAATCTTGCCAGCATCATTAATATAAGGACGTATCAAAGGCAACTTATTTAAATCTAAATCATTACCTTGAAGCACAACTTGCTGACAAGCGGGGAAAAAGTCTCGTCCTGGTTTCGCCTTCACCACATCAAACAGCACTTTTCCAAAATCTATCGCCTGGGAAATCTTCTTCGGTGGTTTCGGCTGTTGCAGCATACTCAATTTTTTCCCCAGAGTTTCCAACTCCTCTGGATGCTGCATATTCATCGCCCAGCAAATCCTTTCCACAGTTCCCATCAAATTTACCGCCACCGGAAAGGAAGCACCTTTGACGTTTTCAAACAACAACCCTGGGCCACCTTTTTGCAGCATCCGGTTGGAAATCTCAGCAATTTCTAAATCTGGGTCAACTAAAGCTGAAATTCGCCGTAATTGTCCTCTTTCTTCCAAAATTTTAATGAATCCCCGCAAGTCTCTCGCCATTGTTCTAATAAAGCTGATTATTTAAGAAGTGTGAAGCGCTTTCTTATATTATGGGGCATTGGGGATTGGGCATTGGGCATTGGAGAAGAGGCAAAGAAGAAACTTGTTCAATCACTCTCCCTTGTTCCCCCTGTCCTCTCCATTCGGGAAATTGTTGGTTTTAATTCAATACAGTGGAATTAAACCAACACTCTGCTTAAATAGAGACAATGAACTGCAACCAGATGGGGTGCTATTAATCACACCAATAGCTCAAGGGCAATCTCGTTTGAGCGATGATGATTACATCAAAGGTGCGCCAGAACTGGTAATAGAGATAGCAGCTAGTAGTGTTGCTATTGATTTACATGACAAGAAAAAAGTTTATGGTCGTAATGGAGTAAAAGAATATATTGTTTGGCAAATATTTGAAAACAAACTAGATTGGTTTAGCCTGCAACAAGGAGAGTATGTCTCTTTAGAAGTGGATGTAGATGGAATTATCAAAAGTCAAGTATTTCCTGGTTTGTGATTGTCAATGTCAAATTTACTTACTGGCAATATGCAGCAAGTCTTAGCTGTATTACAGTTGGGATTAAATTCGCCAGAACATTAAAGATTTGTGCAGCAGTTGTCTAGTCAGAATTCAGGAGTTAAAATTCAGGAATCAGAATAGTTAAAAAATCAGGAAAATATTTGATGAATATTTTGGCATCAATCTATTTTTTGAAGAAGGAGACTGGCGCTTTTGGTTGCACTATCCCAAACAATCCAGTTAAAAGAATTATCTAAATCTTCAGGGCTGTTTGAAACTTTGAAATATAGCTTTTCTTCGCGTTTTCTTTCAATAGCAAAGTCTGCATTTTGAGCATAAACGACTATAAAACCTTTGTCTCGCAAACAATACATCGCCCAGGCTTTCAATGATTGCTTGTATGGTTCGTGTGGAATTGGCGGTTTTGCGATCGTGTCTTCAATTACTTGAAATATTTGCGTGAGTTTAGCGGTCATAGTAAATTAAGTAGTGTTTTTTAAGAGCCAAGGCAAAGGTCATTTGCAGCTATACATAAGAAAAGATTGAGTTTTTAAACTCACAAAGGTGGGTTCTGCTTGTGTGGATGTGGTTTCCAAGCGTTGATTTAACTGTGTATTTCTAACATCTGTTCTATCCATTAGAGCATTTTAAAATATTATTATCCCCAAATTTTTTTCAGATTTAGTACAAAACCAGGTAAAACACTTTCTCCAGAAATAGTTTGAGGTGATTTTAAAACTTCCACATCTTGTTCAGGACGATAAATTTCTACTTCCTGTTTTTTTAGATTTATTAGCCAACCTAAACGACACCCATTTGACATATAATCATGCATTTTTTTTTCTTGCACTTTTTTCAAATTGTCAGATGGTGACATTATTTCAATCGCAAAATCAGGACATAAAGGAATAAATTTTTCTTTTTGTTCTTTCGTCAAATTATCCCAACGAGATTTTTCCACCCAAGAAACATCAGGAGAACGATCAGCCCCTGAAGGTAAAGTAAATCCAGTGGAAGAATCAAAAACTTCACCTAGTAGCTTTTGTTCATTCCATGATGCTAATTGCAGAATTAAATTAACGTTACTTCTTCCAGTTTCTCCTCCCGTCGGTGGCATTATGACTAGTTCTCCTTGGGCATTGCGTTCTAGTTGTAAATCGGGGTTTTCTTCACACAACTGATAAAACTGCTCTCTTGTCAGTTTCAGAATTGAATTCAGGTTTAATGTCAGTGCTGTCATAGAAGTATTTCCCTTTTTTACTGACAAATAATTATTTAATGGACATCTGGATCGCAACGAATTTCAATCATAAAGCCATCTGGATCGTAAAAATACACTCCTCTACCAGTAGGACGAGTGACTGGGCCATGTGCGATCGCTATTTTATTTTCTCCGAGCACTGTCACCGCGCGATCGAATAACTGCGGATCTATATCAAAGGCTAGATGATACGCTCTAGTAAAGGTCTTTTCTGGATTGGGATCTGGTGGTGTTAATTCGGGTTCCCCAAATAAATCTAGAATTGTACCATCAGGAGTGATGAAGTTGGCTACTTTCCCAGATGCGACTAGTTCCACTAGGGTTGCGGGTACTTCGTCGCCTGTGAGTTCGTGCAAACCCAGGATTGTGCCATAGAAGTAGCGCGAGGCTTGCATATCCTGGACGTTGAGGGCAATGTGATGCACTTTACGCAGATTTCCTGGCGCAAGGACACTGTTCAGGGATTGGGTGCTAGATAGCATAATCAACAAAATCTCAATACTTAGATAGAAGTTGAACTTTTTTTTAAAGTTTACTATTCCTAATAAAAATCTATCATGGCTTTTGATTATTCTTTAGACTTTAAAAATATTGATTTTCGCCAACATCCTGAACTCTATCGTGTTGGCAAGGGTGAGCAGGGTGTACTTTTGGTTGAACCATACAAATCAGAAATTCTTCCTTACTGGCGGTTCAAAACTCCTGATATTGCAAGAGAGTCGAGTGAAAAAATCTACGAGATTTTTCTTGATTATTTAAAGAAAGATGATTTTGTCGGTGCCGATATGGCACGGAAATTTATCCAAATGGGTTATACTCGCTCTCGCCGTTATGCTAATCATAAAAACGGCAGGAAATATAAACAAAATTCGGAAGATTCAGGTGACAAAAAAGAAATTCTTCCTTATGAAGTAGACCCAGTGAAGGCGGAATCAGCAGCAATATTTAAAGCCAAGTGGCTACAAGCAAAGACAAATGAGAAATATCAAGAGCTTTTAGCCAAGCATAAGCAGATGTATGAGCTAAAGTAAGACACCATTAACTTTCAATTGAGCGGCTTTCACAGAGCGTATTACGTGAATGAACCTCTGAGCTTGGCGAATGAGAGACCATTTATAAAGTAAATCTTAAGTAGGGTGTGTTATGGCTTTGCGATCGCGCACCATGTTGTATGGTAGTGCGCGATCGCGCTTACCCTAATGTTTTTCGTGACAAAGCATACCAAAATATATGCCTAACATACCCGACAGTAATTTTATTTTCGCCTCTATTATTTCAAATAATCGTGCGTTATCGAATAACCTGTCGTAGCGATCGCTCTTGCTCTAATCTAATTAAGTACAGCATTTCATTAATTCTTAACAAATTAAATTTTGCAATCCCCAGCAATGCCAATGCGTTTCCCTGCATAAAAAACGCTACGCTTTTACGCAAAACTGTACTAAGAAACTGCGTAAGCGTAGCCCGTCATAAACATCGCTCATTCACCAAGACTACAAATACTTCTGCAACAATAACCCCAGCTTTTCCTTCGTCGCCGCTGGTGCTTTATCCAATTGAGTCAAAATCGCATGTTGCAACGCCGAATGCGCCTCACTCGGCGGCGGATTTTCACTCAGGCGCCGTACAGTTTCTTGAATCACCTTTTGAGCATTCACAGCATTCCGCAGTAAATTGCCAATCACTAATTCTACTGTCACACTGTCATGGTCTGGATGCCAACAATCGTAATCTGTCACCAGCGCTAAAGTTGAGTATGCAATTTCCGCTTCCCTGGCCAACTTCGCCTCTGGTAAATTCGTCATGCCAATGATTGTTGCACCCCAACTGCGGTAAAGATTCGATTCTGCCTTAGTGGAAAAAGCTGGCCCTTCCATGCAGACATAAGTGCCGCCGCGATGGAGAGTAACTTCTGGTAAATTGAGAGATGCGATCGCATCTGCCAACACACCAGCCAAATTCTTACAAATCGGATCGCCAAAGGCAATGTGAGCTACAATTCCCTCACCAAAAAACGTTGAAATCCGATTTTTTGTCCGATCAATAAACTGATCTGGCACCACCATATCCAATGGTTTCGCTTCTTCCTTCAAGGAACCCACAGCACTAGCTGAAATTAAATACTTCACACCCAATTGCTTCATCGCATAGATATTAGCGCGAAATGGTAATTCAGAGGGTAAAAGCGTGTGATTGCGGCCATGACGCGCCAAAAAGGCTACCCGTGTAACATCCAAAGTTCCCAGAATCAAAGCATCAGATGGTGAACCAAAAGGCGTCTCTACTCGCACCTCTTCGACATCTTTGAGGGCATCCATTTTGTAAAGACCGCTACCACCAATAATCCCAATACTAGCTTGAGCCATGATTCTGAACCTGTTCTTTGCTAATCTGCTACACCACACAAAAGTGTATCAAAGACTAGCTAGAGAATTACTTATTTAGTTGTTCGATTTAACATCTATTTTACTTTCAATTTCTCCTTCATTTAAAGTAGGTTCTTCAAGCGTAAACTCATCAATAAGCGTAATTATCACTGCCGCAGCAGGCACTGCAAGTAGCACACCAATAAATCCAAATAGCTTACCCATTACCAGAAATGTCACAATCACCATCACCGGATGGATATTAACTTGCTGACCCATTACCACAGGCTGAACAATATGGGCATCTATTTGATTCATTACAAAGAAAAGTATCAACACAAATACTAGCTTTAGCGGTGAAATACTCAATGCTACTAATGCTGGTAAAAAAGCACCAATAATCGAACCAAAGTAAGGAATTATTTCAAATAAACCTGCAATAATCCCAAATGGCAGGGCTGAGGGAATCCCCAAAATAAAAAGTCCAAACGTTGCTCCAACACCCAGAAATATCATCGCTATCCCTGTCCCAAAAATCCAACCCCGCAATCTTGTCTTGCAAGCTTTAAGAATTCGTTTAAACTGCTGATGATGTCGTGTTGGTACTAATCTTAAAATCCCTTTCACTAAGGAATTAGGATCGTAAGCCATGTAAAGTGCTAGAATTAACGTCGCTACCAACTCCACTGTTAAACTTAAAGCTTCACCTAAGAAAACTGGTATTCCACCTAGTAACTCGTTAGCCAAGTTCCGTAATTGTATTAGTGCTTGGGAAATGTCCGGAATAAAAGAGAATTTCTGACGCAGTTGCTCAACATGTTCTGTCAATCTATCGAGATAAGTTGGTAATGTTTTGATTAATTTTTGAGACTCAAACGTTACACTGGGTAGAACTACAGTAGCTAATACTACAATAAATCCGACGATTAATCCAATTAGTAGCAGAACAGCAACATTCTGTGATTTGACTAACTTTTGCAAAAACCGTAATAGCGTTCGCAAAATTAAAGCAATCAATGCTGCAACAATTAAAAGTTCTAATACTGGTAAAAGTTGGTATAAAATGTAGAGTGCTACAGCTACCATTACTGCCAATGGCGCACCACGAGTTAACTGCGACCATCCATTGTCTGTATCTCTGGGATTCGCCATTAATTATATATCACTTATTTTTCTATTTGAATTTTAAAAATTCAGTGCCAGCGACGGCGCAGAATTTTTATCTTTAACAAAAGAGCAATATTGGCGTCAGTCGCCAGAATTCTATTGCTTGTATTCTATGGGGCTGGTAGATAAATAAACAGGTTTAAGTCCCCCACCAAATTTTCATTTTTGTGGTGTTCAATTCTTGGCGGTTCTAAATCCCCCAAGAATTGATTCTTAATTCTGCATTCTTCTTCAGTAGCACCTTTTGCCTACTTAACACAAGTCTAGTTTTTATCTCCTGTTTCAGCCTATATCAACCAAATAATAATTCTCTAAAAATAAATCAATTTTTTCAGAAAATCTACGCTTAAGTCTCAAGCTGATGTATATGATTTAACTAACTTAACTTAAGAAGTAAAAGTGTCAGAAGTTATTTATTCACACATCACGCGCTTTGAAAAAATTATAGATAGCAAGGGCAATGGCTAAAAGCAACACTGCATGAATTAAATTTCCGGCAATATGAAGTGCCAGTCCTAATGCCCAAAAAGCAATTAGTACAACAACAATACCCCAAAGTATACTCAACATATATTTGCTTTGAGTCAAGTAAATTTTAATTTGTTCATATATTTTACTCCCTAGCTTCACTTTTTATCCCAGACTCATCGATATAGACAACTTTCACTTTCTTCAAGCAGGGCTATTTAAGCAATAAACGCTTCTCGTTTGCACTTGGAGTGTTCTTGAGTGCTATAGGTCTTTTTTTCACGTATAATCGATGCTTAATGTATACAAATGTTAAATAGACGCACTTCTACGCAGGGAAACAAAGCAAGCGTTATACTTTTGGGAAAAGGCTTATTTTAACCCCTGCTTTTAACATTTTCATAAATCAATGAGTCTCAATTTTCGCTTTGCGGTAGTCAGCGACTTACACCTGGCACTTCCTCACACAATCTGGGATCATCCCAGCCGGTTTCATCTGGTGGAAGTAAGTATCTCAGCATTTAAAAGTGTACTAGAACATTTAACACAACTCGATTTAGATTTCTTGTTGTTGCCAGGAGATTTAACCCAGCACGGCGAACCAGAGAACCACGCCTGGTTACAACAATGTTTAGCCCAGCTACCTTTTCCCGTCTATGTTGTTCCTGGTAATCATGACGTTCCTGTGCTGTTGGCCGATCAACAATCAATTGCTTTTGCAGATTTTCCCTACTATTACACAAAGTTTGGCTACGAAGATCCACGGCAGATATACTACATTCGTCAATTACTGCCTGGAGTTAAGCTGATTGGACTAAATTCTAACTCCTTTAACGATCAAGGAGAGCAAGTGGGGTGTTTGGATGCCAAACAGCTACGGTGGTTAGAAGAGGTGCTGGCGGCATCTGGTGATGACTTAGTTTTGGTGATGGTTCATCATAATGTGGTGGAACATCTACCCAATCAATCGAACCATCCACTGGCAAATCGCTATATGTTGTCCAATTCAGCAGAACTATTGCAGCTGTTGAGGCGCTACGGAGTCAAGCTAGTGTTTACCGGGCATTTGCACGTTCAGGATATTGCTTACGCCGATGGGGTATATGATATTACCACTGGTTCTTTAGTTAGCTATCCTCACCCTTACCGAGTGCTGGAGTTTCATCGGGATAACCAAGGTAAAGAATCGTTGCAAATTTTATCCCATCGCGTAGAGTCAGTGCCTGAGTTTCCCGACTTGCAACAGTCATCACGGCAGTGGATGGGCGATCGCTCTTTCCCTTTCCTAATTAAGCTACTAACTCACTCTCCATTAAACTTACCATTATCACAGGCAAAAGAATTAGCTCCTGGTTTGCGCGACTTCTGGGCAACTATTGCCGATGGGGATGCGGTGTTAGATTACCCTCATTTTCCCCCAGAAGTGCGGCGCTATATTCAAACATATAGTGCATCACAGCCCAACCCAGGTATTGCCACTGCTGGAACTTTGACTCTGATTGATAATAACAGCACACTTTTACTGGATAAGAGTTTACCCTAGCCCTGTGAAGGTGACAAATAGCCGGATAATAATGCCATGCGATCGCAAAGGAAAAAGTAGCGGAGGATATGGTGAATGCTGGGTGCAATATTTGAGCGTTTTGTCAAAGAGAGTCCAATAAGTCTAATGGTTCGAGGGCTTATGGAAAGAGTATTCGCGCTCTTATACAATCAATCAAATATTTGAGGAAAACGCTTCATCCCAGTACACGCGAGAACTACTTTTTTCCAGGATTGTGGAACTAATGAGTTTAGTAGTATGCGGGATTCACCCATCAGTCCGCGCAGCCTATCGCCTAAAAGCCGAAGAAATGAATCTTAGCACGGCTGTTTACGACAAATTAAATGGAGTCGAAACTACAGTTAGTTCGGCGATTTTAAGAGAAACAGCCATCCCACTGGCAAGTTTGATAGATTGCGTAGGCGTAGCCCGTCGTAGACATCGCTCCGCAGCATTGGAATGTATTTGCCGATTTTGAACTTGAACAGCTTGCTTTTATTCTCCAAGATTTGGCTTCGAGGGTTCGTTTGAAGTCTTTTCTCAAACATATCCGTGCTTCAAAGAAGAAGAAAGACCCTCCCAAGTATGACCCTCAACATCCACATGTCTCGACTGCCAAACTTTTGGCGACTCCAAAAAAGTCACCTTGACAGGGCTAGAGTTTACCCTTACAACCTGATTCGTTCGGGCAATTTACAGAAGTACTACCAACTGCTTTGCAATTTTGATTTTCTGTTGGGCAAAATTCAACATCCGGTATTTGGGGTACAAGCGTTAATTGAGGATTACGATTTGCTGGATGATCCGGAGGTAGAGAAACATCCAGACTATAACCCTGAAATAGTCAAGGCATTGCGATTGATTCAGGGAGCATTACGGTTATCTGCTCACGTGTTAATGGCACAGCCAACACAATTGGTATCACAACTATGGGGTCGATTGGAGAGCTGATATACCGGAGATTCATAGATTGTTGCAGCAAACAAAGCAGAATCAACAGTAAACCAAAAAGTTTTTCCCAAAGAGCGATCGCTAATTAACTTACGTGTTTTAAAGACCAACAGACTTTATTCGAGATTCTGACTCATGCTGCTAGCAATGGAGATAGTATTGAAAATACAGCCAAATTATTAAAGAATGTTCCTACAGGCAAAAAAAGTTATAAAACTACTTATACAATAACAAGAGATAAGGATGATTCAGTTACATTTGACTTATGGATTATTTGTAAATACAGGAAGGAAAATCGTAATCAGCGTGGAGTTCAATACTTTGTTTATGTTACTCACAAGGTAAGAACAAATTTAGATTACATTTATCAAGATTATCGAAAAAGATTTGGGATTGAAACTAGTTATCGTCTGAAGAATATTTGTCGAATTATAACGAATAATAAAAATCAAGTTTTGATATTACTATTCGTGGGTATATCTTTTCTTTTAGTTAATATTTGGGTCAATCTACTTTGGCTCAAAATCAGTCGTAAAAGGAAAGGTAGTCGATTAATTTATAGCACTCGCATTTGCTATTTTGGCGAACTCATTTGTTATTTCGGCGAACTCATTTGTTATTTCGGCGAACTCATTTGCTATTTTGGCGAACTTATTTGCTATTTTGGCGAACTCATTTGCTATTTTGGCGAACGCATTTGCTATTTCGGCGAACTCATTTGTTATTTCGGCGAACGCATTTGTTATTTTGGCGAACTCATTTGCTATTTTAGTGATTGGGTTGTTTGAGTTTTTCAACTTACTGTGATACCATATTCGGTTAAAAATAGCCTAATGGATGGCGGAAATCACCAACCGCTTTGTCAAGTTCTTGAGCGATCGCTAGCAACTCCATCTCGCGCCATCGCTTGCCAATAATTTGTATTCCAATTGGTAAGCCATTGTGAGTTTGCCCGATAGGAATCACCACCGCCGGATGACCACTGAGATTAAATGGCATAGTGTAAGATCCGTTTGCCACTGCATAAGGATAGGATTTGCCGTCTATATCAATGGCGCTCCAAGCCGGACAATGGGTAAATGCAGGAGTTGCTGTCACAGGAGTGAGCCATACATCCCACGCTTCTAAAGCTTCATCGATTTGGGCAATGAAGCGATCGCGCTCGGTAAGTGTCTCGAAATATCCTCTTAAGCTGGGATTCAAAATTTCTGGCAGAAAGCTACTGAAATTCCCCAATTTTCGCAATTTTTTGTCGCCTTGAGTTGCCGTGCGAAAAAGTAACTCTAAGCTGCGTAGCACATTATAGCGATCCTTGGGTTGGGCGTAGTTGTTGATATATGCTTCCATCCGTCCGCAGAGGTTCCACACTGTCGATAAATCAAAATCTTTGGGAAGCCAACGTTCAACATGAGTACCTGCTTGAGCAAGTTTTTGCACCACTGTCTGTACTGCACCTCGAATTTCCGCAGCAACGGGAACCTCTACCCATTCATCAATCCAAGCAATTTTAAGATCCTGCAAAGACTTGCCTGATGGAGTATCAAGGGGAATCGGTGGCACATCTGGGCGACGCAGATCCGCACCAGCGATGAGCGAGAAACAAAGGCGAATATCTTCGAGCGATCGCGCAAAACAGCCAATAGTTAACATTTGTCGCAAGCATAGCGGCATTCCTGGTACTTCAGGGATACTTCCGGCGGTGGAAATACGGCGATCTGTTGGCTTTAAGCCATACACACCGCAGAAAGTTGCAGGCTGGCGCACGGAACCTGCAAGATCGTTACCTATATCTAATGGTGAAAGTCCGGCTGCAACAGCAGCAGCACTACCTCCAGAACTGCCACCTGCTGTATAGTCAAGATTCCAGGGATTATTTACCCGTGGAAACAGAGAATTTGTACTTTGAAAATCACCAGCCAGTTCTGCCATGTTGGTTTTTCCCAGGATAACGGCTCCTGCTGTTCGCAGCCTTGCAACAACGGTGGCATCCTGTTGAGGAATGTAGTCTTTGAGAGGAATGTAACCCGCTGTGGTACGGAGTCCTACTGTTTCAAAAATGTCTTTGATTGTCACAGGGACACCGTGCAGAGCGCCCCAGTGTTCTCCTCTAGCTAGGGCTTCATCTGCAAGCTTTGCTCTGGTACGAGCATTGTCTTCGTCTAACGTGCAAATCGCATTCAGCTTTGAGTTGTGTTTATAAATCTGCGCCAGGTAAGCATCGAACACTTCGACAGCAGAGACTTGGCGATCGCGAATCATCTGAGCAAGTTGATGAGCGGGTAGAAAAACTAAGTTACTCATAGGTTGATTTCACCTCATTTGTCAAATTCTAAGGCTCGATCGAGTTAATTATATTTACTTAAGTTTAAGAACTTACGAGGTTTAAAACTCCAGGTCTAATTGGGTGTTAGCGATCGCAGTATACTCTCAAAATTAGGATGAGCATCAATTATTGTTGCTCCAGAATTGGTAATTACATACTCTAATTCTGGACGTGGATCGGAAACACACAGAGGTACAGCTATGCCACCAGCACGCCAAATTCCCCATTGAGTAGCTACATACTCAAACCCAGGCGGGATGAGAAAGGCAACTCGCTGCTCTTTGCCAGAGTTTATCAACGTGATGAACCAATTCTTGATTGAATAGTTCTTTCACTGGCTGGCCGATCCATTGAAAATCTTCATTATCCATAATAGCCATAAGTAACTTGATGCTTTGAAAATTACGGCGTCCAGAACGAGTCGATTGCCTCATTGTGGCAATTTTTTGGTACGTTGATTCATCACCAGAATTGTCTACAACTTCATCTTCTAAATCATCAATTTTTCTATAAATATAGGTAAATACAGTTTCGTAATTATTCAAAATATCTTTAAATATGAGATAAAAAAGATAGTCAATTCCTAACTTAGTTGATAGTTAACACTATATTGAGTGGTAGCTCAATTTTTTTCTATTTTCCCAGATTTCGGGCGAGTAGTTGGCGCTGGCGCTGACTTATTTTGCAGAATTGCAATTTCCCGGCGTGCATCTTGATAACTATCTTGTTCCCCTTGCTGTTGGAATAGTTTTGCAGCTTTTTTGAAGTCTGCGATCGCACCCGGTTTATTTTTCTGTTTGGTGCGAATCACACCCCGATTATAATAGGCTAAGGCATTGTTAGGATTAATTGCGATCGCTCGTGAATAATCCTGATTTGCAGCTTTTTTATTTCCTAGTTCAAGATAAGCATTACCACGGTTGTTGTAAGCTGCTATATTATTTGTATCTAGTTTCAGCGCTGCGGTATAATCTTCAATAGCGCCTTTATAATCTCCAAAAGAAAAGCGGTGAATACCTCTGTGAATATAAGCTGCAATAAATTTAGGATCGATCTGTAAAATAGTGTTGTAATCTTCAGTAGCTTCTACTTGATTTCCCAGATCGCTATAAATATCACCACGATTCAGATAAGCTTCTATGTATTTGGGATTGATATTGATTGCATCTGTGTAATCTTTAATTGCTTCATCTTTTTGTTTATTAATAGATTGAGTTAAACCCCTTTGATAAAAAGCTTTAGCATCGCTAGGATTAATCTTAATTACTTTATCAAAATCTTGGATTGCTTCAGGTCTTTGTTTGAGGCGGCGGTGGAGAATACCTCGTTGCAAATAAGCTTCGGTATACTGAGGTTTGAGAGTGATCGCTTTGCTAAAATCTCCAAGTGCACCTTTATTATCCTTCGATTGAGCACGAGCTAATCCTCGTCCATAGTAAGCATAAGCATCTTTGGAATTTAACTTTATTGCTTGAGTATAATCTGCGATCGCTTCTTTGTATTTGCCTAATTCCGAAAAAGCAAATCCTCGGTCAAAATAGGCATTAGCATCTTGAGGATTCAGTAAAATAGCTTGGCTAGAGTCTGCTTGTGCTTGCTCATAATCTCCTAATCGATAATAAGCATCACCTCGCCGATTATAAGCTAAAGCGTTTTGCGGCTCTAATTCAATAATGTGATTGAAATCTTCAACTGCTCCTTCATAGTTTCCTGACTCATATTTATTTACTCCCTCTTGGTATAATGTCTGTTGGGCATCACTTACAAGTTTTGGCGATCTCAATTGCCACGCTGCAACAATAAGGGTAATACAGCCAGCTATCCCCCCTAGAACTAGTAATAGTTTTTTCTGATGCTGTTTTTGTCGATCGTCATCAACATTTATTAACTTTTTCAGGTCGTCTAAAACTTCCGTTGCATACTGGTAGCGCTGACGATAGTCAAAACGCACCATTTTATTAATAATTTTTACTAATTTTCTGTTAAATTTTAAATTTTTATCGTGCCAAAGTATTTCACCTGTCAGCTTATTTTTCTGACTTCGCAAATTAGATATTTCCTTTGTAGGTAAACCTTTTAGTGCTGCGATCGCAACCATACCTAAAGCATATATATCACTGTTATATTTGAGGTTGCCGTTAATTTGTTCTATCGGCATATACTCGGAATTGTCAACAGTATTATCGATCGCTTCATTAAAAGTACCCAAATTAACTAAAACTAACTTTTTATCTGATTCTCGGCGAATAATATTTGCTGGTGTAATATTCCGATGAATTACGCCATAGCTATGTACAACCACCAAAGTTTCTAATATCTCTGACAAAAGACTAATTACTTGGTCTTCCTTGAGAAGTTGTCCCTGAATGATTTCGTCAGTTAAAGGATTACCAGGTATGAATTCTTGAACTAGATAAAATTCTTCATTTTCTTCAAAAGAAGCAATGAGCTTTGGAATTTTATCGTGTTCTTGTGCGAGTTTCTCTAAAGTTGCCGCCTTACTGGCAAACAAGCGGCGTAGGATTGTTAAAGCTTGAGGATTGCTATTAGGAAGAGATAACTGCTTTACTATAAATTCTTGACCATTCAGATTAACATCTTCAACTAGATAGGTTTTCTCTTTTCCGCCATTATTGAGAACTTTTAGTATTTGATAATGTCCATCTAGGAAATGACTATTCATCAATATAAATTATAGTCTGATAAATTGTTCGATTATAGCTTACGTGTTATTAATACTGATTTTAAAATATAAATATTTATTTATTAAGCAACTTCAAATGAGATCGAGGCGTGGGCTGCTACCGCGTGTATATTGCAAAGTCCCTCTCCCAAGCTTGGGAGAGGGATTTAGGGTGAGGGGGTTTGATTCAGGTTTTATACTGGAACGACAAATTTCTCGCTACCAGCTAGTTCAAAGGCTGCATGAATGGCTTGCAAAGCTTTAACACCTTGCTCTTGCGCCACAACACAACTAATTTTGATTTCTGAAGTGGCAATCATTTGAATATTGATTTCTTGTTGGGCTAAAGCTTCAAACATTTTAGCAGCAACACCTGGTTGTCCTACCATACCTGCACCGACAATACTCACCTTAGCGATCGCACTATCTAAAACAACTTCACCCCATCCTAATTCTGCCGCTACTTGAGTGAGCATTTTTTTGGCATTTTCTCCGTCTATCTGCGAGACTGTAAAGGCAATATCTCGCCTGGGAACACCATCAATCACTCGGCAGCGCTGAGATTGGATAATCATATCAACGCTGATATTATGCTGCGCTAATAATCCAAATAATTTCGCCGCCATCCCCGGACGATCTGGCAATTGACGAATCGCAAGACGCGCTTGATTCAAATCGAGAGCAACGCCTCGAACCGGGGGAGAGGGAGGAGATAAGGGAGACAAGAGAGAGGAGGGAGACAAGGGAGAAGTTTCTTCAATGATTCTTTCTTGTCCCCTTGTCCCCCCTTTCCCTGCTTCGATCTCAAAGGCGGTGCGGAGTGCTGTGACGGCGCGATCGCACTGGGCAGCATTGACTACACAACTGACTTTCACTTCGCTGGTGGAAATCATTTGGATATTCACACCAGCTTCAGCTAATGTGGCAAACATCTTTGCAGCTACACCAGGACGGCCAATCATTCCTGCGCCTGCGATGCTGACTTTGGCAATGTTGTGTTCTACCATTACCTCGGCTTCGTCAAATTTGGGGTTAGATTGACTCCTCAGTGCTGGGGCGATCGCTGTTGCTACTGCTTCTGCCCGTTTTAATATTGGTGTTGTGACAGTAAAAGCAATGTCATTACTGTTACCTTCATGAACTGACTGAATAATCAAATCTACATCTACTTTTTGCCGAGAAATTTCGCCAAATAACCTGGCTGCAACACCTGGCTTATCGGGGACGCGCAACAAAGCGACCTTTGCTTGGTTAGTGTCAAATTCTACATGATCTACAGGACGGGCAATTTCTAGATTGATTAGCGATCGCCCTTGGGGTTTGACTGATGTCACCCAAGTACCTGGTTGATCTGTCCAGCTAGACCTCACTACAAGGGGAACACCGTAGTTACGGGCAATTTCCACAGCACGGGGATGCAGCACTTTTGCACCCAAGCTAGCTAATTCCAACATTTCATCGCAGCTGATGGCATCCATCAACTGGGCTTCGGCAACTAAGCGGGGGTCTGTAGTGAGAATCCCTGGAACGTCTGTATAAATTTCGCAAAAATTCGCTTTTAATGCGGCTGCGATCGCCACTGCTGAGGTGTCGGAACCACCACGACCCAAAGTCGTAATTTCCATCTCTCCGACGCTGGATATACCTTGGAAGCCAGCTACTACAACTACTTTACCTGCATTTATGTGGCGAGTTAGGCGAGTAGTTTCAATATGCAAAATCCGAGCGCGGCTGTGTTCGGCTTCAGTAACAATTCCTACTTGAGCGCCAGTCATGGAAATTGCGGGTTGTCCGAGTTCCTGCAAAGCCATGCTGAGTAAGGCAATGGTTACTTGTTCGCCAGTAGAAAGCAGCATATCCATTTCCCGGCGATTAGGATTTGGAGAAATTTCAGTAGCTAGTTTGACGAGTCCATCGGTGGTTTTGCCCATTGCCGAAACCACTACGACAATAGAGTTTCCAGCTTTAACAGTTTTATAAACACGCTGTGCAACAGCTTGAATACGTTCCACTGAACCGACAGATGTACCACCGTATTTCTGAACTATGAGCGCCATAACTTTTTATTTAATCAATTGTGCCTGCTTTCATCAACGCTTCCGCCTGGTAAGGAAGCCTTCAAGGCTTATCAGTTATATAGTTTACTAAATATTGCGGCGAATGCCCTATAATAATTGATTATTCAAAAACTACATCTTCGTAGAGTGCTGCCATTGTTTCCTCAAAATCCACGCTGTTGAGTCGAAATGATTGATGTTCTGCTGTGTAGGATTGTAAAACCCACAACCCTTGCTCATTGCGTCGAAAACACTCAACTCGTTGACGTTTTGTATTAATTAAAACATATTCTTGCAGACTTTCCAGGGTTTGATAATCGGCGAATTTGTCGCCCCGGTCAAAGGCTTCAGTAGAATTAGATAAAACTTCGACAATTAAACAGGGAAATCTTTTATAACCTGGCGTTTCTTGATCTCGTCGATCGCAAGTAACCATCACATCGGGATAATAAAAGCGATTCAGAGATTCAATTCTGGCTTTCATGTCAGCGATGTAAACACGAGAACCAGAGCCGCGCAGATGATTACGGAGGAAAGCAAATAAGTTTCCCGCAATGGTAACGTGTGGATCTAGCGCTCCAGCCATTGCGTAGATGTAGCCGTCGATGTATTCATGTTTGATATTGCTCTGTTCCTCCACTTGGAGGTATTCTTCAACGGTGACGTAGTTTTGTTGAGGCGAGGCTATCATAGTTGAAACTTTAAGGTTTGAGTAATATTTATTGATGGCAAGTATACTTTATAATCCAATACGTTTCCGTTAAGGCAAGAGACGCGATAAATCGCTGTCTTTACAAGAATGAATCTTTTGTAGAGACGGCGATTTATCGCGTCTTTAAGAGCGATCGCCTCTAGATTTACACTTCTTTTATAGAGCGATATCTCTGACGGGCTACACCTACGCCAGTTTTCGCTCAATGATATACCAAAATGAATGCGTGAATTACTCAAATGAGAAAGCAAACTGGGGTTTGAGAAAGTAAAAGCTTATTTGACTTGCGGAAAACACCAAAATGAGAAAGCAAACTGGGGTTTGAGAAAGTAAAAGCTGATTTTGCTTGCGGAAAACACCAAAATGAGAAAGCAAACTGGGGTTTGAGAAAGTAAAAGCTGATTTTGCTTGCGGAAAACACTAAAATGAGAAAGCAAACTGGGGTTTGAGAAAGTAAAAGCTCCTTTTGAGTAAGTAAAAGCTCATTTTGAGTAAGTCGAATGGCATTTTTACTTAGTTAAATATGAATTTTAGTCTAAGCGATACCTTCGGTGAGCTTCGCTAACGCGCTTTTCAGTTTGATCACGGTACGCTTTGCACAAAACCTATAAATTCGTATCCCCATGTAGTCTATTCTGGATTTGAGGAGAGGCGATCGCGAAGATTTGCTAGATTTTCACGGCACTTAACAGTCCAGGGATGATTCACCCCTAATCGTTGCTCACAAATCTCCAAAGCTTGCAGATACAATGGTTCAGCTTCGGTATAACGTCCTTGTAAATAGTACAGTTTTGCCAGATTGTTGAGACTAACTGCGACATCTGGATGTTCTTCTCCCAGCAGCTTGCGCCTGAGTGCCAAAGCTTGGATGTGAAGGGGTTCGGCTTCGCTGTATCTGCCTTGAAAGTTGTAAAGTGTCGCTAGGTTGTTGACACTAAGTGCAACAGATGGATGTTCTTCACCCAGCAGCTTGTGGTACAGTGCCAAAGCTTGGATGAAAAGGGATTCAGCTTGGCTGTATCTGCCTTGAGAGTAATAGAGACACGCTAGGTTGTTGAGACTAAGGGCGACATCTGGATGTTCTTCACCCAGCAGGTTGCGCCTGAGTGCCAAAGCTTGGATGTGAAGGGATTCAGCTTGGCTGTATTTGCCTTGGTAGTTGTAGAGTGTCGCTAAGTTGTTGAGACTAGCTGCGACATCTGGATGTTCTTCACCCAGCAGCTTGCGCCAGAGTGCCAAAGCTTGGATGTAAAGGGGTTCGGCTTCGCTGTACCTGCCTTGGGAACGGTAGAGTGTCGCTAGGTTGTTGAGACTAAGTGCGACATCTGGATGTTCTTCACCCAGCAGCTTGCGGTAGAGTTCCAAAGCTTGGATGAAAAGGGGTTCGGCTTGGCTGTATCTGCCTTGAGAGTTGTAGAGATTAGCTAGGTTGTTGAGGCTTTGGGCGACAGATGGATGTTCTTCACCCAGCAGCTTGCGGTAGAGTGCCAATGCTTGGATGAAAAGGGGTTCGGCTTGGCTGTATCTGCCTTGAGACTCGTAGAGTCCCGCTAGATTGTTGAGACTTTGTGCGACATCTGGATGTTTTTCACCCAAGCGCTTTTTAGTGACCTTTAAACACTGCTCATACCAAGGTAAAGCTTGGTTATATAAACCTTGACCATAGTAAAATCTAGCATTGCTGGTGAAAGTCCAAATTAAATCATCATCACTGACATATTGAATGAGATTCTTCGCTACTTCAGCTAGATGAGGTATTGCAGGTGTGACATCGGTGATTTGCTGAAGTGTAGGAGTTTCAGGAATATCTTTAGCAACTGCTACCATTACCCGACAAACGGAGCGCTTAAATTCCTCTCCCTGTTCTAAACCTGTAAGCTTATATTGGAAAAACTCTCTCAACAGTGGATGCAGTTGATAGATTCCCTCACCTTTGCGCTGGAGTAAATGTAGATTCAGCAAGCTATCGTCTCTAATTTCTTCTAAATCTTCGGTATCTTCCTCTGGTAAACACTGTTCCACCAACTTCCAAGGTATGGGTGCGGCGGCAAATAAACTCAATAAACAACCCAATTGTTTATCGTCGTCCTCTAACTCCTGCCAACTCAACTCAAAGGCTGCTAACACACCTCGTTGTGCTGTCATGTCGGCTTCCGACTTAGATTTAGAAAGGGAACGCTCATCTAATCGCTTGTTCTTCAACCGCCGCAACATTTCTGCTAAAGATAAATCCTGTTTCCGCGCCAGATAGCGCCCCACTAATTCCACACCTAAAGGTAAATATCCTAGCCACTCACATAACTGATTTGCTACAGTCAATTCTCGCCCAATTCGCTCTGGTGTTTCCTTGAGTAAAGACCTTAATAACTCCAGCGCAGCCTCTGGTTGCAGCACATCCAAAGATAACTGTGCGATGCGTCCCAAGTTTTGGCGCGTAGTCATCAGCACTTTAAACCGAGAAGGTAGCGACTGAAAGTAAGGCTTAACTTGCTCGTAGTCGCTGACATCATCCAACACTAGCAGCACATCACCCTCACGCCAACGCCGCCAGCAATATTGCACTTGGGCGAGTAATTTTTGGTTAGAATCTTCTGTTAAATCCTCTGGCGGGTTTAAGTCAAGCTGCGTTCTGGCAAACTGCACAACTTGAATGCCCACATCCTCAGTTTTTGCCAGCAACCAGCAAATTCCACCCTTGTAGGTTTCATGGTGAGCCTTTGCATATTGTAAGGCGAGTTCTGTTTTACCAACTCCACCCATACCAGCGATCGCAGCGATCGCAACTTGTTTATTATCCTGCAAAAGTTGGTGAAGATTTTGCAATTCCTTTTTACGTCCGACAAATTCCACCACCCCACTCAGGGGCAAATTTTGCGGTATTTTAGTAGAAGGATTTGACTTTACCCGTTCCCCTTCAGGCGACTGTAGTCAAAAGTTAAAGGTATTGCCAGAAACAGTATTAGTTCCGCCTTTAATGATTATGCCTTTATAGTTTTCAATAGTTTGAGTCAATTGCGGTTGAGCTTCTTTAGCCAATGCTGCAACAGCTTGAGCAATTTCATCATCTTTCTTTGCCGCCTCCTCTACCTGCTGCCCAATAAGATAAGCTTGACCATAATCTAAAGGTTGTGTTTTTGCCTGTTCGATAACCTTCGCCATGCTAGGTTCCTTGCGTTTGAGCAGAACTAACAACTTTTCGCCTTCGTTCCAAGCCTTTTCGCCGATGATTTCCCCAGTTTTTTCAAAGGCTTTGGTGATTACCAAAGTTGCGATCGCAGCTGCTGTCAATGATACTGGCTCCATAAGTTTGCCAAAGTATAAAAGATTTTACTTATGGCTCTTAGTTTAACAGTCTCTTAGAGGTTGTTTGAAAAGTAGTTGGCTATGATTTTAGGCACTTATCGATCCCCCTAAAAAAGGGGGTAACCGGAATTAAAGCCCCCCTTTTGAAGAGGGGTTGGGGGGATCGATAACGTTTTGCTACCGACGAAAGGACTTTTAAAACATCCTCTGAAGATAACACCGCAGGATTCCGCATTTAAAAATAACAGTAGTGATTGATTTTACAAATTTGATATCAACAGCCCTCACCCTAAATCCCTCTCCCAAGCTTGGGAGAGGGACTTTGAAATTGCCTCCCCTTCTCCCAATTTTGGGAGAAGGGGTTGGGGGATGAGGGCTTTTGATTCATGCAAGAGGTCTATTTTTTAATTCCCTGCTCTAAATCTAATTTCATAAAGTCCTAGTAAGCCTGCTGCTACTAGCAAAGGTAAGAAATAATAGACTCCCCGATAAGCTAACATTGAACCCAAAATTGCCGCCGCCGAAACTTTTGAGGAAAGAATCAGCAAAATTATAGTTTCAAATACTCCCAAACCACCGGGGACATTACTAACCACACCTGCAAACATCGCTAGTAAATAAATGCCCAAAAAGTCTAGATATGACAAAGATATATTGCTAGGAAGTAAAGCATAAAGAACTGCTGCCGCCAGAATCCAGTCAAAACTAGAAATTGCTATTTGAGCCAAGGATATGTTAAAAGAAGGAAATCGAAATTCATGTCCACGAATTATTAATGGTTGTTTAATAAAAATGCTTCCTAGTAAATAAGCCGCAACTAATAGTAGAAAAATTACGCCAATGGGACGCACAGTAGCAAAAGGTAAATGTAATTGAGTGGGAATCTTCAAGGGGTTGATGAGGAACAATAAACCTGCAACAGCAAACATCCCCAACCAAAAAGTAAAATTGGCGAAAGCAATTACTTGAGCGATCGCAACTGCTGACACTCCCCAACTAGCATAAAATCGATAACGGATAGCACTGCCAGTTAGCAAGGCAAAACCGATGGTATTACTAAATGCAGAGCTAATAAAGTTAGTGAAAGCAATCTTATTCCAACTTAGGGAACGATTAATGTAGTTAAAACCTAAGATATCGTACCCAATCATCACTAGATAGCCCAAAGCTGTCAGCCAAATTGCCCAACTTAAACGACTTTTGGGAATAGCAGCTAGAGAATTGAGGATATCACGATAATTATACTCATGCAATTCGTGAGCGATCGCCCACAGAGAAAGCACCAGCAGTAACAAGCCAAACAAAGAACTAAAATTGAGTCGCAGCTTTTTAAGCATCATGAAGAAACTTATCCTAACTCTTGACTTTTAATTTACAACCAGTCGCAAAGTTTCCATCCTGGTGACACAGTATCGACATATCATTTGCATAAGCTTTTGAAGGCAAGCATCAATTATCCAATAATGCCTTGTTTAACCAATGCCCTTCAAAGATGAACTACAAACAATCTAAAATTCTCTTGCTATTTTCAGTATTAACCCTAGTTGGCTGTAATTTCTCTCAAGGTGTCGTCGCAAAACCACCGCAACAGCAGGATTTACAAACAACGCCTTCTGTTCTTCCAACCCAGCGCAATACTAGCAACTCAGCAACTCCCCTAACCTATAAAATTGAAACCTACGATAGTAAAGTAATGGGTGCAAGTCGCACTTATGGCGTTTCTTTACCTCCTGGCTATGAGCAAAACTCAAAACAAAGGTATCCTGTAATCTTTCTCCTCCACGGTGGACATGGTGATCCCAGTAGTTGGTTTATTCAGAATAAAGGACAAGCTCTCAAGACTGTAGAACAACTTTATACTACAGGTAAGTTGCCACCCAGCATCATCATTACACCAGATGGCAACGACAAGCGTGGCTCTAGCCCCTACCAAGATCCCGAATATATCGATGGCCCTAACGGTAAAGTCTCTACAGCCGTAGGCGATGAATTAGTAAAAGTTGTACAAAGCCGTTATCGTACAATAAATAATCCAGATTTTTGGGCGATAGGTGGTTTATCTTCTGGTGGTTGGGGAGCAATCAATGTCGGATTACACAATGTAGATCGTTTCTCAATTTTATTTAGTCATAGTGGCTATTTTAAAGATAAAAGTGGGCCAGCAAATAGCCCAATATCTTATATTAAAACCATTCCCTTTCAAGCTCAAAAAAAGCTGAAAATATATCTGGATTCGGGTACATCAGATACTGATGAACTCGGCGAAGCAGAGCGATTTAGTAAAGTCCTAAATCAGTTGAAAATTTACAATTCATTTCGCCAGTTTCCTGGCAGTCACACTTGGCAATACTGGCGGAAACATTTAGCCGATTCATTGACATTTGTCGGCGAACAATTTCGACGAGCTTCAGAAACAGCAAATATGCCTGCTAATTTAAGTATTAATCATCATAAAAATAATCAAAATAATTAGCAATTAGCACTAGAAATAATACTGTTTTGCCAGATCGTTTATATTTAAACGTCAAGATAAAAAACTCTGTGGTAATTTTTCAGTAAATTAACTATATTAAGTTGTTAATGGAGGTGATGTTTTTTACATTTAAAGAATATGAAGATTAATAAATTGTTAATTAGCTTGGTAGGAGCGATCGCACTCCTTACTAGCGCTGGTTATTATTATGTATTCATCTTAGGTGCGCCACAACTAGACCCACCCAAAAAAGAGGCAAATACTGGGCTAAAGTTTCAATTAGCAACCTTTAACTCCCAAGCAATGGGTGCAGTCCGTAAGTACGGCGTGATTTTGCCCCCTAGTTATAGCAAAAATCCGCAAAAGCGCTACCCTGTGATATTCTTACTACACGGAGGTCATGATGACGCTCGTGCTTACGCTAATAAATACGCACTTTTAGACGTATTGCATGAACTTTATCAAAGTGGAAAATTACCGCCATCGATTGTGATTACACCTGATGGTAATGATAATCGCGGTTCTAGTCCTTTATACGACCCCGATTATTTTGATGGGCCGAATGGCAAAGTAGGGACTTTGATTGGTTCAGAATTAGTACAAGTTGTCAAATCGCGCTATCGCACTTTGGAAAAACCCCAATTTTGGGCGCTAGGAGGTCTATCTTCTGGAGGATGGGGGGCATTTAATATTGGATTACGCTATCTCAACAACTTCCAGATTTTGTTTAGCCATAGCGGTTACTTTACTGATGACAGCGGCTCACAAAATAGTCCTCAACAAATTGTGCAACAGCTACCAGTTAAAGATAGGAAGCGATTGCGTATTTATCTAGATGCGGGTGTGAACGATACTAATTTGCTAGCTTCTACCAAAGTTTTCAACGAAACCTTAAATAAATTAGGCATTGCTCACGTATTTTATGCATTTCCTGGAGGTCATGGTTTGTCTGGTGCAGATATTGGCTGGAACTACTTTCACAAACATCTAAAAGATTCACTATCCTATGTCGGAAAACAATTTCAAAAGTTAGGAGTTAGGAGTTAAGAGTTTTAACTCCAAAACAAATGACAAATGACAAATGACAAATGACAAATGACAAATAATTTAAAAAATCGGATTGGACTTTGGAGTGCGGTTTTCCTAACAGGTTTAGTCGGAGTAGTAAATTTATTATCAGCAGTGACACCTAATCTGTATGGGCGGACTCACTGGCTGAAAGAATTTTTACCATTTGAAATTCGTGCCAGTGGTCATATATTTGCAGCATTGACTGGATTTATTTTATTAACACTTGCTACTAATTTATTACGCCGAAAAAGAATAGCCTGGTTACTGACAATTGCTTTACTAGTAATTTCTATTTGCAGCCACTTGCTGAAGGGACTGGACTATGAAGAAAGTCTCCTCTCTGGAGTTTTACTAGTCCAATTAATCTTGATGCGCCATTTTTTCACGGCGCAATCAGACCGTCCTTCCATCGCACGGGGAGTTAGAGTACTGATAGGCGCTTTATTATTTACCCTGGCATACGGAACTATTGGATTTTACTTGTTAGATGGCAAATTTTCAGAGAATTTTAATTGGCGGGAAGCGATAGTTCAGACTTTGGCGATGTTCTTCACTGAGGATAATTGGGGACTGCAACCAAAGAGTCGATTTGGAGAATTTTTTGCTAATTCTATCTATATTATTGCCGCAGGTACTATTACTTATGCAATGGTAATGCTGTTGCAACCTGTGTTTTGGCGGAGTCTCGCAACTACAAATGAGCAACAAAGAGCTAAAGAAATTGTCGAGCAATATGGATGTTCTTCTTTAGCAGCGCTGACACTCTTAAATGATAAAAGTTATTATTTCAGTCCTTCGGGTAATAGTGTAATTGCTTATGTCCCCAAAGGACGGGGCGCGATCGCCTTGGGAGATCCCATCGGCCCGATTGAAGACCGCAAAGAGGCAATTATTGCTTTCCAGCAGTTTTGCCAGCGTAATGACTGGTATCCTGGCTTTTACCAAACTATGCCTGATGATGTTGAGCTTTACAAATCGTTAGGGTATAAGGTACTCAAGATTGGAGAGGAAGCGATCGTTGACCTGAAAAGTTTTACATTACAAGGTAAAGCCGGTAAAAACTTTAGACCATCAATCAGTCGTTTAACTAAGCTAGGATACCAAATCGACTTTTACCAACCACCCATCACCAATGATTTATTGCATCGGCTCAAACCTGTAAGTGATGAATGGCTAAAAATGGTACAAGGTTCAGAAAAACAATTTTCTTTGGGTTGGTTTGACGAAGCTTACCTGCGAGAGTGCGAGATTGCTGTGGTGCATAATCCAGAAGGTCAGATTAGCGCCTTTGCCAACATTATCCGGGAGTACCAACTTAACGAAGCGACTATTGACATGATGCGACATCGCTCATCTCTTGAAAATGGCACAATGGACTTTCTATTTATTTCCCTACTCCAGCATTTTAAAGAGGGTGGTTACGACAGCTTTAATTTTGGTCTTTCTGCCCTTGCTGGAGTTGGAGACAACCCCGAATCGCGCCGCTTGGAAAAAGTATTGCACTATCTTTACGACCATTTGAATCGCTTTTACAACTTCAAGGGACTGCACGCCTACAAAGACAAATTCCGTCCTCGTTGGGAACCGCGTTATTTCGTTTACCCTAGTTTAGCCACCTTACCAGATGTAGTTGTAGCATTAATTCGTGCAGATTCAGGCGATCGCCTCTTCGATTATTTCAAACCCGGAGCCTAAATGTGCGAAAAAAATAACGTACTGGTTGCTTGCTGTTCCTCTGAATTGGATATTTCAGCCGATTAGGAACAGATATATCAAGCGATGCCTACACAACTGGGCATTTGTATGATACAATCGTACTACAAAGTATGAATATCCGGTAAGTATGCAACGCAAAATATAGCTTTGCCTAAGTTCGTAGCCAAACTTTGCGCTCCTACCCTACCGGAAGGCAAAGCGCCTATGCGTTTAAACTTAAACCCTTGATTATCCATGAATTTACGAAACTGTGTACAAAGTTTCGTAAACAAATTATTGTCTATTTACTTTTCAACTTTATACGGTTGTAACAGATTATTTTGTCAAAGTAATAGATTTCAGTAACAGTGATTTGAAAAGATTCTTGACCTTTAAATGGAAGGTGGCAATATGACAAAGAATCAAATTTCTCTAGTAGAACTAATCCAAATTTTTGCACAATACCGTAATCATCTTATCATCAATATTAAGCACCTACAAGAACATTATCAAAGAACAGGTATTAAACGTATTAGAGGTGTTAGAAACGAAAATGGAGAACTGCTCCAACCTTGGTTGATAACAGAATATATAGATGATGCTGACTATGTTGGTATGGGCGAGTTTCAGTTTAACCGCAATACTGCTACTATCAATATGCTTGTCAAACGTAGAGTTAAACTTGCTAAATTTGAAGACCAAACTCCCACGATTGAAGTAGCAGGGTTATTAGTAAATGACCTCAACACCTTTAATAATTACACAATTGTAAGTGACGGCAAAATCAACATAAATGCATTACAAGTCAAAATTAGCAGTAAAAAAGTCTTTGACTTACTCAAAGAAAAAGGCATACTGAATGCAGAAGAATTTGACTTCCGGGCTGAACATACGATTCAGTTAGATAACTTGCCGCTTGTAGCTGCTAATAGTTATTACAGCAGGATTGATGGACTATTCAATGAACTAGCAGAAATTAAAGTACTGACTAGTATTATTTGCGCTCACTTGAAAAAGGAGTCAGATGTATTTATAGAGACGCAGTTAGATGAGTTTAAAAAGCACTATCTGTCTAAAAATATTTACATCAACTTTCCTACAACCAACGAATACACTGATATCAACCAAGCTTTAGTCGATGGTACTATTGACTCAAAATTGAGCTATAAAATCGATATTGGCAGTCAAGATATTCTGAACCTGAGTAAGTTTCCTTCTGCTAACAAGTTTCTCAATAGAATGTTTCGCCTTTATAACAAAGAAACTGGAGAAATTATCATGAAGCCGAGTTTTGATATGGTATTTCATGAGAATCTCACTGTTAGGCACAGGTTACTATCATCACGTACCAAGATTACAAAAGTTGACGAATTGATGAAACCAATTTTTGATGATTTTCTTGGGCTTGAGCAAAATGGCATTATTGGAGGTATTCTTAAGAAAGTTGGTGCTGATAGTTTAGGGCAGTTGTTGCAAGATAAACAAACTGGTAAGCAGATAGACAAAGAAGAAATAGTTGCAGCTTTAACGGTGGCAAATAAAAAGTTAGAAGAATATGCAGAAAATATCTACCAAGACAAGATATCTCCCTTAGTATTTTACATTGGTTCTACTGGACTATTGCCAGAACAAATGGAAGCAAAAGCCATGACTGCTGACGAAGCTGCTGCTAAATATCCAAGTTTGCAATTTTCTAAAAATGAGCATGAAGGTACTTTTTTTGCAGTTGGTGATAGTATTCTCAGTATCTATGCAAAAACTGAATACTACAGCAAACTTATTTCTGTAGGTGTAGACAATTAGATTGCATAGTAATTCTAATTTCCAATTTTTTAGGGTGTGTTAAAGGGGAGAGTACTACACCAGCTTGAACTGTTGTGGTGCGTTACGACGTTCTGTCTAACGCACCCTATGATTAATAGCTTATGGTTTCCCTAAAATACAGCTAGAGCTTGGATGAATTGCAGAAGCAATTGAACTTGTGGGTGAAGACATTAAAACAATAAAATTACCTATAATCTGTAAAGATAGTAGCAATAAAATACTGTAGTAAATTATTTTTAAATCTTTATTAATGATTTGAAAATAGCGTTCCACAAAGGAAGTATAACCTACCATTCCTACAGAACCAAAGCTTCCAATAATCAATAATCTCATCAATAATTCAATGGAAGATGTAAATGGCGATCGCTCTTGATTAAAACAGGGTACTAAATTAAATTTTTCAATTCTTAAATCCCCTAACAAAGAGTTAAATAGCCCTGGTTGTACAACCATTAATTGTTGACTTATTTCGTGGGGAGATTTGACTAAATGGTTACTTACAGAATGATTATATTGATCTACAGGTAATATACTCGCCATTGATTCTTCAGATGGAAGAAGTACAGCAGCAATGCTCAAGGTAACGCTAGTAGCAGCAACTACAAATTTTTTCTTGATTTTCATTCAAATTTTCCTTTTGATTTACCTAAAAAGTTGCTGTTTACATCGCCAATCCTGAACGGATAAACAAATCAGCAATGCGACTAATTCCTATCCCAAAACCCGGAATTATAAATAGAAGCATCATCGCAAAGAGTCCAAATTGGTTATATTGCAGTGGCTTTAGTTGAGGAAAAATTTCACTGAAAATATGAAATCCATCGAGTGGTGGAATTGGCAAGAGATTAAACAAAAATAATGTCAAATTAATCCGAGCCGCTAGATAAAGAAATTCGACACTCAAGAGTCCTGAAAGATTAGGGTTAAAGAAAAGTTTGAGCAGCATAATAAATAGAATTCCTAAAGCCAGATTGGACAATGGCCCTGCTGCTGATACCAAAATATTGCCTAGCTTCCCAGAACGAAACTTAGATGGGTTGACGGGCATTTGTCCCCAAGCTATACCCATGAGACAGAGAAAGATGATTGATTCTTTGCCCATGTGAACTACAGGATTCAGCGTCAGATGACCAGTTTGTTGTGGAGTGTTATCTCCCTGACTCATCGCAGCCAAGCCGTGAGCAAGTTCATGCAAAGTGATGGAAAATATGACGATTACAACGATTCTAAAAAAATGAATCGGCTCTGTGATGAGTGTTTCGATAAACATACTTTACTAAATTTTGGTAATGCCCCACCTGTGTATTAACAAGGCTATGACATAAATAATACTAAAGTATTTACGTAAAACCCTACAGTGATTTTTGGTATATTTTATAAATTAAAATTTACTACTTTTATTAATTTCAGTTGATTTAATAGCTTAAAAGAAAATTTCATAACACTTTAAGGATTTTAAAGCCTGGTAGTAACTACGTATTTATTTTATGTTTTAGTATATAAAAGATTAATGTCTGAGTTAATCTCGAATGCAGTTGTATAAAAAATTACCTTTGTTCAAAAAAATTATAAATCGCTGAATAGCTCGGCTTTATTTGTGTCTAACTGCATCTATAGTTTTATGTTTCTCTGACTCAAAATAGAGTCGCTATTGTCTTGTTATTTTGATAGATCACTTTGCAAAGTTAATTTTATTACCTAATACAGCAATAGATTTACTAACAATCTTTAAGAAAATTACGCAGAAATCAGCTTCAATGAGACAATCTGACCTAATCTTCTCAACTTAAAGGAAGACATGAACGATCGCACAAAGGCTCTCCAGGCTCTCGCGGCTGAACGTTGGCGGATATCCCTGATTCTCAGTGGAGCCATGATGTTTATTTACTTTGGCTTTATCTTATTAATCGCGTTCAATAAGCCTCTGCTGGGATCATTAGTAATTCCTGGCCTCAGCTTGGGAATTTTACTGGGAGCGCTAGTAATTGTCTCAGCATGGATATTAATTTTTATCTATGTACGTTGGGCAAATAGCAGTTACGACGACCAAATCGCAAGGCTGACACGCAAGTAAATTAGCTATTAGCAATTTCGGACTTGCTGAATTAGGGGATGATTTCGCACAATTTATAACGAATTACCAATGGTTTCAATCGCCAATTCATCCCGCATTTATGCAACGCCGCAATTTCTAGTCCAAAATCCAAAATACTAAACCAAAAAAGCATGAGTAGTGTGTGGTTCGATCTGCCACTAGCGGCGGATATTACCAGTCTTGGTAAGTTTAACCCGTTGGCGATCGCTTTCTTTTTTCTGTTTGTTGGCAGTTCTTTAGGCATCACTTATTGGGCGGCGAAGCTCACCAAAAATACAGCACAGTTCTATACAGCTGGCGGTAAAATCAGTGGTTTCCAAAATGGGCTGGCCCTAGCAGGAGACTTTATGAGTGCAGCTAGCTTTTTAGGTATCACTGGGCTGGTGGCACTCAACGGCTTTGACGGCTTAATTTATTCTATCGGCTTTCTGGTGGGCTGGCCGATTGTTATGTTTCTAATTGCAGAACCCCTACGTAACTTAGGTAAATACACCTTTGCCGATGTAGTGGCTTTTCGCTTGCAGCAAAAACCTGTACGTATCGCCTCTGCAATTGGAACGCTAGTAGTAATTAGCTTTTACTTAATTGCCCAGATGGTAGGTGCTGGGGAGCTAATCAAACTACTGTTTGGCTTTGATTATGAATTAGCTGTGGTCATCGTCGGTTGTGTGATGATGGCTTATGTGATTTTTGGCGGGATGATTGCCACCACTTGGGTACAAATTATCAAAGCAGTTCTGTTGCTGGGCGGAACTATTTTACTAGCTATCTTGGTACTAGCACGATTTGGCTTTAACCCAATCGCTCTTTTCGCTGCTGCATCCCAGAAGTATACAGGTGTATTAGCTCCAGGCAAACTGGTTTCCGATCCCTTTGATGCTATCTCATTGGGGATGTCGTTGATGTTCGGCACTGCTGGATTACCCCACATTTTGATGCGTTTCTACACAGTACCCGACGCTAAAGCAGCACGGCTCTCTGTTACTTACGCCACAGCTATTATTGGCGTTTTTTATCTCCTTACCTTTATCCTGGGCTTTGGAGCGATGGTGCTAGTAGGTCAAGATGCCATCAAGCAAATTGGTACTGGTGGTAACATGGCTGCGCCGATGTTGGCAGAATTTCTCGGTGGTGATGCTTTCTTAGGTTTTATTGCGGCTGTTTCTTTTGCAACGATTTTGGCAGTTGTCGCTGGGTTGACACTTTCAGGTGCAGCTGCATTGTCCCACGATTTGTGGGTGAATGTGGTGCGTTCAGGTCATGCTGACGAGTCAGAACAGCTGAAGGTGGCTCGCGGTGCAACAATGCTTTTGGGGTTAGTGGCAATATTCCTGGGCATCTTGTTTAAAGGGCAAAACGTAGCTTATATGGTAGGTTTAGCATTTGCGATCGCTGCGAGTGCAAACTTCCCAGCGTTGCTCTTATCAATGCTTTGGCGACGCTTCACTACCAACGGTGCGGTTGCCAGTATGTTGGTAGGTACTGTCTCCTCTTTAGTGCTGATTTATTTGTCACCTACTATTCAAGTAACGATTCTCAAGCACGCTTCTGCACCCTTTCCCCTAAAAAATCCTGGATTAATCAGTATCCCACTGGCGTTTATTGTGGCGATTGTCGTTTCACTATTGAGTACTGAACAGCTGGCACAGGAAAAATTTGCGGAAGTTGAGGATCGCATTCACATTGGTTCTGGGATGTGATTTTGTCATTTGTCATTGGGCATTGAGAAGAGACAAGGTAGACAAGGAAGAGAGGGAAGAGAAGGAAGAAACTTGTTCAATAATTCACCTTTGTCCCCCTTGTCCCCCTTGGCTCCCCCGCTCCCTGCCCCTCTGCTACTGTCCAAGTTCTTTGATGTTATCCATCACTTGTTGGTATAAGTCGTTGTTACCTTGACTTTGAAAAATGCTTGCTGCTTGTTGTAAGTCCTTGAGCGCTCCCTGTTTGTCTCCATTAGTGGCGCGGGCATTTCCCCGGTTATTGTAGGCAGGGGCAAAGTTAGGATTGAAGCGAATGGCTTGATTGTAATCTGCGATCGCACCCTGAGGATCTCCATTGGCAGCACGGGCATTGCCTCGGTTATTATAAGCGATCGCATATTTGGGGTTAAGGAGAATCGCTTGATCGAGATCGTCTATTGCCCCTTGTTTGTCTCCATTGGTGGCGCGGGCATTCCCTCGGTTATTGTAGGCTTCGGCATAGTTGGGATTCAGGCGAATCGCTTCACTGTAATCTTTAACTGCTTCTCTGTTGTTTCCTAATGAGGCGCGGGCATTCCCCAGGTTATTGTAGGCTTCGGAGTCGTTAGGGTTGATGCGGAGGGCTTGATTGTAATCTGCGATCGCTTTTTCCTTGTCTCCCAAATCAAAGTAGGCTAATCCCCGCGCGTTGTAGGCAGCGCCATACTGAGAATTTTGACTAATTGCCTTACTGTATGAAGCGATCGCAGCTTGCAAATCGCCGTTTAAATGCTGATTCTTTCCCTGAAGATAAAATTCCCCACCAATGGAAGTTGTAGCTGAACGACGGCTAGGTTGACTAACTCCTATTTCTGTTACTAATACATTGTCATTCTTACTACAAGAAACACTGCTAGTTGCTGTCAATGTAGTAAAAATAGCTATGGTAAATAAAGTATTTACCCTTGTTCGATTTTGCCCAAATAAACGCCATCTCATAAGTTAATATAAACTGCCATAACACCGAACGGAATTAGTACTAAAATCTAGATTTTAATTCTTTAACTCAATAAATATTCTAACTTTTGATATACATTTAAAGTTAATTGACAAATTTCCCTAATATTTTATAGATTTATAAGATGAGGCAGGAGTCAGCACTTTTCTACGAGACGCTACGCGTAGCTTGCTTCCACGAAGTGGTACGACTAGCTCAGTGACTGGGCAAAAAGTAGGAGGAGAGAATTATTAAATTTCAATATTTATTCTTCACAATAACTCTATAAATTCTGACATTTGTAGCCTAATGAACAATTTAATCATCCTCAACTTCACTCTCTTGAGTTTTAGGAATTAGCCGCCAAGAGGTAGTTTTGTCAATATCTACAGATAGTTGTTCTAGATTTTCCCCTAAATCTTTTTGGAGTTTCTGAGTTAGTGCGATTGGGAAATCTAAATTAATACCTTGAGTTTGTACTAGCTTTGCCAATTCTGTAAATGCAGCTTTGATTGTGGTCCGTTCATAGCTAGTCAGCTTATAATTAGAAGTTTCAGATATATTCTGAGCTGGCATGGCTTTTTTTATACGTTCTTGCAAATGCTCAAATTCTGAATTCAACAACTTCCATTCCTGCTCAACTTGCGAGTATCTAGTACTTAGCGATATTAAGTCTTCCGTTGCAGGTTCGGGGCTGGCTTTGGCTTGTAAGTCTAACAAGTTTAGGTGAATTTGAGCAAGATAAATACAGTCTAGGTAAGCATACTCTATCTGTTCTTCAGTTAGAGGGCGTTTTCCCCAATCACCTTTTTGTTCTTGTTTATCGATATTATTAAAGCTACAAAGTGCTGTAGCTATTGTCTTGAGTTGGTAGTTGGGTAATGGCAAAAGATAGTAGGGAATTTTTTTGGCCATTTCCAAAGTGCAAGTAATATTTTTGGCTTTCTTGCTACCGAGAAATTTTAGATCGTAACTCGCGTTGTGAAAAACTTTTTCAATTGCAGAATTTATCATAATTTTTTCAATAAATTCAGTTATAATGTTAGGCTGATCTAATACATCTAAAAGATAGACGCGATCGCCACTCATATCTTGAGGATTATCTAATAACTGAATCAGCGATAATCGGGGATTACGACTTTTATAGTCAGCTACTTCTGTATCTATCCACAGTGTTTTAGCGTTTGTATATTCAGCGACAATGGCACGAATTTCGCTAGCCGAAGTAAGGTAGGGCATTAGTTAATATTTGCTGATATTTAAGACATTGTAAGTAAGCCATAGTTTTATAAAGTAACATTTTGTTGGTGAGTTTGCTGGCACAGGATTGCAAAAATACTGAAGTTTGAAATTCGTTATAGACATCGCCAAATTGACTCAAATTTGATAACATCGAGTCACCACTGTGGGGTGGCATCGTCTACCATCGAAAGAGCTACTCAGCATCGACATTAAATTCATAGAGAGCCAGAGACTGTGTGCAAAGCCATCCTGGTTAGCAGCCGTCAGAAAAATTGAATTGGCAGTTCTCAAAACTGGGCGCAAAATCTTAGCTTCAAGAAATCGTCCAGATTTCAATTTTCAGTAACCTGAGCTATTGCTTAAGCACTTTTGTTACTCCACTTTTAATTGTTTTTTTAATTTGCTCCTCACCATGACATACACCTCAATTAACCGCTTCAAGTACTCAATTCGGAGATAGATGATGAAAAAGCTAATTCTATTAGTAGTTAGTGGCATTTTGGTAGTTGGTACTTTTGGCTGTCAAGAGGCTCCTAAAACAGGTTCACAAACTCCAAGCACAACTAATGAAGCCGCTCAGGCACCAGCAAAACCAGCTTCGCAAACAAATCAAACTGCCAAAGTTTCAGAAACACAAACTACTCCTTCAGCAGCTACTACAGGTACTAAAGTTAAAACCGATTCTGAAAAAATGGCAGCAACGAAAGTTAAGAGCGACTTAAAAACTGAAGTTAGCGCAAAATTGAATAAAGGCTTACCAGGCAACAAGTTACAAGTTGAAAACAAAGAGGGTGAAATTATCCTCAAAGGTACGGCGACTTCTGTTGAAGAACTCAAGAAAGCTGAAACTTTGGCTAAAGAAGTTCAAGGTGTAAAAACGGTGAAGGTAGAAGCAAAAGTTGATACTGTGAAAAAGCCATAAAAGAATAACTGAAGCACATCTGTCGTCAGGGCACAGCATTGCTGTGCCCTACTGCGTGGTCTATTTACCTGAAAATAGCTCTAAGGTACAAAAACCCCACCCCCAACCCTCTCAGAGGATGTTTGCAATTCTATATTTTTGTCTTTCAACTTCCATTATTTGAACCTCGATAAATTCGCTCCATCTGCTCTGGAGAAAGGCGTCTCATTGGAAACCACTCAAATTCGGAAATAGACACTTTCTCATAAGGTTGAACATCATCCTGCTGGTTTTGAGGGGAACGCACTACTACATTGGTATTTGAAAGCTGACCCCTGAACGACTCATCTATTTCTGATTCTGGAAGCTGAGTTTGAGGCAAAACATAAGCGTGCTTCTGGGGATCGTATGCGAAAACTTCTCCTGTTTCAATCTGATAAATCCAAGCATAAATGCTGAGTTCCCCTTGATAGAGCTTAGAGTGAATCACTGGATATGTCCGCAAATTCTCAATTTGAGTAAGAACATTTTCGGCAATTATAATCTCTAGCAGTTCTTCTTCGTCGTAGTGGCTGTAGTGGTCTATAACTAGCCTTCGAGTTGCCTCTGCATATTTAAGCCAATCATGTACAAGCGGCATTTCATCGCTGAGATTGTGTAACTTCATTAATCCTTTCATTGCACCGCAATGAGAATGACCACAAATAATAATTTGGCGAACATCTAAAGCTTGAACAGCATATTCAATTGTTGCACCTTCACCGCCATTACTTGCCCCATACGGAGGGATAATGTTACCTGCATTACGAATCACAAATAATTCACCAACTTGGGCTTGTGTAATTAGATTTGGATCGAGACGCGAATCAGAACAGGTAATAAATAAGACCCTGGGCTTTTGACCGTGTGAAAGTTGCTCAAACAATTGTTGATGTGTCGAAAAATAGCTAGATTTAAATTCGCGCAGACCTTTAATTAATCTCTTCATTACTAAGTTCTACAAATATTTGGGGGTTAAGAATCAAATCACAGACAGCAGATTGAGGTAGTAAAGAAGACTTTCTTTCTACGTTTTTCCAATTGTAAAGATTACTATATTATAAATTCATTTGGTGCTTTTAATATCCTCTGCCATTTGGTTGAGTTGTTTTTTTCCCTTGCTCCCCTCTGTTCCTTAGCAGTTCGCATTACTGTGTGAGAATACCTTGAGCCTGTTTCAAACTAGTTATATCGTGAGATAAAAATGCAACGCTTCGTTGTCACGATCGACCGAGAACGATAGATACAGAATAGATGTAATAAAACTATACCAACGGGTTCTCCTTTGCACTTAAACTCTCCTGATCTCGTGTCCAGTTGAATAGTTGTAATTATGACTGACGCAAAGACACGCAAACGCAGAGATTTTTGAATTACAAGTAATTAGTCAGACATGATATTATCTGCTCTGGGAAAATTTTGATGGTGAGTTTGCGACATCAAAATTTTTGCTGTACACTGAGCGATCGCCTGCGGTAAGCCTTTTGGGTGAAGCTTGCAGGCTCATCGCAACGCGTCTACAATAATCCCCAATCCTCCCTCCTACCCTCTTGCGAATTCTTAATTAGTTGATACACTTGTTCTTCATTAGCCCAGGGAACCAGCGCCTATGGTGCACATCAAGCGCGTGGAACTTACGAACTTCAAATCCTTCGGTGGCACTACTTCTGTCCCTTTGCTACCGGGGTGTACTGTCATATCTGGGCCAAATGGTTCGGGTAAGTCTAATATCTTAGATGCACTGCTCTTTTGCCTGGGACTCTCTAGTTCTAAGGGAATGCGAGCCGAACGCTTACCGGATTTGGTAAATAACACTCAAACGGCTAAAGGACGTGCTTCAATTGAGGCTAGCGTCACGGTGACATTTGATTTGTCCGATGAAATCTCACATAAAGACGCAAAGGCACAAAGGGAAGAAGTAGAGGAAGTAGAGGAAGTAGGAGAAGAAAATCTAAAATCTAAAATCCAAAATCCAAAATCGGCAGAGTGGAGTGTTACTAGAAGGCTACGAGTCACTCACCAAGGGACTTACACATCGAATTACTATATTAATGGTGTACCTTGCACGTTGACAGAGTTGCATGGGGAACTAAGTAATCTACGGGTTTATCCTGAAGGCTACAATGTGGTACTGCAAGGGGATGTCACCAGCATTATCTCAATGAATGGGCGGGAACGGCGGGAAATTATTGATGAATTAGCTGGGGTGGCGGCGTTCGATCGCAAAATTATCCAAGCCAAATCAACTTTAGATGAGGTGAAGGAAAAGGAAGATAGCTGTCGGATTATTGAAACGGAATTAACTGCACAGCGCGATCGCCTTTCCCAAGATCGGGCGAAAGCTGAGAAATATCAAAAACTCCGCACAGAATTTCTCGCTAAACAATCCTGGGAAGCTGTTTTATCATGGCGATCGCTACAAGCACAACAAGAAAAGTTAGTTCACGAAATTCAAACAGGCGATCGCAACTTTAGCGAACTCACTACCCAACTCACAAACCTAAATTCCCAAATCGTTCAAAAAACTGCTGAACTCGAACAACTCAATGCCCATGTGAAAGCATTGGGAGAAGAGGAACTTTTGGCGGTACAATCTACCCTCGCCACCCAAGAAGCAGAACGTAAACAACTCCAGCGTCAGTTAACAGAATTACAAACGACTTCCCAAGAAACCGCCAAACGTCTGCTACAAACTCAGCAAGAGATTCAAAAACACCGTCATTCCCTAGAAGAAATTGCCGAAACCCAAATTGTAGAGACGCGATTCATCGCGTCTTCCCAGCAACAAAGGGATGAAGCACAGCAAGCTCTAGAAACCTCCCGCCAAGCCGCCGCAGAAATCGCCTCGGCTTCAGAAGCGTGGGTGCAGCAACAAACAGCATTCAACCGTCAAATTGAAGCTTTACTGCATATTCTAGAACCGCAACGCACGGAACAAGCACAACTCAGAGAACGCAATAATCAGTTACAGCAGCTTATCCAAGAGCAAACCCAGTTAATTGAACGCGACGAACCGCTATTAACCCAAAAACAAGTTGAGTGTAATCAAGTTGAAACGGAATTTAACACCTCTAGCGAACCCATCCAAAATTTAGCCCAAAATCTCTCAGCCACAGAGCAAGAACTGCAAATCCAACAGGAAACCCAAAAACGGTTACTTTCTGAACAACGAGAAAAACAACGCCAGTTGGATAAAATAGAGGCGCAAGCACAGGCACAGCAAGAAGTCCAAGGAACCCAAGCTAGTAAAGTCATTTTACAATCGGGAATGCCTGGACTTTGTGGCTTAGTTGTGCAGTTAGGAAAGGTAGAACCCCGCCATCAGCTTGCTTTAGAAATGGCTGCTGGGGGACGCTTGGGACATATTGTGGTGGAAGATGATGGTGTAGCCGCAGCAGGGATTGAATTGCTCAAACAGAAGCGGGCAGGGAGAGCGACTTTTTTACCGCTAAATAAAATTCACGCTCCCAAATTTACTCAAGATGCAACGCTGCGTTTTGCTAGCGGCTTCGTTAACTATGCTGTTAACTTAGTCGATTGCGATCGCCGTTACAAAGATGTATTTAGCTATGTTTTCGGCAACACGGTAGTTTTTGCCAACCTGGAGGCGGCGCGGAAAAATTTAGGACTGTATCGCATCGTTACCTTAGACGGGGAACTTCTGGAAACCAGCGGTGCAATGACTGGTGGTAGTAACACCCAGCGTTCCTCCTTGCGGTTTGGGAATGCGGAAGCGGCGGAATCTGACGAGGCGATCGCTTTAAAAACTCGCTTAGTGGACATTGAGCGAGTTTTAGAGCGTTGTACCGAGGCGATCGCTACTTTGTCAGCCAGAACCAAAAAACTGACGCAAGAATTAACAGAAGCGCGTCAAACACGGCGAGAACAGCAGTTGCAATTGGAGCAGTTGCAAAAAGATATTAAGAGTTTAACAACGCAGTTAGAGGGGACGCGATCGCAACTCGCCCAAAACAGCGAAAAGTTAGCCACTGCTCAATCCCGTCTGGAAATTTTAGAACGGGAATTACCTGGGCAAGAAAATGAATTGCAACAATTGCGACACGCATTAGCAGAATTAGAAGCATCCCAAACCCCCAGTGAATGGCAACAAATCCAGGCAACCATTAAAATTCAAGAGCAACAATTGCAACAACGGGAGACAGCATTAAGAGAAGCTGAACAAAGATTAAAAAATTTAGAAAATCAGCAACAACGTTTGCAAGAAAAAATCCAAGAAGGTGAAACGCGAATCACAGAATATGAAACCCAACAAATCTCTTGTAGAGACGCGATTCATCGCGTCTCCACACAAATCACAGCGATAGACGAGCAAATCACCCAAACCCGCGCCAACCTCAGCCTTATGGAGCAAAATTTGGGAGAAGAGAAACAAAAACGCGACGCCACAGAACTGGAAGTGCGATCGCATCTTTTACGCCAACAACAATTGGAATGGGAAATCCAAAAACTTCAAGAAACCCAAGAGAAGCGCCGGGAGGAACTAATTGCACTGCAAACTCAATTACGGGATGTGGGAGCAGAATTACCAAATCCCTTGCCAGAAGTTCCAGATAAGGTAGATTTAGAGGAATTGCAGAAAGAATTGCGATCGCTTACCAAACGCTTACAAGCAATGGAACCTGTAAATATGCTGGCGTTGGAAGAATACGAGCGCACTCAAAACCGTCTCCAAGAACTCACGCAAAAATTAGAGACACTACAAGGAGAACGCACCGAACTACTTTTACGGATTGAAAACTTTACCACATTGCGGCAACTTGCTTTTAAAGAAGCTTTCGATGCTGTTAACGAAAATTTTCAATCGATTTTTGCCATTCTTTCCGACGGCGACGGCTACTTACAACTCGAAAATCCCGAAGATCCCTTTAGCAGCGGACTGAATTTAGTCGCACATCCCAAAGGCAAACCCGTACAGCGCCTAGCTTCTATGTCTGGGGGAGAAAAATCACTCACCGCCTTGAGCTTTATCTTTGCCCTGCAACGCTACCGCCCATCGCCATTTTACGCCTTTGACGAAGTAGATATGTTCTTAGATGGAGCAAACGTAGAGCGATTAGCTAGAATGATTAAACAACAGTCACAACAAGCGCAATTTATAGTTGTGAGTTTGCGTCGTCCGATGATAGAATCAGCCGAACGCACAATTGGCGTTACTCAAGCACGAGGAGCTTACACTCAAGTTTTGGGGATTAAGTTACAATCATCCAATACATCTGCTTGAGTTTTTGTTAATAATAGTGTATAGATAAACCACGTAATGTGTGACTTTCTCTCAAATTTAACCCCGAACCCCTTCCTACCAGGGAAAGAGAGCAAAAATCAAAGCCTCTCGTTCACTAGGATAGAGGAATGGAAGTGGGGTTACAAGAATAAGTTGCACGTCGCGTTAAACCGGATTCGAGATCAGGACTCGGTATAGAATGACCTCCGAACAGATAATTAGGCGTTCCGACATATTAAATACCCAGGTGATTACCCGCGACAACGGCAAGCGGCTAGGCATCATCAGTCAAGTCTGGGTTGATATCGATCAACGAGAGGTTGTGGCTCTTGGTTTGCGAGACAGCCTGATCTCCATTTCGGGCATACCGCGCTATATGTACCTCAACAACATCAGCCAGATTGGTGATGTCATCCTGGTTGATAACGAAGATGTCATTGAAGATATCGAAGTTGAATCTCTCAGTAATTTGATTAACTGGGAAGTAATTACAGAAACAGGTGAAGTCTTAGGTAAAGTTCGGGGCTTCAAGTTCAACGGCGAAAGCGGGAAGCTTGAATCTATAGTCATTGCTTCTTTAGGATTGCCCCAAATTCCCGATCAATTTGTGAGTACTTACGAGTTCTCAGTAGATGAAATTGTCAGCACTGGCCCCAATCGGTTGATTGTGTTTGAGGGAGCCGAAGAACGGGTAGAGCAGTTGACAGTTGGTTTACTAGAGCGGCTGGGTATCGGCAAAGCGCCGTGGGAGCGAGATATAGAAGAAGAATACGGCTATACTCCACCGCGCCAAGTTGCACCAGGTAATCAACTGCCTAGTGGAGTGCCATTGCAGCCACCCAGGCAAAAAGTTCGCGCCCCCGAACCCGTAGCGCGGGAAGAGGAATGGACTGAAGACTATGTAGAAGAGGAAAGGCCACAGCGTCAGGTAATGAAGGCGCGGCAGTATGAATCTATTCAATACGAAGAAGATGAGGAAGAAGATAACTGGAGCGAAGCAACAGGCAGCGACAGGTATCAACAACCGCAGCCGCTAAAGTATGAAGCCCAGCCCTATAACAAGCCTTATGTTGACGAATACGATGATTATGACGACGTAGAGGGCGATGCTTGGGAAGATGCGCCGAAGCCTGTGAACATTCCTAAGAAAGTCAAGGAAAGACAGCCAGAATACGAAGAAGAAGGCGGATATTAAGTAATTCGTAATTCGTAGTTCGTAATTCAACCGGAAAATTACGAAGTATTTTAAGATTAATTCAGCCCTTTCCTTACTTACAAGGAGAGGGCTAATTTTTTAGAAAGCAGTAGAGTGGGTTAGCGACATGGATAAGAGTAACAAACTCTTTATAATCCTTGGCTAATTTTTTAGAAAGCAGTAGAGTCTGTTAGCGACAGCATAACGCACTGTCTAAACGAGAAAAAGATATGCGTAAGATTAAGCAAGCGATTAAGCAAGCTGATAAAGAGTTATGGATACCTTACTGCGAAGAACTCCAAGAAATTCACAGACGAATTGTTGAAAAACAGCAAAAATTATCTTAGTAGGAAGGGGTGGAAAGGTGATCGGGTGAGCGAGTGGAGAATGTACTATCGGCTCAGAGGTAGATATTCAATTCGATCCTGGTATTCATCATCAAACGAAGCTTCCACAATAATGATTAATTCTTCAACAGTTTGTCCAATGCTTTGGTTTGCATCAATGGTGAATATTCCAGGAATATGGCAACCTGAAGCTAAATGGTCAGCCAAATGTCTAGGCATCGACTTACGGTTGTTCGTGACTAAAATAAATTCATTGGTTTCGCACCAAATCAAAATCTCTGGATCTGGAGTGCCCTTGGGTGGCACATCTAAATCCCCAATTATTCGCACAATCAATTCAGGGTTGCGCCGCACAAGTTGGGAACGATATGTAGGATTCAGATGTTCATCTAACAGATACCGGATTGCCATTAGCTTTCCTGTAACTGTTTTGGAGCGTTTTCTTCCTGTATCCGCCGAAACCTCATCCTGGCAGGAGACGGATTTAGCTGTTGCTCTTCGCGCATAGTTCGGGAAAATTCTAACCAATCTACAAGATACGCATCAACCTCTGAACGATGATGCAAGTAATACAAAATCGTGGCGTAAACCTGTTCCAACGTCACCGTATGAAATTGTTCGGCAATTTCTTCTGGTGTTTTGCAGCGATAGATGTATTCGTAAAGAATGCTCTCAATCCCAATCCGGGTTCCTTTAAGTCGAATGTCATCTGGTGCAAGCGCGTTGAAATACTCTTCCAGTTTCATAAAGCAAAACCCCTCGAATGAACATTCCATTTCAATCATAGAAGACCACCGGGAAACTCTACGATGAACGCTAAAACACTTTGTAATTAATTAGTTAACTGTTCAGAAACTCACCAAAAACTGATAGCGTCAAACAAAGTAAAATATCGTTGTGGACTTTCGAGCTTGAAAACCCGTTCTAATTACTGGCAACTACTGCCTTATATGCGAATCCAGTGGCAAACCATCACCAAGGGATTTATTGGGATCTTGGGATACGTGCTGGCTGGCGACATTAATATCGATCAATCTCGCCAGTAAATTGGCAATTCCCTTTGCACAAGATCCATCACCACTGAGGATTTGCCATAATTAATGCCGTCGCCTGAGAGCTATTTAATGGATGGGAGAAAAAATATCCCTGCCCATATTCACAGTTCAACTTTTTCAACATTCCTAGTTGCTCTTCTGTCTCCACCCCTTCGGCGGTCACATCCACACCTAATTTGTGTGCCAATGTAATAATTGTCTCAACAATATCTAAATTTCCATCATCAATAATGTCCCCACTAACAAAGGAGCGGTCTATCTTCAATTGATTAATTGGAAAGTGGTGGAGACGACCTAATGAAGAATAGCCTGTACCGAAGTCGTCAATTGCCAACTTAATTCCTAAATTTCTCAGTTCCTTTAGCCTGATGATGGCTTTATCGTTGTTTTCCATAATTACGCTTTCTGTAATCTCCAGCGTCAAACTCGGTGCGTCTAGTCCAGTGTCTTGTAGAACTTTATTGATGTGCGGCAGCAAGTTTTCTTCACTGAACCTATTACTACAAAGATTGATACTAATGGTCAAGGGAGACTCAGGCAGATCCCCACAGCTAGAGGATAATTGCTTTTGCCACTGCTGTATCTGACCACATGCCTCATACAAGACCCACTGCTCAATAAGGATAATTAGCCTGGTTTCTTGGGCAATTGACATGAAATACTCTGGCAAAACAATGCCGTGTTTTGGATGTAGCCAACGCACAAGCGCTTCAAAACCAGTTATCCTGCCGCTACTGAGTGACACTATCGGTTGATAATAAACCTGAAACTCTTGAAGCTCAATGGCTCGGCGCAGCTCGTTAACCAACTCCAAGTGTGCGATTGCTTGAATATGCATATCAGTGTTAAAAATCTGATAGCACCCTCTGCCTTGTGTTTTAGCTCGGTACATCGCAATATCAGCGTCACGCAATAAATCTTCTGGTTCTTTGTAACCTGTTATGCTTAAGGTAATGCCAATACTCGCTGTAGTAGAAACTTTTTGTCCGCCTAAAATCACCGGAAGTGCCAGTTTATTTTGTATTCGTTCAACAACCGCTAACACTTCTACTACATCTTTAATTCCCACCAGCAAGATGATAAACTCGTCTCCTCCCAACCGCCCAGCTATATCTGTAGAGCGCAAGCATTCTTGAAGCCTTTGAGCTACGGTAAGCAATAATTGATCTCCCACTGCGTGTCCCAGGCTGTCGTTGATCAACTTGAAGCGATCTAGGTCTAGAAACAAGACAGCAAATAGATAATCTGAATGCCGTTTGGAATAATTGACCGCATCTTTTAAGCGGTTCATAAATAAAGCGCGGTTTGGGAGACCCGTCAGTACATCATGAAGCGCAAGGTGCAGCAGTTGTGACTCGGCTCGTTTACGCTCTGTAATTTCACTCAGCAATTGCTGATTTGCTTTTGCCAGTTCCTCTGTGCGTTTTGCCATTCGTTCTTCAGCTTGTTTAGCTTCGCTGATATTACGCAGCAACCAACGCCAGCCTACCAACTTTTCTTGTGAGTCATACACTGGAGATGCCCTAATACTAGCAGGAAAGGGCTTACTGAACCGTGGCTTTAGGTCAATTACCCAGTCCTGTATCTGCTGCGAATTATTTATCTGGGAGTGAAAGAACTGCCGATCTTGTTGAGCAATAAACAGAATTAATGGTTTACCTACCAGATATTTTAGGTGCACAGAGAACATAGTTACTGCTGCATTGTTAGCCTCTAGGATCTTCCCTGCGGTATCAGTTACCAAGTAAGCATCCGGTGCAAAATTGAATAATTCTTGGTAACGCTGACACTCTCTCTCTACTGCCGCTCTTGTTGTGTATAGCTCCTCAGAGGCAGCCAATAGTTCTTCCACTGCTATTTGAAGTTCATCAAATGCCTCTATTATTAGCCCTTGTTGTGAGTTCGGTTGAGTTGCAGTACGCTGCCATATTCCCCGTACCCGCGATCGCAATTCCTCTATCTGTTGGCTAAACTCATCAACATCCATATTGCTCAAGGTGCAGAACTATGAAGCGTGGGTGGAAGTAATAGTCAAATCAAAATATTAGTATCAATAAATACTACAAAACTGGCATCTATAGCAGGATATATTTTTAGTATTAATACTAATTCTCTATGTATACATTATTTTCACCTGAACGCTACAACAGTTTGTAACTAATTAGTGAACTATTCAGAAACTCGCCAAAAACTGCTAGCGTCAAACAAAGTAAAATATTGTTGTGGATCTTCGAGCTTGAAAACCCGTTCTAATTACTGGCAACTGCTGCCTTATATCCGACTCCAGTGGCAAACGATTGCCAAGGGACTTATTGGTATATCGGGATACGTACTAGCGACATTAGTGTTAATTAATCTTGCCGGTAAATTGGCAACTCCCTTTGCCCAAGGTAATGTAGTCGCGATCGCTCAAATAACTGGCAGTTGTGCCTTAGTCTTTCTGGTGAGAGGCTTGTTTCAGTCTATACAAGATATGTATATGGCGAAAGCGGCTTTGCGAGTTGCTTTTCATCTTCGCCAGCAAGTCTATACTCATCTCCAAAAGCTAAATCTCAGCTATTTTGAAACGGCAAAAGCAGGTGATTTATCTTACCGCCTCACCGAAGATGTTGACCGCGTTGGCGAAGTCGTAAATAAAGGATTTCACGACTTTATCCCGTGCATTTTGCAGTTGCTAGCAATTCCGGTTTACATGATTTACCTGAATTGGCAACTGACATTAGCAACAGTGATAGTTGCACCCCTGATGGGTATTTTAGTCGGCTGGTTTGGTGAACGGTTACGTAAGTATTCCTTAAAAAGTCAAAATCGCGTGTCGGGTTTATCAGCTATCCTCGCGGAAGTTTTCAACGGTATTCGTTTAGTACAGGCTTTTGCTGCCGAAAATTACGAAATTGCTCGCTTTGGCCATGAAGCAGAACGCAGTCTCAAAGCAAAATACTCAGCCGAACGCCTGAAAGCGATTCAGATTCCCATTATCGGATTTTTTGAAGCCTTAAGTGCCTTATCGTTACTGATTGTGGGAGCGTGGCAAATTTCCCAAGGTCACTTGACAGTGGCGAATTTTTTCAGTTATCTAGCGGCGGCGGCGCTATTAATCGATCCCATTGGTCACACTACTAATAATTACAATGAATTTAAGCAGGGTGAAGCATCTGTTGACCGCGTTTTTGAATTGATGGCAATTCAGCCAACGGTGATCGAAAAGATAAATGCGATCGCTCTGGCTCCAGTTAAGGGCAAAGTAGAATATCGTCATATTTCCTTCGCCTATAAACCAGGTGAACCTGTCTTAAAAGATATCAGTTTATTGGTATCGCCAGGTGAAGCGATCGCTCTTGTGGGTGCATCTGGTGCTGGTAAAACTACATTTGTCAACCTCCTCCCCCGTTTTTACGATCCCGAAGTTGGTCAAATATTGATTGACAATGTTGATATTCGAGATGTGAAGCTGCATAGTCTGCGGCGACAAATTGGGATTGTTCCTCAAGAAACCATCATGTTTTCAGGGACAATTGCCCAAAATATCGCCTTTGGACAAAATGTTTTTGACATAAAAGCAGTTAAAGAGGCGGCGAAAATTGCTAATGCTCATCAGTTTATTAGCCAACTGCCAGAAGGTTATAAGACTTGGGTAGGCGAACGTGGGGTAAACTTATCAGGTGGACAAAGACAAAGAATTGCGATCGCTCGTGCTGTTTTGCTCAATCCCCAAATATTGATTCTTGATGAGGCGACATCAGCATTAGATTCTGAATCAGAAGCACTGGTACAAGAAGCCCTGGAAAGATTGATGGAAAAACGGACGGTGTTTATTATTGCTCACCGTTTATCGACAGTTAGGAGGTGCGATCGCATTTTAGTTCTTGAACAGGGACAAATTGTCGAATCGGGAACCCATGAAGAATTATTAGCCCTAGAGCGTCGCTATGCGCGATTTTATGCCCAGCAATTTAGTTAGCCTGACCAAGAAGATCCCCCCAACTCTTGGTCAAAAGGCTTACTTTAATTCCCTCCTTTTTAAGGAGGGTTAGGGAGGATCAAGTTTTAATCCAAGCGCATTGGTCTATCTCCTAGACTGAATTGCCTTGATTAAGTCATAAAAAGGTTGCCAATTATCTTCCTGAGCAATTGATTCCCAAATAGATTCAATCACAGGTCTTGATAATGCCGTTTTGGGATTATGAACAGCTAGAGTTTGAGCAATTACATCGGTGCGATCGCTATCAAAATCGTTCAAAATTTGATGGTATAGTATGCACCAATCATCAAATATTCCAGATGCACCGGGTACTGGCACAATATCTGAATTATCCATTACAAAACCTGGCTCATCTCGCCATTTAGATGAAAAAGTACGAGCCATCTCATAAAAGAATTCGTGATAACCAACTTGGCTATCTTTCAAAAATTCAATCGTTAGATTCAATAGTTCCACTGTTTCTGAATACGGCAAATTCTCAAAACCTAACTTTTTCAACATCAAAGAACTGTATTCAGCTTCATAATACTCATCAAACCTTTCTAATGCAGCTTCCATTTCGCCTTTATCAATAATTGCCTTTAAAGGTTCCTGGAGCATTTGTAAATTCAAGTGGCAAATGCTTGGTTGATTACCGAAACAATAACGTCCATAATAGTCAAAATACGCAGCTATAAAGGATGGGTTATAAGTCGGGATAAACGCATAAGGGCCATAGTCAAAACTCTCTCCAGTAATCGACATATTGTCAGTATTCAGAACTGCATGACAAAAGCCAGCCGCCATCCACTGTGCGACTAGTTCTGCAACCCGTTTCACTAATTCGGCGTAAAACAGGACATATTTATCTTGTTCAGCACTTAAGTGTTGATAATACTGCTCAATTACGTGGTCTAATAACTTCTTAGTTAAATCTGGACGCTGGAAATAGTGCAGTCGCTCAAAAGTGCCAAACCGAATATGAGAACTGCTCATTCTAATCATCACAGCTGAACGGGTAGGTGAAGGTTCATCACCCCGCCAAAGGGGTAAACCTGTTTCAATCATGGTTAGACAACGCGAGGTTCGTACACCCAAGTGGTGTAGTGCTTCCGCAGCCAGAACTTCCCGCATCCCACCTTTGAGCGTCAGCATACCATCACCACCACGGGAGTAAGGCGTTCTCCCAGAGCCTTTTGTGCCAAAATCGTACAATTCGCCATCAGTGGCGCGGACTTGCCCGTAGAGAAAGCCTCTACCATCACCTAACTGTCTGTTATATTCACCAAATTGATAGCCGTGGTAACGTAGCGCTAACAAGGGTTTACGCCCCTGAAATTTGCCAAAAGCTGTGATAAAATCTTCGTCTTTGACTACTTGGGGGTCTAGACCCAAACGAGGTAGTAGTGCATCGTTACGCCAACGCAAGACGTGTTGGGGAAATTCCTCTGCTGCAACCTCATCGTAGTAGTCATCGCCTAGAGATTCTAAGGCGCTTTCGTAGTTGAGGGTGAGAAAAGGATTACTAGAATTTTTGTAGTTTGGAGTTTCAGCCAGAGTCATTACGAGCAAAGCTTAATTCATTCTTCCCTTAATACTACCTCTGGCTTCATCATCATCAGCATAGACGCAAAAAGCAACCTCATATCTAAAATAGACCTCACCCCCAGCCCCTCTCCGACACAGAGAGGGGAGTAAAAAGCTGAATTTTTCGTTGCTCCTCCCTTTTCATTTTGAAAAGGGAGGCTGGAGGGAGAGATTCATCGAACTCACGTCCTTTTAGAATAAATAAAGTTTTGCAATTAAAAAAATAAGACTGGCTTAACCGAAGTTTGGATAAAATCCGCCAGTCTTCCGAAACTTAACCTTAATTAAATAAACTGATTTTTTATTTTGTAATTGGTTGTGATGTTGGTTGAGTAATTCCTACTGAGTTTGATGTTGGTTGTGATGCCTGTGAAGATAGAATTTTTTTCACTTGCAGGTTATAAGCTTGCAAAATTGATTGAACCTGTTTCTGTTGATCTTGATTCAAATCCAAAGATTTTAAAACTATTCTGATTCTCTGACGGGATTGCAATGCCGCCTTAAATTTAGTATCTTGGGATGGGTTTAATAGAGCCTCAATATCCTTATCTCTTTGCTGGCGAGCCATTTGGATTTGTAAGCGCTGTTGATTTGTAAGTTTGATTGGCTGGTGTGATGCAGCACTAGTCTGAGTTTTTAAGACTGGTGTCGTGGCTGGACTTGGGACTGGTGCTGCCAAGACAACTCCGTTTAAGATGGTAGCAAAAGCGAAGATAGTAGAAAAGACAGATAAGCGCTTTGTAGAATTAATCAGCATTTTAAAAAACTCCTCAACTATTTAAGAAAATTGGACACATCGGCTAAAGCTAATCTTAATAACTGAGCCTGTTAGCGAACAAATATCACTATTGCATTTGCTTGTGGAGTTCTTGTGTATTTATTATGAATTTGCTATGAATTTGTAGATGTTCACAACCGATTTATTAAATTCATTTTCATATAGATATTATATTATTATAAATAACTGTAAGGTATACATTAAGTATCTAGGCATAAATAAATTAAAGTTTGTAGTAAAAACTTTAGTCTTGATAATCCTGCACTAAACGATAAATTGCTTAGTACAAACTAAGAGTCTATTTTAAATTTAATTATGTCTATTTACTTACTGTCAAACTAAGAATAAGTATTTAAGTGAGTTTAAGCTTTGCTTAATTATAGTGATTTTAGAAATGACGTTCATAAATAGCAATTATAAATAAATGAATTCATCAACAGTTAGAGTGGGTAGATAGAATAAAGATTATTGACAATAATCTTGAGTAATTTTTAAAAGTTAGGTGCTTTCCAATGAGGATTTGTAAGACTTGTCAAAATATGATCTTCCCATTGGCCATTAATTAACAAATAGTCTCTGGCATATCCTTCAACGACAAAACCGAGTCTTTTGAGTACATTGCCACTGCGCCGATTGTGAGGCATATAATTAGCCATGACTCGGTGAAAATTTAACTCTTGAAATAGATATTGAGTTGCAGATTTTAACCCCTCCGTCATATATCCTTTACCTTGTTTATTTTCAGCAAGGCTATATCCCACATAGCAAAAATGAGCGGCTCCTCGGACAAAATTACTAAAATTAACCGTTCCAATAACTACGGTAGGATTTTTTTTGGTAAAAATAAATAGTTTTAACGATTGTCCATTGATAAATTCTAGAAAACTATTCTCTATCTGATATTGCCAATATTCTTCAGTGAAAAAACCATCAGCCCAAAGAGGGTAAAATGGAGTCAGATAAGTTTTGTTATTAATAAAGTATTTGAGAATTTGGGGTATATCTTCATGGATCGCTGCTCGTAATAACAGGCGATCGCTTGCAATTATTGGCAGTTCTGATATCATAAATTACTTAATCGGTGGGATCTCTTCCCAGAACATTCTCTAAATTTTGTAAATTTTCTCATAACCTGCGGTTTAGGAGCAGCAGTTAAATTAGCTGTCTCATCATTACAACTTACACAAGTGTCATAGCTTTCTCATAAAGTTTGTTAAGAGTCAAGGGTCAATAATCCCCAATCCATGAGTATTTTTGCTCTTAATCTGCCATTCGAGCAAAATCTTGATAAGCTGATGTCTAATATCTAGAGCGGAAGGATTGAGAGCCAATGGGTGATAAAGCACAGTCCAGGGTATAACTTCGATAAAATCGCTTTGCCCAAACGCTGTACCGCAGCAGATTCAAATAAAAGATAGCTCAAGATTCAACCCAGTCTACAAGAAGGATAGTGATGTGGTGGGAATACGCTACGATTGGCAGGAATTAGAGATTAGGGCGATATACAACACGTCTTTGCTAGAGCTTATTTATCAAGCTGCTAGTGTGCATCGCCAATATCATGACCCAACAAAAATACAAGTTTGCAAGCTCATATCGATTAAAACGGGAGGTTGTCCAGAGGATTGTAGCTACTGCGCCCAATCTTCCCGCTATAAAACAGAGGTAAAGGCGCAAGCACTTCTAGAAAAAGAAACGGTAGTTAACATCGCCCAAAAAGCTAAAGAAACTGGTGTTAGTCGCATCTGCATGGGTGCTGCTTGGCGTGAAGTGCGGGATAACTCACAATTTGAGGAAGTCCTGGAAATGGTCAAGGATGTGACTGCAATGGGTTTAGAAGTGTGCTGCACTCTGGGTATGTTGACGGCAAATCAGGCCAGGAAATTGTCAGAAGCCGGACTTTACGCCTACAACCATAACTTAGATACCTCGCAGGAATATTACAGCACAATTATTACTACAAGGACATATAGCGATCGCTTGAACACAATTGAGAATGTCCGTCAGACAAATGTTACTGTATGTTCCGGCGGTATCTTGGGTTTGGGCGAAACTGTCGATGACCGGGTTGGGATGTTACAAACTCTGGCAAACTTACATCCACATCCAGAATCTGTACCGATTAATATTCTTTCACAAGTACCAGGCACACCCTTAGAAAATCAGCCTGATGTTCCCATTTGGGATATTGTGCGGATGATTGCCACAGCCAGGATTTTAATGCCGGCTTCCGATGTGCGTCTTAGTGCCGGTAGGGCGAGACTTTCTCAAGTTGAGCAAGCTTTCTGCTTTATGGCAGGAGCTAATTCTATCTTTTCTAGCGACGACAACAAGATGTTAACGGTGACAACTCCTTGTCCAGATTATGATACTGACCGAGAAATGCTGAATTTACTTGGTTTAGGAATGCGTCCGCCTTCCCAAAGACAAGAGAAGGTAGCAAGTCCGGCTGTTGTCGGATAAATATCTGATTGTGGGATAGCTGAAAGGCTCATCCCACAATGAATAATTGGATATTTTTTACTTGGAAAAGCGTTAAGTACTACATTTCATTAATTCGTAGCCAATTAAATTTAGCAATACGTTGCAATGCCAATGCATCCCGATACATTGTTAATGCGTTCCCCTGCAATGCCAATGCATCCCGATACATTGTTAATGCGTCCCCCTGCAATGTCAATGCATCCCTCTGCAATGCCAATGCATCCCGATACATTGTTAATGCGTCCCTCTGCAATCCCAATGCATCCCAATCATTGTTAATGCGTTCCCCTGCATTAAAACTGTACTAAGCAGGTGTCAATAAAATCAGCTGCTGCTGAAGAAGTGTTCTGACCCCATCCAATCCCAGTTGTACACTTGCTAAAATATCTGCCACTTTTGAATTAGCATCACATCTTTGCATAAACTCAAACTCTGTTACTGACAAATTAACAATCTGGTAATCGTAATTAAAGAAACATTGACTGGGAAATCCCTCAATACAAGGATTAAGTTCGGGAATCGCTGTCAGTAGGGTGTTATCGTCTGACCAGTCAGCTTTGATTAAGGGAGGACGACCGAGGAAAAACTCGTAATGAGTTACTTCTGGGTCTAATAATTCTATCAGGCGATAAAGCTGGTGATCGCTCAGTTCTTTTGCCCGTTCTACTAACTCTGGTGCTTTGCCTAAAAGTCTATCCAAATCCCAGAAACTTGGATTCGAGAAACCAATAAACTCCAATCCCGAAGCATCAATTAATTCAAACAGCGTTTCAATGTTGTAGTCAATCTCCTGGGGATGAACATACATATCAGCAAAATATTCATCCTTATTGTTTTCTAGTGACCAACGTTGTTTATCGTATTTGACAATTCGGTTATTTTCTGGTAAAGAGGCGAATATTTTTCGCCCAACTTGGACACCATCGCGGTAGTCGCCTTTTTTATCACCTTGAAGAAGTGCGATCGCTTTTTGCATGAGTTGAATTTCCCAACGTCCCAACTCCCCGTACACAAAAATGTGCATCAAGCCGCCTGGAGCTAGCTTCTTCGCCAAAGCTTGAATACCGCGAATTGGATCGAGGGTATGATGCAAAACGCCAACACAGTTAATTAAATCAAACTCACCCGGTAACTGCTCCACATCAAACAAGCTGAGGTGATGAAATTCAACGCGGTTAGCTCCTGAACGCTGACAACGTTCTTTGGCTACAGCTAAAGCGCCAGTACTGAGGTCAATTCCCACAACAGAAGCCTGGGGATTGAGGTGAACCAGGTACTCTGTACTCACCCCTGTACCGCAACCTGCATCTAAAATCCGAATATCTTGCTTTTGGGGTTTTTGACCTGTGCAAAAATTATAAGCGGCTAGCCAATTCCAGCGCCAGTTGTAGCCTGGAGGTGGTTCATCCAATAGGGCTTCCGGCGGAAAGGGGTAGGTATTGTAGAGTTTGGCAACAGCAGCACTAACAGTTTGGGAATCGGACATGATGAGGAATAACGCAGCATTTCTGAGTTTAGCGGATAGTGGCTGATTAGAGCAAAGATTACTATTGCTTATTTTCTACTACTTATCCAACAGCAAAGTCAGTAAATTCGCGTTTATAAGGAGCATGAAATCCTAATACAATATCTTCTTAAAGTGGGGCAAGCTGTAGCTTTACCGGCTATGGGATGGGGTCAAATTATCAGTTAGAGGAAATTTTGTGAAGAAGTGGAAAGCTGTTGCGGGTTACGAGATTGGAACAAGTCATCAAAAGCAGGGGATAGTTTGTCAAGATTATGGGAAATATTGCATCTTTGATGATGTGATTGTAGGCGCTGTTGCTGATGGTGCTGGTAGTGCTAAACATTCTGATGTTGGTTCTCGGTTGGCGGTAGAAACGGTACTGAAATACTTTTCTGATATTAATGAATTTCCTCATAAGCAAGCTTTTTCTCAACCACTTGACAAAGAAGAAGCTCAGAAAGTGTTTGCTAAGATTGTAAACCAAGTTATTACAGAATTACACAAGCAAGCAGATGACGAAGATTATTCTATCAATGATTTAGCTTGTACCTTGTTGGTTTTTCTGGCAACTCCTGACTGGGTTGCAGCTATGCAAATCGGGGATGGATTTATTGTGGTGCGTTCTCAAGATTCAGAATATCAACTGTTGTTTCAGCCAGATAAAGGTGAGTTTGCTAATGAAACAACTTTTATTACCTCAACAAATGCACTAAAAGAAATGCAGGTAGAGGTCATTCCCGAAAAACAAGAGTTTATTTGTGCTTCCACTGATGGACTAGAAAAAGTAGCAATTCGCTTGAGCGACTGGCAACCTTTCTCACCTTTCTTTAAACCTTTGGAGGAATACTTGCATGAAAGTGTTAATCCAAAGGAGGATAAATATCTGACGGAATTCCTCAACTCTGAACGGCTAAATTCTCGCACTGATGATGATAAAACCTTACTTTTGTGCTTGTTTAATAGAGAGTAAAATTCGATGACAGTTTTCACCTGTGCCAGTACGGGACAATCGATTACTCTGCTGGGTGAACGGATCGCTGATAGTGGTGAAGCTAAGGTTTGGCGAACTAATTGCAATGGTTACTTAGCAAAAATTTACCACTTGCCAACTCCTGAGCATGTGCAAAAGTTGGCGGTGATGATAGCGCACCGACCCAAAGAGCCAAACTCTCACCTCAATCATATTTCTTTTGCTTGGCCTAAGTCGGTACTGAAAGATGCTCAGGCTAATTGCGTGGGCTTTTTGATGCCGGAAATTAAGGAGGGAAAAGAACTTATTGATGTATACAATCCCAAAAAAAGAAAGGCTTTGAAACTTGAGGTTGATTGGCGTTTTCTGCACACAACAGCGCTGAATATCGCCTCAATTATTGAAGCAATTCACATTTCTGGCTATGTTTTGGGTGACATCAAGCCGCAAAATATTCTTGTAAACGATCGCGCTTTACCTTCAATTATTGATACTGACTCCTTTCAGGTTCGGAATCCGAAAAATAATAAGGTTTATCGTTGTCTAGTTGGTTCAGAGGGCTTTACACCACCGGAACTGATTGATAAAGATTTTTCTAGCATTGATCAAACTGAAGTACATGATCGCTTCCGGTTAGCAGTGATTATCTATCAATTGTTATTTGGTGGTCAAACTCCTTTTACAGGAAAGTGGATAGGCGCGGGGGAAACTCCAGAAACTAATGATCGTATCCGTCAGGGTTTATGGGTGTATGCACCAAACAGTTTGATTCAACCTGTAGATATCACAATTCCTCTTGAGATTATTCACCCAGAAGTTCAGCGATGTTTTCTCAGATGCTTTAATGATGGTTATAAAAATTCTAACTTGCGCCCAACTGCTGGGGATTGGGTAAAGGCGCTCAGACTTGCTGTTAATGAGTTAACTATCTGTGGAAAGGTAGACAGCCACTACTACACCCGAACTTATGGTAAGTGTTATTGGTGCGATCGTTCTACAAAACTTGGTATTGATATATTTCCTGGCTTTGCTAAAAAATACACCTCTTACAAAGATAAAGATGCCAATACCTACATCAAATCAGGAGTTGCCCGTTATAACTTGGGAGACAACCAAGGGGCGATAGATGATTACAACCAAGCTCTCAAGATTAATCCTAACCATGCCGATGCCTACAGTAACCGGGGGTTTGCTCGTTATAAGTTGGGAGACAATCAAGGGGCGATAGATGATTACAACCAAGCTCTCAAGATTAATCCTAGCCATGCCTATGCCGCCTATAGCACGGGGCTTGCACGTTCTGCATTGGACAAACAGGGAGCAATAGACGATTACAACCAAGTTTTGCGTATTGATCCCAACTCTATGCAAGCCTACAAAAACCGACCAACTATCCCTTATAAAAAGATTGCTCTTACTTTAATAGAAGCAGTTTTACTGAGTATTTTAGCAGCTTCAGTGATTATTTTTGCTAACAATTTTAATTCTACAAAAAATTCCAACCTTGAAAAAGACTACGTAAAACGTTGTTCAGTGTATTTTTCATTGAAAGATTATAGTGAGGCAGTAGATGACTGTAACGAAGCAATTAAGATAAATCACAATAATGACGAAGCCTACTTTTTACGGGGTGCTAGTCATTATTTGAATGGGAACAAGTATCAAGGAATGGAAGATTTACGGAAATCTGCAAGCTTAGGAAACGAAAAAGCTAGGGAAATCCTCAAAGATGTTAAATAATATCAAGAGAAATATATGAGTGAATTTCTAAATTTTACGTCAATATAATAATTAATAGCATACTCGTCAAATCCTAGCGATCGCACATTTTTGAAAAACTCTAAAGTAGCCTGTAGTTTTGCGTAAGCTAATAACGCAGTATAAGGTTTTTAGGTCTAACTGAATCGTATTGAGCTATAAATAGATAAGTTAATTTACCTTGATAATTAGAATACTAATCAATAGAAATAGCGAATATGGAGTAAAACATTATTAATAATCAACGTTAACTTATTCCCAGAGAGGGCAGTATAGGTAGTTATGGGGACTTACTCAAACTAGGACGTAGAGGCGATAACCTTACACCTCATCATATACCTGCGGATGCTTTTATGAAAGCTAAAGTTCCTGGTTATACTACAAATAAAGGAATTGCCATTATGATGGAACATTTATCACCAGGAAAAGGAGGTCGTCATCGGCAAACAATTTCTTACGGTAAATCTCCTAATTTAAGCTTATCAGCAAGAAAAACATTGGCTCAAGAACTTTGGGATGTGCGTTCTATTTATCTTCGTCAAGGTTTGTACAATAGAGAAATCAGGAAAAGTTTGCAAGGTTTAATTAACCTGAATAGACTAACTTGGCAAGGGATTTTTGAGAAAGTAGGTTGAAACCGATGAATCAAAACAATCTATTGGCAATTCTAAGAGAAAATCGCTTGATGCAAACTCAACAGCAAGTTACCGACTTTGAAAATGCTTTAGCTGAAATAGCTGATAATCCTGATGAGCAAAATTTATCTGCATATCATCTTGTTTTAGATGATCAATGTCAACAGCCAGAAGTGATGTTCAGCTTAATTCATTTCCTCGAATCTTTTGATATAGAAGGACAAATTACGGCTTTTATTAAAGTTGTACCCCAATTAATGATCAATGCACCTGAATGGACAAGAATCATTCACGACAGGATTTTAAATGATGGTTCAGCTTGCCAAGTTTATCAAAAAATTTTACACTCAGCTAATTTGAATACACCTCATTTTCTCTATCATCTTTTGGAAGAAAGTATTGTAAATAAACTAAAAATTAAAGAAACTTTGTCCAGAATAACTCAATAAATATTAAACTAATTTGGCGTTCAAACTCAGATTAAATTAAATTCTGAGGAGTACTAGATGACGCAGTGTTTTAGTTTATAAATTTTAAGATATAGTCCAATCTTATAAACGCAAATTAGGATCTTTCTCAAAATCTTTCCGGTTGCGAGTAACGAAAATACCATTTACTGACAGCGTAATTACTGCAATGCGTAAATCTTGAGTACCAATGCGGATTCTTTGACGAATCAAGTCTTCGTAACAATTAATAGCATACTCGTTAAATCCTTGCGATCGCACGTTTTTGAAAAACTCTAAAGTAGCCTGTAGCTTTGCGTAAGCTAATAGCAATGCATCAGATGACGAAGCCTTTCTGATTACATTAAACCTCCCACGCAGTTGTTCTTCAACTGTAATTATTGTTATGGCAATGTTTTCAGTATTGACTGCATTGATACGCTGGGTTACAACTGGATGCCGTTTTCGAAAAAGTGAGACGTGACCCGTATCAAGTATCCATAAACTCACTTAGTTTCATTCTCCGCATCAAGTTGCCGATAATATTCCTCCATTTGTGCGTCAAGTTCACGACGATCAGCTTCTATATATGCTAGCACCTCGTCAAATTGCGGATCATCTTTGAACATACCCACAAATTTCATCCAAGGATGTTCAGTTTGGGGAGGTTCAATTTCCAAAGTTACTATTTCTGGTTTTCGCTCTTGTAAAAGTTGAATTAGTTTCTCTAGCGCTTCTTCTTTAGTCACACCAGAGCCTTTAAAATCTGGCAAGCCTAGTACTGTCGCACTAACTCCGCCATCTGGTTGATTTTCAATCAGCACATCATAATTTAACTTGGGTGCAGTATTGTTAGGATAAGTTTTTACAGTTAAACTCATAATATGTTGAACCTTGAAGTTTTATATTGATTATAACTGCTGACCTACTTACTACTAACCTTTAGTTTTTACGTGTTAGCGTAGCGTTTCGTAGAGAGGCTCAAACTCTCAAATTAGCACGTTTTGTGCTGACTATAAACCTTTAGGAATTTACACAAAAATCCTCTCTATTTCTCCTCTGTCTGTGTTTTTTGCGTCTCTGTGGTTAGTTTATTTCTTGGAAATCCCTAATTAAACGTCGCACTGATTGGTTTGACAATATTTTGCATTATCTATAAACTCTTTCAACTTATTCAAGGGAATTATCTGCAATGATGACCCACCCTGAACCTCAGCAGCTATGTAAGCAAACTTTTGTCCACGATAAAACTGGTCACGTCCAACTTTGCTGACATAGCGAGACTTCTGAAAGTCATTGGCAATATTAGAATTATAAATATTTTGTAACAGTTTCACTGCATTGGCATTTTTTGTGGTGAATTTGAGGCGTTTATCACCACTAACGGTTATTCCTTCTTTAGTCACTGTCCCATTTTGAGAAGTGACATCAGCATAGAAGTATAAATTTCCTTTTGTACCCTCGTAGCCGTGGGCTTCGCTGTTGTATCTCAGAGTTGGTAGTTGAGGTCTAGTCTTTGCCCACTTCACAACGTTATTGATGTTTTGCTCTGGTAGTGCATTTGCAGGAGTGACAGCCAAAATAACTGCGATCGCAGATAGGGTAGCATTGAATAAGTAGTCAAATTTACAACTTTTCCCTATCGTATTTACCCTGCATGTAAATACTGACTATTTGCAAATTAAACCATCACAAATTAAGAATTACTTTCCCTACGGTGCAGTTGTGAATAGGAGTTACCAGTAGCAAAAACAACTTAACATCGACTAATAAACACTGTCCAGTGACTAAGTACAACCTTTAATTAATCCATAGCTAATTCTCTGCGTGCCTCTGCGCTTCCCTCTGCGCCCCTTTGCGTTTAAATAAAAAAGAAATTAGTAGACAGTTTCCAACCTACTACTTAGTTACAAAACTTAGACTTAATCTCAGACAAATTGGAGTATGCACTTTTGAGACTGGAGACATTTAAGATACAGGTTGTACATACTTCTTAATAAATCCGCCTTGAGAACGCAAAACGTTCTAATCTAAAAGCTAACTGGGTTAATTTACTGGCAGTTTTGCAGGCAATACTCTCAAGCTCATATAGCATAAACACAGCGATGTGTCAAGCCTCAAAACAAACAATCCAGACTTAACATATAAACGCTTATGATGGGAGTTTTACAAATCCGATGAGTGTTAAGGCGAGTGGTGGAACTTCGGTTGCGCGTCCGCAACTATATCAAACCCTACCTGTATCCACAATTACCCAAGCCGAGCAGCAAGACCGCTTCTTGGGAAATGGTGAATTAGATGAACTGGCAAGCTATTTCGCATCTGGTGCAAAGCGTCTAGAAATTTCCCAGAGGCTGACAGAAAATGCCGAGATTATCGTATCTCGAGCTGCTAACCGGATTTTTGTCGGTGGTTCGCCAATGGCTTTTTTAGAAAAGCCCAGAGAAATAGAAATAGTACCTGTTAGTGCTGGTGCTAATGTTCAGCAAGGGATGCAACTGGGAACTGTAACCTACGTTGAAAGCCGTGGCGGGTTCCTAGAAAATTTACGATCAATATTTAACTCATCCCCCAGTGGCCCGACACCTCCAGGTTTCAGACCAATTAACATTGCTCGATATGGGCCAAGCAACATGGCCAAGAGCTTGCGGGATTTATCCTGGTTCTTGCGCTACGCTACTTATGCGATCATTGCTGGCGACCCCAACATCATAGCGGTGAATACAAGGGGTTTGCGGGAAATCATTGAAAATGCCTGCTCTGGTGAAGCAACGCTAGTAGCTTTGCAGGAAATCAAAGCCGGGTCACTTTCATTTTTCCGCAATGATGCTGAGGGTACAGAAATTGTGTCTCAGTACATGGATGTTTTGTTAACAGAATTCAAAGCAGCCACACCCTCAAATAAAGTGCGCCAACGTCCTTCTAGTGACCAGCAAGGGTTAGAATTGCCGCAAATTTACTTTAATGCGGCAGAACGGCGTCCCAAGTTTGTGATGAAGACTGGGTTATCAAGTAGTGAAAAAAATGAGGTAATCAAGGCCGCATATCGGCAAATCTTTGAGCGCGACATTACCCGTGCTTATAGCTTGTCCGTATCTGACCTAGAATCCAAGGTAAAAAATGGCGACATCTCCATGAAGGGGTTTGTCCGTCGTCTAGCTAAATCTCCTCTTTACCAAAAACAGTTTTACCAGCCTTTTATTAACAGCCGAGTCATCGAACTAGCTTTTCGTCACATTTTAGGACGGGGGCCAAGTAGCCGCGAAGAAGTACAAAAATACTTCTCAATTATTTCTAATGGTGGTCTACCAGCCTTAGTAGATGCCTTAGTAGATTCTGCTGAATACAGCGACTATTTTGGTGAAGAAACAGTACCCTACCTGCGGGGTCTGGGTCAAGAAGCACAAGAATGTCGCAACTGGGGACCGCAGCAAGACCTGTTTAACTACAGTGCGCCTTTCCGCAAGATACCTCAGTTCATCACCACATTTGCGGCTTACGAGCAACCGCTACCAGATCAACATCCTTACGGTTCTGGTAACGACCCCTTGGAAATTCAGTTTGGGGCGATTTTCCCGAAAGAAACTCGCAACCCCAGTACCAGTCCGGCTCCTTTTAGCAAGGATACCAAACGCATTCTGATTCACCAAGGAGCAGGGATTAATAACCAAAATAGTAATCCCAGAGCGCGAGGTGAAGCGCCTGGTACCCTTGGCCCCAAGGTGTTCAAATTAGACCAACTGCCTGGTACTAGAGGTAAAAAGGCTGCCAAAAATTCTAGCGTCAGATTCTCCGAAAGCTCCACGCAAGCTTTGATTAAAGCTGCTTACCTGCAAGTTTTCGGTCGCGATCTCTACGAAGGTCAGCGCCCGAAGGTATTAGAAATCAAGCTGGAAAACGGCGACATATCCGTGCGGGAATTTATCCGTGCTTTAGCTAAATCGGATGTATTCCGTAACCTGTACTGGTCATCGCTGTATGTTTGTAAAGCGATCGAGTATATTCACCGCCGCTTGTTGGGTCGTCCGACTTATGGTCGTCAAGAAATCAATAAGTACTTTGATATCGCTGCAAAACAAGGCTTTTACGCGGTAGTTGATGCCATTATTAACAGCGTAGAATATAGCGAAGCCTTTGGTGAAGATACAATTCCTTACGAACGGTATCTGACTCCTGGTGGTGTATCAGGGCGACAATTACGCGTTGGTAGCATTCGTGATGATATTGCCGCGAAAGTCCAGAAGGAAGTAATACCAAGCTTTGTGACACTGGGTACAGTCACAGAACAACGGTCAGAACCAGATATTCAGTTCCGCATTAACCAAGGTGTCAGCAAGCAACGAGAACAAACCAAAATCTTCAAGTTGGTGGCGAATACCAGTGACAAAGTTGCAGTAAAAACTTTGATTAGCGCTGCGTATCGTCAGATATTTGAGCGGGATATTGCCCCCTACATTGCCAAAAACGAATTTACAAAATGGGAAAGCAAGCTGGGGAACGGCGAAATCAGCGTCAAGGAATTTATTGAAGGTTTGGGTTACTCTAACCTCTACCTGAAAGAGTTCTACACACCCTACCCCAACACCAAAGTGATTGAGTTGGGAACCAAACACTTCCTGGGACGTGCGCCACTAGACCAAGCAGAAATCCGCAAGTATAACCAGATTTTGGCTACTCAAGGTATACGTGCTTTTATCGGTGCCCTGGTAGATAGTGTGGAATATAACCAGGTATTTGGTGAAGATACGGTACCTTACCGTCGCTTCCCGACCCTACCTGCGGCAAACTTCCCGAATACGGAGAAGTTGTACAACCAGCTTACCAAGCAAAACGATGACGTAGTTGTACCGAGCTTTAAGCCAGTGCAAGCCCGCGTCGGAGTTAGTAATGATACAGCGCTTTCAAGACAGGCGATCGCAGATATCGCAGCACAAACAAATGGTCAGCCATCCTTTGCTGAACTGGGTCGTTCCTATAACGATGGTAGCGGACAATCCGTGGAACAGGGTGTGCGTAAACATGCACGCATTTACCATCTAACAGAAAACACCAATCAAGCCGAAAAACAACAGGCAATCAACGCCATTTATCGTCAAGTATTGGATGTATTTAGCGGTGAAGTGCCTGATAATTTCCGTCGCACTGACCTAGATAGCAAACTCCAAAATGGTGAAATTTCCGTGCGGGAGTTTGTGCGTGAACTAGCTAGTTCTCAAATCTATCGCCAGCGCTTCTTATCACCTTATCCTCATACTAAGGTCATTGAGTTCCTCTTCCGTCACCTGTTGGGGCGTACACCTGCAACTCAGGAAGAAATTGGTCAATACAACAAGCTGCTAGCCAATAGTGGTTTGTCAGCTGCTGTAGAAGCAATAGTCGAAAGTCCAGAATATAGCCGCTACTTCGGTGAAGATGTTGTGCCTTACAACCGCTTCCCATCTCTGCCAGCAGGTAACTACCTCGGCAGTGTTGCGGTTGATTAAGGAGTAGGGAGTAGGGAATAGGGAATAAAGTACAGATTATTTACTGTTCCCTATCCCCTGTAACCTTTCCCCTGTCCTCATCGTAACCTTTCGGAATCCCGCTCTCAGATTGCAGTTAAAACAGTAAATTCTGAAAAGCAATATTACAAAGTATTAAGAGCAGTCATAAATGCTCAACAGAATGCCGGAAAATGTTTTGCGGAAGGTAACTGAGTTTGAAAGCTTGTGTACTTATGTTGACTCAAGCAAACTCGTAATTTATTAGCCGTAGCAGTTGTAAAACTGTTGTGTCTAAAAGAACGAGAAAACAAACTCAGTAAACCAAACTTAAAGTCGCACCAGTTTAATCAAATCCTGGTTTCATTAGTATTGGAGGAATCCATTAATGAGTATCGTCACGAAAGCTATCGTGAATGCTGATGCAGAAGCTCGCTACCTCAGCCCTGGTGAGTTAGATCGGATCAAGTCCTTTGTTACAAGTGGTGAGCGCCGGGTGCGGATTGCTCAAGTTTTGTCAGAAAATCGCGAACGGCTCGTTAAGCAAGCTGGCGATCAACTGTTCCAAAAGCGTCCTGATGTTGTGTCTCCTGGTGGTAACGCTTACGGTCAAGAATTGACTGCTACTTGCCTGCGTGACCTAGATTATTACCTCCGCCTCGTTACCTACGGTATCGTTGCTGGTGATGTCACCCCCATCGAAGAAATTGGTGTTATTGGTGCCCGTGAACTGTACAAGTCCTTGGGAACTCCTATCGATGGTGTTGCTGAAGGTATCCGCGGGCTGAAGAATAGCTCTGCCTCACTCCTCTCTGGTGATGACGCTAGTGAAGCTGCTGGCTACTTCGACTACCTAGTTGGTGCCCTTCTAGGATAGGGTAAAGCTGTTTACCTACTTAAACAGAAGTATTGCAATACGGTTGGAAATAAGGAATTAACAACATGGCTCAAGACGCAATTACCGCTGTCATTAACTCCGCAGACGTTCAAGGTAAATATCTAGACTCTTCTGCTTTAGAGAAGCTAAAAGGCTACTTCTCCACTGGCGAACTACGGGTACGTGCTGCTAGCACCATCAGCGCTAACGCTGCTGCCATCGTCAAGGAAGCTGTAGCAAAATCTTTGCTTTACTCTGACATCACCCGTCCCGGCGGTAACATGTACACCACCCGCCGCTACGCTGCTTGCATCCGTGATTTGGACTATTACCTCCGCTATGCCACCTACGCTATGTTGGCTGGCGATCCTTCCATCCTAGATGAGCGTGTGCTAAATGGCTTGAAAGAAACCTATAACTCCTTAGGTGTTCCCGTCGGTGCTACCGTACAAGCTATCCAAGCAATCAAGGAAGTAACCGCCAGTTTGGTAGGTTCTGATGCTGGTAAGGAAATGGGTGTTTACTTAGACTATATCTCCTCCGGCTTAAGCTAAGAACTAGTTTGCGCTTAAGAATTTAGGTGCGGCTTTATTAAGGTCTGGAAATCAGCCGTGAGTGCTAGAACGTTATATTGCTTATCTTGGTAAATTATCAATGATGAGTATTGGTGGTCTAGTATTGATGTTTGATTTCCAGCCTTTGAATGATTAAAAGATTTGCACTCAATATTTTGAGATAAAAAAGTTTTCACAAGGTATACAGGAGATTTTCAAAATATGTCCCGTTTGTTTAAAATTACTGCTCTAGTTCCTAGCCAAACCCGAATTCGTACCCAACGCGAACTGCAAAATACTTACTTCACTAAGCTAGTTCCTTATGAAAACTGGTTCCGCGAACAGCAACGCATTCAAAAAGCCGGTGGCACAATCATCAAGGTGGAACTGGCAACTGGTAAGCAAGGCGCTAATACTGGCTTGTCGTAATTCTGTAAATAGAATATTATTTTAGGGAATTGGTAAGAGGTCGAGAAAGACCTCTTTTTTGTTGAGAATTGATACTACAAAAAACCTGGTAATTAAGTAATATAGAAACAAGGTACTCTTAATCAAGCTTGTTAACCTTATATAAAGTACTTCTTCCACTCAGCATCTAGGGCAGCTTCGTACTGAGAACCTAGTTCTTGGCCACTTCCGTACCTAACAAGATTGACCCCCTGCATACTTGATAATTTTAGTAGATAGCTATCTTCTAAAGGACTATCAAGACTCACAACCTCATCAAGCCTTATTGATACAGTAGGGCAGTTTCCAAAGAAATGTTGAGTATAAGCATCAGAGTAATTATGATATTGAGAAAGTTTATTCAAGCGATGTTCAGCATATTCAGTCTTGATTACTTCTCCTACCGCAATGAAACCACGTTTCCCCTTTCCAGTTTTTTTCAAGTAGGCTTTATCCCCAACCTTAATTGACTTTACCTGACCTGCACTCCAGGTGATATAACACTCCCCTTCATTTTTGATATCATCAAGTGCTTCTTCAATATAGCTAGGAATATTAACATCAATATCTGGATTTGCTAAGAAAATACGTGTTGGCATGATTATGCTGCACCTAAATTAGTACAATGGTTATCAATTTCTATGAAAAGTATATAATTAGCTTTTATAATACATATATCTTTTGTATACTTCCGTACATGTACTCTATTTCAGATAAATACTTTTAGAATACTTTCAGTCAATTTTCGAGCGATCGCTCTTAACTATAGCAATTCTAAATTATTAGTATAAAATATTACTTTTTTGTTGCAGAGTAGAGATTGCAATTTGTCAGAAATATTGAACTAGTGGTGTATTGAAGTTAACAACTCTAAGATTTATGGTTGTAAAGCCTACTTATAAGTTATAAGTTATGATTTATGAGTTTTATTTCTAACTCCTAATTTCTAACTTTTTACCTGTACCGATCGTGAATCTACGCCGCCTGATTCCAATTTTTGATAGTTCAGTCTCCAACTGGGCATTAGAAGCGCGGTTGTTGCGCTGGTTAACGTTGATTTGGCTGTTCGTCGGCTTGATCATGCTATTTTCAGCATCATATCCTGTCGCTGATGCCCGTCAAAATGATGGGTTGTACTACTTTAAACGTCAATTGCTTTGGGTCTTAGTTTCCTTAATCGGATTCAATATTATTGTTAATTCGCCGTTGCAGAAAATTTTGGGATTATCCCATTGGTTTTTGTTGCTGTTTTTGGGGTTAATTTTTGTCACACTGATTCCAGGATTGGGAAAAAAGGCTTTTGATGCAGCGCGTTGGATTGCGATCGGGCCAATTCCGATTCAACCTTCAGAATTAATTAAACCCTTTTTGGTGTTGCAAAGTGCGCGGCTTTTTGGTCAGTGGGAACGAATTAGTTGGCGGATTCGCTTGGCTTGGTTGGGTGTTTTTGGTCTGGTACTTTTAGGGATTCTTGCCCAGCCTAACTTGAGTACAAGCGCACTTTGCGGCATGACTATCTGGCTAATTGCTTTAGCAGCTGGCTTACCTTACAAGTACCTGGGAGGAACAGCAATTGGTGGAGTGATGTTGGCAGTACTCAGTATTAGCATCAAAGAGTATCAACGTAAACGGGTGATGTCATTCCTCAATCCTTGGGCCGATGCTACAGGAGATGGCTACCAGTTGGTGCAAAGTCTACTAGCTGTGGGTTCTGGTAAAACTTGGGGAGCTGGATATGGGCTTTCTCAACAAAAGCTGTTTTATTTACCAATTCAAGATACCGATTTTATTTTTGCAGTGTTCGCCGAAGAGTTTGGCTTTGTTGGCAGTATGGTGTTATTGGTACTTTTGGCTACATTCGCCACTCTCGGATTAATTGTGGCGCTGAAGGCTAAAAATATAGTACATAGATTAGTAGCGATCGGCGTAACCATTTTGATGGTTGGACAATCATTGCTCCACATCGGTGTTGCAACAGGTTCTCTACCGACTACTGGTTTACCTTTGCCCATGTTTAGTTATGGTGGTAATTCTATGATTGCCAGCTTAATAGCTGCTGGATTGCTGATTCGGGTAGCACGCGAGAGTAGTGAAGCTGAGATAGTTCCATTACGAAAATCTCTGCTTGAAAATGGGCGCAGACCTAGAGCTTTTCATAAAACCAGGAATTGAGCTAGCAAAAGCTACGATAGACAAATTACGCTCTTTGCAGGAATTGAATAGATTATGGAAGACTTAAAACAAGCAATAATCAGCTACTCCAGCACAGGCCTCCAACAGCACAAACATTGGTATTCTCCGGCAGCAGAAGCTTACAATCAGGCAAGACCACGTTATCCTCAAGATTTGATTCACCAAGTTGTGGAACTTGCTAAACTCTCCACTGACTCAAAAATTCTGGAAGTGGAATGTGGCCTTGGAACTGCAACAGTAAGGTAAAGCCCGCCGTAGGCATCGCTCAATTGGGTTTCTCTATAATCTGCTTAGAACCCAATCCAGATTTTTTCAGGTTAGCTCAACAAAATTGTCAACCCTATTCCAATGTAGAGATACAGAACACATCCTTTGAAGAGTGGGAACTCAAGCCACTTGAATTTGATGCCGTTTTAGCCGCGAGTTCTTTTCATTGGATATCACCAGAAGTTGGATATCCAAAAGCAGCAAATGCCCTAAAAGAAAATGGCTACCTAATTTTATTGTGGAATAAGGAATTTCAACCCAGCTACGAAGTGTACCAAAGTTTATCGCAAGTCTATCAACAACATACTCCATCTCTTGACCGATATGAAGACCAAAAAACACAAGAATATATCTTGAAAAATTTAGGAAATATGGTCACTGATTCGGGGAAATTTAAAGACTTGATATCCGGGCAAGTTATATCAAAAGTAACTTATACTGTCGATGAATATTTAACACCTTTAAACACTTAGTCGCCATACATAAAATTAGATCCACATAACAAAGAGTCTTTATTTTCGGGATTGAGGCATCGCATAGAAGATGATTTTGGAGGCAGTTTGCAACTTTGATATATTTCTGCTTTTCACATTGCCCAAAAAGTTATCTCAGAGGGAAGGGAGTTTTAAATGGGCTACTGTTGGATGGGAGAGTAGGTGCAAGGGGGTTAATGCTAGGTATAGGAGTAGGCTGTACTTTTTTAATGACTTTAATAGCAAATCCTCTTTGCTGGGGTTGTTGCTGACCAGATATATCATTTACTAGCAGTCCGATTTGAGGCGGAAAAGCTTGATTGACTGGAAGCTTCATTGCACCAACTGGTGGAACATCATTGCCGTATGGTAGAAGTTTAACCTGAATATTTTCTCCCTCTACTCTCCAACTCAGGGTAGCAGATTCACCTTCCTTAAGAACCAAATTTGGTTGTTCGCTAGCGTTGATTCTAAAAGAGACAATTTTAAATGGTTTTGGTAATATTCCAATTTTTGATTCAGTCTTTTTAAAACTAGTTTTTTGACTGCCATTATTAGGAAAAGCTTTGATTTCAAATACAAAATTTCCGGCTTTAGTTGCTGACAAAGGAATATTTGTACATCGTAATTGTTGATTTTGTTGTGTACATAGCTTTTGAAGTTTCGGATCAGTAATATTACCTTGATTAAATTTATAAGTAATTGGCTTACTATAGAATGTACCATCATCTGCGCTGCCAGCAAGTTGAATTTGCGCTAACAATAATGGACGGGCAATTGCCCAGCTTAAAAGAATATTTTGACCTTTTGTATACAGTGGTTTATCTGCTTGAAAACTAAGTAATTCCGCAATTTGTTTTTCAGCTATTTCTACTTGGGTAGTTTGGCTAGCTACTTTGTTATTAGGAGAAAATAATTGTCTACCATTACGATAAAATGCTTGTAACTCAAAAGTATAATTACCTTTTGTTTTCACTCCAGTTTTAACATTGCTACAAATTAGCTCTTGTTTATCTTGTACTTGACAAGGAGGTATTTCATTAGCACTTCCCTTACCCAGTGTTTCAGGAATGCCATTGCTAAAGTTGTATGTAATAGGCTGGATAGGTTGCGAACCTTTGGCCGTCAGAACCAACTTTTGCAACTGTTGATAATTGTGAATGTCCCACTTCAAAGATATTTCGTCGCCTTCAGTGATTTTAGAGTCATTTGCACTAAAATTTTCTAATCTCAAAGGATCGGGGTTTAAAATTCGCCAAATAATGAATCCTATCCCTCCTAATAAACCCAAAACTACTAAAATTAACAGCAATAATTGCCACCAAGGGCGGTGTTTCCATACCAATGTTCCTTGAGGCAATGTGTTAAGTAAAGGTAAATTTTGTTGGTCTTTGATGTCGAGTTGAAAGTTGAGCGCTAGCCCTGCACCAAACCACGGTCGTCGCCACCAAGGTCTGGGTTTGACCGTCAAATTAGCCACAGCACTTCTATTAGGTAATAATCTTACTTCAGTAGGTTCAAATTTGTAAGTATATAGTTCTTCTTCGTCTCGACTTTTTAAGTTTAATATCAGTTCGCGGACAATATTACCCTGGTTAGCTAGTGATAATTCGTACTTGCCAAGACTACGGCTAACTTGTGCCAAGATGGTATGAAGTTTTATATCTAGGCGATAATTTGTTGGAATTTGTATATACACCAAATCCAGCAGTACCAAGTCTGGAGAGTTTTCCGAATACAAGCGGATTGTGGGAGAATAGCTTCCTGCGAGGGTATCACCAGGTGGGTGAAATTTCAACAATATTTGACCTTGAGTACCAGGGTTGAGTTCTAGTGCAGTCACGTCAGAAACTAACCCTGGCCCCTCAAATCCAGTTGCGGGATAATTAATTGTGAACCAGTCATCATCTAAATCTGGGCAATTCAAGCGAAACCTATCTACAAGATAAGAGCGATTATCAACTATTACCTCCACTTGATGAGGTTCATTAGGATTGAAAATTAGCGGTTTATTGGGGTTGGTGTTAGGTCTAAGAGAAAATGTCGGATCATTTACTCGAATTGCTGTCTGTTCTTTTAGCAGAACCTTAATTTGATTTGGGAAGGTTATAGGAGTATCTTGGGGATAATGTAGAGGAGAATCTACGACTAGTGTATAGTCATAGGTTCCGGGGAGAGCATTTGCAGCAATTTGAAACTCAAATTTTACTTCGTCGCTATTTTGCCCTGGAGCTAATGCTAAACTTTCTCTAGGAGAACTAGACCAGTCGGTTAAATTTTGAAATACTTCGTCAAAAACAAAATATAAGTCAATAATCGCACTTTGATTTCCCTGATTGATTACAACAACATAGAGTTCAATGGTATCTCCTGGCATCCCAAATTGAATTCCAGGTGGGTTGATAATAACTTGCAGTGGATTGAATTTAGCTTGCATATCATCGACTTCCTTATTTGATGCGGTGTAGTTTGACCTGAAAATCTTCACCACCACTCACAATCATGGTTCCTTGATTGGTTTTCAAGTCGATACTATTGATTTTTTTAGAGCTTTGGTAAATTGTTTTACCTTCTGCTGCTCTTGTTTTGTCAAGCTTATGTTCGGGAGTTAAGTACCAAACTACGACTCGTCCATCATCGCCACCACTTACTAAGAGATTACCATCATCACTAAATGCTAGAGTCCGCACAGATGTTTTTGATGCTGACCAGCGGTCTAATGGCGAACAATTAAGTTTATTTACTTTTTCGAGGGGATTCGGATTTTTGATAGTTTGGCACTGATTCAAATTCCAAATCGTAATAAATCCCGCCGAATCAGAGGTTGCGAGAATTTTTTCTGCCGAGTTAGGAACAAAAGCTAATGCCCAAATATAGTCTTCACGCCCAACTAATGGGTCTAGTTTTTCTAAATTTTGCACTGATAAACTTGGGAATTGTTTATCAGATTGAGTTAGATTCCACTGCCACAAGATGAAACGCTTAAAGTTTCCAGCAATTACTAGAGTTTTTGCATCTGGGCTGAGATTTAATGCTCGGACTTGGAAACCTGATAGTTTCAATGTACTTTGTACGTCGATAACTTGCGGTTCTGGCAGAAAATCGCTGTTAGGCGCTGGTCTTGACCATAATCTCACTTTACCACTACCATAACCACTGAATAAGTTAAGTGAGTTTGAGGTGAAAGCTAGGTCAAAAACGCGATCGCCTTTTGCTTTCGGATCTTTAAGGTCTTGAAGTTGGCTAATCTTGGCACCTGATGGCACATCTCTGAGTTCAATTACACCATTATCTAAACCAACAGCAACACGATTATTTTGTAATGGCATGAAGCGTAAGACTTCTACAGCGTCATCGGTAATCGCCATCAATCCTTTAGGCTGTTGCGTTTGGTCACAAGCAAGGGGCTGCCCAGAATATTTTACTGTATCATCAGGGTCTAGGCTATCAGCACCAATTCTCCAAAGTCTTAAGGTGCAATCATCTGAACCACTGACCACAGATAAACCAATGCCACTAAAACGCACTGAGTTGACAGAACGAGTATGCATTACACCTCTGGGTTGGAGGATTAATGCTAGGAGTGCAGCTAATAGTGCGATCGCAGCCAATTGTAGCCATAAAGGTATAATTGGCAAAGTCTCCACTTCTAATGTCTGCGTGGCTGGATCTGTACTCCCTAAACGTTGGTCGGATAATTCCGATTTAGCCTCCAGCAACAAAGTTTTAGCGATTCCCACCCAAGGGCGTTTTGTTTTAACTTCGAGGAGAACTTTACTTGTCTCTCCTAGATGGAGATTGGCGGTTTCAGGAAGCTTTTTAAAACTACATTTTCGCCAGTCTCTACCCTGTACCTGCACATTAATTTGCTGGTTGAGATTGCTAGCATTTTTAAATAGTAATTCAAAGGAAGCTATATCAGATTTCCAGTCAGGCAACCATGCAAATTTGCTGGGAATTTTCAGGTGTTTTTCTGTGGTGGTAAAGTCTATAAAACCTACAGGTAAAACTTCAACGTTGCCTCCAGCATTAGTTGGATAACCATTATTGCTAACAGCTTCAATAGTAAAAGGGTAATTTTGACTGGGCGCTTGTACTACAGAAGGAGGTTGACATTGGAATGTGGCTTCTGCTAAACCACCTGCATCTAAGGGTAATCGGCGTTCTGCACTGCCAGCCAGCCAAGACGGATCGACGCCTGTAAAACGTAGCATTACCTCAGATGGTTGTTGCCCCAAGTTCCGCACCCGTACTGGTATATCGACAGAATTGCGGGGATAAACTTGGAACTCTCGTACAGGCAGTTCTACACTTAAATGTGTTGGTCTATTGTCTCGCTCGATTTTCAGGCGTAGCACAAGTCTGGACTGTTGTGCTAATTGCGGTGAAAAAATATTTACCATTAGGTTGACAGTACCAACAAATCCTGGAATCGGTGTATTGAATACGAAGACTTGAAAGATGGTACTACTGCCCGGTGGCTTGGCTGCCGCTACCTCTGGTTCGAGTCTATACCAGCGATATCCTGTGTTGCGGATTTCTCCGGCGGCGGTAATTTCTATCTGAAAATTGACAAAGCGATCGCTGTCATTATTGACAGTTACCTCAAATGATACAGGAGTATCACCTGGACGAAAGGTTAGATTCTGGGTAGAAAGGCTGGCATTTATAACACTTTTTTCCATACCATTACTTATAATATTTTTTGATATTTTGTACGACTAGCACTATTAAAAAATTAATCTCTTGCGAAAAGGTGATAGTAATTCTTTTCCTTTGATGATTGAAATGTATATATATAGAACTCTTATTTGATTTTTAAACAAGACGGCGAAATAATACGGCAATACATAAAAGTATAATTAGTAGCATGATAGGCACGCATTTATCAGTCGGGATACTGCTACCAGGAGTATTCCGGCAACAGTTAGCCGAGAATATAGTACTTCATACGATACCTTCTCGACGAGACACTACGCGTTCGCAAAGCTTTTCTACGGAACGCTCCGCGAAGGCTAACGGCGAGCTACAAGATTTTATCACTCTGCGTCCAGATGCGCGTAAGGTTGGGAAAGCGTAGATTTCATATTACTTTTCAGATATATAGATTTTCAGTTGAATGCTTTCTTTCAAGCTGCTAAGGTAAGCTAGCAGCGCATAAATAAAAATCACAATTCCGGCCATTTCTAAAAACTCTTCACCAATTATGCCAATTAACGATATTAGGGTGCGTTGCCCAAAATCTATTCTTAAAACTCCACCCACCATTTCCATACCTAATGCTCCACCCACATAAACAACTGCGGCAATCAGAAATAAATACCGAGTCTTGTGAGGGAGATGGAGCAAAAATTTGAGATATTTAAATGCAAAAACTCCCATTAAAACAATACCAGGGATAACCCAGGTTTCAAAAAATACAGGATTGAGATGAAGCGATTCTCGCACTGACGGAATGATCAAAATCTCGTGAAAACTAAATGCTTCATCCAAACTCAAATAGAAAAATATCAAATATAGGGTTTTCCAGTAAGCAAAATGGCGGTCTTTCGTCTTAATAGCGGTAATTGCTTTAAGTAATCCCGAACAAAATAATAGAGAGAATGAAGAATACCAGGCAGGAATATTGAATTCTCCATCTAGGTTAAATAGTTCGTAAAACCATTTGGAAGCTGGGAAGGGAAACCTCGATATCCAGAAATAGCCACCTAGAGCGCCTGCTAAGGTGAGGCAGATAAGTGTGACACTTAAACGTCGAGCAATTGTTTTAGCACTGAAATGAATTGGGAACTCCATACTATGGGTTAATAGTTGCTGCATACGAATATTGAGCTCATTTTCTCTATGTTGAACAATTAAGAGGAAATTATCTCATGTAGGCAAATAATATGAACGAACTCTTATGAAACTTTGATTACGGAAAATATGAGATTTTGAACAGAATGGCGATTAGCTTAATAGAGATATAAGAATCCGGTTTGATTCCTGAATTTACTTACGTGGACAGGTAACAGGGAATAGTGATAAATATGTACTGAGTCTTGTTCAAAAATCAAATAGGAGTCCTATATGAGTGAAAAAGAATCTACAGAGATAGCACTGCTACGTCTGCATAAAGGATCTGGATAACGCATATTTAATTTAATTTCTGGATATAACCTCTGAGCAATGCTTTAACTTAAATTAAAATCGCTGACCTATACCTAAATGCACTTTGCTTTCTCCCTGGTCGCTAATGCCATAGTCAGCCCGAATTAAGCCTAGTGGTGAATTTAATCGCACTCCCGCCCCATAACCAAAACCATAACCTGGTTTATCCCGTACACCTGCCGGATTTCCTAATACAGTATCACCAGAGCCTAAATCTGAGGCAAAGTCGGCAAATAATACACCGCCTACGATTGGTAAGACGGGGAAGCGGTATTCTGCGGAGGCTAAGACATAACTACGACCACTGCCAACATCTCCAGAATCGTAACCGCGCACCGAGTTGGAACCACCCAAGTTAAAGCTTTCGTAAGGCGGTAAATTCCCAATGACAGTACCAGCTTGCACATTCACCGCAAATACTTGTGGCTGTTTGCTGTTAAATAACTGCACTGGTAAATATTGGCTGTAATTGGCTTTGAGGCGATTTAGAGAAATATTCCCTTCACCGATAGGTATAGATTGTTCTGTACTCAGACTCAAAACAGAACCTTGAGTTGGATTAATGGGGTTATCTCGTTGGTCTTTGGTGGCGATAAAGGATACGGTAGTTAGGTCATCAATACCAGTTCCGCTGGCAGAGAGGGGATTTCCCTGAGCGTCGGTTGGGGTAATATTACCTTGGCGATCGCGAATACTAGTTCGGGTATAGTTTAATCCTAATGAGGTATTCCAATCATCAATTGGTCGCTGCAAGCTGATACCACCGCCAATTTTACCTTCTCGCACTTTGTCGCCGTTAGCTAACGTAATCTTGTCATCAAAGGTTTCCGAAAGTTCTTGACTACGAAAACCATTTACAGTGTAGCCCAAGCGATCGGGGTGAGTTGTCCGATAAGGACTGGTAAATTTGGTATTAAACTGCAAGTCTCGACTACTTACCCCAACATTCACACCTAATGTATCATTAACACCGCCGACATTCTGATCTTGATAGCTGATTGTGCCTACTAAACCTTGATCGGCATTGTAACTACCACCCAAGTTAACACCACGCGCCCCAGTTTCTTTGAGTTGGTAGACTAAATTAAGTTTTGTCGCATCCCCTTCTAAAGCAACATTTACACTCTCAAATAAACCAGTACGATATAGCTGTTGGATGTCTTGTTTAACGACATTTTCTTGGAAGATTTGACCGGGTTTGAGTTTGAGTTGTTGTTGGAGGAAATCTGGTTTGGTGCGTCCTCCGATGGAATTACCTTTGCTGTCAACGGTTTTGCCTTCATCGTTGATAAAACGAAACTTGATATCATTCACCAAACCTTCAGCAACATTCACGGTAAGAATGCCTTGAGAACTGGGTTTAATTGATAGTACTCGTGCTAAGTTATAACCATTGTCGGCGTACCACTTGTTGATTTGTGCTACTGCTTGTTGCAGTCCACTGGGACTAATGGTGGTTCCAATCTGAGATTGCAAACGTTGTTGAGCGGCTTGATAGGTAAGTACCTTAGCACCAGATAATTGCAGCGATCGCACAATCACTGGTTGGACTTGGTATACTACATTCAATCCAGCAGGTGTGCTAAAAGTATTCACACTGACATTGCTAAATAAACCTGTATTCAAAATTGCTGTTACATCTGTTTGTAGCTGGCTTTGACTGGTTTCTCCACCCACTTGGGTTTTAATTACCTGACGAATGATTTGCTGTAATTCTTGATTGGCTCCCACCACCTGAACATCTGTAGCTGTGACGACTAAATTGCTTTCAGTCGCAGGAGTTTTGGGGGATGAGGGGGAAAAAGAGGGAGTCGGAGGGAGTATTACTGATGAATTACCCTTATTTGTTGATTTTAAGACTACTGGGGAATTTTTGTTTGCACCTGTTTGTACGGTGACGGAATTTTGGGAAAATTGTTGTGCAACTATAGTTTCTGGGGAAGCAATTGTCTCTACTGGTGCGGGAGTGTCTTCAATTATCGGCACCACCAAGTTACCAGCTTTTGCAGTTGGAGTAATGGTTTTAACAGGTGCAGCCGTTGCTTGCTGAGTGACATTGGCAGCAGCTAAAGTAGCTAAAGTAAAAATTGCAGTAGCAGAAACTCGCATAATATTTAACCTAATTAACTGGGAGTTAGTTGTAGAGACGCTAGCGAATAGGGATAATACTAACTTCCAGCTGCTTCGTCGATTTCCCTATTTATACCTCTTACCCAAACAGACAGTTAATTTTGATATTTTGTTTCTTATGAGTAATGTATCTCGGTCATCTCTAGCTTCTAACTCTCAATCTGCAACTTCTCCTTTGCGGTTACTTGTATTAAGTAATGGTCATGGGGAAGATATGATTGCAGTTCGGATTTTGCAAGAACTCCTACAACAACCAAACCCACCAGAGATATTTGCTTTACCTCTGGTGGGTGAGGGACGTGCTTATGAACAGTTGGATATCCCCTTTATCGGTTCAGTCCTGACTATGCCTTCTGGCGGCTTTATTTATATGGATGGCCGCCAATTAGCGCGGGATGTACGCGGTGGTTTATTGCAACTTACTCTCAGCCAAATTAAAGCTATCCGCCGTTGGGTAAGTTCTCAAAAAAAATTAGGTAATAAAAGAGCGATTTTAGCAGTGGGAGATATTATCCCGCTGTTGTTTGCAACATTCAGTGGCGCTAATTATGCTTTTGTCGGTACGGCAAAATCTGAATATTATGTGCGAGATGAAGCTGGATTATTACCACGGAAATCTAAAGACGCAGGTTGGGAAAACTTTTCTGGTTCAGTTTACCATCCTTGGGAACGTTGGTTAATGAGTCGTCGCCGTTGTCAGGCAGTATTTCCTAGAGATGATCTGACGGCGGAAATATTAAAACAATGGCCAATTCCAGCTTTTTCTTTCGGTAATCCCATGATGGATGGTCTAGAACCGACGTTTTCACGCCAACAATTTTATAGTCAGAATACCCTACAGCAAGAGGCAGTTCGACCCTTTGTAGTGACTCTTCTTCCTGGTTCTCGTCCGCCAGAAGCTTACACGAACTGGGAAACAATTATGATTGCTGTATCTGCATTGATGGCAAGTTTTCAACAGCGAGATTCAATCTTCTATACTTCTAACAAAGTAGTGTTTTTAGGTGCGATCGCTCCTGGTTTAGACTTTAATATTTTATCTCAAAGTGTGCAATCCCAAGGCTGGCGTGCTGAATCAGCATCTCCTATCAAACTTCGCGATCCAAATGTATTGACATTTAAACAGAGAAATGCTTATCTACTGTTGACACAAAAAGCCTATAATGATTGCTTGCATTTGGGAGATTTAGCGATCGCAATGGCAGGTACAGCTACAGAACAGTTTATCGGTTTAGGCAAACCTGCGATCGCGATTCCCGGTAATGGACCACAATATAATCCTGGCTTTGCTGAATCTCAAAGTCGTCTACTGGGATCGTCTTTGATTTTAATCAATCAACCAGCAGAAGTAGCGAAGGTTGTACAATCTCTATTTAAAAATCCTGATAATTTGCAAATTATTGCTGAAAATGGTGAGCGACGCATGGGCAAACCGGGAGCAGCACTACGTATTGCTAATTGCTTGCGGGAAAGATTGGGATAATAGGGTATTGGGCAAAACAGTGTTGAGTGCTGTTAGCGGTAGCGGGGCGTTTAGCTCGTGCTGTTAGCTTTTTTTGAGGCGTTGAGCCAGTGCTAAGTTAGGAGTTAGGAGTTAGAAGTAAGGAGTTATTCTCCTTGTCTCCTTATCTCCCCCTTGTCTCTAATCCCTTACGCCACCAACCCCGAACGTAAGGCCCTTACAGCAGCTTGGGTACGGTCATCAGCACATAGTTTATTTAGAATATTACGAACATGGGTTTTTACAGTACCAACTGTAATATAAAGTTTCTCGGCAATTTGCCCATTACTACACCCAGCTACAATCAACTCTAGGATTTCCAGTTCCCGTTGAGTCAGAGGGTATGTTTCCAAAACTTGCTCGTATTCTGTCGCCAGCGCCTCAATTTTTACAGTCTTCGGCTTGTCAGAACCTTGGCTTTCTCCAGGAATACCTTGACGCATCTTCCGCAATACGACGTTGGCAATTGCCGGATCAATCCAAGAGTTACCGCCGTGAGTTGCTTGAATTGCCTCAGTTAATTTACTAATGCTGGTTTCTTTCATATAATAAGAATCAGCGCCAGCTGCGAAGGCTGCAAGTACAGCATCCTCTGTATGATCCATTGTCAAGATAAGAATCTTCGTAGTAGATTGCCCATTTTCAGCCTGGGAGCGTTTGAATTTACGAGTGAGTTCGATGCCATCCATGTCAGGCAAGCCGATATCTACTACCGCTACATCCGGCTTTGCCGTCTCTAAAAGTTTTAATCCTTGGGTAGCATTTGCCGCTTCGCCAATTACTTTCAATGCACTATGAGACTGTAATGCCGCTCGTAGCCCCATTCGCGTTAAGTCATGATCTTCAATTAAAATAATACTAATTTCATTCATCGTTACACTCACTCTTGCGCTGTTTGGCATCTTTACAAAGTATTAGCTTTTGTAACTATTATCTCTTATTTTCCCAAACTAAAGATAGATGATATTTCAACCTGTCTGCATCCACCGATAGAAATAATAAGTACCCCAAATTTTAATATTTAGATAGAGGGCAAATCTAGCTGGAGATATATAGATACTTACACAAAAAGTATGAAATATTGAAACGAATGCCAAATTGCTTCTCCTTGCTGACAATTCAGCTTTGAGTTGCCATGTTCCATTCATTAATTAGTATTATTTTGGATCAAACTTTAAAAAAGCTTACGAAAATGAAAAAATTACACCGAGTAAAAGTTGCTTTTCGAGAAAGTGAACGATGGTTTCGAGCGATTTTTAACCAAACCTTTGGATTCATCCGATTGATAGAGTAAATAGAAATCTTCATCGAAGGGAATCAGACGGCGTTAAAATTTGGTGGAATCACCAACAGTAAAGTAATTTGTAGTGCTTTGTAGCGAACTTGTTCGTCTAACTTTTTACAGGATATAATACAATCTCTCTATGCAAACCTCTCCTGTTTGGGTTTTAAACTTTTGTCGGTAAGCTTTCTTGGGCATTAAGGCTTGGTAAGTTTGCAAACATGTATGTATAAGTCCGATAATACCTGGAAAAATACTAATATCGGTCTGGCGATCGCTAAGAAAATTGTCGAAATTTCCGGAGATAGGATTACTCAGATTCACAAATAGGTTATAGATAGTACTTTTTATTTATCTGCTCTAACTAACCTGATAGATAAAACTATTCAAGCTTATGGTACACGATAATGGTATGCAACTCTCACCAATGACTGACGACGGTGGCTTGCTCACTCATTTACAATTGTTTTAAGCTTAGTAAAGTATTTTATTTTACTTTATATGAACTGTGTCTGCTTGTTAATTACTAATTTTTTGAGGGATATTGGTCATTTGCTTGGTGTTTAGTTCGCAGAGTCTGGGAAGTTAACCAGATTGAAGATACAACACACTGAATTAAACCCAAAAAAACGCCCGACAGAGTGATTAACATACTACTAATGGAGGATGACGAAATTGATGTTATGAATGTCAATCATGTCTGAAAGTAGATATTATGCAAAATGTCTTAGTCAATCAAATTACAGATTTTAGATGTCCGAAAATCTTATATTCTTTAATTGGATAATCTGAAAAGTGAAATGTTATAGATCAACCTATGTTTGGCGGCGAAAATAAAAACCGATGGAAGAGACGCTGAAAATTTTGGTTGTAGACGACGACGAATTAGACCAGATAGCAATCCGTTCTGCCCTGACTACAGCAGGTGTTCAGATGGAACTGTCTGAAGTAGGTGATGGCAATGATGCGTTCTCTGTCTTAAGGAGTACTGCCTACGATTGTGTTTTCCTCGACTATCGTTTACTAGACCAAGATGGACTAACCTTAATTCAACAGCTGCGTTCTTTAGAAATTAAAATTCCTTTAATAGTCCTAACTAGTGAAGGAGATGAAAAAATTACTCTCCAATTATTGAAAGCTGGTGCTACAGACTATCTCTCTAAGTCTAGGATATCTCCAGAAACTCTGTCGCAAGTTTTGCGGAGTGCGATTCGGGTTTATCGGGCAGAAATGCAGGTAGATTTGGCAAACCAGCAGCTCAGAGAAAGTCGCGAACAACTCATTTGTAAGAACCAAGAATTGGAGAGACAACAGCAACAGATTCAAATGCAAAACTTCAAGCTATTGGAGGCATCACGTCTAAAATCACTTTTTTTGGCAACTATTTCCCATGAACTTAGAACGCCGATGAATGCGATTATTGGTTTTTCGCAAATACTGCTGCGTCCTAAGTTCGGTCAATTAACACACCAGCAAGCAGATATGGTTGAGCGCATTTTGAATAATGGCAAGCATTTACTGATGCTACTCAATGAAGTTCTCGACTTTTCCAAGCTGGAGGGAGGAAGATTAGATTTAAAGGCGGAAAGATTTGATGTATCAAAAGTAATCAATCTCGTTGTCGGTGAAATGCGTTCCCTAGCTGAGGCTAAAAATCTTTCATTGTTAGTACAAACCGATTTGCAAAATCCTTTGGTATTTAACGATCCGGTTCGTCTCAAACAGATTTTAATTAACCTCCTCTCCAACGCCATTAAATTCACAGAGTCTGGTGAAATTTGGGTTGAAGTTAAGGAACTACCTGCAAATCGAGTAGTAATTATCGTTCAAGATACAGGTATTGGCATAGCCCCCAAAGATTTTAAACATATTTTTGAAGCATTTCGGCAAGTCGATCAAACTATCACTCGCAAATATCCAGGTACAGGTCTGGGTTTGGCAATTATAGATTCGCTAGTGCGAATGATGGGCGGTAAAATCTTTCTTGAGAGCAAATTGGGGGTGGGTTCAATGTTTAAAATTGAATTACCACGTCAAATTACATTACCAACTGTAGCAGCCAATCCACCAGCTTCACGGTTAGATAACGATGATTTTTTTTGTCCTGCACAAAATCCTCATCAGTCATCTTCTCAAGCCAGGAAAGCACCAATAAAATATCATAAATTTAAAAATTACTTCCAAAAAAACTGATAAAAATTTATAAATCATGTCTGTAGTTGAAAATAATAAAATTTATCGTATCTTAGCAGTTGACGATACTCAAGATAATCTCATTTTGGTTCAAGCAATTTTAGAAAGTGAGGGGTATGAAATTGATTTGGCTTCAGATGGAATAAAGGCTTTACGGCAAATTGAGCAATCTCCACCCGATCTGATTCTGTTAGATGTAATGATGCCAGGGATAGATGGCTATGAAGTCACACGTCGGATTCGGAACAACCCTGCAATCTCTTATATTCCAATTCTGTTGATTACTGCTTTTCACCAATCCAGTGTTGTCGAAGGTTTGGATGCTGGTGCTGACGATTTTATTCGTAAACCATTTGATACTGATGAACTACTGGCAAGAGTGCGATCGCTATTGCGTCTCAAACACAGTTTAGACGAACAACAAAAAATGGCGCGGCAACGGGAAGACTTTGTTTCCCGTCTGACTCATGATTTGCGAACTCCCCTAGTAGCCGCCGATCGCATGTTGAATTTGTTTGAAATGGAAACATTCTGCAAAATTCCACCAGAAATGAAACAGGCGATCGCAGTGATGATTCGCAGTAACCAAAATTTGATGGAAATGGTTAACACCCTACTAGAAGTGTATCGCTTCGAGGCAGGTAAAAAAACGTTGAATTGGGAGGAATGTGATTTACGTGAGATATCTCAAGAAGTAGTCAGCGAACTAAGTCCTCTAACTAATGAAAAAGGCTTGACTTTGGAAATTGATACCCGTGAATTAGATCCACTGAGTCAAAAACCTGCTATTATCATGGGCGATCGTTTAGAATTACGGCGAGTGTTAAACAACCTGATTGCAAATGCCATCAAATTTACAGATACAGGAGGTATAACAATCCGCATTTATGAAATATCATCTAATCCAGGAGATCCAGATTCAGTAATAATTGAGGTGCAAGATACAGGATATGGGATTGCGCCAGAAGATCGGGCAACAATTTTTGAGCGATTCCGCCAAGGCAGAAATAAACGCTCAGGTAGTGGCTTAGGACTACATCTATCCCATCGCATTATAGAAGGGCACGCAGGAACTATTAAGGTCGCTTCTGAACTAGGTAAAGGTAGTTTATTTACCATGCAACTACCTAAAAACACTTAAGTTATTCTCCTTCACCACAGATTATTTTGAGCATATCTCCCAAGAAATTACATTGAATTTTTGATGTGTGTTTTATGCCCCCAACAAAAATTAAATTAGCTTAAATTATATAGATTAATTACAGCACCATTTGAAGGTTAATCCAATCAGAATATTGCCGGATAATATCGTGTCCGACTAAAAACTTATCATTTAGCTCGCAGAGGGCAGGGGGAAAGAGGCTTTTGAGGTTTTTCTACAGATGCGGTAATCATAAGTAGTTAAACGGACTTGAAATAACTTGCCTCTGACAATATTTGCATACTCCCAACGGTAGATGTATTGATAGACTAGAATAACTAATTTCTATTTTTGTATCATTCTATAGATAGTAGAAATTACTATTTTACAAAGTTATTATTCAACCTATTAATGCCTGAAAAACGTGTATGCACCCTGGAATTATAACCCAGGGTCTTTTTTATAAAAATTTAGATACTCATAGTTTTTTGATCGTTGACTACTGTCCATGTACACCCTCAACTCTTAATAGGGTGTACATGGACAGCGGTTAAAAAGGATTATAGAGTAAACTAAAATACAAACCGCTTTCTTGTAATGTTCTCTCATTTGAGTCAACAGATATTAAAGGAATGCCCCAGTCAAGACGAACGGTTAAGCGATCGCCCTGTGCCCAACGCAACCCCAGACCAACAGAAGCTAGAGTATTAGGGTCGGGATTATTTCTACCAGAACTGTTCCAGCCAACACCAAAATCTACAAACGGCACAACTTGTAAAGTGCTATTTATCTGGGGTAAGCGCAGAATTGGAACTTGAACTTCCGCAGAAACAAAAGTGCCATTATCCGTCAGCAGATAATCTTGACGATAGCCGCGAATGCTATCCTGCCCACCTAAGCCAAATTGCTCTATAGGCAAAAGTGTTCTAGATGCAAGTTGCGTATTTAAACGAAGTAATAATAAGGTTTCAGGAGCTAAAAGGCGTGCCCATTGCGCTTGCCCTTGCCAAGCAAAAAAACGGCTATCAGGAGCATCTTGATTAACCGTGGCATCCAACACATCTATGCCCAAACTGAATTGAGAGCGTAGGGCGATGACTTCCCGACTGTTACGATTCGTCCATTCTTGAAAAAATCGCAATGCAGATACCCTAGTGTGTCCCTCATCATCAGCACCAGGCGAAAGTAGAGAGGGGGGAAACCCTCCTTCGCTCTCTCTCTGTAGTTTCCACGAGATATCACTTTCGCGTCGGGAGGCTGTCAACCCAAGGGCGAACTCTTGTGTCGGAGTTTGAACTATGGGCTGGCGGAATGTCACCTCGTAGTAGCGAGAAGCCGATTCGATATCTAAAGCGTCGAAAGGAGGCTCAATGACATGACTCGACGTAGTGCCATAGTTAAAGCTCAGAGTTCCATTGCGGGGATTGAGAGGCAATGTGTAACTAGCGTCAAAGGAGTTGCTACCATCAGTATTGGTGTAGCCCAAACTCAGATCGTCTCCCAATCCGAGTAAGTTGGCTTCATTCAATCTTAACCCACGTCGAAAACTGCCAACACTAGGCGATCGCCCATTATCAAGAATTATTTGCCCACTAAAGGTTTTTGCCTCACTGACTTTAACTTCTAAAAGACTCGTACCCGGTTGCGATCCTGTTGAGAGTTCAGCAGTCACGTTTTTAATCAAAGGATTAAGTTGCAAAAGTTGCAGTGCCTCTAGTAAACGCTGGCGATTCAGAGGCGCTGATGTCGCAATTGCTAGTCGGCTGCGGACATAATTGGGATTCAACCGCCGAGTCCCAGTTACCTGGATATCTTCTAATTTACCTTCCACCACCTGAATTTTCACAACACCGGATTGGATTGTTTGGGGTGGAATCAAGGCACCAGAAGTAATGTAACCATTTTTGACGTATAGCTCAGTGATTTTAGAACGTGCTTGAAACAATTGAGTCGGTGAGATTGGTCGTTTGGTAAATTCAGCAGTGGCTTGGGCTAACTCTTGGGCACTGAAGACTGTGCTACCAATAACTTCAAACCGCTCAACAACAATAGTTTGAGGAAAATTGCCAGAGGGTAGTTCCTCAGGTGTGGGAGTTGGGGCAGAGGGTGGAAATAGTTCTGCTGGTGGGGGGAGTGGCTGTGGCACTTCCGGTAAGGGAAGTGGTGAAGGTGTGGGTGGTTGGATATCCTGTGGCGGTGGGACATTCTGTCGTAGTGGAATTTGTTGCGATAGGATGAAATTACTAGTTGGTAATTTGGTCGGATCAACAGCCTGAGCTTTCAGTGGACTTAAAGATGTACTGCTGAGTAATAGAAGCATACTCAGCGGTAAGCAAGACACTATAAGATTCTGAGGATATTTATCAATCATCGCACTGGACTATTTTTTGTCAGTAACTATGGGATTATACGGGGACTGCTTCAGATGTGAATCTTACTTCATCTTTTGTCGCTAAAGTTGATATTTTGAGCAAATCTCAATTTAAAAGCTAAATCATCTGGTTATTGCAGACTTAACAGTATCAATGAGATACAGGAGTTTTCTTTTGCATGAAGTACAAAGCTACGGATTCTGAGGCAGGAGGTAGTGACTCTTTATATCTGATGCGTGAGTCCTGCATTTTATACCTCAGTTACTTGCTAACTCCTGTATCTTGTGAAATCAATTATGCGTTGCCCAAAATCCTTGATAGGTAAAATTCATGAAGTTGAAGGTTTCCCGTTAGCGTAGCGTCTTTGTTAAGAGAAGGTATTGTGCCTACGTCATTTTCAGTCCTATATCTCATTCTTCACTCCATACCGCTTTCCTTAAACATTCCCATCAATTTACGTTTACGAGCGTGGGTTTGCATCAAGTTTTCCCGATAGCTTAACCAGTCAGCTTTCTTCCCAGATTCCAGGTAGGCATTACGCGCCTTTTTCAACCATTCAACCGCGTAATAGTAGTATTCGGCTTTACCTGCATCCATAATCTTTTCGGCACGGCGACGAGCATTGGCAATCACCCAACCAGGATTATGAGGGATAGCAGCATCCATAACTCGGTGAATTAACTCTGAACGATCGGAACTTAGTTCACTAGCGATCGCAATTGCATCATCAATTAGCCCCTCATGCAAGAATATATCCACCTTGGCTGATTCTGTTCCCCAACCACTAGAAGTACAGACAATTCTCAGCAGGTCTGTTTTGACACTTCCCCAGTTTTCCCCAGCCAATTCTGCCATCCTTTGGTAGTCCACAAAGGAGGGCTTCAGTTGAAAAGCCGCCTTGATTGCTAATAAGGCAGCTTCACTATTACCCAACTCAATAGCTAAATCACTTGTCCAAACTCCCAATTCGTACTGACAATTACCCGGTAAATTTAATCCACTCTGGGCTATATCTAATGCTTGCTGCAATGCTCCCTGAACGCTGAGTGTTTTCGCTAGGGCAAAGGCTTCTTCCATTGAGTTCATCTGGGTTTGAGCAGCATCAATTGCTTCTTCCACCCTGCCTAAACGCCCTAACATTGTCAGATATTGCTGGGTTTGCCCTTCCGCTTCTGCCAAATACAGGTATTCTTGATAACGTTCTTGACGTTCGAGAATTTTCAGGCGAATTAATGCCAAATCATCAGCATAATCTGGTACGTCTTCTTCCCAAGCTCCCCTTTCAGTAATGTTACCTTGGAGAACTTGTACCAGCGGCGGATAATCCCAACCTTGGCGTAAAGCCTCCATAACTAGACCAAAATCAGCATTCCACTCATCCTGCCAAGCTTCTAAATTTATTTGAATATCAACTTTTTCTTCTGGAGTAAGTTCGGCAATTAGAATTGCTTCACACCAAGCATTATTTAATTCGCCGACAATTTCATCGTTTTCAGCGCCGTATTCGGCAACATCATCCCAATTTTCGGCACAGGTAGAGGTAATCGCTTCCAAAATAGCGATCGCATTTTCACCTTCTCCCCGTTCGCTAAAATCTACCGCAGTTTGCACCACATTCAGCAAATCTTCGCCAATCGGGTCTTCTTCGTACCCCTCCTCAAAGTAGCGCACAGTATCCTTGAGAATCTGCCGTACTTGCCGCCGAAACGGAGCGGGATCAAGAGTATTGCTGCGCACGAATTTTATGGTTGTTTGGTTGTCAGTAGGATTCGTTATCCAACTTATATGACGATCAATCGCCTCAATTAGGGGGGGGTATTCTGCTACCAACTCTTGTAGCAGCCTTTGAGTTTCGATACGATCCAGGCGATTTAGTAGTTCTTCAAGGGTGGGGCGCTGCTCAATTTTTTCTGAGTTACGCGCACAAACGAGCATCGTCGCTACAATGTGTTTGCACCACCCTTCATAGTCGTAGGCACAGGTGCATTTTACTGAGGTTAACCCACTGCTATCGAAATTCAGGTTGACATGATAAGGTCTAGCTTCGGTGCCTAATACATCTGCCTGAAGCAGATGACCACGTTGGATAACGGCATTAACAGCACCAGCGTTATAATACGCCTCGCCCCGCTGGAAAGATTTGGCGTTGGCATGACGGCGGATAGTAAATTCACTAATTTGGGGAATAGACATCGAGCGATCGCCTGCGTAAATCTTCTGGATCAATCTTAAATCCAGCTTAGTGTTACGCTAACGCGCTGTAAAGAAAAAGGTGTAGAGAGTCGGGAAGGTGGGGCCTCCTCTGAGGATAAGGGGTAATGGGAGTCTAGATAAGACTGCAATTTCTATTTATTAACTAGCTCAGTACTGAAATCAGCTTCATTACCCTGCAAATACTCACTTAATTTCTTGTCGCCTTTCTGGGAAAACCAACCCATATAATGAAAATATCCATATTTTCGCCAGAAGTGAGTGAATCATAATTTGAGTTAGCAATACCCGAACCTGAAATCAGTGAACAGTCAACAGTAAACAGTCAGGGTAATGTAAGGTGAGGGATTTAGAGTTCAGCGATAAAACTGATAACTGATAACTGTTAAAAGGGTAGCGCTGATTGTCGAGTCAAGTTGAGAATAAATAGGCGAAGCACACGGGGAAACTAACGTGAGTCAAGGATATGATTACGATTTAGTAATTATCGGCGCTGGTGTAGGCGGACATGGCGCAGCCTTACACGCCGTAAGTTGTGGTTTGAAAACAGCAATTATTGAAGCTGCTGATATGGGAGGAACCTGTGTTAATCGGGGCTGTATTCCTTCTAAAGCGCTACTGGCAGCATCTGGACGTGTGCGGGAGTTACGCAATGCCCACCACCTCAAGTCACTGGGAATTCAAATTGGTAGCGTGGAATTCGATCGCCAAGCGATCGCTAATCATGCTAATAATCTCGTCTCAAAAATTCAAGGCGACTTAACCAACAGCCTCAAACGTCTAGGAGTCGATATCATCAGGGGTTGGGGAAAAATCGCTGGGACGCAAAAAGTCTCGATCGCTGGAGACGGTGGTGAAAAAACCATCACAGCCAAAGACATCATCCTTTCACCAGGTTCAATTCCTTTTGTGCCTCCAGGGATTGAAGTAGACGGCAAAACTGTCTTTACCAGCGACCAAGGTGTGAAGTTGGAATCACTACCAGAGTGGGTAGCAATTATTGGCAGTGGTTACATCGGCTTGGAATTTTCTGATATTTACTCAGCTTTGGGTTGTGAAATCACTTTGATTGAAGCCCTAGATCAGTTAATGCCAGGATTTGACCGCGACATTGCCAAACTTGCTGAACGGGTGCTAATTACTCCCCGCGATATTGAAACGAAAGTGGGGATATACGCCAAAAAAGTCATTCCTGGTTCACCTGTGGTAATTGAGTTAGCAGATTTCAAAACCAAAGAAGATGTAGATGTCATCGAAGTAGATGCTTGCTTGGTGGCTACGGGACGCATCCCGGCGACCAAAAATCTTGGTTTAGAGTCTGTGGGTGTGGAACTTGATCGGCGCAATTTTATCCCAGTTGACGATCACATGGCAGTGCTATCAGCAGGTGTCGTGCCGCATTTGTGGGCAATTGGCGACGCTAATGGGAAGATAATGTTGGCACATGCAGCTTCTGCTCAAGGCATTATCGCGGTAGAAAATATAGTTGGGAGGGAAAGAATAGCAGACTATCGCAGCATCCCCGCAGCGGCATTTACCCACCCAGAAGTCAGCTATGTAGGCTTAACTGAAACAGCCGCTAAGGAGTTAGGACAAGCCGAAGGGTTTGAAATCGCCACCAGTAGGAGTTACTTCAAAGGAAATTCCAAAGCGTTGGCAGAAAATGAAGCTGACGGTATTGCCAAGGTGATATATCGCAAAGACACCGGAGAAGTCTTGGGTGTTCACATTTTCGGACTGCACGCCTCAGACTTGATTCATGAAGCCTCAGCTGCGATCGCAAACCGTCAATCTGTCCAAAGTCTCGCACATCTAGTTCACGCCCACCCGACACTTTCGGAAGTTTTGGACGAAGCTTATAAACGAGCGATCACAATTTAGTCATTTATTGTTTGTCATTTGTCCTTTGCTAATAAACAAGGACAAATGACCACTAAGCAATGACTAATGACTAATGACCAATGACCAATGACTAATGACTAATTATGCAAATCCGTCGCCGTTCACCTAACCCAGCTATTTCCGTGTCTATATTACGTTATCAGGCTGCCGTACCTGATGCTGCGCCAAACAACATTTTGGAAGAAATTGTCTGGCAGAAAGAAGTAGAATATGACCAAATGCGGGAAAAGGTTCCTTTGCAGCAATTGCTTAAGCAGGTACTCACTGCATCGCCAACCCGTGATTTTGTTGCCGCTTTGCGCCAAGGTAAGACAAAGCCAGCATTGATTGCCGAAGTCAAAAAAGCTTCTCCCAGTAAAGGCGTTTTACGAGAAGATTTTGACCCAGTAGCGATCGCCCTTTCTTATCAGCAAGGTGGTGCTAGTTGTCTTTCTGTACTCACAGATACCAAGTTCTTTCAAGGCAGCTTTGATAACTTAGCCAAGATTCGCGCTGCCGTAGATTTGCCCCTACTATGTAAAGAGTTTGTGATTTATGCTTACCAGATATACTTGGCGCGAGTTCAGGGTGCAGATGCTATTTTATTGATTGCAGCTATCCTGAGCGATCAAGATTTGAAATATTTCCTCAAAATTGCTAACAACCTGAAAATGGCAGCCTTGATTGAAGTCCATAGCTTGGCAGAACTTGACCGCGTGTTAGCCTTAGATGGAGTCTCCTTGGTAGGAATCAATAATCGCAATTTGGAAGATTTCTCTGTCGATCTGCAAACTACTTGTCAACTTTTGGCTGCAAGGGGTAGCCAATTGCAAGAGAAAAACATCCTAGTTGTTAGCGAATCAGGACTACACAACCCAGAGGATTTGAGTTTGGTGCTGACAGCAGGTGCATCTGCTGTACTCATTGGAGAATCTTTGGTAAAACAACCAGATCCCGGCGCTGCGATCGCCCGTATATTACCAAGGAATTTTTGAAAAAAACACCCTACCTGCCCTAAAATGTGCAGGGCTGCACAAAATAGTTGAACAATTGGGCACACTATGCGTACACACGCAGCACTTTGCCATCAAATATCATCAATATCTTTGCCAAATCTTCATTGCTAATCAAATCAAAGCCATAAGTAACTAGTTATTTAGTATGTAACAATTTATTTACAAGAAACAAACTGTGACTAATACAAAATCCCAAATATGAAATCAAAATTGAACTTCATGGAGCAAATTCCTCTACCTTCGCCTATTCACTACGAACTTATACTTCAACTCTTAGAAAGACAAACTATGTTAGCAGTAAATGATAACCCAGATTTACGGCATCAGGTGAATCAGCTAATTATTACTCTCCGTAAAGCTGCTGTACAGCAAAAGCGACTAGAAGAAATTTGTGAGTTTTCCTCTGTAACTATCGATCACCGTTGGTCAATCAACCATCATAACGGTAGCAAAGTTGTTGCTCCTGATTGAAAAACAATTGTCATCTTTATAAGATTTTAGTTCTGAAAAAGTTCATCTTGATTTAAACAAAACTGTAGATCAGTTAAAATAAAATATTGATGAGATTCTCTCTCGAATTTGACGAAAGATGAAATACAACAGCATTGATGAACTCCTCAGAAATAATCAGGCTTGGGTTGCCGAAAAGCTAGCTCTAGATCCAACTTACTTTCAAGAATTATCTAGTGGACAAACACCACCTTTTCTATACATCGGGTGTTCTGATAGTCGTCTAGCATTAACAAAGTTTACCAGTACAGAACCAGGAGAGTTATTTGTACATCGTAATATTGCCAATCAAGTCTCTCTAACGGATATAAACTTTTTAGCCATTTTAGAATACGCAATTTTACACCTGAAAGTGGAACACATTATCGTTTGTGGTCACTACGATTGCGGAGGAATTAAGACAGCTTTAGAAGGGAGAACTATCGGAATTCTTGATAACTGGGTAAATCCGATTCGGGAACTGTATTTAGAGAAACAAGAAGAAATTGATGCCTTGCCAACAAGAGAAGAACGTCTGAATCGCTTGGCAGAAATCAATGTTGTGGCGCAAGTGAAAAATATTTACCAAACTTCCATCATGCGTCAGGTACTTTATCAGCGAAAAGCGCCTATGGTTCATGGCTGGGTACTAGATATACGCACTGGCTTAATCAAAGATTTAAAGGTCCCAACTGTGCAATGGCAATTGCACATCTGCCCCTTGCTTCTAGAGCTTAGACTCTATGCCATGTTAAAAAATTAGAGTTAATTTGGTATTTTCCGGCACACAAAAGTTGACATTAAAGACTTGATAAATATTGTTTTTACAACTTTTATTTAGATATCAGGTTTGATTGGGCAGTGTCTATGTATATTTCAAAAATAAAGTAGTATTCTTAGAGATTTTTGTTTAATTAAAGTTACGAACAGAAAATAGTTAATCTTATAAACTTTTTTATAGAGGTAATTCATGAATTGCCTCTATAAGAATCACTAACACAGATATTGGTACGCTTAACCTACTTATACAAAAAGTTATTTCTTAGCAATTATCCATATTGCATGAATAATCCCAGGAATGTAACCAAACAGCGTCAAAAGTATATTAATCTAAAAGTCTATACCAAAACCTACTTGTAAAAAAACTCCCAAGGGCGGCAGGAAAATGGCACACAGAATCCGAACTAAATCCATTTAAACCTCCTATTCATCTTATAAAACACAGCTTGTTGGTAAACTAATTTACCACTGTTCAAGCATATTTGTACCTCTCAAAGATAACATTCCCTCTCTTAATCTAGATCGCGGTTTAGATACGGTAAACCGCACTCAAGATTAGCCACCGCTAATTTTGGCTTTGTAACCTAGCTTGGTCAAAATCTCGACAATTTTCTGTTTGTGTTCGCCCTGAATTTCAATTTCGTTGTCTTTAAGTGTCCCACCTGTCCCACACTGGGTTTTCAACAGCTTCACCAAATCTGCTAAGGTTTCCGGTTTCGCTTGAAAACCGCTAACGACTGTGACGGTTTTGCCTTTGCGTCCTTTGCGGGAAGCCTGTACTTTCAGATTTTGTTGTTGTGGGGGCAGTTCTGGAATTGGTCTTTCTGTGGCGGCGGAGTTATCGTTGCCAAATTCGCGGTAGACAAAGCTTTTGTTAGAAGATTGAGAATTGGAAGAAGCCATAAAATGAATGTTTAAGAAAATTTCAAAGGCAGTGGAAACTTCTACGCAACCATTCTGCTGGGATATCAATTTCTAGGCTAACATTAGACAATCCATACATCATAACCAAACTGACGTAATACTTGAACTAATTTTTCCTTCTGTGGAAAGTAGATTCAAATGGTTGAACTGATTCAGGTGAATGGCTTGTCTATATTTATAATTAAACATAATCTTACCTAAACCATCTCAAACTCTAATTGATGACTCTTGAGAAAATCATGGGTGAAATGATCCACCATATTTGTATCAGCTAGTTCCAAATTATAAAAATCCACAGCTTCATGGTCAAAATGGGGCCCAGCGTGCCAAGTACCCTCATGTAGCTTAATAAAACAATTCCCCGGAATGTGGAAAGCAGCAATCTCTTCTAATGCTGGTTCATTCACATCATTCTGAGGAGGACAAACTGCAATTAACCAATCCTTCCCTTCCAAAGAACCCAGACATTGAGTGCATTGCACATGGCGAGTAATTTTGTGGAACTTTCGCCCTATCTTCTCCAACCGCATAACATAAAATCGTGGAATCCCGTTTTGTAGGTTTAACTGGGCATCTTCGCCATCGTAAGTTTTGCCATCAAAACTTGCAAAAATTACCTGTCCATAACGCCAAAAGTTTTCAGAAGTCACCCATTGTACCTGCAATTGTTGCACTGTCTTTGGTGTACTCATATCAAATCTTTAAGAGAGATTATTTAGGTTTATTTTCCCCCAGAATGACTGAATTCCATACACCCATTATGGTGATTTCCTAAGTTTCAATGTCTTAAATTGTAAAAAAATAACCTTAGCTAGCTAGATAACTACGTACTTGTTCCTTTTGGCGTCGGAGGAGACTGAGAGCTTTTTGTTCTATCTGACGCACCCGTTCTCGACTAATACCCATGCGATCGCCAATCTGTGCTAAAGAAAGTTCATACCCATCCGTTAGACCAAAGCGCAGGGTTAATATCTCTCGCTGCTGTGGAGACAGCTTTGCCAATAAGTCTTGTAAGTCTTGGTGGAGAGATTCTTCAACGGCATAATCTTCGGGGGAAGGACCATCATCCTCCAATATGTCCTGCAATTCTGTATCTTGTTGTTCACCAACTCGTGCCTCTAGAGAGAAGGGTTGACGAGCTAAGTACAAACACTCTCGAACTTGGCTAGGTGTCAAAGATAAGGCAGTGGCAATTTCAGCAGTAGTAGGAACGCGACCCAACTGTTGAGATAATTCTCGCTGCACCCGTTTAATTTTGTTCAGTTTCTCAAAGACGTGGATAGGTAAACGAATTGTACGTCCTTGTTGAGCGATCGCCCGTGTAATTCCTTGACGAATCCACCAGTAAGCATAAGTAGAAAACTTGTAACCAAGAGCGGGATCAAATTTATCTACCCCTCGTTCCAAACCTAAAGTACCTTCTTGAATTAAATCCATAAATTCTAGGTTCCGGTGCTGGTATTTCTTGGCCACAGCTACCACCAACCGGAGATTAGCCTGAATCATTTTCTGCTTGGCCTGGTGTCCTAAATTTAGCTGTTGCTCTAGCACCTCTACACTTAACTCCACCTGATCTGCCCATTCTTGCAGCGTGGGTTCGTAGTTTAATTTCACAGCCAATTCTTCCTTAGCAGCTAATAAATTCATCATCTGCTGCACTTGTTGGGCAAAAATAACCTCTTGTTCGCGAGTCAACAAATCTACACGCCCGATCTCTTGCAGATAACTACGCACAATATCATCTGTAGCTCGAGGCTTTTTATCTGCGGCTAAACTTTTTTTCTTCGTTTTTTGAACTTCGGTATGTGGAGATGTTAAGTTGCTCATGGTTATTTGCTCCTCTGTAACCTCATGAATTTATTGGTATCAAGTCTAGATATTCAGACCCACAGCCATTTCACACTGCTAATCAATAGATATCTTGCAAAAATACTTAATACCCCATCCCTTAATCTCCTTCCCGCTTGCGAGGAGGGGATACAAAGCTACGCTTTGGCGGTGTGGGGTTTTTAATTTGTAATTTATGCAAGAGGTCTAATCAATTTGCAACACTGATGAATTCTGATCTATGATACATTACAAGTTAATTGTTGGAGATAATAAACCCAAAATCAACCCACCCCTTAATAATAACATCATCGCCACTCACAAATCAATTATCTAAAGTATTTATTTTGGCATATCCTTTGAAGTAATTACATTCCTTTATCATTGATTTTTGCATATTCTAAAATAAAATTAACAATTAAATTGAGTTTAGTTATCCAATGTCATTACTGAAAAAAGTAAAAAATACCGAGCAAGGATTTCATCATTATCTAAGAGATTCGACTCTTAAAATATCACAAAAAACTCATTTTTTGAAGTATTCTTAGTCTGCTGATCAAGAGATATAATCTCATTAAAGAAAAACTTATTAAATATAAAATATCCATTTTTCACCTCATGTTTTTGTAAGGCAATCCAATCATATCAAGCCAGGTGCATAGCAAACGATCGTTAAACATGAAAGAAAGAACTTCTCCTGCTCTCCTTCTTTAATAACAGCTTTCTTTAAAAATCTGGTCAAATACTTAGCAATTGGGTGTCTGGTGAAATTAATTATGCAGTATCCAGAACACTTGCACAGACGTAGCACTACTACATCTCTACATTCATTCTTACTCATATCTCTTTCCTAAGATTTAGGATGACCAAGAAGACGCAGATATTTGTGACAATTGCACTTGTGTCATAATTGTTCGCAGACATCTACACTGGATGCGGTATTATAACTTGATTACTCCTAGAGACATTTTATGGACTAAAAGTACTAACAGTGGTAACACTAACATCAAGGATAATACTTGGCAAAACAGCAACACCCGCGATCGCCCTAATATCCTCTTAAAGCGAAAAGATTTTTGTGTAAGGGTGCTTAGTTGATTGTTATGCACCATAGCTTGAAGAACAACATTCCCACTTTTTAGATAAGTCGGAAATAGTCTAAGACTCCTAATTAAGCAGCATCTCACAGCTTTCTTGCTTACTAGTTTCAACTTTAAGTTGACACAACAGCATAGTTGTGAATTGATACAGATGATTGGCTTATTGCAAAGATTTTTGGAAAAATCGTACTATATTAAAGTTTTAATCTAACTCTTCAACGATCACCTTAGTAGATATTGGTTAAGAAAAGCATTCACCTCATTGGCGCATAACCCGACATTAATTATCTTTCCTGCAATTCTTAAGAATGTCTAATCCTTTACCATTATTGCGGGGGTCTGGATCGAGTATAGATACATATATTTCATGTATCCGACGATCTTCAGCGATCGCTAAAGCACATGCAGGTGTGCGTCCATGAAAAGAACAAGGTTCAACTGAGAGTGAGTGCGCTAATCACAATGGCTAAGATAATAGAAGAGGATTTCATAATTAAATCTCTTAACATTTAATTTCAGTTTAATAATTACAATTGCCTAGATATAAAAACCAAGAAATAGCAAGCTAGCTTGAGTACTTCAGATTAACACAGGTAATAATAAATATAGTTAAACTTCATTAAAAATGTGGTGAAATCTAGTAAAATTTAGCGGAAGTTTGCCTACCTTGAACAAGTAGCTTGAGCTACTCATCTGGTTAATAAAGGTAGTAGCTGGATTTCTGCTGTCATGTACTAGTCTGGTGTAGACTAATTTCTTGTTCTAATCACGTTGCCATTTGATACTCTCCTCTTTGGCTACGTTAAATTGAAGCTGGATAGGGCTTCAGCTTCAATTTTGTGTAAATTAATTTTGTCTTACTACTTGTCTTCTAATTATTTGCGCCGACTTACTTACCTGTACTAAGTAGGTCAGCGCAAAAATTTATTGTAACAATCGGACAGGAGGGAGCAGGAAAGAGGGTTTTAGCCTAGTTTATCTTTCTTGACATACGTTTATTACTTACTAGCCGTTTATCTTTAACACGTGTTACTGTGTAGTTACATACATAAGACAATAGATAATATATTTTTACATAGATACTGAAAGGGGTATTTTGCCTCGATTAGAGAATACAACTAAGGTGATTGAAAATTTACGGGTAAATCTAAAATACTGGTATAGAAAAAACCTAAGGACAAGCACGTTATAATTTTCATACCTCAAGCAACATAAAAAAGTCTTTCACCTGACTGGGCAAATTAAACTGATTACGAGTTATTACAGACTCAATACTCAAATCATACAATTTTATGATTGCCAGTTCCGTATTATTACTAAAATTGACCATTTTCAGAGTCAGAATTAATTGTTACTAAAAGTTTGGAAGCAGGTGAAGTAAACATCCATCGAGTCTTTATAGGTCTCTCTTTTCACTGTACAAAGTCTATCTCTGAAGTGCTTCAATTGCTTATAGGGTGGCACAATTGTTCTATTCCTTACCCTGAAGTAATTAACTCCTTTCGTCGTTTTAAAATCACCAAATTGACAGAGAACATATTAGTCTTTTGTATAAATTTTTTGTAAAGTTTTCGAATTCAGTGTTCTCACATAATATGATAGTGATTGCTAGCTTCCAAATCAATACTTGCATTAGTAGTAATACAAAACTAAGTTAACCAAAATTAAGTCCTAAAAATGGAAAACCACTAAATCAAATAAAAAATTGTGAGTTATCTTGTTGTTGCTGTCAGGAAAATATCAATCTAACTTAAAATTGCGATCTGCAAAACTATTAGTTAATTTCAGATATTTAACAACTTCAGCAAAAAGGCATTAGCTGACAATCAACGAAGAAAATTACTATTGCAAAGTAGATTACAGCGCTACTGTGGGCAAAATACTAAGAACAATCTGCTGTAAGTAAATAATCTTTTTTATAAAAGTTTGTATATATCTATGACGATGGAATCTTTACCAAGTTTTGAAGAAGTAAATATTCAGAAATACTTAGAAGTTATTCAACGGCGTTGGCTACCTCTAGTTGGAATTTTTGCTATATCTGTTACCCTTGGATGCTTGTATGCATTTTCACTAAAACCTTCATACAAGGCAGAAGGAAGTTTGATGATAAAAACAAATCGCTCTTCCTCACTCACGGGCTTACCGGATGACATAGGACGCCTAGAAGCTTTGAATGTGAACGACAATCCCCTGGAAACTCAAGTGAGAGTTATTGGATCAAATCCAGTAATTGAGAAAACAATTAATTCCCTCAACCTTAAAGATAGTCAAGGCAAACTGCTCTCGATTCCCGACTTGGCAAAACAACTAAAAATAGAAGGAATTAAAGGTACTGATGTTGTACAACTTTCTTATAAAGGTGGCGATCCAGAACTAGCTGCCAAAATCATCAATGAAGTTATTGACAGTTATATCGATTTAAATATCAAGGCTAATCAGAATGAAGCGCGGACAGCCAAACAGGTTCTCGTAACGGAAGTACCTAAAGCTGAGGAAGTTGTCAGAAGAGCCGAATCAAAACTGCGGCTATTTAAAGAAACGAATAAAGTTGTTGTGCTGGAACAAGAAGCAGCCGCAGCAGTCGATACAATTTCTAAGTTAGGAAACCAAATTTCTCAAGCTTTAGCTCAACTAGATGATGTGAAGGGTCGTCTAGAACAGTTAAGCAGTGAAGCTCAAGTAGATTCACGGCAAGGTGTAATCGAATCTGAATTGAGTCAAGCACCTGGAGTTCAGAAAGTGCTAGCCCAACTTCAAGAAACAGAAAGCCAACTTGCATTAGAGCGTACCCGTTTTTCACCTGAACATCCTACAATTACTAGCTTAGAAGAAAAAGTCGCAGCTCTTAACAACTTGCTAAAAGAGCGGACAGGACAAGTAGCGGGTAAAGCGCAGATAACACAGGGAAGTTTACAGGTTGGACAACTGCGACAAAGCCTAATTGCAGATATTACTCGTGCTCAGGCAGAACGCGTTGGTTTGGAGAGACAAATTGCCACACTCAAACAACAGCAAAATGCCTACATCAAACGAGCAAATAATTTGCCAAGGTTAGAACAGAGTCAACGAGAGTTAGAACGGAAACTGCAAGCAGCTCAAACGACTTACGAAACACTCTTAAAGAAACGCCAAGAGATTGATATTGCACAAAACCAAAAAATTCCTAATGCTCGCGTCATTTCCTATGCTTTAATCCCTGATAAAGCAGAAGGGCCTCGGAAAATGCTGTTTATTGTTGGTGGAGCAGGAGTTGGTTTCTTCTTAGGTATCATTGTTGCCTTTACTTTAGACTTGATAGACCGCTCGGTGAAAACCGTCAAAGAAGCCAAAGATGTCTTGAGATACAGTGTTTTAGGAGTGATTCCTACACAAGCTAGAAATGGTAAAGATCATTCTTCTATAGCAGGACTCGATAGACCTATTCCCAAAATCATTGGTAGAGATATTCCTTACTTCCCTGTTGGTAATGCATATCAAATACTACAAGTGAACTTAAAGTTCCTCTGTTCTGATAAACCGCTCAAAAGCATTGTAATTACAAGTTCCGTTGCCAGAGAAGGAAAGTCTGACGTATCTGCAAATTTAGCTGTGACTATGGCTCAGGCGGGGCGTAGAGTGTTGTTGGTGGATGCAGATATGCGTCATCCCATACAGCATCATATCTGGGGGCTAACAAATACAATGGGACTAAGTAATGTCATACTTAACCAAGCTTCTTTAGACACGGTTGTTCAGGAAGTAATGCCTAATCTGGAAGTTCTCACTTCTGGAGTTTTGCCTCCCAATCCAGTGGCAATGCTAGATTCTCAACGCATGGCGACATTAATTAGTAACTTTGGGAGAGAGTACGATTTCGTAATTTTTGATACTCCTCCATTGTCAGGAATAGCAGATGCTGCTGTTTTAAGCACCTTGACTGACGGTATCTTATTAGTCGTTCGTCCTGGAGTGGTTGACTTAAACAGTGCAAATGCAGCTAAAGAGTTTTTAACTCAGTCAGGTCAGAAGGTATTAGGGATAGTCATCAATGGTGTGAATGCTAAAAATGAACCTAATAATTATTTTTATGACACTAAAAAACGACAAATTGAACAAGATTTGGTATCTAGCAGCTTAACTAAATTTCGCAAAGAGCGTTAAGTTCTCTTAGAAATTGTGAAAGCTACCATCACTACAACCATCTAAAGCAAATTTTTTGACTGTAGGAATAATGGATAAAACCAAAATGAAAACTTCTTGTTTAATTAATAATTATAATTATGCGGAATTTCTCTCTGAGGCAATTAATAGCGCTTTAAATCAGACAGTTAAATTTGATGAGATTATCATTGTTGATGACGCATCCACAGATAATTCTGCGGAAGTTATCAATAAATTTACTCAAGTAACTAGTGTTAAATCTATCTTGAAAGAAAAAAATCAAGGACAATTGTCATCTTTTAATGAAGGTTTTTTAGCTGCTACTGGTGACATTATATTTTTTTTAGATGCCGATGATATTTATGAACCTGAGTATTTAGAAAATGCCATAAATTTTTATAATAGACGCAGTGAATGTGATTTTATATTTTGTGCGTATAAAAAATTTGGAGCAGTACAAGGAACATTTCAAGACGATGTAGTTGATTTAGATTTGGGTTATTCAGTAATTAGAACTTTATATAATGGGGAATGGATTGGTTCCATAACTTCAACATTATCAATACGTAGAGAGATAGTCGGAAAATTTTTACCTATTCCAAATATAGAAGATTGGCGTGTAAGGGCTGATGACTGTTTGGTATGGGGAGCTTCTTTGGTGGGGGCCAAAAAGTTTTATATGTCAAAACCTTTAGTGATGTATAGAATACATGAGAATAATCATTATTATAATAAAAACTTTTTAGATGTAGACAAAAACTATAAATATAAAAGATTCTGGAAATGCAATTCCCTGTTTAATTACATTCTGCAGAAAAACAATTTCACCTCCCCATTATTATTAGCTTTTACATCTATCAATGAGCTAAAAACAATACCATGCCCAAAATATCTAGATTTTGTTACTTACTTGAAAATAATATTTTTATTTGAGCATAGTTTTTATTGGAAAATCAAGGGCATTATTTTCTTATTTAGCTATTTTTTGAAAATTTTGATTACTGGTAAATTAAAAAAATTGTATGTGATAAATAATGGAAGTTGCTGAATAAACAAACTTTGTTTTGTATTTGAGAAAATGAAAAATTTCACGAGCGAGATTGATAGGTGTAAAGAATGTAATATGATTAATTAATAAAAATAATGTTAAGTAAATTAAAAATTAAAAACTTATCGAAATTTAAATCTCGTTCTGGGCTGCATGCAATTATTGCTAATACCGGTTGGTTATTTGCTGACCGCATTCTACGTATGGGTGCAAGCTTAGTTGTAGGGGTATGGGTAGCACGTTATTTAGGAGTACAACAGTATGGTCTATTTAACTATGCTTTAGCTTTTGTTGCCTTATTTAGCCCAATTTTTACTCTCGGACTAGACGACGTAGTAGTTCGCCATCTTGTTCGTCAATCATCAAACAAAGAGGAAATTTTAGGAACTACTTTTTGGCTAAAATTTTTGGGTGGGATTGCTTCTGTTTTATTGGCAGTTAGCACGATGTTTTTCTTAGGTGAGCATGAAACACTAAAGATATGGCTAGTTACAATTTTAGGAATAGCAGGAATTTTTAGGGCATCTGATACTATTGAACTGTGGTTTCAATCACAGGTGCAGTCAAAATATACTGTAATTGCTAAAAACACGGCGTTTCTGTTAAATACTGCGATCAAAATCACACTAATTTTAACAAAAGCACCATTGCTAGCTTTTGCTTTGGTAACATTAGCAGAATTTGCAATGAGTGCAATTGGCTTACTGATTGTTTACCAAGTCAAAGGGTCTTCATTGTGGTTATGGCATTGGAGTTTTGCTTCTGCCAAAACTCTTATGAAAGAGAGTTTACCTCTAATTTTTTCGGGGTTTGCCATCATGATTTTTATGAGAATAGATCAGGTGATGTTAGGTCAAATGATCGGAGATAGTGAGGTTGGAGTTTATTCTGCTGCTGTGCGTATTTCTGAAATTTGGTATTTTATTCCAGGGGCTATTGTTTCCTCTGTTGCTCCGGCAATTTATGCAGCAAAGGAAAAATCAGAAAGTCTTTACTATCAGCGAATAGGACAATTACTCAGTCTAATGACATGTATATCTTTAGGAATTGCTCTTCCAATGTCCTTTTTATCTGACAAGATAATTATAGTGATGTTTGGAAGTGGATATGCAGAGGCAGGAGCAATATTAGCAGTTCATATTTGGACTTCTTTGTTTGTATTTATGGGTCTTGCAACATCACCTTGGTTTATTGCTGAAGGTTTAAACCACGTTTCTTTAGGTAAGACTTTATTTGGGGCAATACTAAACATCATTCTCAATTTATTACTTATTCCTAAATATGCAGGACTTGGAGCTGCGATCGCAACAATAATATCTCAAGCTGCTGCTGCTTTTATATGCAACGCATTTGATTCAAGAACACAAAAACTATTTAAAATTCAGGTGCGATCGCTTATTCATTTTTACAAATACTGATCGTTATTATTTAACTTTTATTATTTTATGCAAACACCCGTAACTTTTATTATTTTTAAACGCCCACAAACAACAGAGAAAGTTTTTGAAGCTATTCGCCAAGCCAAGCCAACAAAACTTTTTGTAATTGCAGATGGACCCCGCACTGACTACGAAGGTGAGGCAGAAAAATGCAAATTGACTAGGGCAATTATTGAGAGAGTTGATTGGGATTGTGAAGTAATAAAGAATTATTCTGATATCAACTTAGGTTGTGCAAAACGGGTATCAAGTGGTTTAGATTGGGTCTTTAATAATGTCGAGGAGACAATTATTTTGGAAGATGATTGTATCCCTCACCCAACTTTTTTCAGATTTAGTCAAGAATTGCTGGAAAAATATAGAGATGATACCAGAATCGCCACAATCTCTGCTCAAAATCTTCAACTTGGACAAAAACGTACAAATTACAGTTACTATTTTTCTCGCTACAACCACTGCTGGGGTTGGGCAAGTTGGAGACGTGCTTGGCAACATTATGATTTGACTATCAAACTCTGGAAAGAGGTGCAAGCAGAAAACCTTTTACATGACATTCTTATAGACCAAAAAGCAGTAAATTCTTGGCAACGAATATTTCAGTCTGTTTATGACAATCCTACAGGTATAACCTGGGATTATCAATGGACATTTGCTTGTTGGATGCAGGGAAGCTTAAGTATTATTCCCAATGTCAATTTAATCTCTAATGTTGGTGTTGGTACAGACGCAACTCATTTCACTTCAAATCAAGGATTTTCCTTCATCAATATGTCCATGCAGGCAATGGAATTTCCCTTAAAGCATCCACCATTTATTGTCAGGAATGTAGAGGCAGATAATTTTATACAGAAAACAGTCTATAAAGCAACTGCATTGGATATTTTTAAAGAGGAAGTGAAGAAAAGATTGAATTACTCAACAATAAAAAAATAGATAAATCAAATATAAAAAATGAAAGTAAAATTAACAGAGAAAATATTAACTATCTTGCTATTACTGATTGCTGTAGGTGCATTAACAATACACCCCGCACAAGAAGTTTCCATGTCTACCCTTGGAGGCGATAAGCTAGATACTTTGTTCAATATAGTTTCATATTTAATCCTATTTTATTTCATAATTTTATACTGGAAAGGTTTTATTTTTGTAATCACTAGAAGTCCATTACAGTTTTTTTTACTAGCAATAGTTATATTTTCTCTTTTATGGTCAGAAGACCTAAGTTCTAGTCTTACTTATCTAAGAGGTCTAATCCGAATATATTTTCTTGCCATCTATTTAGCAATGCGTTATCCGCTTAAGGAACAAATTAAGCTGATAGCTTGGGCACTTGGCGTAGCTGCATCATTATCTATGCTATTTTCTGCATTCGTACCAGGTTATATTCATGAATCACCGGAATTACTAGGTATGTGGAGTGGAATTTATGGTCATAAAAATGAATTAGGTTACATGATGGCTTGGAGTGCAGGAGTTTTTTTGCACCTTGCTCTTAGTGGCCATCGATATCGCTGGTTGATGTGGGCACTATGTGGGATCTCTATATGTCTAATTATCCTCTCACGTTCAACAACATCTTTAACGATTTTGTTGACAATGATATTACTTTTACCTTTCTACAGATCCCTAAAGAAAACTAATTATAAATTACAAGTTATTATGATTACTTCAACTTTGATGTTACTGATGATTTCTTCAATATTACTTCTCAATAATGCCGAAGCTGTAGTTGGTACTTCTGGTAAAGACCTTACCTTCAATGGACGCTCTGACCTCTGGGAGCTAGTGATTTCCAAGATTTTGGAAAGACCTTGGTTAGGTTATGGATTTTCGGGATTTTGGACTAGTAATGCTGCATCTAAATTAAGAGCTACTTATGATTGGGCAAGTAATGCCCATAATGGTTTTTTAGAATTATTGTTAGAATTGGGATTCTTAGGTTTTTTGACTTTTGCAGCAGGGTTTGTCCGGTTTTTTGTAATGGCATTGACTCGAATTATTTCTGTCGCTAAAAAACCGGAAGATTATTGGCCAATGCAGATGCTACTTATCATAGTCATAGTTAATTTTTCAGAAGCCAGATTATTAACTCCTAGCTGGAATTGGTTAATGTATGTCACTACGTCATTATCTTTGACTGTTGAATATCAACGAAATCGTAAAAACATTTTAGTCAATTAGTTTTTATGACATTCAAAAATAGTTTCAGTAATTATTAAGTGAATAAAAATGAAAATTTTACATATTAGTACCCATGATATTAGTGGCGGTGCAGCGAGGGCTGCATATCGTTTACACACAGGTTTACAGGATATAGGACTACAGTCACAAATGTTAGTTCAGGAAAAATATAGTAATGATAAAACAGTAATTGCACCCAAAATTAGACTGTTCCAAGGTATTGCTAAGGCAAAATTGACAGTTGAAAGTTTGCCATTAAAGCTTTATCGCCAAAAGAAAAATACTCCATTTTTTACCCAATGGTTGCCAGATAGAGTTATTCCTAAAGTTGCCCAGATTAATCCAGATATAATCAATCTGCATTGGATTAGCGGAGGTTTTATGCAAATAGAAACCTTTGCTAAACTGAAGCGTCCTCTAGTTTGGACTCTCCATGATATGTGGGGGTTTACTGGAGGGTGTCACGTTACTGGAGAATGCGATCGCTACAAAGTATTCTGCGGGGCTTGTCCTCAACTCAACAGTGGCAATGAATGGGATTTATCGCGTTGGGTATGGCAGCGCAAAGTCAAAGCTTGGAAAAATTTAAATTTAACTCTGGTTTCACCAAGTTCTTGGTTAGCAGAGTGCGCTCATTCCAGTTCTTTATTCCAGAATTTGCGAATTGAGATAATTCCTCACGGACTAGATACTCAAAAATATCGACCGATTAATCAACATTTTGCACGAGAAGCACTCAATCTACCTCAAGATAAAAAGCTGATACTCTTTGGAGCGATAGAAGCAACAAGCGATAGAAATAAAGGATTTCATTTGTTGCAACCAGCTTTACAAGAATTAAGTAAATCTGGCTGGAAGGATGACTTGGAAGTTGTGATTTTTGGAGCATTTCAACCTGAAAATCCACCTGATTTAGGCTTCAAAAGCCACTATTTGGGACACTTACATGATGCTATATCTTTAGCAACTGTTTACTCAGCAGCTGACGTAATGCTTGTACCGTCTCTTCAAGAATCTTTTGGACAGACAGCTTCGGAATCATTCGCTTGTGGTACTCCAGTTGTGGCGTTTAATTCTACTGGCTTAAAAGATATTGTTGATCATCAGCAGAACGGCTATTTGGCTAAACCTTATGAAGTTGAAGATTTTGGCAAAGGAATTACCTGGGTTCTTGAAAATGAACAGAGGTTGCAAAAACTGTCATTTTATGCCCGCGAAAAAGCCGAGCAAGAATTCACTCTGGAACTTCAAGCACGTCGTTATTCAGCCTTGTTTCAGGAAATATTGATGATAGCAAATAAATCTTCATTGAGTAATTAACTTAGTAAATCAATACTTCATAATATGTCAATACCTATAGCTTTTATAATTTGTACAGAACCTGGCCGTTTAGAAGGCCAATCTTTGATGCTTGCAGAAAGTATTCGTAAGTTCTGCGGCGGATTGAAAAATACACCTATATATAGTTTTCATCCTAGAGTAGGTGAACCGATTTTAAAGCAAACCCAACAAGCCTTTGAAGCATTGCAGGTGACTCATCAACAAATCCCGATAAATCAAGAATTTCATGAATATTATTTAGCTAATAAACCCCTAGTTTGTGCTTATGCAGAACAAAATATTGATGCAGAAATATTGGTTTTTTTAGACAGTGACAAATGCTTTTTTTCTGAACCAAAAGAGTTTCTATTGCCAGTAGATTGTAATGTACGGGTACGTCCTGAGTATGGTCAAGGAATTGGTTCTACAGGTCTGCAAGACCCTCAAGAGTGGTATTGGCAAAAACTATATGAACTACTGGGAGTAAAGCGTGAGCTATTTGTTGACACACCAATTGGTAATAAAAGAATCAGAGCCTACTGGAATTCTGGTTTGGTTGCTGTAAGAAGGAGTGCGAGTATATTTACAACTTGGAAAGAGAACTTTGAAAAAGTAATGCGCTTGGATATTACTCCTCCTCAGGGTATTTATTTTGTTGAGCAGTCTGTTTTGTCTGTAACTTTATGTGCCTTGGAAGAAAACGTTGAACATCTCCCTCCTAATTATAGTTATCCATTACCTTTACATAACCGTTTATCAAAAGAAATTCAACTTAAACATTGGGATGATATTATATCCATTCATTATTTCAACTTATTTTTTTATAACGATTGGAATGGACAAATAAAAAAATTGAAAAAATTTAATAGTAATTCAGATAAATATCAATGGTTATGTGAAGAGGTTGTCAGACTTAATATGCCTCGTGTATCAGTTTGGCATCGATATCTGTTGGGAGTCAGAAGAATGGAACAAAAACTAAAAAGCTTTAATTTAGATATTAATTTTAGTGGCTGGATAGAAAAGAGAGTTAAGTTTTAAATAGATATAACAATATATGAAAGGTAGAAATTGGATAATTTAGATTATGAAGATCATCTGTCAGAGTTGCGTATAAGTTTATAACTTGAATTAATCATTTTTGTACATATTATATGAGGTAAATGAAATGAATAAAGCAAATCTAGCTGTAATTCTGACATGTTATAACAGACGGAATACAACTCTTGCCTGTCTAAATGCTTTATATCAGCAAAAGAATCATTGTGATATTTATTTAACTGATGATGGGAGTTCTGATGGTACTACAGAAGCTGTTAAAGCAGAATATCCAGAAGTACAAATTCTTCAAGGTAATGGCAATTTATTTTGGGTTGGAGGAATGCATCTCGCTTTTAGTGAGGCAATAAAATATCAATATGATTATTATCTATGGTTGAATGATGACACATTTCTAGAAGCCAATGCTGTGAGTAAACTATTACAGGTTCATCAAAATTTGACGGAACTTGGTTATCTAGACTCAATTGTAGTTGGTTCAACTAAAGACTCAATTACAGGAAAAGCAACCTATGGAGGAGCAGTAAAATCTAAAAAGTGGTATTCTAATAAGTTTGAATTTTTAGAACCAAGTTCTGTTATCCAAAAATGCGATGCTATGTATGGTAACTGCGTGCTAATTCCTAAAAGTGTTGCCGCCAAAGTTGGCAATATTGATACAGCTTTTGCTCATAGTTTAGGAGATTTAGATTATGCCCTAAGAGCGCGTAAATTAGGTTGTAAAATATGGGTAGCTCCTGGGTATATTGGTACTTGCACTAAAAATTCTATTCGCAATAGTTGGGCAGATACCAATTTAAATCTATTGGAACGCTTGAAAAAAGTACTACAAATTAAAGGATTTCCATTGAAATCATGGACTATATTTTGTAGCAGACACTCTGGGCCATTCTGGATACTTTACTGGTTCTTACCCTATATCAGAGCAATTATTGGTTACAAAAATTTGGCAATCTCTCCCACATTTTCTGAGGATATTAATCAAACCAACTCAGAAGTTTAATACTTGCATAATAGTCATTAGTGGATGACATTTGGATAAGTTATAACTATCTTAATAACTTCACAAATGTAGTTTCAAACTATAAAATAATAATCAGCAATCATTTTATGGGTAAACGCTTACTGATTGTCTCAACCCTCGATTCTAGTCAGCCATTTGGTGCATTCACTAGACCTTTTTATTTAGGACAATATCTTACTAAACATTTTGATGTTTTTCAGCTAGGTTTAGATTGTTCATCTGTTAATTATGCACCTTCTCTTTCTATTGGATCAAGAAGCTTGAAGTCATATATTCAATCCATAGAAAAGTGCATCGACGAGTTTTGTCCAGATATTGTGTATGCTCAAGAAACACTACCTGGATTAGCTGCTTTAGTTTCACTAAAGCTTAGAAAACACAGTAGTTCCTCTCTTGTCTTAGATTTTCATACATTTTCGCCTTATGAATACTGGATGCGCTTGTTTTCAGTTGCCAATCCTTTCAAAGAGTTTGCACAATGTATTAAGACATATATTGCTCAGGGAATTTTAATATTCTCTGGTAGTCCAATTATTGCAGCAGGTGAATCAATTCCTAAACTAATTTCCCAATGGTATGGAAAAACTCCACAGCAAATTTATTCTATTGGAAATGGAGTGACTGAAGACTTACTCAATACTGAAGTCTTTCCAGATCAAGACCCCTATCAAGCATTCAGACCAGCTAAAATAGTGGTTATTATTGCTCCCAAAACATTTCAATTTCCAACTAATGATATGTCTGTATCAATGGCGATTGAGGTTGCTAAATCCCTTGAAAGTCATCAAGAAAAAGTACATTTTGTTGTGATTGGTAGGGATAATAGTGATATTTCAGAATCAATACCCTCTAACATTTCTTTTTTAGGCTTTTTACCTAAAAGAGAAGATTTTGTCGCCCATCTGAAATATGCAGATATTGCTTTATTGCCATTTTCAAAACAAGCAGTAGCAGGTGGCGCTCGTAATAAAGCATTAGATTATTTCGCTAGTAGAAAATTAGTTGTATCAACACCAGAAGGCTTGCGAGGTTTAGAAGAATTTCGCCACTTAGAACATCTGTTAGTAACAGGATACTCTCGCGAAGAAGTCGCTAACACAATACTTGATGCTGCTTCAAATATTGATAAATATCAATCACTTGTAGATACAGCACATACTTTAATTACCGAAAAGTATTCCTGGAATGCAAGAGCACAGAATATCGCGGAAATCCTCATGAAAAAAAGTGCTTTTTAGTTATATTTAGATAATAATTTTTAACTAAAAAAATTAGCTATTTCAGTATTTTCGTATTGAAATATTGCTAATTAATTTTACAATACTCCCCTTTACATTGAGATAACATCTCATATTTATCAAAAAAAACAAAGTATGAAAAAGAGCTTTTCTTATAAATTTTTTGGCGCTCAAGTGGATGCACTGTCTATCCTTGACTTAAATTTCTTGATTGAAGAATCTATTGCTCGGCATGAAAAATGGATTATTGCTAATCACAACTTACATAGTCTTTATCTCTTCCATAACGATCTAAAAATGCAAGCTTTTTATTCCAAGGCAGAATATACCCATATTGATAGTATGCCTTTAGTGTTTATTGGAAAGCTGTTGGGTTTTCCAATTAAACGTGAACAAAGAGTAACCTATGCTGACTGGGTATGGCCTCTGATGGCAGAAGCTGCTACTAAAGGTTGGCGTGTATTCTATTTAGGTTCAAAGCCAGGAGTTGCTGAAAAAGCAGCAAATATTTTATGCCAGAAATTTCCTGATTTACAGATTGCTTGCGCTCATGGCTATATTGATATAGATAAAAATAGTCAAGAAAATCTTGCCACTGTAGCTGCAATTAATTCTTACAAACCCCATATATTAATGGTGGGAATGGGTATGCCACGCCAAGAGTATTGGATTTATGAAAATCTTGAACATCTTCATACCAATACTATTTTGACCAGTGGAGCCTGTATGGACTATATAGCAGGAGCAATACCTACTCCTCCTCGCTGGATGGGAAAGGTGGGGTTAGAATGGTTATATCGCTTGTTATCTGAACCGAAAAGGCTTTGGAGACGTTACTTACTTGAGCCTTGGTTTGTTGGCACATTATTTTTACGAGAAATTTGGAGTATCTCAAGTCAACAAAAAAAAAATAACCTGCTGGTATTTATAAGTACGAAATTTCAAAAGTTCGTAGCGTTATCGAGTTTCTCAAAGCCTTACCAGTAGGTTACTCAATTCGTCACGAATTTATGAAATGTCGTACTAAGGTTTAATGATTAATTAGTCAGTAAGTCTTATTCAACTTTCATAATCGTGAATAACGAAAAATATCTCCATCTATTTTGCTTAGAATAATACTTAAAAGTACTATAGCAGTTCCCGGCATAAGGAGGTACATTTTCAAAATTACTAAGCTTGGTAAACAAGATTTGGGTGTACCTCAGTTGCTGAGGAAATGCTATATTTACGCCTGGGTGGAGTATTAAGTTGATTCCTGAAAAGCCTGGGCTATAGCATTGCGGGCTGGTTTAGATTGCAGGTTCTCATCGAAGGGAAGCGGACGCAGAAATTTCCAGAGACTTGGATTGTTTCTAAAGGTTTTTCTTGGCATCCACTGGGGATGACGTATCCAGGTATGACGGTCAGTAAGTCCCCATGTAATTACAGTATCGACCTTAGCTGCAAAGCACAGGTCAAGATATCGCTTGTAACTATCGGCTACCATTTGGTCTAGGCTTTTGATACTATCGGGTAGTGGGGTATCAATGATAATATCTAATTCCGTAATTATTGGTTTCACTTCAAGATCGTTAAGCCGTTTTAAAACGGAATTAAATCCTTTCTCGTCAAAAGGATATGCAGTAGAAAACCATAGATGTGATTGGATACCTGCCCCGTCAATTTTAACACCACTATTCTTCAGATATTCGACCATTCTTAAGAAACGTTCTGATTTCCATGTAGTGCCTTCGATGCCAAAATCGTTTAGGTAAAATTTCTTGCTGCTATCAACTGAAGCGGCAATTAAAAACAAGTCTCGAATCAATTCTGGTTTTAACCCTTTACGCAAACCGGTTGTTGCGTTATCAGTTTCATTTTCACTCTGGGCGATAATTTCATTGGCAATATCCCAAGACTTTAAAACGGGACTATTGCGATAATGCCCCATGACTCCGTTAACATGGCGTTCGATCATCTTAGGTGTAGGAGGGTAAGGAACCCAGTCTGGTTTTCCCATGTGCCAAAAAAGGGTATGCCCGTGCAATTCTATCTTATGTTTTTGGCAGAAATCAGCGATCGCATCTGCTGACTCAAAGGTAAATAATCCTTGCTGTGGTTCAGTAGCGTCCCATTTTAATTCACCATTCGGTGTCACAATGGAACATTCACGAGCCATTAGGTTAGCGTAATCTTTCTCTGTTTGCAAAAATTCACTAGAAATTGCTGCGCCATAACGCTTTCCTTTGGCGGCAGCTAATTGCCGAAGGGGAGAATTTAAATTTTTACTTGTATAATTTGCTGCAATTGCATTCGTGCCTTGGTCTTCTTTTTGGTTATCCTTTTGTAAAAACCCCATAGTTAATAAGGCAGAAAGGGTTGTGTATCCGGCTCTCCTTAAAAAATTTCTCCGATAAGGCATAAATTGTATTTAATACAAAACATATAAGATTATTATATTACATAATAAGTTTTGATACTTCTGAAGGTGTAGTAATGATCTGCTATTACGGGTGGAATTGTTGTTTATGGGATTTCTCAGTTTGGGTTAGTTGGTCAACCTGAGAAATCTGAGCCAGTAGAAACCACGTCCAAAAGTCAAAAAGTGGCTGCGTTAGGACGACTAGAATCGGAGCCTGAGGTAATTAGCTTGTTTGCGCCCTTGGCATTGGATGGCGATCGCATTGCGAAAATTCTAGTCCAAGAGGGCGATCGCGTTAAAGCCGGACAGATCATCAAAATTCATACGCGAGTCGGAGAAAAAATTAGTGATTCTGGCATTGCAGACTTAGCGCAAACAGACCAGATGATGGCAGTCGCAGAAGTTTATCAAATCGACATCGGTAAAGTGAAACTAGGACAAGGTTCTGTTTGACCAGGCAGGTCGTCCAGAATACGGGGCAGTTGGCGATATATTTAAAAAAACAGGCAAATTTGACACGGAACTCAATAGTAAAGCCGTCTTTGTTAAAGACTTGTTTACTGATGGAGCCTCCTTTGCTGCCGATGATAAGGGACTTCCAGTGACTCTACCTTTCTCCAATTATTCCCAGAGCGTAAACCCGATCGCATCGAAGTTGGGTTAATCACGCTCAAACCAGATGCCGATTCTGAAACAGTGCGTAGGCGTAGCCCGTCGTAGACATCGCAACTTGTCAATGGACTACCTAAAGATGTCAGAGTCCTGACTCCAGAAGAGTTTGCAAAAGTAGAGAGAACTTACTGGCAAGCCCGTACTGGAATTGGTTTCATTTTCAGTTTAGGTACAGGAGTCGGGTTTATCGTTGGCATTGTGATTGTCTACCAGATCCTTTACTCTGATGTTTCTGACCACTTGCCAGAATACGCCACCCTCAAAGCAATGGGATACACCGATAACTATCTCTTGGGAGTCCTAATTCAAGAAGCATTGTTATTGGCTATCTTAGGTTTTCTGCCTGGATTCATCCTTTCTTTTGGATTGTATCAAGTCACCTATGCTGCAACAATGCTTCCCATTTTCATGAAAATGGAACGGGCGATCCAGGTTTGGATTTTGACCGTGATCATGTGTAGTGTTTCTGGGACGATCGCAATGCGAAAACTACGAGCTGCTGACCCTGCTGATGTTTTTTAGTTTTGGGAGTTAGGAGTGAAGAATTATTTTCCTCGTCTCCCCAATTCCCAATTCCCAATTCCCCTGATGACTTTTTTGACAGCTAGAGAAAATGTACGAATGTCTTTAGAGTTGCATGACGATTTTTTGAATCAGGATATCAATGCCAAAGCGATCGCCATTTTGTCAACTGTCGGTTTAGCCGATCGTGTCGATTACTACCCAGAGAAACTATCTGGAGGGCAAAAGCAACGGGTAGCGTTGGCGTAGCCCGCCGTAGGCATCGCTCGTGCTTTAGTTAGCCATCCTAAGATTGTCTTAGCAGATGAACCCACTGCTGCACTTGACAAAAAATCTGGGCGTGATGTTGTAGAAATAATGCAGAAGCTAGCTAAAGAACAAGGCTGTACGATTTTGCTAGTTACCCACGATAATCGCATCCTCGATATTGCTGATCGGATCATTTATATGGAAGATGGTCAACTGAAAATTGATGGTATAGATTCTACCACAACAAGCAAGTAATACGATTTCCATAACCACTTCCCCTAACGGGGATAAAAACGAGACAAAAACCCGGCCCCATACCCCACAAAAAAGAATCTATTAGCCCAAAGCCTTATCTAATATGTCTTTTGGCTATTGAGTACATGATTAATACATATTAATAGACGCAGTGTTTCGGATGAGATACTAATATATGAAGTATTTATTTAAAGTTAATTAAAAAGCCGAAACCCATTAATAAATCATCATTTAAACAATGGTAAATCCTACCGATAACTCTTTGACTTTAAAATTTTAATACCCTGACTTCCTAGCTCTGGCTGTTTATGCAGCAGTTTGTCATTCAGTAAGGCACAAAACTTCCAAAGCCAGATCAAGAGCCTGTTTTGCTTCTGACTTATGATGACTGACTCCTGAATTCTGCTCTTCTATTTACACTGAAAGGCGGGGACAAAAATCAGATTATGAACAAAACCTTTGCAACCGTTGATGGGAATGAAGCTGTCGCCCGTGTTGCTTACAAATTAAATGAAGTGATTGCCATTTATCCGATCACCCCCTCTTCAGCAATGGGTGAATGGGCAGATGCTTGGTCAGCCGAAGGTCGTCCTAATCTCTGGGGTACTGTTCCCAGTGTCGTGCAGATGCAAAGCGAAGGTGGGGCGGCTGGTGCTGTGCATGGGGCATTGCAAACAGGTTCCCTGAGTACCACCTTTACGGCATCTCAGGGATTATTGTTGATGATTCCCAACTTCTACAAAATTGCTGGTGAGTTGACTAGCGCCGTAGTTCACGTTGCAGCCCGTTCTTTGGCTACTCATGCTTTATCAATTTTTGGCGATCATAGCGATGTGATGGCAGCTCGTGCTACTGGTTTTGCCCTGCTGTGTTCCGCTTCGGTGCAGGAAAGTCAAGATTTTGCTCTCATCGCCCATGCTGCTACCTTAGAGACGCGAGTCTCGTTTATGCACTTCTTTGACGGTTTCCGTACATCACATGAAGTACAGAAAGTCAAATTACTTTCAGATGACGATTTGCGATCGCTCATCCACGATCATCTCATACTCGCCCACCGCAGCCGCGCTCTCACTCCAGATCGTCCAGTCTTGCGGGGAACTGCCCAAAACCCCGATGTTTACTTCCAAGGACGGGAAGGTGCTAACCCTTACTACAACGCTTGTCCAGAAATCGTCCAGCGCATCATGGATGAATTTGGAGAACGCACGGGAAGGCATTACAAAATCTATGAATATTACGGTGCTAAGGATGCCGATCGCGTTATCGTTCTTATGGGTTCAGGCTGTGAAACCGTTCATGAAACGATAGATTATCTTAACGCGCGTGGTGAAAAACTGGGTGTAGTGAAAGTGCGACTTTATCGCCCCTTTGATGTCCAAAGGTTTGTTGCAGCCTTACCAACTAGTGTAAGAGCGATCGCAGTTCTCGATCGCACCAAAGAAGCAGGTAGCGCTGGGGAACCTTTGTATTTGGATGTTGTGGCTGCTATCTATGAGGCGTGGGGAGAAAATACTCTCTCATACCCTAAAATTATTGGTGGTCGCTACGGTCTTTCTTCTAAAGAATTTACTCCGGCGATGGTGAAAGGGATTTTTGATACCCTTACTGAAGCTAAACCGAAGAACCATTTTACTATCGGTATTAATGACGATGTAACTTACACTTCTCTAAACTTTGACCCCAACTTCTCCACAGAATCAGATAATGTTGTTCGGGCAATGTTTTATGGGTTAGGTGCTGATGGTACTGTTGGGGCTAATAAAAATTCCATCAAGATTATTGGTGAAGAAACCGACAATTACGCCCAAGGCTACTTTGTCTTTGACTCCAAGAAATCTGGCTCGATGACTGTCTCTCACCTACGCTTTGGTAAAGAGCCAATTCGCTCCACTTACTTGATTGACCAAGCCAACTTTATTGGTTGTCATCACTGGGGATTCTTAGAACACATAGATATTTTGAAGGCTGCTATTCCTGGGGCGACTTTGCTGCTTAACAGTCCCTATGATGCAGATAGCGTTTGGGAAAATCTGCCGTTGAAAGTGCAGCAGCAAATTATCGATAAGCATTTGAAGTTATATGTGATTAATGCTAGCCAGGTTGCCCGTGAAAGTGGCATGGGTGGCAGAATTAATACCATTATGCAGGTATGCTTCTTTGCCTTAGCGGGAGTCTTGCCGCAAGAAGAAGCGATCGCTAAAATCAAACAAGCGATTGACAAAACCTACGGTAAAAAAGGTGCAGAAGTTGTCCGCATGAACTTGCAAGCTGTAGACAACACCTTAGACAACTTGCATAAAGTAGATATCCCACAGACAATCAACAATCAACAATTAACAATCAACAATCCAAGATTGCTAGACAGCGCTCCCGAATTTGTGCGGGAAGTTCTGGGCAAAATCATGGTATGGGAAGGTGATGACTTACCTGTTAGCACACTACCAGTTGATGGCACTTTTCCCGTAGGTACTGCCAAGTGGGAAAAATGTAACGTTGCCGAAGAGATACCTGTATGGGAGCCGGATGTCTGCGTTCAGTGTGGGAAGTGCGTTATGGTTTGTCCCCATAGTGCAATCCGTGCCAAAGCTTATCAAGAGGATGAGTTAGTCAATGCACCAGGAACCTTTAAGTCAACTGGTGCAAAAGATAAAGACTTTGCCAATCAAAAATTTACCATTCAAGTTGCCCCAGAAGATTGCACAGGATGCACGATTTGTGTAAATATTTGCCCTGCTAAAGATAAATCTGAACCATCGCGGAAAGCGATTAACATGGCGCAACAGTTGCCATTACAAGAACAAGAGCGGAAAAACTGGGATTTCTTCTTGAGTTTACCTAATCCTGACAGGCGATCGCTAAAATTAAACCAGATTCGCCAACAACAACTGCAAGAACCTTTATTTGAATTCTCTGGTGCTTGTGCAGGTTGTGGTGAAACACCTTACTTGAAATTATTAACACAATTGTTTGGCGATCGCGCTGTCATCGCCAATGCTACAGGTTGTTCTTCAATATATGGTGGGAATCTCCCCACAACACCTTGGACAACCAACGCCGAAGGACGCGGCCCCGCGTGGTCAAATAATCTATTTGAAGATAACGCCGAATTTGGTTTTGGCTTCCGCCTCTCCCTTGATAAACAAGCTGAGTTTGCGGCGGAATTGTTGCAACGGTTGGGGAGTGAAATAGATGAAAACCTTGTTTACTCCATCCTGAAAGCTGAACAAAAATCAGAGGCTGACATTTGGGAACAGCGAGAAAGGATAGAACTGTTGCAGCAGAAGTTAGATGAAATCGTCACTTTCGACCCTAATCTCAAATCTCAAATCCAAAATCTCAAATCCCTTGCAAATTACTTAGTGAGAAAAAGCGTCTGGATTGTTGGCGGTGACGGTTGGGCTTATGATATTGACTTTGGCGGCATCGATCATGTAATTGCTAGTGGTCGGAATGTCAACATCTTGGTGATGGATACAGAAGTGTATTCTAATACAGGCGGTCAATCTTCCAAAGCTACGCCACGAGCCGCAGTTGCTAAATATGCCGCTAGTGGTAAGCCAGCACCAAAGAAAGACTTAGGGATGATTGCCATGACCTACGGAAATGTCTACGTAGCGAGTGTAGCCCTTGGTGCTAGAGATGAACATACCCTGAAAGCATTTTTGGAAGCAGAAGCTTACGATGGCCCATCACTGATTATTGCTTACAGCCATTGCATCGCCCACGGCATTAACATGACTACAGGGATGAATCATCAGAAAACTCTGGTAGAATCAGGTCGTTGGTTGCTGTATCGGCATAATCCAGAGTTGCTTAACCAGGGTAAAAATCCTTTGCAATTAGATATGCGATCGCCGAAGCAATCTGTAGAACATTCGATGTATCAAGAAAATCGCTTCAAGATGCTGACCAAGAGCAAACCCGACGTTGCCAAACACTTATTAGAACAAGCCCAAGCTGAAGTAGATGCACGTTGGCAAACGTACCAATATTTGGCAAAACGCGATATTCTCTGAACATTAACCCTAATTTTAGTTATAAAAATTGCGACTTAACTAACTCAAGTCGCAATTTTCGTTATAAAAATCCATTTTTTTTGTTACAAACATCATAATTTTCGTTACAAAAAACCATTTTGGTTACTAAATTCATTATTTTTGTTACAAACATTATAAATTTTGTGAGAAAAAAACCATTTTGGTTAGTAAATTTGTTATTTCCGTTACAAACATGAGAATTTTTGTTACAAAATCACCATTTTAGTTACTAACGCTGTGGTTTAAGTTGTATTGAACCACAGTGTTAGTCAACAAACGCGCAAATGTTGGGTTTGATTCCTCAACCCAATCTGTAAAAAAGAGTGCAATGTCTACGACAGACACTGACGCTCGAACGCAAGAGCGGGTTGCAGATAAGTCTCCACCCTCAACGGGTTCCCAAGGTGACAAGATTGTACTGGATAAGACTACCTTTGGTGCGATCGCTTCTACTCCAGGAACAGGTTTTAGTAACGCCAGTGATTTTAAAATCACGAATTCAGCCGGGACTAGCACGGCAAAAATTGTGTACGATCCTGTGAGTGGGCAGTTATTCTACAACCAAAATGGTAGTGCAGCTGGTTTTGGCAGTGGTGGTCTATTTGCAACTCTAACTAATGCGCCAACTCTCACGGCATCTGATTTTGTGTTGCAAGCATAATTATGCCCAAAACACGAAACTACTAGCTCAGAACCTTGAAATTGAATCCTTTACTAACACCTCTGGGCTATTTGGATAGACGAGTCATTTCAAATAATTGCAGGGCATTACTTCCTAAAAAAGCATCAAAAAGTACCTGCTTTCCAGATTCCACATCTATTAGATAGCGCTGGGCAATTTCATAATAGGCATAAGTCCAAGGAATCTGAATTTCTGCGCCACTGTTATCATCTAACACTGTCACCATTGACCTTACTGCTTGAGTTGCAGTTTGCTGTAAACCACAAGCAACATTTCCCTCTATCTCTGCTTTCATTGGTACACCCAGGTTAGCTAAAGCACTGGCGGTAGTATCAATATCTGGATATTCTGGAGTATTCTGTCCGTTAACATAGCCTGTAAAGTGGTTAACACCATATCCGTGCAGCAATACCCAGGCCCCATACTGAGTAACCTGATTCACCTCTTCGACAACAGAACGCTGGGGAGGTAGCCAAGGGCGGGTGAAGACTTGCTGGAGTTTGGCAATAGTTTCAATGTTCCCGTCTTTTTGTATAAGAGTAAGGTGTGAGGTCAGTTCGTCTAGGATTGAAGATACTGTTTTAGAGATGAGTTGGGCAATATTAGCAGGCAATTCATCGACAATCAACTCGCTGATAAACAGCTTGGGTAAGTTAAATTCCTCTTGCTGTGGATGACAATAATGACGGGCGTACAAATGAGTTTGAGCAAAAGTATACTCTCCAGCCGCCACATAACCTAAAGCTTCTGCAAGTTGTCCAAGGTAGTTAATTCCTAAGTTAAGTTGACCTTGTGGAGTATCTACTAATAAACGCAAAGACCGAAAGGCGATGTGGTCGTTGGCGACAGTCCCACCAGCAGCAGTAATCATTTGCTGGTAAGTACGGGCATAATTTACCCTGGCGCTGTATTCTTGCCAAAGTAATTTCCATAAATCAAGGGCTATTTCAGGTTTCATAAAGTATTAGGGATTGGGGATTGGGCATGGGGCATTGGGTATTGGGCATTGGTTATTTCCTTCTCCCTTACTCCCCATTCCCTATGATTTTTTAAGAACTTACAGCTATTTTCAGGTAAATAGACCACGCCGTAGGGGTGCAAGGCCCTGCGCCCCTACAACAGATGTGGTTCAAATACATGAAAACTGCTGTAAAATCTCGCTGATAATCTGAAGGGCTATCTGAATTTGGTCGCTGTCGATAACTAGAGGTGGACAAAAACGAATTGCTGCTTTACCGCAACCTAGTAATAATAAACCTCGTAAAAAAGCTTCTTGAATAATGCGATCGCGCAATTTATAATCGAGATTACCTTGTTCATCCAATAAATCTACCGCTACCATCAAACCCTTACCTCGTGGCAACGATACTCTGGGAAATCTTTGATGCAACTTGGTAAGACTAGCTTGTAACAATTCTCCCATCTGGGTAGCGTTGGTCATCAAACCACTTTCCAGTAGTCGCAGTGTGGCAATACCAGCAGCACAAGCTACGGGATTACCGCCAAATGTGGTGGCGTGAGAACCAGGAGGCCAAGTCATTAACTCAGGTCTGGCAAGTATGGCTCCTAATGGCAAACCACTGGCGATACCTTTAGCAGTAGTAATGATATCAGGCATCACACCCCAATGCTCGATCGCAAATAAGCGACCAGTCCGCCCCATCCCCGCTTGCACTTCATCCACCACCATCAGAATACCGTGGCGATCGCATATCTCCCGAATCCGCTGCAAGAAACCATCTTCGGGTACGATATATCCACCCTCTCCTTGAATCGCTTCGACGACGATCGCCGCTACTTCTTGCGGTGGTAAAATCGTCGTGAATAGCTGTTGTTCCAAGTAATCTAAGCTAGCGTCAGTGCCGTAAGGGATATGAGTCACCCCAGGAAGTAAAGGCCCAAAATTAGCTCGCTGCACTGCTTTGGAACCAGTGAGAGACATTGCCCCATAAGTGCGTCCGTGAAATGCGCCTAAGAAGGCTACGATTAGCGATCGCTTGGTGTAATATCGAGCTAGTTTGATTGCTCCTTCGTTGGATTCTGCCCCGGAATTGGTGAAAAATATCTTTGCGGGAAACCCACTATCACTATGTGGGTGTGGAAAGGGAGCGCGAATCGCTAATTGTTCCGCTAGTTCTACCATCGGCTCATAATAAAAATCTGTCCCTGACATGTGCAGCAGCCGCGCCGACTGTTCTTGAATTGCCTTGACGACTTCTGGGTGAGCGTGTCCGGTGGCGGTAACGGCAATACCTGCGGTCATATCCAGAAATATATTGCCATCTACATCTTCCACCATACAGCCCTGACCGCGAGATACAACCAACGGGTAATCGCGGGTGTAAGAAGGGGAAGTTACAGCGCGATCGCGTTGTACAATTGCTTGAGCGCGAGGCCCAGGTAAGGAAGTTACTAAACGAGGTATACGAGATAAATTTAGGTTAATAGGAATACTCAACATAATTTTTTCTATTTTTAAAGATTACTGATGATTAAACGCTAAAGCTTGATTGCTTACAGTAGCATTTGATTCCATTGCTGTAAGAATTACGCATTTACCGAAAAATCAGAGTATACGTCAGCGACTCAGGAAAAATACAGCTAATTTTTCCTGAATCCTCAAAGATATATAACGAAAAAGCTTGATGGTAAGCGCTTTCGTATTGTTTAAGACTCTTGCCCGTTTTTATAACACAACTTTTAGAAAATGTTCCCTCTATGGGAACCACCAACTTCCCGTATTGCTGTAGAACTGAAACCGTCCAAAGCCAAGAAATTGACCGTGAGATTTTTCACCCACAGGGAATGCTGTAACACCGAATAAGTAAACACCAGAAAAGCTTGGATTACTCACAGGGCGGAGGGCGATTGTAACTGTCTGTCCTGGAGTTACAGGTGGGTCAAAGTTTACAGAAACCGTGCGTGTGTGGCGCTCGTTTGTAACTGGGCCTAGTTTCAGTTGGGTTTCTTTGCGATGGCGTGTTCCGATAAATGCACGGGTATCATCAAGATTGTAGCGGATGTTTTCTGACCCCTCTTTTTGGGCGATCGTTACCTTCTGGAGGGATTCTCCAGCATTTTCCGGCACATTGATAGTGAAATAGTAAGTTGCGCTAAAAACATTAACATCTTTATAAGTAGTTGTCGCTTCAACAAGTTTTGGCGGTTGGACAAAATAGACAAGGCCATCTCTAAGCTGCACAGCTTGAGTTACCGGAAGTGTAACTCCTCCAATGCCTATTGCTAACGAGAATGTTATTCCAAACAAAGTTGCAAGGCGCATGATTCAAATATAAAAAACGCACTTATTCTGATTCTAGTTCCTTGGGAATCAGTGACTTAGGAATGATAGAAGCTTGTTTTTCCCCAATCGAAGATTTCGTGTACCACCAAGCCCAAGCAATTAAAACAGCTTGAAAGGGAAGTCTAACTACGTGTACCCAAGGTGAGTTTGGTATATGTTCTAGCTGAATGTGATTAACCGCCATATTGATATTGGCAGGGAAAACCGCAATAAAAAGAGCAATAAGTCCCCAAGCAGCAGCTTGACTTACAGGCGGAACTAATAACCCAATACCACCCAAAATTTCATAAAAGCCACTGAGATAAACTAATCCTAAAGGGTAAGGAAGTTGCGGTGGCATAATTTTGACATAAGGTTCTGGAATAGCAAAGTGTGTCACTCCAACCACAATGATGCATGTAGCAAGGATGACACGTAATATTTCCTTATTCATGGTTTTTGCTTCATTATATACTTGCCCCTATTACTTCAGTTTGACTGATGGATGTTAATCTGCATTGAGTCAATAGGAGTAAAAATCGACAAAATTTTCCAAAGTACTTACAAAAACGATTGCAAGTATAAGTATAACTGATTCTCGGTTAAGTAGGTACTGAACCCCACCCCCAACCCCTTCCCCGCTGTTTCGTGGGAGGGGGTTATGATGTAAATTGTTTTATTAGGAAACGTTATCATAACGCAGTGCTACAATTGGGAATTCCGTAGACTTGAATAGACATAAAACAATTAAGCAGCAATCTGCATATATGACATAGTAGGTGGAACTTCTGCCACCAATGTGGTAGTAGAATATCTACGACAGAAATTTAAGGGTAGTGATCGCTTTTAGCAATCGGTAATTCCAAGCATGGAACTTGTTGAGCCATGATTCGAGGGTTCTGAAATACCAAGGAGTAGTTTTACTAACACTTCTATCCATAAAAAAATGAGCGATGCCTTTAGCCGACTTGCACCCTTCATCCAAGAATATATTTATCATCACCAGTGGACTGAATTACGACCAGTTCAAATTGCCGCTTGTCAAGTTATATTTGACACTGATGCTCACTTGTTAGTTACGGCTGCAACTGCTGCTGGTAAAACAGAAGCAGCCTTTCTACCAGTTTTGACTCTATTACATGCCAACCCTGCTGCCACAATTGGCGCATTATATATTAGTCCAATTAAAGCTTTAATTAACGATCAATTTGAGCGTCTCAACGACTTACTCAAAGAAGCAGATATTCCAGTTTGGCACTGGCACGGCGATGTTTCGCAAACTCGAAAAAACAAGCTTTTAAAGAATCCTCAAGGCATTCTCCAAATTACCCCAGAATCTCTAGAAAGTTTGTTAATTAATAAAAATAACGACCTACTTCGCTTATTTGGTGATTTAAGGTTTGTCATTATTGATGAAATTCATGCCTTTATGGGTTCAGAACGCGGTTGCCAAATTATTTGCCAATTACAACGTTTAGCAAAGTTTACGCAAAAACAACCGCGCCGTATTGGTTTATCGGCAACTCTTGGTGATTACTCAATAGCTGAAGAGTGGTTGCGTTCGGGAACAGATAAGCCAGTAATTACACCAAAAATTGACGGTATAAAACGGCAAATAAAACTAGCTGTAGAACATTTTTATATTACTGATGAAGTAGATGAATCAGAGGCGACAGCTGATGAACAATATATTTTCAACCTCAGCAAGTCTCGCAAATGCCTGATATTTGCTAATAATCGCACACGTACTGAATCTGTAATTGCATCTTTGCGACAAATTGCCACAGGACAAGGACTACCAGATATATATCATGTGCATCATGGAAGTATATCTGCTAGTTTGCGGCAAGCTGCTGAAAATGCGATGCGTGAACCCAACAATCCAGCTGTTACCGCCGCCACTCTGACTCTAGAATTAGGCATAGATATTGGTTATTTAGAGCGAGTGATTCAGTTAGAATCACCCCTGTCTGTAGCTAGCTTTTTACAGCGTTTGGGACGTAGTGGTAGAAGAGGTGAAGCTGCTGATATGCGTTTCGTCTGCGCTGAAGATAAGCCATTACCAGAAGCTTCTATACCAGAACAAATCCCCTGGCAACTTTTGCAATGTATTGCGATTATTCAACTTTATTTAGAGGAACAATGGATTGAACCAATCAAACCAATTAAATATCCTTTGAGTTTGCTTTATCACCAAACAATGAGTATTTTAACAGCAGCAGGGGAAATTTCAGCTAATGCCCTAGCTAAACAAATTTTTAGTTTGCCGCCCTTTGCTGCTATTTCCAAAGAAGATTTCCAATTATTGCTTCGTTATTTAATTGATATTGGTCATATTCAGCATACTGAACAAGGTAAATTAATCTTGGGTTTGGCAGGAGAAAAGGTAGTGAGAAAATTTCAGTTTTATGCTGTTTTTGCTGAACAGCAAGAATACATTGTTAAGCAAGGTTCAACAGAAATTGGCAGTATTGTCACGCCACTTCCTGTTGGTAATCAATTTGCTTTAGCTGGGAGAACTTGGGAAGTCGTAGAAGTTGACTTTCAAAAGAAGGCTATTTTTGTTAAACAAGCTGAGGGTAAATCTAGTATTTATTGGCGTGGTTGTGGTGGGACTATTCATACCAAAGTTTTGCAACGAATGCAGCAAGTCTTATTTGAGAATATCGAGTACAGTTACTTGCAAAAAAATGCTTTGCAACGCTTACATCAAGTTCGCAAATTGGTGCAGCAGGTTGAATTAGATAAACACAATATTGTAGAATTAGAGAAAGGTAAATGCTGTATTTTTCCTTGGATGGGTACGGTTGCTTATCGCACCTTAGAAAGATTGCTCAACTCGTACTGCCGGGAATCATTAGAAATTACAAGTATTGGCGGAGTAAATCCCTATTATTTGACAATTAAATTAGGCAAAGATAAATTTAAATATCTTTATCGTGAAATTACTTCATTGTGCGAACAAAGAATTACCTCAGGAGATTTAGTTAGTACTTCAGAAGCACCAGAAATTCAAAAATATGATGGTTTTATTCCTGATCCACTTTTATGGAAAGCTTTTGCTAACGATTATTTAGATATGAGGGAACTCAAGCAACAAGTGGCATTGTGGAGAGATTAAATTAATCCATCTTTAAGTTGCATAATCCTTAGCCTCAGAAATACACTCTTATGCAGAGAATGGGAGACACCAGGATGCAGAATGAATATTAGCTTAAACTCCCTATGTCTTTAGATACGACATTCATACAGCATATCCCTCATTTATTAAGAACCTCAAAAATTCTATTTTGGAGTTTACGTATTTTTACTGATTTCAGCGCTTATTGAAGGTGACTACGATAGAGCGCATAACAAATATGACATACACTGCATTCTGTAGCGTGTTTGTTATCACTCAACTGTAAATAGGTAAACTTCTTGGTTAATTCTAATAGAAAACTAGGTTGACCAAATCAATCTTCAAAACTAGCCAAGTCAAAAATTAAATAATTACTGGTGAAGTTTTTTCTAAAAAACCAGCGCCATAGGTAATTATTTTTTGTTGATATCTACAATTTTCCACTTATTTGAAAGTAACAATAAACAGATTACTTACTTGGTGCATCCATTTGCTATAAATAGGAAGAAAAAATTATGGCAGTTTCGCTAACAAAAGGACAAAGAGTTTCACTTGAAAAAGTTGCTCCTGGCTTAACAGATGTCTTTATTGGACTTGGATGGGACGTTAAAGCTACAGATACAGGTTATGACTTTGATCTAGACTCCTCAGTGTTCATGTTAGGTATTAACGAAAAACTTATTTCTGACAACCACTTTATTTTTTATAATAACCTCACAAGTCCTGACTCTGATAAATCGCTTCAGCACATGGGAGATAATCTTACTGGTGCAGGTGAGGGTGATGATGAAGTTATCAAAGTTGATCTTAAAAAAGTACCAGTAGATGTTCAAAAAATAGTTATTACTGTAACTATTCATGAAGCACAGCAACGCTTCAGACTTTGATTTAGACGCCTCTGTAATCTGTTTAGATCAAAATGGCAAAATAACAGATATAGGCAATCTTGTTTACTTTGGTAATCTATCCCACAAATCAGGAGCTATTACCCATCTGGGTGATAATCTCACAGGTGCGGGAGAAGGTGATGACGAGCAGGTTCTTGTAGATTTAGCTCGTCTACCAAAAGAGATTGTAAAATTGATTTTTACAGTTAATATTTATGATTGTATTACTCGGAAGCAAGAATTTGCACAGGTAAAAAATGCCTTTGTACGCCTAGTCAATACATCTAATAATCAAGAACTCGCTAAGTATCATCTATCGGGTTCTGAATATAAAGGAATGACCGGAATGATTATGGCTGAAATTTACAATCATAATAATGAGTGGAAATTGGCAGCTATTGGCAACGGCATTAACGTTAATGGTTTAGAGGGACTTGTGAAAGTTTATGCTTAAGTAGATATCAAGTTACTCAAATCCATAGAAATTCAGAATCTAATTCACTTACAAAAATAGGTAATAATTATGTCAATTAACCTCAGTAAAGGTGAAAGGATCAATCTTTCAAAAGAAGCACCAAGCTTAAAAAATGCTGGAATTGGTTTAGGATGGGATATCAATGTTACAGACACAGGTTCAGCTTTTGATTTAGATGCTTCTATATTTATGTTAGGTAGTAACGGAAAAATTCCTAATGAAAAATATTTTGTATTTTATAATAACTCACAATCACCTGATGGTTCTGTCAAACACGAGGGAGATAGCAGAACTGGAGAGGGTGTAGGGGATGATGAAACGATTCAAATTGATTTAAGCAAGGTGGATGCTTCAGTTCAAGAAATAGTTTTTGTCGTGACTATCCATGAAGCAGAGCAAAGAAAGCAAAACTTTGGGCAAGTCAGAAACTCGTTTATCAGAATTTATGACAATGCCACAGAAAAACAAATTGCTAAGTATGAATTAGATGAAGATGCTTCCGCAGAAACTGCAATTGAGTTTGGTAAAGTTTATCGAAAAGATGGAGAATGGAGATTCCAAGCTGTCGGTGCTGGTTATAAATCAGGGCTGCAAAGTTTTGTAGACCGATACGCTGCTTAGTATATATCTCATAAATTAATACAAAGGAGGTATTCATTGTTGTTACCCCCTTTTTTTGCATAAAAAATTAACAAATTTTTAATTGATAGGATGTGTATTAAATGGAAATTGAATTAAGCAAAGGCAGCAGGTTTAATCTTTCTAAAGAAGCTCCGAATTTAAAGAAAGTAGCTATTGGCTTGGGTTGGCAAGTAAATCAAGCTGGGCAAAGCTATGATATTGATGCTTCTGTATTTATGTTAGGTGCAGATGGTAAAATTCCCAATGATAAATATTTTGTCTTTTACAATAACCTTCACTCACTTGATGGATCTTTAAAACACTCAGGAGATAATAGAACTGGGGAAGGGAATGGAGATGATGAAACAATTTATGTTGATTTGGCAAAAGTCAATCCAGCTATTCAGGAGATAGTTTTTGTTGTCACTATTCATGAAGGGCAAGAAAAAAATCAAAATTTTAGCCAAATCAAAAATGCTTTTATCAAGATTTATAATCACGAAAGCAAAAATTCTTTAGCTCGATACAATTTAAGAGAAGCTTTTTCTCAAGAGACAGCTTTGCAATTTGGACGCTTGTATAAAAAAGAGAATGAATGGAGATTTCAAGCGGTAGGAGAAGGCTATAGTTCTGGACTACAAAGTTTTGTAGATAAATATATTTCCAAAACTAAACAGGAAGAATCTACAAAAGTAGAAAGGGTGCAAGAAAACTGTAAAACTAAACTAAATATATCGTTAGATAAAAAGCTTGAGCGAGAAGCACCACATATTTTCAATCTTGTTAAAAAAGCAGATATATCACTTCAAAAAGCAAATTTGACGAATCATAAGGCTAAGGTTGTGCTTTGCCTTGATATCTCTGGCTCAATGAGTGCGCTCTATACCTTAGGTAAAATTCAGCGGTTTGCTGAAAAAATTCTGGCTTTAGGATGTCGTTTTGATGACAACGCCTCTATTGATATATTTCTATTTGGAGCTAAAACCTATAATGCAGGTGAAATGACTATTGAAAATTTTAAAACCTTTATTCCAAATCTCTTGAAAGAGTATCCACTAGAAGGTGGTACTTACTATGGTAAAGCTATAAATATGATTAGAAAATTCTATTTTCCAATATCTAAAAAAACTAGTGCAAAAAATGCTACTCCAGTTTATATCATGTTTGTGACGGATGGAGCAACTTCTGACGAATCACAAACAGAAAAATCTCTTAGAGAGTCTTCGTATGAGCCTATCTTTTGGCAATTTATGGCGATAGGCAAGTCACGTAAGGATGTTAAAGATAAAGGTATTTTAGGTTGGCTAGCTAAAGCAAAAACTAGTGATTTTACCTTTTTAGAAAAACTTGACGAAATGAGCGATCGCTATCTTGATAATTCAGATTTTTTTAGTTTAGAAGACCCAGAAAGTATAGCAGATCAAGAGCTTTATGATTTACTAATGACTGAATATCCAAACTGGGTAAAATTGGCCAAAACAAAGAATCTATTACAATAAAAATTAATGTCTCTTTACGATCGCCTGGATTTAACTAGACTCAATCGCAAGCTCAAAGTCCCGATTTGGGAACGCATAGACTTGACTATACCTGTTAAACTCCGTTGTCAGGGATGTTGTTCGCGCATTCAGTCTCAGTGGGAGTTTTGCCCTTCCTGTGGAAGAATTCTCATAGAGAGAAATAGCGAGTTTCGCCGTTGTATTTGGGTAGATGTTTCGGGAATGGACATTGAAGAGGAAAATAGAGAAGTAATCAATAGTATTCTCAGTGATGCCTTTTCTAAGCTCTACGGTGCATTTAGAAGTGTTGAAGTATTTTTGACATCTGATTCGCCTGAACCCAAGGAATGGGGGGACAATTTTACTCATATCTATGTATTTGCTGATAACCAACCAGTTGACTATCTAGGAGTAGCTACTTTTAAATTAGGAATGGTTACAAATCGTGCGATTATCCGCATAGATCAAGTATTCTATGCTTCTTACAATGCCAGTCTTCATGTTAATCAATTGTCTAACTTAATCGCCAATACCATTGCCCATGAAATTGGACATACATTAGGACTCGATCATTCTGCACTACCAACGGATGTAATGCATGATGGACTTGACCATATAATTCATAGCTCAATGCCGCCATCGTTTCACGCATCGCAAATAAACTTGATGAATCATGCTATTCGCAGAGAAGTAGGATGGAAATAATTAAGAATGATTAAAATGAGTTATTTTTTAATTAATTTCTGGAGCGATCGCAAATCATAATTTAAGATTTTTCCAGTATTCAAAAGTTGATATCCAGCGATAAATAAAGCAGATGATGCCACAAAAACTAAAAGATTAACTGACGCGAACACATTACCAGTAAACGCTATAACTATAATTCCTAGCGCTATCAAAATCCACCCTAAGTTAGGGTTTATTCGCTGCTGACAAAGGACGAAAATACCGGAAATACATAGTAATAAACCAGGAATACCAAAAAATATACCAACACGAATATTTGCAGTTAAAATGATGATGCCTGCAACCATCAAAGCAAAGCCTATATACCTGGTTGTTTGATTCACCAGAGTTTGTCTGCTGTTCAGAGCAATTTGAGCCTGCATTTTTGTGGAACTTGTAAGAGGAAGAAGATTTTGTTGAGATTGTATCTTATATTGAAATATAAATGTAACTTTTTCTTCTTGACCAAGGTCTATTTTATCTCCTATATTTATTGGGCAGGGTGTTCTAGGTTCTAATCTAGTGTTGTTGACAAATGTGCCATTAGAACTTCCTAAATCTTCAATAAAGTAATTATTTATATGGATTTGAATCCGTGCGTGGATGCGAGAAACTACATCTACATCTGGCAAGTTGGAAACATCAATATCCGGCGGAATTTGGTCATTTGGTTTACCGATATGAAACACCGCAGTATTTGGTGATAACTCAAAAGCAGTGTTGGTTTGGACATGAAAAAGCTCTAAACTCAGTCCTATAGTGTTGGATGTACTTAAATTTTGCATAGTTTTTAGTCAATATTTTCTCTAGACTTTTGATTCTTGCAAATTAGTAGACAATTTAAATCCGTTATGGCTTACCGATTCCCCCATCTGATGCAAAGGAATCTCAATCGAAACAGAACTCTATAGTAACGAGCCACGGTGCTACTAAGCACTTGTTCATAAAATTCAATTTAAATTATAGACAAGTAAGTCGGTGAGAAGAATTCAAACTATATTAACTAATGTAAAAAATATTCAAATTATTTTGTAGTGAGAGCTTCAGCTCTCACTACAAACCTTTAATTATTTACGTCGTCCTACTTAGTTGATCTTAGAGTACCGAACGACTAACTGACCTTAGTTTGCTCATGTGGACTAAGGTCAGTTATCAGTTACGCATAACATGTGAGCAGAGGGCTATTTACATATTTTTTCTGAAACAAATCTCAAAGTACAGCTTTGCGTAAAATCGTAGCGTTTTGAAACGTAGAGTATTTTAAATTGGAATGTGAATCCAGAATTCTGTGCCTTGTCCTGGTTCTGATACACAATTCAAAATTCCACCATGTTTTTCTACTACAATTTGGTAGCTAATTGACAGTCCTAGACCTGTTCCCTTTCCTACCTCTTTTGTGGTGAAAAATGGATCAAATAAGCGCTTTTTAATGTCTTCTACCATTCCTAATCCGTTGTCAGCAATTCGGATAACAGCAAATTTACTCTCTAAAATTTCAGTACAAATTATAATTTGCGGTTTATGATTTGTTTTTATCTTGACCATTGATTCTTCTAAAGCATCGATCGCATTAGTTAAAATATTCATAAATACTTGATTAAGCTGCCCAGGATAGCAATCAACTAAAGGCAAATCACCATATTCTTTAACTATAGATATATTTAAGCCAATTCCATTATTTTTCCAGCGGTGATGCAAAATTAATAACGTATTGTCAATTCCTTCATGAATGTCAACTAGTTTTTTTTCTGCTTCATCATGACGAGAAAAATTTTTCAATCCCAAAACAATCTCACGAATACGATTAGTACCCATATTCATTGAGGATAGGAGTTTAGAAAGATCGCTAGCAATGAATTCAAAATCAATTTTTGCAGCGAAATCTTTAATTTCTACTTCTGGTTGGGGATAATGTTGTTGATAAAGGTGCAAGAGAGTTAACATCTCTTGAAAGTATTCGTTAGCATAGGTTAAGTTACCATGAATAAAACTAACTGGATTGTTAATTTCATGGGCCACTCCAGCGACTAATTGTCCTAAGCTAGACATTTTTTCATTTTGGATCAGTTGAGATTGAGTTTGTTGCAATTTATGCAAGGTTTCGGTGAGTTTTTCAGCTTGAGTTTGAGCCTCTAAAGTAGCAGCGCGACTTTGGGTATAAAGTTGTGCGTGATCGATAGCGATCGCTAGTTGATCGCAAACAGCTTGTAATAGGTTAATTTCACTATTATTCCAAACGCGATCGCCACTACAATGACTGCACACAATTGCTCCAATTTCCCCAGAATTACTCTTAATTGGTAGCATTAGTTGAGATGTGATACCAAACTCAATTAAAAGTTCTTGCACATCATATTCGAGATGTGATTTGCTATTAATATTGTCGATGCAGCTTAGTTCTTGAGAGAGAAGGTTTTGAGTCAAAAAAGTGCTTTTTTGCAGTGGAATACTGCCTAACATACTTGCCAAGTTAGGGTTTCGTGCTTCATAGCTAATAGTTAGGCTTGGTTGAGATGGATGCGGTAAATAAGAAAGAAAGTAGCAACGGTCAATTTGTAATAAGCTGCGAATTTCATTCACAGCAGTTTCTAAGATCATATCTAGGTTAAGAGAACTACGGATTTGGCTAGCTAAACGCAGTAATAAAGCTTCCCGACGACTGAAGATTTCTTCTCGTGCCCAGATTCTGTCAATAGCCACAGCAATATTATTAGCAATCCAATTTAATAGGTTATGAGTTGGTTCGGTAAATAATTGCTTGCTAAATAAAGCCATTATACCGATTATTTGCTGCTCTACTATTAGGGGATAAGCAGAAAATCGTAAAATTGATAATGTAGAATTGAGAAGTTTATCGGAATTATTAATTGATAGTTCTTCGTTAAAAATTGCTTGGTGATTTTGAATCATTAAGCCAATAATATTATTGACTAAAGCGATATGCTCTGGGAAATCTTGGGTATCGCTCAAAGCACTACAACTAATATCTGTGCAATGAACGCCAGCCTGCAATTGTAACTGGTTTGTCTGTGTTTCAAATGTCCAGATACAAACAAAACTGATATCAAGATATTGGGAAATAGTATTTGTACAGTTTTGCAAAATTTCTGGAAGTGTGCCACTTTGAGATAAGGCTAAACTGACTTCTGCACTCAAAACTGACAAGCGCGATCGCTCCAATAAAGCTAACTCTGAAAGCTTGCGCTGTGTAATATCTGTACGAATTGATACATATTGATAGGGTTTTTCATCTTGTCCCAACATTGGGGCGATCAAAGTATCTACCCAATAAAAAGTACCATCCTTGGCTTTATTTTGAATTTCTCCTTTCCATATTTTTCCTTGAGCAATAGTTTTCCATAAATTTGCAAAAAATTCTTTTGTGTGGTATTCAGAATTGATAATCCGATGATCTTGCCCTAAAAGTTCTTCTGGAGAATATTGAGAAACTTTACAAAATAAGTCATTGACATAGGTTATTCTTCCAGTTCTATCAGTAATAGCTACCAGTGAATGGGCATTTAAGGCAAATTTAAAAGCTTCTAATTCATGGATAGAATTGTTTAGCGCTATCTCATTTTTTTTATTAATAGTAATATCACGAGCTACTGCATAAATCAATTTTTCTTCAGTAAAGCCAGTTGCATTCCATGATAGCCATTTGTAAGAACCATCCTGACAAAGATAGCGGTTTTCAAAACTGATTGCGTCTACAGATTGTGTAAGTTTTTGGGCTACTGCAATAGTTGATTCACGGTCTTCAGGGTGAATAAATTCGATAAAAGGTTTAGCAACTAGTTCATAAATTGACCAACCTAATGTTTTTGTCCATACTGGATTTAAATACTTAAAATAACCATCAAAATTAGCAATACACAATAAATCTATAGAAAATGAGAAAAATCGAGAGTATTTTTCTTCAGATTGTTTGTACTCAGATTTAATTAGTTTCATCAGCTTTTTAGGTATGAATATTTTTGGATAAAAGGTAATACGTTTATCGTTAAAATTAAATAATCATTGCAATAAAATGTTTCAATCTAGAAACTTGCCTAATGTCAGTTATGACTAAGACTGGTTACTTACGAATAAAAACGTAATGAACTTGATAGTAAAGCCAATAAGTATCTACTAGTTTTTACTGAGTAAGCTAGCTGTTGACTTAATTCTCTACTAAATAAAGGTTTCCCTAAAAAGCTGTAAAGTAAACATTTAGATTTTAAATTTAAGATAAGAAGTGTTACGTATTTTTTTATCTGTCATTTTCCTTAAGTAGCTAAGGTATTAAGACCGTAAAACGTAATTCGTAATTCATAATTATAATTATGAATTACGAATTACGAATTACGAATTATTTTAAGCAATACTCCCGCGCTTTCTGGCTTCTTTGTAGGAGGTTCCGACATTTTTTAAACCAGCTTTAATCATTTGTTGTTCGAGTAGGGCGAAAAAACGCGCTTTATCGCCACCTTTTACTACTGCTTGATTATGCGCTTCAGCGATCGCTACAGGGTAGCCATATCCTTTTTGCACTTGTGCTAACATCAGTCCCAGTGCTTGGTCTAACATGGTTGCATTCTCCGCTACCCATGCCGGAACTTCAATTCGGGCGATTTCAGTACCAACGTGGACGTAGCAAAAATAAATGGTTTGATCGCCGTAGAGTTCGAGAATTGGGGAATTGCTGCGCCATAAGGTACTGCGTTGTCCGGGTTTGAGCCGGGTTGCCCAAACAGAAGTATCTCGCAACTGTTCAAAAATTTTACAAGGTACTTTTTCTAGCTGATTTGGGCAATGACTTTTACAGTCTGGTACTGGATAGGGACAAGCCAATAGCCGTAAAAAGTTCATTGTTTCGATGCTGCGAGAGGCACTAAGATAGCCCATCAACGGAATTTTAGCCTCACGCATCTGCTGCCAAGCTTCCAGGATGGGGGGTAAAATGCGATCGCGTGCATCCATCGGCAATTGTTCTAAAAACCAGTAAATTAGCGAACCATCTACCATTGCTAGCGCTGGCGTATCCCCTGGCGCTGCACTACACGCCAGTTCTGCTAACACCGTTGTTTCGGAAGCAGTGCGGCGAAAACTCATCCATTCCTCGGTTCTAATTCCCCACTGCCGAGACATATATAAATCTTCTGGGCGGTAAAATACTTCTGGCAAACTATCGAGTAGCGGATGGCGATTTTGTCCGTAGTGTAAGACGACTCTGCCGATATTTAGCAGATAACAGTAAGCAATTTCATGATGGTTGGGGGCTATTTGGGAACCATCGGTAGCGATGACAGTATGAATTTTTGGCGGAACAGGGATATCAATGCAGGTTTCTAGTGCTTCAATTGGGGTAGCATTAGCAAAGAGAATGCGATCGCGCCATTTTTCCTGGCGATCGATTAAATCTTGTTGGCACTCGTAAGCATTTTTTAAATGTTGTTGTGCCAGTTCTAAACGCTGACGATTGGCAGCAGCTTCTAAAGTAAGATGCTGACTTAAACCCTGCATTTCTCGCGCCAGTTTTGTTAGGTCAAGCATAAAAGTAAGTGTGAAGTGAGGAGTGAATAGTTGTAAGTTATTATTTCACCTAAATTTACAAAATATATAATTTTATTTAGATAGATACATCCATAAATTAGATATGTATTATTCATAACTATTGTAGAGACGTAGTACTGCTACGTCTCTTTTTCACTAAATATTTAATATATTAAAGCCAAGCTGAGAAATCTTTGGCAAACTGAGAAAGTGATAACAACTGAATTCGTGGATCGTTTTGAGCCGTTTCCCGTTCGGCTTGGGTGTTATAGCCCCAGTCTGCAAGGAAAAGTTTCACATCCTCAAGGTCTGCTTGCTGTTGGATTAACTGTAATGTCTTGAGTCTATCTTCTACAAACCAGAGACTAACTGGCTTGTCTTCTACTGACTGGATTAATTCTCGCAAAATATCATATTTGGGACGCTTGACTTCTTTCCCAAAGATTGCCTCTGGTGGTAAATTCACCCCTTCTTGTTGCAACAACTGCTGTACAAAACGCCCTTCTTTAGTTGTCACAATGTATAGCTTAACTCCACTGTCAATAGTTAATTTGATTTTTTCTACTACCGCCGGATAAAATCTATGCAGACTCAGCCAACCACTTAAATCCGTGGTAATCCATTCATCTCGCTGCTTATCTAGTTTCGCACCTATTTCTTTTGCTTGTAGCTTGTCATTTAACAAAATTTGTGGGGCAATGCTTACCCATTCATGAAGAATTTTTTCGTCAGGAATCCCATCTATCAAGGCTTTAATTAAAATGGGCATTTCCCAACCCGTTTCAATAACAGGTCTTAGGCGATAGAATCTCAAAGCTAAATCATCTGGCGGTGTGTCGTTAGCAGAAGACCAAATTTCACAGTAAGTACGCCATGCTACCTCAAAATATTCAATTAATCCGTCGCAAATCACTCCATCAAAGTCTAGGGCTAAAATTTTGGGACTACTTGCGGTCATTGGTTTGAGAATAAAACTGCTGTTGTCAGCTTACCCGACAAATTTAAATCATGCAGTAATTTTTGTTAGTCTTTTATAATTTATAACTTGCTGAAAAAGTATGGTGGAATTGTGACATTTGATTGGTTATTAGTAGATTAACGAGGATCTACAGCAGGTTTGCGATCGACTAAACGAATTTGGTTTTGCTTGACTACTACGGTGATTAGTGGTAGAGAACGTTTAGCTGGCCCGCGAACAACTCGACCCTGAGAATCGTATTGAGATCCATGACAAGGACAAATAAAGTGATTCTTCTCAAGATCCCACTTTACTGTACATCCTAAATGGGTGCAGATTGGACTGATACCGTACTCAGCAATCTTTGGCCCGTCTTGAATAATTAGATAATCAACGCTACGATCTGGCAAGCCTTTTACCAGAATCGGAATTCCTGGCTTTGCGGTTGCTAATAGTGCATTAGCCTCAATTTGCTTGCCGTCTTCAGCTAGTGTTACCGATCCGGGAAGATAATTTTGACAGCGTGAATTCTTGGGATAAAGCGAGCAAAGGGTTTCTAGGTCTATCTCACGACTTTGGCTGACTTTGGGAAATAGATATCCGATAGCTACTGATGCAACGGTAGTACCTAGCATATAGGTTAAGAAATCCCGACGCGTTTTTATCCTCGCTGGAATTTTGCTATTAGTAGAAGAATGTTCCATAATAATTCGATTTACCGACAAAGGTCTTCTAGTATACTACGGTGCGATCGCATTAGGATTAATATATATTTGTGTTTACTGTCGGTTAATTTTGAGAAAATTTGCTTTTTTTAAGAGTTGTTCCTGAACTTTAATTTTTAATTACTATTTATTTCTAGAGTATGAGGTTATTTCTCAACTTCAGAGCTAGGCTATAACCTAAGATATGTACTTCAAAAAATCTCTTCAAAATATATTCTCAAACTCTCTCCAGAGAAAGAACTCTTTATACCTTTAATTTTTTAAGCTGTTGTTAGTCGAGTTCCATATTTTAATAACTGAAAGCGCCATGAGTGAGAAAAATCAAGAAAATCAAATTAATCAACCAGTAACTGAAGACCGGGATTCTCGTGAGCTAGACGTAAACAAAGAAAATTTAACCGCGAATCCAGGAGATAGAATCTCTGATAAGCCTCAATCAATTGAAGAGAAGGCTAAACAGGCAGCTGTTGATGATGTACCAGACATTACAGGCGAGAGAATCACAGTCCCTACTTACTTCGTTGTGGATGAACCCAACGGCGAAAAGAAGGCACTCCACCACGTTAAAGACGCTGAAGAGATTTCCGACGTAATTCGGCAAATGCGACTTGACGAAAATGGAAATCGAATTTGGTAGTAGTTGTTTATGGAAGACGCAGAGAGACGGAGAAGTTATCAAATACTTTCTCCGTTTTTTTGCATCTCCTACTCAGTGGATCTTCTTTGTGCTTGCACAAATTCCTAGTCTGGATAAGCTTCAGCAAATGCCCGCACATACTTGAGGTTGCGAACCGGAAATCCCTTCATCTCTGGAAAAGCTTTCTGCAAGTCATCTGTCAGACGATTAATAACTTTTGTGTCCCAACCATTGCGAACATACTGGCAGAAATTTGAGCGATCGCAAGTGTTGGGATAATGAACACAATCCCATGTTTTGAATGGAGATTATACTCAGAAGGTATACAAACAATTAGAACTAATTGCCTAATTTGACAAAAAAGCGTAGGCGTAGCCCGTCGTAGACATTGCTCTCATCGATGAAACTGAGTAAATTCCTATCTAACTAGCCGATTACAAAATAATCATCATTAATATGCAGTTATTGCATTAATACGGATTTACTATAGCTTCACAGATGCGATTCTAAATGAGGGAATAAAGATGGATACCCCTGGTGTTGACCAGGGGCTTTCTATTTCGCTGTAAAGCGCTACCGATCACATTGTTGAGATAGTAAGCGCTATATCTGAATCTGGCGACAAGCCGTTTTGCGTCTGTATACTTATTTTCTAGTGAGAGATAACAGCAATGTCTACGACGGGCTACGCCTACCTGGATATAAGCGATTATTCGCCTAGATTATCTGTCAATACGAGCCAGTAAGCGCTGAAATAGACCTTCTTGAGACAATTTATCAGCATCAATACATGCCAATAAGCTCCTTGCAAGAATCTCTGAATTGTAAGAACTCCTGATTTCTGTCCCGAGATAGGGTCTGATGTACCAACACAAAAGCTCAGTAAAATCATGCCCATGAATTTTATATCGTATTTCTATCAGTTTTTTTGCACGTAATTCTTCGAGTTTAGTTATGAATCTCGATTCTTGTGAGCGATTACTATTGCTATTTAAATATTTAGTAATGAAAGTTTTTAACTCAAACTGAACCTGATAATCTTTTTTATTCAATTTACAGCAGTCACCAAATTTGTCGAGCCATCTCATATTTAAATTAAGTGCTTCATTAGTATCCCTAATTAAAAATAAATCCTCTAATACTCTAGATAATTGATTTAGTACTTCCCTAGCTTTGGGCTGAGATAAACCTAGTCCTAAACGCAGACATTTATCTAAAACAGCCTCATTAAATAGGTACATCTCAAGACACGAATAATCAGTAAATAATAGTAAATCACACTGATACTCTTTGCAAAATAGCCAATCAAAATCCTTATCTGCAACACATGTAATATGTAGAGAAGTTTCTGAGAGTTTATCATTTATATAAAGGGCAAGAGTAATAACACGACTTCGATTATTGTCTTTTAATCCTTGTTCAAATAATAATTGGGCAGGAATTTCAACTGTATCAATTTCATAAACAGCAAAACCTTGATTTTTTTTCTGGTCTAAAAACCATTCTATCAATAGCTTATCTGTCTTTCCTTCAACATATATATCACGCAGATCAGGCTCAAGTTCATATCTAGTTACAAGTTCGTCAAGCGTGCGTCGTATTTCATTCTCCATTTTTCAATTATTTCTCCATCTTCACAAGCTTAACGACATTGTTGTTATACTGAGAAAGTAATTCAATTGAATGAGTAGCTAATATAAATTGAACTTGGCTTCCTTTTGTCAGTTCAAGCAATGCATGAATAAGTTGACGCTGCCATTTGATATTTAGTGATATTTCTGGCTCATCAATAATAAAGATTGTTGCTTTATCTCTCGCCGTCAGAGTATTACAAAAAAGTAGTAAAAGTTGCTTTTGTCCTGAAGAAAGGGTTTCTGGGGATAATTCTTTTCCTTCGTCAGTAAATATTTTTAGTCCGTCTCTGACATGCAACCTTATATATTTATCACGAAAAAATAATTTATTGATTGTCGTTTCAAAAATGGTCAATAAATTTTGTGTATCCTGGAGAGCATCAAAACGTGCTGTTACACTATCTAGGTATGGTTTCAACACTCTTGATATAATTGAAGAATCGGTTTTAGTATTAGATTTTAGTACGTTAACAATTTTTTGAGTATCTAATGGTGACATTAACCCAAAACTAGAAAAATCTTTACTACGATCCTCATGAGCTTTTAGCTCCCTGATTAGCATTTCAGGTGATTCTGATAATTCTTCTTCGACTAAACTTCCTGAAGTCTGAAGAATTCTCGTAATAATTTCTTCGTATATATTATGAACATTTGCTTCTCCTTCATTAGCTCCTCTTAATGCTTGGTCACGAATCCATTCTTCAGTTCTGTGAATAGATATACTCAGCGTCAATTCTCTATTTAAACTGGGCTTTTCTTCTAGAAAATTTGCCATTTTTGACAGCAAAAATTGTTTGTATTTTTGTTCATCTTTAAGTTCTTCCTGACCATCAAACATATCACTATCTAAGACTCTATCATCACCTAAAAAAAACAGGCTCAATCGCATTTTTATGAAATTTCTATAAAATTCATAATCTTGTATTTTTTTATGTATATTTTTCACATCATTGTCAATATCAGCGTAAACTTCAGTAGAAAAAGTTACATGATTTTTTTGGAGTACTTTAAGTTGAAATGAGCCAATTAAATTCTCATTTTTTCGGCTAGCAATAATGCTTGTTCCATCAGCTAGAAAAACTGAAAAATTGGCAAAAGGAGTCTTTGCTAAAAAAGTAAGATGACCACGTTGCTTACCTGTTGATAACAGGTGAAATAAAAGTTTAAGGATAGTCGTTTTACCAGAACCATTGTCACCATAAAGGATGATTAGTGAAGAATCTATGTGAGGATTATTATCTTTTTTTTCCAAAGTATATGTATACTTACCAAAGAGTCGTTCTACTTCAATGCGAACTACAGATAGGGGAAGGCTAGCTGTGTTTATATCGAGCATCTGCATAAAAATTGCTGTTCCTTATTTGAAGAGATAGGGTTGTAAAAGCTGAAATTTATTTTACTCCCCTAATTACACTTTATCGCTCAATCACGTGGCAATATACTCTTGAACTGCATTTAGACAAATCTAGGTGCAATAATTAATTGCCTTTGATTAATTCACAATCTACTTACGCCTTAAACGTCAACACCGGACTCAATCGCGCCACAACATCTACCATTTCTGCTTCAACCTGCACATCAATCACAGACTGAATCGGTTTGTAGGCAGCAGGTGCTTCCTCAATTCGGCGTTCTTCACGCAGGGTGATGCAGTCTACCCCAGTTAATCCCAGTTCTGCTTCACTTTGAGATGCACCTTTACGACTGAGATCGAAGCGAGAACGAATTCTTCCCGCTCCATGTGACGCCGAATTACAAAATGCTGTATTGCCTTTACCCACCATCAGATAAGAATAAGCACCCATTGAACCAGGAATAATCACTGGTTGACCTGTATAAGCGGGACAAGCGCCCTTGCGTGTTACCCATCCCTGACCTTCTGGTAAGGTGATGTTATGCGGCAAGTCATAAACTAGAGGTGCTTCCACATCTTTGTATACTTCCCGCAAACGCAGACGTAGCAATTCCGCTAACAGCAGGCGATTGATAAAGCCATAGTTAGCAGCAGTGGCTTCAGCTTGCAGGTAACTGGCAACTAGTTCAGGGTGAGAATAAGTAGAGAGAGGAAAAATCTGAGAATCAGGGTACTTTAGACCTTTCTGCCAAGTCGCCTTAGCTTTATCTCGCCACATTCCCCCGATATACTTACCCACGTTTCGAGAACCAGAGTGAATCATAAAAGCTAGCTGTCCCTCACGCACTCCCCAGGCATGGGCAAGCGGGCGATTTTCGACTTTATCAACCCGTTGCACTTCGACAAAATGATTGCCGCCGCCAATGGTTGCCAGTCCGCCATCGCGTACTAGTCCAGCATCGGGAACTAATTCTTCAGGCGCAAGTTTCCAGTTACCATCCATTGAACCACCTAAGAAGATGCGATCGCTCTCTTGGGCAAGTTGTTGCAAATCAGACTTGACTACACTCCCCGTAGGCTGGTCTAGCATGGTATCCAGCCAACCGGGAACTCCGTACTGAAATAGCGATCGCATTGCGTGAGCAGTCATCGTCATGTCACGTGTACCGAAGAAGTAATCGCCCTTCATCCGTTCTACGAATTGGTCGCGCTTTGTCAGGAATTCCTCAATTGTCAAATCAACGATATGCAGGCGCATTCCACAATTGATGTCAGAACCGACAGCACCAGGAATGACTTGACCCACAGTTTCTATGACTGAACCAATGGCAACACCCGCATCACCTGGGTGAAAGTCAGGCGTAGCACAGGCACGACAAACGCATCCACCTGACGGGTGACGGACGCTTGCTAAATTTGCTAACTGCTTCAATGCCTTAGCTTCTACGGGGAAGTTTTCAGGTAGTAGTACTTCTGCTACAAGGGCATCAGGAGAATTAACTAAACGAACTGAATAAGTGCGATTGTTATAAGTTACATCCAAACCTTGCCGCTCTAAAGCACGCAGGAGACGTTTGAGATTTTTTGGCTGCATGAAAACTCCAAATAAGGTCTTAAAAAAGACCTCTTGTTGTGAAGAGATGAGGAGACTTGGGTTCAGCAGCCGCGTCTCAATTAGTGCAGAAGGTCATTTTCCCAGAACTGTGGGGAAAACAACAGGTTAATTCTGACTAATGTGGTTATATAGCCTTAATAACACACAGTTTCATCGGATGACAAGTGTTTTGTAGTACGTTGTATTTTTTATGGGCAACGGTTACTCAGCCAAACCAAAGTTGTAAAGAAATTTGAAGTTTAAGGAAAAACTTTTTAAAATCTCTAGACTCTCCAGCCGGCTGGAGAGTCTAGGATAAATTCAAGGCGACTCTCTTTCCAGTTATTTCTGACGTGTGAGGGATACGTCTCAGTCATCCAGCTCGATCTGGCTAAGTTGTTCATTTTATCCCGTAAATCTATGACTCTCCAACTCACAGTTCCCAACATGGCTTGTTCTGCTTGTGCAAGCACCATCACCAAAACACTTCAGGCAGTCGATGCCAATGCTAGCGTTCAGGCCGATCCAACAACCAAGCTTGTCAGTGTAGAAACTCAAGCATCAGAAACAGCAATTAAGGAAGCGTTAGCTGCTGCGGGTTATCCAGTTGCTTAATTTTTAACAAAACAGGAGGCAGAAGGAATAATGCTCTGGAGCCTCCTGCCGCGTTAAGTCCCCAATCAAAATTTATGATTTGGTGGCTTGGAATTAGATGGAGTTGAAAACAACAGATAATATAACCTGCCTCCTGCCTCCTTCACGCTCCTCTCACACCAATCACAGGGGTTCATCTATTTATGGATACTCTCACACTCAAACTTCGAGGCATGAGTTGTGCCGCTTGCGCCAACAACATCGAAAAGGCAATTCGCTCTGTTTCTGGGGTAATTGACTGCAATGTTAATTTTGGAGCAGAGCAAGCTACCATCAAATACGATCGCTCTCTAACCAATTTAGAGAAAATCCAAGCTGCGATCGCTGCTGCGGGATACTCTTCTGACTCACTCCAGGAAGAATTGCTCTTTGAAGAAGATGATGCTGAGAAAGCAAGTAGGCAAGCATTACAACGCCAACTCTCCCTCAAGGTAGCGGTAGGAGGTGTAATTAGCATTTTCCTACTTTTAGGATCGTTGCCCATGATGACTGGGCTAAATTTACCCTTAATTCCAAGTTTTCTTCAGAATCCTTGGGTGCAGTTAGTGCTGACAACACCCGTAATCTTTTGGTGTGGTGGATCTTTTTACCGGAATGGCTGGAAATCCCTCAAGCGCCATACGGCGACGATGGACACGTTAATTGCTTTGGGTACAAGTGCAGCCTATCTATATTCTTTGTTTGTCACTGTTTTCCCAAAATTTTTTATTGCTCAGGGCTTGATACCTCATCTTTATTATGAAGTTGCCGCCATTGTCATCACCTTAATTTTGCTGGGGCGATTGTTGGAAAATCGCGCTAGGGGACAAACTTCTGAAGCCATCCGCAAACTAATTGGACTGCAAGCCAGAGATGCCAGAGTCATTCGTGATGGAATAGAAATTGATATTCCCATCGCCGAAGTCAGAATCAACGATGTGATTTTAGTGCGTCCTGGTGAAAAGATTCCGGTAGATGGCGAAGTGATTGCAGGCGCTTCAACGGTAGATGAAGCGATGGTGACGGGTGAAAGTTTGCCAGTCAAAAAGCAGCCAGGAGATGAGGTGATTGGGGCGACGATTAACGGTGCGGGTGCATTTCAGTTTCGGGTGACAAGAATCGGAAATGATACGTTTTTGGCTCAAATTGTCAAACTGGTGCAACAAGCACAAGGTTCTAAAGCACCAATTCAGCGCTTGGCAGATCAAGTGACAGGATGGTTTGTACCAGCTGTGATTGCGATCGCGATCGCCACTTTTGTGATTTGGTTTAATTTCACTGGCAATCTCACCCTAGCCACAATGACAACGGTGGGTGTGCTGATTATCGCTTGTCCTTGTGCTTTGGGTTTAGCTACGCCCACTTCTGTAATGGTGGGGACGGGCAAAGGTGCAGAAAATGGCATCTTGATTAAAGGTGCTGACAGCTTAGAACTAGCACACAAAATTCAAACTATCGTTCTAGATAAAACTGGCACCTTGACTCAGGGGAAACCGACAGTTACAGACTTTGTAACTGTCAACGGCACGGCTAATGGTAATGAAATCCAGCTTTTACAATTAGCAGCAACGGTAGAACGCAATTCTGAGCATCCTTTAGCTGAAGCGGTGGTGAAATACGCCCAGTCTCAAGAAGTAAGTTTAATAGATGCAAAAAACTTCGTGGCTAATGCAGGTAGTGGTGTGCAAGCAGTTATTGCAAATCAGCTTGTGCAAATTGGTACACAACGCTGGTTAACAGAACTTGCAATTAACACCATGAGTCTCCAGCAATATAAAGATGCTTGGGAAGCTGCTGGTAAAACAGTTATTTTGATTGCTGTAGATGGCGAACTACAAGGAATAATGGGTATTGCTGATGCCCTCAAACCTTCATCCGCAGCAGTGGTGAAAGCCTTACAAAAGTTAGGTTTAGAAGTAGTAATGCTCACCGGAGATAATCGTAAAACTGCTGATGCGATCGCTCTACAAGTTGGCATCCAGCAAATCTTTGCCGAAGTGCGTCCAGATCAAAAGGCGGCGATTATTCAATCTTTGCAAGGGGAGCAGAGGGGCAGAGGAGCAAGGGGAGAGAATTCTCATAAATTCCCACTCAAAACTCAGCACTCAATTGTCGCAATGGTTGGTGATGGGATAAATGATGCGCCAGCGCTAGCACAAGCTGATGTGGGAATTGCCATTGGTACGGGAACAGATGTGGCGATCGCAGCTAGCGATATCACCCTAATTTCTGGAGATTTGCAAGGAATTGTGACAGCAATTCAACTTAGCCGCGCCACCATCAATAATATCAGGCAAAATCTCTTCTTTGCCTTTATTTACAACGTCATAGGTATTTCTATTGCGGCGGGAATTCTCTTCCCTATCTTTGGTTGGTTACTCAATCCAATTATCGCCGGCGCTGCGATGGCTCTTTCTTCGCTTTCTGTTGTTAGCAACGCCCTCAGATTGCGTAACTTTCAACCAAAAATTAGCTCATAGTTTCAGGGTAATTTAGGAAATGTTCAGTCAAAAAACGCTTTGGGGAAGCCTGATAGCTTTAGTGCTTCTCACTGATACATCAGGTGTAACATTAGCAGAAATGCCAGCCCATCCATCAGAGCAAACCAGCCAATTTCAACGCCTTGAGCAACCTTTAAGCTTGAAAATTGGTGTTGCGATCGCTGGTTTCGCCTTAATTGGAATAGAATTGTGGTGGTTTCTTCTCTATAAAAGTCCTGATTCATGATTGGTATTAGTCCTGAGAGGTGTTTTGAATAATCGGACAAATTATCTTCTCATGATGATCGCTGATATTTTTCCAGCCTGAAAGTAATCCTTTTATTTCAGAGCGCAAAGTTAAGAGCTGATCGATTTGGCGATCGATCTGCAAGACTTTATCTACAAGCTTTTCTTTGATTTCACCACAGGGAGTTTGCCCTTGGTCATAAACTTGAAGAATATTTCCAATCTCTTCTAGGCTAAGACCAAGATTTTGCGCCCTTTTAATGAATGCTAGACGAGTTAGCACATCCAATGAAAACTGGCGAAAGCCTCCCTCTGTTCGTCTTAATGAATTGATTAAGCCTAAACTCTCGTAATAACGAATTGTCCTGATGGGTATTCCAGTTAAGTCTGTTACCTGACCAATTAAAAGCAGTTTTTTATCTTGAGTTAACATAGTAGATTTTTCAACTCTTGTAATTATTATTACATATTTTTCTAATTATTAAGTAAACCTCATCTATGTTGAGAACCGTAGTTTTTGCCCTCACCCTAAATCCCTCTCCCTACTTGGGAGAGGGACTTCTTTCCGGCTCCCCTTCTCCCAATATTGGGAGAAGGGGCTGGGGGATGAGGGTTTTTCTATTCATACAGAACTACGGTTTTCAACGTGGACGCAGTTTAGTTTGATAGTTGAGCAAAATATTGGCATAGGTATTTAAAATTTTTATCTAATTAGAGATTTTACTAAATTTTCAGTTTTCAGATATCTATTTATAATAGATATTTGAAAATTTAGCTGATATTGAATTGGCATGAATTTGACATTTTAATAAAATTTACTCAATAATTTTACCTGATGAATTTTATCCATTTATTGGATAGCTGTTTCTCATGGTACTGAAAGTAACTGTTTTTTTTGAGTTCCCATGTTAATTCTAGATCAACTGCTTCACTTCAAGTGAAACCATAAAAATGAATCTCAACTCGCAGACTTATAGCTCAATCCGTAAACCTAAAATTTTCAATAATCCAGAGCGTTTTATTGAGGGATGGTATTGGGTAATACCTTCTCAAAATCTGCGGGTGGGTGAAGTAAAACCTGTCACGATTTTGGGTAGAGAATTAGTAATTTACCGTGGTAAAGATAAAAGAGTAGTTACCTTAGATGCCTACTGTCCCCACATGGGCGCTCACCTTGCTGAAGGGAAAGTTGAGGGTAATGCACTACGTTGTTTTTTCCACCACTGGAAATTTGATGCTGAGGGGATGTGTATTGATATCCCATGTTTAGATGTGCCGCCTTCCGTAAAGTTACAAACTTGGCCCACTGCTGAAAAATATGGGATGATTTGGGTTTGGACTGGAGAAATACCGCAACAACCTCTACCTTTTGTTCCAGAGTTAGAACAGAAAGAGTGTGATGTCGCCATTCATTCCCACTTCTTACTGAATTGTCACCCCAATGTGGTGATGATTAATGCAATTGATGCTCAACACCTCAATACAGTTCACAAATTGCCACTAGAAATTATTTTTGAAAGACACGAACTGAACGAGAATGCAATTATCTTCAGTAATACTACACCCATCAAAGACAATTTCTTTTTGATTAAGCTCATCCGTCTTTTCTACAAAAATGTCATAACTTACAGTATTTGCTATTGGTACGGTAGCATTGGCATTGTGACAATTGGCCCTGATTTCTTCCATATCCACATGATGGTTGCAGTTCGCCTCTACGAAGGGGGGAAAACTGAAGGTCAAGTTCTGTTGATGACTAAAAAACGTAAAGGAATTTTTGGTTGGTTATGCAATCGAGTTGTCCTATGGCTGACTAAGATTGCAGCTAAATACTTTCTCATGGGTGACATCAAGATTCTTCAAACAATTCAGTTTGATTTGAAAACTCCCATTAAAGCAGATTACTCAATTATGCAGTTTATTAACTATGTTGAAAAACAGCAATCCCTAATGTGGGGGACTTGGCAAGAAATGCGATCGCGCGATGTGGAGAGCAAGCCCAAGCGTGACAGATGGGAAGATACAATGAGTAATGACTAACATCATGTTTATTATGACCAGAAATTCGTCAGACTGCTTGGCCAATTAAATGCACGCGATATCATAACTATTGTCAACAACCTTTGCAAGAAATGAATCATTTGTAGGGGCGTATAGATGTACGCCTCTAGCAATGAATGTTTAGCAGGTATTTTGCAAAATACTATAACACTTAATAAAAGTTAAAATTTTAACAAAGTTACTTTTAATTTTTAATCGATTTTTTATTGGAGTACCAGATAAATAAAAAGAAGTGGCAAAGCCACTTCCTAATTCCCAGGTAGAACCTAAGTTCTGAGTATAACGACTACAAAGAATTGAAATAGTATAAACAAACACCAATTAACTGAATATCTCTATTTTCTTTGTTTATAGGTGAGTAAATTCTGATTTACATACACCAAATAACTGTATATTTACATAAATCTCATGATTGCAATCCAGACTCAATTTTATCCAGTTCATCGCTAAGATGTGCCAGTTCTGTATGTTATCAAGAGGCTGCTGTTCTAATTGAAACTTAACTACTTTACCAGCCTCAAAGCCTCAGTATGAGAACCTTGTCTTCATAGTTACTCTACGCCCTAGCAAGCAAACAGATGTTTAGCATACCACTACTCACTTGGATTCAATATAACGATAATTTCTGCTAGCCTAATTCCCAAAGATTTCCAGTGGGGATTGCTGGAGGGAAAAGTAGCATCCCCAGACACAGCTTGGTAGTCATTGGGGAACTTCTCAGAAGCATTGGGAGCCGTATCTACTCGTAAAATGAGTTTGCCTTGATAACGGGATAATTGACTACTATCCAACAAAATAGTACCGCCATAGTCCCACGCCAATCCATAAAGTTTAAAATTACCTAATTTTTTACGTAATTCGCTCAAAGGGGTTCCCACTCCAATACCTTCGCGGGTTTTCCAAGCTGAACCCAGGTTACGGACATCTAGAGGTTTGGTACGAGTATTATCACTCCAGACTACTAACAGAGAGCACCCCTGATTTAGATTTAACTGAGTAGCTGCAAAACTACCTATTCCTTCAGCACCAGAGATAGTTTTATCAACCAGGCGGGACACACCAAACAGTTTGACTAAATCCTGCTTGGTGGTTTTGCGTGTGATTGGCCCCACTCGTTCTCCAGGAACAATTAAGGTATCTTTTAAGGGTTGCAATTTAGCAACAGTCACTGGATGATTGATTTTCTGGGGTAGTGCAAAGGCTTGGTTTGCTGAATATAGCAGTAAAGCTAAAGTAGCTGTAGCAATGACTTTGATTGATGAATTCATAGGTTCTATTATTGGATAGTAGAACATAAGTAAGAAGTACTCATAGTTTAACTACTACAATTTCCCAATTACAGATTACCGATTTTCAAAAATTTTATTTCATCGCTCTAGTTGCATTTAAAATTGCCAGCATTGCTACTCCAACGTCAGCAAATACAGCTTCCCACATTGTCGCTATCCCTAAAATACCCAATCCAATAAATACACCTTTTATTGCTAACGCAAACCCAATATTTTGCCAAACAATTTTGCGAGTTTTTCTGGCGATTTGGATTGCTTCTGCTACTTTGGATGGTGCATCTGTGACGATTACAATATCCGCAGTTTCGATTGCTGCATCTGAGCCTAACCCACCCATTGCTATACCAACATCTGCTCTAGCAATCACTGGCGCATCATTAATACCATCCCCAATAAAGGCAACTTTACTATGCTTACCAACGGTGCTGAGTAACTTCTCAATGGCATTGACTTTTTCTTCTGGTAATAACTCTGCTTCGTAAGCATCTATGCCTAGCTGTTGAGCAATTCGGGATGCGCTCGCTTGATTATCTCCTGTCAACATTACTATTCTCTCTACACCCATTTGCTTGAGTGCTTGAATAGCTTGTCTAGCATCTTCTTTGATCTCATCAGCAATGACAATATAGCCAGCGTAAATATCATCCACTGCTAGATGAATAACTGTTCCCTCTAACTGGCAATTATCGTGAGAAATCTTCTCTCTATGTAATAGGCGATCGCTTCCCGCTATCACTACCCTATTTGCAATTTTGGCTTTAATTCCATAGCCTGCTATTTCTTCATAATCTCTGATCTCAAATTCATCGGTTTTTCCACCATAAGCCTTGCAGATAGATTGAGCGATGGGATGATTTGAGTGCGATTCTACTTTGGCAGCTAATAGCAGCAGTTCTTGTTCACTCCAGCCATTTAATGGTACTATTTCTACTACTTTGAACACCCCTTTAGTTAACGTTCCAGTTTTATCAAAAACAACTGTATTAACTGCATTTAAAGTATCTAAAAAAGTAGAGCCTTTGACCAAAATACCACGTTTAGCTGCACCTCCCACACCTCCAAAGTAACCTAATGGAATACTGATAACGAGTCCACACGGACAGGAGATAACTAGTAAAATCAGAGCACGATAAACCCATTCAGAAGAAGTTGCACCCGAAATGAATAAAGGAGGTAATATTGCAACTGCTAAAGATGTAAAAACTACTATTGGGGTATAATATCGGGCAAATTTAGTAATAAACTTTTCTGTTGCTGCTTTTTTACTTTTGGCATTTTGCACCAAGTCTAAAATCTTGGCAATGGAAGATTCATCAAATAGTTTTGTGACTCTAATGACGAGCGCACCTATTTTATTTATCGTCCCAGCAAAAACTGTTTCTCCAATTCTTACCGTTCGTGGTACAGATTCTCCAGTTAATGCAGATGTATCAACTTGCGAAGTACCATCTATAATTTCGCCATCTAAGGGAATCTTTTCTCCAGGCTTTACAACGATAATATCTCCAATATTTACTGTTTCTGGCGATACTTTTTTCAGTTCTCCTTCTATTTGGATATTTGCATAGTCCGGGCGTATTTCCAATAATGATTTGATCGAATTACGGGAGCGACTGATGGCAATATCTTGAAACAATTCTCCAATTTTGTAAAATAACATGACTCCGACCGCTTCGGGTAATTTATGAATTGCGATCGCTCCTAATGTTGCTACCGTCATTAAAAACGTTTCATCAAAAACTCTACCTTTGAGTATATTGCGCCCAGCAGTTTTTAAAACACTCCATCCACTTAATAAATAAGCAGGGATGAAAAGCAGATATTCACCTATTGAATAGAATGTATTGTGTAACTGATTTTCAAAAATTACACCCGGTGCATATAAACTTAAAATCATTACCAAAGGCAATAACTCATTTTTTAGATTGAATTCTCCACCGTGGTCGTGATTGTGGTCATGGTTATGATTCTCATCATGATTGTGATTATGAACATGGTTATGATTCTCGTGATGGTCATGTTCACTGTTGCAACAACCTGAAGATTCTGAATGTACTTTCTGCTTCATTTTTCCCTTGTAGGCTAGTAAATTAATTGAGAGATGAGCCTTTTTTCAAATGTAATGAAAAAAAGAAGTTTTTACAAGTTAATATTTTAAGAACGAGAATCTATATCAAAATTATTGCTAAATATATACGCTATCTTTTGGTTAAAATTAAGTTTTATAATCTGGTAGAGATAGCGATAACGGTTCTCAATTGGATAGAATAATCTAAGATATAACTTTTGTTCGTAGTGAGCGATAAATCGCTCTCTATAAGAATTTAAAGAGCTATATCTGCTAATTATGAGGTTTAATCTAAATTAAGCTCTTATACTTACATCAAGCAAACAATCACCATCTTGGGAATATACAGCGGATTTAAATTTGCTGAATTACATAACGTTGCGTCTAAATGCTAGATATCAAGCTTATTTGATTGCTGAATTATGCTGTAGTAAATAATTTCAGATCAAACTTGTGTAGAGATGGAACTTTCTTGGGTAACAAGTGTCTATCTAGCTATTCTCAGGGAAAATTTACTTGAAGTTTGAATGTTAATCGAATACCCTAATCTAGTAGACAATTTTTTCAAGGAAATCTATGAACAAAAAAATTCTCTTGAATTTGCTTTCCACTTCCTCAATTTTTGTATCAATGATGTCTACGCTGGTGGCATTTCATCCTGCCCATGCTAGTGGTAGCATTACACAGCGATTACTGCACACACAAGACGGTCGTACCTGTATTACTAACCCACATGGTGGAAAAGATTTTGTGTGCATTCGAGATTCGGAGAGAAAACGTCCGTATACCTCTACAAGTTCCTCAACTATTGTAACATCAGTATCAGATCGGAATGTTGCCATGTTGAACTTTACTGAAGAGGAAAGCGACGCTGCAATTAGAGTATTTGGCTGCGACTGTCCATTATGTATAAATTCTTTACGTCAGTTGCAGGGTACTGGAAACTTGGTGTACTAAGATTGAATAGCGCTGATAGCGACTATAACTTTTGTTAGATACACGTGATTAATCACGTATAAAAGATATACGAAACCAAAAAAGCATTTTTAACTACGTACCACTACTATTATTTGGTCAAATGTAAATTGATTGTTAGGGCGGTTTGTAGTACTATTTCAAACCCCTTAAATGAAAAACTCCACCCCCTAGTGGGTGGAGTTTTTGGGTATGGGGAATGAGGCATGGGGCATGGTCAAGAATCACTAATGCCCAATGCCGACGAGCAGCTATCCCTCTCCACTTAGAAGCGGATGGAGTTTTTCGCCGACTTTCTATTAAAAATAAAGGTAATATACATCCGCTTTATCATCCCTTGGTAGGGACAGTTAACGATTTGCTGTGCTATTCCTTGAATAGCGGTTGTAATTTCCGGGTAAATTAATGTCTGCCAATCATTACCCTTTGTGAGAAACTTCAACTGGGGGGAAATATCTCCATCCTCTGTGGGGAAAAAGGTTCTGAGGAAATCAGGTGTCATCTCGATATCAACACTTGTGTACTGACCTTTTGGAGTCGCCACTAACATTGTTCGTTGCACGCCGCTACCAGAAATGAGTGTGTATCCTTCCCTAACCTATCCTCCGTATTCGTCTAGACTTTTGCCTGAAGGGGTAACTTTAAATTGCACGGGATGATCCCATTCAGTAATTTTTTTTAGCAAGTCATGGTGAAATTCTATGTCTGTAATACAAAGCGAGAGATTGGGATGCACTTTAATCTCTCGCTCATATCCTTTACCCTCCCAACTAGGCACTTGATAAATAAACTCATCTGGCTCTGGGTTTTGCAGCTTGTTCATTTCAGCTTCTGCCTCTTCCTTGCGGCGCTGTCATGGTAGGTGGTAGAGATTAATCAAACCAAAACTTATTGAGATTAATTATTACCTGTTTCTTAAACTCATACAAGTTGAACTACTGACCTTTATAGGACAAGGGCAGGGGGAGACAAGTACTAAATATCATGTCCGCATAATTAGTTATGATTCCCCTAGTTATTACACCCCACACGCCAGATGCTCCACTTGGGCAGACCCCAAGACCGCACTGGCTCCCCTTAATCCCCTCCCTGCAAGCTCTTAGGGAAGACGAATTATTTTAAATACTCTCTGTGCGTCCCCGTGTAAAAGCGTAAGAGCATCCTGTTTATTCAACCACCTCATTCACAGGGAATCTATCAATCAACTGCATCGCCCGATAGGCATTACGCTGGAAAGAATCTGGCAGATGGGGAACGTGAGGTATCTGTGATAACAAATCCAACGTCCGCCGCAAAATTCTCACGACATCGCCTTCATCCAAGGTGGTGTTTTCGCAGAGTTCTATCCACTCCATTCCTAATGCCCATTGTTCCACTATGGCAATTAACTCAAATTCCAACCATATAGGCAGCGCTACGTTATACCGCCGTTGTAGTTGGAACATTTGGCGGCGAATTCCCCGCAATTTTGCCAAGGCTTCTGCCACTTCATTGCTGAGGTCAAAGTTAACTTTGCTATCTGGACGGGGCGTTTCCATCACTAAAGCCGCTGCTGCTGCTGCTAAATGATGCGGATCTAAGTTATCCAATTCGCCACTAGCGAATACTAAACCCAGCCACAATTCATTCTCGCCTCGAATGGCGGCAGCGATTCGCCCTAATTGTGTGGGGACTAAGTTATCTAAAGCGCCAAAGTGTTGCAGAATTGCAATTAAATTCAGAAACTCTTCCCAATGACGTTGTGACTGTTGCTCTACTTGTCCTTGTAACTGTTCGAGTTCGGCTTCTAGTTCAACATAGCGGGCGCGGCGCTTGAAAAGCGTTGCTGCATTGCCTGATTGATGTAGAGGATGAGCTTCTAATTGCTCTTGGACGGCGGTAGTGCGACTGAGTTGTTCTGCTACTTCTGGTGCCAGATGCAAAGATTCTATCGGATTGGGAATACGTACAGCGATCGCAAAGCTTTCTTCGTTACCACGGCGCGATTGTCCTGGCTTCAAAGGCATCTCTGGTGGTGGTAATATATCAGGTGGCACTTCAATTCGCGCCAGTTCGGCATACAAATCAACTACATCCCCTGTGGTTGCCACATACCACCGATTATCATGCCCCAAGCATACCAAGTAAGGAGCTTGACCAGAACCAGGCGATTTTCCTACTAAAACTGCGGTTACAGGTGAAGACACTGTGATATTTTTGCCCTTGAGACTCAACAGAGTTCCTGACACTGCAAAGCCCAACATCATTACCAATTCCTCGTGTCGGTCTGACTGTGCTTGCTCTTGCAAGGTTTTCAATATCTGGCGTTCCACCTTCAGGCGTTGCCGCAATTTCTCATAAATAGCTAGTTCATTTTCATCAACTGCGGCGATTTGCTCATGAAGTTGAGCTAATTGGGTTTGCAATTCGGCAATCTCATCGTATTCTGGTCTTAAATGCAAGGTAGCCATGTACTGCCCAAAACTGCGCTCTATCAGTTCCCTGGTTTGCTCTAGGCTATGGGTTTGCAGCAAGTTGAGTACCATGCCGTAACTGGGCGTAAACTGGCTTACTAGAGGGTCTGGCTTAGATGTTCCCAAATACGCGGCTTCTTTAGCTCCTTCAAAGGGAGTTTGGACTGTCACCACATGACCTTGTTTATCCATCCCCCGGCGGCCTGCTCGTCCAGCCATTTGCAAAAATTCGGAAGCGTTCAACAGGCGATGTCCAGTATCGGTACGCTTGGAAAGGGTAGAAATTACTGTTGTCCGGGCGGGCATATTAATTCCCGCTGCTAGTGTCTCAGTGGCAAATACTACTTTAATCAGCCCTTGCTGAAATAGTTCTTCTACCAGTGCTTTCCAAGCAGGTAAAATCCCAGCGTGGTGGGCAGCAATTCCCCGATACAGGGGAGCAATTTGTCCAGAACGCCCTGCTTCAGGATTGCGGGCTAAAAAGTCATCAATCTGTTGCCGCAAAATCTGGGACTCTTCATTATTTACCAGCCATAAATCACCTACTTCCGCCACCGCTTTATCACATCCCCGGCGGCTAAAGATAAAGTAAATTGCTGGTAGCATATCCCGTTGCTCTAACTGGCTAAGGGTAAAAATTATACCCGGAGCTTCAGGTCTGCCATTTCTCCCCCTATCCCTTTCTCCCCCTTTGCCTTTTTTCTTCTGAAGCCGAGGGTTAATTTTGGTTTTGCTATCATTCAGCAGGGGAAATAACCCTTTAGGATTGCAAAAGTGAAATTCTAAGGGGACTGGGCGAAAATCGGAGTAAATTAAGTCAGTTGGGCCGTGAACGCGGTTTAGCCAATCGGTGAGTTGATCGCTATTGGCAACCGTTGCTGAGAGGGCTGCCAGTTGCACTTCACGAGGACAATAGATGATTGATTCTTCCCAAACTGTACCGCGCTGGCGATCGTTCATGTAGTGACATTCATCAAGTATCACCGCTTCAACGTCTACTAATGAGATGCCGATTTGCCCAATCGGTGTGCCATAGAGCATATTTCGGAAAATTTCTGTGGTCATCACCAAAATCGGTGCATCTCTGTGAATGGAAGCATCTCCAGTTAACAGTCCGACTCGATCAAACCCGAATTTTTCTCGAAAATCACGTAATTTTTGATTCGACAGCGCTTTCAAGGGAGTAGTATAAAATACACGTTTTCCTCGCGCTAGGGCGCGATAAATGGCGTATTCCCCGACTAATGTTTTGCCCGAACCTGTGGGGGCGCATACGACTACGGAGCGCCCAGCGTTCAGGGACGCGATCGCTTCTTTTTGAAACTGATCCAGTTCAAAGGGAAATATAGACCCTAAGTCAAGTTCTGGAGACGGTGCAGGATAATTCACTCAATCACATTTGCAACCAGATTGTTTACTATACTAACGAGTCTTTTGTCAACTTCGTTAATAGTCATTTATCATTGGTGAGCCAGTACGGTCTTGGGGGTTTCCCCCATGAGTAACTGGCGAACCCGGAGGGTCATTAGTCATTAGTTTTTCACAAAGGATAAAGGACAAATAACAAAGGACTGTTAATTATTTTCCCAGCTCTTGCGATCGCTCTGTGGCAGCTTTGACTGCTTCAATTAAAGCGGAACGAAATCCTGCCTGTTCTAGCTTGGCAATCCCCGCAATGGTTGTACCACCGGGACTGGTAACACGATCTTTGAGTTCTGCTGGGTGTATTTTGGTTTCTTGCAACAGTTTCGCTGTTCCCAGTACGGTTTGCAAGGCTAGTTGATTGGCAATTGCTCTAGGTAAACCTGCGGCTACTCCGCCATCTGCAAGTGCTTCTACCATGAGCGCCACGTAAGCGGGGCCGCTACCAGATAGCCCTGTAACTGCATCCATCAGCGCTTCTGAAACTTCTACTACTTCACCCACAGCAGAAAAAACTTGCTGTGCTATTTGGTGATGCTTCGCATTGGTATATGCACCTAAACAAATCGCGGTAACTCCTGCTCCCACTGTTGCCGGGGTGTTGGGCATTGCTCTAATCACTGGCAATTGCACAAATGCAGTTTCTAACTGACTTAAGGGCACACCCGCCAAAATAGAAATGATTAGAGGTGTATCTTCTCTATTAAGAATATCAATATTATGTGCTAATTCTTGAGCGATCGCACTAAACACCTGTGGTTTCACTGCCAAAAAGACAACTTCTTTTGCTTCGGTGAAAACCTGGCTATTATCTGTTGTCACAGCAACACCGTATTGCTGTTTTAAAAAATCTAGGCGTGAAGATAGCGGTTCGCTAACTATAACTTCTGATGATTGATAAATTCCACGCGCAATAAGGCGGGATAAGAGTGCTTCTCCCATTACCCCACCACCAATTAAGCCAAATTTTATAGTCATTAGTCATTGGTCATTAGTCATTAGTCATTGGTCATTGGTCATTTGTCGTTTGTCATTTGTCACTACGAGCAAAACCCAGGACAAATGACAAAGGACAAAGGACAAAGGACTAAATACTAATTTAACTTTATTGTGCCATCCGGTTAGTTTCGTTGCCCCAGGTTTGATTTGGAGTAGCTGTAGGACGAGATGGACGTGCTGGTGGTTGTGGTACTTCATGAAGAACGCCACCTTGGGTGCTAACTTGGACACAGCTTGGCGTAAACAAAAAGATGCTCTCACCAATGCGCTCTTGATGTCCATCTAGTGCGTAAGTACCACCTGCAACAAAATCTACGGCTCGTTGAGCTTGATCTGGATCCATGATTGTCAGATTTAATACCACTGACTTGCGTTCTCGCAACGCTTGAATTGCCTGGGGCATTTCTTCAAAGGTGCGTGGTTCGAGTACTAAAACTTCCGAAATTCCGTTAATTGCTCCTGGCATACCAATCACATTCCCCATTGGCTTTGAACCTGCTGTCATATCATCTCCCATTGTAGGCACTGGTTCCCGCCAGCGTCGATTTTGAGCGGCTGTACTCTCTTGCGGTGCTGGTTGAGGATTTTCTTGCTGATACAGATTTTGGTAATTATTATCTGTTTCTGGTTCTTCTTCGTAATACTCGTATTCTACTTGCTCATTTAGACCCACAAAGTCTCTGAGTTTGGAAAATATGTTGTTCATGGTGTGTGTACTCTCCTGATGCGAATAGCCTGCATTGACTTGGCTAAGGATTGATTGAGCTAGGAGCGATGCCTACGTCGGTAAATTACGCGACATCGGTGGATACTTCAGCAACTTTATTGCTAGTTGTAGCCCATATTACGAGTTTTGGCGATGAACTGACACTTATTGGAAAGGTTTGTGCATCGCCTAAACATAATAATGAGTCAAGATTATATCCTAAGGTTTATCCGAAGGAAAGTCCTTGATACCCCATTTTCCCTTGACGATTGCTCTTGTCAATACTATATCCTTTGTCTCGGATTGCACCAGTCTGTTACAAAATTCTTGTCATCAAATTCTTAGCTTCTATTAATACTGAAGAGCAAGGCTGATGATTAATCAGCTAAGAGCGATCGCCAAACAATATGGTTCCTAATCGTACCATCGTTGCCCCTGCTTGCACTGCCAGTTCGTAGTCGCCTGACATACCCATAGATAGGTGCTGCATTTTAATCTGCGACCAGTTTTGCTCCTGGATTTCTTTGGCTAGCTCACGATTGAGATTAAACACACTGAGAATTTCGGAATCATTTAATCCTGAAGGCGGAATTGTCATCAAACCTTGAATTTGTAAATTTTTGTATTGATTGAGTGTGGGTAAGTCAGCCAAAAGTTCTGGCACACTCCAACCGGACTTGTTGGCATCGGGGAGAATTTTCACTTGCAGGCAAACCTGGGGACTCACTCCTAGCTGTTGCGCCAATTCATCTAAGCGCTGTGCCAGCTTCAAGTTATCCACGGAGTGAATCCAAGGGAATTGCTCGATGGCTTTTTTGGCTTTATTGCTTTGCAAATGTCCAATAAAGTGCCAGGTAATATCCGGTAAATCTTGTAACTCGGCTTGTTTGCTGGCAGCTTCTTGGATACGACTTTCCCCAAAATCACGAATTCCTGCATTATATGCAGACCGAATGGCCTGGGCAGAAACTTGCTTGCTAACAGCAATCAATTTGACTGAAGTTGGCAGTGAGGAGCGAATAGTAACAATACGTTCGGAAATCGAACTGTTCATTGGAAGGTGCGCTGGAAAACACTCTGAAGCTGATCGTACTCCTGAGAATGCCCACTGCGCCGCAGGGTACGTAAGCGATTTTCCAACATCATTCTCGCCTCAGTACGTCCTAGAGACTGGAATTTAACACCTTTAACGTCATTTGCCACCAAAAAAAATAAGCGCTGGGCATAAAGTGTGGTGAACAAATCCTGGTTCTCATCAACCATACAGATTTTGTAGAGTAAACCCCAAGTTGGATGGTTTATGTAAGTTTCTGCGTTTTCTGGATTCATTTAAGAGTCAAGGTGTAGTCAAGGTGGAAGTATATATATCTTTTCGCAGAGAATTCCAAACATTCAGACGATAATACCAACATTCGTCAGAATATTTGGTTAAGATGCGAAACTGCGGTTACGAAGACCTCGATCTAGTTCCTAATGGGCAGATGAAGCTAGTGGTAGTGAAGCGCAATGGTACAACAGAAGCCGCGAAGCGTAGATTCAAAAAGTAGAGGCTGGTGGACAAATATCACCATCTGCTTTGGTGATTTCAATTTACTAATCTGTAGGGACAACGCACAAAATAGCCCCGATCTTCTTGTTGAAAGTTCGACATGGGAAGGAAAAACACCCTTTGAAGTTCCTAACGGCAACGGCGAGTTTTTCAACTTCTTTCTATACTGCCACAACTGTCGCCCAATGGCACAAAATCCTAATTGGGGAGTAGGGAGTAGGGATTGGGTACAGGAAAGAAAACTATCTTCTATTAGACCTCTTGCAAAAGTCCGTGACACCCAATATGGCAAGCTCTGAGGGTAAAAAAGTGTAGCTTTGGTGGGGTGGGGTTTTTATTTTTGATTTATGCAAAAGGTCTATTGATTATCTAGCATTTTTCAGTGGTGCAATTTGTGCCTGAGCTTTGTGCAGAGATTCATTGGGGATCGGTAAAAAATATTAAGATTAGTTTGTAGTGTTCGCGTCAGGCTGGTTCATATCAAAAATCTACGCTAAATGGTAGGGGATCAATTTTATCGCTGGGTAGCTGTTCAATTTCCCATTCTGAATCCTCAATTCTGACTCCTGAATTCTACTGTATTACCTCTTACCATTTTCTCAGTGCAAAATTAGACTTGAGTTCCTATAGCTAGCCGTATTCCCCAGAATAAGATTAAAGTTGCGATCGCCAGCCAGTCACGTCCTTTTAATCGTAAATCGTGCCACTGCACTCGATGCTCGTTAGGACTGGTAAAACCCCGCACCATCATTGCATTCGCCATTTGATCGGCTCGTAAAAGCAGATTTTCCAAAAGTCTCTCTGCGACTGTCATCCAAACCTTGAATGCTCCTTTTAATCCCAGTTTTTTCCAATTAATTGCCCTTGTCATCACGGAGCGAAATAAGTTTTGTACTTCTTCTAAAACTAGGGGAATAAAGCGCAAGGACAAGGTTAAAGTTAAAGTAATTTCTGTGACAGGCAATTTGAAGCGGCGCAAGGGTTGCATTAAGCTTTCTATGCCAGATGTGATTTCTTCTGGTGCGGTTGTCAGCAGATACAGGTTGGTGCTGTAAATCACGGTAAAGATAAGTGTACTCAGGCGTACTGCCAAACTCAAGGAGTAGCGAGTCACTTTAACCGGGCCTTTGTGAAATAGCACGTAGCTGTATTTTTTTTTCTCAACTGCTGGTTGAACAAGATTATTGGAGAATGCTTGCTGGGTTAATATTTGTTCATTAGCTGGCAGGCGTGACTGATAATCTACACCCAGTCCATCAGGACTGATGGCTGCGATCGCTAGCACAAAAAACGATAGCATTAATAGCCAACCCATTTGCTGCTGCCATACTCGTCGAGGAATTCTGGCAATCAAGGTGGCAATAATTAATACTACCACCAACAGCACCCGCCAAAAGTTATTAGCCAAAACATAGCTTGTTAAAAAGCTCATCAACCAGGCGAACTTGACTCGCGGATCGATTTTATGCAGCCAAGTTTGGGGTTGTTCTAAATAAAGTCCAAGTGGCAGCGAGCGCAATAAATCCATTTTAGAGTTACGAGTGAGGAATGAGGAGTTAGGAGTTTTGACTTTAACTCATAACTCTTGTACAGACGCGATTAATCGCGTCTCTACTCCTAACTTATTTTGACGCGAGTTGCTCTATTAACATTACCACTTTCGGCATCACGGACTTTTTTGCTTCGCCACAGTAAAATAATTGGTGTGCCTTTAAATCCTAGCTGTTGGCGGAATTGCCGTTCAATGTAGCGGCGGTAGTTGTCGTTGAAGCGTTTGGAGTCGTTGACAAATAGAGCGATCGTTGGTGGTTGGCTACTTACTTGTGTACCATAATAAATCTTGCCCTGACGCCCACCACGAGATGCTGGCGGTGAATGCCAGCTGACGGCATCTGTTAAAACTTCATTAATCACTGATGTGCTGACACGGCGTTTGTGTGATTCAGCCGCCGTTTTCACCAATTCTAAAATCTTTTCTACCCGTTGTCCTGACAAGGCACTCACAAAAATTGTTTCTGCCCATTCGGTAAAATGTAACCGTGATTGCAGAGTTTTTTCGTAGTCGTAGATTGTGTAAGAGTCTTTTTCGACAGCATCCCATTTATTAACGACGATGATGCAAGCTCGGCCTTCTTCGATAATTCGCCCAGCTAATTTTTGATCTTGCTCGGTGACTCCATCGACGGCATCTAGTACTAATAAAACCACATCAGCGCGGCGAATCGCTTTGAAAGCACGGTTAATACTAAAAAATTCTGTGCCGTATTCGATGTGTTTCTTTTTGCGAATGCCGGCAGTGTCAATCAATCGGTAGGTTTGTCCGGCTCGTTCAATGACGGTATCAATAGCATCGCGGGTTGTACCAGAAATGGGGCTGACAATTGCCCTTTCTTCCCCGACAAAAGAATTAAGTAAGCTTGATTTGCCCACATTTGGGCGTCCCACAATTGCTACTTTGATTTCATTAGTTTCTGGAATGTCTTCAATAGCAGGGATGTGATTAACTAACTCGTCGAGTAACTCTCCTGTGCCACTACCATGAATCGCGGAGATGGGGTAAGGTTCGCCCAATCCTAATTCCCAAAATTCGGCAGCTTGCATTAAGCCTTGTTCTGGGGATTCACATTTATTTACTGCTAGTAGTACAGGTACGGGTTGTTGGCGCATCCATTCAGCGATTTCTAAATCTGCTGATGTGGGGCCTGTTTGACCATCGACGACAAAAATAGCGCCACACGCTTCTGCAAGGGCTGTCATTGCCTGTTGACGAATCAGTGGTAAAAATTCGGTATCATCATTAAAAACTAAACCACCAGTGTCTACCACTAAAAATTCGCGACCATTCCAGAAAGCTGGTAGATAAGTGCGATCGCGTGTCACTCCCGGTTCATCATGGACAATCGCCGTTTGTTCCCCGGCGAGTCGATTAACCAGGGTGGATTTGCCCACATTTGGGCGTCCGATAATTGCAACAATTGGCAGTGCCATAAAACCAGGGTAAGTGAGAGGTGTAGTATATCACGTCCTTACATTTTACTCACTTTAAACTTGAAGTTTTAATTTCATTTTCCCATCATCTGAGGCGATGTCTACGATGGGCTGTTTGGTGCTGTCATGCTTTTAAAAATAAAAAAGGTAGGAAATCCTACCTTTTACCCAAAAAAAGCATTTTGTAACCAAATACCAAATTAAATATCACATACGCTTTTGACGTATCTATTGCAAACCTATGACGAGTGTATGACGTTTAAAACTTCTACTACCAGAGGCTGCGCCAACGGCTTCTCTACGAGACGCTGTTCGCGTTCGCTCAGTCTTAACGTCGAGCGAAGCCCAGACGTTAATTTGTAGTTGATTTCGCGATTACTCCAAGTTGCAACCCCGGCGGATAGCTACCTTCTTCCTTGATGCGCTTAATTTCCGCATCGCTTATCTGCAAATTTAACTTTTGTACTAACGATCGCACAATATCTCCCCGATCAATTACACCAGCTACGGCACCAGCGGGAGAAAGTACGGTAATTCTAGGTAACTGCTCATTTTCTAATTTGTTAATTACCTCAGCGATCAATGTTGATTCTGCAACGCTAGGTATTTCTGTCAGCGGATGCACAATCCTGTGTAAAGTTTCAGTTTCCCATTCACTCCTTTGGGTTAAACGAAAATCGTCAATGGAAACTATACCTCGGTAACGTCCATCAGAAGCAGCAAAATAAACCTGCGAGGGAGTGGTTTCCAACAAGTATAAATCGGCAAAGGAACGCAATGTCTGGTCAGCATCTATAACCCGAAAGTCACGGGTCATTGCATCAGCCGCCACCACCTTGAGTAGGCTTTCTTGCAATGTAGTCATGTTGTCATAGGTGTTAGCGTTGCGGACAGCAAACCAACCTAACAGCGCAATCCACAAACCAACTACTAACTCTCTGGTAACGAAATCTACAACAAATCCGAAAGCGATCGCACCATAACCCAATATTTGTCCAGCCCTTGCAGCCAAGTGTACGGCTTGAAAACGATTACCCGTGATTTGCCATAGTGCTGCTTTTAACACTTGTCCTCCATCTAAAGGTAAGCCAGGAATCAAGTTAAATAGAGCCACCACTAAGTTAATTCTCGCCAAATCTCCGACCATAACACTGAGGGGATTAGTATCAGGGATCGCAAAAGCTGCCAGACGGAGCAGGAAAAATAGGATGATACTCACCAAAGGGCCAGCGATCGCTACTTGAAAGGCTTTGAAAGGAGTTTTAGATTCTTCTTCAATGGCAGCAATTCCGCCAAACATAAATAGGGTAATTGAATTAACTCTAATGCCTTGCGATCGGGCTACCAAGCTGTGACCCAACTCATGTAACAACACTGAACCAAATAGCAGCAGTGCCATAACTATTCCAGCACTCCAAGCTATAACATTTCCCCATTCTTGATAAGCTACCCCAAAATTCAGGGTTGCCAACCCTAAAATCACAAACCATAACGGGTCTAAAAACAGGGGAATTCCAAATAATGACCCAATTCTCCAATTTGTTTGCATTACACTGCCCTAAAACTAGATATCGCCAGTAGTTTTTATACCGAGATACTATGCATATTCGTATACACATTTATATTGAGCATCAATTCGGTAGTAACAAGTGACGAAATGCTCTTATTTCTAGAATAGACAATTAATGCCTGTGAGCAAAACTCTGGAATTGGGAATTGGGCATGAGGTTAGGGCAAAGGTGACAGGTAACAGGTGATAGAGAATAATCTGTACCCTGTAACCTGTTACCTATTCCCTTCTTTACTCCCTATTCCCCCTGACCAAAATCGGTTTTAGAGTTTTGTATCGATAGCAGGGTTACAAGTAACACCTCTGTCATTACAAAACTACAGACGACCGATGTTAGTCAGTCCTAAAACGATGCCAACGCCAATAATATGACCAAAAGCCATCGCAGCAACGAATGTGGGAATACTAATCGGTAGGATAGGGAACTTGGGGCCAACTAGGGGTTTTTCAATCCTAGTACTTAGTAAAACCATTACTAAGCTACTGATGCTGATGATGATGCCTACTATAGGATTCCACGCAGGTGTTGCGGGAACAGTTGCAGCTGCTGCTAGTAAAATAGAGGAAATCAAGCTTTTGTCTCCTGAATGGAAAAGTTAATGTAGACCTACAAGATTATAAAATTACATGGCCCAAAAATTTTTTAGATAGTTTAGACTTTCTTGATATTATTTTAAATTTGTTAAATTTTTATGCGCGTTAAGATTTGCGGCATTACTCAACCACAGCAGTCTGTAGCGATCGCCTCTCTAGGCGCAACGGCACTAGGATTTATTTGTGTGCCAAACTCACCTCGTTACGTGACTACATCCCAAATTCGGGCAGCAGTGGCAGAACTCCCGGCAAATATTGACACAATTGGGGTTTTTGCCAATCTTAGTATCGTTGAAATCAGTCAGATAGTTGCTGATTCTGGGTTGACTGGTGTGCAGTTACACGGAGATGAATCCCCAAATTTTTGCTCCCAATTACGTCAAGCTTTACCCAATGTCGAAATTATTAAAGCACTGAGAATTCGTAGTCTTGAGCATCTTGACACAGCGGCTGATTACACAAAATATGTAGATACTTTGCTACTTGACGCTTTTCATCCGCAACAACTGGGTGGTACAGGCAAAACTTTAGATTGGACGATGCTAGAACAATTTAGCCCTAGTTGTCCTTGGTTTTTAGCAGGAGGATTAACAGCCGATAATATTGTGCAAGCCCTAAATCAGGTTAATCCTAGCGGTGTTGATTTATCTAGTGGTGTGGAACGGACACCAGGAGATAAGGATTTAGATAAAGTAGCCAAGTTATTTGAGAAATTGGGGAGTAGGGAGTGGGGAGCAGAGGAGAAGTTGCAGTAAGTCTTTCCTCTGTGCCCCTCTGCCCCTCCGCTCCCCTGCCTCTTATGCCCCATGCCCATTCCTTAAAAGAACGCCGCTTGGTGGCGAATTAAGTTAAAAAATTCTTCGCGGGTTTTGTGCTCCTCTTGGAACACACCAACCATTGCGCTAGTGACAGTCCAGGAACCTGGTTTCTGAACGCCACGCATTACCATGCACATGTGGCTAGCTTCCATCACGACAGCAACGCCTTGAGGTTCTAGAATGGTCTGAATTGCTTCGGCAATTTGGCGGGTTAGTCTCTCTTGTACTTGTAAGCGACGGGAATACATCTCAACAATCCTGGCCAGCTTACTCAGTCCGACAACTTTTTGGTTAGGGATATAAGCAACGTGCGCTCTACCCATAAATGGCAGCATGTGGTGTTCGCACAGACTAAAGAAGTTAATATCTCTAACTAGTACCATCTCGCTATGCCCTTCATCAAAGATGGCATCGTTAACGAGTTCTTCAAGGGATTGGTTGTAGCCACTGGTAAGAAACCGCATTGCCTCCGCTACTCGTTTGGGTGTTTTCAGGAGTCCTTCGCGTTCGGGGTCTTCGCCAACTCCCAATATTAGTGTCCGCACGGCGTCCTCCATTTCCTCCAGCTGTTCCTCTGTTGGCGGGAACACATCCGCTTGTCGCCCGTTGTGGGTATTGCGATCGGGTCTTGGAGTTATGGCTTCTGCTAAGTCGGGAATCAGAGGCGATTGAGAGCAATTGGAACCGTTGGAACTAGCAATAGTCATGATTCAGTCTTGGTTATGGTTTAGTCATTAGTCATTAGTCATTGGTCATTGGTCATTGGTCATTGGTCGTTTGCAAAAGACAAAGGACAAAGGACAAAACAAAGGACGAAGGACTAATTAGAGTGCGCCAGTGCTGGGCATCAGGGTCAATTCATCAATCACTGCCTGTTGTGGTAACAGAACTGTGTAGAGAATTGACTGAGCCACAATTTCCGGGGTTAACATTTTGGAACGGTCTAAGTTGACATGAACTGTTTCTGTATCCCAAAGTTCGGTATTGACTGCGCCGGGACAGATAGCTGTGACACGAATGCCGTGAGTGCGTTCTTCTTGTGCCAGGGTTTGAGAGAGGGCTATCAAACCAGCTTTGCTGACGCTGTATGCTCCCCAACCAGGAAAGGGTTGCTTGGCGGCAATTGAGGCGACGTTGATAATTGTGCCTGTGCCCCGATCGCGCATTGAAGGTAAAATCCCTACAATGCACTGAAACACGCTGGTGAGATTCAAGTTAATTACCTGCTGCCAGTCCTCTAAGGGAGTTTCGCTCAAAGAGCCTGTATAGGCGATGCCAGCATTGTTTACCAGAATGTCTATATCACCAAAGTCAAGGGCGATGGCTTGGATCTTTTCTTTGACTTCCATGATCCGCGCTAAATCTACAGCGTAAGCTTTTGCTTCCACCCCAGTATGCTCTACGGCTTCTCTTACCGCCTCCAACTTATCCAAAGAACGGCTGACTAAGGCGACATCTACTCCCGCTTTCGCAAAGGCTAAAGCCGTTGCTTTCCCAATTCCACTACTTGCCCCAGTAATCAGGGCGCGTCGTTTTTGCTCAACACTCATTCATGGTGTCTCCCAATTTTTTGGCAGTTCCCAAAACCTATTCCCATCCAATTATTCACACTTCTCGGTTTGGATAGATTAAAGGAATCTAAAAATCTGATGAATTCCATTAGGCAAATGCTATGATGCAGCACAATAGTCCTCATATTGTGGGTTTTACCAGTGAAGACAACAAATCATTGCCTGGAAAACCACCCCATACATTCAAATTAGATTATTTACATAATACAAAATCCACCCAATCAAATTGAGTAGATTTGCCAAACATACATGCAAATGCCTATGGCTAGATTGTTAAAAATCTTTAAGCACATAGGCAATTATAGCATTTCTGGTTTGCTAATCAATCATTATGCAGTGTTGTTAGTGAGCAACTTCTGTAAAAACACCAATTTTGCGGAATTTTTCATAGCGCATTTGGCGGCGTTCTGGAGCAGTTAAACGATTGAGTTCGTCTAAATTTTCCATCAGTACTTGCTTGAGAGTAGTAGCGGCCTTCAAGGGGTCGGAATGAGCGCCACCAGTGGGTTCAGGCAGTATTTGGTCGATAATTCCCAACTTTTTCAGGTCGTGGGAAATAATTTTTAGAGCCACGGCGGCTTGGGGAGCCTTACCAGCATCTTTCCACAAAATGGCGGCGCAGGCTTCGGGAGTGGCGACGGTATAAACGGAGTGTTCAAACATGAGTAGGCGATCGCCTACGCCAATACCAAGGGCACCACCAGAACCGCCTTCACCGATAACTGTGCAGATAATTGGCACATCCAAGCAGAACATTTCTCGCAAGTTGTAAGCGATCGCTTCTCCTTGACCTTGATGTTCTGCTTCTACCCCAGACCAGGCTCCTGGCGTATCGATAAAAGTTAGTATCGGCATACTAAACTTATTGGCGTGTTCCATCAACCGCATAGCTTTACGGTAGCCGCCAGGGTAAGGCATTCCAAAGTTACGGGCAATATTGTCTTTAGTATCGCGACCCTTTTGATGACCCAACATCACCACAGGTTGCCCACTCAGACGACCAACACCACCAACTAAAGCTGGATCGTCACCACCACAGCGATCGCCATGCAATTCCATCCATTCATCACTAATTGCCTGAATGTAATCGAGAGTACTAGGGCGACGTGGATGACGAGCGACTTGCAATCGCTGGGACGGGGATAGACTAGTGAAAATTTCCTCACGTAGTTGCATAGCGCGTGCTTCTAGTTGACGAATTTGACCAGAAACATCGACGCCATTTTCTTCTGCAAGTTGCCGAATTTGATCGATTCGGGTTGCAAGTTCTGCTAGGGGCTTTTCAAAATCTAACAGTAGCGGTTTACGCTCGGTAGTTGCCATCGTAGGGGTTATGAATTACGAGTTATAAGTTATCTATCCTTTGTCTTCTGTCAGTTGTCCTTTGTCTTGTGTCCTTTGTCCTTTGCAAATAACAAATGACCAATGACTAATGACAAATGACCAATGACCAATGACTAAACCAGCAGGGGTCTAAATCCATGTTTCACTGATACCTTACCAATCTGCTCCATTTTGTCTACGGTAATCTGATTTCGTCCCCATGAAAAGTTCGTATATAACTTCTCAAATTCCAGCAGCATTGATTCGGCAAAACAAGCAAATAACTGGCGGGCTGGCACGTCCATGTTGACGATTTTCATGATTTTCCAGTCAATATCCAGGGAATGCTCTACAATTCCACCATTTAGCACGTGTACACCAGGATGCTGAATTTTAGTCGCTAAGTTTTTAGGATAGCCACCATCAATCAACAAACAGGGTTGTTTCAAAGTGATAAGGTCAATTTCCACGCCTTTGGGCATACTAGCAACCCAAACTACAATGTCAGCTTCAGGCAGTGCTTCTGTTAAACCCATGATTTTTCCTCGTCCCAGTTCGCCTTGCAGTTCTTTGAGGCGTTCTTGATCGCGGGCGATCAACAAAAGTTCTTTGACATCTGTTTTCGCGTCTAGCCAGCGGGTAACTGCACTACCAATATCCCCAGTTGCCCCACAGATAGCAACAGTCGCTTTTGAGAGATCGATTCCCAGTTGTTTTGAGGCTTCTTCCACCTGCTTACAAATAATGTAGGCAGTATGTGTGTTTCCTGTGGTGAACCGTTCAAACTCTAGTTTAATATTGCGGACTTGGCTAAACTGGTCTAACTTAAAGTTTTCAAAAATAATTGAGGAAAATCCGCCTAAAGCTGTGATATTAATACCATGCTTTTGTGCATGGGCCATAGCGTTAAGGATTTTGCGGGTTGCGGCTTTGATCCGACGGCTAGCCAGCATCTCCGGCAAAAAGCAAGATTCTACATACCGTCCTTCAATTTTTTGCCCAGTTATACTGGTGACAATAATCGTATCGACAATTTGCGGTGGGGCGCTGCACCAAAAGTCTAGCCCTTGATCGGCATATTCTGGGTATCCCAATTCTTGAGCTACCGCTTGAGCGTGTTCTAAACTAGTCAGATGTCCAATTAGACCAAACATGTAGTGATTATTAGGCTTATGCTGTCTTGAGGGCGTGGAATTTGTTAAGTGGTTCAGCAGTCCTGAGTCCTAAGTCCTGAGTTCTGAAGTTCTGATAAATTTGAACTACTCAGCACTCAGCACTCTTGTACAGACGCGATTAATCGCGTCTCTACTCAGTACTCTTTTAAGCGGCGATGAGTCCGTAGGCTGACAAGCGCATAATATCGCGAGTCGTGAAACCTATGTTACTTAATGCTTCACCGTATTGAATCATAAAGTCTTCTACCAAAGCATCTTTTTCCATTGCCATTGTGTGGGCATCACCTTCTACTTTGTTGAGCATTTTCCAGACGATGGGTAGGTTCTGGCGATTTGCAAGTTCAAGTTCAGCTTTGGATTCTGTGAAGTGTTCTTTCAACCAAACTTCTCCAAAGTTGAGGTGGCTGTATTCTTCTTTTACTACTCCTTCCGTGATTTTGCGGGCAAAAGCGTCGGCGACGGGGATGTAAATGTTATATGCTGCGATCGCAAAACATTCGATAATCAAAGACTGAATCAACAGACAAGTGACAACCTTTCCTTCAGCCGTTGCTGTTTGGAAATTTTGGTGTAGTCCAGAGAAAAATTCCTTGGCAAATTGCAAATCTGGGGTAACATCCAAATTGCGTCCACAAGCTTCAAATCCTTTCTTGTGACGGCTTTCCATCTTGGATAGGCGAATCAATTCATCATGAGATTCTGGCAGCAGTCCGGCTAATGTGATGTAATTTTCATGGGCTTCTTGCTCCCCTTCAATCACGATCGCATTAATCCGGCTATAAGCATCTTTGTATGTTTCGCTCTTGAAATCTAATTCTTTAAATTGGTCTGCAAGCTGCTGCATGGTTATCTTTACTCCTGTAAACTTGAATTATTTGACACCAGGATTGAATTTACCCTATGAACTGAGGGTAACAATTACTGTGGTTTAATTTAACTTAACAAGTAGACTATGTTTATAGATTAATTGTTGCTGGGGGCAATGCTCTAGTACTAGCGAAATAAATGCTTTGCAGCTCAAGTTATGTCTAAACCAAACCCGAATGTAAAATCTGGTGATTTTTTGAGCCTAGTAATCTTACTGGTAGGGGCATTTATCGTTCTACTACCGCTATTTGTGGTCTTTCTCACCTCCTTTGCACCGACAGCCGCCAGCCCAGAAAATTTGTCCAAAAATAACTGGTCTTTAGCAAATTACCGCGTTGCGTGGCAACAGGGGAAATTTTTGCTGGCGTTTGCTAATTCTACCTTGGTAGCGATCGCTGTGACGGCGTTTCAGATTGTCACTTCTGCTTTGGCTGGTTACGCCCTAGCACGATTGAAGTTTCGGGGACGCCAAGCACTGCTATTAGTCGTTTTAGCAACTTTAGTGATTCCCTTTCAGTTATTGGTGATTCCCATCTTTTTGGTGTTGAAGTGGGGACACCTGATAAATACATACTGGGCGCTCATTTTACCGACTGCGGTTAGCGGATTTGGGATTTTCTTATTACGTCAGTATTTCCAGACAATTCCCGTAGAGTTAGAGGAAGCCGCAGCGATAGATGGAGCGAACCGACTGCAAATTTTGTGGCGGGTGATGTTACCTTTAGCCCGTCCGGCGTTGGTAACGCTGTTTTTGTTCACCTTCATTGGTGAGTGGAATGATTTGTTTAAGCCTCTAGTATTTACGACACGACCAGAATTAAGGACAGTACAACTAGCGTTGGCTGAGTTTCAGGAACAATTTACGAATAATTGGCCTTTGATGATGGCAGCAGTGACAATAGCGACAGTGCCAGTGATGGTATTATTTCTCATCGGTCAGCGTCAATTTCTTCAAGGTATTGCTGCGACGGGGATTAAGAATTAGTGGGTAAACAGGCGGTAAATGGAAGCCCGATTTTAGTTACTAGACGAGATTGACCACTTTACAATAAATAATTTGAATTGGTATTTTCTCAAAATAAGCTGCAAAGGAAATCCCGCAGGGAAACATGAACTTTTATGACACTCAGCGTAATCATTGCTAACTAAACTGAAGCAATAATTATACACATTCCGTCAGGAAGGAAAACAATATGAGTTCTCAACAAGTCATAGACCCTGAAATATTACAGCAGTTACAAGAAGAGATTCAGCATAAAATGAATGAAAGCCTAGAAAACGCTGACTTACACTCAGTGCTTGAAAAGTACGGCTTATTAGAATATAGAGTCTTGAGAATTCATTGGCAGTGTAATCTCGACCCCAATCAACTCAAATCTGATAATGCCGTTGATGAACAGCAACCCAATGCATTATTAGCAGAAACTTCAACAGCTTCAATACCAGAAATTGTGTTAGTCAAAAAAGCATTGTGTATCCCTTGCCCTTCAACTGGCAACCCAAGGGGCTGTAACTGCTAAATAATTTTATCTTCGGACTGCAAAGAGTTTATTCTAGTGAATGTAAAAATACTAAGCTTTGCTTTTATGTATTATTTAGGTAGCAAATATTACATTAATGTACTAACATCACTAATTAGCAAAAAGCAGTATTTTAATAAACTCTGATTTTTGAGTGGCAGTTTTTCATGTCTCAAAACCGAAGCAGTTGCCAGTGGAAGTTAGGAATGGTGAGTACTTTAGTAATTGCTGGAGTACTCACTTTTGCTGAGAGTTTTGCCTTAGCTCAAATTAAAACAGATGCCACGCTCGGATCTGAAAGCTCAATAATTACACCAAAGCTAATCGATGGTCAGCCTACAGACCAGATTGATGGTGGAGCAGTTCGTGGTACAAACTTGTTTCACAGCTTTGAACAGTTTTCTGTCTCTGCGGGAAGGACAGCCCACTTTAACAATGCAATCGATATTCAGAACATCATCAGTCGAGTGACAGGCAATTCTGTTTCTAATATAGATGGCATTCTCAAAGCTAACGGCACAGCCAATGTATTTCTGATTAATCCTAACGGCATTGTTTTTGGGCGTAATGCTTCTTTAAATATTGGCGGTTCATTTGTGGCTAGCACGGCGAGTAGTTTGAACTTTGCTGATGGTACAAAGTTTAGTGCTACATCTGGTCAAACTGCACCTCTACTCAAAGAAAGTGTTCCTATTGGCTTACAATTCGGAACAACTGCTCGACCTATCCGCAATCAATCCCAAGCAAGTCCAAATAATGCAATTAATAGCTTCGCACAAAATGTTGGTCTACAAGTGCGGCAAGGCAAAACCTTAGCACTTATAGGTGGTGATCTAACGCTAGAGGGCGGAAATTTAACGGCAAGTGGGGGAAGAATTGAGTTAGGAAGTGTTGCTGGCAATAGTTTGGTTGGTCTAAGTTCGACGAATCAAGGTTGGGCATTAGGATATGAAGGTGTTCAAAATTTTCAGAACATCGAACTAACCCAGCAAAGTGAGATTCCATCTACTGTAGATACCAGTGGCAAAGGTGGTGGTAATATCCACCTGCAAGGACAGCGTGTACTGGTAACTGACGGTTCACAAATTTCGGCTCTTACTCTGGGAGCGCAACCAGGAGGAAATTTGACAGTGAACGCTTCCGAGTCTGTAGAACTTGGAATAAATGCGTTCTTGTCTACTGGAACTTTCGACACTGGAAACTCTGGAGATATAAATATCACTACCAGAAAGTTGATTGTCAAAGATGGAGCGCAAGTCATAATGTTCAATGCTGGTTCGGGATTGGCGGGGCAATTGACCATCAACGCCTCAGATTCTGTAGAACTAATTGCAGGTATCCCCATTGCTCCTTTGCCAGATGGTAGTGATTTAATATCCAGTGGATTATTTAATGCAACTTATGGCACTCAAAATGCTGGCAACATAATAATTAATACTGGAAAGTTACGTATCGAGGGAGGGGCAGCAATATCAACAAGTTCTGAGGGTATACTTGGGCATTTTTCTAACCAATTTATACCAGCTACAGGAAATGGAGGAGATTTGATAGTGAACGCCTTCGAGTCCGTAGAATTAATCGGAACCTCAGCAAATGGTTCTAGGCTCAGTAGCTTGTTTGCTGGCACTCAAGGGTCTGGAAATGGCGGCAACTTGACCTTAACTACAGGGCGATTGGTTATCAAAGATGGGGCGGCAATAACTGTCAGCAGTGAAGCTCGAAAAAATGTTAACTATCAAGGAGGTGTACCCAATTTAGGTCTAGCAGGCGAACTCAATGTCAGCGCTCGTTCCATCCTGCTGGATAAAGGAAAACTCACATCTGATAGTGAGTCAGGTAAGGGCGGTGACATTGCGGTACAGGTGCAGGACTTATTACTGATGCGTCGCAACAGTCAAATCTCTACTAATGCTGGAGGTGATAAAACTGGCGGTAATATCACTATCAATGCACCTAATGGCTTTCTTGTCGCCACTCCTTTCGGAAATAGCGATATTACCGCCAACGCTAACTTTGGTTCTGGTGGTAAAATCGCGATCGCCGCTAAGAATACCTTTGGGTTTGTGTCACGCCCTCGTGCAGAGGTGGAGAGGCTCGATCCAAAAGATATAAATCCGAATAACCTACCAACAAGTGACATCACTGCATTTTCTCAGCAAAACCCTTCATTAAGTGGCACTGTACAAATCAACTCACCAGATGCTGACCCCAGTAAAGGATTAGTGGAACTACCCGTAAATCTGGTTGATGCTTCGCAGCAAGTTACTGCTAGTTGTAGTTCTGGTGGAAAAATAGGAAGAAGTTCATTTGTTACTACTGGGCGTGGAGGAATACAAGCCGATCCTACAGAGCCATTGATAGCTGATGATGCAGTGCTAGCAGATTGGATCGCCCTCCCTCCAGAGAGTCAGAATCGGGCTGAGGGTATTCAGAAAAGAGCCGTTGTTAAGGCGCAGGTATATACAGAAGAAAAATCACAGAAGGTTAATTCTGTCAATGAACCTACTCAAATTGTAGAAGCCCAAGGGTGGATTCTAGATGCCGATGGGAACGTGGTTCTAGTTGCTCAAGTACCCACTGGATCGCCTCATAACTCCTCACTTGTCGCTACATCTTGTGCTGCTAATTAAAATTTGAGATTTTTGTAACTTTTGTTGGTGCGTTGGCGTAGACTGCACTTCTCATCAACTTTAGTTAATAACCAATAGTTATTTTTTCCCTAGCTAGTGCAGGCATACAAAAATTCTGTAGTGAGATTTAAGGGCACTACAGGAGAAATTAAAATAATCAAATAATTAGAAAATTAGAAAAAAGTTGTCAGATTTCCAAATTTGTTGTTTATTTATGTAATATTCTTTACAAGGCGATCGCGAATTGTTTGGAGTTTATCTTGAGTTTTAATTGGCTCTCGCGGTGCTGGCAATTCAGTATTCGGCCAGTTAGGTAAATCATTGCAGGGACATAACAACGCCGGCATCCCAACGTTTCGCGCGGCTATTGGCATACTGCATCGGCTGCAAGGGAGCATATTCCATGCTGGTGTCAACAATTCAGCAATGGTTTCGTATGTACCCTCAAGGTAACAATCACCCGATTCCGGTGAAATAATTTTTTGCCAACACTCTTCAAATTCTTCACTATAGCGATCGCCATTTAGCACCGATAGCGGAGCGTTAGCGAGTCCGCGAGCGTCTTGGGGCAAAAAGCTTGCCTCACCGTTGCCCGTAATCACTTTCTTACCCAACTGAAACCAGTAGGCAAGGTATCGTTTAACTTCTTGTTTGGTTGCCATATTACAATTCTAGATTTGAGATTTTAAATTTGGGATTAATTTGAATCAACAGTTAAGAATCTTGACTCCTGAATGTTCCAGCATCACCGCTATTTGGCAATGGCGAACCAAGGATACTGAGATTGAGAACATGGCCACCAGTCACTAAATAAACAGTTTCGCTAAGTGTTGCTAGCTGGCGTACTAAAGAACCCAAGCGATCGCGGAACATCCTTCCCAGGGGATAAGCTGGTATCACACCCCAACCGACCTCTTCTGCTACAAACAGCATATCAGCAGCAACCAGTTCTACTGTCTCTAATAACTCTGCAAGGGTATTTTCCCAGCTAGATTTGTCCTGTTCTAGGAGATTAGCAACCCAAGTTCCTAAAGAATCAACTAAGAGGCAAGTATAGGGTTTGGCATCAGCGAGGGTAGCAGACAGTTCCACGGGTACAGATAGAGTTACCCAGTCTTGGGGACGACGTTGTTGGTGTTCTAAAATGCGTTGATGCCACTCTTGATCGTCTAGGTTATCGGTGGCTGTGGCTACATAAACAACTGCTTTTCCTGACTGCATAGCTAAAGTTTCCGCCCATTCACTTTTACCAGATCGTGCTGGCCCTGTTACTAAGATGATTTTACCCAAAGTTTTTTACTAAGTATTTTAATAACAGAGGCAGGAGGCAGAAGGAATATTGCCGTTGCCTCTTGCGGTTATTATCGCAAGTGAGCTTGCAGTTTAAGTCCTCCACCAAAATCTACGATTTCGTGGCTTGGAATTTAGATGGAATTGAGAGCAACAGATAAATTCCAACTTCCAATCTCCTGGCTCCTGCGTCCTCTACATACCCACGGTTACAATTTATTACCACAATTTTTTACTTCATCGGTGAGATTTTTGGTTTCAAATAACTTTTAAGGGATAAAATTAGCACCAGCATCATTGATGCTATAACTGGCAAAAGCCAAAAATCCCAACAACCCCATTCTCAATTATTTAATACCACTGGGGAAAGCAAACTTTAGGACATCTTTATGAACGCAGGCTTAAAACGCATTGAAGCAACTCTACACGATTTAGGGAATCGCGGCACTGCCTCTACTGCCGAAACAGGTGATTCGACGACAAAACGGCCTTTCTCATTTAGAATTAGCGTCGGAGCCAACGAACCCACAGAAAGTACACAAATTCCATCCTCTCAGGATGAGAAACTCGTTGAATTGGGCAAAGAGACTGAGAGTGATTATTCTTCTGAACAAAATTTCTTTCCTCACCATGACTCTGTGCAGACTTTTCAAGCAGAAGAGAATGGTAGCAAAACACCCAGCCTACCCAAGTTGAAAACTCCGAGCTTTAGTAGCCATCGCCACGGAGCGAATCCAGCATTGGCGATGAATCTATTGCAAGAAATTCAGGAAACTGTCGCCGATTGGCAAACAGAATTGCAAAATATTTTGAAGCAAATTCAGGATATTTACTTAGAAGGCCCAATTGTCAATGGCTGGTTAGAATCCAATCCCACCGAACCAGAAGCGGGAGGAACCGCGACACTGCGCCATGCAGAAGTTGACCGCCTGATGAACTACGTAGAAGAAATTTGCGCCACTGGTGGAAAAGTATCTTATCAATCATCTATTACTGGCTATCGCCTCTGTGGTGTAGACGATACTGGTAAAGTTTGGTCGCGCCCATGTCCACCGGATCAGGTTCCCAATGTTAGTATGGCGATCGCTCGTTACCAAAAGTTACGTCAACTGTTAGGGCGCAAGCAATCTTTGGAAACCCGCCTTAGTCAGCTGGCCCAAACTCTTGTAGTTTTACACAGTCATATTCAACAAACGTAAAGTTTTAAAGATTATTTCCGAAGAAACTCGGTTGGTAGGTCGGTAAATTTTGGTTTAGATTAACTCTCAGCAGTTATGCCTTGGATTTAAGATTTTAATCTAAAATCGTTCGACTGAGCGTAGCCGTACCCTTCGGGGAAGCAAGCTACGTGTAGCGTTCCGTTGGCGCAGCCTCTCGTTCGCGTTAGCGTCTCTGAAAGAGAAGAGAAGGAAAGTCCCAAATCTCAAATCCAAAATTAAATCTATGCCAGACATCCAAATCTCTGCCATTATCTGTACTCACAATCGAGATACCTATTTAGGGGCTGCAATTGATAGTCTTTTAGCGCAGGATTTTGCTGCTGACTTTGAAATTGTGATAGTTGATAATGGATCTAGCGATCGCACTCGTGAGGTTGTAGAACAAAAAACCTACAATCCGCGCCTGAAGTATGTTTTTGAACCCACCATTGGTTTATCTGTCGCCCGTAACACAGGTGCAAAGGTAGCCAGTGGTGATATTCTTGCTTATCTAGATGATGATGCAGTTGCCAGTAAGGGCTGGCTACAAGTTTTATATTCTGCCTATTACAATAATTCTAAGCTAGCGATCGCAGGTGGCAAAGTCACTCTCCTGTGGCCTCCAGGAATTCAACAACCACGGTGGCTATCTCCGGGGCTAGCTGCAAATCTGGGTGCATACGACTTAGGTGACAGTAACATCTACATTGAGCAACCTGGCTCAACACCCAGAGGCTTAAATTACTCCATCCGCCGCAGTTTCCTAGAAGAAATTGGTGGTTTCGATCCTCATCTCGGTCGAGTTGGGAAAAATTTATTATCTAACGAAGAACTGCAAATGACCGAATTCGCCCTACAGCGTGGTTGGCAAGTCGCTTATCTTCCCGAAGCACTCGTCGCTCACAATGTAGCCCCAGAACGCCTCCAACGCTCCTGGTTTTTAAACCGGGGCTGGTGGCAGGGTATCAGTGAATGCTATCGAGAACAACTTGCTGGTAAAGCTGGGATCGCTCAATTGCAGCGAGGTAGCGAACGGTTTTTGCGAGGCTTGTATAAAGCATTACAATATTTCTCCGATCCAGCAGAACGGTTTGACAAACTGGTATATGCTTACGGTCAGATTGGTTACTTAAATGCTGCTATTCAGGGTCTTTTATCTACATCAAATAAGAAATAACCAGTAATATAATTTCTACTCAATATGTCATCTAAAATACCAGTTTCAGTACTAATTCCGGCAAAAAACGAACAAGCTAACTTGCCTGCTTGCCTTGCTAGCCTCAGCAGGGCAGATGAAATATTTGTAGTAGATTCTCAAAGTACCGATAACAGCATTGAAATTGCTAAAAGTCACGGTGTAAATGTCGTGCAATTCAACTTCAATGGACGCTGGCCCAAAAAGAAAAACTGGTCTTTGGATAATCTACCTTTTCGTAATGAATGGGTGCTAATTGTAGATTGTGATGAGCGTATCACCCCCGAACTTTGGGAAGAAATTGACCAAGTAATTCAAAATCATGAATATACAGGTTATTATCTCAACCGCCGCGTATTTTTCTTAGGAAAATGGATTCGTTATGGCGGTAAATATCCTGATTGGAATCTACGTTTATTTCAACATACAAAAGGTCGCTACGAAAATCTAAATACAGAAGATATTCCTAATACTGGTGATAACGAAGTTCACGAACACGTAATTTTGCAGGGAAAAGTTGGGTATCTCAAAAATGATATGCTCCACGAGGACTTCCGCGACCTTTATCACTGGTTAGAACGCCATAACCGCTATTCAAACTGGGAAGCCAGGGTTTATTTTAATATTCTTACAGGTAAAGATGATAGCGGTACTATCGGCGCTAATCTATTTGGTGATGCCGTACAACGCAAACGATTTTTGAAAAAGGTGTGGGTACGCCTACCATTTAAACCCATTCTGCGATTTGTTTTGTTTTATATAATTCAACGTGGTTTTTTAGATGGCAAAGCAGGATATATCTATGCACGTTTGCTGAGTCAATATGAATATCAAATTGGTGTTAAACTTTACGAATTACGCAACTGTGGTGGTCACTTAAATACTGCAACTATCCCGAAGGATGGAGCAGAGGAGCAGGGGAGCAGAGAAGCAGAAGCAAAGCTATTGACCATTGATTCCTGATCATGACTAATGACCAACCTTTCGTAGATTTACGCAAATATGACCAATCTTGGTTTGACCGGGGGCGTCCAAGTTGGTATGTTTTGTTATGGTGGTTTGTACAAGCGATCGCCTTTCCTCTAACTCCTCAACCGTTAAATATTCTGCGTTGTGCTTTGCTACGATTATTTGGTGCTCGTATCGGCAAAGGTGTATTAATTCGACCCACGGCCCGCTTCACTTACCCCTGGAAAGTCACTATTGGCAACTACAGTTGGATTGGAGATAACGTAGTTTTATATAGCCTCGATCAGATCGACATCGGTGAACATTGCGTAGTTTCCCAAAAAAGTTATCTGTGTACTGGTACTCACGATCTGCAAGATCCTGCCTTTGGGTTGAAAACAGCGAGTATCACCATCGACAATGGTGCATGGGTAGCGGCAGATTGTTTTGTTGGGCCAGGAGTACAAATCGGGGCTAATGCTGTGATTGGCGCTCGGAGCAGTGTTTTTACTAATATGCCTTCGGGGCAGGTTTGTTGGGGAAGTCCTTGTCGTCCCAAAACGGCTCGGATAAAACTCGATCCCTCCACAACCCCATGATTTTATAGATAAACATACTTGGGGCGCACAGCTAGCTCTGCGCCCTTAACTTTATGTGATGATTACCGTGTGCGACACAGGTACAGGAATTAAAAGAGAAATAGTAGATAGAATTTTTGAGCCATTTTTCACTACAAAAGAAGTGGGTAAAGGCACAGGGCTTGGTCTTTCAACAGTCCTTGGCATTATCAAAAGCCACAGTGGTTTTGTGAATGTAGTTAATGAAGTGGGCAAAGGTACAGAGTTTCAAGTTTGCTTACCCGTAACGCAGACAATCGATACAGATAGTAAATTAGCTAGATATGAGGAATTACCAGCAGGTCATGGAGAATTAATTCTCGTTGTTAATGATGAAGATTCAATTCGAGAAGTTACTCAAACCTGGTTAGAACAAAATGCCTATAAAGTTTTAGTGGCTAGTGATGGTATTAATGCGATCACACTATATACAAAACATCAACAAGAAATTAGTGTGGTGTTGGTTGATTAGCATCCAATCATGAAATGATTAAAAACCTTGGTAATAGTGTTAAAACCCTTTTGTCCCAACCCTACACCTCAAGCGACTTGTTAATAAATTTACACATGGTGATTAGCACAAAGTAGAGTTTGTCATTAGTCATTAGTCATTTGTCATTAGTGAATAACCAATGCCCAATGCCCAAGCAAAATGGTAAGTAGCAGTGGTAATATGTTTTCATGGCTGCTCTAATCCTTGCTATTGATGAACAAACTATTGGATGAAACGCTGTCAATCAAAATTGCTGAACAGATAAACAGCAGAGCTAGCACTCCATTTGATAATGCTTATAAAGCAGCATTATCCACTGAGGGAGCAAGGTATATTCAGGGATTTTTAGCATTTGCTGGGAAGCCATACAGACCGATTGAACACAGTTGGATTGAGCTAGACGACGCCTCCGATGTCCGTATTATCGATCCCACATTACCTCACCTGAACAAAAATCCCCAAGAAATCTGGTATTTTGCAGCACATAGTCTGACTGTTAAAAAACTGAAAGCCATCATTGAAGAATCAAAAGAAGATTATCCAGAAGACGATCCATTGCCAATCTATGGTGATCCACCTTATGAATATTATGGTGACGTAATGTTGGGTGGTCAAGACTATCTGACAGCATATCAAGCCGCAGAGGTTAAATGCAGAGAAATCAACGAACTCAACCCTGAGAGTAATTAATAAAAATGAATTATTTAATTCATTTTTACGAATTACGTTACTACCACTTTGCCACCATTTCGACCATTGAGGAGATATTCTACAGTGTCAGAGACTTATAAGTAATTATGTTTTACTTTTTACCTTTTCTGTGCTATTATCTGAAGCCATTCAATCAGGGGTCTTAAGGTTCCTGGCAATGCTGACTCACTGACAGTTACAGTATGCTGCTTACCGTTATCTTCTACTGTTAACTTGTACTGAAAGCGATCGCTCTGAGGATTTGGCGAAGTAATTAGTTCCGGTAGCCTAAATAAATCAGCTGCTTCCACCAGTCGGGGAAGTGTGCTAGCTTCATTTGGCGGGAGAGTGTCTGTATCAACAGTGGTTTTCTTGGTAATTCCAGCAAAGCCGCCCGTGCGTTCAAACGATATCCGCATTTTTTTGCTCTCCGTTGTGCTACTTAGTTAGGAGAAAATACAAAGACTGGGAGATGATAGTTTTTAGGACTTACGCATTGACACAAAATACATAGTATCTAAGGCTTTAAAAACCACATCTGTCGTAGGGGCACAGCAATGCTGTGCCCCTACAGCGCGGGTTTACTGATCATCAAAGAACAATTAATAAAGGCTGAAACGACCTATTTTCGTGAAACATACTATGATTAATTTGTACAGTGCGTAAGTCCTAGTTTTTACCTCCCAGTTTAGCAATAACAAACAACACATCTAAAAAAGTTAGAAGTTGAGAGTCAAAAAACTCCTCACTCCTAACTCTAAATAACTCCTACCTTTTGCCAAGCATTTTGCACAGCTTTTTGCTCATTACTGTCATTACCGTAGAGTTCGCCAGCAACTTGAATGGTAACGCTGGCAGCTTTTTTAAAATCTGCTTTGGCACGCAAGCGATCGCGTAAAGCTATGTACCAGATTTTACCCGCTTTCTCCCAAGCATAGCCACCAATCTCAACAGCCGCTAGATAAAAGGCATAGTTAGGGATTCCTGAATTGATATGCACCCCACCGTTATCATCAGTACCAGTATATTTATCTTTCACATGGGCTGGTTGGGGATCTTTACCCAATACTCGATCGTCATAAGCTGTTCCTGGTGCTTTCATGGAGCGGAGGCCAACACCTTTGACAGTCGGTACTAAAAGACCTTCACCAATCAGCCAGTCTGCCTCTTGTGCAGTCTGATTTTTGATCTTTTGTTTCACCAAGGAACCAAAGACATCAGAAAACGACTCATTTAGTGCCCCTGGTTCGCCATAATACTGTAAACCCGCTTGATACTGGGTTACACCATGAGTTAGCTCATGCCCAATCACATCAATTGACTTTGTGAAACGTTGAAACAGTTCTTCATCGCCATCACCATAAACCATTTGGTCGCCGTTCCAAAAGGCATTGTCATATTTAACACCATAATGCACGGTGGAGTCTAAACGTAGTCCTTTGTCGTCAATGGAATTGCGATCGAATATCTCATGAAACAAGTCATAGGTAGCACCCGCCGCATCGTAGGCTTCATTCACTGCTGGGTCGCTGCTGGGAGGGCCACCCTCACTACGTACCAGCGTACCAGGGAGTTGCTGTCCATTTTTGGCATCATAGATGGTGCGGCGCTTCTCACCAGGAGAAGGCGCAAATGAGATATTACCTACGACGTTTCTTCGTCCCTGAAATTGTGCCGAAATATTTAATGTATGAAATGCCCAAGTACGCTGCTGGGGATTGCCATTCACCACGACATTTTTTAGTATATGGGGCGGGATAATACAACAAATAGGGCATCTAGAGTATGGTGATTGCTCATGCTTGAAACCGGCTGATTTCTTTTTATTTCGAGCCATCCAAGATATTCTCCTTTTGAAACTAAGTGATGGCAAACAGTGGCTTTAACTCCACTGGAGAAAGGAGCAGAAAAACGAATCCAAATCGCGTGTTCGTGGTTTCTTTTGTGAAGAAAATTTTCTACTCTGTATTTTTGGATAGGTCTGTAGAGGATTGATCGTACCCTCATGGGTACTTATGATCTGGAAATATTGTATAAAAACACAAAGCCAGCTTAATTACTACAAGTTTCAGCCAAAACTCTTGTGTGAGTTAGCAAGACCTCCTTTACAGACCTAATGCGTTTATATATTAGTTCCGATCAAGAGAAATAATATTATTTATTGCTGTTTTGTTACTATCAAGCTGTTAATGTGATAAATGCCTATTGGAGACAGGCTAATCTCAAATCTAGGCATCCAAAACCGAAAATTTTCACAAACAGCCACCAAACACCGCCAAACCATAATATTTCCAAGGTACTGCAACTGTCTTAAATCCAGCTTTGCTCAACATTTGTAAATGAGTCTCTAAGCTAGCTAGCTGGTCTTGACTAGAGTAACCTTGAGTACTACCGGTGCCACGTTTAGCGCGGATCTCTGTCAAATTAATTCCCTGTTCAACTGCCCATTCCTCTCGTGCCACCTTGTAAACTTCTGCTAAGGCTGGTGATTCTGGTAAAGTAGGGTCTGCATTCCAAAAACAGCCGTCTTGAGGGAGGCTAGCAGCAATTCGCTCAAATAACTTCAACTTCATCTCATCTTGGAGATGGTGAATTGCCAAAGATGAGACACAAGCATCAAATTCGCTATCAATATCCAATTTCTCTGGATTATTTGCCCAGTCGCCAAAATCTGCTTGTATACCAGTCCAGCGTTGTTGATATCCAACTGCTGTGATTTTATCTTGGGCAAATTGCAACATTCGAGGTGAGTAATCTAGGGCTATTACTTGGGCGTCTGGAAAGCGGTTGAGTATCTTGAGACTAAGTTCGCCTGTACCACAGCCTAATTCTAAAATACGCCGACTTGTGGAAGTTAAACAACGGGTAATTACCTCCAACATCTCATCGTATCGCGGTAACAGTTGGCGAATACCAGTGTCAAAATCCGCAGTGTTGGCGAATACCTCTCCGGGAAATAATTGTTGCATGGGAATTGGAACTAATACATACACTAATCAATATTCTCAAGCAATTTTGGGGACACCTTCTAAAGATGTGACATCATCTAAAATTAAGAATCTATTACACCTCAATTGAGAACTACTATAGTCAAGTCGCTTCGCTCCAATTAAAAATTAAAAATTATTAATTAAAAATTCAATTATTGGGGGATTGTACCTAAAATTAATTAAAAATTATTATTCTTCTTAATTTTTAACTTTTAATTGAAAAAAGGTCACGAAAGAACTGTTTTTTCTCTGACCCAAGCAATTAAGTTTTTGACTTTTCCTTTTAAGCTGTATTGAGAAGTATCAATTGTATTAGCTTCTGGGATATCAGAAATCAACTTTGCAACTACACCAAAAGTAGAAGTTTTATTGTATATTAGATAATTACATTTGCTTAATAAATAGATATCTATTAAAGCTTGAACACCATTTTCAAATCTATCTGGACATTCAGGATTCTGATGTAAAGAAGATCCTGAGGCAGGGTACCACTTATCTGTCACTAAAATATTCGTATATTTATCTCTAAAAAAATCTTCTACTGCTGGATTATCAGTAGCTAAAAATATCAAACTTTTAGGATGTTTTTCAAGAATCTTATCAACAAATTTTAAATATAGATTTTTGGAAGTTTTTCTGTCAGTATATCTAACATGAACTCCGATTACTATATCTTCAAAAGAATTATCTACAGTTTTTTTAATAATTGTTTCAATATTAGGTTGTAAACTCAGATTTTCTCTAATTATCTTTTTTAAAATAGTTTCATTACTCAGACGTTGTAAATAAGCGAAATCACCTAAGAAATATCTTCTTAGCTTATAAGTCTCTGTTACATACGACCATCTAATCAAAATATCTTCACTATAATCTATGCGAGACATATTAGTAGTATATTTTGACCATATTTTCGGGTTGTTATATCGCAAATCATCTGGAGATTCGTATGATAGTAGTACTTCATTCACAGATTTATCTAAGCTATTCTTCCAGAAACTTGGATATACAGATTGAGTAGAAGGTATTTCTGAAGCTTGAGTAACATGATCAAGATTAAAAAAGTCAGGAAAAACATTGCTGCGATTATTTGAGTAAACCTCATCGCTCCAATCAACAATTATCTTTCTATTAGTAAGTTGAGCATATAAAATACTGTCCAAGAGAGAGAGAAAACGATTTCCCATCCCTGCTTTGCCTTTCACTACTAAAAACTTCTCTGAAACCATTTTTGATTGCTCCTAACAATTTTAAAATCGAAAAATCGTTGACGAACCTGCCAGGGAAGGTTTTATTCATATTTTCTAGCTCGTCAAAATAATATCACTCATGATAGGTCAAATCAATAGTTTACGAACCTGCCAGGGAAGGTTTTATCTCTTTAGACGCAGTTTATAGCCGCCATATTGAGTTCCCGGACAGGCTGCTAGGTGTAAGCAAAAGAAGGTTTTTTGTTAAGGGGATACTGATACCCCTATTACTCGTCAATTTGACCGACGCGGCGGATATTCAAAATGTCGCTCATTTTCTTAATTTGGACGAAGACTTGCTCTAGTTGAGAGCGATCGCGTATATCTATTCCTAAGTCGATCAATGCAGGTTGACCAACAGAGGTTTTCACCTGGGCATGACGGACATTGATCCCTTGGTCACTTAAGCGTGACAAAATATCCTTTAACACCCCGACGCGGTCAAGGGCTTCAATTTGAACATCTACTGGATAAGTATGCGGACGACCACTATTTTCGGCAGATGGGTTCCACCTAACTGGTACTAAGCGCTCATACTCCACAGTTTCCAGATTATGGCAGCCTTGGCGATGAATTGAAATCCCCCTACCTCGCGTTACCACACCAATAATTGGTTCGCCAGGAATCGGGGCACAACACCCAGCTAAATAATACACCAAACCTTCCACCCCAAAAATTGGCGAATCAGTGGAACGTGAGGTAGTTGGAGGTGCATCTCGCAAAGCTTTTGATGTTGCTGGTTCTTTGGGGATAAATGGCGACACAGTGGAAACTGGTTGTTGTCCCTTGGCTACTTCTCGCCAGCGATTTAGCACTAGGTTCAACGTTACTTCTCCGTAACCCAAACCAGCGAGTAAATCGTCCACGCTATGGTAGTTACACTTTTGGGCGACAGTCTCCATCGCATCTGACTTTAGCAAACTATCAAAACCAGTTTTACCAAGTTCTTTTTCTAACAACTCCCTTCCACGAGCGACATTTTCTTCCCGGCGCGATCGCTTGTACCATTGTTTTATTCGATATTTCGCCGCCGAAGTCCTGACAAAGTTCAACCAATCCAAACTCGGATGACAGTTCTTTTGGGTGAGAACCTCTACAATATCGCCATTTTGTAGCCGCGTTGACAGTGGCACCATTCGCCCATTCACCCGCGCCCCTGAACAGTGGTTTCCGACTTCGGTATGAATGCGATAAGCAAAATCTACAGTGGTGGCACCGGGGCTTAAAGGAACAACGTCCCCCTTAGGGGTGAAGACATAGACATCATCTTCAAATAGATTATCTTTGACGCTATCAAGATATTCTTGTGCATCCTTGAGATCAGTTTGCCATTCCAGCAGTTGCCGCAGCCAAGTAAACTTGTCATCTGTGCCTGTCAAATGGCTAATGCTAGAACCACCTGTTTCTTTATACTTCCAATGGGCGGCAATCCCATACTCGGCGATATGATGCATTTCGATTGTCCGAATTTGCACTTCCAAAGGACGACCAGTTAATCCAATCACCCCAGTGTGCAATGACTGGTAACGGTTAGGCTTTGGCAGTCCAATATAGTCCTTAAATCTCCCAGGAATTGGGCGAAAAGCATCATGAACCACCGCCAACGCCCGATAGCAATCCTGATTGGTTTGAACAATAATCCGCAGCGCCGCTAAATCGTAAATTTCATGAAATTCCTTTTGCTGGCGGTGCATTTTTTGGTAAATGCTATAAAGGTGCTTGGGGCGACCGCTGATCTCCTGAAAGTGGATTCCGGCTTGCTGCAAACGCTCTTCCAACATGTTCGTAGCTCTAGCCAATTTCTCTTCTCGCGCCGTCCGTTTTTCAGAAACATGCTCTTGCATTTGGCGGTAAGCTTCCGGTTCCAAATACTTAAAAGCCAAATCTTCCAGTTCCCATTTAATTCGCCAAATCCCCAAGCGATTGGCTAAGGGTGCGAATATATCTCGCGTTTCCTGGGCACTGCGGCGGCGGCTGGCCTCTGACATATATTGTAAAGTTCGCATATTATGCAAACGATCTGCCAATTTCACCACAATTACCCGAATATCTTGCGCCATTGCCAAAAACATCCGCCGGAAGTTTTCGGCTTGGCTTTCGGTTTTGCTGGTGAAATTGATTTTAGAAAGCTTGGTGACACCTTCGACCAATTGTCGCACTTCTGCGCCAAAGCGTTCTTCTATGTCTTGACTTGTAACTTCTGTATCTTCAACGACATCATGGAGAAATCCAGCTGCTATCATAGCAGCACTGCCTCCCAAGTCACGCAGCAATTCAGCCACAGCAATGGGATGAGCAATGTATGGTTCTCCCGATTTGCGGTATTGTCCTTCATGCAGTTGGTAAGCAAATTCAAATGCCCGACCAATTAAGACGGCATCATTATGCTTTTTGTCATCTTCCCCTGCGCCGCTACTTGTCGATGACTCCTTCAAACATTTTTTTAACCATTCGGGAATGGCAAGGTCAACTGATGAATTTATCGCTATACTGCTCATACAATTGGGTTTAGAAAGGATCGGTAGATAAGTGAATGATAAATAAAACTAGCAGCATCGCCCTGAAAAGATACTGTTGCCCTAAGACGGGTGGAAAAAGCAGTGTAAGGATGATTCTCCAATTGCAATAGCGCAGTGTTAGCGACGCAGGAGCGTCTGGTTAGTCATCCAGTTTGAGTTTCAAGGATCGTTAAAGAAAGAAAATCCATTGATGGCAAACAAAGCCCCAAATCACGATTTGAGGCTTTTAGTGCTGATAAGTCTTTAAGAAAGTTTATTGTAGAAGAAAAATAACTTGACATTAATACTATCTTAACTAGCACTGGATGTCTTTAAACTGTGAGAAATATCTGGCATTCGTAACTTTGTTAGAGCAATTACGCTCCGATGCCACAACTACCCAAATCGCTGCGCCAGAACTGCGGCAGCGTGTAGCCACGTTGCAGCAATTTTTCGGGCAACAGATTGTGCCTTTGGCTGATGAAAACTGGCGAGTGCAGTCTTATCAAACTGAAATGAGCAAGCAATTGCGCTTGTTGGCAATAGATGTGATGTTTTTGCAAGGAGCGCGGCAAGCATCTACTGTACAAACGAGACTTCAGACGATTAGCGATCGCTTGACAACCCTCATTCAGTACTGTAGTGCTATTCTGCAACCAGAAGCGGAAGGAGAAAAATAACAATTGTTCACCTTTTTCTCTAATTAATCCATCATCTCATTTACAACCGTTCATGAAAAGTTATTTTTGCAACAAATTGGACATGGCATGATGTCCCATACCCTATTTGCCATGTCCAATACCTTTAAGCAGAAGATTCATTGTGCGGCGCATATACGCTTCTACTGGCTCAGTTGTGGGTTTGAAGATCAGTGCATAATATAATGACCCGCTCACCAGGTCGATAATTAAGTCTACGTCTGCATCCTTGTGTATTTCACCTCTAAACTTGGCTCGCTCAAGTACTTTAGAAAAGGCTTCACGTCGGAGTTTTGTATATTTTGTCCAGTAAACCTGTGCAAACTGAGGATTGCTAGATGCTGTACTAATTATTAGCGCAAGTGTCTGACGACCAAGGGGGCTATCTATTTTTTTAGCGGCATTATTAATCAAAAGATCCATGTCTCCCCAAAAGCTGCTAGTATCGGGGATCGCTAAATCATCTCTGAGACTTTCTATCGCGTCTGCAACTAGTTCTTCTTTGGAAGTGTAACGCCGATAGATGGTCGTTTTACCAACTCCAGCACGAGAAGCGATCGCTTCTATACTCATGCTTTCATATCCTACCTCTGCAAGCAAGTCTAAGGTCGCTTGCAAAATCGCTTGGTCGGCATGGATGCTGCGTGGGCGTCCAGAAGTGATGTTGATTTGCTTACTCATAAAAATATCATCCCCAAGCAATATCTTCTTGGCCATTTGCTCCATCTGAGAAACAAATAAGCCTTATAACCCAATTCTTATGCACTAAAACAGCAACAATGACCATCCATCTTTAGCATAGGTATTTCTGCCACATTTGCGGAAAAACTCTCTTGACCATTTTTATATGATACGCTACGGTAGCGTATATATACAATACTTAATTTTAGCTTTGGCGTAAGCGTAGCAAAGCCTTGACATTGTTTGACATCTCTCAAATATTATTTGTGCTAAATAATGGCTACCAACATTAAAGGTTCTAGTTTTGACGAATTTGGTTATGTCCACGGTCCATTGAAGTGGGCGATCGCTTTTACGGCTTCTCTTGGTGCGATACTAGAAGTAATTGATACTAGTATTGTTAACGTTGCCCTGACAGATATACAGGCTAGTTTGGGTGCAACTGTTAGTGAAGTAGGTTGGGTGGTAACTGGATATGGGATCGCAAATGTCGTCTTAATTCCCCTATCTGCATGGCTAGGAGATTACTTTGGACGCAAAACCTACTTTATCTTCTCGTTGATTGGCTTTACCCTGGCCTCGGTTTTATGCGGTTTGGCATTTAATCTGCCGATGCTAGTTTTTTCTCGAATTCTTCAAGGTTTATGTGGTGGTGGGTTGCTAGCGAAAGCCCAAGCGATTTTGTTCGAGACTTTTCCACCTGCTGAACAAGGTTTAGCACAGGCAGTTTTCGGGGTAGGTGTAATTGCTGGCCCAGCCATCGGCCCAACTTTGGGAGGATTTTTGGTAGATGGTTTAGGCTGGCGGTGGATTTTCTTTGTTAATATTCCCTTCGGAATCGTTGCAGTGACGATGTCTTTCATGTTTTTGCCCAAAGACAAAGATAAAAGCAAGACAAAAAGCCAAACGGTCGATTGGTTCGGGATCGGGTTTTTGGTTATTGCTATTGGCTGTATGCAAACTTTGTTAGAGGAGGGAGAGCAAGACGACTGGTTTTCCTCTGGTTTCATCACCACGTTAGCGATCGCTAGTATTATCGGTTTGGGGTTGTTTATTTGGCGAGAACTGAAAACAGATCACCCTGCTGTGGATTTGAGAGTTTTGCGTCACCGTTCTTTAGCTGCGGGAAGCGTTCTCTCAGCAGTGGTGGGTATGGGGCTTTATGGCACACTCTTTGCTGTGCCGATATTTGCTCAGAGTGTGCTGCACTTTACGGCAACGCAGACAGGACTATTGTTAGCGCCCGGTGCTTTAGCGTCTGCGATCGTTATGGTTTTATTAGGCAAACTGTCTAGTAAAATTGATGCCCGATTTTTAATTGCAATCGGCGCTGTCGGATTGTCTGGAGTCATGTTTCAACTAGCAGCAATTACCCCACAAACTGGCATAGATGATTTATTTTGGCCATTGGTATGGCGTGGGGCTGTTACCGTGTTGATGTTTCTCCCTTTGAGTTTGGCAGTTTTAGGCCCGCTACCCAAACAGGATATTTCTGCCGGCTCTGGTTTCTACAACCTCACCCGACAACTGGGTGGTAGCATCGGCATTGCTCTACTCACCACTTTGCTTGACCGACGAGAAGCTTTTCATCGAGCTATCCTCGTAGCAAAACTTAGTCCTTATGACCCAGAAACCAGTCAGCGCCTTGACTTCCTCAATGGGGCACTTCAAAGCCAAGGCATGGATGCGACAACGGCTCAACAACAAGCACTAGCTTTATTAAGTCAAACAGTAGATATTCAAGCTGCGGTTTTGTCTTACGCAGACTGCTTTCGAGTGGTAGGGATAGGGTTCCTTTGCTCATTACCTCTGTTGCTATTTCTGGGTAAAGGCGGTGCAGGAGCGAAAGCGCCAGTCGGGCACTAGTACCGCAATGCGGAAGTCAAAAATCAAAAGTCAAAAGTCAAAAGTTTTATAGAATAAGCTCTTTAGAGCTTTTCAATCGTCTGCTTATTTACGCCGTGCTGTACTAGGGTAAAAGAAATAGCGATCGCATCCCTATTCTAAATTCTCTGACTGCAAAACTACGTAATAACACGGCTTCAGAATTATTCTCTGCCGAAAGTCACAGCGGAAAATTAATACACACGGATTAATCTGGATGAAAAAAGTAAAAGTCCCACTCAGTTTTGAGCGGGACTATGTGAAGTCTTATTGCTAAAATGAGAAATCTTAATCTTAGAAAAAGTTCATTATTGTAATAATTCCAACGCTGGTTAACATCATTAAAGCGCCCATAATTATAGATTGTCCTAATGGATTGCTGAATTTTGCATTGTTCATTTAAGTAAAATCCCTTTTATTAATAGTTCCTTAACCATATCAAAATCAGTATAAATATCTATAAAAGTCGTGTAAAACTTAAATTACCGTAAAGTTTATTAATAAATACTCTTATTTAAATTGTTGTATAATTTATGCCGCGTAGTAAAAATGGTTATTTTTATTGTCTCATTCCCCATGCTCAAAATGTAGTAATTTCCGCACATAATAATTACCTTATATCCGAGCGGAATAGGCGTCTTAATGGAGTAAGATCGATCTTAATCAAGGTAAAAATATTTGAACAGAAAATTATCATGACAGTCTCCACAGCATCTAGAAACCAAGCGATCGCTTTTGACTTAGAAAAATTAAATGAGCAATTTGAAACTGCCACTCCCAAAGAAATACTGGCATGGTCTATAGAGAATATCCCAACGGAACTGGTGCAAACAAGTGCCTTTAACGTAGATGACATGATAATTACTCATATTCTTTACAGTGAACTGAAGCATCCCGTTCCTGTGATCTTTCTGGATACCTTGCACCACTTCCCTGAAAGCCTAGAATTAGTAGCCAAAGCCATACAAATCTACAACCTGGATTTGCAAACTTTCAAAACTCCAGATGTAGATACCCGCGAAGCCTTTGAAGCCAAATACGGCGACAAACTTTGGGACAAGGATATTGCCCAATTCCACCACATTACAAAAATTGAACCATTATTACGGGGTTTAGACGAACTCAACAGCGTTGCTTGGATTACCGGACGCCGCCGGGATCAAGCAGTAACCCGTGCGAATATGCCCATATTTGAATTAGACGGTAAAGGTCGGCTGAAAGTAAATCCCATAGCTACCTGGACACGCCAAGACAGCTGGGTTTACGTGGCTGAACACGGAGTCATCTACAACCCCCTCCACGACCAAGGTTATCCCAGCATAGGCGACCAACCCATTACCACCAAAGTAGGTGAAGGCGAAGACGAACGCGCCGGACGCTGGCGGGGAAGTGAAAAAACAGAATGTGGAATTCATATTTAGTTATTAGTCATTGGTCATTTGTCATTAGTCATTAATATTAGACAAAGGACAAATGACTAAGAAGAAAGGACAAATATGATTAAAATCCTCCATCTCTCCGACATCCACATGGGAAGCGGCTTCTCCCACGGACGAATTAATCCCGCGACTGGATTAAATACACGATTGGAGGATTTTGTCAATACCTTGTCTATATGTATTGACCGAGCGCTGACAGATACTGTTGATATGGTGATATTTGGTGGCGATGCTTTCCCAGATGCGACACCACCGCCTTATGTACAACAAGCTTTTGCTAGCCAGTTTCGCCGTCTCATGGATGCCAATATTCCAACAGTGCTGTTGGTAGGCAACCACGACCAACATTCCCAAGGACAGGGAGGGGCGAGTTTAAATATTTACCGCACTTTAGGAGTGCCAGGGTTTGTTGTCGGTGATGCATTAACTACGCACTGCATCCAAACCCGCAATGGCAAAGTGCAAGTAATTACCCTGCCTTGGCTGACTCGTTCAACTTTGATGACTCGTCAAGAGACTGAAGGTTTGTCTTTGGCGGAAGTCAACCAACTATTAACGGAACGTCTGCGAGTTGTTATAGAAGGGGAAATTCGCCGCCTTGACCCCGATGTGCCTACTATCCTTTTGGCTCACTTGATGGCTGACAATGCTACCTTGGGCGCAGAACGCTTTTTGGCAGTAGGTAAAGGCTTTACTCTACCCCTATCTTTGCTGACGCGACCTTGTTTTGATTATGTAGCGTTGGGACACGTCCACCGCCACCAAAATCTGAATAAATCCAACAACCCGCCAGTAATTTATCCAGGAAGTATTGAGCGAGTAGATTTTAGTGAAGAAAAAGAAGACAAAGGCTATGTAATGCTGGAACTAGAGCGGGGGAGGGCTGAATGGGAATTTTGTCCTTTGACAGTTCGGACTTTCCGCACCATTGAAGTGGATGTCTCAAAAGCAGATGATCCGCAAGCGGTGTTAATGAAAGCGATCGCTAAATATAATATTCAAGATGCTGTAGTGCGGCTAATTTATAAACTCCGCTCCGAACAGATGGATTTAATTGACAGTTCCTCTTTACATACTGCTTTAAGTCCCGCTCATACCTACACCATTCAAGCAGAATTACTGAGTCAATTAGCCAGACCCCGAATTCCTGAATTGAGTGCAAGTAGTAGCATCGACCCAATGGAAGCGTTAAAAACTTACTTGAATAATCGCGAAGACCTTAAAGATATTGCAACCTCAATGATGGATGCAGCCCAAAAGTTGCTAGCAGATGAAGTGGAAGTTTGGCTAGAAACAGCAACTAATGAGTAGGATAAAGCCAATTAATTTACTGTACTCCAGTCCCCAAAAGTTATGACGCAAACAATCCAAGCAAAGGTCATCGACTTACGCTATTTAATCGATAACTTTGGTATTGAGTTAGTTTTAGATGGCTCATTCTTCCGTGAATGGCAAGAAGATTTACCAGAAATTAGTGATTTAGATAAACAACTTTTAGACAAGGTAAAAACGGGTTATTTTAATCTTCTTAATTACCCACCTTTACTAGAAGATGTAGTCAGAATGGCATTTATAGATCCATTGCTTTTTATTGGGGATTTTTATCTAGCTCCGTTTTATGTAAAATCAGAAGAATCTATAGATATTGCTGTACCAGATGAAGATGTAATTATCAAAGGTAGAATAGATACCTTAGTTTTAAAAGAGCAATTCTGGGTGATGATTATTGAGTCTAAAAGAGCTTCGTTTTCAGTGGAACAAGGACTCGCACAAATTCTTGCTTATATGTTAGGGAATCCATATACCGATAAACCTAGTTTTGGTATGATTGCCACGGGAAGCGAGTTTATTTTCGTCAAATTAGTGAAAAGAAATCCACCGCGTTATGCTTTATCAAAGGGTTTGTTGATGCGAAATCCTGGAAATGAGTTGTACGACGTACTACGTATACTGAAACGCCTGACTCAGTTAGTGAGTGCTTAAATCTTAACTTATGGCCTGATTATATTTTATCACTGAAGGGGCGATCGCTCTTTTAATAATGAGAGAATAATTAATATAGTATAAAGTCAGAAAATAAGAATGATGAAGCGAGAATTTAATGTAATTATCGAACGAGATGCAGATGGCTACTTTGTTGCTTCCGTTCCAAATCTTCCTGGTTGTCATACGCAAGCCCAAACTTTAGATGAGTTAATGGAGCGTATTAGAGAAGCGATTGAACTTTGTTTAGAATTTGACGAAGAACAGCAGGATTCACTAGACTTTGTTGGTATTCAGCGAGTTGCAGTTGAGATATGAGTCAATTCCCAAGCGTCACAGGACGCGAAGTTATTGCAGCCCTTAGCAAAGTCAGTTTTGAAGTGGCTAGAGTTCGTGGCAGTCATCATATTATGATACAGATGGGCGCAGGACAGTAGTTCCTGTACATTCAGGTGAAACAATTGGTCGTGGTTTGCTAGCACAAATACTACGCGATTGCCAAATAACTCGTGAAGAATTTAGGGAATTCTTATAAGTATTGATGCTTTTAAGAGTTAGACATTATATACAGATAAGAGATAGTCGTAATGAGTGATCGGCTGATTATATATTATTGCAACATTGGCAATGGCATTATTAAATCTCAGCATACCTTGATTCAGTAGTGAGTGCGATGGCTAAATATGATACCTGCTGTAGTGCGGCTACTGTGTTTTAAAAAGAGCTTTATTGGCTAAAAAAAAGTCTAGTTTATACTACTGTTTTGTATTCCTCATCACATATTATTTAGCCAATATTATGTATCAATGCAATCGGATGTTTTCGCTTTCTAGCAAAAGAAACGTTTTGTGAAATGCCTTGCTAAATTAGATTTATTTGCTACTATTGAGCAGAAATTGCTCACTGAGTAAAAAAATTGAAGTCAAATGATAAATATCATTCTATATACCCTATAATTCTCATAATTACGGTATCCATCTAGAAATACCGTAGATTTAGGGGTGATTCTGATGAGCAAGTCGCAACAACCGACACAATTAAGCAAATTTCTAAGTGAGGGGATGCAGGCTTATGTTATGAAAGCTTTGCAGAATATACAACTCTCGTATCAACACGCAATTATAAGTTGGTTGAATGGACGCACTGTAAAAAGCTTTGTAAGTCTGTTTCTAATAAGTATTTTTTTTAGTCTAGCAGTTGCCTCCTGTTCTGGAAGCAGTTCAGCTAGCAAAAATGATGTTAAGTTAAAACTCGTATCTTTCTCTGTCACCAAAGCGGCTCATGACCAGATAATTCCCAAATTTGTCCAAAAGTGGAAGCAAGAACACAACCAAAACGTCACATTTGAGCAAAGTTATGGAGGTTCTGGCGCTCAAGCGGCTGCTGTCATTGCCGGTTCGCAAGAAGCAGATATAGTACATTTGGCACTTCCCCTGGATGTCAACAAAATTCAACAAGCAGGTTTAATTAAAACAGGTTGGGAAATAAAATCACCGAGAAGTGGTATTGTTAGCAGATCGGTTGCTGCGATCGTCACCCGCGAAGGCAATCCCAAAGGCATCAATACTTGGGCAGACTTGGCAAAAGATGGCGTGACATTGATTGCGGCTAACCCAAAAACTTCTGGTATTGCTATCTGGGAATTCTTGGCTTTTTGGGGATCAGTAAGTCTAACGGGAGGTGACGAAGCCACAGCATTAGATTATGTCACCAAAGTTTATAAAAACACCCCTATTCTGACGAAAGATGCTCGTGAAGCTAGCGATTTATTTTTCCAAAAAGGTCAGGGTGATGTCTTAATCAACTACGAGAATGAGGTAATTTTAGCAGGAAAAAATGGGACTAAACTACCTTATGTTGTACCCCAAGTCAATATTTCCATTGATAATCCTGTAGCCGTAGTTGATAAAAACATTGATAAGCACGGTACAAGGGAAGTTGCACAAGCATTTGTTGATTTCCTTTACTCAACAGAAGCTCAACGGGAATTTGCAAAATTACAATATCGTCCTGTTAACCCTAGCGTTACTCAAGAAGTAGCATCACAACATCCGCCAATTAAAACTTTATTCACATCTCAAGATTTAGGTGGATGGGATATTATCCAGAAAAAGTTTTTTGGAGATGGGGCAATATTTGACAAAGTGCAAGCTGCGAAGAAAGCATGATATTTATTTTCTCATGCAGCATTCTCTACTTGTAGATAGCCAAGCATAAGCAATTCGCACTCACTTTATCTCAATTGATAATTTATGAGCTTTCGTAGCCGATTTAAGGATAGCCTTTTCCAAGTAGCAGCAATTTTACGTCCAGCAGTCGAACTTTTAGCGGGAATACCTACTGTAGTATATGGTTACTTTGCGCTATTATTCCTTACACCATTGCTGCGGAATTTTATCCCTCTGGAAATATTCAACGCTTTGAGTGCGGGGTTAATGATGGGCGTAATGATTACTCCTACTGTTGGTTCTATCAGCTTAGATGCTATCCGAGCAGTTCCCCGTTCTTTGCGAGAAGGAGCTTATGCTTTAGGTATCACTAAACTGGAAACCATTTTTAAAGTAGTTCTCCCAGCCGCACTTTCTGGAATCATCGCCTCGATTATTTTGGGAATCTCTCGCGCTGTAGGTGAAACAATGACTGTCCTCATCGCCGCCGGACAACAACCAAGACTAACTGTTAATTTTGCGGAATCGATAGAAACAATGACAGCTTACATGGCACAGATTTCTGGTGGAGATAGTCCGCGTGGTAGTCTTAATTTCAAGACATTATATGCTGTAGGCGCTGTTCTATTTTTACTTACCCTTGCTTTGAATATTGTTAGTTACTGGATTGCTAATCGCTTTAAAGAAAAATACGACTAACATACATATATATGGCTACAAGTTATCAACAAGATGATTCTCTAGATTCTGCGGCAGAATTTACCGATAATGTTGAGAGTAGGGAAACATTAGGAAAAGTATTTGAAGTACTTTTTTTGTTAGGATTGCTGATTGGTTTATTTATCCTAGCCTTGCTACTTTTTGATATTTTTAGAGACGGATTAGGCAGATTTTTATCACCCGGCTTTCTCACGGAAACTCCTTCTCGTTTTCCTGACCAAGGTGGTATTCGTCCTGCAATTATCAGCAGTGTTCTTTTAGGATCTGTTGTGATTTTAGTGACTGTACCAATTGGTGTCGGAGCAGCTTTATATCTAGAAGAGTATGCACCTAAAGCTTGGTGGACAGCGATTATTGAGATTAATATCAGTAATCTTGCAGGTGTGCCTTCTATTGTCTATGGATTGCTGGGTTTAGGGGTTTTCAATTATTTGCTTGGGTTTGGCCCCGCTTTGATTTCTGGGGCATTGACTTTATCTTTATTGTCTTTACCAGTAATTATTGTGACAGCTAGAGAAGCAATTCGCGCTGTCCCAGATTCCCTGAGAAATGCTTCTTACGGATTAGGTGTCACAAAATGGCGAACTATCAGCAATCATGTCATACCCTATGCTGTTCCTGGTATTTTGACGGGGGTGATTATCTCTGTATCGCGCGCTATTGGTGATGCAGCCTCTCTAATTGTTGTAGGTGCTGTGGGTTTTCTCACCTTTAACCCTGGTTTGTTTCAGAGATTTATGGCATTGCCCATTCAAATTTACAGTTACATAACTCGTCCTGAACCAGGTTTTGCTAGTGCAGCAGCAGCCACAATTATTGCGTTGTTAGTCTTGATTTTACTTTTAAATGGTGTAGCGATTTATATTAGGCAACGCTTCTCAATACGTTAGGTAATTAAATATCTAATTGGATAGATTTACAAATATTAGGAGAACAGCCAAATGACTTATAGCAATAGTAGAAGTCAATCAGATAGTGCCACAATCGATCAAGAAAAGAGTGTCTTCAATGTTGAAGGTGTGAAAGTGTTTTATGGGGGATTTCTGGCACTTTTAGATGTCTATTTAAAGATTCCGAATAAACAAATTATTGCTTTTATTGGACCTTCAGGATGTGGTAAAAGTACTTTACTGCGTTGCTTCAATCGGATGAATGATTTAATCCCTGGAGCTAAGGTTGAGGGTAGACTGAATTATCGCGATCGCAATATTTACGATCCGAAGATCAATTCTGTAAAATTACGCCGCCAAGTCGGAATGGTTTTTCAAAGACCGAATCCTTTCCCCAAGTCAATATACGAAAATATTTCCTTTGGACCGCGTGCTAACGGTTATAAAGGTAACATCGATGAATTGGTGGAAGATTCCCTCAGACGCGCTGCTATCTGGGATGAAGTCAAAGACAAACTCAAAGAAAAGGGAACTGCATTATCTGGCGGACAACAGCAACGGCTTTGCATTGCTCGTGCGATCGCCATGAAGCCAGATGTATTATTAATGGATGAACCATGTTCTGCTCTCGACCCAATTTCTAGCCGCCAAGTTGAAGAACTCTGCTTAGAACTTAAGGAGCAATACACCATCATCATGGTGACACACAATATGCAGCAAGCTTCTAGAGTGGCAGATTTCACGGCTTTCTTCAATACAGAAATTGACGAGCATGGCAAACGTCGTGGCAAATTAGTTGAGTTTAACCCTACAGCCCAAATGTTCAGTTCTCCTCAAACTAAAGAAGCTGAAGATTACATCAGTGGACGCTTTGGTTAAAGAGGCATCACAGCATAAGGGGAAAGGTAAAAGCCAAGTTCAGTTGTGAGCAACTATTATTCGTTTGCTCTTTAACCTTTCCCCGCAGTACAAGCTGAGACTAGGTAATATATACATCTAACCATGAATAAAAGGTATACAGTGGAAATTCAAGAATTAAAAGCATTGATTAAAGAAACTATGCGTGAAGTTCTGCAAGAAGAAAGACTTCGCCTTTGCCAAATTCTTATTCCTTACATAAATGATGATGAGCAACGTGAACTTGAAGCCGAATTTGGTGTACCTTCAGATGATGCTGAGGATGAAGTAATTGATCTGACCGATTGGGTAAAATATGGCAATAAAATTTCGCAAAAAAGCGATTAAATTTTTAGAAAAAGCCAATCCTGAAGATGTTGAAAATATTCGGGAGCAAATTAAACAAATTGTTATTGCTGTCGAAGACCAAGGCATTATTCCATTTACAGAACTAGATATCAAAAAGATCAAAGGTGATTGGGAGGGATTTTACAGACTACGTATAGGTAAAAACAGAATTATTTTTACAGTCGATATTGATTCCAAAGACATCGAAATTTACGCTATTGGTGCGAGAGGAGATGTTTATAAAAAATAATTAGTAATTAGTAATTTAAAAAGTGGGAATTAGCAAAGTAATTCTGGAAAATATACTGAGGCTTGACATTCCGAAACTAAAGTAATATTTCAGTTTAGTACTTATACTGTGTATTATGTTTAAGCCTCTGTCATTTGCTTTAGTTACAGCTACCGTTCTAGTTGCATCAATCAATAATCCCAGTACTACCTTAGCTCGAACTTGTGCCTCTAAGTGTGGGTCGCACCCAATTCAGTTTACGCCTGGGCAACACATCAGAGTTGAAGTTGTAAATAGCACACCTAACCTGATCAAAATCCAAAAACCCTCCGGGACTGATGCAATATCCTTGAGTCCAGGGCAGAAATTAAATCTAGAACAAATAGAGGGTACGGAGCCAAATACATCTTTGATATTTTGGAGCGAAACAGGTTTATCACTACAAGCAATTGTCTCCAAACCTAACTTTGGCACATTGCGGCTGGAACTCCGTCCGACTTTGCACTCTCCAGGCGATCGCTCGTTATATATTATGGATGATGGTAGGATAAACGTGTTTTAGACAGCAAATTAATGTTATTAGTTGTGAGTTAAGAAATAACTTTAAATTCAAAACTCCTAACTAATAACTCCTAACTTTATACTGTGCTAGACCGACCTGTATCTGAACTATCAAAACCTAGCAGGCGCTTACCTGATCAGCGCTGGCAAATTTATCCGCAGAAACCAGAATTTGCCCAAAAGCTGGCGGTTTTGACAAATATTTCGCCTATTATCAGTCAGTTGCTGATTAATCGGGGTATGGAAACACCAGAACAGGTACAAGCATTTTTAGAGCCAGAGTCTTTAGTTTTGCCTTCGCCGTTAGAAGATTTCCCAGATTTGGCGATTAGTTTGGAGTTGTTGCAAAATGCGATCGCTTCTCAAACAAAAATTGCTATTTGTGGTGATTACGATGCTGATGGAATGACCAGCACTGCTCTACTTTTGCGTAGTCTCCGCACTTTAGGCGCACAAGTAGATTATGCTATTCCCAGCCGGATGCACGAAGGTTATGGTATTAATAAACGCATAGTTGAAGAATTTCACAGCGAAGGTGTGGGATTAATTCTCACTGTAGATAATGGTATCTCTGCGTTTGAACCAGTTGCGAGAGCTAGAGAACTTGGTCTTGCAGTTATTATCACCGATCACCACGATATCCCCCAAAAATTACCGCCAGCTAACGCTATCCTCAACCCTAAGCTAATAGCCGAATCGTCACCCTATCGGGGTGTTGCAGGTGTTGGTGTTGCCTATATTTTGGCAGTGTCTCTAGCACAACAACTAGGGGAGACTAAGGGCTTGATCCAGCCGATGCTAGCACTTTTTACATTGGGAACGATCGCAGATTTAGCCCCCTTAACTGGCGTAAATCGCCGCTGGGTGAAACGTGGTTTACAGCATTTACCCAAATCCCATTTAGCTGGGGTGCAGGCCTTAATTCAGGTAGCTGGGGTGCAGGTGAGGGGAGAGGGAGCAAGGGAAGCAGGGGAAGCAGGGGAGAAAAAATTCAATATTCCTAACTCCTCAAATCCCAAATCGCTCAAGCCTGAAGATATTGGGTTTCGCTTGGGGCCGCGAATTAATGCTATTGGTCGGATTGGTAATCCCCAGACTGTCATTGAATTGCTGACTACAGATGATATGGGGTTGGCGCTGGAAAGAGCAATGCAGTGTGAACAAATCAACGCCTCTCGCCAGCTAATGTGTGAGCAAATAGAACAAGAAGCGATCGCTTATGTAGAGACACAATTTGTTGCATCTCTACAACAAGACCGTGTATTAATTGTTGTGCAACCCAATTGGCATCACGGCGTTATTGGTATCGTCGCCTCCCGCTTGGTAGAACGCTACGGTGTTCCCGTGTTCATAGGAACTTATGAGGATGAACAACACATACGCGGTTCAGCACGCTCAATTCCAGAATTTCATGTATTTGAAGCTTTGGAATATTGTCACGATTTACTAGGCAAATTTGGCGGACACAAAGCAGCCGGAGGATTCTCTTTACCAGCACAAAATTTACAGGTGTTGCGATCGCGTTTGATTGAATTTGCTAACCAGTGTCTTAAACCCCAACATCTCAAACCTCTGCTCAAAATTGATGCCGAAATCAACCTCAATCATCTCAATCAGCAGCTTTATCAACAGCTTAATGCTCTACACCCCTGCGGTATGGACAACCCCGATCCAGTTTTCTGGACATCTAATGTCCAAGTGGTTGAGCAAAAAATCGTTGGTAAGGGTCACATTAAACTGACAGTTGCCCAAACTATTGATAATCAGGAGTATAGAATTAAAGCGATCGCCTGGCGTTGGGGCGACTATTTCCGTTTACCATCGCGAGTGGATATCGCTTACAAACTGCGAGAAAATTACTTTAACGGTAACACCAGCATCGAGCTAGAGTTAATCGGTGTTAGACTGCCAATTCAGCTTCAACAATTTTTTGGTTCGCCACCTATCCAGTCAAGCACCACCTTTGAGTACAACCAGCGACAATATACTTGTGGTTTCTATAAAAATGGTATTAAAGCAGAATTAAGAATTAGAAATTCTGAAGGCAAAGTATTAGCCATGCAGCCAGGACATATAATTGGTTTGTTGGGCACTAATCGTCAAAACGCTAAAGAAGTTGATATTTCTCAACCACAGTATGACAATATTATCCAAGCTGCCCTTCAGGCGTTATCAGTACTGAGTGCTGAGTTATGAGTTATGAGTTATGAATTCTTAATTCACTTCTCACTCCTAACTCTTAACTGTTAATTCCTTAGTCAGCACTCAGCACTCTTATAGGTTGCCGTTGCGAAATGCCAGCAAAAAGATTACCACTGGCCCAGCAATTACAATTAGTGCCACGGACAGCAATTGGAAAATAACTTCCCAATTGATACTGGTAAAAGCGTTAAACAAAGAGTCAAACATTTTTCCTTTTCTCCTCCCAATAGTCTTAAAAAATTCAATAACTTAATTAGAACAACCCGAAATCGATCATATCTGGCTATGGCCTGTTAGATTTAATTTACTTAACAAAATTATAAGAAAAGACATAAAAACGTAAAATAGGGGAATTGGGCAGAAGAGGCACAGGGGTAGGGCGAAGGGTGCAGACGAGAGGAATTGTCCCCCTGCTCCCTTCTCGCGTTCGGCTCCCCACTCCCCACTCCCCACTCCCCACTCCCTGCTCCCTGATCCCTAATCCCTAATTCAAAATGTCAACTTGGCAATGTGTAAAGCAATGTGGAGCGTGCTGTAATCTCGATCCAGCAGAGCGTCCAGACTTGGAAGAGTATCTCTCTCCACCAGAACTAGAACTCTACCTCAGCATGGTAGGCGAAGGGGGATGGTGCGTTAATTTCGACCACACCACGCGAGAATGTCGCATCTACCCCAATCGTCCGCGCTTCTGCCGTGTGGAATCAGAAGTGTTTCAAGATATGTATGGGGTTGAACCAGAAGAAGTCAACGATTTTGCTATTGACTGCTGTCGCCAGCAAATAGAAGGAGTTTATGGCGATCGCAGTTTAGAAATACTACGCTTCGACAAAGCTGTTGGCCTTTGACACCCAACCTCCTTTTTTGTGTGGGTTGCAATTTATGACAAAAATCTGAGAAAATGATAGAAATATGAAAAGACCCTTGCAACCAAAACTACTACCTGTGAAACTTGACTCTGTACCTTTGGAGATTTCTGGCATATCTCAGACTGAGATCGAGCTAGAACTGGAAGACAGCAATGATTTTAACTTAACTCCCGCGATCGCTTCGTCAGTTCAGCCTGTAATTGCCGATAGTCCTCAAAAGCAGCAATCAGCGTTAGTAATTTTTGGTACGACTTTTGTAACTATTTTTCTAGCAGAAATTGGAGATAAAACTCAGCTATCCACTCTGTTAATGAGCGCACAATCTCATTCGCCGTGGGTGGTATTTATTGGATCTGCGGCGGCGCTAATAACTACCAGCTTATTAGGTGTGCTTTTAGGTAGTTGGATAGCCAATCGACTCAGCCCAAAAACTGTAGAAAAATCAGCCGGCGTAATGCTGTTGGTAATTTCTCTAATGCTATTTTGGGATGTATTTATTGGTCATTAGTCATTAGTTATTGGTCATTAATCTCCCCCCTAAATAATATGGATTGGCATCTTTTAGGACTGAGCTTTATTACGGTTTTTTTATCAGAATTGGGTGACAAAAGTCAGCTAGCGGCGATCGCACTTTCAGGACGTTCTAATTCTCCACGTGCAGTATTTTTTGGTGCAGCAGGCGCATTGCTGTTGACAAGCCTGTTGGGATCGTTAGCAGGGGGTGCAGTAGCCGAATTATTACCTACACGTGTTTTAAAAGCGATCGCGGCTGTCGGATTTGCCATTCTTGCTGCACGCCTGCTGTTATTTAACAATGAACCATCGGTAGATTCTGAACAAACACCTTAGAGAAGAATTCAGAATCCAGAAATCAGAATTATTGTTCGTGGGCGATTGGAACGCGCCAAGGTTTTGAACCAATCTCACTCAGCCGGACTTGAATTCATACTGAATTCTGACTCCTGAGTTGTGAATTCTTCTTTACAAAGGTTCCCAACCAGTTCCTTTGTAGCCGTATTGAAAAATTTCTGGATGCAAAATCTCTGCCAAAATTTCTAGAGAATCTACCAGTCGCGGTCCTGGACGATTGAAGTAAGAATTGCCATCAGTAATGTAGACTCTACCAGCTTCGGTAGCGTGTAGTTTTTCCCACTCTGGACGTTGAGTTAATAAATTGGCTTCTTGGCGAGTACGATTTAAATCAAAGCCACAAGGCATAAAAACAATTACATCGGGATTAGTTGTTAATAGTGTTTCCCACGGCAAGATCGGAGAAGGCTGACCTGTAGCGCAAAATAGAGACTGTCCTCCTGCTAAGTTAACTAATTCAGGAATCCAATTAGCGGCGACCATTAAAGGATCAGTCCACTCGATACAGGCGACAGTAGGCACTTCATCTAAAGAAAGTCCTTGGATTTTTTGCTGACAAATTTTGACGCGAGCTTCTAAATTTCCTAAGACTTTTACCGAGTCTACGCCAAAGGTATTGCCGACTCGCTCAATGTCAGCCCAAACATCCTGGAGAATATTGGGTTGTAAAGAAATAATCTGAGGTTTACTGTCAATGAGTGTAGCAACTGCCTTTTCAACATCGTGTAAGCTGACAGCACAAACGTCGCACTGGTCTTGAGTGAGAATGTGGGTAGGCTGCAATTGCTCTAAAACATCTGTTTTAATTTCATAAATGCTAAGAGCAGATTGCAATAAACTGTTCACTTCGTCGTGAATTTGGCTGCTGGAGGCATCACTGTTTAAACGTGCTTGGGTACAAATGGGACGATTGAGGATTTCTGGAGGATAATCGCATTCGTGCGATCGCCCTACAATAGCATTAACCAATCCTAGTGTCGCTAAAATCTCTGTTCCACCAGGAATTAGAGAAACAATTCTCACATCACTATCTGTCATCTGCTCCACCTCCACAAAAGCTGCCGTTACCTTAAGTTTGGCAGAATTTGAGTCATTAGGTATCTTTCTCTAGGAGAATCAAGGGTATTTTGCTAGTCAGTACTAAGCTAGAAGTTGAACTGGGGATTGAGTATTGGGAAGAGTCTTTAATATTCCCCAGTCCCAAATTAAAAATACTATACTACTTATACTACTTGATAGTAGAATTACTTGATAGTGAAATTACTTGAAATGCTAATTATCCCCTGGCAAAAACCACTGGTATGAAGTAATAGAAGTAATGAGCAAAATTTAGCTTATAACTAATTAACCAGAATCATAAAATTTGATTAGAAAAATTATACTTTCCGGTTATGAAAAACCATACCAAGTAATTGTAGTTATACAAAGATAGTTCTACTTTTTCCGTAGAACTGCAAGTCCAAATTATTTCTTCTTGAGGGCAAGTAATGCAGGTGGTGTCAGCTAGAGATATTACAGAGCACAACCAGGCCCAAGAGGCTTCACGAATCAGAGAAAATAGTCGGCGAAGACAAAGCCAGACGCTGGTGCAACTGGCAAGAAGCAAGACATTTCAGCAAGGTAATCTCAATGCGGTGTTGAGGGAAATCACAGAAACTGCTGCTCGGACGCTGTTAGTAGAGCGAGTTGGGGTATGGTTATATAATGAAGAACGTTCAAAAATTGAATGCATCGATTTATATGATGTCAGGACTAAGGAGCATACCTTTGGTAACTCGCTTTTAAAAACAAATTTTCCTGCTTATTTTCAGGCTTTAGAAGAGGAACGTACCATTGCCGTAGATGATGCCAGAAACGACATCAGAACCCAAGAATTATCAGAGTCTTATCTTTCAGTTTTGGGCATCACATCTATACTAGATGCACCAATTTGGCTAGAGGGTCATTTGGTAGGCGTAGTGTGTCACGAACACATAGGCGAAGCTCGCCAATGGACTTTAGAAGAAGAGACTTTTGCTGGTTCGATTACAGATTTTGTGACGCTGGCTATGGAAGCGAGCGAGCGAAACATTGTACAGGAAGCACTGCGACAGAGTGAGGCACAATTTCGGGCGATTTTTGAGCGTTCCTCTATCGGCATTGGACTTATAGATATGAAAGCGCAGATAGTCGATACTAATCTGGCACTGTGCGAAATTTTAGGATACAGCCAAGAAGAGTTATACGGCAAGCGCTTTACAGATTACATTTCCATAGAAAGGGAAGATTTAAAACTTTACAAACAACTGATGTCAGGAATTCGCACGGACTTAAAGAGAACTTCGAGGGAAGGTTTACAACCCTCCAAACATCAGGAACAGCTTGTCGAAAGACATCGGATTGAGATCGAAAGACGCTGCCAGCATCAAAATGGTAGCTTAGTTTGGACTCATATCTCTGTTTCTGTTATACCAGGCAGCAATGGTGAACCTGAGTTTTTTCTAGCGATGATTGAGGATATTACTGAACGTAAGCAAACAGAGTTGAAAATACGTGCTTCTCAAGCAGCAGAAGCTGCCAGTCGGGCAAAAAGTGAATTTTTAGCAACTATGAGCCATGAGTTGCGGACGCCTCTGAATGCGATTATGGGTTTGTCACAGTTACTGCAACAAGAAATAGTTGGCTCTTTGAATGAAAAGCAGAACGAATATGTAAGTTGTATATATAGTAGTGGCGAACATCTACTGGCAGTGATTAACGATATCCTTGACTTATCTAAAGTAGAAGCAGGTAAGGAAGAACTGTTATTATCATCTTTGTTAGTGTCAGATATATGTAATTATGCCATCTGGACAGTGCGCGATCGCGCCTCAGAAAAGGGATTGCAACTCACATATAAAATTGACCGAGAAGCTGATATTTGCGTTGCTGATGAACGGCGCATCAAGCAAATGCTACTCAACCTGCTGAGCAATGCCATTAAATTCACTCCAGCAGGTGAAGTATCGCTGCTAGTCAAAAAAGTACCACAAGGGATAACGTTTACAGTTTCAGATACTGGCATTGGTATAGATTCAAGCCAGTTTCAATTTATATTTGAACCGTTTAAACAACTTGACAGTCGGTTAAATCGGCAGTATGAAGGCACTGGTTTGGGTTTAGCCTTGACACGCAAATTAGCACGTTTACATGGTGGAGATGTCACCTTTACATCAACTTTAGGAAAGGGCAGTCAGTTCACTCTGTTTCTACCAAATCCAGAGCGTCTGGAAAATGAGGAAGATGAGATAGATGAGGTAGATGAGACAGAAGAGGAAGCAAATTTTACCTCGTCCTCCTTATTCTCCTCTTCTCCTGTTATTCCCACAAATAAAACTATTTTGCTTGTAGAAGAAGAGGAAAACACTGCAACACTGTTGCAAGATTATCTCCACACAATTGGCTACCAAGTCAAATGGATAGATAATGCTAACGAATTTTTGAAACAGGTAGAAAGCTTCCAACCAGATTTAGTTTTTTTTGATTTCCAGTTAGTAAAAAATGTTCATATCGGGAATTTGCTAAATATCCTTACAAAAGAGCCTTATCGGAAACATTTACCGATTATAATGATGACCTTTAGCGAACTTTTAGAGGAGGAAATTGCCACGTTACCAGGTAGTCTTAATGATTACCTTGTTAAGCCAATTCGGATAGTCCAGCTAGAGTCAATCCTGATGAAATATTTGAGTTAATTGCCCATAAAAATACATTTTTGTACGAACAATTCGTGAAAAAAATTACTATATATTTTTAATTTAGCTGTGTAAACTTTTTTCTCATTTTAACATGGAGAATACTAGCTTCTTCAAATATTTCTCCTTCTTCTACAAAATCGAGTTTCTTGTATAAGTCTTTCACATATTCTTGAGCATGAATCACTACTTCTGGAATATTTTGGTTAGCTATCACCTGTAGGGCATTTTCCATAATTTTTTTACCAATACCCTGCCCTCTAACTATCGATAAAACAGCTAACCTTTCTATTTTAGCAGTTTTATCATCTAAATATCTGATTCTGGCAGTACCCACAGCTTCCAGATTTAAATAAGCAATTAGATGATCGGATATTTCATCTTTGCCATCAAATTCTAAAGCAGGATCTACCCCTTGTTCTTCTTGAAAAACTGATTTTCTAATTGCTTGAATTGCCGGAAAATCTTCAGGTAATTCAGCAATGTTTATAACTAAATTACTCATGAAACTCTCTTTGAGGTTACTACCTATTTTAGTTTAACGTGAGTTTGATACACCTCTCCCTGCTTTGAACGAAAGTGTAAATCTGTCCCTTTGTAAGTCAGACAGGAAGGGTTTTACGCAGTAAAATCAGGGAGAGGTGTTTTGATTGTCCTAATTAGACGGACACTATATGAGCCGTGGAATTCACGTTAGTTTAATCTGCTCCTTCAATTGGTGCAAAACCTTGACGTTGAATATTTTCTGTCACCGCGCGTGGTTCTAAAAATTGCAGTAAGTAATCGGGGCCACCTGCTTTAGAACCTACTCCAGAAAGTTTGAATCCACCAAAGGGTTGCCGTCCAACGATCGCTCCGGTAATATTGCGGTTGATGTACAAATTACCGACTTCAAACTCTGTCTGCGCCTGTTGAATGTGCGAAGGCGTTCTAGAATAAAGTCCGCCAGTTAAGGCGTAATTTGTACCGTTGGCGACTGCTAACGCTTCCTGGAAATCTTTCACCCGAATTACCGCCAGCACAGGGCCAAAAATCTCTTCCTGGGAAATTACCGCATTTGGTGATACTTCACTAAAAATAACTGGCCCGATAAAATATCCTTGTTCGGGTGCTGGTAATTCCAACGCCACTTCTGCTTCTGCCTTACCCTTCTCAATATACTCGCGGATGCGATCGCGGGCATTAGCATCAATTACCGGCCCAACTTGTGTACTTGGTAACTCTGCTTCCCCAATGTTCAAGGATTTTGTCGCTTCTACCAACCGTTGCACAAAGGCATCATAAATCGGTTGCAGCACAATCACCCTGGAGGCGGCAGAACATTTTTGGCCGCTATAACCAAATGCTGACTGCACTATCCCCACAACAGCTTGGTCTAAATCAGCACTTTCATCGACAATGATGGCATTCTTGCCGCCCATTTCAGCAATCACGCGTTTCATGTGCTTTTGTCCGGGTTTCAAAATTGCCGCTTCTGCGTAAATTCTACAACCTACTTCTTGAGAACCCGTAAAAGCAATTACATGAGTATCTGGATGATTTACCAAATGAGCGCCGACTTGCGAACCCTTGCCAGGTACGTATTGAAATACACCTTTGGGCAAACCAGCGTCTACTAAGATTTCTGTGAGTTTCGCTGCAATCACAGAAGACGTTTCCGCAGGTTTGAGGAGAGTGCAATTGCCGGAAACCAAAGCTGCAACAGTCATTCCACAAGCGATCGCTAGCGGGAAATTCCAGGGAGAAATTACTACAGCAATCCCCCGTGGCTGGTAAATATAATGATTAGTTTCACCAGGTATGTCGTAATTCACACCTTTTTCTAACCGTTCTATCTCATCAGCGTAGTAACGACAAAAGTCTATCGCTTCCGAAACCTCTCCATCAGCTTCCTTAACTGGTTTCCCAACTTCCAAAACTATCCAAACTGAAAGTTCAGCGCGGCGGAGTTCCATCAAATCACCCGCTTTCCGCAAAATATCAGCGCGTTGTTTAGCTGGTGTTTTCTTCCACCCAGGAAATGCCGCTTTGGCAGCTTGCATCGCCTGTTCTGCTTGTTCAACGCTAATCAACCCAACTTTACCAATTACCTCACTGAACTTAGAAGGATTGAGAGAATCAACAAATTCCGGTGGATTAACATATTCTCCATTAATTAGCGGTAAATAAGTTTTACCAAGTTGTTGGCGAACGTTTTGGAAAGCTTGCGCCGCTTTCGTTCTCACCTCTTCCTCAGCGTAATCGGTATCAGCAGCACCGAGGAAATGAGAGTCAGGAGTTTGAAGAGACGCGATTAATCGCGTCTGTACGTTCTTCTCCTCTTTGACAATCGGCGGCGCTAATAATTCCTCAATCGGACGATTTTCGAGATTTTGCCGTAAAAAAGAACTATTAGCTGTATTTTCCAACAATCGCCGAATTAAATAGGCCATCCCAGGTAATAATTCACCATAGGGACAGTAAACTCTCACCCGATAACCTTTATCAACCAACGCCTTGGCAACTTTATCACCCATACCGTAGAGGACTTGTAATTCAAAGCGACGGCGAGGGACATTTAAACTTTCAGCTATGGCAATGGCGCGAGAGTGCGATCGCACGTTATGGCTACCAATGGCAGAATAGACATATTGATGATTTTCTAACAACAACTGAGTGATGGTTTCAAAGTTAGCATCAGTTGCGGCTTTGTCGTTGTAAACTGGCTGTTTCCAATGCTTCTGCGCTGCTTTAATCGTTTCTTGATCCCAATATGCGCCTTTCACCAAGCGAATTGTTAAGGGATAACCGCGCTGTTTCAACCAAGAAATTAAGTCTTCGGTATCTTGTTCGCTATCACGCAGATATGCTTGGATTGTCATACCAATATCTGTGCGTTGCCGAAACTCTTCTTCTAGTAAGAGTTTTTTCAAGATGTTGAAAGTTATATCTTTATAAGCATACTGTTCCATATCAAAATGCACAGCTGCACCCAACTCTTTAGCACGACGTAAGAGAATACGAATGCGATCGCTAACTCGCTCCTCACTACCTTTAGCATCTAATGGGTCAAATTGGGAATAAAACGCCGTTAACTTCACAGAAACCTGAACTTTTGGGATTGCTTCGCCATCAGCCTCATCAATAGCCGGAATAGCTGCCCAATTCTTTGATGCTTCCACCAATTGTTGGATTAATTCTAGATAGCGTTCTAGATAAGACTGCGCTTCCGCTTCGGTAATTACGGCTTCACCGAGTAAATCGATAGTGAAAGCCATTTTTTCTTTTCGTAGTCGTTCAACTGTTTTGATGACTTGTTTAATGTTTTCCCCAGAAATATATTTATGGGCAAGCGTCTCAACGGCTGTACCAACAGTTGTAGCAGCAACTTGCCCTGGCATAGAGTCGGGGTTAGCAAAGTTTAGCATTCCCTTCAAAGCTGACGGTAATTCTACCGATTCATCGCCTAAATATTCTTGTAAATGTGAGGCAATTTCTGATTTACTGTGCAAAGCAGGTAGCGTATCTATAAAGCGAAATAGTTGCACCCGCAACCCAGGATTACTCATCGCCCAAGCTAGTAATTTATCATCCCAACGCATTTGATCCCGCAGGGAAGAAAAAAACGAACGATTTTCCTGCGTTACTACTAGAAGTTGTTTAGCAATTTCTTGGGTTTTAGCTTCGTAGGTGCTTGTTTGTACTTGTAATACCACTGATAATAAACTCCGTAAATCAAGGCAAGGCTTTTTGTACAAAGCCTATGTCTTCTATTTTGACGCTTTCATTTAGCTGTCACCATTATGCGGAATTCGTAATTCACATAGCGCAAGGATTCCATTGATTTTAAATGATGTACTTACGCCGTGCGTTCTAGCGGGACTCAGACAAAAAGTAGCTACAAAAAAGGCTCAAATGTATACATAGAAAAACTTCGACATCGTTTTGCCTAGTTTCTTGATATATTTGGGTTTGAAGCATTTTTGAGTTTTTGGTGTATTTGCCTTGTAGTGCAAGGGTTTGAGGCTTGTTTCTGGCTCAAAAATGTTCAAGTCACGTTATTCAACAAACCCGCTTGTCAATAGGCTTTGAGATGCGCTAGCCCTGTATGGTTAACATAAAGCGAGGAGCGATCGCTTATTTACTGGCTAGTGAACAACCATTCGCTCCCAACACTCAAGAGAACTTACTTAGATACATAAAGCGATCGCTCATTCTTGCATCCCTTCGTATAACAGTCGTGCAAACAGCCGTGCGCCATCATCTATCTTCAACCGCGCATAAGTGGGTGGTTCACACGTTCCTACTGTTCGCAAATCGGACAATAGCTCTGGGTGAAACTGACATGTAAACGATCGCCGAATCCGTTTACTCTCAAAATCTTTATAGATAATGCAAGTAGCAGAACATTCGGTAACAATTTCATCGTCAATGGTAGTAGAACACAAAATCTCGATCGCATCCGGCAGTTTCAGTAACCAGGCCAGCCGACTACCTGCTAAAATCGACCGATGAGGAATAATGGCATCATGCAGCAAGCGGTATGCCCAGTTAGCAAATAAGATTGCTTCTTCATTAACCTCATCTGAATGAAACATGGCAATATTGACTTCCCGTTCATACTTAATGGCGGTGTCAATCACGCCTTCATATTCATCAGCAGTGATTTCGTGAGCGGTGATTAGGTCTTGAGGAATATCAACAGCCTCTGCATCCGGTGATTGGTAGTGATGCAGCCGCCGATCGCCAACTTCCTTGTGTTCGTTCGGGCCAACAGCAAATTCTGGATGATCCCAGCCTTCGGCGATGACGTGCCCATTTCGCTTGGTAATTTTTAGGGAACTGCCAACTGTTTCAATTTGTTGACAAACGCGCTTCAGGGCTTTTAACATTTTGCCATTGCGGTCTCTCGGTAGATATTCTAAACTCAGCACTTGCTGAACCGCCCGTTTAATCAAATTGATATGTCCTTGCGCCGCCAGTTGATGTCCCAAACAAATAAACAGCGCTAAAGCACTTATCGGCGAGCGCGAGATCAACAACTTTTCAACCAAACAATGGAGATCGTTGAGGGAACATTTGCCACCCTCAAAAGTAGAAGCATCCCGTACTGAGGGATCGCCACCTTCTACTACTACAGCTAACCCCGACGTAATCAAAGGTACCACTACATCAGGATCGAGTAGTCCAGAAGACCATACAGGAAACAAAATTGAATCGCAATCGGCAATTTTTTGAGCGATGTATGCAACATTCAGCGATGCTCGAACATCTTCTCCTAATGGATTTTGTCCGACGTGTTTCCAAGGTTCAATGATGGCGATCGCATTGCGAAATAGACAAGGGTATTTCATCAGAAATTCTAAATCTGACTGCGAGTTAATTACCTTCTCCAATGGTTTGCCATATCCCCACTGAAATTTGGCGTTTTCTATGAGTAACGATGTGTCTGGTAAAGGATCGGGAGAGTGGCGATCGGCAAGAAATTGACCGATGAGAATATGCATAGATTCAAAGTCAGAATCCCCTTCACTTAAATAACCAGGACGCAGCCGCCAATTGTCCAAGATCATAATTTGCCTGTATTATATATCACATTTTTAATCGACTGATGTCCCGCAAAGTCTCTGAGATTAGATCAGGTTGAATACTGATTACAAATCTTGATAAGAAAGAAGACAACCACAACCCCAGATAAAACCATGATTGAGGAGGGGGAGGTGTCCATAAGGTGTATTTAAATTCCAATTCTCCTAGCAAAGTTAAGGGGTGAGGTTCTACTTGAAGTCTTCTACTGCTTTTTTATCAGTATGTACTTATTTTTTCCAATACTAAGAATGGGTATACTGCCTCTATGCCTACAGAAAATTTTATGGATATTTTATTTTATAACTGGCAACACACACTCCAACCCTTTGGCGTTGACCAGGTAGCGGCTGAGAAAGCCTTTAATCTCTTGGTTGAAGCTTACTCTACCCCTGGTCGTTATTACCATACACTTAAACACATCGATCGCGTCCTCAGCACAATTCAGATTTTGCAAGGCTACACGAATAACCTAGCTGCTGTTCAACTAGCTGCCTGGTTTCACGATGTAGTGTATGACACTGAAGCTAAAGATAATGAAGAACGAAGTGCAGACTATGCTTTTGAGTTGCTGAGTAATTTGGGTATTCCAGAAAGTACTATAACTACTGTCACCCATCTCATTCTGAACACTAAAGACCACCAAGTTACGGGGAATGACTATGATAGCCAAGTCCTACTTGATGCAGATTTAGCGATTTTGGCTACTAACCCAGTTGATTATCAAGAATACGCCCATGCCATTCGTCAGGAATATGCCTGGGTAGCAGAGGCAGAGTATATCACAGGTCGTCAGCAAGTTTTAGAACGATTTTTACAGCGATCGCGTATTTATTTTACGCCTTTAATGTCAGAGTTCGCCGAACCATCTGCTCGTGGCAATATCCAGGCAGAAATTCAATCTTTATCGCCTGGTTAGTTTTACAAAAACCAAGGTAAGAGGTACACGTCGCACGAGAAAGATTTAAGTCTTGGAAACCTACGGAGTTCTGAAGGCTATCCCCGATGAATTGGGATACCACACACCATACCGCAAGCGCGGTTGGTGTATGGTAATTTACCGTCTGCCACCACCACGATGAGGTATTTCAGACACTTCAGTATCTTCTAGCTTTCTTTTCAGTGCAAATACTTCTTGATGTTGTTGCGGCTGAATTTTTTGCTGGGCAAACTTTACACGGGTGCGAACTCCAAGATCAACATCTGTATCGAGCATTTGCTGAAGTTGATTTGTAATCCGCAATGCTTGATCAGGTAAAGTGACTGCTATGGCGATCGCTAGTGTTTCTAAACTCGTCACTGCTGCATAGCGCACTATCCACTCTGGATCTTGAGAAATTAGTAATAGCGCCTCTACTACCTGAATCTGAACAGATTTCACTTTCTCAGCAGGTAGTTGATGCCAGCGCAAAGTGCCTAATCCTCTGGCAGCTGCCCGCCGCACACTTAAGGAAAAATCGTTTTTTGCTGCCTCTAACAAAGTATCCAGCGCCCTAACATCGCCAATTCCCGCTAAGGCACGAACAGCCCAGGCTCTAGCACTGTAGTTGTAGTCATCAATTAGTTCCAATAGTGATGGTACTGCGACTTCCCCGATCGCAATTAGTCCATCTACTGCCGCCACTGCCGCCCCTGGATTGTTGTAGCCTAAAGCTGCAATCAGAGTGGGAACAGATTCCTCGATCCCAGCTGCCGCTAACTCCTGAACTGCGTCTAATAAGCGATCTGAGGAGTCTGCTTCTTCCACAGCACGGATTAATATTTGGGCAAGATCACTGTTATTCATAATAATTTTTCATGAGTCATTAGGGATCTGCCAATTGTAGCTTAAGTTCTCCGTAGTTCACATAATACATAAACCCCCTAGCCCTGATTTTGCAGTTGGGTTGGGGGTTTATCTGTGGTGAACATTTGGTTTAAACGTATTAATAACAACTAATTCCTGGAAAATTATGACTACAACAGCGAGTCCATCAAATTTATCACTTTAATCGCACCTGCTGAGAAAGTGTTTGTTGCTGTGTGGTTAACTTGATGTTCTAGTAATCCTTTAAGAGAAATTAACTTCAGGCTATTTTCAGCAAGAGTTTCGGCGATCGCATCTGCTGCGGGTAGATAGCCAATCGCTCCCAAATCTGCTAACACTGCTCGACGCAATTGCAATTTATCTCCCGCCAGAGCTTTTACTAACCGTTCTCCATAAACTGGTTCTTGGGTTAATTGATACATGCCTCGTGCGGCAGCATATTGCACCAATTCGATTGGATGCTCTAAAAATGGTTTTACCAAAGCGATGTACTCAGTCGCTCTCAAGGCTCCTAAGGCTTCTAAAATGGCCTCGTAGGGTTGAGATAAATCAGGCTGTTTTGATATCAGCTGCTCTCCTTGCAAACCTACTTGTAATAGCTCGCTCAGAGCGGGAATACAAATCGGATCGCCCAGCATTTCTAAGGATTGTGCCGCTGCTTCCCGGACATAAAAATCTGAGCAGTCTAAACACGCAATTAAAGGTGAGACTGCCTGGCGATCGCCAAGTTTCCCTAAAGCCCTAGCTGCGTTCCGTCGCAGAGGATATCCGCCTTCTGGTGTTCTGTCGGCTTCATCCTCTAACGCTTTAATCAATCCTGTAACCGCAGCTGCTTCACATATCCGAAACCTACCCAACCACCAGGCAGCATAAAAGCGCAGACCTAAATCTGCACTCTCAAGATTAGCGATCGCTTGTTCTACTGTTAAAGATTCACCATCGCCAGAGTTACCTGTCGGTGATAAATCTTCAAATTTCTGCGGACTAGAATTCATTTATCAAGAAGGAGTGCTTTGTTCGCCACTTGTTTGAGGTACAGCGTTCAATGGCTGAATGCTGACTATTTTGCCACCCAAGCGAGTGATTCGCTGCATCTCTTGATTCATCCGGTTCTCAGGTACTGTGAAAAACACAGTAGCACTAGAACGAATCGGATAGTTGGTTTTTTCAGTTTCTTCGGTTTGGCGCAGACCCACTACTTCATACCGAAAGTAGCGACTACTCCTTGATGTACTACTAATTGCTCCAATCATAAAATTAATTCCCAATTCTAAATCGTCATTAGTCGTTTGCCCTTAATAATGACTATTGACTAATGACTATTGACACTAAAGAGGTTTCACACTAGCTATTTTACCACCTTGCTTTAACACTCTCTGGAAGTAACTAGATAGTTCTTCATAAGGTATAACTACCGCTTGATTGACGCGGCGTGTGCTCGGATACCCAGATCCAAAAACACCTGCTACTTCAATGCGGTAAAGTCTGCCTTCTTTACCAAAGGTTCCCGCACCACCAAAAGTACTGCTGGGGGTAACGCCTTTTTCAGAAGCAACGTATGAAAACCCTGAGGAAGCACCAGAGGGAGGAACAACGACGGATGCACTATTGCGACCTAGTTCGCTAGCCAGGCGGGAGTCTTTGCCTTTGAGTTGGGAGGTATCGCTACTGGCATAGCCGCGATAAAGTTGAAATATCCGGGTAAATCCGACAGTTTTTTGTCCTGTTTGGGTTTCAAAGCCGCGATAGTAAGGCACTATATTTTCACCAAAGCTAGATTGATACTCTGGCGAATCAATATAAGAATCAATGTCGGCTTCATATCCCTTGGTTTGATACAAGTCTAAGTGATAGACGACATCAGACTCATCATAAGGGGCACGACCCAACAAATGTTTGTAGTTCAGCTCAATGACGCGAGTTTGGAAGTTGTCGTAGAAAAATTTGGATTTGTACAGTTCTGATTTGGCTAGTTGACGTACAAACTCTTGCACTGTATTTTTTCCATCGCGCAGGATAGATTCAGCACTTGTCAGGCGGTCAGATGCCAATATGTAGTTGTTGCCTAACACCTGACGATAGACGGCAGCAATTACTCTCTCGATGTCTTCTTTGGTTGCATTCGGACGCAATTCCACAGGAGACTGATCGGTAAAAGGCTCTGTTCCCAGACGGGAAGCTGCTGTTGTAATAGCCATTGGTAATTTTCCTTTTGTAATTAATAAATTGGTAAGGGGAGTAGGGAGTCGGGAGTTGAGAGTGGTGAACCCTACTCCCTACTTCCTCCTCCCTACTCCCCGCCCCGATTCCCTATTTATACGGCTGTAATGCTAATAACCTTACTGCCCTTGCGATTCAACTGCTGCAATTTACTAGAAAGTTGCTCGTAGGGTACGATCAATTCCGCAGTTCCGCGCCGTACTACAGCTGAGTTTGGGGAAGCTGCTTGTAACACTCTGATCCGGTATGTTTCGCCGCGACCACCTGTAGAAAGACCTGTTAAGGCTCCGGCGGAGACTGGGTAAATGGGTGAAGCTAGATTCTTAGCTACTTCCCAGGTTAGCCGTCCTTGTTTTTGTCCTTGAGCGCGATCGCTATTGGCATAACCCCGATACAGTTGAAACAGTCGGCTATAGCCAACGTTTTTCTGTCCTACTTGACTTTTAAAGCCTCGATAGTAGGGCACAATATTTTCACCAAAACTCTCTTGATATTCTAATGAGTCAATGTAGGAATTAATCTCAGCTTCGTAACCTTGTGAATTGTAAAGTTCAACATGGTACGAAATCTCTGACTCATCTTCCGGGGCACGCCCTAATAAATGCTTATAATTCAACTCGATAAACCGAGTTTGGGAGTTGGAGTAGAAAAACTTATCCCGATAGAGTTCTGATTGAGCAATGGCTAGCACAAATCCCCGAACGGTGATTTCACCTTGCTGCAACAGTGATTCTGCACTCTCTAGACGCTCTCCTTCTAGTAGATATGCATTACCCAAAACCTGACGGTAAGCCGCCCGGATAACCACTGCCACATCCGCTTCTGTTCTATCTGGACGTAGTTCTACTGGCGCTGAATTTTCAAACGCTCCAATCCCTAATCTTGCTGCTTGTCCCAAAGCTGCCATCTTTAAACCTCCTCAGTTTTAACTGCAAAACTGAAAACTTTTTAGAAAATTTTTTCTAGTCTTTTAACAGTCTTTTTGAAATTGACACTCACCTTACTTTAAGTAAGGTGATTTTTAAGACATCGCTGCCTTAATATCCTGTTTCCACAAGTTCCCAGGCTCACCCTACGGGTTTGGCAGTCCCTGATGGAAGAGAAACCTCCAGACTTTTCTGCCAGACACTGCGCGTAGCTTGCTTCCCCGTAGTGGACGCGGACTTGCTAACGTTGCGCTAGCGTCAAGGAAGAAGATTGCGCTCGCTGCCTCACCACATTTGCCACAAGGGCGTAGTGATATCTCCTTACGTTATTTCGGGCGTATACTTTCCCCCAGTCCGAGGGTAGGTTTTTAAATCTTGTACTGATAAAAATATTGTGCCAATTGACGGTAGCTTAAAATAGGCACTGGGTTGCGAACTTTCCCAAAGTTGTAGCAAGTACCGTGCTACGTCGGTAGCTTTCATCCCTGTTCTAAAGCAAAAAATACAGAACTAGGTTCCTCTTTATCCAGGGTTTTCAGCTAGCTTTTCTTAAAAAACTGCCCGGAGAGGTAAACAACTCATAGAACTTACTTGTCATAAGAGCTGATTTCCTCTCCGGGCTAAAGAAACACTCTAGCTTAGAGTATTGATTACATAGTCGATGTAGGAATTTGCTTCAACACCTGGATCGCCGCTGAGACCGTGGTTAGCCTTGATGTACTTGAGAGCTTCAATGTACCAGCTAGGAGACAGGTCAAAGGTGCGGTTGATTTCAGCCAAGCCAGAAATCAAGAAATCATCCAAGGGGCCTGTACCACCAACAACTAAAGCGTATGTGATAATCCGCAAGTAGTAGCCTACATCACGTACACACTTGCCTTTGCCGCGTGCATCAGCCGCGAAGTTGGGGCCTTGTTGTTGAGTGGTGTAAGGGTACTTGTTATACACCGCTTGAGCTGCACCTTCGGTCAAGCGTTGAGCATTGGCGCTCAATGCTTTTGCTGCTTGTAAGCTAGCTGGCGCTTGGCGGAAGCGACCAAAAGCAACTTGAATTTCAGTGCTGCTGAGATAGCGACCTTGAGAATCAGCCGATGAAATTGCTTCCGTTAGAGGTGTTTTTGACATTTTGCTATTTCCCTTTCACAAACTTTATGGTTGAAATTTTGTTTTGTCCTATGGACAATTATTTAGTCAACATCAGCAATGCTTGGCTTAAGCCACAGCAGCAGCAGCACGATCGAAATAGCTAGCTATTTCAGATGACAGAGCGCTGCAATCTCCTCTGGTGATGTTATTTGGATCGTTGACAATGGCTAGCGAAGCTTGTTTCAGCTTCTGAATACCAACAGCAACTGACGCTCCTGGAGTTCCCAATGCCAAGTAGGTTTCCCGCAATCCATTGAGGGCACGGTCATCTAGCACGCTGGAATCGCCAGCAAAGATAGCGTAGGTGATATAGCGAAGAATGATGTCCAAGTCTCTGATACAAGCAGCTGCACGACGGCTGGTGTAAGCATTACCACCAGGAGTGATCAATTGGGGTTGTTCTGCCCACAAATCACGAGCCGCAGCAGCAACAAGAGCAGATGCATTGCTGGTAATACGGTTAACGGCATCTGTACGCTTGTTACCATCTTTGACCATTTCGCTCAATGCATCCAATTGTGCATCAGAGAGATATTCGCCGCGTGTATCAGCTTGGGAAACTACTTTTGCAAATGCATCTAAAACCATTGCGTTAAATCTCCTAATTTGCTTGGTTAAGAATAAATTGGACTCAAAACTGAATGGTTCAGTTGATTTTTGATGTCAGCACTGCCTGACGAGTTACGAAAGGTTTAAAACAGACATCCAAGAAATAAGTTTACGATCTCCAGGCTTTCAGATTAAAACTTTTGTTAAAAAACTTAAAACTTCTGTGAATGACTGGAAAACCTGATTAAGATGTTGTTTTTTACTTCCAAGTTCTCTTTATACAATGCTGCCGTATCATTATTTATTACAAATTATTGTTATGTTTGTGAAATTTGTTTACATAACTTCATATTTTTGTATCTGTTTTAGTTTACGAGCCGAGCGCTGCTTCCGTGGCAGGGCAACACGTATAGCAGTTATTGTCATTTTGTAGTTATGTATTATGTAAAATTACTCGAATTTATTTTGGAGAAAGGCAATAACGCGCTTGAATGCTTGAGGATTTTGGTAAAGAAAGCCATGACCGCCCTTAAAGAACTCTAAGTACGAACCTGGTATCTGTTTGTGTATCGCTTCAAGATTAGCAGGAGGAGATATGCCATCGTGATGACCGCCGCAGATATAGACAGGAATATGCAGTTGAGAAAGTCGATTGTATGTATCGTGAGCAGCACGGGCCTCAAGCTGGCGAGACGACCAACTTCACGACTTGGTTCGTCTATACCCCCTTGAGAAACTGCTAGTGTCAACTTCACTAATTCCTGAAATTGTGTAGTTCGGCTAGAGAGCCAAGCTTCCTCTTGCCAACGGATATCAGCAATTGTGATTTGCCGATGAGCTAGTTCTTCACTAGGAAGGTTCGCGAGTTCATGTAGTGGATATGACGACCCACCAGCACCGCCACTGCTAGTACAAGCCAAAACAAGACGTTCAACGCGGTGCGGATAGCGCAGTGCCAACTCTTGGGCTACCATACCCCCAAAGGAAATTCCGATGAGATGAGCGCTCTCTCACCCGACTGCATTTAACAAAGAGTCTGTATCGGCGGCGTAATCTGCTATGGTGTAGGGAATATCAGGTTTTGAAGTTTGACCCAGACCGCGCTGATCGTAGGCTAGGATTTCAAAGTGTGGGGCTAGTGGTGAGTCAAAAATAGTTGGCGATCGCTGCAAGTCTCTTCCAGTACCACTAATACAGAGCAGGCGTTGACCTGTGCCACGAATCTCATAATACATTTGCAGGTCACGAATAGATACAAATGGCATGAGTATTTTCCCTGATGATTTTCGGCAAATTTGGCTGAGGGAAGTATCGCAATATCTCTAAATAAGCATCCTCCTTTAACTTTTATCGCATATTGTTGGGCACATTCTAGTGCAATCAGAATCTTTAAAGGGTGCGTAGGCGTAGCCCACCCTAGGCAGCGCACCCTTTAATATGTAGTATTTACTACTTCCTAATTCCTACCAAACACACTGCTAAGGGCACGCGCCATATTTTGTGGTTGCATTGCATCCATTGCGGCGGTGGGTTCGTAGCCGCAGTGAACCATACAATCGGCACACTTGGGATTACCACTCTTCTGGCCGTATTGACTCCAGTCAGTTTGTGCGAGTAATTCTTTAAAGGTAGAGTAATAACCTTCGTTCAGCAGATAGCAAGGTTTTTGCCAACCGAGAACGCTATAACTAGGGCTACCCCAAGGTGTGCATTCGTAGTCCTTCTCGCCAGTGAGAAAATCTAGGAACAACGGATTGTGATTGAAGTTCCAGTTTTTTTCACCACTTTTGTATGGAGCCAGAATTTCTCGGAAGAGGGCGCGGGTTTGTTCGCGGTGGAGAAAATGATCTTGATCTGGTGCCCACTCGTAACTGTAGCCAGGAGAAATCATCATCCCGTCAGTATTTAGTGTTTCCAGAAAGTTGAAGAACTCTTGCACATCTTTAGGTTCAGTACCTTCAAAGATAGTGGTGTTAGTTGTGACACGAAAGCCTTTAGCTTTAGCGGCACGAATGGCTTTGACAGCAATATCAAAAACACCTTTGCGATCAACACACTGATCGTGTAATTCCCGCATTCCATCTAAATGCACGCTGAAAGTGAGATAGGGAGAAGGTTGAAACTTATCCAGGCTCTTTTCTAACAACAAACCATTGGTACACAAGTAAATATATTTCTTGCGCTCAATTAATCCTTGAACAATCTGATCAATTTGGGGATGCAACAGGGGTTCTCCTCCAGGAATGGAGACAACCGGTGCGCCGCACTCTTCCACGGCGGCAAAACACTGTTCTGGGGTGAGATTTTGCTTTAAAATTTCCTTTGGATGTTGGATTTTACCACAACCAGTACAAGCGAGATTACACCGAAAAAGAGGTTCCAACATCAAAACTAGAGGAAAGCGTTTACGTCCTTTCAAACGCTGAGTAACAAGATACTTCCCAATATCTATAGCTTGTTGTAGATTAACTGCCATTGTTGCGATCGCTCCTCTTTTAGATATAAGTACACCACTGGAAAACATAAAACCTTCGTAGGGGTGCAAGGCCTTGCGCCCCTACTGTCTATTGCATCCACACGTAAATCGCTATATTTTTCATTTGACATATCCCTGAGCAACAAACCAATCCACAGCATCTTTAAGTGCGACCTTTAGCGAAGATTGGGGTAGACCCAATTCTCGTACAGCCTTGGCAGCATTGTAATACATCGGTTGTTTCGCCATCCGAACGCCATCCAATGGTACTGAGGGCGATTTACCTAATGGTGCGAGAATCTTTTCATCAACCCAGGCAACACTAAGGGGCAACCAAGTGGGTATTGTTTGTTGAGGTGCGCTCAGACCTGTGATATCGGCGAGTTGTTCGAGTAGTTGCTTGAGACTGAGGTTTTGATGACCTAAGATATAGCGATCGCCTGATTTACCCCGCTGCAAAGCCAGTAAATGCCCCCACGCCACATCTCGCACATCGATAAAATTTAGACCAGTATCCAAATAAAAAGGCATTTGCCGTCGTAAAAACCGTAGTATTATATCACCCGTCGGGGTAGGTTTGATATCCAACGAGCCAATCGGACTGCTGGGATTGACAATAACTACCTCCTGACCTCTAGCAACGGCTTGCATAGCTTCTTGTTCAGCTAGAAACTTAGACTTTTTGTAGTCACCCACCAACTTTTCTAAAGGACTCTGATGTGTTTCATCGACGACTTGACCAGACGATCCTACCCCAATCGCTGCCACTGAACTCGTGTAGACGGTGCGTTCAATGTTAGCCTTACGAGCTGCTGCCAACACATTGCGCGTACCCAGGACATTGTGACGGTGCAGTAACTCCCGGTCTTTTTGCCATAAGGAATAATGGGCTGCGACATGAAATAGGTATTGACAATTAAGCATCTGTTGCCAAAGATTTGGATCGTTCAAATCGCCTTTGACAATTTCCACATCCAGACCGCGTAAATTCTCCAAATTGCTGCTATGGCGTACCAGCACTTTGACTGCATATCCCTGTTGCAGCAACAACCGTGCCAAATGGGCACCAATAAAACCCGTTCCCCCTGTGACAAAAACCTGCATCAACTTCCCCCCTGCTCCCCTGCTCCCCTGCTCCCCCTCTTCTCAAATCGGGGAAACCAATCATCCAAAATGGTGTAGACTACTGGCACAACAATCAAACTGAGGATAGTTGAAGTTACAAGTCCACCAGCGATCGCTACAGCCATAGGCGATCGCAATTCGGAACCAGCACCCAAACCTAAAGCGATCGGTAGCATCCCTAAAATAGTGGAAGCTGTGGTCATCATAATTGGTCTGAGGCGCACTAGTCCGGTATTAAGGATCGCCTCGGTGCGCTCTAAGCCAGCGTTGCGTAACTGATTGATGTAATCTACAAGCAAAATGGCATTTTTATTTGCCAGCCCCAGCAAAAAGACGAAACCGATCAATGAGATCATCCCAAAGTCGCTCTTGGTGATTAGTAGCGCCAACATCGCCCCCACTAGTGCTAAAGGTAAAGATACACCAATAACTAGAGGATCTACCCAGGTTTTGAACAGCAAAATTAGTACCACAACAATACACAGGGCAGATAGAGCTAAAGTACTGCCAAAACTGCTAAAAACTTTACTTTGGTTAGCAGAGTCTCCTCCTAAATTTAAAGAAACATTAGACGGTAACACCGCGTTTGCTTCAGCTACCACTTTGTCGGTGGCATCACCCAAAGACAGATCCTTGCCAAGATTAGCACTGATGTAGGCCACGCGCTGATTATTCAGACGCTCGATCTGAAAAACCGTGCCCTGTGGATTCGTTTCACCTGTAACTGTAACATCAGCGAATCCCGGTAGCCTTTGAATCCTTTCTTTAATTGCTTTGACTGCTTTGCTCAAAGCTTGGAGATTATCACCTTGTAATGCTATTTGCAGGGGTTTTTGACCGCCGGAATCGACAAATTGAATATCTTCAACACTAGTAGTTACCCCAGAAAGAACAGGTAAGGAGGAGCGCAATTGGTCTTGTAATTCCGCAGTTGTGATTGTGCGGTTTTTCTTTAACTTTACATATAGCGTCCCTTTATTTGGTTCACCCTCACGAGAACCAACAGTGGTAAATACCGTTTCAACTGCCGGTGATTTTCTCACAACCTCTTCTAGTTTTTTGGCAACATCTAGAGAATCATTTAAAGGGTTGGGAATTGGAGACTGAAGACTAGAATTTCTTCCCTGCTCCCCTGCTCCCCTGCCCCCCTGCCCCTCTGCGCCACTAGGAATACTCGGCAAAGGAACTGTATAAGCAATATTAAATTCGCCGCGATCGAGTTTGGGAATAAATCCTTTAGGAATTAGTGGAATTAGTGCTATTCCTGCAATGAAACTGAGTGCAGCTAACCCGATAACTATCTTCCGGTGATTTAAAGACCAACTCAGCAAGTTTCTGTAAGATTGGGTAAACGCTACCCAGATTTTTGCTTCCCGACGCGGGGAGAGGGATGATTTAGGTTTCAACCAGTAGATAGCCAGAACTGGAGATAAAGTCCGAGCAACTAGCATAGAAGCAAGCATCGCGGCTGATACAGTGATGCCGAAAGGCTTGAAGAACTGACCGATTACCCCACCCATTAAACCTATGGGTAGAAAAACTGCTACTGCTGTTAAAGTGGCGGCGGTGACTGTCAACCCAATCTCATTTGTAGCTAAAAGCGCTGCTTGGCGAGGAGTTTCCCCATCTTCAACGTGTCGCATGATGTTTTCCACATCGACGATCGCATCATCAACAATGCTACCAATCACCAAAGCTAAAGCCAGCAGGGTGATTGTTTCCAGGTTGAAGCCGAAAATCGCCATGACAATAAATGTCGCCAACAAAGATGTGGGAATCGCCAAGGCAGAAATGAGAGTTGCCCGCCAATTCCATAAAAAAGGAAAAATTACCACTATCGATAACAAGACTGCTTCCAGCAAAGCATCAATTGTTGACTGGGTGGCTTGACGGATATATTCTGCTTGAGTCGCAGCTAAAGTGAGTTTGACATCTTTTAAGGTAGAGCGTAGCCTTTGAACTTCTTTCTCAACCCGACTCACAACTTCCAAGGTATTAGCACTACCGCGTTTTATTACCTGAAATGCGAGTGCATCTTCACCGTTAAATCTAACTAATGTCGCCCCACCTTGGGGGACCGTTGCACTCGCATTCGCTGGATTTACCGGAGGAGTCGCCGTAGCAGCGCCTAGTAGTGAGACTTTTAATATTCCTGGTAGTTTAGCGATCGCACTAACAATCTCATCTTGCGCTAACTTCGTCAAATCTTTGAGATTCCGCGTGGGACTCTCTATGGCATAACTAATGGCGGCTGACTCGTTTAGATTCAGAGGAATAATTTTAGAAGTTCCTCCTTGAGGTAGATTCAACTGCTTCAGGGCAGTTTCAACCTTTTTGGTCGATGTTTCTAAATTCGTCCCAACGGCAAAAGAGAGGCTAACAGCAGTTTGACTAGGATAGGTGGATGAGCGGATATCCTCCAGTCTTTCAAGGGAGCGGAGGCGTTCTTCTAAGGGTTTGGTGAGCTTCGCTTCTGTATCCAGGGCAGTTGTCAGGGGAGCTGTAGCATTTACAACCACCACTGGAAAGGTAATATCTGGAAACAAGGCATACTTAAGGGAACTGAAAGCTAGAACACCAGCTACCGTTACGGCAATCCAAAAACTCACCGTCAGCCACGAAAATTGAATCGCCAATTTGGAAATATTGAAGAGTTCTCGTGCGGATTTGGAGTTATCAAGCTTTACCATCTTGGAAAATTATCGTGTGGATGACACAATTATTTAGTCATGCTACAGCAATCATCTTCGGTTTGCGAATTTTGGTTACTACTAAACGGCAATATTACTTATTATCACTCAGATATGACCCAATCTCTAATGCAAGCAGTAGTTAGTGGTTACGCAGCGACGGTGAGCGATCCTATTTTACAAACTGCGTAGGCGTAGCCCATCGTAGACATCGCTCTCCAAGGTAAAGAAGAATCGCGCCACGCCCGTCTACTCCCAATATTAAATTGACCGTTAAAACTTGAAACTATTGAGATAGCTAGTGTCTAATTTTTTGCCCATCAACACAATTTTGGTACCTCAAGGAGCAGAATATAAAGCTGTGTGTCGCGGATTAAGCGGCATTACTACCTCCATCCCAAGGGTAGTAGCCATACCTGTTGGGATGAAGCCTTTACTCAAATACCTGCAACAAGGAGAATTTCTGACTCCAAAATCCAGAGTGCTGATTATGGGTATATGTGGCAGCTTGAGCGATCGCCATACAGTTGGTGATATTGTGCTGTATCAAGATTGTATTTATCAGGGGAAACTGCAAGAATGCGATCGCACTTTTACAGCACAATTGCACTCTTATCTATCAGAAAAAGTATCTTTGGTCAAGTCACTAACAAGCGATCGCGTAATTTGGTCTGCGCCCGAAAAACGCCGTTTAGGTGAGACTTTGGCGGCTGATGTTGTTGATATGGAAGGATTTACCGCTTTAGAATTTTTCAATGCGGCTGGGATGTCTGTGGGAATCCTGCGAGTAGTCAGCGACGATTGTCAGCATAATATCCCCGATCTGACATCAGCGATTAACTCTGATGGCTCTCTAAACCCTTTTCCGTTAGCGATCACAATGCTTCGACAACCTTTTGCCGCTACTCGGTTGATTCGAGGTTCATTAACAGCATTAAAGGTGTTAGAGCAAGTTACAAATCTGCTTTTTTCAGGCTCTAGCAATAAATAATCTGTTGCGTATTTACAGCAATTTTTAGGTAAATAACCATGCTGTAGGGGCACAGCTTTGCTCATTGGTGTCAACTTAATCTAAAAGTTAGGTTTAGCAAGAGTTCTAGGGTTGCCCTCATCCCCTAACCCCTTCTCCCAACATGGGAGAAGGGGAACTGGAGAATTTGCTCCCCTCTCCCAATTGGGAGAGGGGCTGGGGGTGAGGGCAAAACTCATGCAGTCAGGATATTTCAGCTTAAGTTGACACCAATGAGCAAAGCTCTGCCCTTACAAAATATAGCAATCTTAAATCATTTGTGAAAATATCTTTTTACTCTATTTGCATTCTCTGCGTCTCTGCCGTTAGTTATCAAAAATGATTTTTCATCAATCAAATCGAATTTTTATATATTTTTACTCTGACATCATCTTAATAAAAACTAATAAAAATCAACCTGATATAGGTATTTCTTGTGAAATTGTTTATGGATAAGCTTTACATAAACTTTATCGTTAAACATATAAATAGAAACCTAGATTGGGAAGCATAACATATAACCTTATCAGGGTTGGGTTGCATGAGAGCTAATTGCACTGAATTGTAAATTATAAATACCTTTTTGCCAGAATAGCTCGGAACTAATTTACCAACTATCGAACAGAATTTATGAAGCTCAATCTATACTCGTTTCTAGCTAGTTTTCCATTAATCAAAAAAAGTTACACCGCTAAAATCATGTTGGTGGCATTTTTGGGTACTCACATACCACTTCTAAGCTTACTCTTGAGTTTCGTAATCTCAAACTCCTATTCCTTGGAGATGGCGATTCGAGTTATGCTTATTGCTCTGTCGGCTACCTTAGCGGGTACAGCCGCCACCCTCTACGCACTACACCACCTCCTCAAACCGGTTATTTTGACATCTGCTGCATTGCAAAATTATCTAAACACCAAAACCTTACCTGAATTGCCCACAGAATTTGCTGATGAAGCCGGTACATTGATGGCAGATACTTCACAAACTCTTTACAAATTGGATGAGTTAATTCATTACATCAGTAATTATGACGATCTAACTGGATTGCCCAATCGTGATTTATTTCGCGATAGCCTCCATCAGACTCTATCTCAACCTGAAAATAATCAGCGCTTTGTAGCCGTCTTTTTATTGGGTATTGATGATTTCACTGCTATGAGTCATGGATTAGAGCATGAAACAACAAATTTGTTGTTAAGAGTAGTTGCTCACAGGTTATCACTCTGCATGACACAAACAGATATTCTTACCCATTTGAGTGGAGATGAATTTGCCATTGCCCGTATAGACATTGTTTCTTTTGAAAGTGTGATTAAGCTATCTCAGATACTGTTAAGCACCCTGAGCAAACCCTTTTCTATAAAAGGGAACTTGATTCATATCACCGCCAGCATCGGTATCACAATTAATGGAATAAATGATCCTAATAGCGTAGATCAACTTTTGCAGCAGGCTCATATAGCACTGTACCAGGCGAAGCAACGAGGGCGTAGCAAATACCAATTCTATTCACCGGAAATTAATGCTCAGTTGCAGGAGCGAATAACTTTAGAAAATGAATTACATAGAGCGCTTGATCGCAACGAAATGCTGGTTTATTATCAACCTCTGATTGATTTACACAGTGGACAAATTATAGCTATGGAAGCGTTGGTTCGCTGGCAGCATCCTACATTAGGTTTGGTTTCTCCAACAAAGTTTATTCCCATTGCAGAAGCTAATGGTTTGATCCTACCAATTGGTGAATGGGTCTTGCGAACTGCTTGTGCCCAAAACCGTGCTTGGCAGCTTGCTGGATTTAACTCAATTCGGATATCTGTAAATCTGTCAGCTCGACAGTTTGAACTACCGAATCTAGTTGAGGTCGTCAGTAAAATTCTTGAAAAGACTGGACTCCATGCATCTTACCTAGAATTGGAAGTGACAGAAAGCTTCTTGATGGCTGATATGGAGCGATCGGTTAAAACCTTAAAACAATTACGAGAACTGGGTATATGGTTAGCTCTAGATGACTTCGGTACTGGTTATTCCTCCCTCAACTACTTGAAGCGCTTTCCTGTGAATATGCTCAAGATCGATCGATCATTTGTACAGGATGTCACGTCCAATCCTGATAGTGCTGCCGTCACAAATGCGATTATTGCCCTGGCAAAAAGCCTGCGGTTGAACATCACCGCAGAGGGTGTGGAAACCCAAGAACAGCTTGACTACCTGAAAATGCAGGGATGTGATGAAGGTCAAGGTTACTACTTCAGTTGTCCTGTGCCCGCCGAGCTAATTACCCCGATGTTGCAGAAAATTTCTCAGCAGATGGAGACAATTGCAGCATAAGTGGATGCCTCAGTCAGAAAATACACCCCTGATAAGGTCTTACTTGAATATTTGCTAGAAATGGTTATCAGGGGGCAGGTTAAGGAGGCAGCTATGCTGGAGGAATACCCATAAATAAATATTAGGCTTTCGCCGTGAGCGTCAGGCGAACAGAGATTTAAGAAGGACGCTGTATTTCTTGCACCTACTTAATAAAATACATATTTTTTGTTTTTCATAAATAAATTTAGTTACTTTCAGACGATTTTGCTTCCAGATAAAATTATTTTCTAAAATCTCCTGACTCCTACCTGGTTGTTGAGCGTAGTCGAAACACTGCCTCACTTCTCTTCTTAGGCTGCGCCAACGACAACGCTCAGTGACCACCTGCCTCCTGCTTCCTACCTTTTTTCGGTGACATAAGCAGAGAAATCTAGGATTAATGAGGCCAATAAAAGGTTATTTATTTTGAAACTGTGGAAAGTTTTGCAACCATGTGAGCACGAGATGAAACCTCAAGCTTGCGAAACATCCTTTTTAAGGCTTGCTTGACAGAGTTTTCAGTAATCCAAAGTTCAGCACTAATTTCTGCATTAGTTTGTCCTTGAGCCACCAAGGAAGCAATTTGCATTTCACGAGGCGTTAAACGCTTTGTCTGTAATAGTGGTTGTTGCAATCGCGCCATTGCTACCCAAGTAGAAATGTGCAGACAAAGCGCACTCAAATCTGTAAGATTTTGTGAATCAAATGCAGGCATTCCTTGCTGACGCGTCAAACCTACCACACCCACTAACTCACCATTGCTGACAATTGGCCCTGCCATGACGTGCCAATGATCGGCACGAGGACAAATCAACTTCCATGTTTTTGGTTCTACTACTAAAGCTTCATGAACAGGGGCATGGCGTTCTAACAAGTAGCGTGCAACTGGATTGTGTTGAGGTGATAAGGCAATTTGCAGTGCTTTTTGAATCTTGCTGTCAACTAAATAAATTTGGGCAAAGAAAAATAGTCCACATCGTGTAGCTGAAAAATACTCACTCATTTCTGCGGATATGTGCGATCGCAAAGTCTGTTCATCTTGAGCTTGAGCAATTCCATGAAATAGAGCTTGTAAGGCAACCATGATTTGCAAAGTGTACTCGTTCGAGGTCTAGGCGCAGTATCGCAACCAGACTTATCTTAGCTTTAGTCACACCAAGTCAAATCTTTTGTTTGGTTTTTGGAATTACTTCAGATGACTGTAAATTCTGGCATTGATGACACACAGATATCCGGGCGCTGGATTCAAATCAGTTTTTTGATTGCAGCAGTGCTTTTCAATCTCTGTTTAATAATCCAAATATTCAGTGTTGGACTGGCTTATTTTTACAACTCTGATTGGTGGAATCTTCATATTTGGCTCGTGCGAGGATATGGCGGACTCTCACTAATTTTGTTGATATGGGTGTTTTTAATTCCCTTTCCTCGAAGAGTCCGAAACCTGACAGTAAGTTTGCCAGTGCTGCTGGGACTGCAATTTCTCACAATTTACTTGCATTCTTTGCCTTTAGCAGTATTCCACCCACTCATCGGCTTTTCCTTATTCTCTATTTCCACAACCTTAGTGCATCGGACATCACACATCGTATTTCCCAACTATAACCAAGACTAAATCGTTGAGGAAACACAACTTTCAATTCTTTTCGCGCTATTACAGGAGAAATATAAGTGTCTCAATACGCCGATCCATCTGTTATCGTTGATACCCAGTGGCTTGCAAATCATCTTAACGATCCAAACATCCGCATTATTGAAGTGGATATGAGTCCAGAGCCGTACAAAAATGCTCACATACCTGGTGCTGTCTTCTGGAACATTTTTGCAGACTTACTCTTGCCCGATTTGAAGATGAATTTGGATGCGATCGCTTTTGAAAAGCTGATGGCACGTTCAGGCATCACCAATGACACCACAGTGATTGCTTATGGCAGTTATCCGGGAACAGGAGCCTGGATTTTCTGGTTGTTGAAAGTCTTTGGTCATGAGAATATACGAGTTCTCAATGGCGGCTACCAAAAATGGAAATCAGAAGGTCGTCCACTAGCAACTGAATTATCTACGTTTGCTTCTACTGATTACTGTGCTAGAGGTATTGATGCTGATCTGCGAGTATTACACAATGAAATTCAGGTATCGATAGGTAGAAGCGATCGCGTGTTGGTAGATGTCCGAACACCTCAAGAATATTCTGGTGAGTGGTTTTTCGATCAGCCACCACAAGAAGGTCAACTCACTGGACATATTCCCGGTGCAGTGCATCTTGAGCATACCTTAATTCTCAATGAGGATGGAACTTTTAAATCATTCAACGAATTGAAAAATCTTTATGACAGTAAGGGCATTACGGCTGATAAAGAAGTGTTTCCCTACTGTACTATCGGTGGGCGTTCTGGATATATCTGGTTTGTGTTGAAGTATTTATTGGGTTATCCGAATGTTCGGAATTACGATGGCTCTTGGAATGAGTGGAGTCGCCTGCCAGATGTAGCGATCGAGAGGTAGTGAGATAAATCGTTAACGTGGCGAAAGAACTCTGCGAATTAAACAAGGCAATACCCTGCAATGCCAATGCGTCGGCTTACATTGTTAATGCATCAGCTTGCATTGTTAATGCGTCGGCTTGCATTGCTAATGCGTCGGCTTGCATTGCTAATGCATCAGCTTGCATTGTTAATGCGTCGGCTTGCATTGTTAATGCGTCGGCTTGCATTGCTAATGCATCAGCTTGCATTGTTAATGCATCAGCTTACATTGTTAATGCGTCGGCTTACATTGTTAATGCATCAGCTTGCATTAAAAACGCTACACTTTTACGCAAAACTGTACTTAGTTATTACTAGAGTTTATCTTGTTTATTCCCTAGTACAAGGCGGCAGAAATAAACTTACCATTTCATTACAGCCAGAAAGCCCAAAATGAAAGCTTTTTAACTTTTGATTTTTGACTTTTGACTTCCGCCTTGCGGTACTAGTCCTCTAGTAACCGCTTGAAGATGTCATTACTCTTGCTTGCAATATTGCCAATAACCACACCTTTACAGACGGACACCACTACCGCCATGCAAGATTAAAATCTCTTAACCTTTCGTTACAATAAAAACATCGAGAAGGACTAAAGCAAACCTCTCGAAGCTGAAATCAAAGGTGAGCGACATGAATGGCACAATTCGCGTTGGTAATCTCTTCGGAATTCCCTTCTATATCCATCCGTCATGGTTTTTAGTTCTGGGTTTAGTAACTTGGAGCTATAGCAGTGGACTGGCGGCGCAATTTCCCCAATTGTCTACGGGATTAGCTTTGTTACTAGGATTGATGACAGCGCTGATGTTATTTGCCTCTGTCGTCGCCCATGAATTAGGCCACAGTTTCGTTGCGATTCGTCAGGGAATTGATGTCAAATCCATCACACTGTTTATATTTGGCGGTTTAGCAAGCTTAGAAAAAGAATCGAAAACCCCAGGTGAAGCTTTCTGGGTAGCGATCGCCGGGCCGTTAGTTAGCTTATTGCTATGCGGCATCGTTACAGCTATTGGTGTTACTACTGCTGCATCAGGGCCGTTAGCTGCAATTCTTGGTGTTCTCGCTTCTGTTAACTTGGCATTAGCCCTGTTCAACCTGATTCCTGGCTTGCCCTTAGATGGGGGAAATATACTGAAAGCTATTGTTTGGAAGATTACAGGTAATCCTTATAAAGGTGTAACCTTTGCTAGTCGAGTTGGACAAATATTTGGTTGGGTAGCAATTCTTTCAGGTGTACTTCCCCTACTATTATTTGGCAACTCCGGTAACTTGTGGAATTTGTTAATTGGGTTCTTCTTGTTGCAAAATGCTGGTAATTCGGCTCAATTTGCCAGAGTGCAAGAAAAACTCACAGGTTTAACAGCTGAAGATGCTGTAACTCATGACAGCCCGATTGTATCTGCTAATCTTACCTTGAGAGAGTTTGCCGATGAGCGAGTCATAAGTGGGCAAAACTGGCATCGGTTCTTAGTGACTGATGATGATGGACAATTAGTAGGTGCGATCGCAGTTGATAATTTAAGAACCATCCCCACAGCACTGTGGTCAGAAACTCAAGTTAAAGAAGTCATGCGACCAATTACTGAATCTACCACAGTCCAATCAGATCAACCTCTGCTGGAAGTCATGCAGTTACTCGAACAACAAAAACTATCTGTGCTTCCCGTGATTCGCAAGAATGGCGTCCTAGTTGGAATCTTAGAAAAAGCTGCTATTATCCAGCTACTTCAAGGCCGAATCCAACCTAACCCTGCATAAAGACGCAATTCATCGCGTCTATGAAAAAACGGTAAACCCTTGTAGAGACGCGATTTGTCGTGTCTCTACATTTTTATCGTCAAAATTTTGGCGTTGCATAATTAAGAGATGAACTGTCCATATTGTGCATCTAACCTTAGCCCTAATAACGGGCATCGTCGTGGTAAACAAAACTACATCTGTAGCGATTGCGACGTGCGTTTTGCCCCGCTTTGCTAACGCCAATTTCTAGAATCATATTCAAAACGCGGATACAATGACGAAATTAAACAACAATGTCTAACCATGTACGTGAATGGCATTGGTTTGAGACCATTGAGCGGCTGACTGAAGTCAATGATAATACGGTAAGAAATTGGGTTAAAGAAATCGCTCTCAAATTCCCAGATGCGCCTGAACATTCAGAAATTCCTGGATTTGCACAAGTCGATGAACTTGAGACATTTGTTGCTATTCTAAATCAGAAGAAATGCTTAAGCTATCAATTCGATTGTTACTGCACTACCTCCATTATGGATTTGTACCCTTAGTAGCCTAATTCATCCCGCAACGGGAGCAACGCCCTAGATTGTGGTTAACAATCAAGATTATTTTCTTGACAAGTTCTGCTTTGTGCAGAGATAGTACTTGTTGCGCTTCTTTTTGTTACTTGGGCTTGGGCGCTGTTGATGTCTACACGTTTTTGGTTTAAGGTTTGGCGAGAAACTTGTAGAGACACATTAGCACAGCAGGCTAACAGTCCAGTTTCGCATCTTTACCAAAAATTTTGGGCTTAACTCAACGGTATTGCTATATTAGCCGTTGAACTCAAGTTAGCTGTGCATTATAGAAAATTCTGATGAGAATTTACCATAAAACAAAGCCCACTTACACATCATAGTGTCAAGTGGACTTGTTAACTATTTTTAGTGGATCCGAGCAGAGTCGAACTGCTGTCCAAATTGGGTATTGACTCCCCGCTCATTCACAGGTTTAGCCTTTCTGACCCTCAAGGCGGGAATCGTTCATTATCCCGAACGTAGGATGCTCTGATTTGATCTTAGCCAGCAAGCCAACCAGAGAACGCTTGCTAGAGCATCCGTTGGGGTTTGGTCTTCAGTCCTTAACGGAGTCAAACCGAAGACGCTCGAACCTATAAGAGGTGTTTTAGGCTGCTACTAGAGCATCCTTACGAGCAAAGTTAACGATGTTATTCGCATTTACTTTTTGTTTGAGCCTTTGATTTCCGAGAGGAGACTCACTCTCGACCTGAATCACAGAGCAGCGTTCGCCAACCTGTCGAAACCGTGACGGACCCATGCGCTTTATACTTCAATTATAATACGCAATTCTTGAAATGTGTTAATAGACAAAAATTTTTGCTTTATGTTGAAAGTCCCAAATACTAAATAGCCAATTGCTAATCTTAAAATAATTAGCAATTGGCTATATATTACAACGCACTACAAATAAATAATTAGCTATACCTTAAGTTAGTGCTTCAGCACCGCCCACAACTTCAAGGAGTTCTTGGGTAATTGCAGCTTGTCGAGCCTTGTTGTAAGACAGCGTGAGGGTGTTAATCAGTTCACCAGCATTTTCACTGGCATTACTCATGGCTGTCATCCGCGCTGCTAGTTCGCTAGCTGCCGATTCTTGTAGCGCCCGCAATAACTGGTTACTTAGATACAGGGGCAACAGAGAATCGAGAATCTGCACAGGATCTTGCTCGAAAATCATGTCAGGAGCCAACGTGCGGACTTGGTTAGTCACTTTCTCCCGTTCAACTTCAAATTTACCACCACGGGTTGTCAAGCGGAAGATTTCGTCATCGGCTGCTTCTAGACCTTGTGGATCGAGGGGCAGTAAGGTTTGGATCACAGGACGCGAGCTAACCAAGGAAAGGAATCTGGTGTAGATTAATTCGATGCGGTCAACTTCTTCCGAAAGGAACAAGGAAAGTAGTTGGTCAGCAATCTGATTGGCTTCCGCTGCGGTGGGAATTTGCTCTAAGCCGCTGTAAGTAGCATCAATGGGCTGATCGCGGCGTTGAAAGTACTGTGTAGCTTTGCGTCCGACAAGCACAAATTGATAGTCTAAACCTTCTGCCTTGATTTCTTTGGCGCGGTTTTCTGCACGACGGATAACGTTATTATTGTAGCCGCCGCATAGACCGCGATCGCCTGAAATTACCAACAGCCCAACGGACTTAACTTGGCGTTTTTTCAGTAGTGGTAGGTTTGCTTCTTCAAAGCGCAGACGGCTTTGCAAACCATATAATACTTGTGCCAAGCGATCGGCAAAGGGCCGAGTTGCTAGGACTTGTTCTTGCGCCCGACGTACTCTAGCCGCAGCTACGAGGCGCATGGCTTCTGTGATTTTTTTGGTGTTTTTGACCGACTGAATGCGATCGCGTATTGCTTTTAAATTGGCCATATTTTTTTCCTTAGTAGTTAGTCATTTGTCCTTTGTCATTAGTCACTAGTCATTAGTTCTGTACCAATGACCAATAACCAATGACTAATAACTAATTACGCTGTAGCTTTGAAGGTCTTCTTGTATTCGGTAAGTGCTTCCTTCAAAGCAGCTTCTTCTGCGTCACCTAGTGCTTTAGATGCTTGTACTCCTTGGGCATACTGGGTTTTCCCAGTCTTTAAGTACTCACGTAGACCGGCGGTGAAGGTAGTTACTTGATTTACAGGTACGTCATCTAAGTAACCATTAATTCCAGCATACAAAATTGCTACTTGCTCGTATACCGAGAGTGGGGAATTTTGTGGCTGCTTGAGGAGTTCGCGTAACCGTTGACCCCGTGCTAACTGGTCTTGAGTGGCTTTATCTAAGTCAGAAGCAAATTGAGCGAAGGCTTGCAGGTCGTCAAATTGGGCTAGTTCCAATTTAATCTTACCGGCAACTTTTTTCATTGCCTTAGTTTGAGCGGCAGAACCCACGCGGGATACTGAAATACCGGGATTTACAGCCGGACGGATCCCAGCGTTAAACAAGTCCGAAGACAGGAATATCTGACCATCGGTAATAGAAATTACGTTGGTGGGGATGTATGCTGAAACGTCACCAGCTTGGGTTTCGATAATTGGTAGGGCGGTCATACTGCCTTTACCTAATTCGTCACTCAGCTTTGCGGCTCTTTCTAACAAGCGGGAGTGGATGTAGAATACATCTCCGGGGTACGCTTCGCGTCCGGGTGGACGACGTAGCAGTAGAGACATTTGGCGATAAGCTTGGGCTTGCTTGGAGAGGTCATCATAAATTACCAGCGTAGCTTTGCCTTTGTACATAAAGTACTCAGCAATAGTTGCGCCTGTATACGGAGCGAGGTATTGCAGGGTAGCTGGTTCACTGGCACTAGCGGCGACGACGACGGTGTAATCCATCGCGCCTTTTTCTTGCAATGTCTGCACCACGTTAGCTACGGTGGAAGCTTTTTGACCGATCGCAACGTAGACACAAACTACATCTTCTTCTTTTTGGTTGATGATGGTGTCAATAGCGATCGCAGTTTTACCGGTTTGGCGATCGCCAATAATCAATTCCCGCTGACCACGACCGATGGGAATCATTGAGTCAATAGCTGTGATACCCGTTTGCATGGGTTCGTGTACAGACCGACGAGCAATGATACCAGGTGCTGGAGATTCAATCAAACGATTTTCTGAGGATTTGATGTCTCCCTTACCATCGATGGGGCGACCTAAAGCGTCTACGACTCGTCCAATTAAGGCTTCTCCGACCGGTACTTGGGCAATTCTACCAGTAGCGGTTACGGAGCTACCTTCTTGAATTTCTATCCCTTCACCCATCAGCACCGCGCCTACGTTGTCTTCTTCTAAGTTCTGGGCGATGCCAATTGTGCCATCTTCAAATTCCAAAAGTTCCCCAGACATAGCCTTTTCCAGACCATAAATCCGGGCAATACCGTCACCAACTTGGAGAACAGTACCAACGTTAGCAACTTTGACCTCTTGATCGTATTGCTCGATTTGTTGTTGGATAATGCTGCTAATTTCGTCAGGTCTAATTGATATGCTCATGTGTCTATCTTTTTTGCTTTCGAGACGGAAAAATTAATTCAGTTAGGAGTTAAGAATTAAAGATGCCAAAATTACAAGTTAAAAGTCAAAATAAATTACTATTTACTTAACTCCTAACTACTAACTCCTAACTTCTAACTTTCTAACTATTAGTTAGGCGCAATGAAAGGCGGCGCAACTGACCCCGGATACTAGCGTCAATTACCTGCGAACCTACTTTAATGATCACACCACCAATTAACTCGCTGTCTACCCTGGCTTCTAGTTCTACCTGGCGAGCATTCGAGATGGCGATGACCTTTTGGATGATTGCCTGCTGTTGAGCTTCTGTGAGGGGAACGGCTGAAATTACTTCCGCTAATACGGTTTGATTCAGCTGCCGCAACAGCGCCAGATATTGTTGAAAAATTGATTCCAAGAATGCAATGCGCCGTTTATCTACCAATATCAGCAAAAAATTGCGTAAGTAGGGGTTAGCGCCTTCACCGAGTATTTGTTTGATCAGAGATTTTTTGTTCTCAGACTGAATAAACGGGTTGCTGAAGAAGTTGTGTAGCTGTTTGTCTGCCCTGAGTAGTCCCAGGAAAGTACGCGCATCTTCCCCAAACTCTTCTGTCAAATTTTTCGATTGCGCTATTGACAAAAGTGCCTGTGCGTAAGGTTGGGCTACTTCGGCTGCCGCTACCTGACTTGTCATACATTGCCTCCCAGTTGTGCGATGCTGCGGTCAATTAAACCTTGTTGAGCATCGTCGGCAATCCCGCTTTTGAGTTGCGATTCGACTTTTTGCAATGCTAGTGTAGCTACCCGTTGCCGCAGTTGAGCGATCGCTCGATCAGTTTCACTGTTTAAATCTGCTGCTGCTGTTTGTTTCAAGCGTTCTACGTCTTGCACTGCCTTCGCTAACAAGGCTTCTTTCGCCTTTTGGGCGTTTTCTACGGCCGATTGGCGGATGCGTTCTGCCTCTGCCTGAGATTGCTTTAATTGCTCTTGCGCTTGGGAAAGAGCAGTTGAAGCCTCTTTTAAGCGCCCTTCTGCTTCCTGAATTGCAGTGGCAATATTGGATTGTCGCTCGTTCAGGATATTGCTTAAAACTTTACGTCCGAAGTAGAATAGTATGCCAATCAGAATCGCTAGATTAATCAGATTGGTTTCAAAAATGTCTAGGTTTAGACCGAAACCACCTTCTGCTGCGCCTTCTGCCAATTCAGAGTGAACAGCGTTTGCTTCTGCGGCAAGTAATAAGAATGTCCCCATGATACCCATTTACAAGTGCGCTGCTCGCTTGCTAATACGTTGTATTTTCCCGAAAGGAAATTAAGTATCTTTCCCGAAGGAAATTTAAGTATCTTTTCCCAGAAGGGAAAAAGTGCCTTTTTCGACACTTAATTAAGCGCTCTGGACTAGGGGCCAGTTGCGCGTATGCTTTCACCGAACCAGTCTAGTTAGTTTATCTAACTGGAGTTGGCCCCAATAGTTTTTCTAGAATCTGCCTGCTTAAAGCATCAACTTGTTGCTCTAAGGTGCGAAAAGCTTCCTGTTTTTGTTGTTCTATTTCAACAGCAGCTTGTTCTCGTTGAGTCTGAGCTTCCTTTTGGGCCTCAGCTATTTTCTCGGCAGTAATTTTCTTAGCTTCCAGTTGAGCTGCTTCTACAGTAGCTTGCGATTGTTTGCGAGCGTCTGCGAGTTGCTGCTCATATTCGGTAGCCAAGCGCTCGGCTTTAGCCAAGCTCTCCCGCGCTTCCAAGGTATTCGTTCGGATATAATTATCGCGATCGTCTAGTACTTTGGTCAGTGGCTTATAGAAAATTGCATTCAACAAAGCTGCTAATAGCAGGAATTGCAATGCCATGAAGGGCAAGGTAGCATCGAAATCAAACATTTGTCTCCTCTTTGGCTGGAGTAGCAGTTTTCGTGGCTAGCAACATCATCCAACCTTTCATATTTTTAGAGACCCATAGCCAATAAGGGTCAACTGAACATTAGATATTCTATTTTAAGATACCCAAAACGTTTCGATTGTAGAGGCGTGATGGTTCACGTCTCCACACTCACAAAAATTTTCAGGTATTAACCGAAGGGGTTAGCAAACAGCAATACCAGGGCAATTACTAGACCATAGATAGTCAAGGATTCCATGAATGCTAAGGTTAATAGCAAAGTACCGCGAATTTTTCCTTCTGCTTCAGGTTGACGAGCAATACCTTCTACTGCTTGTCCAGCAGCGTTTCCTTGACCAATACCAGGGCCAATTGCAGCTAAACCAATCGCTAAAGCAGCAGCGAGAACTGAAGCAGCCTGAACTAATGGATCCATGTTGATTTTCCTTGCTTTGATTACAAAACTAACAGACATTACGTTAACGATTAGAAACGTGATTTTCACGCTGCACATGAGTTCTTTGATCGCGCTTTGCGATATTTTGAGCAAATATGCTCTGGGAACTGTGCTATCAGCTGAGAAGTTTAATGCTCCTCATGTTCTTCTCCACCATGTCCCTCCATTGCCTCATGAATGTATGCTCCGGCTAGGGTGGCGAAAACCAGGGCTTGAATGGCACTGGTAAATAAACCCAAGGCCATTACAGGCAGAGGTACAAATAGAGGAACTAGCAGCACCAGCACAGCTACTACCAATTCATCCGCCAAAATATTACCAAATAGCCGGAAGCTTAGGGAGAGAGGCTTGGTGAAATCTTCAAGAATTGCGATCGGCAACAAAATAGGTGTTGGCTCTATATATTTCTTAAAGTAGCCTAAACCCCGTTTGCTAAAACCTGCGTAAAAGTACGCTAAAGAGGTCAGCAGTGCCAATGCAACAGTCGTATTGATGTCATTAGTGGGAGCTGCCAATTCACCTGAAGGTAGCCTGATGAGCTTCCAGGGAATTAGCGCACCTGACCAGTTCGATACGAAAATAAACAAGAACAATGTGCCAATAAATGGCACCCAAGGGCGATACTCTTTCTCACCAAGTTGGTTTTTGGCCAAATCACGAATAAATTCTAGGGCGTATTCCATCAAATTCTGGATGCCCTTGGGAATTCTTTGTGCGTTGCGAGTAGCAGCTATTGAAGCCACTACTAGAATACTAATCACAAACCATGAGGTGAGAAAAACTTGCCCATGAATTTTAAGATTGCCCAACTGCCAGTAGAAATGATGACCTACTTCTAATGCGGCGAGGGGAAAAGAATTAAAGGCGTTTAAGACACTAAGCATTTGCATTCTTCAAGCATTTTCCCCAACGAGCGAGGATGGGATTACTATCTTTGTGAGCCTGACTTTTTAAGAATCAGGAATGAACGCAATTTGCACCATATAGACGAGGAGCGTGGCTTTGTAAGTTAGAAATCCCAAAAAAATGGGCAGAATCTGTAGCTCACGCCATTGAGTTGCCACGATCATTATTCCCATAAACAGAGCAAAACGAGTTTTGCTCAGACTGGTTTTTTCACTACCAAGCTGCTCAACATCTCTAGCCAACATTTTTAAGTAAACCACACCTGTACACGCCCCAATTAAATAATTTAGGGCAATGTTTAAGGAATAAAAAATCCACACAGAGATAAAAATAACCCCCGTCAAGACAAGCGTGATTACCAACAATCGCTGGAAGAGTTGATAGAACTCTTGCATGGAGTTACCTGATTCTGTGTCTTCAGAACCAGTTTTAGCATCTTGTTGCGTTGTCGGAGTGGGCGCAATTGATTCGTCAGACAAGCTCACGGGACTTGAAACCAGTACAGTTAAATATGATGACTGCACATTCAGTCAGCTGAATCATATCACGATGCGGTAACAATACTTTAGGAAAAAACAATTAACTTCTTGTCAACATTCAGAGAGTAAGTACCGACAGACTAAAGCCTACAGCACTTTTACCAAGTTCGCCGAGGTGTACTTGGTGAAAAAGTAAGGGTTTTATAGGATATTCATAAATAGAGGGCAGGCAAGATGCCCGCCCCACAAGAGTCTTGGGTTGAATATACCTCTCGATTAAATTATCTTCGCAGTCCGCAGACCGAACAGCAAACCTACAGATAAGCCAAAGAATAAACCCAAGAAGACGACATAAGATACAATTGCAAACATTTATTGCTCTCCAGAATACTTCCTAAATCTATTGAATCATTAGTTGTTGGGAATTGGGCATGGGGCATTGGCCATGCGGGTAGAGGAGAAATAGTTACTGCAACTTCTCCCCCTGCTTCCCTGGTTCTTACCAATCCCCAATCCCCAATTTCCTATGCCCATTTCCTAGATTGCGATACAATACAGCCCACGGGCGCTTGTTTGGGGTTGGGCAATGACTTCTGTAATTAATGTAAATCTACCAGAGCAGTCTTATGAGATTGCGATCGCACCTTCAAGTTTAGATCAACTGGGTCAACAGATGGCCAGTCTGAAACTGGGCAAGAAGGTATTGCTGGTTTCTAATCCGACGATTTTTAAGCATTTTGGCGAAAGAGCAATTACATCCCTGACATCTGCTGGATTTGAAGTTGCTAGCTGCACTCTACCACCTGGTGAACGCTACAAAACCCTCAATTCCATCCAAAAACTCTACGATATCGCCTTAGAAAACCGCCTAGAACGTTCTTCTACTATGGTAGCTTTGGGCGGAGGTGTAATTGGCGATATGACTGGCTTTGCGGCTGCAACTTGGCTACGCGGTATTAATGTTGTCCAAGTGCCTACCTCTTTGTTGGCGATGGTAGATTCGGCAATTGGCGGCAAAACTGGCGTGAATCATCCCCACGGTAAAAACTTAATTGGGGCATTCCATCAACCGCGCTTGGTTTTGATTGACCCAGATGTGTTAAAAACTCTACCTATGCGTGAGTTTCGAGCAGGGATGGCAGAAGTTATTAAGTATGGTGTGATTTGGGATGCCGAATTGTTTGCCCAGTTGGAAGCAAGTAAACGCCTCGACCAACTCCGCTATGTTAAACCTGACCTAATAACCAGCATATTAACGCGTTCTTGTCAAGCTAAAGCTGATGTTGTTGGCAAAGATGAGAAAGAAGGGGGATTACGCGCAATTCTCAATTATGGACACACCATCGGTCATACAGTAGAAAGTTTGACTGGTTATCGTTTAGTAAATCATGGCGAAGCAGTGGCTATTGGTATGGTAGCAGCCGGTCAAATTGCTGTGGATTTGGGACTATGGCACAAGAAAGACACAGAACGTCAAAATGCTTTAATTCAAAAAGCGGGTTTACCTACTCAGTTACCAGATGGAGTAGATATTGAAGCAATTATTGAGGCGTTGCAGTTAGATAAGAAAGTCCAAGCCGGGAAGGTGCGGTTTGTTTTACCAACAGAGATTGGTGTAGTAACAATTACTGATGAAGTGCCATCGGATATTATTCGGCAAGTGTTGCGAGGAATTTAAACAATTTGAAAAAGAATTCAGGAGTCAGAATAAAAGTTAGTTGCTCCATCCTTCAATTACGAATTAATCAGCCATGATACTCCAAGCAATGAACAAGTTGCTTGAGAACTTGTTTGGCTAATTCAGATGGTAACTGGTTTTACGCCACGCTATACTAATAATCGTTTAGTTGATTAATTCATCCATTTTTAGGAGGTAATTACCAAGCGAATAAGTATACTTTGTTTATAATCATACCAAAACAATATGATTTGAGCCTGCATTTACGCAACAGATGTATTAATCATGTTAAATCTAATATTTACTAAATGTATAAAAATCAAACCATTGGTGGTTTCAACAGCTTTTTTAATAGCTGTACAGACTTCTGCCAATGCTCAACAAGCAGTTCCTAGTTTGACGCCAGCACAAGCTCAACATTTATCCCGTGACTTGGTTCCATATAATTCTCAAGACTTTTTTAGACAAGGAAAAGATTCAATTGCGAGAGAAATTCAAATTCTTAATCAAAGGCAACAGCGCCCAATTAAACCTATTCTTGAGATTGATTTAGTACAGCAAAGCAAAAAACCACATACTCAGCAAAAATCTCAACGTTTTATCTAAATAAGAATCATCACCCTTCTACGGCTCTTTCTTGTCCTGTTAATTCTTAAGCTGTAGTACATAACCTACATCTCCAGGCATCAGAATTACTATGTTCTGTTTTTAGATAACAGAGGTTTTGTATTGTCAATAAACTTTGCAATATAAATTTACAATTTCAATCGTCTAGCAAACTCATCAACGCTTGAATTTCAACGTCTTGCTCTTGTGGCTCTGATAATTGAGACTGTAGCTTTAATAATTGACTCTGCAATTCTTCTGCTACATGAAGCATCTCAGACTCTTGTGCAATTTTTAGCTGATTTTCTTTAATTTTGATTTGTTTAAGCAAGTTATTTTCAACATGAATTGAGTTGTAATGTTGAGCAATCATAGCTTTACATTTATTATCAATCTATGGAGCGCAATTAAATTTTCCACCTATGTATTATTCCATACTTTTGTCATTTTTTAAATATGCCGATGATTTAATCTTGATGTTCATAGTTTTTAGCCCGTTCTATTCTTCTCAAAATTTTGGGAATATTGAATTAAGGACTTCCAGTGAAAAAACATCCCATGTAGGGGGGTACATCTGTGCATTGGTGTCAACTTAAGCTGAAATCTCCTGAATGCATGAGTTTTGCCCTTATACCATTTCACTTTAAGGTTGATACATTTAGGTAAGCAGAGGGGCAGAGGAGAAAAAAACGGAGGATAAATGGAGTATTTTGAAAAAAATAATAGTATTTGATTTTAACTGACGATTTTCCGGCTAATTGCCTCTCCAATCTCCATCAGTGTCTTTTCCTCTTTGGCAGTAAATTCGTAGGAAACCGACTTGGCAATGCCCAAAGTACCATACAATTGGCCATTCAGCATCAGCGGCACCGTAATGGAGCCTTGTACCTTCGTTTCTTTTGCTGAGGGTCTAGCCACTCCTGATTTATCGGTTTGCAGGTTGCAAATCTGTACGGGTCGCTTGCGTTCGGCGGCGACACCAGCCATTCCTTTACCAATAGGAATTACCGTCATTTTAGGCAAAAGCAATTCTGGAATGCCTTGGTAAGCCTTTAGGTGCAATAACTGGCTGTCTCGTCGTCGATCTAGGGTATGGATGCTACCTGTAGAACAGTCGAAAGCGACCAGGATTTCAGTCAGCAGTCGGTTCCAGTCGATAGTAGACTCTTCATCAGTCAGGATATCGAAAATGGTTTTGGTATCTGAAGTCATAGTCGCAGGAAATAAAGTTTGATCGTAAACGCGGAAAATAAATAGGAAAATTCATTTAGCAAAGCCAATCTCCCCTTTCCACATCCTGTGAAAAGTCAGGGGAATTCATGGGGCGATCGCACCTAGAGAAGTCTGTTCTCTCCATAATATAAATACAGACCGTGTGATTTAGAGGTTTTATGTCCCTAACACTTGAAGACTTGGAAAAAATGCAGCAACAGCATCCTGACTTTCGTATGGAACTAGTCAAGGGTAATATTATTGTTATGAGTCCATTAGGATACGAATCAGATGAAGTTGCAGCTGAAATGGTAGCCCAGTTACGTAACTGGGTTAGACCGCGCAAACTGGGACGAACAGCAGCTTCTAGCGCCGGTTTCAGATTGACCAATTCAGATTTGCGCGCACCAGATGCTTCATTTGTTTTAGCCGAACGCTTGCGTCGCAGTCCCAAGTCTTTTGCTCAATTGGCTCCCGATTTGACTGTAGAGGTGAAATCTCCTAGCGGCAATTTAGAGGATCTGAGAGCCAAAATTCAAGAATTTCTGAGTTTGGGAACTAAGGTAGGAATTTTGCTCAATCCAGATGAGCGGATTGTTGAAGTTTACAATTTTGGACAAGAGCCAATAGTACTTCGTGATGGCGATATTTTAACAGCTCCCGAACTGCTCCCAGGATGGGAAGTACTAATTGCAGATTTGTGGCCTCTAGAGTTTGACTAGGATAGTGGTAAAAGACCCTACAGACATAGATGGATGGAACTAGAAGTTTATGCGATCGCTTTCAGTAAAGATGGCAAAACTTTGATTAGTGGTGGTAAGAATAAAATTATCAAAAAATTATCAATATTTGGCAACTACCATAGTGATTTAGTCTCTCATTAACTGAGGGACGGTAGAATATACCTAATTTTCGTAGCTTCAAAAGCCAAACTATGACGATGCATTCCACACTCCAACGTGCATTTACTAACCGCCGCGTTCTCAAAGTGATCAGCGGTTTGAATAACTTCGACGCCGCTAGCGTCGCTGCTACTGTTAAAGCTGCTGATTTTGGCGGTGCTACTTTTGTCGATATTGCCGCCGATCCAGCTTTAGTCCAGCTAGCTAAAAGTTTGACAAATTTACCAATTTGTGTTTCAGCAGTAGAGCCAGATAAATTTGTGCAAGCAGTGGCAGCTGGTGCTGATTTAATTGAAATCGGGAATTTCGATTCCTTCTATGCCCAAGGACGCCGTTTTGAGGCTCTAGAAGTGCTAGCACTGACTAAGCAAACCCGCGCTCTCCTCCCAGAAATCACCCTATCTGTCACCGTTCCCCACATCCTGGAACTAGATCGACAGGTACAGCTAGCAGAAGAACTGGTGAAAGCTGGAGCAGATATTATCCAAACCGAAGGCGGTACTAGCAGTAACCCAGTTCACCCCGGAACTTTAGGATTAATCGAAAAAGCTGCCCCTACCTTGGCAGCAGCTTTTGAGATTTCTCGTGTGGTGTCAGTGCCAGTATTGTGTGCATCAGGCATTTCTAGCGTTACTGCACCGTTAGCGATCGCGGCTGGTGCTGCTGGTGTTGGTGTTGGTTCCGCTATCAACCAACTTAACAGCGAAGTCGCAATGATTGCCGCTGTGCGTGGCTTAGTAGAAGCCTTAGCGACTGCAAGAGTGCTGACTGAGAAGTAGGGCATTGGGCATTGGGCATGGGGCATTGGTTATTAATTACTTTCCTTCGCCCCTTTGCCCCTCTATTCCCCAGTTCCCTCACCCCAAACAATCCTTCAAGGCATAAATCACCTGGTCTTGCTGCTGTTGTGTCAGTTCTGGGAACATAGGCAAGGATATAACCTCATGGCAAGCTTGCTCTGCTATTGGTAAGTCCCCAATTTCATAACCCAGACTTTGATAAACTGGCTGCAAATGTAGAGGATGGGGGTAGTAAATCATTGAACTCACGCCCTGTTCTTGCAATTGACTACGTACCCAATCTCGATATTTGGCACTAGAACCATTGCGCCCTTCGCCTGATATGCGAATAGTATATTGATTCCATACTCCAATACCCCCAGGTAATTCTTGGGGCGGGACAATCCCTGGAACTTGACTAAGGTACTGGTAGTAATAGTTTGCAATATCTCGGCGGCGATCGTTCCAAATATCTAAATAACGTAGCTTAATCTGCAAAATGGCTGCTTGGAGAGCATCCAAACGGCTATTTACACCGATTTCTTCATGTAAGTATCTAATTCTACTGCCATGATCTCGTAGTATTCGCAGTTTAGTGGCGATCGCTGGATCGTTAGTCGTTATTGCTCCGCCATCGCCGCAACCACCAAGATTTTTGGTAGGATAGAAACTAAAGCAACCAATATGTCCAATGCTTCCTACTTTTTGATCGGCCCAAATCGCGCCTGTAGACTGAGCGCAATCTTCAATTATTGACAAATTGTGAGACTGAGCGATCGCCATTAATGATGTCATATCCACAGGTTGTCCAAATAGATGAACCGGGATAATCGCTTTAGTGTTGGGTGTAATCGCCGCTGCGACTTGCTCTACATCTAAATTAAATGTAGTTGCGTCAATATCAACGAAAACAGGCTTTGCACCCACGGCGCTAATTACTTCAGATGTCGCAATAAAGGTAAAAGGCGTTGTAATCACTTCATCGCCTGCACCAACGTCCAAGACTCGTAACGCTAAGTAGAGCGCATCAGTACCAGAATTACAAGCCACACATTCAGTAACAGTATTATAAGCTGCAAACTGTTGTTCAAAGCCTTCGACTAACGGGCCGCCGATATAGCGACCAGAAGCCAAAACCTCTAAGACCGCTGCACTCACTTCTGCTTCGATGGTGGTGTATTGCTGCTTGATATCAAAGGCAGGGATGGGATTTACACTTTGGATCATGAGTTCTCATTTTATCGGGAGATACAAAGGATGCACTTCGACAGTCAATTTTTGCTGATTGAATTGTTAATCAAAGAGGAGCTACTAAAAGACTATCGCCCAAGATACGCATCTATTAGGGTTTTTACTTAAATTGTGGTGCGGTAAACCACTGCACATTTAATTTACAGATAGTAGGCATACTAGTACCGCAAGGCGGAAGTTAAAAGGAGCCAGTGCGTTGGGCGGCTCTGCCGACTTGAAGCAACTGGCGTTCAAAAGTCAAAAGTCAAAAGAATTGTATTCCAAACTCTTGCGGCATTTGAAATGGTATGTTTATTTCCGCGCCCGCCGTACTAGGTGTTTGCCATGTTAAGGTCGTACCATTTGGAATTTTGAATTGATGAAAGTGATATATATCAACCAAGATCCAACACATCTGGTCAAAGTTCCTCTTGTGTGTGCTGCTTTGAGAAGAAAATACCACGAGATAGAGAACCCATGCAGAATCTGATCGAGCTGGATTTCGTGGATTTAGCTATTGGTGTGGGATTGATGGCGATCGCCATTGGTTTATCTGCCTGGGAAAAATTAGGATTAGAGTTGAACCTAGCCCTTGCTACTGGGAGAACCATCTTACAACTTCTTGTATTGGGATACATTTTAGATTTCATCTTGGCTTTAGACAATGCTTGGGCAGTTTTGGCGCTATTAGCAATAATGCTGACAATTACGGCGATTGTCGCACGAAATCGCATCAGCCAAAAAATTCCTCATCTGTTGCCTTTGGTGTGGGGTGCAATTTTAATTAGTACCGCCGTCACAGTGTTTTACATCAACTTCTTGATCGTTCAACCAGAAAGATGGTATGAACCACAGTATATAATCCCTCTAGCAGGAATAGTCTTAGGTAATGCTACCAATGCAGCTGCGATCGCAGGCGATCGCCTTGTCAGCACCATTAATTCCAGCCATCTCGAAATAGAAACCCATTTAAGCTTAGGTGCAACTCCAGAGCAAGCAGTTAGCCAGTATCGCAAAGACGCCATTAAAGCCGGATTGATTCCTACTCTCAATCAAATGATACTCATAGGTATGGTCGCAATACCAGGAATTACCACCGGACAGTTATTAGCTGGTGTCAAACCTCTAGATGCTGTATCCTATGAAATTTTAATTATGTTCATGGTTGCTTTTGCTAACTTGTTGACAACAGTTTTAATCACGAAGGGGTTGTGTCGTCAATTTTTTAATTCTGCCATGCAGTTGGTGAGATAAAGAGTGCTGTTAGCAGTAGCGGGACGTTGAGCCAGTGCTGAGTAGGGTAAAGGGATTAATCCAAATATAAGTATTTCATTTCCTTGTAGGGACGCATAGCTAGCTGTACGCTCCTACAAAGTCTCTACACAATTGAAATATGAAAATATTTTGGAAACGCATCTATCCTAAGAAGGATTTTATATAAAGCATCAATAAATATTTATATGGTTATTTAAAAATAATGTCATCTCAGTATTCAAACTCGATGCTGTAAAGCTGAGAACTCAACCTCTTGCCATCTATCAAAGGTAACAGAACCAAAAAAAGAATGTCATGATTATTAGATGTACCTTTGAGTACTGAAGTCAAGCAGCTGAAATATTTATTAATATTAATAATAGAAGGTGTAAATTCAGCGTCAGGAGTCAGAAAAATTCCCAATGGCAGGTATTTCACATCAATCACTAGATTTTTCACCAACCGAACAGAAGATTATGAAAGATCAAAAACGATCGGACTCTAAAGAATTCGTCGGAAATCTCAAGAATGGGATTTGGCTATTTGGCCTCTCATCCTGGGTATTTGGCATTACCGATCGCAGTATTGCTTCATTTGCAGATGGCTATCTATCTGCTTTGGATTTGACGCAACTATTTACAGCGGCTACGTTCTTTGTGGCGTGGCTATTTTTGAAACCGACATCCAGAGTTTAAGTTAAGCAACTAGTTGAGTATTCAGTCATTGTTTAGGCTAGTCCGATAGAGATTTAGAAAGTTATCTATTTGATCGCTATAAGGGGTGTGCCACAGAATGCATAGATTTTTTTGCATTGATTGCAATCAAGGTAATTCGTAAAATCTCCGAATTACCCTTATTTCTAGTTTTCACAAGAGAGAATCAGGATCTACACCTAGTTTGCGCAACCTTTGTGCCAGCATTTGGGCACGTTCTTCCGGCGTTAGTAAAACGTCGTTCTTGCTCGTTATACCAGTAAAGCCACTTTCGCGTGATAACGTGATATATTCCTCGTTCTATGCCAATTCCCAAACCTACCTCTGGTAGCCAAACAGGATTTCCTGAGAGCAATTGATACTCGTTATTGACTAATTTATAGACCTCTAAGTGTTGCTTGCGGTGGCGAGTAGGATTATAAACGGCAGAGTACAAGACTTTGAGCTTTGCGTACTCGTTTTTCTTAGTAGTGTATTCTCCGCGATCAGTCTGAGATACTACTTCCAGTACCAATATAGGAACTTTTTCTTCTTCCCAAATTGCATAACTTAAACGGAGGTTTTCATCAAAGTTATAGCTGCTTTGATTTTGGTGTATCTAAAAAAATTTTTCTAATTTTCCGGAATTGATTATGCTCAGGTGGTAGTCTTTATCAGATTAGCGATTTATACTGAAACTCTATAACGAACCTCCGGGGAATATAACCCCATTACGGATAAAAAGCCCGGTCTTCATGGTCGGGCTTTTGCCAAGAAATAAAAAAATTGGGGTAACTCTGGAAAATCCCAGAATTACCCCAAATTTTTAAAAGTTACGAGCTAAAAATTATTTTTCACTCATCACTTCTGATTAAATTAGGCAAACGCAGCGGTTGTCACATCGTTATTCGAGAGAATTTCTTGCAACTCTTCGGCGTCTACTGTTTCTTTATCAACCAGCATTTGCGCTAGCTGATCTAGGACGTGGCGGTTACGCACTAACACTTCTTTAGCGCGTGTATAGGCTACATCTACAAGTTTGCGGACTTCTTCATCAATGGCAGCAGCGGTTTCTTCAGAGAAATCGCGCTCTGACATGATATCCCGTCCGAGGAACATGTTACCTTGTTGACGACCAAGGGCAACAGGGCCTAAGCGATCGCTCATCCCAAATCGGGTGATCATCTGACGCGCAACACGGGCTACCTGTTGTAAATCATTAGAAGCACCAGTGGTAACTTCTTCTTCACCAAAGATTAATTCTTCAGCGAGCCGACCACCCAAAGCCACAGCCATCTGATTTTCCAGATAAGCGCGGCTGTATAAACCTGTGTCCATCCGGTCTTCGCTGGGGGTAAACCAAGTTAAACCACCTGCGCGACCACGAGGGATGATACTAATCTTCTGCACAGGATCGTAGTCTGGCATCAAAGCACCAACTAAAGCGTGACCAGCTTCGTGATATGCCACTAAAGTTTTGCGCTTTTCGCTCATTACCCGGTCTTTCTTCTCTGGCCCAGCTAATACGCGATCAATCGCGTCGTTGATTTCGTCCATCGAAATTTCAGTCAAATTCCGGCGTGCTGCCAGAATTGCGGCTTCATTCAGCAAGTTGGATAAATCAGCGCCAGTAAATCCAGGAGTCCGGCGGGCAATTTTATCTAAGTCCACATCTTTCGCCAAGGTCTTGCCACGGGCGTGTACCTTGAGGATTTCGCTGCGTCCGGCATAGTCGGGACGGTCTACCACAACTTGACGGTCAAAGCGACCAGGACGCAATAGGGCTGCATCTAGGACATCAGGACGGTTGGTAGCGGCAATAATGATGATGCCAGTGTTACCTTCAAAACCGTCCATTTCTGTAAGCAACTGGTTGAGGGTTTGTTCCCGCTCATCGTTACCACCACCTAAACCTGCACCCCGTTGACGACCTACGGCGTCAATTTCATCGATGAAGACGATACAGGGAGCATTGGTCTTAGCTTGTTCAAACAAATCGCGGACGCGGGATGCACCCACACCGACGAACATTTCCACAAATTCCGAACCGGAGATCGAGAAGAAGGGTACACCTGCTTCACCAGCTACGGCACGAGCTAGGAGGGTTTTACCTGTACCAGGAGGGCCAACTAACAACACACCTTTAGGAATTTTTGCACCAACGGCGGTAAAGCGATCGGCGTTTTTCAGAAAGTCTACGACTTCGTTTAATTCCAACTTGGCTTGGTCAATACCAGCAACATCGCCAAATGTCACCTGAGTTTGTGGTTCCATTTGGACTCTGGCTTTGGATTTGCCAAAGTTCATCGCTTGGCTTCCTGGGCCACTTTGAGCGCGACGTAGCAAGAAGAATAAGCCAACCAAAAGCAATACAGGGAAAAATAAGCTGCTTAGTGCCTTAAACCAAAATCCTTCATCAGTTTGGGGCAAAACAGAAATATCAACGCCTTTTGAAGTCAGAGTATTGATTAGGTCTGGATCGTTGACTAAGGTAACAATCCGTTTAGCCGGGTCATATTTGGGTGTAACCAGTGCTGTAGAGCGATCTGCACTCAAACTGACTTTTTCTACTCTGCCTTGCTGAACTTCTTGAATAAAGCGACTATATCGCCATGTTTCTCTGCTTTGGGGTTGTTTGTCAAAAAATGCTGTTCCCAGCGCAATGACGACAATAAACAGGAGCGCGTACAGCCCTGCATTTCTCCATCTTTTATTCACTAAGGTCTATCCTCCGGTATTTTTCGCACCATCGCCTAGCATCTGCGATCGCAAAGGTGATTATTAAGAATTATGTTAACTTATCTTAAGATATAACAAATTTGGCGTGGATGTCATACTAAAAAAAGCTCCCTTATTAGCTGAAAACTATTATGGTAGGGATTACATTGTAGCGACCCTGAAGGCAGATGAACGGTATGAATAGGAATAATTTCTACCACACTATTAGTGTAGGCGATCGCTTCAAATCTCTGGACTAACTCGACGCTCCAAGTTTCTTCTCGCACTGGCTGCTGGTGGTTTTGCAACCAGTTTACAAGTTGCGATCGCACAATTCCCGGCAAAATTTCGGCTTTTATTGGCGGCGTGTACCAACTGCGATCGCACCATCCCCAAAGGTTGCCTGTACTGGTTTCTAGCCAATTTCCTTCAGCATCGACTAATATTGCTTCTTGAGCATCTAAGCTAGTTTTTGCCAACCAAGCACTCAAATAGTTTCCAGTTTTATGAGAAGGGAGAGAGCGATAAAATTCTGAACTTGCAACAGCGCACAAAATACCATTATTTTGTTTTTCTGTCAAATCTGGCGGTAAGAATCTGCCAGTTATCCACTCTCGTCCATCGGGAAAGAGGGTAATTCTGAGAACGGGGAAGTGTGCCAGAAGAGTTTGAGCGCCTTGACGTAGACGGTTCCAATCTGGTTGCTTCCAACCAAAAGATTGTACTGAGGAAAGTAGGCGATCGCAGTGTGCTTGCCAATTAGTTAAATTATTATCTAGGGAGTTCTGATAAACCCGCAATGTTGTAAAAACAGTTGCGCCATAAAGTAAACCCGGATCGTTAATGTTTAATTCTAGGGTTTGAGAGTGAATTAATTTGCCGTCATACCAAAAAATATTATTTGTCACAACCAAAGTGCTTATCGCTACAACTTCATTGAAAAGTGATGACTTGTAATACTCATACGCTGCATGAGATAAAACCTGTGGGCTGCAAATCGCTGAACACCAGAATCCAGACTCAAGTGTTTACACTCATGATTTCTGGCATATTCAATTAGCCACTGAAATAACTGTTGACCATAGCTATGCGATCGCTTCAACTCATCAACAACTAAATCATCAATGTATAAAAACTTTTCCAATGCTAAACAACTAGAAATGCGAAATCCAGCGATCGCTACAGCTTGCTTTTCTACTTCCAAGAATGCAAGTTGATATCCTTCTTTCATTTGATATCGAACTTGTTCTACAAACTTAGTCTGCTCAAGGTGAGGGCGTAACTGAGAAATAACAGGAAAACACCCTAATATTTGAAAGTCAGATTCTGCCAATTGTATTGACATCAGTATTACCTTACTCAATCGATTTATTGTATGAATTAAAAGCCCTCACCCTAAATCCCTCTCCCAAGCTTGGGAGAGGGACTTTGAATTGGCTCCCCTTCTCCCAATATTGGGAGAAGGGGTTGGGGGATGAGGGAAAATTTTGCATTTGTACAAGAGGTCTAATCCTACGTGATAAATTTGAAAAAATTGGGTGTATATAATTCTTTACTGCACTTGCAACAACCCTTTATAAATAATAATTTAATCTTTAGGCGGAAATATAATTTTATGAGTACCTTCAGGAGTTGTAACTATTTTTCCTCCCAAAGCTTCGATTTCCCTAATTGCGCGTTTCTGAGTTCTCTCATCGGTATGATTATTTAAAACCATTGACCATGTAGAAATTTGAGCATATTTACTGTTAGGATTTCGACTCAGAAATTCAGCAGTTCTTTGGGAAGTATTAGCTATAAGCTGACTCTCTGGATCTGAAAATTTACTTGCCCAGTTTGCCGCCGTTGCAAAAGACTGTTGAGCAGCTTGAGCGTTGCCTAAAAACAATAACTCATCAACTCCTTTAAAACGCCATATATAATATGACTTTTCGGGAACTGACGGAGATATTGATTTTAAGCCTTTCTCTGATAATGCGATCGCACGTTCTGGCATACCAGCATACAATGAAGTACTGATCGAAAGACTGCGATACGCTGCTAAAAATCGCGGGTCGCGCCCTAGAATAACTTCAAAATATTCTGGACTTAAACTGTAACCTGTTTTATCCCGAATTTCATCATCTCCAAAATATTGAAGAAAATTGAGATAAACCAAATCTGCGATGAAGTTATCATAACTAAAGCTAGGCGTTTTTTCGAGAAAATTTAGACGGATATTTTCAGATTTTATTTCTTTTTTTAGAGTTTCTAAAGAGGCAGATTCTTTTCTATTTATTAGTTTTTGCAATTGAGGTAATTGAATCAAGCCAACTCCTAAAATACACATACAAACTACAACAGGTGTAGCAAAAGCCTGACGAGATAACAACATATTTTTCCTTGTCTTGATCATCATAGTCATATTATTGTATACATAGTTTTATAAGACAAGTCAGCCCTACTTGTGCGTCTACGCTTTGCTAAACAAAATAAAAAACAGATTGACTAAAATAAATTAGCTTATTACTAGTATTAAATCATACTTACTACTTGCTTTTCCTGAGATATACTTTATATTTTTTTGTTTATAAGTAATATCTAATTTCTACAGATTGGAACGAAACGCCCAAAAACTAATTAAATAAATCTTTCAGAATCAAAACCACTTAAAACAGCTGAGAAACCTTACCGCATTGGTAGACTCATTGCAAACCGTGGCTCCAAAATCTAACATGGCATTATTCTTTTTCTAAGATAAATTTGACTTTAGGAAAGCCATAACTTTTTTTAGTAAAAATTTCTGAAATTATTAAGTTGTTTTGACTTTAGTTACTTTTTTTGAGTAAAAGCCTTAAAATTTTTGACATAACCTATAGTTGTATCTTGTTTATATTTAAATCTGTCTGTAACCTCTAAAACATCATGGTGAATAATACTCTTAACGAAACCACAGAAACTAATGGTCAAGCCATAGAAAATGGGGAAAGCAATAGTCAATCTAGCAAAGCAAGTAGTAAATTTAAAATAAAAGTTAAGAAGCTGAATACTAAAGCAGAAGGATTCAATATTGATGACATTATTGATGCTATTCAAACAGCAATAGTTGAAGTTGTCGAGCTAGAAATTACCACTTGGGTTCCAGAATCATCTACTCAGTTAGAACAACCAAGAGAGCAGCAAATTGCTCAAACAGGTAATCGAATGCACACTATAATCAATCTAATTGATGGTGATATAACTAACGAAGTTGGTAGTCAATTTATTGGTAGTGGCCCATATACAGAACTTCGCGAATTTCATCTAACTCAAATCAAAGAAAGTCGAGAGATTATGCAGAAAAATATAGAAAGTTTGCAGAAGTTGTATGGATTTTTTATAGAAATTATGAAATCTCGTAAAACTTCACAACAATCGCTATCCCGTTCCCAGCAGTAAATATTTATTAATTAATATTAACCCAAAATACCTACAGTATATGAACTTGTCCCAACCTGTAGGCTAATTTACTTTAGATAAATTAAGGAAATTATGACTATGCCTAATAAAATTCAAGAACAAGCCAAAGATTTGCTAGAGAAATTAGTCTCATCTGTACATGGATTAGTCGATGATATTACAGCTTTAGAAGTAAATACGATGGTTGTGGATCAAATTACTGGTGCAAAGTTTAATGCTTGGCAAGCGTATGAAGAGATTTATTCAATAAATGACAAAGACTATTTTGATGTCAAAAAAATTCCAAATCCAGACAATTTAACAGAATCAGAAAAAACCCAAGCTCAAGAGCTACGCAAGCGTTATACAAGTCTATTTTCGCAACTTGAAAGAGAATATTTTTACATTCTCCTTGAACAAAGTACTGAGACTCGTGAGCCAGACTCCAGGATAATACAATATCAGGAGCGTCTAAAATATCAGGTAGAACATAAAGCAAATATTGTTCCAGATGATCCGGTATACATAAAGCTAGCTCGACCAATATTGCCTGCTCCAACTCCTGTTGCAGATCAAGAAGATAATAATCAAAAAAATTTGCGGCAAAGGTGGCAAGAGATTGAAGAACTTTTGAACAATGATAAATTTATTCGTACACTGCGGAAAATGTCTGAACTAAAAGCTGCACTTAATGGTGGTAACATTACCAGCGTAGATATTGATATTATTTATGCTCAAACTGTTATGCAGTTAGATGGAGATATTATCAGCCGTTACCATAAAAACCTATTTCAATTACCTGATGGAGATAGAGATTTAATTCTAAAAATACATAATGAAGGGGTAGTTGCTGGAGAAAAACAGTGGCGTGGAACACTAGATTTTTTGATTGGTATTGTACGAAGTATCGCCAATTTATCCCGAAATGAACGCTTATAAAATACACACAGATCATCAAACTGATGTTCAACTATCTTTATTTCTGCAAATCCCTCAAGGCACTCCTATTGAACTTGAAATTAAGGTTGAGCCAGGACAGTATACTTTTTATCTAAATAAGTCAGTTTTAAAACAAGTTGAGGAAGCACGAGAAATAGGCTACTCTCTGTACATTCCGCCAAAATTACTAGCTTATCTTTGGTACTACAGCTGCTTTAGCGATAAGATTTACTTTAGCAATAACACTAGGCCATACAAAAAATTAGTAATTACTAAAAAAAACTTTAAGATATTTGGCAATACTTTTATAGTAAATTTTCTCAACTTGTTGTGGAGTAAATCATTACAAAATAAATCGACGTTACAGTATGGACTTACTTTTAATTCTTCTTATAGAGAAGATACATCAGCTTTATATTTTGGGAAAGAACAAGATATTGTTTTACAAAGCAATATTTTATTTGATGGTGACATAATTCACAAAATCAGGAGTGATTTTATCCAAAATCCTCAGTGTTTAAATATTGTTTATGTACATTATTGGCTTATTGAACAAATACTAAGTTATCTTAGGACTAAATTAAATCTGTTAGCTTGGGAGCTAGCTTCGGTATTACCTGCTGCTTTTTTAGTTTGGAAATTACATCTTTCATTATCAATACTTGCTTGGCTAGTAATATCTTTTGTATTTGCTACTATTCGCTATTGGCTTGTTAATCAACTTGCGAGATGGACTTTTATCAGATATCAATATCGAAATTGGCTGGCGTGGGGACTAACTTGTGTCATTTCTAGTATTTTTACTCCCACTAATTTCTTATATTTACTGTTTTTGTCACTACTTGGGCGGCTATTACAAAGGGTTTTTAGTTTTATAGTGGGGCAAATTGGTAAATTTTTTATGCGTTGGTTACTAGCTTGAAAATCGGGTATGAGGCATTGAAAAAGATATTTTTTCGTGAAAGACTGTTTTAAGAAAAAGATTAGGGATGTAGATATGTCACGGTATAGGGTAACTGCATATTCAAACAATGTTACCCAGATTAAATCAGACTTTCTAATTACGTTTCAACAGCTGCCAACACTGTTGAGCGATCGCTCAATTTGATTGAGTATTTATCACTACTACCTGCACTGCTGAATCCAGTAGCCCTAATTCTTTCTTAGGACACAAACAAGCTTGCCGAGAATGAATAAGTTTAGCGATGGGAGTACTTATTCGCTCAAACCTTATCAAAATAGTAGTGTTGATGTAAGAGGTATATTTTATTGAGTATAAAATATATTTCAATATATTTAAATAAGTTATCAATAGTATAGCATTTTCTGATTTATGTAAATAATTGTAACAATAACTAATAGTTCGCGTAAAACTCACAGTCTGAACCCGATATACAAGTATGGCTATGTTGGTGTTTCATATAGTTCAACAATGATTTACACACGTTCATACGGAGTTCATCAAGTTAAAATGCTTTTGATAGTTCAAAAACTCACTCTTTTCTGCAATATTACTGCTAGATAAAAGTAGCTCTGTATTAATTGAGCAAAAATAGTTCTGTCATCCAAGTTATTTAACGAAATGAGGTCAAAAAAATGGCAACACTCAGCATAGAACAACAAGAATTAGAAGAACTCCAAGAGGTGACAGCAAGCACATTCGATACTTCACAAGCAGAAGTAATTAAACCAGTATTTTCTACAAATGAGCAAACTCGATTAGCAAGACTAGAACAACTAGAAACAGGTACGTATGTTCCACCAAATAGTACGCTACTCACTCCCGGTAAAAACATCGGCTTGAATAGCACCGACTCCATCAGCGATCGCAATGAAGTCAGTGACAATGTTGGCAAAATAATAAGGAGTGTAGATAAGGATAATAATCAAATAATAATAGGCACGCCCAATGCGGATACACTCTATGGTGCTAATGGGGATGACGTTATAACTAGTTTAGGTATTGATGATATAGTCTCAGGTCGCAATGGAGATGACCTCATTAGTGGAGGAAGTGGAAACGACTACCTCCTGGGTGATGCTGGGAAAGATATCATTTATGGGGACTATAGTGCCAGTGGAAATTCAGACTTGATTGCAAGTAGCAATGACACCATTTTTGGTGGTGATGGAAACGATAAACTCTATGGTCAAGGTCGTCAAGACAGAATCTATGGTGATTCTGGTGATGACTATATTGAAGGTGGGGCAGACAACGATCAAATTAATGGTGACGATGGTAACGACATACTTTATGGTGATGACATAGAGGGCAACGCCGATGTCAGTGGTGACGATATAATCTCTGGTGACAATGGGAACGACAAAATTTATGGTGGTCGAGGTAACGACTTCCTCGAAGGTGATGATGGAAAAGATTTACTAGTTGGTGGGCAGGGTTACGACTCTCTTAATGGCGGTAACGGCAACGATGTATTGATTGGTACTGATACAGACTTTTTTGGTCAACTGCAACAAGGATTTGGCTTTGGCGAAAAAGATACCTTAATCGGTGGGAAAAATAATGACACATTTGTTCTGGGGCTTGAACAAGCAAATGCTAGGGATGTAAATGGGAAGGATACTGTTATCTTTGATGTAGTTTTATACAATGATGGCAATATTAAACTCAACGGTACTCAAGACTATGCTCTGATTAAAGATTTTGGTTTCATTAACGACCGTGTTACCCGTGGTGTAGATAAAATCCAGCTAGCAGGTTCAGCAAGTCAGTATTTACTGGATGCATCTCCTGTTAGCTCGATATCTGGTACGGGAATATTTTTTACCCCAGGTCAAGTTGTACCTGAACTCATTGGTATTGTTGAGGGAATTTCGCTCTCCAATCTAAGTCTTTCCGATAGCAATCAATTCATTTTTGTTTGATTAGAAATTCAGACTCAGGGTATTGAACCAAAATCTTATCTGAGCGTTACTGCACGCCTAAAGGATTCCAATTAAAAAATATCCAACTTGTAGGGTGCGTTATATCTCCAGCTAATGCACTGTGACAGATTAGATCAAGATTGTGCGTTACTTGATTAATGCACCCTACAAATTAAGATTGGATCATTTATTTTTTGGTAGTCCTTTAATAGCAAAAAGCAGGAAAACTATCTTATTCCTATTTGCAACAAAAGGAACAAAAGCTTTATGACTTCAGATATCGTTATTCAGTTTGCTGAAATTCTCGAAAATCCGACAATCTTTCCCGATGAACAGGGAAAACTGAAAATTGTTGTTGAGAATCAAGGTGATACACAGTTTAACGGGCCTGTAAATATCAAACTGTATGGATCAACCGATAAAGTTCTTGACATCAATTCTCTAAACACACTCGAACAATCAAGGGGTGCAAGCGATTTACTCAGGGGCAAAGATGAGCTTTTGGGCGGTTTGAACGATCAAAGGGTTAATTTAGCGCCTGGTCAATCTAAAACATTTACTGTGGATTTTGCTGGATCTGAGTTCCGTACTGCAAGTGTTGTCTCTCCAGGACTCTACTATTTGATTGGACAGGTAATACCAGGTAATAGCGTTACTGAAAGTAATACAGCCAACAATGTAGCCAGCCAGTTAATTACTGGAGGTGACGTTGTGATCCAATGGAATTCAATTCTCTTAAATGCCATACAAGCATCGGGAACAGCACCTCCAGTGGGGGCACGCAATCAGGCGATCGTTCAGGCGGCAGTTTATGATGCTGTCAACGCAATTGACCGGAGTTACAAGCCTTATTTAGTAAACATCAGCGCATCGGAAGCTACCGGGGCATCGAAAGAAGCTGCGGCAGTTGAAGCAGCCTACCGAACGCTGGTCAATTTGTTCCCAAAACAAAAAACTACATTCGATGAACAGCGGCAAAGGTCTCTTGCAACAATCCCGAATGGTACGGCTGAGAACAAGGGCATTGCGATCGGAAACAAGGTTGCCCAGCAAATACTGGATAACCGGAAAAATGATGGTTCAAGTACTGCACAAGGATCATACACGCCGGGAACTGGCTTTGGCGATTGGAAGCCAACTTTCAGCGATGGTGAAACAACAAATAATACTACCAATTTTGCACCAGCATTATTGCCCCAGTGGGGTCTAGTAACTCCCTTTGCTATAGACAGTGTTATCCTGTTCCGTCCAGATACTTTCCCTGAGTATGGTAGCCCTCGGTATACAAGAAATTTTAATCAGGTTAAGGCGCTTGGCGCTGAAAATAGCACTGTTCGCACCACAGATCAGACGGAAATTGCCCAATTCTGGGCTTACGATCGCGGCGATACTTTCAGGCCACCAGGTCAGTTGAACGAACTCGCGCAAGAAGTAGCATTGGCTCAAAGCAATACTCTAGAGGAGAATGCCCGTTTATTTGCGCTGCTGAACATTGCCCAAGCTGATGCGGGTATTGTTGGGTGGGATGCCAAGTACGTGTATGAGCAATTGCGCCCGATTACTGCAATCCGCAATGCCGATCAAGATAATAATCCTGATACGATTGCCAATCCTAATTGGGAACCTCTGCTAGATACCCCACCATTCCCCGATTACATCTCAGGACATTCTGTATTCGGTGGTGCATCAGCCGAAATTCTGAAACTTTTCTACGGCACCGACGACATTAGTTTTGACATTCCTTCACAAGAATTACCTGGCGTTGGTCGCTATTACGGCAGCTTTTCACAGGCAGCCCAAGAGTCTGCCGATAGCCGGATTTATGGTGGCGTCCATATTGAAGCGGCCACTATAGACGGCGTGCAAGTAGGTAGGAATGTCGGCAGTTTCGTGTTTAATAACTTTTTGACTCCGGTTTAGTTATATAGCAAGGGACTGGGGATAAGGAGTAATGGGGACTGGGTGAAAAGTCTTTGTCTTGAAAAGTTCAGAGCGGCGGAAGCCGCCGCTCCGACTTTTCGTTTTGTGTCTAAGTTTTATCATCTATCGATGTCCTAATCACCAAGGCTTTTGTTATACTCATAGAATTTTAGATTTTAAATTTTGGATTTTGGATTTTGAATCTTCAAAATCCAAAGTTTAAAAAGGTCTGAGAGCATTGGCTACAAGAACAGTTCAATCAAGTAGGTGAGATAGGTGTATTGCCTCAAGATTTTTGTTATATAATTTCGCCGTAGTCAAACTATTTGTAACTCAATAGCTCTTTTGTTATATCTTGCACCTGCCCACTTTCTTGCCAGAGAATAAATTCTCTAACTAATAGCACAAATCCACTAAGCGTGGACTATAAACCTTACCCAGTTTTCTTTAGAAGACTTTAGCTATCAGCCTCAAAATTCATTCTGAGGCTGTTGTTGGGACTGGTGCAAGTTCTGAGTTTTTCAATAATTGCCAACATTGGCCGGCGATCGCCCAATCTTCTTGAGTATGAATAACTAATACCCGTACTGATGAATCGGGTGTAGCAATATCCTCATCCACTGGCTGCTGTTGATTTTTCTCAAGGTCTATTTTCAGTCCGATAAACCCAAAGGCTTCACAGGCGGCTTGGCGAATTTCCGCAGAGTGTTCACCCACACCTGCTGTGAATACTAAAGCATCTAATCCCCCCAAACTAGTGAGCATTGCGCCAATACCAGAACGCAAGCGATGCACGTAGATATCCCACGCCAGTTGAGCGCGGGAATTACCTTGAGCGATCGCTTCTCTCACCTCACGCATATCGCTAGATACACCCGAAATTCCCTTTAACCCAGAAGCTTTATTTAATAACTCATCCAACTTTTCGATAGAGTAATTGCAGTGCCGCAACAAATAAATCAGAATCCCCGGATCGACTGAACCAGAACGACTACCCATCATCAATCCTTCTACGGGTGTGAATCCCATAGTGGTATCAATACTGCGACCGTTTTTAATTGCCGCTAAAGAGCAACCATTGCCCAGATGACAGATAATTAACCGCTCAGATGCAACATCTCGACCGAGAATTTGGATAGCACGTTGAGAACAGTATTGATGACTGATACCATGAAACCCATAGCGACGAATACCTTGCTCTAGCCACTGATATGGGCCGGGATAGATTGCTGCTGCATCGGGTAAAGTACCATGAAATCCGGTATCAAAGACTGCTACTTGAGTGACATCTCCTAAGATTTGTTCAATTACTTCTATGCCTTCTAGACCCACTGGATTATGTTCTGGAGCCAGGTTAGACAGACCAGCGATCGCCTTTTCGACATCTTTTGTAATTACCACACTATCTCGATAATCCTCTCCACCATGTACTATCCGATGCCCCACCACATCGATTTCTGACAAGCGATCGATTACCTTGGTAGCATCACGATCGAGTGTATTGAACATATAGGTGAGGTGCGCCTGTGGAGAATCACCAGAGATTGATTTTTGCAGCGTTCCACCCGTAGCAGTTTTCACCTCAATTTCTGCCACACTTCGATTTTGAGTCCAGTTGATTTTCCCTTCCCAAAGGGTTTGGGGTGCTTGGGTGGGCAGGGCTGCCTCTGCAATTTCATACAGACAACTCTTTTGGCTGCTCGATCCGGCATTCAGTACCAATATTTTCATAGTGACAACAGAAAAAGACAATCTCCTTTAATCGTGTCACCAAAACAGTGCCTCGGCTTAGAGTAACTCGGCTTAGAGTAAAAAGTAAAATTAATTGCACTCAGCATATAAGGTCTGAGAGCAACTAAATTTATTTATGAAAAAAATAAAAATATTTTTTTTGAGACACGTAGCGCAAGAAAAAATATGTCCTTGTTTCAATCCCCTAGTTTTAACTATGGGATTATTACTCACTACTCAGCACTCAGTACTTAGCACTACTGAATAATTCTAGCTTCATGCTTAGTATAGTTTTGCGTAAAAGTGTAGCGTTTTTAATACAGGGGAACGCATTCACAATCCAAGCCAACGCATTCACAATCCAAGCCAACGCATTCACAATCCAAGCCAACGCATTCATAATCCAAGCCAACGCATTCACAATCCAAGCCAACGCATTCACAATCCAAGCCAACGCATTCACAATCCAAGCCAGCGCATTCACAATCCAAGCCAACGCATTCACAATCCACAGTATTGCCTTTCATGAATTCGCTATAAATTAATGAAATGCTGTACTTAGTTTTCTCACGGCACAACATTGAAGCTTCTAAATTTCAGAGACTTGGAACTAGGAAGCGAGGACAAGTGGTTTGGTCAGTTATCAATTCGTAGGTTGATTGGGTGAATGTCGCGGAGCTTGAGGGTTCTTTTGCCTGCGTTATCGTCGTCATCAATCGTCACCAGGTATTTCACGACCGTATGGTTTGCATTTCCACCAGTCACGGTGACAACAAATGCTGAGTAACTGTTAGCGTTTGTGCCACAACCACTTCGGTCATGGAAGGTTTGATTCCATTCACCAATACGGACACCCTCGCCTCGTGGCTCATCACCACTTTGTTTAATTTCATTGAGGAGAGCTACTTTCAGTTGAGATAGCTTTGATTTTTTATCAGCAAGCATAAGTTTAAGAAACTTATCGCGATTTACTTTGTCAAGGTTGCCGCCGTTGCTGCATTTATCTTCGTAGTTAGCGTCAGCTGAATCGGGGCTGGTCATCACCAGTGCTGGGATCTTGGGAGACTGAGCGGCGTGCCCACTTTTTGTCGCTAGTGCGAGAACACATAAAGTAAAAAAACCAAAGCGCATTCAATTCTCCGAGCGTGAATTAGTGTGTCCAATCAAGATTAACTGCAACGGACACTAAAGGGCAGGGTTTGCCCGATAGGCGTATGCAGCAAAGGGGTGAAATGAGCAGTGATACCGAAAGTTACGCGCTTTGACACTGCGTATCTTGCCGCCGCAGGCATCGCCAGGAATAAAACTGTACCAATTGAAGTCTCTGAAAATTAAGAGCTTCAAACCCAAGTATGCAAGAAAGGAAACCCCCTACTGAAATCGTTATACTAACTGTGGGAGGCTGTTTATCTATCCAGCCAGATTCCATAGTTGTGTTTTTTATAGCTTGTTGCACTATGTCTTTCTTCAAAACCCCGCTAATTGGTTTAAAAGCTGACTCATTTCGTCATCCATTAGACCTGGAAGCCACTAGAGCGCTCAAGCAGATACCAGGCATAGATATGTTAGTGCGAAATTGGCTTGGGCCAATGGCAGAGCAGGTTTTCTATGTGGAAAATATTGCCTCTAGCATTTTGGTGGGTGAAAACCAACTACCCGATTTATACAAACTGTTGTTAGACGCCTGTAAAATCCTGGATATAGATCCTCCCCAGTTGTACGTCCGGCAACATCCGGCTCCCAACGCCTATACTTTTGCTGTGCGGGGTAAGCAGCCTTTTGTGGTGCTACACACTTCCCTGATTGATATTCTTACACCAGAGGAAATACAGGCAGTAATCGCCCACGAATTAGGACATCTCAAGTGTGACCATAGCGTTTACTTGACACCTGTAAATTTATTAATATTAGCTGCGGCGATTGTGCCCAATGTCGGCACCTTCGTTGCTCAAGCCATACAGGCGCAACTTTTGGAATGGGTACGTTGTGCTGAGTTTACCTGCGATCGCGCCGCATTACTAGCAACCCAAGACCCGAAAGTTGTCATGTCCGTGTTGATGAAGTTGGCAGGTGGTTCTCCCACCTTAGCGCCCCAACTGAATCTCGATGCCTTTGTTGCCCAAGCCCGCGCTTACGATGACATCAGCAAGACAGAACTGGGTGAAATGGTCAAAACTGCCCGTACAGCCCAATTAACCCATCCCGTGCCAGTACTGCGGGCGCGAGAAATTGACCGTTGGGCAAGCAGCACCGAATATCAAACTCTGTTGCAAAGTCACGGACTGAAGTCTACTAATAATGAAGTTGCACCCAAAGGTGGATGGCGCAATTGGTAGAGCTACTATTTACAACCGTTTTTTCGCTACATACAGCGTATTTTAGGTAAATGAAGTACACAAGTAGGGGCACAGCCATGTTCCCTACGATTATCTGTACCTCACGCCTGTTGCAATCTGCTGTAAGTACAAAAGTGTTAATACAAGGGGAAGCGATCGCTTCCCCTGCTCATCGAAAAACGCAAACTTTCCCTACACTACATATCCCTTTTGTCAACTAGAAGCTTTTAAAGCCGCTTCTGCTTGGGAGTGCAATAACAAACCGTATTCCAATCCCTCCACCACGGCTTGATAGGAAGCCGCCAAAATATTGGTGGAAACTCCTACTGTCGTCCAGCGTTGACGACCATTGCCTGATTCTACCAACACACGAGTTTTCGCCGCAGTGCCCGTATATCCATTGAGAATCCGTACTTTATAATCTGTCAAATCAAAGGTTGCAATTTGGGGATAAAAGTTCACCAAAGCTTTGCGTAAAGCTGCATCCAAAGCGGCAACGGGCCCGTTACCTTCCGCCGCCTCCAAAATGTTTTTCCCGTCAACAGCGACTTTGACTGTAGCTAAGGCATTGCTAGTTTCTTTCCCCTCAATCAAGTCACAGTGGACTTGAAAACCTTTAACTTCAAAAAACTTCTGGCGATCTCCCAAAGCTTCGTGCATCAATAGTACAAAACTGGCCTCTGCGGCTTCAAATTGAAATCCTTCGCTCTCCAAATCTTTGAGGCGCTGGAGAATTTCTCTAGCCTCTGCCTTTTGTTGATCCAATTCAATCCCAAAACTGCGGGCTTTGGCTAAAACATTGCTGAGTCCAGACTGTTCCGAAATCACGATGCGGCGACGATTCCCGACTTGTTCCGGCTGAATGTGTTCGTAAGTCAGGGGATTACGTTCTACTGCTGATACATGAATACCGCCCTTGTGCGCAAAAGCCGAACGTCCCACAAAGGGAGCGTGTTCATCTGGCGCGAGGTTGACCACCTCACTCACAAAACGACTAGCTTCTGTAAGTTGTGTGAGCTGGTCTTCTGTGATACAACTGTAACCCGCCTTCAGTTGTAAATTGGGAATTAACGAACAGAGGTTAGCATTACCGCAACGTTCACCGTAACCATTTATTGTGCCCTGTACCATCTTTGCCCCTGCCATCACGGCGGCTATTGCGTTAGCAACCGCCATTTCCGAATCATTATGAGTATGAATTCCAATTTGGGGCATTGTCCTTTGTCCTACCCTGCGGTCAGCCGCTAGCGCGTCTATGTTCTTGGTCATTGGTTCTTGACAAATGACTAATGACAAATGACTAATGACATCTTGAACAATTTGGCTAATTTCGTGGGGTAAAGTGCCACCATTGGTATCACAGAGGACTAGCCATTCCGCACCAGATGCGATCGCAGCCTCTAATGTCTGTAAAGCATAATCTCGATTGTGCTTATAGCCATCAAACCAATGTTCGGCATCGTAGATAATACGGCGACTCTGAGAACGGAGGTACTCAATTGTGTCGCGAATCATCGCCAAATTTTCTTCTAACGTCGTCTTGAGTCCTGTTGTCACATGTAAATCCCAAGACTTGCCAAAAATCGTTACCCAGCGAGTTCCGGCAGCCAAAATATCCTGTAGCATCGGTTCGGTGGCGGCAGTGGAGTTGGGGCGTCGAGTCGAACAAAAAGCCACAATTTCAGCCTGTTTGAGCGGATCTTCTTGGAGTTGCCAGAAAAATTGTACATCCTTGGGATTGGCGCCAGGCCAACCACCTTCAATAAAGGGAATTCCCAGTTGATCGAGTCTACGGGCAATGCGTAACTTATCTTCTATCGATACAGATAGCCCCTCGCGCTGAGTGCCATCCCGTAATGTAGTGTCATAGAGCCAAAGTTGAGGTGAGGAATTTGTGGTCATAAAACTGGGACCGACGAGACAACTTTCGAGGCAATGTGTCAATATACAACAAAAAGCCAGTTTGGCAATTTAAAAATGCCTAAAGTACAAGCTGAAGGTAAAACAATTGATTGCGAGCATGGAAGCAATCTCCGAACAATTTTGCTGCAAAATAGTATTCACCTCTACAATGACGGTGCTAAGGTAATAAACTGTCGGGGCATTGGCAGTTGTGGAACCTGCGCGGTTCTGGTAGAGGGCGAAGTATCAGCAGCGAATTGGCGCGATCGAGCACGACGTTCGCTTCCTCCCCATTCTCCTACAACAGACTTACGTTTAGCCTGTCAAACTCAGGTTTTAGGCGATGTGAAAGTGACAAAGTTTGATGGATTTTGGGGACAAGGTTCTCGAATAGTGTGGACACCAAAAGGTTAAAAAGGAGTTAAGACAAGATGGGTAGATGGACACCCTTAATTTTAATGGCTGGAGGTTTAGCCATTCTGCTTGGTACATTACTGGGCATCAACTTTCCGATGGGCGTACAAACTGCTAACGCTCCCAGTGACAAGAAATCAGAAGTCTTGCCAGCTAATATCAATGTTAATGGCAGTGGTGGCAGCAATAATGAAGAACCTGCAACAGAAGGAAATCAAACAACTCAAACAAACGAAAACAGGCGCGGCATTGTAGCCCCAAGACCCGACAACAGGAGTAACGTTGCCCAGAATTCTGCCGATGACTCAACTGACAGTACAACAGACGGCAATACAGATTCTTCAGAAACAAACACGCCATCCAGCGATACAAATCAAGGCAACGAACCAATTCGCGCCTTGTGGTAACGAGCAGATCCATCTTCAGACCCGTCTTTAGTTACGAGTTATAAGTTATAAGTTATGAATTATTAGTTATGAGTTATTAGTTATGTACTAATGATAAATGGCTAATGATAGATGACTAATGACTAATGACTAATGATTAGTGAGACTGTGATTATTGGTGGCGGCGTTATTGGTTTAGCGATCGCCATTGAACTAAAATTGCGCGGGACAAACGTCACCGTGCTTTGTCGTGACTTTCAGGCTGCCGCTACCCACGCCGCCGCCGGGATGTTGGCACCCGATGCGGAAAACATCCTGAATGAGGCAATGCGTTCCTTGTGTTGGCGATCGCGTGTCTTATATCCCGACTGGACGCGCAAATTAGAAGAACTGACCGCCTTAAATACTGGCTACCGTCCTTGTGGTATCCTTGCACCCCTCTTTGAAGAGGCAGGGGGGCAGGGAGGCAGGGGAGCAGAGGAGCAGAGGAGCAGAGGGGATCTTTCCTCATCATCTCCCTCATCCCCGGCTTACTGGTTAAACAAAGAGGCAATTCATCAATATCAGCCAGGATTGGGAGCAGAGGTAGTTGGTGGCTGGTGGTATCCTGAAGACGCACAAGTTGATAATAAAGCTCTCGCTCACGTATTGCGGACGGCCGCTGAGTCTGTTGGTGTTAAACTTAAAGATGGCATTACAGTAGAAGCATTTTTACAGCAGCAGGGACAAGTCGTTGGCGTGCAAACCAATGCGGGAATAATTCGCGCCGCGCACTATGTTTTAGCTTCAGGTGCTTGGTCAAATGAAATGTTACCACTACCTGTGGTACCCAGAAAAGGACAAATGCTGAGTGTGCGGATACCAGAAGTTTCGCCGGAATTGCCCTTAAAGCGGGTTTTGTTTGGGCAGGATATTTACATCGTACCAAGACGCGATCGCCTGGTTATTGGCGCAACAAGTGAAGACGTTGGCTTTGTCCCCAACAACACCCCAGAAGGTATTCAAAAATTACTACAAGCTGCTATCCGGCTGTATCCCCAATTAAAGCATTATCCCATCCAGGAATTTTGGTGGGGATTTCGCCCAACTACCCCTGATGAATTGCCCATCCTGGGCACTAGCCACTGTCAAAATTTAACCTTTGCTACGGGTCATTACCGCAACGGAATTCTACTTGCACCTGTAACAGCCGCTTTGATTGCCGATTTAATCTTAGAACAAAAGTCTGACCCCCTACTTGCTGATTTTCACTATTCGCGCTTCCAGTCCAAGTCATCTACCTCCACCCCCATGCTGACTCACTCTACCAATTTCTCCAACGGGCATAATACGACCCCACTTCCCACAGACGCGATTAATCACGTCTCTACCGATTCCCCATTGATTATCGCTGGCAAAACCTTCCAATCCCGCTTGATGACGGGAACTGGTAAGTATCGCAGCATTGAGGAAATGCAGCAAAGCATCGCCGCCAGCGATTGCCAGATTGTCACCGTAGCAGTACGACGGGTACAAACCAAGGCTCCTGGACATGAAGGTTTAGCTGAAGCCTTGGATTGGAAAAAAATCTGGATGTTACCCAATACCGCAGGTTGTCAAACTGCTGAAGAGGCAATTCGGGTAGCGCGTTTAGGGCGAGAAATGGCGAAATTATTGGGGCAGGAAGATAATAACTTTGTCAAGTTAGAAGTAATACCCGACCTTAAGTATTTACTCCCAGACCCGATTGGGACATTGCAAGCAGCAGAACAACTAGTTAAAGAAGGCTTTGTAGTATTACCCTACATCAACGCTGACCCCATGTTAGCCAAGCGCTTAGAAGAGGTAGGTTGTGCTACAGTAATGCCTTTGGCATCGCCAATTGGTTCTGGACAAGGGCTGAAAACAACTGCCAATATCCAAATTATCATCGAAAATGCAGGTGTGCCAGTGGTGGTAGATGCTGGTATTGGTTCACCCTCAGAAGCCGCTCAGGCAATGGAATTGGGAGCAGATGCTTTATTGATTAATAGTGCGATCGCTCTTTCTCCAAACCCAGCAGCAATGGCTCGTGCCATGAATTTGGCAGCAGTCGCCGGTCGTCTAGCATACCTTGCTGGCAGGATGCCTATTAAAGATTACGCCAGTCCTAGTTCACCTCTAACTGGGACGATTACTAGTTAGAGAATAGGGAATAGGGCATGGGGTATGGAAAATAAACAGACAAGTGAGACAACAGGAATAACCCAATGCCCAATCCACAATGTAACGATTTATCTAGCAGTTTAAGACCAGATTTAGCATTTATGTAACATTAAATTAACGATAAAGATAAAGGAATTCATTCATGCCCTATATCAATGAAGAAGGCGGTCTTCTGAATAATTTTGCCCGGGAACCAAAGGTTTATCAAGCAGAACCTGTCACGGAAGGGCAAAAGCGAACTTATATCCTACTAGGAATTGCCGCTACAGCTTTGGTTGCCGGCTTGATTCTAGTCGCCTTCTTTGTTTCTAAGAGCAGTTGATCGTAAAACATTTTAAGAAAACTTCATCTTCTTTATAGTTTTTCAGGTTCCGATTTTAAGAGGGGCCTGCTTTTTTATTTTTTGTTAAAATTGAACTGGGAATGAAAGTATATAATTATACTTTATTGTTCCTACTATAATTGAAGGCTCAATATATCCTGAGCAGCACAACATCTACTTATTAAAAATCATTTTTATGATGAGTTTGGCCCACTTTAATGCACCCAGAAAGGTGATATCTACTATGTTTTGGCTCTTTAGCCGCTATGAGCGTGAATGATACTGCACACAACAATAATTCTACTTGGAATCGGCAAGTATACCACCGCCTGAAACTTGCCTTAAGTCTTGGCTTACGACGACAAATTCTTTTGGCAGTATGTGATAATTTATACTTAAGAAATCAGGTAGCAGCCCGTTTGCATTCTACATTGGCTTATCCTGTTGGACAGGTGCTATATCAATCATCAAATGCTCAGGAAAATAGTACTCCAGCTTATCCGCGATTAGTCACGTTGCGTTTGAATTTAAACGATCCCAATCCCATAATCCAGATTAATCAATGGTTGACTAATTATCCACCGCCAATTATTGGGGCATCAAAAGATACTCCTGGTAGACCTTTTTCAGTACCAGCATTTCAGATTGTCGGCGTGGAGCATCTTACGAAGCAACCAGTTGCGACACAGCGTTTATTTTTGCACTATCTCCGCTTAAGCGAACAATATTTCTCTACACAAGAATCCAGCCGATTCCTAGAATCTAATTTGCTGTTGTGGATACCACGTCCTTGGTTATCAGCTATCAAGCAATCAGCACCACAGTTTTGGCGTTGTCGTACTGGCGTATTTATGTTTGCTGGAGAACCCACACCAGCAACTCAGAATTTGGCCTATCCACAACGTTTTTCACGTTCTGGAAGCTTGGATTTAGGGAATATTGAGCAGTCGATTCTAGATGAATCAGTTAACCAAGCAGAACTCCAAACCGCAGCCACCGAGTTAAAGTTTGATAATAATTCTGATTTCCCAGTAGAGATACAAGGGAATCGCCTACACAAAACTGAGGAAGTTTCACCATCAACAGCGGATTTATTGAAGGCTACGCCACAACAACAGGAATCTACAAATCGGTCTGGTAGTGGGAGTAATAATCAATCGCTGTCGTCTTTATCTTATATTAGCAGTGAGTTAACGGAGCTAGTAATAGCAACAATAAATACAAGTATTCCTCAAAATACAGAGGATTCCTTACAACCACAGCAGATTTTATTGGAGATTGAAGAATTACACGAAAAGCAAGTTTCAGAGGAGATACTGGCAGAGGCTTATCATCGCTTGGGTACTTTATACCGTCTTCGCATTGAGCAAGGAGAGGCAACTTTAGAAAACCTGATGGTGGCAATTATTGCCTATCAGGAGGCAATTAGTTATGACGAAAGCTCACCGCAACTCCCAGATATCTTGAATGATTTGGGTACACTCTACTGGATGCTATACCGCACACCACCCAATTCTGAAGAGGGACAAACTTATATAGAGCAGGCAATAGAATTTTATCAGTTGGCGTTAAAGATGATTTCGCCCCAGACACATTCGGAAACTTACGCTCGCGTACAAAATAATTTGGGGACAGCTTATGGTGATTTAGCTCGTTTCTCTCACCCATCTGAAAATTGGCAGCAAGCAATTTTCGCTTACAGTGAAGCACTCAGCCACCGTACAGCCGATATGGATTCATTAAAGTATGCGGCTTGCCAAAATAATTTGGGTACTGCTTACTGGCATCTAGGGCAATACAATCAACCAATTGTGCATTTAAAGAAAGCGATCGCAGCTTACAATGAAGCGCTTGCACACTACAACCCTGAAGAGGAACCGCTGAAGTATGGCATGATTCAAAACAATATCGGTACTGCGTGTTGGAATCTGGCACAATACGAACAACCTGCCCAAAATCTCCAGTTAGCCATAGATGTTTATAGCGAAGCTCTTAAGTATCGCACTCCAGCTAATGTTCCCAGTGCCTGCGCCGCTACACAAAATAATCTGGGAACTGCCTACTGGCATCTAGCCAACCTATCTGAAACTACTCAAGAGGCACGGCAAAAGTATCTGCAACTATGTATCAGCGCTTACGAAGAAGCTATAGCTTTGGCTCACTCACTTAGCGGTACTTCTTTAAGTTTTGATTTGCTTGCCTCTCACAATAACCTGGGACTAGCACATTATCAGCTAGTAATAGATAAGTCTTTTAATGGCGACAAAGCGACACGCTCTCAACACTTAGAAATAGCATTAGATAACCATTTGCAAGCCTTAAACGGATTAATTAAACAACCAGAGGCTTATCAAACAACCTTCGCTTATGTGGTGAAAACTATTCGTACTTTTCATAATGAATTAGGGATACAGGGACAAAATCTGGCTTTATCTAAAGTTCCTAGCCAGTTGTTGCCAGAGATTTTGTCAAAATTATAAATCCTTATGATTCTAGAAATTGGCGTTAGCAAAGCGGGGCAAAACGCACGTCGCAATCGCTACAGATGTAGTTTTGTTTACCACGACGATGCCCGTTCTTACGGCTAAGGTTAGATGCATAATATGGACAGTTTATCCCTTAATTATGCAATGCCAAATCTAGCGATCGCTGCCCAAACGAAACAAGTGATTCGAGTCCAAGATGATTTAATCAGCTAATTATGCTGTTTCTGGGTGTGCGTGCGCTTCCAAACCTCCTTCCCCTTTTTTTCAATACCCGTCGTAGTCGATCTGCACTCAAGTTTATTTGACGCTCAGATGCGAGTTTTTTTGCTAATTGTTTAGAGTTATAAGTCTCTGACTCTTGAGCTAAACAATTTTCGAGATAAACCAAATCCGATTCCGAATATCGAGGTTTTCCTCCTCGACCAGGAGCATCCCATAAACCTGCTAAACCCATCTTTTCCCAGCGGTGAAGGGTTTGACGCACTGTTGAAATCGCCCAGTTCAAGCCTTTTGCAATTTGCTCATTTTTTAAGCCGCGAGTATTCAGCAGTAAAACTTGAGCACGATCCTTAGTACGTTGAGGAACATCTTTGGCTTTTCTCAACTCTTCTAAAGTCAGCTTTTCTTCTTCTGTGAGAAACACTTTTAATCGGCATCCCATAAACAATAACCTTTTACACAATCAATTTTTGTATCTTTTTACGCCTACATACTGAATAATTTAAGTATCTAATCATACATCCTAAGAACTTGAACTACAAGTATTAAGGATGTCGGCGTCTATAAGGCTGCTACGCGATAAGTATTGGCTTGAGAACACGATCAAAGGTTGCAATTTTTCATCAACAATAGATTTTTATAAAAAGTTAGGCACATTGAGATGACACCATTAACCTATATAGGTAAATTTATTCAATAGCCTAAGGCTGTAGCTTATAGCTATGACAAGAAGAATTTGTTGGCGTTGTCTTGATTAATGTCTAAAGTCGATAATAAAGGACTGTATCATTAAATTACTGAGATTATTCCTATGCTTACGGAGGTTTATCGAAACTTTAAAAATTATTTTTACGCTAGTTTCTATTTGGATGAGCGGAAAAAGATATACAAACCTAGTTCCTTTTTATTAAACTAGTCTCTGGAAAATTGCCTTGATTATCTCCAAAAAATATCTGTTGTATCGACTTTACATAAAGTTTATATTTTATGCCACCATATTTTTGATTAAGACAACAATATATTCAATACTCATTGAATAAACTAATGTTAACAGCTTATTTGATGCTTGTTAGAAGCTTGATAAGCTTTGTCCTACCTTTCCTACCTTTCCTACTTTTCCTACCTTTCCCACTTTTCCTACCTTTCCTACTTTTCCTACCTTTCCTAATTAAGGGAGTACCCGAAAAAAATAAATTTTTATACTTGATAAATATATTTTCTGACAATATTAAGTATTAAAAGTAATTTAGACTTGGTAGCTCTACCAGCAAGCTAATATTGTTTAAATTATGCTTTTCTAGTTAAAAATATAATTGCTATGATATTTTTGAATTAAGATAGAGTCAGATAAATAGCAAAAATAAGTACTCAGTAAATTTTAGGGATAAATTAATATTTAGTATATTTTTGGAGTCATATTTTTTGCTAAAAAATAGCAATAATTGATACAAGCTAAATTTTTCAAAAACTGATATTCATTACAACTTCAAATAAAAATAATAGAGACAATGGGGGCAGAAGAAAAACCTGTTAATTTGCGCTCGGAGACGAATAATGATAGCGATGTCTACGACCGGCAAGGCCAACGCAGAGAACGTTCAACATCGGTTAACTATACAAACTGTAGAAATTGCCCCTAACACAACGGCGATTCGCTCTCTTGATTGGGATCGCGATCGCTTTGATATCGAATTCGGACTGCAAAACGGTACAACCTACAATTCATATCTAATTAGGGGTGAACAAACAGTTTTGATTGATACTTCTCACCAGAAGTTTCGCGATCTGTATTTAGAGACTCTCAAAGGTCTTGTTAACCCCAAAACAATTGATTACATAATTGTTAGTCACACAGAGCCAGATCATAGCGGCTTAGTAGAAGATGTCCTCCAGTTAGCTCCTAGAGCCACTGTCTTAGCCTCAAAAGTTGCACTTCAGTTTTTGGAAGGCTTAGTACACGATCCTTTTAGTAAGCGGGTTGTGAAAACTGGCGATCGCATAGATATCGGCAAAGGACACGAAATCGAATTCGTGAGTGCGCCTAACCTGCACTGGCCGGATACAATCTTTAGCTTTGACCGCAAAACCCAAACCCTTTACACCTGTGATGCTTTTGGGATGCACTTTTGTGACGATCGCACCTTCGACGAAGATTTAGAAGCGATCGAAGCTGACTTTAGATTTTACTACGACTGCTTGATGGGCCCTAACGCTCGTTCTTTGGTGAATGCCATGAAGCGGATGAGCGAACTAGGGAAGATTAATATTATCGCCAACGGTCACGGCCCATTATTACACCACCATCTAGATGTTCTAACCGGCTGCTACGAAAATTGGAGCCAAAAACAAGCTAAAGCAGAAACCACCGTTGGCATGTTTTTTGTCTCAGATTACGGGTATAGTGAGCGGCTTGGTCACGCAATTGCTGAAGGTATACAGAAAACTGGGGTTGGGGTAGAAGTCCTGGATCTAAGTACTGCCCAGAGCCAAGAAATCCAAGAACTAGCCGGTAGAGCAGTTAGCATCGTTATTGGTATGCCCCCGACTACCGCCGCTGCCGCCCAAGCTAGTATCAGTTCATTGCTAGCTGTCGCCAAAAACAAGCAAGTGGTTGGGCTGTTTGAATGTTACGGTGGGGATGATGAACCCATTGATACACTCCGCAGAAAATTTCTCGACTCTGGCATCAAAGAAGCTTTCCCAGCCATTCGGATTAGAGAGGCTCCGACTGCATCAACATTCCAGTTGTGTGAAGAAGCGGGTAAAGACTTGGGACAATTGCTGGTGCGCGATCGCAACATCAAGCAAATCAAGTCCCTCGACGTTGACATGGAAAAGGCGCTGGGTCGGATTAGTAGTGGACTGTATATAGTTACCGCTAAAAAAGATAATGCTTCAAGTGCCATGCTGGCATCGTGGGTAACGCAAGCGAGTTTGCAACCCTTAGGATTAACAATAGCCGTTGCTAAAGACCGCGCTATTGATTCCTTAATGCAAATAGGCGATCGCTTCGTCCTCAATGTTTTGGAAGAAGGCAATTATCAAGAACTCAAGAAACACTTCCTCAAGCGCTTGCATCCTGGTGCTGACCGCTTTGCGGGAGTAAAAACTCAAACCGCGAAAAACGGTTCGCCGATTCTAACTGATGCTTTGGCATACATAGAATGTGAAATACAGACCAGCATGGAATGCAGCGACCACTGGATTTTATACTGCACCGTCCAAGAAGGTCGTGTTTCCAAAAACGATGGATTGACAGCCGTTCGCCATCGCAAAGTAGGTAATTACTACTAAAGATTTGACATGGGGCATGGGGCATGGGGTATAGGGCATGGGGTATGGGTTATTTTCCTTATTCCCCTTCTCTCCAATTCCTAATTCCCAATTCTCAATTCCCAATGCCCAATGCCCAATGCCCAATGCCCAATGCCCAATGCCCAATTCCCCAATTTTTAACAGCTATGACCAATTCCAAGCCACGCGACGTACAAGTTTTACCAATTGCTACAAATACTAAAGCTATCAGAGCACGTAGTTGGTCACGTCTGCGGTTTGAAATTGAATACGCACTTGAAAGAGGTACTACCTCTAATTGCTATTTAATTGAAGCTGATAAAACCGCACTTATTGATCCACCACCGGAAAGCTTTACCGAAATTTATTTAGAGGCATTGCGGCAGACTTTAGATTTACAACGTTTGGATTATATCATCCTGGGTCATTTTAGTCCTAATCGAGTTGCAACCCTCAAAGCAATTTTAGAACTGGCACCACAGGTAACTTTTGTCTGTTCTCTTCCTGGTGCAAACAATTTGCGTGCTGCTTTCCTAGAGCAAGATTTGAACGTCTTGGTGATGCGGGGGAAAGAAACTCTGGATTTAGGTAATGGTCATGTTTTAAAATTCTTCCCCATTCCTAGTCCACGTTGGCCGGAAGGACTTTGTACCTACGATCAGCAAACCCAAATTCTTTACACAGATAAATTATTTGCAACTCATCTCTGTGGTGATGAAGTGTTTGATGATAACTGGGAAGCGCTCAAAGAAGACCAGCGTTACTACTTTAACTGTCTGATGGCTCCCCAAACTCCTCATGTGCAAGCAGCTTTGGAGAAAATATCAGATTTGCAGGTAAGAATGTATGCTGTGGGTCATGGGCCTTTAGTACGCACCAGCTTAATCGAACTTACCAAAGCTTATGCAGAGTGGAGCCGTTCTCAAAACGATCGCGAGATTTCTGTTGCCCTACTTTACGCTTCAGCTTACGGAAATACCGCGACTTTAGCACAAGCGATCGCTTTGGGATTAACCAAAGGTGGAGTCGCAGTCAAATCGATTAACTGCGAATTTGCTACCCCTGATGAAATTCGCATCAACCTCGCACAGTCAGAGGGTTTTATCATTGGTTCTCCTACCATCGGTGGTCATGCGCCAACTCCCATTCATACTGCTTTAGGGATTGTGATATCGAGTGGTGACAACAGCAAACTCGCTGGGGTCTTTGGTTCTTATGGCTGGAGTGGCGAAGCATTTGACTTAATCGAAGGTAAACTTCGAGATTCTGGATATCGCTTTGGCTTTGACACCCTAAAGGTGAAGTTTAAACCTGATGATGTCACTCTCAAGTTCTGTGAAGAACTAGGTACCGACTTTGCCCAAGCACTGAAAAAGGCTAAAAAGGTACGTGTACCACAACAAGCCGCTACTCCAGTGGAACAGGCTGTTGGTCGGATTGTTGGTTCCGTTTGTGTAGTGACAGCGAAACTTGGAGAAGTCTCTACAGCAATGTTAGGCGCTTGGGTTTCTCAAGCCACCTTCAACCCACCGGGAATAAGTGTAGCGATCGCCAAAGACCGAGCGATCGAATCTTTGATGTATCCAGGCGGTAAGTTTGCCTTAAATATTCTACCTGAAGGCAATCATCAAGACTACATGAAGCATTTCCGTAAATCTTTCGCGCCTGGGGAAGACCGATTTGCCAACTTTAGTACAGCAGTTGCAGATAACGGCTGTACTGTCCTCACCGACGCCTTGGCATATTTGGAATGTTCCGTCAACCAACGTTTGGAATGTGGCGATCACTGGGTTGTATATGCAACTGTGGATGAAGGTAAATTACTCAAGCCTGATGCTGTTACTGCCATCAACCATCGAAGAACTGGCACTCATTATTAGATAGTAAGAAATTTAATTTAACGAAATCGCCTTAGCTCGAATATAGCCAAGGCGTTTGATCGCAAAAATTCTTTTTTTTGTGGGATGGGCAAGATGCCCATCCCAGTTTTTTTATGCTTAATCAACAAAACTTAAGCAATTTAGGCGTTGCTGAATTAAGGGATGATTCTTGTCGGGTGAGCAACATGAGCGCCCCGAAATACCTATCGTGTTCACACAAGTCTTTTAGAGTTGCTGCGTAACGTAGGGTGGGCTAATCTTTACAGGTTGATGCATTGGCATTGCGGGTCGATGCATTGGCATTGCAGGTCGATGCATTGGCATTGCAGGTCGATGCATTGGCATTGCAGGTCGATGCATTGGCATTGCAGGTCGATGCATTGGCATTGCAGGTCGATGCATTGGCATTGCAAGTCGATGCATTGGCATTGCAGGTCAAGGTGTAAAGCAGCTTTAGAAGACTTGTGTGTACACCACAAGGGACGCTCATGTTGCCCATTCCACAAAACTAGCAAAATCATCCCGCAAATATGCAACGCCGCAATTGAAAATGCCATTCCAATATGTCTCAAGCTTAAAGGATGAAATCAGTCGCGGTAATTGTTGCCAATCCATTCAGTTGAATTTCTAAATCTGCGGTTATCTTACCGTCGCCACAAGAACTTCAGCGGCTTGGCTTTGGACGATAAATTGCACCAGAAAAATGTTGAGCCTCGCTGTGGGTTACTAGTGATTGACCTAAAAAGCGGCGATATTGTCCATTCCCTGCGAATAGAAGGGGTGGTACTGGAATTGTACGACGTGGTAGCACTTTTGGGGGTGCGTCGTCCAATGGCGATCGGGTTTTGCAGTGACGAAATTCGGCGGGTGGTAACAGTGGGATGAAAGGCAATTCCAAATTAAGAGGAATCAACATCAATAGCACCTAATTCAGCCGTTTTTAAGCTATCTCACCTCAACAGCAGCAACAGTTTTATAATCAACGCTATCAATGGTACAGACTTCTTAGTACAAGTCACCGCCAAAAAAGATCGGAAATAGAGTCAGATATTTTTTGTAATGTGTCACTGTAAATTTTCTATTGGCTCTTGGTCAAATCGACGCATCAACTCTAGCAAGGCTTCCTGGTCTGGTTTCTGTCCATCCTGAAGTAGGGAGGCCAAGTCCTCAAAATACTTTTCGCGTTCCCCACCTGGAGAGAACATAATCAGTAACTTTGCAGGTTTTGTTCCACGGTTAGCAAATGTGTGTGGCGTATTGCGAGGAACAAGTACAAATGTTCCTGGTTGACCTTGGACAATCCGGTCTCCAGCTTGGATTTCGACTTCTCCCTCCACAACATAAAACATTTCCTCCATCTGACGGTGAAGGTGTAGTTGTGGTGTAGTTCCTCCTGGTTGTATTAAGTATTCAAATAAACCTAAATGACCATGAGTATCAGCACCAACTGCTTTAAAGATTACCTCTGTATTACTTATAGTTAAGTGATTACCTTCTCCTGGTGCTAATATAATCTCTTTAACAGGTAAAGTCATAATAATTAACGTTTCTCCCTAGATGCCGCAGGTAAGCCAAGAGATTGATGGTATTTTTTATTCATGACACTATCAGTCTCAAAAATCATAGTACAAGATATTAACCAAGTAAAAAATAGTGGCTGGGATATGCGATCGCAGCTTAATTTGGGCACCTTTTTATGCTGACCTGTACTTAGGCAGATCCGTTAGCAATGCAGGGGACATCAACGGTGGCAGCTTCAAGTCTACGCCCCTAACAACGTTATCTGTAGCATGAATTTCGTGAAATGGTATGACTTTTCATGAGATGTGGAATCAGAAAAATGGTGCGTGCAATTTCAGTATTAAAGCGGAAACAACATAAATTCACTTGCCGAAATTCCGCAATTGCCACAAAGACAATTGCAAAAACGCAGGGTAGCCTTTAACTAGAAAAACAGTATCAGGCAATTGCTAGACAAAACTTTTATATTATTTTTGTTGTTTTTATGACTCCAAAACACACCAAAATTAAATTTCCTATTTGGCAGTATCTGAACCAGCCCTTATTTAGTCGCGATACTAAATTAGTATTGAATCCCCAACGCTTTATCTTGATCTGGCGTCTGCAACTTTTAGAACGCTGCTGGACTAAAGAATGTGACGCCAAGGGGCCCCAACAGCATTAGATATTTGAAAAGTTACTGAACTCAACTAAAAGCTGGCAAATTAAGCCTCGTCTACAGAACGTGGCTTTTTGCCGTCAAGTAAAGCACTGACAGTCATATCTCCCATAACATTAATCGCGGTGCGGCAGCGATCCAAAAACCAGTCGACAGTAACTAGCAAAGCTATATACTGGGTAGGTAAGCCAACAGAAGTGAACACTAGTGTCATTGTTACCAGTCCCGCATTGGGAATATTTGCCGCACCTACCGATGCAAAAATTGAGGTAAGAATGACAATTAACTGCTGTCCTAGACTCAGATGTTGTCCAATCAGTTGGGAAATATACAACGCAGACATTGCTTCATAGAGGGCAGTGCCATCATTATTAAAATTTGCCCCGACTAATGCCCCCAAGGCAGCAGAAGATTCCCTTAAACCGACTTTTGTTTGCAAAACCTCAAAGGTTATGGGCATTGCCGCCGCCGAGGAAGAAGTTGAGAAAGCTGTCAAAAAGGCATCAGAACCACCAGCTAGGAATTTTAGCGGGTGTACCCAAGAACCAAATTTTACTCTGGTGAGGTAGTAGCACGCTTGCAATACCAGTGCTAACAATACGGCGACGATAAATGCACCCAAGGATTTAAACGGTGCAAAGCCCTGCATCGCAATAGTTTTAGCCACAATCCCAAATACTGCGAACGGCACTAAAGCAATAACCCAGTTGAGGATGCGGACTACCGCTTCAAATAAAATTCCGATGACATCCTCTATCGGCTGGAATCCATTCTTGCCTTGAGCGATTTGTTCAGATTTTAATCCCCGCAGGACGATACCAAAACTCAGGGCAATCACAATCAGTTGAATGACATTATTATCAACTAATGGCTTCAGGACAGCTTCCGGTACAGCATCTTTGAGTATTCCCCAAGGATCGAGACTTTGAGGAGTTATTGCCGTAGTTGTTGAGGTGCTTACATTACCCCAAGTCCCTGGACGCAGTACATTAGCTACCAAAAGTCCCACCAAAATAGCTACGGTAGTGTTGGTTAAAAGTAACACTGCCAACCGCCGTCCGGCTGTACCAGGGATATTGGTAGTCATCAAAGTATGCAGCACCGCTACCAGAATCAGGGGTGTAGCCAAGGCGCGGAGAGCCTTTAGCACCAATTCTGCCGGAATTGCTAAATTGTTGATTAAAGCGGCGTTGCTGGGATTGGGATTCCCCGCACCAAGGGCAATTCCGACACTGACTGCCACTACTAAGGCGATGAGAATTTGCAACGTGAGAGGGATACGCTGCCACCAAGGGCTAGCTTTGGTTTCAGGCGAAGTTGTTCTCTCTGTTTGACTCATTGGCTAGATACTGGTTAACTGCTGTAACTATTAAAACAACACTAATGATAGTGATAATTCCCGAAAAAGAACAGCTTTAATTTTGGTTAAAAACTGTTAATCTAAGATTCCGTTGCTTTACAAAATCTGGCTCGAAAGGGTATACCACAAGGTAGGCCCCTAGAGATATCTTGGCTTGTAGTTGGAGATGCTTATGTCCTTTGTTCCTCTACATATTCACAGTGACTATAGTTTGCTTGATGGGGCAAGTCAGCTACCAGAATTGGTGGATCGAGCGATCGCACTGGGAATGAAAGCGATCGCCCTTACCGATCATGGTGTCATGTATGGTGCGGTTGAACTGATCAAAATTTGCCGTAGTCAAAATATTAAGCCGATTATCGGCAATGAAATGTATGTCATTAACGGCGATATTGAAAAACAAGAACGCCGCCCTAAATATCATCAAGTTGTTTTAGCTAAAAATACTAAAGGTTACAAAAATTTAGTTAAATTAACCACGATTTCTCACCTCCAAGGTGTTCAAGGCAAAGGAATTTTTTCTCGTCCTTGTATTAATAAAGATTTATTAAAAGAATATCATGAAGGCTTGATTGTCACCAGCGCTTGTTTGGGTGGAGAAATTCCCCAAGCAATTCTCAGTAATAGACCAGATGCCGCCCGAAAAGTTGCTCAGTGGTATAAAGATGTATTTGGTGATGATTATTATTTAGAAATTCAAGATCACGGCTCACAGGAAGACCGGATTGTGAATGTGGAAATTGTCAAAATTGCGCGGGAGCTAGGGATTAAATTTGTTGCTACCAATGATTCACATTTTATTTCTTGTTTTGACGTTGAAGCCCACGACGCTTTGCTATGTATTCAAACGGGCAAGTTAATTATTGAAGATAAGCGGATGCGTTATAGCGGTACAGAGTATCTCAAGTCTGGTGAGGAGATGCGGCAGCTATTTCGTGACCATTTGCCGGATGATGTAATTGCCGAAGCGATCGCTACTACTGAAGAAGTAGCTGATAAAGTCGAGCCTTACCATATTATGGGTGAGCCTCAGATTCCTACACCTCCCATTCCTTCCGGTCATACTGCTGACACTTACGCCGAAGATGTTGCATGGAGTGGACTTTTAGAACGCTTAAATCGCAAATCTCGTCAAGAAGTCGATTCTGTCTATAAAGAAAGATTGGAATACGAACTGAAAATGATTCAGCAGATGGGTTTTTCCAAATACTTTTTAGTTGTATGGGACTACATCAAATTTGCTAGAGATAACAATATTCCTGTGGGCCCAGGTCGGGGTTCGGCGGCTGGTTCATTAGTTGCTTATGCAATGCGAATTACTAATATTGACCCCGTACATCATGGGTTACTATTTGAGCGTTTTTTGAACCCAGAACGGAAATCCATGCCTGATATTGATACAGATTTCTGTATTGAACAACGGGATAAAGTTATTGATTATGTAACTGAGAAATATGGTGCAGATAGAGTTGCCCAAATTATTACTTTTAACCGTCTAACTTCTAAAGCAGTTTTGAAAGATGTTGCCAGAGTATTAAATATTCCCTACGGGGAAGCTGACAAAATGGCGAAACTAATTCCTGTGGTGCGCGGGAAACCAACGAAACTCAAGGTGATGATTTCCGATCAAACTCCAGAACCAGAGTTTAAAGAGAAATATGATAAAGAACCTCATGTTCGTCATTGGCTTGATATGGCGATGCGAATTGAAGGAACTAACAAAACTTTTGGTGTTCATGCAGCAGGTGTAGTAATTTCCGCCGATCCACTTGATGAAATTGTGCCGCTACAGAAGAATAATGACGGTTCTGTGATTACCCAATATTTCATGGAAGACCTGGAATCAATGGGTTTGTTGAAAATGGATTTCCTGGGTTTACGGAATCTGACGCTGATTCAAAAGACTGTGGACTTAATTCAAGAAACGAGAGGATATCGGGTCGATCCTGATGAAATTCCCCGCCAGGAAAGAAAAGCCCAGAGGATATTAGCTAAAGGTGAACATAGCAGTCTACCTAAAGATGTGCAAAAAACTTATGAATTATTAGAAGCAGGTGAGTTAGAAGGGATATTTCAATTAGAATCTTCTGGGATGCGTCAGATTGTGCGAGATTTGAAACCTTCTAATATAGAAGATATTTCTTCAATTTTGGCACTTTATCGACCTGGACCATTAGATGCGGGACTAATTCCTAAATTTATTAACCGCAAACATGGTCGAGAAAAAATTGATTATCAACACACCATTTTAGAACCAATATTAGACGAAACCTATGGAATTATGGTCTATCAAGAGCAAATCATGAAAATTGCTCAAGATATGGCGGGTTATTCTTTAGGACAAGCTGATTTGCTGCGTCGGGCGATGGGAAAGAAGAAAGTTTCTGAGATGCAAAAGCAGCGAGAAAAATTCGTAGATGGTGCAGCGAAAAACGGTGTTCAGAAAAAAGTTGCAGATGAATTATTTGAGCAAATGTTGAAGTTTGCTGAATATTGTTTAAGCTATGACACGGAAATATTGACAGTAGAATATGGATTAATGCCGATTGGAGAAATTGTAGAAAAAGGCATTGAATGCACTGTGTACAGCGTTGATAATCATGGAAATATTTACACGCAACCTGTGGCACAATGGCACGATCGCGGACAACAAGAGGTGTTTGAGTATTGTTTGGAAGATGGTTCAATAATTCGGGCAACAAAAGATCATAAATTTATGACTGTTGATGATCAAATGTTGCCAATTGATGAAATATTTGAACGCGAATTGGATTTGATGCGGGTAGAGGGTTTGCCGGAATGAGAGGACAGGCAGTGGAAATTAGGCATTCTCAGCTTGCTATATGAATGAGATGTCTGACTTTTTTTATAGGAATTTTCATATAAAATGGACGATGGTGAGGATATTACAGAAATTCCTTTACGATCTCTGGTTTGGATGGGAGACTCTCTCAAAAATATTCGCTTATTTCCTGAAGAGGTGCGTGCATCAGTAGGCTATGCGCTGCAATTGGTGTAAGCAGGGGAAACACCAATGGATGCCAAGCCTTTTAAAGGGGTTGGAAGCGGTGTGTATTAAATTATGCAAACGCTACGATACCGATACTTACAGGGCAGTCTATGCGGTAAAGATTGCAGAGAAAATCTACGTTCTGCACGCTTTTCAGAAGAAATCAAAGCAGGGGATTAAAACCCCACAAGCTGATGTTGACCTGATTAAACAACGCTATAAGGACGCAGTGGCAAGGGAGAAACAAGAATGACACAGGAGCCAGTTTTTGAAGAAAGCAGTGGCAATGTGTTTGCTGACCTCGGTTTGTCGAATGCTTCGGAGCTTTTTACGCGAGGCAAGATAGGGATTCAGGTATTGCGCCTCCTCTCTCAACGCAACCTGAAACAGCGCGAAATCAGCAAACTTCTTGACATTCCCCAACTAGAAGTATCTCATTTGATGAAAGGAGAGTTTCAAAGGTTCAGCGAAGGCAAACTGCTCATTTTCCTCAAGCGCCTCGATATGGAAATCAGCTTGCATCTTCGCCCTCGTCATGCGCCGGGACAATCTGCTGAAACTGTGATATTGCTATAAAGCAGGATAGAAGCGATGTTGGGTCTTGGCAAAGTAGTAGTGGGCAGTAGGCAAATGAGGGGCATGAGGGAGCAGAGGAGCAGAGAGAAATGCCCAATGCCCAATGACTAATGACTAATGACTATTTGTGGTTTTCCCCAGAGGATGGTTTCCTGCTTGTAAATAGCAATTCCCGGTTTGGCTCCTTTGGGTTTGTAGACGTGTTTTAGCTGAGTGTAAACTACTGGCACTTGCTCACTCTGACGGGCGCGACTGTAGTAAGCGGCAAGATTAGCTACAAATTGCAAATCAGCCTCTTCTGCAATAGCACCCGCTTCTAGACGTAGTAACACATGACTTCCTGGAATTTCTTGAGCGTGAAACCAGATGTCATAATCCCCTGCTACACGAAAGGTCAATTGGTCATTTTGGCGATTGTTACGACCGATTAATACTTCAAAGCCATTGGGAGTAAGGTAACGATGAAAGTTGGTGCTGGGGACTTCATTGGCACTGCGGCTGCGGTATTCAGGATCTTCTAGATACTTTTGCCCAATCAACTCTTCGCGGATTTCTTCTAAAGCTCGCAAATCTTCTGCTGTTTGATAGTTATCTATTTGGCCGATCGCAGCTTCTACTTGTTCTAAATACTCAATTTCTGTCTGTACTTCCAATAGTAGCGGTTCGACAGCAGCACGAGCGCGTTTCAGCTTTTGGTGCTGTTTGTAAAGGCTTTGAGCATTTTGAACAGCATTTTTATCTGGCAACAGAGCGATCGCTATTGGCAAATTTGTCTCAAAATCAGCAAGGATAATTTCTTTCATCCCCGGTTCCCAGTTTTGCAGGTGAGCCATCAATAAATCAGCTTTTTGCCGATACTCATCGGCTCGATCTGATTGCTGCAAGCGCGTCTTAAAGGTTTGAGCCTTGTTACGTAATTTCGCCAGAATATTATTCAATTTCTGACTCAACTGATGACGCAATTGGGAAAATAACTGTTGATCAATCTGATTACTGTAATAGCGGTTGAGCAACTCCTGGATATTTTTGACCTTTTCAATTACACCCCAACCCATTACGGTGTAACCATCTTTTGTCCAAGCAGGTTGAAATTTACTAGAATCCAAGGCTTGCAGCCATTCTTGCCAACGCTTAAACAGCCGTCGCCAGTCGTCGGGGTTAAGAGTATCGGTGGATATTTCTGGTGCGATATTTGCTTCTAGCAGCATTAACTCCAGTAGTGCTGCACTCAAGCCACTATAACTTTTGAGCAATTGCCGCTTGATTGCTCCTGGTACTAAACTTACCCGTTCTTGCCAACGTTCTTGGGATTCGCTCAAGTAGGGGACAGTTCCAGTGAGTTTTGGTGGTGTTTCATAAGGTTGTCCGGTTTGGATGGGACGGACACTAGATTGTTGCTGACTGACTTGATGGGCGGCGGTGATAATTATATTGCTGGCGTCGGTGAGAATGACGTTGCTATACTTGCCCATGATTTCTGCATAGACATGATATAGAGCGCTTTCTCCAGGACGACGGGCAAATTGCAAATCAATAACACGCTCCCACGGTGCGATCGCTTCAATCGCCACCAGTGCTAAACCACCCAATTGGTGTATCAGTTGTTGGCTAAAGGTAAAGGTATCTGGCAATCGCGGTGGCGGATCGCCAATACAAATATGTGCAGCTTGGGGATGCCAAGAAATCTGTAGCCAATCTCGCTGTTCCAGGGTACGTAATGCCATCGCAATCGTGTAGCGATCGCGCTGGTAAACTTGTTCTAAGCGTGATGGTAGCCAGTTAGCGCGGATTTCGCTACAAGTAGCTGTGAGAGTGGTAAAGTCAACTGGTTGCAAAGCGATTAGTTGTTAACATTCAAATGGTAGCGATCGCTATGCCTTTATTTTTGTTTTGTTAAAGCATAACAGACCTCAACTATCATAGCGGTTACTTGCTTTGGTGATAGCTGCGATTAAGTTCTAGGTTTAGGTAATAAGTTCTAGGTTTAGGTAATAAATTAGTTTTTTATACAGTTTGTTTTTAGTGTTGAGTTTTCCAAGCTCAGGCGATCGTTGCCAAAGTTGAAGAAGTATTCAAAATTCAGAATTCAGGAGTCAGAATTACTCTCGTGGGAGACATAAACCTGTTGATTCAGACGCTAGCTGACTCCTTCTAAGCGTTAGCGTAGCGTCTCCAAGAGTTGCCATGCCGCAGCCTTTACGCTGCACTATCCACAAGTTTCACAGAATTCAATTCTAAATTCTGGCTTCTGACTCCTGAGTTCTAATTTTGTTAAACCCAAAATATTATCCGAGTTACTCACTTATCATTATCTGTTACGCAAAAGCGTTATTTAGCAACCAAAACTGGTTCTTTTGCTGCTGATTGCACTAGTTCTGTGGTTGAGTGTACTAGTTCTTTTGCTGCTGATTGCACTAGTTCGGCGGTTGAGTGTACTAGTTCTTTTGCTGTTGACGCTACTGTTTGTGGCTGCATCAGTTGGGTGTAAAGTTCACTCAGTTGATGTGCGACACCATCCCAGCTAAACTTAGTTTCGACGCGCTTTCTACCAGCTTTACCCAATTCATCTCGCCATTCTGGACTTAAGAGAATTCGGTCAATAGCAGAAGCAAAAGCCTCTACATCTTGCGGTGCAGCTAATAAACCGGTTTCTTCACTAACTACAGTAAACTGAAGTCCGCCGACATCACTTGCTACCACTGGTGTACCGCTTGCCATCGCTTCGATCGCCACGAGTCCAAATGGTTCGTAGTGACTGGGAACAACGCAAACATCGGCAGCGGCGTAATAAGTTGGTAAAATATCTTGACTTAAACGACCAGCAAAAGTGGTAAAGTCGCTCATTCCCAATTCGTTGACGATTTGCTCAATGCGATCGCGCTCAATTCCGTCACTGTTACCTGGAGTACTACCACCACCAATAATTAGCTGGAGATTGTTGGAGTCGCGTAGCTCAGACTCATTTAATGCTCGCACCAAGGTTTCTATACCTTTGCGTTGGTCAAAACGTCCTACATACAATACGACTTTGACTTCTTTGTCAATTCCCAATTCAGCCCTGGCTGCTTCTCGTGCAATCGAACCAAATCGCTGAATATCTGTACCACAGGGAATAACGTCGATATTACCTTTTGTAGAAACTAGCGATCGCATGTGTTCCTGTTCTTGCGGACTCGTCGCTACAATTCTATCTGCATTTTCCAAAACCTGTTTTTCTACTGCTAATCGCACACTTGCAATCAGAGGAATATTTTCTATAGTGTTATACTTAACTGCTCCTAAGGAGTGATAGGTGTGAACCTGTTTACTCTTTTGGATTTTATTTAACTGCATCCCCACCCAACTAGAGAGCCAATAGTTAGTATGAACTAACTGGTATGTAATTTCGTTTTTTACTTGAAATTTGAGGAAATTATCGACAAATTCTGGCAGATATTCAAAAATTTCATCTCGCGGCACAAACTCAACGGGGCCAGCTTTTAAACGAATAGTTCGACAATTGTTGCTATGTTCAACTATCGAGTCTTGCTCCAGACTCACTTTGCGGGTAAACATATCAACTTGCCATCCTAGTTGCGCTAGTGCTTCACCCACATGGCGCACATAAACATTTTGTCCTCCAGCTTCTTCTTTCCCTATTTCAATCGCTGGATCTCCGTGGACAGAAATTAAGGCGATACGTTTTTCGGTGGTAGAGTTCATAGTTTGTGTGTTGCTGATTTTAACAAAGTTTTAGGCTGTTCCAAGCACGTGTATAACACACTTGTCTGAATTGTTTAGGAACTTTGAATAATATTGATTTTAATTTACTATGTCTAATTTTTTTTTACATCCTCTGTCAGAAGTATACTTTTAGGTTAGATACAAATATTTAGTTTCTTGAGATATAGGAAATTGTTATATCTGTCTCTCATACTTTTGATAGATAAAGATGAGATTTTTTCATTCAGATATAGCTCTAATTTCATAGATGATATGGCAATTTTAATTTGCTCTCTATCTAGAGACTGAGCTTCCTGACTTCTGCGAGGATATATCTGTTGAATAGGGGGTTTGACCCCCTAATACATCTCAGAGCAGGAAGTCAGAAGACATAAAAAGTAAAGGTATGACGCTTAGATGTTTTCAAAAATCAAATCGGCTTGCTATAGGACTCATATCTGAATTTTTGAAAAAGATTTCAGATAAAACCCTTATCTAACAGGCTTTTCAGTCTCAGGATGTTTTCAGAAATCAAATCGGAGTCCCATATATTGCTATCGGATAAAAATATATTTATTTAGCTTATATTTTCTAAAATAAATCTAAATTCTGTTTTTACGCAATTCTACTGATTTTGCTTCAAACTAATAAATATAGTCACTACCAATTTTCAAACGGAGAACATTAATACATGAGTTTGATAGATGGTATATTTCTGACGATATTAAATACTGTTGCCTGTCTAGCACTGCCTAAGCTGCTATCTGTAATTCTGTCTGCCAAAAACCAAAACACTGTACCTTCATCGTCTACGCTTACATCACAAGACTCCAACTCTGAAATCCCCAGTTTTTCTTAATGTGAACTGATAATTTATAGATATCGCCTTGATGAGGAGAAAACTTAGTTATTGGTGCAAGGCGATATCTGAACAATAAATTATATATACACATTTTGTTTTGGGAAAAGAATGAGAGTTAATCCGCTACTTGAGATTTGTTTTTCCATTCAACCTAAAATTTATACAGGAAAAAACTGGTCTATAGTACAGCTAAAACCAGGCAATAGCGGAGAAATTAGATTATCACTACTAAATAAAGTTGCTACCAAGTTAAGTTGACTTTGTTCGCGCCGATAGACCTCCAGTTTACGCGATCGCCAATCAGCAATCCAATATTCTTTGACTCCTCTGGTAGAATAAAGTTTAAGTTTAGCTTCCTTATCTCGTCTTAGGTCTTCGTTGCTAGCAGACAAAACTTCGACTACTAAATCTGGTGCGCCAGTTAAATGTCCCCCTTCATCCAATGTTAGCGCCAAGGTTTCTTTAGTAGCCCAAACTACATCGGGAATCACATTATCTGATTCTGAAAACAAAACACCGGGGTTGATTACAGCTTCTCCTAAACCAGTAGACTCTGACCAAATGTTAAGCTGTTGGAAAATTCTGCCACAAGTTTGCTGATGTTTAAAGTGAGGTGCCCTGGTCATAAATAATTCTCCATCAACTATCTCGTAGCGTGTCCCTTCATTTTCTGCGAAGAGTTCCACATCATGAATTGTCCAGCGTACTCCTGTATTAAGCATCTGACTCATCGGCTAACTCCTTTAATCTTGTTTTTGTATTTTAATAAAACAGAATTTATGATTCATACTAATTGATTCTGTATTCTGTATTCTTCTTCAATCATCACTTGCGATTTTCGCGCCGCCACTTACACCGCACTAAGCGAATTTCATCAAAAGTGTAGCTTTCGCCTAGTTGTTCTTTGATGGGAGTGAGGGAAATATCACCGAGTACTTCTAAAACTTGCCAAATTTTTTGTTGATGTTCTAAAGGTACTAATTGATTTAAATCAACTGGCTGATTTTTCTCAATTAGTTTTTCTAGATGATTGCTAACTGTTGCCGGACTAAGGTTGCGTTTTTGGGCAATTTGAGCAACATTTAAACCTTGTTGATGCAATTGTAATGTCTGTAATTCTGTGTAAGAAGATGAGTTTGGAGATGATCCGGAAGCAGAAGTAACCGATTTATTTTGCAAACCTTTTTCTTGGCGGTAGGCGCGAATTTCTGTAATAAACTTTTCGCCATATTGAGCGAGTTTGTGACTACCTACACCAGAAAGTTTGGCAAATTCAGCTAAGTTTTGGGGTTGCACCTGTACCATCAATTTTAAAGTGGAATCGTGGAAGATGACGTAAGGTGGTACAGATTGCTCATCAGCTAATTGTTTACGTAGCGATCGCAACTTCTGTAATAATATTTCTGCAACTTCTGCTTTTTCACTGCTCTGTTCCCAGGTAATCTTTGGTACTGTGGTTACAGCTAGCGAAACTGTGCGTTGTTTTCGCATTACTTGCCAACTTAAGGCATTTAGTTTTAAAACTGAGTAACCATCGCTAGTTTGCTCTATTAACCCTTGATGTAAAAGCGATCGCCCCAACATTCGCCATTCATCTACAGTTCTATCTTTACCAATACCATAGGTAGAAAGTTTATCGTGTTCGTACTGGATAATTTTGTCTTTTTTTGCCCCCCGCAACACATCAATTATGTGTAGCATCCCAAACCTTTCTTTGCAACGCGCCACACAAGATAAAAACTTCATGGCTTCAATTGTCCAATCTTGCATCGGTTTGGGATGACGACAATTGTCACAGTTACCGCAATTCCCCGCAAACCTTTCGCCAAAATAACCCAGTTGAATCGTTCGCCGACAATCAGTACCTTCAGCGTAATCGATCGTTTGTCGCAGTTGTTGTTTGGCAATCAACTGTTCTTGAGGATCGGTTTTTTGATCGATACTCCATTCAATTGTTTTAACATCACCAAAGCTGAAAAATATTGTACATCGAGATGGTTCTCCGTCTCTCCCGGCTCTACCCGATTCTTGATAATAACTTTCTATATTTCTGGGTAGATCGAAGTGAACTACCAAACGCACATCGGGTTTATTAATTCCCATTCCAAAGGCGATTGTTGCCACCATCACCCGGACATCATCTCGAATAAATCGCGTTTGATTACTACTACGTTCTTCATCAGTTAATCCGGCATGATAAGGGAGAACAATAACTTTATCATTTTGGAGTTTAAAAGTGAGTTCATCAACTTTTTTCCGAGTTAAACAATAAATAATTGTCGAACCTTCAGTTTCTCGAATTAGTTCTAACAATTCAGCGTAAGCATATTTAGTTTTAGGACGAACTTCGTAATAAAGATTTTCACGGTTAAAACTGGCAAGATGGATGCTTGGTTGCTTTAGTCCTAATTGTTGAATAATATCACTACGGACGCGATCGGTCGCTGTAGCGGTGAGGGCGACGGTAGGAACATCAGGGTAGCGTTTTCGCAGAGATTTTAACTGGCGATATTCTGGACGAAAATCGTGTCCCCATTCCGAAACGCAGTGCGCTTCATCAATAGCAAAGCTAGAAATACCGATTTTTTCTTTAACTAAATCGATAAACGGGAGAAACCTTTCACTGAGGAGACGTTCCGGGGCGACGTAGAGTAATTTTACTTTACCGCTGAGGATGGCTTCTTCCCGCGATCGCACTTGGTAAGCATTCAAACTGCTATTGAGAAATGTCGCGTTAATATTATTATTTCGTAGTGCTTCTACTTGGTCTTGCATCAAAGCAATTAATGGCGACACTACCACAGTTAGTCCATTTTTCAACAATGCTGGGAGCTGAAAACACAGAGATTTCCCCCCACCTGTCGGCATCACAACCATTAAATCTCGATTTTGCAGCGCATCTTCGATAATTTGCCGTTGTCCAGGGCGGAATTGGTCATAACCGAAGTGATATTTTAGCGCTTGTTCGAGATGGGGATACTGAAGCATAGCGATCGCTTTTTCCGGGCCGTTCTGCGTGGGTAGTTATTGAAGATATCAGGATTTTAACTCACATCATCGGCAGCTTTGGCCAGACCTGCGTTTCTATACGGTGATGTCTACGACGGGCTACGCCTACGCACGCCGATCAACCATCATACATGATGCGATGTCTACGACGGGCTACGCCTACGCTTGACTTTTAAGACAGTTGCTACAAAATTGGCAATCGCACTTGTATTGAGCTAATAAACATCCTCATGAGTACCAATGTCTAACAAAAGAACAACTTGTTCCCCACTCTCTTCATTGGTTTTCAGCGAGAAAACAACGCGGCAATCATATCCACAAGAGCATGAAAGCAATCCTGATAGCTTTCCTTCTAGCTTGTGAGTGCCCAAGTTAGCTGCAAATATATCATTCTCCATAGCAGCAATAGTTTCTTCTATTTTGGCTTGCAAGTCAGTATTACGACGAGCAAATTTTCGAAAAGCTCTTTTAAATTTGCTAGTGATAACCAACCTATACATCGGCTGCACTTGGATTATTGAGATATTCCCGTAATTCTTCAATTGCTTCGGCAGCAGTCTGGATTTTAAGTCTACCTGCTTGGAATTCAATAATGGAAACTGCTGCATCTGACGCAATTTCATCTCGCCGACTTTCAATAATTCGGTTTTTGAGAATTTGTACCAGTATTTCTTGCTGCTCTAAAGGCAGCTCCATTGCCGCATCTAAAACTCTATCTAGGTTACTCAATTGCTTCATCCTTTTAATTATTTGGGTTGATCCCAAAACTCATAAGATATAAACTTACAAGTCTTACTTATCCTCATCGCTTTTTTAGCTTCATCAAACTCATGTTAACTTATCGCACTAAATCAATTTTCATAGATGAGCGATCGCTTTTTCCGGGCCGTTCTGCGTGGGTAGTTATTGAAGATATCAGGATTTTAACTTACATCATCGGCAGCTTTGGCCAGACCTGCGTTTCTGTTGGCTATACCTACGATGAGCTTCTCTACGAGACGCTACGCGATCGCTAACGCACTAAATCAATTCTCATGCATGAGCGATCGCTTTTTCGGGCCGTTCTGCGTAGGTAGTTATTAAATATATGAGGATTTTAACTTACATCTTTGGCAGCTTTGGTCAGACTTGCGTTTCTTTAGTCAGGGTTTTTGGCTTTGTTGAGATTGTTAGAAAACTGGTTAACGAGCAACGGAAAGTTAACTAATTTTAAGCTAAGTTCCTAACTAAGTTTTTTAACGATTGTTATTCTGAGGTTTCCCTAGCAGTTCTTGATTTTGGACAGTGAGAAAATTGAAGAGGCGTAGTAAGACCGGTGCATTTTAGCTGTGATTCTAAAGCATCAATTTTTCGTAAAAGCGATACTCCCCACAATATAGAAATTACCAACTTGATTGTCATGCCCACGAGCAAAAGTGTCACTATTGTGGCATTTTTCTTTTGTTGAGCCAGCCTTTTTTGTTCTTCTGCAAGTCGTGCTTCGACTTCTTGAGCACGTTCAGCCTCTAATGCCTGTTGTGCTTCTCGCCGATCTAATTCTTCACTAGCAGCTAAAAATCGATAATCTAAGTTGCTCAAGCTTTTACCATTTGCCCAAGTTTGGGCATCTCTCAACGCTTGTCCACGCAATAGGCGAGATTTATCTTTTTCTTCTGAGGCTACCCATGCATTGAAGTTTTCGTAGTAAGGACGCAAGTAAGCTAGTTTTTTTCCAACCCATTCTAAATTGAAAACTTCTTGATAAATTCGGTTTTTTATTTGGAGAAAACCTTGTTTTTTGATTACCAAGCCAGACAGCAATAATTCTACCTGTTCTCGACTATCATCGGCTGGTACTTTCACTCCTTGGAGAATTTGTTGATAAATTCCGAGCAATCTGGCGGCAAATTTTTCGTTTCTGAGGATGCGATCGCGAATTGTCCGCAGATGCTCCGGTTCATCTTGTGATTCCCATTTATCGATGATGTGCGATCGCACCACATTTTCTATCCAAAAGTCTTCTGTACCAGGAGGAATTTTGAGCTTTCTACCCAGATCGTCTTGAGATAAATTTACAAGCAGCCGGCACAGCTTTTGAGTTAGAAATGGTTGCCCTTCTGTCCAAACTAATACTTCTTTCAAAACTTTCTGGGGATGATTGTCTTTAATATCTAGTCCTAAAGATAGTGGTTGAGCTTCTTCAAAGGTGAAACCATTTACTTGTATGGTTTTACCCAAATTAAACGGGGTAGTATGATTTTGAGATAAAATTAAGTCTGAAGGTGTGGCAACCCCGAAAACTGCAAATGTAATCCGATCATACTCTGGATCGATTGCTCGTTGGTTATAACAGAACCGAATCAAGCTAAAAAAGTCATCAACAGAGAAATCGAGGTTGAGTATACTATCAACTTCATCAATAAAAATAAATAGTCTTTCGTTAGGAAACTGAGCTAAAAGAATTTCCGAAATAAACCGACTAAGTTTATGAACTAAAGAAATATCTTGTTGTTCTTGCCACCAGGTTTTTAAATTGACTTTTCCTAACAGTTTAAAACTCAACCATAGGTCGCCAACAACTCCTTTATACCACTGTTCGGGAGTGATATTTTCACAACCAATATTAGTCATATCAACGGTGGCACATCTAAAGCCCTCTTGTTGCAAGCGGTGCTTTGTTTTTACCATAAGTGAGGATTTACCCATTTGCCTACAGCTTAAAATGTAGCAAAATTCACCCTGTTTCAAAGCTTCGTAAAGTTCTACATCTGCTCTGCGCTCAACATAGCTAGGAGCATCATTAGTAAGAGTACCACCTACTTGGTATCGATAATTTTTCATTTAATTAATTTTTAATTTCAAATTAGTTCTATATCTCAATCAAAAAATTCGTTTTGGGACAGTGAATAAAATTTATTTAATATCGATGATTAACTAGGTTCATAGTAATAACTTTAGTACTTACTATGAACGTTCAAAACTAAATGGTAAATTTACTAGAAGCATTAGCAATATTTTGCTTTTCAAACTGTTGGCTAAAATAAAGACGATATAACTCACACTTGCTACTAGCTTGATTGCCATTTAATTGAACCAAACCCATGCTTTCTAGTTTGTAAGCAGCGATCGCGTCTAACTCCACTTTTTCATCTGTTGCAATTACCTGTTCCATAGCTAACATTAATTCTGGTTCTGCTTGCAGTAGTGTCAACAGTTCTCGTAAATGCTGACCGTAAATTCCTACTGCTGTAGATGCGGTTTCTAATAACACCTCCAGCGTCATTTCCCCCTGACAGAGATGATAAAATGCAAGGTTCACCAGATAGGGATGTCCTCCTACCATTGCTTGTAGGGGTGCAAGGCGTTTTGCCCCTTCCGAGTTTCCTGACCAATCTAGTCCGTAACATAATGCTAAATTCTGTACCTCCTTAAGGGTAAATGGTGGCAGTGTAATTGTTATCCCTACATTGAAAGGCGATTGGTTGAGCTTAAGTGGAATATAAATTTCTGTTGTGTGAACCACTACCATCCGCAGTTTTTGCCAAATCCGATCTTGCTTTGCTTGTTCGTGCCAAAATCGCAGCATTGGCAGAAAGTCTTGGGCAATATTGGGATGTTCAAAAATCCGATGGACTTCATTCAAAGCCAAAACTACAGGACTATCATCAGTGTATTGCAACAGATAAGCTTCAAAATAGATTTTGCAGCTTACTTTGCTGCCCATTTCTGTATCCCAAAAATCATCTAGACAAGGAAGGAGATTTAACTGCCTACTGACATTTACACAAAACCAACGCAAAAATTTATCCAGGGAAGCAAAAATGTCTCGATCGGCTTCTTGAAAGTCCAAATAAACAATTTGATAATCTTGCTCTTTAGCATAAGCAATCATCCGATTGAGTAGAGAACTTTTTCCCATCTTTCTAGGTGCTTTGAGCCGGATTAAGCAACCAGGTTGTAAAACCTCATTACAAACAAGTTTTTCCAGAGAAGGGCGATTGATGTAAAGAGGAGAACTTAGTGCTACAGGTCCGCTGGGAAATTCTATCTTGCTTGCTGAAAAAAGGTCTGGATAAACCTTTTCTATGCTAGATTCTTCACCGAATTTTTGTTGGCTCTGATTTTCCCCATTACCTTTCTCGTATTGCAAGTGGTTATTCAAGGCTAAATGCAGATTTTTTTTCGTGACTCTTTTTCCAAGTGCTATAGAAAGGTCTTGCCACAATTGAGAACCAATTTCCTTGATATAATTGTTGCCGTAGCCTGATGCCTCTGCTATTTCTCCGTAAGTTTTGCCCAAGCACGATTGATAAAGCACAAACCACTGAATTGAACCGAGAGGCTTGTCTTGCAGAATTTTTTTTACAGATTCTATAAATTTATCCACAGCGTATAAATTGTTCAAAAGCTATACAATTTACTTATACTTTTCAGTCTAGTAATAAGATAAATCTGAATATATCTGAAAAAATACTTGAAAAAAAAAGTCAAGATTGCATTTATCCAATTTTAAACTTTATCAGTACTCCAAAAATATTATTATAATTATATTTTTTTGAAGGTTTTTTGTATAGAGGTTAAGTAGGTAAGCACGATAAAAACAATATATAATATTTAGTTTTGTCAAAACGGTGAAATAACGAATTTGTAAAGTATGTGCTGTATTTACATTTTCGTCACATACTTGGGAATTTTCTCGCCCACTTACTTAGTTCAGCCTAAATACAGCCCTGAAAAAGCTGGTGATAATGATGGCTCACTGGTATGAGATCCTAGAGACAGTCAATGGAAGCTGAACATAATGGAACAACATCAGAAGCCAACGGTTGTAATTACAGGTGCCTCTTCGGGAGTGGGTTTATATGCTGCAAAAGCTCTTGCTGAAAGGGGATGGTATGTCGTACTAGCCTGTCGGGATTTAGCGAAGGCACAAAAAGCAGCCCAAAGTGTGGAAATCCCTTACAACAGTTATACCAGCATACATATCGACCTTGGCTCCTTGGAAAGTGTTCGACAGTTTGTGAAGAACTTTCGAGCCAGTGGAAAGTCTTTAGACGCTTTGGTGTGCAACGCTGCAATTTATATGCCCTTAATCAAAGAGCCGTTACGCAGTCCAGAAGGTTACGAGTTAACTGTCACCACCAATCATCTGGGTCATTTTCTATTGTGCAACCTGATGCTAGAGGATCTGAAGAAGTCATCTTTAGAGCCAAGGCTGGTAATTTTAGGAACCGTCACGCACAATCCAGACGAACTGGGTGGGAAGATTCCACCGCGTCCCGACTTGGGCGATTTGCAAGGCTTTGCAGAAGGGTTTAAAGAGCCGATCGCAATGATTGATGGTAAGAAATTTGAACCAGTCAAAGCTTACAAGGACAGCAAGGTTTGCAACGTGCTAACTATGCGGGAACTGCATGAGCGCTATCACCAGTCAACCGGTATCGTCTTCAATTCTCTCTATCCGGGATGTGTTGCAGAAACGCCGCTATTTAGAAACCACTATCCCCTGTTTCAGAAAATCTTCCCATTATTTCAGAAGTACATCACTGGGGGATATGTGTCTCAGGAATTGGCGGGAGAACGGGTGGCTGTGGTGGTTGCCGATCCTGAGTATAATCAATCCGGTGTTTATTGGAGTTGGGGAAATCGCCAGAAAAAAGATGGCAAGTCTTTTGTGCAAAAAGTCTCTCCTCAAGCCCGTGATGACGAAAAAGGCGATCGCATCTGGGAACTCAGCACCAAGTTGGTTGGACTTGCATGATGGAACAGCAAGAGACAAACTATGCTCATTTAGTGTTCACCGTTCCACTCAATACTGATGAGTCAACAGAACATCGTAACCTTTACATACAAGAACGCGAGACTACATCTCTAACAAAATTAATACCTCCCAATTCCTAGAGTTCGTAGGGTGCGTTACACTTTGTTAACGCACCGATGTTAATTGTAAATAGATACGAAAAATTATCTAAACATTTCCGATGGAAACTGCTATGTCTTCTTTAAAGGCGCATTCCCAAACGCTATATGAAACTGATTACTTGCAATGGATAGAAACGACTGTAGAAAAATTGCAAAGTCAGGATTACGCAAACGTTGAGTGGGAGAACCTAATTGAAGAAATTGCCGATATGGGAATGAGTGAGCGCCGGAGTCTCAAGAGTAATTTAATTGTAATTCTGATGGATTTGCTCAAATGGCAATTTCAGCCCGACAAGAGAAGTGGAAGCTGGGAAGGAAACATCATTGAACATCGTAGACGCGTTAAAGAAGCTCTAGATGATTCACCTAGTCTCAAATCCTATCTTGAGATAGTTTTTGCTGAGTGTTACACACAAGCAGTTAAGCAAGCAAAAGCTGAAACTGGCTTGTCAATGGAATCTTTTCCTGTGAACTGTCCATACCAGCTAGCAGAAGTCATAGATGATGAGTTTTTACCTCAGTAGCACTGAACCATCTAATTCGCAAAAATTACTTTCACCCCTCCAACACCTTGGAGGGGTTTTTAGTTGGTGCTAGGGTTGCTACTTGCTCTAGCGTCGTCCTATGCACAGTAGCACTGGAATGCTTTCTGCTCCCACAAGGGTGTGACCGATCGCACTTTTAGAAAAAAGGGACGGGTCTAAATTATTTACTGTTCTATCAAATTAACGTTGTTAAGTTACTCAGCAGGTGTAGTTTTCACCTCCAGGCTGTGTTAGATATTGTGACGCGAAACAGGAGTATAGATACGTTGCTAAAGCTTTCTCCCGAATCTCCTCTATTTATTGTATTAATCATTATTAGTTTTCTAGTAGTAACTTTGTCAACTTGGTTATCATCTAAACCATTTGTTTTAAAACCATTTGGAGTTAATGATATTGTCCAGTTACTCACATTAGAATTATTTATTTCTTTGTTGTTAGAGCGTTCTTTAGAAGTTTTTATAACTACTTGGCGTGGGCCATTCGTCGAACAATTAGATATTAGTATTCAGCAAGAGAAGGCTCTAATCTCTGAGAAAACAAAACTTATAGAAGGACAACAGCAACAGTTTCCTTCTTTGGAATCAAATCAAATCAGTGGACTTCCACCAGAAGGAATGAGTTTAGAACAGCAAATCATCCAAAACTTTACACAAAACCAACAAGAAGCATTAAAAATATTCAAGCCACAAATGGATGATATAAATGAAAAAGAGCGCCAAAGAACAGCCTATAAATCTGATACACGAACAATTGCTCTATGGACATCTCTTTTATTTGGTCTTTTAATGAGCGCAATAGGTGTTCGCTCAATCGAACCACTTGTAGTTATTGATTTAGATAATCCCATACAAGTAATTATTTTCCGTTGTTTAGATGCATTGCTGACAGGAGGTTTAATTGCAGGAGGTAGCGAGGGAATTCATAAGCTCATAAAAGTTTTTATCGACTTTATGGAAGCTACATCTAAACAAATCAAAAATCAGGGATCGTCTTGATAAAACCCTCAATGCAGGATAAGATTGCAAATATTAGGAAAATTATATAGCAGTCCTAAATCATTTGTGAAAATTCTATATCTCTTTTTTCTTTCTTCCCTTTGTGTCCTTGGCGTTCTTGGCGGTTCGTTTCCTTCTCTATATTTTTCACGACTCATTTAGGATTGCTATAGTTGACAGTCAAATCTGGAAATCGTTGCTTACACCAAGCGATCGCTGTCGGTGAAATATCACTAGTATTGTGTAATAAGAGTTACCTCTTGTAAAAGTGGGAATCGGTGGGCAACAAGTTTCTCAGGCTAAGATGCCCATCGATTTAACATTTTCTACTGATATACACGTGGAGAATAACTTTATTTGTATTTCTATACAATGTCTAAAAATAAAGGTAATCCAGATAACTTAAAGCCATTCACCACAGACAGAGAGCGACCACTAACTGAATATCTACATTTGCGTATCACCAAGGAAATGAAGGAAGAGGTAAAAGCTAAGGACGATCCTCCTGAATTTTGTCGTCAAGCTATCCAAGAGAAGCTAGATAGAGAGATGTAGCGAAAAGTTGTTAGATTAATAGTCCAAGAACTTTAGGTATATAAAATAGATAACTAGTTGCCTTCCTCTGCTCCCTGCCCACTTCCCCTTATTATGTAATGCCCCTCGCTTATCCACGCCGTCAGCGGCAACTCGAAAGTTTAGTCCAAAAATTTGGTTTGTCGCTAGAAGCACCTATAAAGTGGGAACTGCTGGATTTAGCGCTAACTCATCCCACTGTCTCTGATTCGGCAAATTATGAACAGCTAGAGTTTGTTGGCGATGCAGTGGTGCGGCTAGTATCAGCTGTTGTGTTATGGGAAAATTATCCCGATTGTCCCGTGGGCGATTTTGCGGCAATTCGTTCAGTGTTGGTGAGCGATCGCATCCTTGCTCAATTGGCCAGAGGTTATGGTTTGGAGTTATACTTACTAGTCGCTGGCAGTGCTACCGCTGATAAAGTTGGTCTAGAGTCACGACTGGCAGATGCTTTTGAAGCAGTTTTGGGTGCGCTTTACTTAAGTACTCAAAATCTGGAATTGATTCGCTCTTGGTTAGATCCCCACTTCCACCAACTAACAACAGAAATTCGCCTCGATCCTGCCAGACTTAATTACAAAGCTGCTCTCCAAGAATGGACTCAGGCGCAATTTAAAGTTTTACCAGAGTATCGGGTTGTGGAAGTCGCTCAACCGCATCGCAATCAAGAACGTTTCATGGCTGAAGTGTGGCTGCACGGAAACAAACTCGGAGAAGGTAAGGGGCGATCGATCAAAACTGCTGAACAAGCCGCAGCTAAAGTAGCTTTTTTAGCAATCTCTAGTCCGCAAATACCCTGAGCTTAAAAGAAGGGCGATTAGTCGATAATCAGTTGATTGTCAGTGGTAATTTGTCCCTCGTCCTTTGTATACAAATAACTAATGACAAATAACAAATGACAAATGATAAATGACAAATGACAAATAAAATTAATATTGCTGTCATCGGAGTTGGGCGTTGGGGAGTGCATCTGCTGCGGAATTTCTTAGCACATCCCCAAGTAAAGGTAGTTGCTGTAGTAGACCCCCATCCAGAACGATTAGCCGCGGTCAAGCAGCAGTTTAATTTAGATAAAAATGTACTATTAACAACCCAGTGGCAGGATTTAAAGACAGTGCCAGGGTTGATAGGAGTGGCGATCGCGACTCCTGCTACCACCCACTACGCTTTAATGAAAGACGCTCTCCAACAGGGATACCATGTTTTGGTAGAAAAACCCCTAACTCTCAATCCAGTAGAATGTCGGGAACTTTGCAATTTAGCAGAACAGCATCATTTGATACTAATGGTTGACCATACTTATTTATTTCATCCAGCAGTTAAGCGAGGAAAAACTGTAGTACAAGCAGGGAAATTAGGTGATTTACGCTATGGCTACGCCACCCGCACCCATTTAGGGCCTGTCCGGCAAGATGTTGATGCGCTCTGGGACTTAGCCATTCATGATATTGCAATCTTTAACGCTTGGCTTGGTCAAATTCCTGTGCAAGTACAAGCAACGGGTACTGTGTGGCTACAGGGAGCAGGGGAGCAGGGGAGCAGGGGAGCAGAGGACAAGAAAGATACAAATTCTCCTCTGCCTCAAGGTTTGGCTGATTTAGTATGGGTAACACTGACATACCCAGATGGCTTTCAAGCTTATATTCATTTGTGCTGGCTAAATCCTGATAAACAGCGACGGCTGGGGATTGTAGGTAGCCTTGGCAGCTTGATTTTTGATGAAATGTCAATATCATCACCCCTAACTCTGCTACATAGTGAGTTTGAACAGCAAGGCAATCAATTTATTCCTGTGAATCAAAGCCAGATAGCGCTGGAATTAGAGCCAGGAGAACCATTGCAGCGAGTTTGCTCCTCTTTTGTTGCCTCTATTCTCAACAATACTCCCTCAGATATCTCGTCTGGCTGGGTAGGCGCTGAGTTAGTAGAAATTCTTGCTGCTTTAACAGTATCTCTTGAGCAAGGCGGTAAACCTGTTTTTTTGAGCGATCGCATCGTCAAGGAGCAAAAGTTTCAGGAGTACTGATGAATATGGACTTTTAGCTAAATTACCTCTTGAAAGTCCCATTTGCACAAACTCCTCCTTTTGGAAGACTTACCAAAATAGTTTGCAAGGGCGAAAGACGAATCTCGCAAGTTTCATTTCCAAATAGCAACTGGGACTTCGGGAACTTTTCTTTGTCTACCTCTATTTTCACAGACTTGGCGATGCCCAAAGAGGAACTTCCTACAGACTCCTGTAGGCTGGGATAGCGGCTTGCCTTTACTGGCTCATTCCCAGAGGAGAATCCCACATCCCCGACATTTGCTTCTTTATTTGGAACAGCTAACAGCGAGATATCAATCAAAGGTAAGGTAATTTTTAGTGTCGTACCTTGATGAAGTCCCGCACTCTCAAGAGTAATGCTACCTCCCATGAGTTCGATTAAGTTTCGTGAAATCGCTAGTCCTAGTCCAGTACCTTCAAACTGGCGTGTTGTAGTGCCATTCACCATTACAAAAGGGCGAAATAGTTTGTGCTGTTGAGTCGGATCGATGCCTATACCTGTATCTTTGACAGCTACTACCACCTGAGATTTACCATTACTAGATTGAATTTCTGTAGCAATGGTGATGCTTCCGGTGTCGGTGAACTTGGTGGCGTTGCCGATAACATTAATCAGCACTTGCTTTAGTTTTCCCGCGTCTGCCTTAATTGGGATCGCTTGGGGAGCTAACTCACATTTCAATTGCAAGCCCTTTTGTTGGACATTAACTGATTGTAAATTAATTACCTCTAACAATAGTTGTCGGAGATCAATAGGTGTAGAGACTACCGAAAGCTTACCTGCTTCGATTTTAGAAATGTCGAGTAAATCATTAATAATACCTAGCAAGTGAATCGTTGTTTCATCGGCACGTTTGAGAAACTCCATTTCTTCTTCCCGGTCATCACATAAGCCCTCTTCAACGAGGCGAATACAGTTAATAATAATATTTAATGGGTTTCTCAATTCATGGGAAGTTGTAGCCAAAAACTGGCTTTTAATCTGGTTAGCACTTTTTGCTTCTTTCCAAGCTATTTCTAATTCTTCCGATCCAGCTTTAAGCCGTTCTACCATTTGGTCTAATGCTTGGGCCAGTTGATTGAATTCCCGAATTTGAAAATTGTGCGGAACTGGTTGTGCGGCATGGTGAGAGTGAATATTGAGAGCGTAGTCTCGCAATTCTTCTACAGGACGTGCCAAGTAAGGAGCTAAATATAGGGATGCTAACAAACTTGCACCAATCAAACCGACTGTCAAAACGATAAGAATTAATTTAATTTCCTCTAAACCAAAAAGCGCATTCTCGACGCTAGTAACAGCTAAAACTATCCATTTTTGTTGCTGCTGTTGAGTAAGTGGACTTGCAATAGCTGTATAGCCAGCTACTAATTCTTTGTCCTGTGTAAAAGACAAATTTATCGAATCGTTTTTTCCCGTAATTGCATTTTTAATTATGCTTTTGATTTGGGAAGCATGAGGGTGCTGATTGATATTAGTTCCCACCCAATCTGTGAATGGGTGTGCCAAAATTGTGCCATCTTCAGCAATGACTACCATAGCGCCCGTGAGCGATCCCGGCGGATTTCTGGTTTGTTGGTACAATGCAGACTGAATACTTAAGCTGTAAACTGAATTTCTTCGGCTGTTAAAGACTGGTGCAGATAAAACTACTTGCAGCTGATTTTGTGTGTTTCTTTTCCCAGTCATTCCTGCTTTTGGCAGGAAGATTGCTTTGACATCAATTCCCTCACTAGGCAAAGGTAATCTCAATTCGCCAATTTCTCGATCCCCACAGCTACTAGCAATTAGCTTGTGGTTTAGGAGACTTGTTAATTGGATGCACTCGATACTGGCTGGAAGTTGTTGCCTTAACTGCGTGAGAATTTCTTGCTCTTGTATAGGTGAATCCGACGGAATAACCGTTGTTTTGCTTACACTCTGTAAATTAGCTTTTAAGATTGCGATCGCATCATCAATTCTCTCCCCTTTACTAATAGCGCTTTCTGTTAAATTTTGCCGTGCCGTTCTCAATATACTAGAACGTGCCTTATTCAAGGCAACAATTTCGCCTACAAGTAAAACTGGAACAAACAGCAGCAATATTCTCGTTACTAAAATTCGACGAAAGGAAGATTGGCGGGGATTATTCATCGACTGTCTCACTTTGCACCTGCAATCTACAACACCAAAGATATGCAATTAGACCAGCTAGATGAGACATTTTATTAAATTATCAGAATTTTATTTTCAATGTTTAAAAATAACAAATTGCTATAATTCAAAAAGAAACGTGGTATACCAAAACTCGTATATGCTAGATGTAAAAGCGATTTATGTTGCATATCAATACAGTGGTAAAATTATAAAACAGTAGCTTGCAGGTATGGTTTTTTTGAGAATATACATACGACTAAAGTAAATATTAAAACTATCAAATCAATTTAATGTTCCAACATCGTCCTCATACTATAGTTGTTTTAGCAATGAGTGCAGATGGCAAGATAGCAGATTTTAAGCGATCGCCTGCTCGGTTTGGCTCAAGGGTTGATAAAGCGCATTTAGAAAAACAAATTGCTGCCTCTGATGCCGTTTTATTCGGTGCTGGTACTCTGGACGCTTATGGAACAACACTTACTGTAACCGATCCAACTCTAGTGCAACTTCGGGCGCAAGCAGGGAAGCCTCGGCAACCAGTTCATATAGTGATTACAAACTCTGCAAACCTTAATCCGGAAATATACTTTTTTAAGCAACCAGTTAGACGCTGGCTACTCACCACAACAGCAGGAGCATTTTCGTGGAAAGAACGCTTACAGACGCTTTCCTCAACTCTGGGAACCGGAGTACAGGAGTACCCTCCAGAATTTGAGAATATTCTGGTTTTTGAAACACCAACGCGAGAAATTGACATTTCCGCAGCTTTGAAGCATCTAGCCACTCTACATATAACACGCTTGGCAATCTTGGGTGGAGGTGAATTAGTCGCTTCCTTGCTGGAATTAGATTTAATTGATGAATTATGGCTAACTGTCTGTCCACTGATTTTAGGTGGTAATACTGCACCCACACCTGTAGAAGGGAAAGGATTTTTACCTGATTTGGCTCCCAAGTTACAACTCATAGAAGTTCATACAGTTGAGCAAGAAGTGTTTTTGCACTATCGCCTGCAACGACCAGCAGATTAGATTACGCTAAGTAAAGTTATTGGGTATTGAGGATGGAGCATTGGGCATTGATTATTTTCCTCTGCTCCTCTGCTCCCCCACTCCCTACTCCCTACTCCCTACTCCCTACTCCCTACTCCTCTAAGATGGTGGAACAACTTAAGCCTCGCTATTCTGTCTTTTGGACGAACAAAATCGCTGAAGTACCCCAAAATGCCTGGAATGCTTTGGCAATGCCACTCAAAACACCATTTTTAGAATGGGAATGGTTGAACAATCTCGAAACCTCCCAGAGTGTTACGGCTAAAACTGGTTGGTTGCCAAATCACTTGACACTGTGGCGAGATAAAACGCTGATTGCGGCGGCGCCACTCTATCTTAAAGGACATAGTTCTGGTGAATTTATTTTCGATCACCAATGGGCAGAGTTAGCCGATCGCATCGGAGTCCAATATTACCCAAAATTGCTGGGAATGACACCATTCACCCCAGCAGAAGGTTATCGGTTCTTAATCGCCCCAGGAGAAGATGAGGATGAAATCACAGCGCTGATGGTGCATGAAATTGACACTTTTTGCTCCAAAAATCGGATTTCTGGGTGTCATTTTCTCTACGTCGATCCCCAATGGCGTCCGATGCTGGAACGGCACGGCTTTACAACTTGGCTGCACCACAGCTATATCTGGGAAAATGCTGGCTTTAAAACTTTTGATGACTACTTGAAGGTGTTTAACGCCAATCAGCGCCGCAATATCAAGCGGGAACGCAAAGCTGTGGAAAAAGCAGGTTTACGATTGCAACCACTAGCTGGCGATCAAATTCCTCAGTCTTTGTTTCCCTTGATGCACCAATTCTATGCTGACACCTGTGATAAGTTTGGCTGGTGGGGTAGTAAGTATCTCACACGGAGGTTTTTTGAGCAGCTACACACCGATTATCGCCATCGAGTCTTGTTTGTTGCCGCATATAGCGAAGAAGATAACTCTCATCCTTTAGGAATGTCTTTTTGTTTATTTAAAGGTGACAAACTCTATGGACGCTATTGGGGGAGTTTTCAAGAAATAGATTGCTTACATTTTGATGCTTGTTATTATGCACCAATTGAGTGGGCGATCGCTAACGGCATCCAAATTTTTGACCCTGGCGCGGGTGGGCGTCACAAAAAACGGCGCGGTTTCCCCGCTATGCCCAATCACAGTTTGCATCGCTTTTATAATAATCGTTTAGGACAAATTTTACTTCCCTATATTAAGGAAGTGAACCAACTCGAACAGCAGCAGATTGAGGCAATTAATGCAGAGTTGCCATTTAGTGAGAAAAATGCTTGAGGAAAAGGAAGTACTTTCGTAACAGAGTTTGCCGAATAATTAAGCTTTACTCGGCAAACAGATGCAAATTTTCCTTATTTTCAAAATTGTGAAATTATACTGTTGGCGATTGAGACGATATTTCTGCTACCATTCGTCAAAATTCACCGTCTTAAATCCCTTCCCGAATAATAGCACATCCTCTGATTTACTTTTAAGTAAAAGGAATCAAAAATATCTGAAAGATATCAAGAAGACTAAGTAAGATAGGAATTACACTTGATATAGAGTGTAAAAACCCTCAAGAAAGAAAATTTCTTTTTATAATGCTTATGGATTTGATAGTTGAAGATTTAGCCGCAATTGATGATAAACTTTCCCAGCGTCATATTGACCTCGATCCCGGTGGATACTTCATTATTTACTTGGATCGAGACGCAGGGTTAATTTATGCCAAGCATTTTACAAATGTGATTGACGATCGCGGTTTAGCTGTCGATCCTGAAACGGGAAAGGTAATTCCGGCGCGAGAAAAGGTAGAACGAACTCATACAACAGTTTTTAGCGCCAGAACGGCGAAAGAACTTTGCGTGAAAATTTTTGAAGAAACTCAGCCCTCTCCTGTAACTCAATTAGATCATGCAGCTTATTTAGGTCGAGAATTTGTCCGGGCTGAGGTAGCTTTAGTTATAGGGCAAGAGTATGTTCAAGATTAAAGTTAGGAGTTAAGAGTTAGAAATTCATAACTCCTAACTCCTAATGCCATTACCCATTAGATGAAGGCTGATTTATCTGATAGATATAGTAAGTTGCCATTGGGATAACGGTGGCAGCAATTAACAATCCTACTACCCAAGCAGTAGCGTTACCCTGGTTGGTTTCTTCTGCTTTCTTGAAAGTGCCTCCTACCTGCACATTGTCAGTTATTTGGGGTGGTCCTGGATCGGCTTTGCCAGAGAGAACGGCGACAAGGCGATCGCTTGCATCGAGAAATGCCTGATTGTATTTGTCACCATTGCGTAACGGCACACTTACTGTTTCAGTAGCTACACTCTCGGCAATAGAGTCAGTAAGCATTGGCTTGACTCCATCCCCAGTAATAATGGCCGTACCGTTGGTAACAGTATCAAGAACCAACAAAGTTTGATTAGCTTGGGCTGCTTTTGTCGGAAACCATTTTTCAAACAGTTCTTTACTAAAGCTTTCTGGTGTTTCACCGTAGTCGAGGCGGCGAACAGTAACAATTCTTACTTCCTTATCTGTTTGCTTTGCCAAATCCTCAAAAGCGCTGCTAATTTTGCCTTCATTCAGACGGCTGATGACTTCACCTTGATCCAAAACCCAGGTATTCCCTGCTGTCAGGTCGGGTATTTGATACACACCCGTGGCTAAAGCAGGTGTGGCAAACAACGAGGCTGCGAAAATAACCGTCACCAAAGGTAGAATTAGTCGGATGAGGTGTTTTTGACTGCTAAAAACTTGTTTGAGGAGCTGTTTCATCGTGTGATCCCTAAGACAGACTTGCACCAAAAATATTACAGAACCACTGCAAAAATCACCTCGTTCCCGATTTTCTTCAGTGTAAAATTTCTGATATTCCCAGCAAATATGTATATTGTACGGGATTTTTGATTACACAAACTTGTTCTGAGGGCGGTTGCAAGCATTAAACTGACGCTAAATCCGTTACTAGTCACAAGGAATACCGCCCATTTTGGGAATTAACCCAAATGCTTAGGGCGGAATTTGCAAACCATCTAAAAATCATATCGCATGATTCATATTTTGGTTCAGCAACGCCATATTTTTTCATATCTGCGAGTAGCTTTTCCTGGCGTACTGATTAGATTAGATATCTGAGTGAAAAAGAATGTAAAGACGTTATACTGCTACTTCTCTACGAGGGTTCTGGACAATGCATATTTAATTTATATACAGCAGATTTCCAGTAGGTGAGGTAGACAAAGATTCGTCTGTTACCCAGGTATAAAGTGTGTTTGTTTTACTTCTGAATTCTGTTGTAGATGTCTATGTGATGGTTGATATCTGCATTTTTCTGATATTTGAGCTAAATCAATATCATATAGACATGACTATACTTTTAACTAACGACGATGGCATTGATGCCCCCGGTATCCAAGCGCTGCTCAAAGCTGTAAACGGCAGAAATTCTATTATCGCTGCTCCTGCCGATCATCAGTCTGGCTGTGGACATCAAGTTACTACGACTCGTGCTATCAACCTCCAACGACGTTCTGAGACTGAGTATGCGATCGCAGGTACTCCCGCTGATTGTGTGAGAATTGCCATAACACAAATTCCCGCAGATGTCAAACTCGTACTTTCAGGCATCAATGCTGGGGGAAACTTAGGAGTCGATGCCTACATTTCTGGCACAGTGGCCGCCGTGCGGGAAGCCGCGATGCACGGTATTCCTGGAGTTGCCATTTCCCAGTATCGCAAAGCCAAACAGAATTTTGATTGGGATCTAGCTGCCAAATTTACAGCTGAAGTTTTAGCGGATTTACTCAAGCGTCACTTAGAACCAGGAAGCTTCTGGAATGTGAATCTGCCGCATCTGCAACCAGGAGAACCAGATCCTGATGTGGTATTTTGCCAAGCCTGTACCAAACCTTTACCCGTGAACTATCGAATCGAAGGCAATGATTTTTATTATGTAGGAGAATATGGCAAACGCGATCGCACTCCTGGTAGCGATGTAGATGTATGTTTTTCCGGCAATATCGCCGTCACCCAATTAAGAGTTTGACATCAGCCATCAGTTACTAGTTAACTGTTTAGGCTATTACAAATTACAAGTTATTTGGACATTGAGGAGAGCTTGTAGGGCTATTAATTAATCTTATGGCTAATTTAGCGATCGCACAAAATCCTACAAAAAGAATGGAGTACAAACCGTCAAAGGTTTATACTCCATTGCAAGGGAGAGAGCAGGACATAAGCCGGGTTCTGTTCTCTTACGAGGGCAGTTATCTATCTGGGACGTTTGTTACCAAACGCCTCAAGCGGCTCTCATTCAGCGGAACTGGTAAAAGACCAACCGTAGTTCCTATCGCCTTGCTCCCAACCGGGGTTTACCGAGCCAGCACCTCTCGATACTGCTGGTGCGCTCTTACCGCACCTTTGCACCCTTACCAAATTTGTCCTTTGTCCTTTGTCCTTTGTTATTTCACAAATGACTAATGACTAATGACTAATTGGCGGTATCTTTCTGTGGCACTATCCTCACGATCGCTCGCACTGGACGTTATCCAGCAAGTTTGGTCTTTCGGGAGTCCGGACTTTCCTCAAATCAGTAACTATGACTGATCTGCAACCGCCTGCGCCTACTCTCTCCTTAAATCCAGTGTACCCGGTTGACAGAAGGGGTTGACACGGCATTACTTTTTTTTATTCCAAGGTAGAGCGTAAGTCCAAGGTAGTTTCCTGACTGTGAAAGGACAATTGATAATACTAATGGGAGGAAAATCGCCACCTGGGGCTAGACCTATACGTACCTCAGATATCCTAAGCACTAATTGCAGAGAAAAATCCAACTCTTTTTTTCTGTTAAAAAAGTCGTTGTACAACTTTTTTTGCCCTTTTTGTAGTCCGTTGATATCAATTAGTGGTTTTTTTGCTGAATAAGTTCCAGCTACTTGATCACGCTGGAAAACATCTTCTGCTGTCACTGTTTCAGAAAGTGTTTTCTTGGGAGCAATCAAACTAGGACTTTGGGGTACTGCTAAGTCGCGGGTTAAGTCGGGTGATTTCCGAATTACGCGGCGCGATTGCTTACTATGTTCAACGACTAAAGAACTATTATCCCAGTCAACGTATAGGGCGACATTATCCGATTTATTTTCGATACTAATTCCTAAATCTTTCAAATCGTCAATTGGGTATGAGGATTTGAGTTTAAAGGAAATTCCAATTTTATCGTCGAGATTATGTTCTTTGAGTTGCTCGTCAACAATTCCTTTTTTAAACTCAAATTTAACTTGATCGTCGATGGATTCAATCATGCGGTTGAAAACATAAGAAACACCGATAATATAAATCGTCAAAACTACTAAATTCTGGTCGCTACTCCTCATAACTCAAAAATCTTAACTCCTGGTGCTAATGAATGTATATTTGACTTGTCGCTAATCTACAATTTTTAATGGCGCTTAATTTCTACAGAATTTTGCAGCCAGCCTCGTCGCCAAAAAAAGAATAGCAAACCAAATGCGATCGCTAACATCAATGCCCAGCAAAGTGGATAGCCCCAATACCAATTCAATTCAGGCATATTATATGGCGATTTTTCAGTATTGAAATTCATACCATATATTCCGGCAATAAAAGTCAGTGGAATAAAAATTGTTGAAACTATCGTTAGCACCTTCATGATTTCATTCATTTTATTACTCACTGCCGAAAGGTACACATCCATTAATCCAGACGCTAGTTCTCGATAAGTTTCTACCATATCCATCACTTGCACTGTATGGTCATAACAATCTCGCAGGTAGATTCGCACTTCTTCACAAATCAAATCGGGATCATCTCGAATCAAGGAATTAATTGCATCTCGCTGGGGCCAGATAGCACGACGTAGTTGCAGTAATTCTCGCCTAATTTGATAAATGTTTTGTAGTGTTTGTGGAGTAGGTCTGACTATTACCTCCTCTTCTAACTCTTCAATTCGCTCTCCATAAAGCTCCAGCACTGGAAAAAAGCCATCAATAATTGCATCTAATACAGCGTAAGCTAAATAATCCGCTCCCTGTTTGCGGATGAGACCTTTATTTTTTTCAATTCGCGATCGCACTCCTTCAAAACAATCATGTTCTGGTTCTTCTTGTACTGTCAGCAAATAATTTTTCCCTAATATCAAACTCACTTGCTCGCTGTAAAAACCACATGTTTTTTCCTTTGCTACTACCATCCGGGCAATGAATAGCAATTGGTCTTCATAATCCTCTATTTTGGGACGCTCTGGTACATTAACTATATCTTCTAAAACTAGAGGAGGTAACTTAAAAACCTTACCCAATCGTTGTAATATGTCTTGACTGCCTAAACCTTGTACGTCTATCCAAGAAATCGATTCCGCCTCCAGATAGGGGACACACTCCTCTGGAGTTTCTATTTGTTCGCGAATGAAATTGGTTTGGTTATAGTCAATCAAAAAAATTACTGGTAGTGGAGCATCTGCATCAATAAAAATGGTTCCAGGTATAGTCCCTGGTTGGTGATGGAACTCGTCTTCATAAAGCTTGGGAACTATTTTAGGAAGGCGACGTACTTTTCGTGCCATGCAATATTACCTAATAGTAATTTGTCATTGGTCATTGGTCATTGGTCATTTGTCATTAATAAATAACCAAGGACATAAGGATAACTTACACGTTATTTTATAAATATTAATATAAAGTCGGTAATTTCTAAATTAGGCAATTATTTAGGTTGCTAATTCGATCGTCACCCAGGTTTAATCTGACGAATTACGAATTGGTATAACATATTGCCTCTGAATCAGCAATGTTACAAAAAAACAGTTTGCCTTAGCAAGACAAACTGTTTAAAAAATATTTATCTGGGTCAGCAGAAGTTAGAACATACCCATGCCGCCCATGCCGCCCATACCGCCCATGCCACCCATGCCACCCATGCCGCCCATGCCGCCCATATCAGGGGCAGGAGCAGCAGATTTCTTCTCTGGCTTTTCAACAACGATCGCTTCGGTGGTTAAGACCAAACCAGCAATGGAACCAGCGTTTTGCAAAGCTGAACGCACGACTTTGGCAGGGTCGATAATACCAGCAGCAATCAAGTCTTCAAATTCGCCAGTAGCGGCGTTGTAGCCAATGTTGAAGTCGCTATCCCGGACTTTCGAGACGATTACAGAACCTTCAGCACCAGCGTTGTCTGCTATTTGGCGCAAGGGGGCTTCTAGCGCTCGTTCAACAATATCAGCCCCAATTCTTTCTTCGTCATTTTGTAAGGTCTTTTTAATCGCTTCTACGGCCTTAGCTAAGCGAATTAAGGTTGTCCCACCACCAGGAACAATACCTTCTTCCACAGCAGCTTTAGTAGCATTCAGCGCGTCTTCAATCCGCAGTTTGCGGTCTTTGAGTTCGGTTTCGGTTGCCGCACCCACTTTAATCACTGCCACGCCGCCAGCAAGCTTGGCGATGCGTTCTTGGAGTTTTTCTTTATCGTAATCAGAATCAGTTTCTTCCAACTGTCTGCGAATTTGACCGATCCGCTTTTGTACCTCTGGCTTAGTGACACTGCCAGCGACAATTGTGGTGGTTTCTTTGTCAATGGTGATTTTGCGGGCAGTTCCCAGCGCTTCTAGAGAAGCGGTATCCAAGCTTAAGCCGATTTCTTCAGAAATCAACTGTCCATCGGTGAGAATGGCAATATCTTCTAACAAAGCTTTGCGGCGATCGCCAAACCCAGGCGCTTTAATCCCAGCCACGGCTAGTACACCGCGCGCTTTGTTCACCACCAGAGTTGCCAAAGCATCACCTTCGACATCTTCAGCGATAATTAGCAAAGGCTGACCAGAACGGGCAACTTTTTCTAAAATCGGCACTAAATCTTGGATGCTGCTGATTTTTTTATCTGTCACTAAGATTCGGGCGTTTTCAAATTCGACAATTTGCCGCTCGTTGTTGGTGACGAAGTAGGGAGAAATATAGCCCCTGTCAATCTGCATCCCCTCAACTACTTCTAGTTCGGTGGTTAGGGATTTGGATTCTTCAACGGTAATTACACCATCTTTGGTGACTTTTTCCATTGCTTGAGCTAACATTTGGCCAACTTCTTCATCGTTACCAGCAGAGACAGTGGCAACTTGAGCGATCGCACTTCCTTCTATCGGCTTGGCTATCCTGGCAATTTCTTGCACCAGGGCCTCAATAGTTTTGTCGATCCCGCGTCTCAAGCTAACAGGGTTACTACCTGCCGCGACGTTCTTCAAACCTTCTCGAATCAAGGCTTGTGCTAAAACTGTGGCGGTGGTTGTACCATCCCCAGCGACATCTTTAGTTTTTGAGGCCACTTCCTGGATGAGTCTTGCACCAGTATTTTCCAAAGGATCTTCTAATTCAATTTCCTTGGCAACAGTGATACCATCGTTGACAATTTGAGGTGCGCCAAATTTTTTCTCTAAAAGGACATTACGACCTTTGGGCCCCAAAGTGATTTTTACGGCATCGGCAAGGGCGTTAACACCCCTTTCTAAAGATCGCCGCGATTCCTCGTCAAATGCAATAATTTTCGCCATGTTTTATTTCTCCAGCGCTTCCATTAGACAATTTAGCACTCACAGCGCCAGAGTGCTAATCTCTCAAGCGGCTCAAGTTACAAATGGAAATAAAAAAAATTGATTAATATACAGGTGATGCTCATATTAGATACTGGCAGTAATGCTTGAATTGGGAGATGAATCTAGACAACTCCCTTAAGTCCCTTGGTATTGCCGACCCTAGCGGCACCGGCTGGTTGGCAGTAGTATTTACGTTCCTCTTGGCTTGGCTTGTAACTTGGCGTTTAATTCCGACAGTACGCAAATTCGCCTTGCGGGTAGGTTGGGCTGACCAACCCAATGCACGACGACTCAACCGAGAACCTTTACCCAATGCTGGGGGGCTGGCTATCTACGCGGGTGTGATTGCCGCGCTGGTATTAGCTAGCCTTTTACGACCGATCGAACTTCAAAACGTATTGGCTCAGGTACTGACTATTCTGTTGGGAGGTTCGATATTAGTTCTTGTGGGCTTTATCGACGATCAGTTCGGCTTACCGCCCTCTGTGCGATTGTGGGCACAAATTGTCACGGCGCTGTTGCTCGTAGCTAATGGGATCAGCGTCAAAGTCCTGTTTGGCACTCCCATTGACTCGCTTCTGTCCATGTTACTAACAGTACTATGGGTAGTAGGGATTACCAACGCCATCAACTTGATGGATGGTATGGATGGCTTGGCAGGAGGAATTAGCTTTATTACCGCCATGAGTTTGTTGGGCGTTGCAGCTCAATTTAATAATCGTGCCGCGGCAATCTTAGTACTTGCAGCATTGGGAGGTGCTGCGCTGGGATTTTTGCGCCATAATTTCCATCCATCACGAATTATTATGGGTGATGCCGGAGCATACTTTTTTGGCTATGTCCTGGCAGCAACTAGTATTTTAGGCAAACTGCAACAAAACACAGTTTATGCGCTAATTCCTACGGTTTTATTTCTGTTGTTACCGGTGGTAGATACTACTCAAGTATTTGTACGGCGGCTACTAGCAGGAAATAACCCTCTTAGTACTCCTGGCAAAGACCATCTGCACCACCGCTTACTTGCTTGGGGACTCTCCCAGCGCAATGCTGCGTTTACCCTTTGGTCAATTACCTTAGTTTTCAACTTGCTGGCGATGAGAATACAAGGTATGAGTTTGGCTGTGATGCTGACAACCGCCACTAGTATTATCCTGCTTTTGGGCTTTACTGTCTGGCAAAGGATACGCCAACAGCCTTAGTTGCTTGTAGGGTGGGCATTGCAGTGCTAGCCCTACTATGGTTTATTCTGTGCATGAAAGCGATGTCTGTCTTGAGAAGTTCACAGACGCTCGTAGACTCGCTATCGGTGCGCTAAGGCATCATGTAAAAATAAGTTGTACAAAATTTATTTGGAATACCTTACTGAGAGGCTATAAGAGATTTACGAGCCGTGAAGTTAGTTTAGAAGTTGAAAACTCGATTTAGAACTTCAAAACTCGATTTATTAGAACTTCAAAACTCGATTTAGAACTTCAAAACTTGATTTACGAGAGTGAACTACTGAAATAAAATCGGTGCGTTACGCTTTCGGCGTAACACACCCTATGAAAATTGCTGTAGACACGATTCATCGCGTCTCTACTTACGCCATTACCATACCGCCATCGACGTTAAAAACCTGTCCAGTGACGTAGGCGGCGGCGGGATCGGCGGCGAGGAAGCGCACCATCCCAGCTACTTCTTCGGGCTGACCAAAGCGACCGAGTGGGATGTATTTGAGAATATCTTCGGGGTTGTTGAGATTGCTGGTCATGTCGGTAGTGATGAATCCAGGGGCGACGGCGTTAACGGTGATGCCGCGAGTAGCTAGTTCTTTGGCAACGCTTTTGGTGAAGCCGATTACACCTGCTTTGGCGGCGCTATAGTTTGATTGACCTGGGTTGCCGATTTGTCCAGCAACAGAGGTAATGTTGATGATTCGCCCCGATCGCTGCTTCAGCATGATTTTACTGACGGCACGTGTACATAAGAAAACACCAGTTAGATTAAGGTCTATCACAGCTTGCCAATCTTCTGGCTTCAAACGCAAAAGCAGTGTGTCACGAGTAATACCTGCGTTATTGACTAAGATATCCACACGGCTGAACTTTTCGATGACAGCGTTAATTAGTGCGTCTACTTGATCACTTTTAGATACGTCTGCTTGGATAGCGATCGCCTGACCTCCCGCATCTGTAATTTCTGTAACAACTGCCTCAGCAGCTGCACTCGAACTGGCATAATTGACAACTGCGATCGCTCCTTGTGAGGCTAATTCAATTGCGATCGCGCGGCCAATTCCTCGTGATGCACCTGTGACAATTGCGACTTTATCTTGTAATAGTGTCATTTAATGTTCCTCAATCTTAGAAATACCGCGCTAATTATCTTATGGTGATTTCGGGAACATCTGAATATTGTCTGGATAATATCTAACTCTTGCGGGGTGACAATCTTGCTGTCATGCTGCAAATTAGATAGCTAATAGATCAAGTTATACGTCGTATTTAGCTAGATAGAGCTATCTGAATCAAACGCGCAGAAACTAGACCCCCGACTTCATAAAAGTTGTCGGGGATCTGCGGGTTGCAATTTTCACAAATTAAATAGGATTACTATATAACTCAATTAACACGAATTAACGTTTTACTACAATTAAATATCTATAGTTATTTCTCTGTGAATGGATCGATAACTTTAAGTAATATATTCGCCTGACTGGATAGACTAGAAAGTGTTGCATCTATACCTTTCGTAGACATCACTCTTGTGAAAGCCTTTATAATTATTTGGCTGGTCAGGATAGGTTTAAATACATATTTGATCCAGATGCACAACCTTAAAGAATATATGTCTTTTATTATAATTATTTAATATTTTTGGCTGGTAAATCATCCTATATTAACTAATCTAATCTTTTACCAACAAAAACCCATGAACCTATACCGATTTTATTTTCTAAGAACTACTATTGAAACAAACAATTGAAAATCGGTGTGTGTCACATGGCAACGAAAAAGCAATTTAACAGCTTTGAAGATATGCTGTCTGCTTCTGATGTACCTGTATTAGTAGATTTTTACGCTGACTGGTGTGGTCCCTGTCAAATGATGGTGCCAATTTTAGAGCAAGTCAATGCCCAACTTAAGGATCGCTTACGGATTGTCAAAATCGACACAGAAAAATACACAGATTTAGCTACTGAGTATAAAATTGCTTCTCTCCCAACCTTAGTACTGTTTAAGCAGGGTAAGCCTGTGGAGCGGATAGAAGGAGTGATGCAAGCACCGCAGTTGGTGCAATATCTACAAACAAAGATTTAAGCTAACCTTAGAATTTTGATTTTAGTTCTTAGAGGCGCGAAATATCGCGTCTCTTTCAATAGATAGATAATAATGTGCGCCTATATTAATCAAATCACTGTTTGGTTGAACTTCTAGGAGCTATAAGACTCCTATTTGATTGCGTGAAAAAACTCTGTATAACTAAGGCTGATTCCCTACTCCCTGCTTCTGGCGCTTGCGCTGTACTTTGAGTACCACACAAATAAGTTTAATAATAAAATCGGATTGCGATAAAACCTTAAGTAAATGTTAAGCATATTTACTTATATGTCTAGAGAAAGTAGTTTATAAATTGAGAAAACTATATTGTATAGATATAACAAAATATATTGACAAGTAAAACCATATATGAAACTAAAGCAGCAAAGACCTGACAAAGCCTATATTTGGGTGAATATTGATTTTGATAAGGTTAAAAATAGAATAGATGCGGTGACTTGCCAGATTGAACGGGTTATAGAAAAGCACCACCTTTCAAATCAAACTGCTAAATCAAATAAAAGAAATAATTAGGTTATCTGTAGGGCGATATCTACGATGAGCTACACCTACACAGTTTATTTTTAATGTAGCCCGCACTTCGGCAATTCGGTAAGCTCAGTCACCAACGTAGACATCACACTAGTTTTGCACAACAGATTTTGGGCAATGCGACTATATTTTATTTTTGTCAAAAACCAAACAATATTATTCGATAAACATCCACCGAATTTATACGTATTTATTAGTCATTATTTTATCCTCGACACTCCTTTTAAAGATGTGACTAATGGATAGCCAAAGCATCGGGGAGAGAAGCGTTTGCTTTACTCAAATGCGGTGTAGGGTTCTTTATTGTTGATTTATGCAAGAGGTCTACTGTGAACTTTGTCATCCAATCCCTAAATCCCCCAATTTTTTGGGGGATTTTGACTGCCTACTCCCAATCTCTTAAAATGTAAAAGTAGTCCGAAGTACACCTACAGTCGTAGTCTCATTGTTGCTGTTACCTTCTGGGTTAAAGAGAACAAATGCACCAGGGGTAATGCTGATATTATCGCTAACTTGAAGGCGGTAATAGGCTTCTAAATGGTAAGGAGTCGCCCGATTGTCACCTGTGGGTGTAAGTTGAGCAGAACCACCACTATCACTACGGTAAAGCGGCTGACCAAAAAGAATTCCGGCAGTGTTTCCTGACTTGAATAAATCTCTGAAGTGAATTCCCGCCATCCAACTTGTAAAGGTAGTGGAAGCATCCACGCTATTGGAAGAAGCATCAACAAATATTGCTGCACCGTAGCCAGATAATGCTATTTTGGGAGACAATCGCCATGTTACTGTACCGCCAACAGAGTTTAGTGTAAGCGGTGTTCCAACTGCAACCCCTGATAAAGCACCGATATCACTACTAACTAATCCTGTAGCCAAAATATTGATTTCGTGATAACTGTGGGCATAGTTTAAACCAATATCCAGAGCAGCACTTGGCTTGAAGGTTAACTGTGTGGCAATAATACTACTACCACTAAATAAACCTGCTCCCAAAGGTGTAGTAGAAACTCCTGGTACTGCTTCATTAGCAGATTTTTCGGGTAAATTGGCATTTACACTGCCGTATAAAGCTCTTAAATCCAAATTTGGCGAAATGTTAAAAATAAATCCCGCCGCCGATGCTAAACCAGTACCCGAAGTCCCACCAGAAACCCTTAGCACAGGATTCAAGTTGCCAAAACGAGAAATTGACTCTTGTCCTTCACCATAAAAAGGCGTAATTGCTGGGAAAGCATCTGATGTCTCTGCCGCAGTTCCCGCAAACAAGGTTAATTTATTAGCGACGGGAAAGATATACAGCAATTTGTAAAGCTGAACACTGTTTGCGCCAACACTCGACAAAGTATTGACATTTAACCCCGGAAATTGCGGCTCAAAACTGGTACGAGCGCTACTTGCACTTAAAAGCGGTGAAGCTAATCCTAAACTTTGTTGCAGGCTACCCTGTCCATCGGCTCCACCCAAAAAGTTATAGGCTTGCAATCCAGTAATTAATGAATCTTTACCAGTAAAGCTAGTGGTGAGATTTAACCGCACTCTATTGACTAGGATGATGTTCGAGTCGCTGTTATTAGGAGCGCCGCCGCTAGCACCAACACCAGCAATAATTGCCTCACCATTGAGTTTGGTCGTAGTAGAAAACCGATTTGCTTCTAGTTCTGCTGTGCGAGCTTCTACAGCATCTACTCGACCCCGCAATGTTGCCAATTCCGCCGCAAATTGTTCTTGTAGCTTCTGCAACGTGGCTAAATCTCCTTTATTGACCAAATCACCAGTTGCAGTCGCAATCAGTTCATTGATTCGGTCTAAACAAGCATTTAAGCCAGCAGCAAATTCATAGCGAGTCATCGCCCGATTACCGCGATAGGTTTGATTGGGATAACCTGCGATACAACCATAGCGCTCGACTAAAGATTGGAGTGCCTGAAAAGCCCAATCAGTCGGCTGTACATCAGACAATTGCGATACGGATGTTACTTGTGCAAGTTTGTATGAGGTTGAAGATGAACTTGCAGGTTGTGGTATGATTGGCTGCCACAAGTTAACAGCAGAATCTACTCCTATATCTGGAATTTTTTGCTGTTCATTGACTGAGGATAAGTTTTTTTGAGTTTCATTAGCTATCAGCAATTTACTAGAGATATTATTTGTTAAATCGCTTTGAAGAGAATAATTCTTTTCATAGCCGCCGTCATCTTGATTAACAGCTACGTTTTTATCTGCAATTTTTAAACTAGGAAGGGCTTGCACAGGTGATAACCCGACAATTAAACATAAAAATCCCATCCCACTAGCAGAAGCTAGTAGATATTTTGCCATGATCACTCCCAACACCTATAAAATAGTGAAAAAATTCATTGCGATTTTAAAATGGATTGATAAGTAAATTTAAAGTAGATTTAGCAAGAGAGTCTTGTTAACTTTAAATTTTGGATATCAGGATTTTTTCTGAATTAACTTACCAAAACATCAGCTTATATCGCAAGTATTAAATTATAGTAAATACTATTTTGGGAAAGAATTAACAAGACATCATATTGATAGTTTTTATGATTACGATAGCCATCCTGAATTGTTTTTGAACAATGCATTACGTAAAATGCTTGATTCATAAGCCTTCCAAATTTTCTCTGTTCAAATATAAAATAGAATTGCTATATTGACAAAATAATAATTCACATAAGTCTGATTTTGTGATAATGAATAAAGGTATTGAGCTGAAATCCTCGGCTCAATACCTAACAAAGAATAATTTACTCAAAAAAAATTAAGAGACTGCGATCGCTGCTCAATTTGGGTGTAAGGTAAGATCGGGAAGAAAACAGCATATTGTAGTCCACGATTTCTCTAATTGAGATACTTCAAGAATTCAATCCCACCAATAGGCAACAACCACCGCATCACAATCCTGCTGAACATCTTCACCCCATAGCGCTCCTTCCAATCTAGTTCTCAGTCGGCGCTTCAGGCGCAAACCATAATCTTCATTTGTGCCATCACTTACCTCTACTGAATCAGCTCGCCATTTTTTGCCCAAATCTAAAAGCTCTGACACTTTTGTGTCTTGGTTCTCTGCAAGGATGTATAGTGTATCGGCAGGATAGGCAATGAAATGGATGATGCTGGTTTCAGGCATGGGACGATAGTTTGCCATTGCAAGTAGGGTATCGACCATACCACCAAAGCTTAAACCGTTTTCATCTGGTGCAAAGATTGGTTTGGTGAACAGAAAGCTTGACCATAAATTTCTGTGGTTGGAAAGGTCAGTAATCACTTCTTCGCCATCAAACTCATTGAACCGACGCTGCCAAACCAAAGCAGCGAAGAGTTCTTGAGGAGAATAGGATTTCGCAATCGATTGGATTTTACCTAAATCAAGCATCATGTTGACGGTAAGTAATATTTTTAACAAAACATTTGTAACTACCCTTGCAGTTTATTTACCCAGTGCCTGCTATTCTTATAGTTACTTCGGTCTGTCATAGCAGATAGATTATCCTCGATAATGTTTTATTTGTGAGCGCTCATATACCATCCTGGTAGTGTGGGTGCTTTTACTTTATCAAGAAAGGCAGAAGGCAGAAGGAATATTGCCCTCTGCCTCCTGCCTTCTTCACGCGATGTTTGGTGTTTGGTACACTAAGCTGATAATGAAGCTTTGACTTGACCAAAACGGCGATCGCGATTTTGGTAACTCAACAAAGCTTGATGAAATGCTTCTCGATTAAAATCTGGCCAAAGAATATCGGTAAAATACATCTCTGTATACGCCATTTGCCACAAGAGGAAATTACTCAATCGCATCTCACCGCTAGTACGAATCAGCAAATCGGGTTCTGGAGTATTTGCTGTGTAGAGGTGTTGTTCTATAAAACTTTCATTCACTTCTTGGGCGCTGAGTTCTCCTTGTTCCACGAGTTGAGCTACTTGACGGCAAACTCTGGTAATTTCGTTGCGGCTACCGTAATTGACTGCAACAGTAAAGTGGATTGCTTGATTGTTCAACGTCTCTATCATTGAACGTTCCATTTCTGTCTGTAGAGACTTGGGTAAAGCTGATAAATCTCCAATAAAGGAGATGCGTACTCCTTCTTGATGCATCTGAGCCAACTCGCGGCGTAGTAATCGCTCAAACAAATGCATCAGAAAATCCACTTCTTCAACGGGACGCTGCCAATTTTCTGTTGAGAAAGCGTAGGCTGTCAACGCTTTAATTCCCCAATCTTTGCAGCAACGCAATAGTTCTTTGAGTGTTCTTGCTCCTTGGCGATGTCCAGCGATGCGCGGTAATCCTCGACTGGTTGCCCATCGTCCGTTACCATCCATGATGACGGCGATATGTTGGGGGATTTTTTGGGGGTTTAAATCGGTGGGTAATTTTGATTTGTCATTTGTCATTTGTCATTTGTCCTTTGTTTTGACTAATTAGTTTCAAATAAATTTTGCAGATAGTCTGGTGTGAGGCTATTGTTCCAACTCCACAAGCGATGCATTGTGTAAGTAAAGGTGAAGAGGAGAGTTATTTTGTTGGTTAATGACCAAGCATTCCAGTTGAGGGTGGCCATCATCCGGCGGAGAGTACGCATGAGGTTGTTACGCTGATAGTTTGGCGATCGCGTTTTGATTAGCGTGCGTCCAATTCGCATCAACCCAGTATCAGGGAAAGCCCAGACTCCAAATCCCCAGAATTTGGTCGTATGATTGATTTCATCCTGTGCTAGTTCTTCTAGAACATCCTGGAGTGCGCCAGTAGTGTGAGCCATCAACCAAATATAAAGACAGGTAGCACCGTATTCTGTGGCAATGCGGTGTAAGCCGTGGCGATATAAGTCTTCTTTGGCGTCATCTGTGGGGAGATAGCTTCTAACAGTACGAAGTTTTGGGGTGATTTTCTCGCCTGTTAATTGGGTGTAGATTTTGATTAATGCAGGTGTGTGCTGACGTTCTTCCTTTTCCCATAAACCAAGTTCCAGCAGTTCGCCATCTTTACCGACTGTTCCACCAACAAACCGAGCCATTTGAGGATGCAATTTTTCCAAATACTGCCGACTAGTTTGGGTATAGCTGCGAATGGGAGCTTCTGTATCCATCGCACCGATCAATATAGATAAAAATACCTCTGCGTCTAAGCCGATAATTTGATTGCGGTTAATTGTTTGCCAATCAATGGGTTTCCAGGGACGCGGTTGGGGATTGGCAAACTGTATCGGTAAATCTTGCAGACGGCCATGTAGTTTTTCGACTGCAATATATTTGTCTATAAGTGAACGAATGCGGCGCTGTGTTTGCAAGTAATGAGGACTAGGATAGCTTTTTCCTGCTAAGTCTTCTGTGATTGGGCTGAGGTTGTTAAGCATATTTTTATACTTAAATTTTTATCTCTATGCCCAATAGCCTAAGCGATGGCACTATCGTTTGTCAGTCGGCTGAAGTCGGCAGTTTTATGTGATAGGGTTGCAAAAGTCGGGGAAAAAGTTGGTTATAGAAAATTTGGGTTTCAAACCTCGCCCTTCCAAGACGACTTTACAAAGTTAGAAGAGAGAATTGCAGAGAATATAGCGAAATTGTTAGAACAAGGGTAGATAAAAGTTGAGTTACAGGATAAATCATGAACGCTTATAAAACATATATTACTATTGAAGATCCAAAGCAGTTAGTATTATCTGATTTACCATTTAAAGCAGGACAGAGAGTCGAGGTGATTATTTTGACAGACGAGAATCAAAGGGTTACTTTAGCAGAAGAATTAAAAAAATTATTCAAAGAAATACAAGGGATACACGCAGATAATCCCTTGACTGATGAAGAAATAGCAGCAGAAATTGAAGCTTATAGACAGGGAGAATGAAAGTTATTATTGATACTAATATCGTAGTTTCTGCTTCTATAGCTGATAAAAATCCAGAGGCAGTAATTTTATTTGTGATTGCTAATTCTGCTTTTGAGTGGGTTGTATCGGTAGAGATTATTGCAGAGTATAAGGAAGTTTTAAAGCGTCCTCGTTTAAAGTTAACTGAGGCACAATACCAAAGATGGATTTATTTAATTGATTCAGTAACAACACTAATTGATGTGGATGTGGAGGTTGATTTCCCCAGAGATAGGAAAGATGCAAAGTTCTTAGCTTGTGCTATTGCAGCAGAAGCAGATTTTTTTATTACGGGTGATGCTGATTTTAATGAAGCACAAACTTTGTTAAACACAACTATTATTTCTCTGTCTTTATTTAAAAGGTTAGTTTGTGATGTGAGGGAATAAGCTTCAATCTGGTAGGGTGCGTAAGATAGCGGCATAACACACCGTACAAAACTAAGCGATCGCACTTTGTTTTGTCAGTCGGCTTAAGTCGGCAGTTTTATGTGATGCAGTTGGAAAAGTCGGGGAAAAAGTCTGATATAAAATATATGGATGATAAAGTCAAGCATTGAATTATGTGTACTACCGTGAGCTAAAGAATCTCTCTTAATAGTCGAAATGCTATTTTACACTGTGTTACATTAGAACGAGTTTAGCCTGTACATGAATGTGGCTAAATCACTGAGTAGTGTTAAAGACGTAGCTAAACAAGCAAGAAATAGCTTATGCCATCAGATAATATAAAGATTATTGATAATCCTTCTTATAAAAAATTGCTAGAGACATTTTCAGGGATGAAGTCTGTCTTTCAAATTGTGTCTTTTCTGGAATTTATTGGGATTAAAAATGCAAGTTTATCAGAGGCGTTTAGTAACTTACCTGAGGTTCAAGAACAATTAAAAATTCTTTACATCCCTGATAAGTTTAATGAATACTTTTCCAAATTTGGCTGGGTAGCCTATGAATCATTAAATGTAGATTTAATGCAAAAAGCTATTGAATTAGTAGATAAGAGTAAATTTGAAGAAGCAGAAAATTTACTTACAGATTATTATAACGAACAAACTCTTCAATGGCTACTCATGACAATGTTGGGAGTAAAGGAGTTTCGGAATAGAGAGGAATTTGCAAAATTAGCAAAGGAAGATTATCTTGCAGAAAGATATTATGCATGTGTACCGATTTTATTAATGCTTATCGATGGTTTGGTAAATGACATTGAGCAGACAGGTTTTTTTGCGGAAGGAACAGACCTCACAGCATGGGATTCAATAGCAGCACATAGTAGTGGGTTACAAGAATTATCCAAGCTATTTAGTGTAAATAGAACAACAACTATTAGTGAAAAAATTACGATTCCATATAGGAATGGTATTTTACATGGTAGAGATTTAGGCTATGCTAATAAAATTGTTGCAGCAAAATGCTGGGCTGCTCTGTTTGTGATAAAAGATTGGGCAATAGCGATTAGCAAAGGAAATAAAAATCCTCCCCCTGTTGAACAAAAGCAAACTATAATCCAAGCTTTTCAAGATTATTTAGATATACAAAACCTTAAGAGAAATCTTAATAATTGGAAAAAGAGACAACTAACTATAGGAATAGATGTACCATCTACGGGTTGTCCTGATGACTATGAGAAGTATATGCCAGAGAGAACTTTTGCCAAGTTTATGCTTTACTGGGCGAACAGCAACTACGGAAAGATGGCAACTTTAATTACTGATTATTTAGATATACCAATCAATAAAAAAGCTGGACAAGTGAGGCAAGAATTTGGACATATCAAGCCAATTAGTTTTCTAATAATTTCTATCAACGATACAGCCCCGGCAACTACTACAATTATAGCTACTGTTAAATATATAGAAAAAGAAGAGGCAAAAACCTGCGAAATAACTACTGCTCTAATTTATATAAATGAAACTCATAAAGCAACATTGAGAGGTGAACCCAATGGAATATGGAGCATACATCAACGTTCCTTCAATCCAATTATTTATTCAAATCTTGTATAAGAAACGAAATTATACTATGAAAGGAGTATCGCCCCGCTTACCTTTCTGGCAATTCCCCAAATTGTTGACGATAACGCTCAAGTTGTTTTTGCGCTAATTCAAGCTGTTCTTCTGGAGTTTGATAGCGCTTTCCTTGTTGGTCATACCAATACAAAACCTGACGCTGGATATTACCAGATACGTATTGCGATCGCCCAATTCCCAAACCAATTTCTGGCATCCAAAAGGGTTCACCAATTTGCAATTGATAGCTACCATCTACTAAGCGATAAACTTCAAAAGGTTGATGGCGATCGCGTTGCCAATACTCTGGATTATAAATAATGTAGTACAGTACCCCTAACTTGGCATAAATGTCTAATTTTTTGTCGTATTCTCCACCCAAAGTTAAGGAGACAATTTCTAAAGCCAGGATAGGCACTATGTTATTTTCTTCCCAAACAACATAGCTTTTACGAGATTTATCTGCCTTGCGGCGTTCTACACCTAAGCTCAAAAATCCGTCTGGTACAATTGGCACAAGCGGACTAACCCCTGTGGTATGGTAAACGCCCATATCCACACTGAAAAACCAGTCATTACGGTTTGCCCAAATATATTGCAGCAAAAAGAGAAGCAAATTGGGAATAAAGTTCTGGTCTTCGTTATCCACAGGTGTATCGTCTGAACAAAGAAGTTCAGCACTACTAGGCAATTGACGGGAGTCTGATTTCACCATAAGTAATGATGGTGCTAATGTTACCTAATGAGTTTTATTCTAGACGATTCGACGCGGACGATATACTTTAGGTAAACGTTCCAAGTTAGTGGCAATGAAGAATTTTGATATTCAGCTAGATGAAGAATATGCTCAAAAGCTTGCCTACATCCAACAGGAGGCTGACCAAGATACAGTAGAAGCAATTAAATCTTCGATTGAACTGCGCTATCAACAACTTCAGCAACAAAAAACAGATCCCTTAGCTAAACTCAAGCAAAGTAAATTTATCGGCTGTTTCAAAGGAGAAACTGACTTAGCTGCTAATTCCGAAGCCATTGTGCGATCGCTAATCCAAGAAAAGTATGATCATCGCTGATACTGGCTTTTTCGTGGCACTTGGGAACCAAAACGATCAATACCATCAATTAGCACTACAAGTTTTAAATGCTCTCAATGAACCACTAGTCACTACTTACCCTGTTATTACCGAAACTTGTTACCTTCTTCTTGCCAGAGGAGGTGGTAATAATGCTCAATGTAGTTTTTTGAGAGAGGTTGCACAGGAAGCATTTGAGGTGTTTGATTTACGAAGTCACCATGTTGTACGCATAGTTAAACTCATGGAAAAATATGCCGATTTACCAATGGATATGGCAGATGCTTCTCTGGTTGTTCTAGCAGAACATCTGGGACATGGACGAATTTTGACAGCTGATCAACGAGACTTTAATACCTACCGTTGGAATAACAGCAATCGTTTCAAGAACTTGCTGCTGAATTTTGAATAAAGTTTGCAAAAGTCGGGAAAAAAGTCGGATTTACAGAATCTTATCCGAAAACTTCAGCAACATAACTGTAGATTGATTTATAGTTGTCCTTAAAATCTGACCTACCCTCGTCGTTACACAATGGACGCTGAAGCAGCATTAGCATGGTTAGACGCCATAATTCCCCCTCAGACTGGGGAACGGTTGAGCGATTTGCAAAAAGTGATTCTTGTGCAAGTTTGGTTGGGTAGAAAATACTTGGATATCGCTCATTCTTACGGTTGTACGGAAGGACACGCCAAGGATGCTGGTTCTCAGTTATGGAAATTGCTTTCTAAAGTATTGCGCCAAAAGATTACCAAAAGTAATTGTCGCGCTACTTTGGAGCGAGTTCTGAGAAAAACTACTGCGATATCATCCAGTCTGATTGATTACTCGCGATCGCCCCAAAATCCCATCCCAAAATTAGAGGATACCAATTTTATTGGACGAACAGAAGCGATCGCTCACCTGAATAATTTGGTAAATCAGGGGTCAAAAGTGATTGTCATCCAAGGTGAAGGCGGTTTAGGCAAAACCACTCTAGCGCAGCAATATCTTCATCAGGGGTTTGAGTTGGTTTTAGAACTGCTGATGGCGAAGGAAACGCAGAATATCACCCCCGCCGAACGAGTAGTAGAAGAATGGCTCAAACAAGACTTTGATCAAGAACCTGGGGTAGAATTTGGCGTGACATTGGGAAGACTCAAACGCCAACTCCACAATCGGCGGATTGGGGTGTTAATTGACAATCTCGAACCTGCATTGGATCAACAAGGTGGGTTGATTGCTTCTCACCGCAACTATGTAGAACTATTGCGGGTTTTGGCTGATGCTAGGGTGCAGTCTGTTACCTTGATTACTAGTCGCGATCGCCTTTGTGAACCTGGGCTGAATGTAAATCATTATCGGCTTCCTAGCTTAAATGAAAGCGCATGGCAAAAGTTTTTTAGCAACCGTGGATTAGCTACCAACTCGCCAACCTTGCAAATCATGCATCGCACTTATGGCGGTAATGCTAAAGCAATGGGAATTCTCTGTGGTTCGATTCAGGAGGATTTTGATGGTGACATGATTCTTTATTGGCAAGAAAATCATGCCGATCCGTTAGCAGCAACCGACTTAAAAAATTTAGCAGTTAGTCAAATCAATCGCCTGCAAGCCCTCGATCCCCAAGCTTATCGCCTACTTTGTCGTTTGGGATGTTATCGTTACCAAGATATACCCACCATTCCATCTCAAGGATTGTTTTGTTTACTTTGGGATGTTGCACCTGATCAACATCGCCAAATCATCGCCTCGTTGAGAAATCGGTCTTTGGTGGAGTGCGATAAAGGTGAATACTGGCTGCATCCGGTGATTTGTGCAGAGGCGATCGCGCGTTTACGCCCCAGCAATGAATGGGAAATTGCCAACCACAAAGCCGCAGAATTTTGGACAACTAGTGTTAAACAAATTGAAACTTTCAAGGATGCTTTGCAAGCTTTAGAAGCATATTATCACTACATAGAGATTCATGAATTTGAGTTGGCAGCCAAGGTCATTTTAAAAAGCCGAAATAATCAATGGCAGCAGTTTTTACCTCTTGGTAGTACGTTGTATCGAATGGGTTTAATTCAACCGATACTTACGGCGATTAATCAAGTCGTTAAGAATCTAGAAAATGACCAAAATCTCAGCGAACTTTACAATATTTTGGGTGATTTATATTGGATAACAGGTAAGATTATTCAAGCGATCGCTTGTCAAGAAAAGACTATTATTCTGGCAACCCAAGCACTAAAGTCACTTGTACCTCAACCAAAAAATAAACATACAGTTTACTATCTGAGAATGCTCGAGGTAGATTCTTTATTAAGTATTGGTCTTTACAAAAGAGATTTGTGGGAACTAGAAGCAGCCGCAAAGTTATTTCAACAAGTAATTTACTTAGCTCAAAATACCGAGCATCATCGCTGGGCAGAGAAAGCTTCAGTCTGTTTAGCTTTAGTATATTCTTATTTAGGTTTGCATGATGCCTCATATCAATTAGCAGATGTAGCGTATCAAAATATTACTAACGAAAAACTGGTAGAACAGACTGGAAGATTTGTCTATTTTATGCAAATTTTGGGTCAAACCTACGTCAATTTAGGCGAATTTTCTCAGGCAAATCAGATATTCCATCAAGCTTTGACTTTTGCTGAAGAAAGTCACTATATGCAGGTAAAAGCAAAAACACTCAATGGTTTAGCAGAAATCCATCGACAACAAACAGATTTTGCATTAGCTCTTGTTAATCATACAGAAGCAATCGAACTTTTGGATAAAATAGGTGCAAAGTGTGACCTGGCTGAAGCTTATTTTCAATTGGGTTTAACTAATCAAAAGATGTCAAAGCCTGATGACAGTCAAATAAATTTTGATCGAGCGATTCAGCTATTTACTGAAATCAAAGCACCAAAACAAGTTGAAAAAGTTTTAAAGTGTGCAACTCAAATCTGTGTCACCAGTCGGAGATTGGAAACGATGTAAAATCTTTGATTTAGTAGACGGCTTTGTAAATAAATCGACGTAAATAATTAAAAGTTGACTAAGGGACTTGGTACAGTCCATTGAGAAGCGGTTTGATCGTATTTCCCTTGTATGGTTGCAGCGCACTGGATTCGCCAGCGTTAGAGTTGTTGCTGAGACCAGCGACGGATTTGAAGTGGATGTACCAGCTTTGTTAGGTTCAAATATGCGATCGCTCATCTCACAACCTCAAGCATATTTTTGAATCAAATTATACAATTTGTTTAGTGGCGATCGCTATCGACTGAAGTGGAAATTATTCTATGACAGCAGGTGTTTTGTGTGAGCAAGACTTATAATTTTAGAAAGCTGGGATGAAAAGCTGGGGCGTTCGCTTCTGAAGCTGAATGAATTGGGTTAAGTTAGATTTATCTTGTCAAAAGAGAAATTATTATGTCTTCTGCTCAAGATTTAGGAATAATTTTAGAAGACACACCAGAAGATGTTATATTTCCTCCTGGTGATTTATACAGTGATGAACCACCTTTGGAAACAGAACTACACTTACGGCAAATACTGCTGTTAATTCAGTGTTTGGAATGGTTGTGGCAAGAGCGTCAAGATTTTTACGCTTGCGGTAACATGACGATTTATTACAGTCCGCGTCAACGCAAGTCTGAGCAATTTCGAGGCCCCGACTTCTTTGTAGTTTTAAATACCCAACGCAAAATACGCAAAAGCTGGGTAGTTTGGGAAGAAGATGGCAAATACCCAAATGTGATTGTAGAGATTCTTTCTGACAAAACAGCTGCTACTGATAGAGGGTTGAAAAAGGAAATCTATCAAGATGTTTGGCGGACTCCTGATTATTTTTGGTTTGACCCGGTAAGTTTAGAATTTAAAGGATTTCATTTATTAGATGGCCGTTATCAAGAACTGCAAGCAAATGAAGCAGGTTGGTTATGGAGTCAGCAATTGCAGTTATATTTGGGAATTTATCAATCGAAGTTGCGCTTTTTCACTCCCGATGGACAACTGACACCCACGCCAGAAGAAGTAGCACACCAAGAACAGCAACAGCGTCAACAAGCTGAACAGCAACGCGAACAAGCCCAACAGCAACTTGCCCAAATGGAGTCCATGCTTGCTCGCTATCGGGAAAGATTTGGTGAATTACCAGAGTAAAATCACATCCATCCCCCAACTTCCGCATCAGTCAAGGGTTTCTCCAACTTACTATATTCTGTTTGAGCCGCCCGCAATACGTGTTTCATCTGCACTGATTCCCCAGCATCGGCAGCTAAAAAAGCTGCATTTAAAGCAATGTTACGGATATTACCCCCAGCGACATTGAGCCGTGCTAGTTGCAGAGCATCTAAATCTGCGGTTGGGGTTTCGGCTGGAAAGACGCGTCGCCAAATCTCGGCTCGTTGCATTGTATCAGGAAAGGGGAACTGCACCACAAAGCGAATCCGCCGCAGGAAGGCTGTATCAATCGCACTCTTCAGGTTGGTAGTCAAGACTGCTAGACCTGGGTAGCTTTCCATACGTTGCAATAGGTAGCTAACTTCAATATTGGCATAGCGATCGCGCGCATCTTTGACTTCACTCCGTTTGCCAAATAAAGCGTCGGCTTCATCAAATAACAAAATCGCTCCACCTTGTTCGGCGGCATCAAATACTCGGCGCAAATTCTTCTCTGTCTCGCCAATATATTTGCTAACTACTGATGATAGGTCAATACGATAGAGGTCAAGGCGTAATTTATGAGCCAGTACTTCTGCCCCCAAAATTTTACCAGTGCCGCTACTACCTGCAAATAGAGCGCTGATTCCCAATCCCCGCGCACTCTTGCCCCCAAAACCCCAATTATTATATACAGTACTACGTTGGCGCACATGAGCCGCAATTTCCCGGAGAACTTGTTTCTGTGCCTCTGGTAATACTAAGTCCTCCCAATCACCAGATGGCTCAATCCGTTGGGCGAGTTCATCCAAGCGTGGACGTGCTTGCACGCGGCAGGCATCCCATAAAATGCTAGTGATATCGCTTTCTGGTGTTTGTGCTAACTGTCCTGCGGCTTCTGCACAAGCAGCACGAATGGTTGCAGCACTGAGGTTAAACTGATCCACTAGGGTTTTGACTTGCCCATTCATTTGCGATGCACTCGCCCCTAGTGCATCTTGCCAAACTGCACTTTGTTCTTTGCTAGTTGGTTGATCTACGTCAAAATTAACTACTAGGCGTTGTGATAAGCCGATCCGTTCCCGACTCGTGACTATTAAAAAGCCGTTTGTGCGTTCAATGAAACGAGCGATCGCATTCAGCCGCGCTGTATCATTAGTATCCAGTTCGTTGCAGTCTATGAGTAAGGCACTCTTACTTAAAATCGTCTCGCGAGTCCACAGGCGGATGAGATTATCCAATTCGCCAGGTGCTAAAGGAATGACTTGTGCAGGCATTACCCACAAGCTTAAACCCTGAATTTGACAAATTGTCGCGGCAATGGCACCTTTACTAGCAGTTTCACCACTAGATAACTGGATAATTGGTAAGCTATTAACCTTGTAAGCTTGTGACCAAACCGCTGCTACTCGCTCTGCTAAATCTTGGTGTGAGGGTACTAAATCGCTAACCTCTGGTAATGGCTCAATGATACCAGCTAGCCGTTCGTCAAGATATTGAATCCCCGTGAGATAATGTAAAATCCGCTCGTCAATTCTCAAGGGACTGAGAGTTAGGGAATGACCATCACCAATTTGAATTAATCGCCAATGACGTAAGGAAGCATTTGGAGCGATCGCATCCCAGTGGACGTTAGGTAAAGCTGCCAGAGCTAAACCCAAAGTTGGGTAAGCTCGTTGTGAATCGTCGTGAACTATAGCACACAATTTGGCAAAATCTCCATTTAATTCCATACCTGTACACAACAGCAACAAATCACGTTCAAAGGATGAGAGGCGAAACATTTTGCATATTCTCTCCAATGCTGATGGTGCAGGCATAGCAGTAGCCGTTTCCTGTAACACTTGCTGTAAATGCTCTTGGTTGTGCTCTTCAGGTTGGTTTTGCTCTTTTGCCGTGTGATTTTCCAAAATACCACGCACCACGGCTAGGGCTGCTGATAGGTAGCGGTAGTTTGCCTCATCCCAATTGTGATTAATTGTCGTAGCATTCATAAAATTGTCACCTGTGGCGAATCATATTCCCCAAACTGATTCTTTTGCAGTGGACTTTCGGCCCCATCTACCCGCACCCGAACAATATAAGTTCCTGGTTTCACATTTTTGACCGGAATCATGATTGCATCAGTGTCTTGAGTCGGTGGTGCAGCCAAGAAAGAGTAAGCTACCGGACTATCATCTGATACCTCATTTAATACCTCATTGAGTAGCAAAACTACCCGCTGTGCCTTACCTACTTTGGGCTGGAATTTAACGGTAATTTCTGCCGTGCGTAAATTCTCGCCGCTATTTTCTACTTGAGTGACGAATGCTGTAATTGTTGGATGTAAGACAAAAGCCGCAACGTTTGATTCAACTAGATGATTCGTTTGCCCTGCATTATTGCCCATTGTTAGATGTACAACTTGGACACCCTGAACCCTTGCGTATAAATCTGGCGGCACTAACAAACTGATTTGGGTTTCTTTTACTTCTTGAGGTACTAGTAATGTCTCTGTATTACCGAAACGAACTCGTGTGATTTCACCGCGTAACCGTTTACCACGAATTACTAATTTCGTACCTGCAACAATCATTTTTTCAGTTTTTGTCGGAGCTATAACTTGCTCTATATTCGGTTGAGACAAGGGCATCATGTAAAAACTTTCAGACTTGTCATTGCTACTCTCAATCAATACCATTGATGCCAGATAGGTAGCTGAAGGCCGATAGTGTGTTTGTAAAGCAGACCATAACTTAGAAGTTTCTTCCATGTTAAAAAACTCTGGAGTCAGTTTTATCTGCCCAATTTGTTCAGCTAAATCGGATACAGACACAGTTGCTACAGCTTGGGAAAAAGCACTTGAGGTATTGGTTGTAGATGCATTTATCAAAGTATTTTCAATAATATCAGATGTGATCGCTGGTGTTTTGTGTAATAAATGCATTGCATAGCCTAGTAAAAGCTCCGCCTGAAAATCCTTGGCTCCGTAGGCTGTTAATAAGTAGTGAAGGTCAAGAGCTAGTGGTGGAATCGCAGAGCGCGGGTTTCCATTAATACGTGAATGCCTGCTCCGAAATTCTTGAGATACCCAATCGACATTGCGATTCTGCGTCACTTGATAGAGAAAGAGGTTGATTTGAGCACGCTCGTCAGCTTCAACTGAAATTCGATCGGGCGGTAGAGCAGTTACAATCACATCACCAACACTAGCAGCGATCGGATCGCTGACTAAACCATTTTCCAGCAAGACTTTTAGTACTGCTGTCACTGCGGCTATAGAGAGCACATTACTCATCCTGATTCCTCATGGAAATAGCACATATTAATCATGTACGCCAGAGTACATTAATAGAATATATTTTGCAAAACTTTAAGTCCTATTGTCGCAAAGACTATCAGCACGGCAGACAAAAGTGCATTGTCAACTATTAGTACAGCACGGCATAAATCCACCTACCATCTCAATTCAAAAGACTCGGCAATGGTCAAAACTTCCTTATTAAAAGTAGGTAAATTTTCACTCAAAGCTACATAATGTACTTGAACAGTAGGAATTTTAAAACATCCTCTTAATTAAAATTTTAAATAATTAAAACTAAAGTGCCTATGACTACTAACCCAGTTCCTAAAATGATCTTCCAATTTAATGTTTCTCCCAAAAAGATGACTGAAAACAATAAAACTAATACCAAGCTTGATTTATCAATTGGTGCAACAAGGGAAGCTTTTCCGGCTTGTAAGGCTTGGAAGTAAAAAATCCCTGATAACCCTGTAGATACTCCAGATAATAATCAGAAAATCATGGTTTTTTGGGATATAAACTGCGTCCACGTTGAAAACCGTAGTTCTGTATGAATAGAAAAACCCTCATCCCCCAGCCCCTTCTCCCAATATTGGGAGAAGGGGAGCCGGAAAGAAGTCCCTCTCCCTACTTGGGAGAGGGATTTAGGGTGAGGGCAAAAACTACGGTTCTCAACATAGATGAGGTTTAGCTAAGATATTAACTACGTTTCCCTGAAAAAATACAATCCCCCAAGCAACTACTAAAATGACAACAGTTGGGATTGCTGTTGCTAAATTAGCATTCACATTTTATATCCCAATTTTGGCAAAGATAGTTGTCAATGCTGCAAAGCCAGCTGACAATAATGCATATATCCACCATGTTGTGGTGTTGCTTTCCATCTTCGCCTCCTGATTCACTAGTCAAAATTAGCAGTGTAATTTAAGAAGAGTATTAAATTAAATTACTTGTTTATCAAGTTTGACTTGCTAGGTTCGTAGTTTGCGCTCTACCGTTTCACTCTCTTAGTCACTCAGCACTACAGAAGCTGACGATTCTCGTAGAACTTGCGCTAACTTAAATATCAGGAACAAATTTCAACTGCTACAGGTCTTAAGTTTAAACATTTTATCAAATTTATCGCATTACTTTAAGTTACTAATATGTTAAGCTGAGTATAATTAGATAATTACTAGTAGCATATATTACTAATATTCATCTAAGTTATGAAGCAATCATATTTATTTGTAATACTAGTATTATCTCTGAATAAAGTTAACACTTAAAGTAACTAGGATGGGTTGCCCCAGATGAAATCCCCACCTTCTTCAAATTCTTGGAATGGTCGCTTCGTAGGTGATAACCAGCGATACCGTTTAGACAGACGGTTAGGCGGGGGTGGCATGGGAGAAGTTTTCCTGGCAACGGATACCCGTGTCGGTCAGCAGGTAGCGTTGAAGTTGCTCAAAGATACGCTAGTGGCATCACTCGAAATGAGAAAGCGTTTTGAGCGGGAGGTGGCAGTTTGTGCTGCTTTGCAAAGCGACCACATTGTTAAGATTAGTGATTGTGGTGTAACCCCGGAAGGTTTTCCATTTTACGTCATGGAATATTTGCGGGGGCAAACGCTTGGGCAATTACTGCTGCGCCAAAAGCGGCTGTCTGTTGAGCGGACGGTGAAGATTATGGCGCAAGTTTGTAAGGGTTTACAGCTTGCCCATCAAGGAGTGACTCTCCAACGGGATGGCGGCAAAACCACTGAACATATTCAGGTAGTTCATCGCGACCTGAAACCAGATAATATATTTTTGATGCCGACAGATTTGGGAGAATGGGTGAAGGTTTTGGATTTTGGTGTTGCCAAAATTCGTGGTGAATCTTCAGAAAATTCCAATATTACAAATATAACTAGTACATTTATCGGTACATTTCGTTACGCACCTCCCGAACAAATCCAAAGCGATCGAAACCTGGACGCCAGAGGTGATATTTACAGCTTAGGAATTATCCTTTATGAAATGCTGAGTGCAGCCGACCCCTTTGGAATCAGCATTAAGGGTAGTTATATCAGTGAGGCATCTTGGGTATTAGCTCATGCTTATGAGCTACCAAAACCACTGCGATCGCAACCAGAGTGTGAGAATTTACCGATACAATTGGAAGCGGTGGTGATGAAATGCCTCCAAAAAAACCCAGCTAACCGATTTGCAACGGTAGAAGAACTAAATCAGGCTTTGCAAGCTGCTGCAAAATTTGCCACAGAATCTAGTGTATCTGGAGAAATTACTGGGCGATCGCAACCTTTTTCTAATCAAGGTTCAAATCACGAAACTGTTCCCAGACAATCAAACGACGACACGATTCTGCGTCCTCCATCTGCTTTCAATCAAGGCTCAAATCACGAAACTGTTCCTAGACAATCGAACGACGACACGATTCTGCGTCCATCTGCTTCCAATCAAGGTTCAAATCACGAAACTGTTCCCAGACAATCGAACGACGACACGATTGTGCGTCCTCCATCTGCTTCCAATCAAGGTTCAAATCACGAAACTGTTCCCAGACCATTTAACCCGATTAAGCAAAACCAATCTGAGCAAACCGTTCCTCCCATTCAGGCTGGACAGACTGAAGGTTCAAATCACGAAACCGTTCCCAGACCATTTAACCCAGTTGAGCAAAATCAACAGAGTCCGGTGAATAATCGGAACGCCAGCAAACCTGATGTGACGTTATATCAACCACGACCAGGATCTAATCAAGGTGGTCAACAAATACCACCAGATAAGACGTTGTTTCAACCACGACTAGGATCTAATCAATGCGGTCAACAAGTACCACCAGATAAGACGTTGTTTCAACCACGACCAGGATCTAATCAAAATAGACCACCAGTTCCACCAGATAAGACGTTGTTTCAGCCGCGACCAGCATCTAATCAAAGTAGACCACCAGTGCAACCAGATGTGACGTTGTATCAGCCACGACCTGCGTCTAATCAAAGCAGACCACAAGCACGAACGGATGATACTATTTACCAACCAAAGTTAAGTGAGCAGCTAACTACGAGAATTAATCCCAATTTTTTGCGAATTCTGGGGGTGGTATTGGCGATTGGACTGACTTTAGCAGTAGTAACCTATATATATACTCAATCGCAATCTCGTAAACAGCCAAACACCCAGCAAAATTTACCTAACAGCGATCAGCGCATTTAGAAGTAATCAGCTAATCAGTTATCAGTAAGTCACCTGAGGGGTCTACGAAACAATAAGCTTTTCAGCTTGTGGACGACCCTCTCAGTTTACACTTCTTAACAAATTAACTATGTTCATCCCAAACTACGGGAAAGGAATAATCTGAAAACGCCGAGAAATCACGATTTTCGCTACGTGTTTCTTCATCCAGAACTTTGACAACTTTGTTATAAATGTCTTGTGCTTGTTGCGGAGAATCACCAATGCTGGTTAATCCCACCTTGCCAAACTGTGAAAGGCAACCCATCAGATGAAACACTGTACCGGTTTCTGTACCGCTGTCGAAGTGCAATCTGTGGTGAGCAATAATATCCATTAAATCATTAGGTAATAATCCCTGATAGCGCTCTTTTTGCAGATTATCAGTGGCAATGTAATATTTTGGACGACCTTGTTGACTATAAAATAAACCCGTGGAAAGGTCATAGCGGCCGTTCGTTAATAATTTCAGGGTCATGAATGGATGAGTTGTACCGCCTTTACGCAGGTTAATTTCGATCGCCTGAATATCCCACTCTCCGTTACCCTTGTCAACGGCAATAAAATCTAATCCAAATCGCTCTAAAGTGCCTTTCTCTGCTAGTTTTTTGCCAACTTGAAGTCCCAATTGCTGTAATTGCAATCGATATCTTTCATCAGCGGGAAAGCGACAACCAAGGTAAATCTGACCGTCTGGTCCTCCGAGAATTTGGTCGTGAGTTGAAAGGATTTCCACTTCGCCCTGGGGTGTGATCCGTCCTTGGACGCTGGGCGATCGCTTAATTTCCCCTTCTACAAATGCTTCGGCGAGCGCCCCTAATTCAGGGATTCTTCCGCAAAAATGATCCCAAGACTCAAGTTTTGCTTGAAAGCGCATTGTTGAGAAGCGATCACTAATTGCTGCTACCCTTTGGGCATGAGTCCCTTTGCCTGGTGCTACATTCTCAATTGGTCTAAAGTCCAACAACGCATTCCCTTCTCCAGAAATGCCTTCGTTGAGTTTCACTACTACCCGTTTTAATGTCGGTTGGCGTTCCCACAAATCACCGGTAGCTTCTGCCAAATCTGTGTGATTCCAAACTTTTTCCGTGCCATCTGGATATGGTACTCCGCTTTCGGCAAAGATTTGCCGACTGCCACTTTTTGTCCCCCAAATCTGTAAATCTGGTGCGGCAGCATACAGTGGTACACCTAATTTTACAGACAATTCGCCTTCCCACTGCGAAGAGTTGTAGCAGATCATAAACGATTTGTCTAGCCTCAAAGCTTGATGAATCCGCTTTAGCAGGCGGGGGCGTTCTAAAATCTTTTGGCTCAGAGGCTTAAAAGAGGAATCGTAAGTAGAAAGTAGCAGTAAGCGATTGCGAGCATGAGAAAAGGGAATTCCTGGCAACAGTTGCAGATAATAATCAATGATACTAGGATGCAGTGGTACTGATGTTACATAAATCAGTCGAGTCTGGGGATTCTGCAACCGGATCAAGGAAAATAGTAATCTTTCTTCATAATGCTCGCAGCCTTCGATTTTTTGGAGTTCGCCCTGGTCGATACTCAGGGAGGGAATAATTAAAATATCTGCTTCACTATTGTCAAATAGTTCGCTCGTTTTCCAGCGATCGCGCAGGGTTAATTGTAAGTGGCGAAACTTTTCAACCTGTTCTAACTCAGAAATATTTAATGTTGCCATAACCCATGCCCTCTAATGATATCAATGTAGCGCACCACGCACCCTTTTGGAAAATGTATAGTCGCCGTGTCAGCATTTAGATAGTTTTGCAAAAAATTTCCGTATGTCCGCAAGGATCGCTCGAACTATAGCAACCCGTAAATCGCCGACTTCTTTAATTTCGTTTCCATCTTAAGGTTGAGCTAATTGCAGCTTAGTTTACCTCTAGGGGGCGATAAAGTACAGCAATATAATAGTTAACTTGAAAGCAGAGCAAAAAGATAAATTCTTCATCACATCAGATTTGTGTACTTATTTTCGAGGGTCGATGATGTAAGTTGCGTACAGTCGCTAGGAATAAGTAAGTTTGGCAAACATTCAGGATATAAATGCCTAAAAGTGCAAATGGCTAATGAGAGTCAAAGCAAAAAATAAACCTTGGGTTGATTTTTCGATCCAAGGTTTAGTTATGAAATAGGGAATGGAAGAGATGAGAAAAATGGGGTTAGATCAATATCCAATCCCCCATTCCCAATGCTCAAATTCAATATTCAATTACCAAGGTAAAACAGATGGCTAAATCAAAAGAGCAAAAAGAGAAAAAAGAGCAAAAATTGCAACCGTCACAGCAACAAGAAACACCAGGTGTTGAATCAGAAATGACACCAAAACCCAAAGCAGATGATGCTCAGTATCGGGGTAGTGGTAAGTTACAAGATAAAGTAGCATTGATTACAGGTGCAGATAGTGGTATTGGTCGTGCTGTTGCGATCGCATTTGCAAAAGAAGGTGCAGATGTGGCGATCCTTTACCTTAACGAACACGATGATGCCAAAGAAACAAAACATCTGGTAGAAAAACAAGGGCGTCGTGCAGTTACCATTGCAGGAGATATTGGGAATGAAACTTTTTGTCAGCAAGCCATACAACAAACAGTTGATGAATTTGGCAAACTCGATATTCTGATCAATAACGCCGCCGAACAACATCCGAAAGAAAGTATTGAAGAAATCACTGAAGAACAGCTAGAGCGAACTTTCCGCACTAATATCTTCTCGATGTTTTTCATGACTAAAGCTGCACTCAAGCATTTACAAACAGGCAGCGCTATCATCAATACCACATCGGTAACAGCTTATAAAGGTAGCCCACAACTACTAGATTACTCCTCTACAAAAGGTGCGATCGTTGCTTTTACTCGCTCCTTATCAAAAAATTTGGTGTCAAAAGGAATTCGCGTTAATGCCGTTGCGCCAGGACCAATTTGGACACCTTTAATTCCCTCAACTTTTCCCGAAGAGAAAGTTGAAACTTTTGGTAAACAAGTACCAATGGAACGAGCCGGACAACCAGAAGAAGTTGCTCCTAGCTACGTATATTTAGCCTCTGATGATAGTTCTTATGTCTCTGGACAAGTGTTACATGTTAATGGTGGAGATGTGATCAATGGTTAAGTAGAATAGTTAGGAATTACTCAATTTTGGATTTGAGGTTTTGGATTTTAGATTTTTCTTTCAATCCAAAATTTAAAATCCAAAATCGCTAGAATTTGCAGTCATAATTTTTTGTTTTTTCATTCTTAACTCCATCCTCATGGTCATCCATTGGAGGGATGATTTAACATGGAAATATTGATAATCTGTCTAACAGCGTACATTTAAAAAATAATAACTACGTTTATGGCATCTCTTACACCACTGGATGGCAGAGAACTAGTAGATTGTGCTAGAGCAAATGCCCAGCAAGGAATTGAAACTGCTGCTTATCAATGTGGCTATGGTCAAGACCTCAACAAATTTGCCCAAGAACTAAGACAAGCTTGTGAAGACATGAATTTACAAGTGAAAGAACTTAGCGGCTTGATTACTGACCAGGACATGATACTGCAATTGGGTACTGGCGAAATTGTTGCTCCAGATACGGAATCAGAATTGTAAAAGTTAGTCATTTGTACTTTATTCTTCACTAATGACCAATGACCAATGACTAATGACTCTTTTCATAACTTTAAAATTACTCGCGCCAAATTGAAGTAGATCAAAACGCCTACGACATCAACTGCTGTGGTGATGAATGGTGCTGACATTAATGCCGGATCTAAACGCAGATAGCGAAATAGAAACGGCAGTGCTGAACCGGAGATCGAAGCTAAAATAGAAATAGCTACCAAACTAGTGCCTACAGCGAAGCGATCGCTACTTCTAATCGTCCTTGCAGAAAATAAGCCCAGACAGTAGCGATCGCACCTAACATTCCTCCCAATAATGCCCCAGCGATCGCTTCCCGGCCGATTACCTGCAATGCCCCAAGCGATCGGATTTCATCGGTATTCATCCCGCGAATCACCACTGTGGAAGATTGAGCGCCTACATTACCCCCAGTACCAGTCAACAAGGGGATAAAGGCCGTTAGTGTCACCACTTTTGCTAAAATATCTTCTTGCGACTTAATAATTGTGCCTGTGACGGTATTGGTTACAAGTAAAACCAATAACCAGACAACCCGCTTTCGAGCAATTTCCAGCAAATTCATTTGAAAATAGTTGTCGCCACCTGACTGCACACCACTCAAGGCATAGATATCTTCGGTGGTTTCTTGTTGCAGAATATCAATCACATCATCCACCGTAACAATACTTACTATAAGCTATTCTCGATCTACTACAGGTACAGCCAAAAAATGATATCTTTGGATTAATCTTGCAACTTCTTCTTGGTCTGTATCAGTGTAGACAAACACCACATCACGGGTCATAATTTCGCCAATAATTTGCTCAGGCTGAGATGTTACTAATTCCCGCAACGATACAATCCCCGTTAAGCGCCTTGCCGCATCCATGACATAAAGATAATAAATCATCTCACTGGCATTAGCTAAGTTACGAATTCGCTTTAGAGCTTGAGATACTGTCAAGTTTTCTTTCAGCGAGATTAACTCTAGTGTCATGATTCGCCCAGCTGTATCAGCTTCATAACCCAATAGTTGGGCTGTAGCTTGACGTTCTGCTGGACTCAGTTGTTCTAGCAAGCGATTGACGACTTTTGCCGGTAATTCATCAAATAATTTAGCTCGGTCATCCGGCGACATTTGATCGACAATATCGCAGACTTCCTGGCTTTTAAGTTCTTCAATTAACCGTTCTTGAACACTGTAATCGAGATATTCATAAACCTCTATAGCCTCATCCTTAGAAAGCAAGCGAAAAGCCAAAGCGTGCATCGCTTCTGGCAAACCCTCGAAAACTTTTGTAAATGAACGAAATAGTAGGGTTTCGGACGCTGACAATTCTTTGCTCGCGGCGTCTGGTTGTCTCATGGAGAAACTGTCGCGTAGTAATTCGCAGGATAATCCACCCGCAATAAGGTTACTCAAAAAGTACGATTAGCTGATTGTGTTCCCTAGCTTAAATGCATGAATGGTGAGGCTCTTGCAAAAGTTTTTGCTCCACTGATTTTAGGTTATTACTATATTTCTGCTGGTTCTGGTAAGAAGGACATAAAGTAATAGTCAAGATGAAGTATAGATAAATATTAATTTTTAAAATCTTTAAATATTAAAAATTTTCTTTACTGAATTTTTATATAGTTAGTAAATCTGTAGATAAAACACATTAAATTATCCGGGATTTTGGCAAATTTTATTTAAATATAATCAAAACTTTTCTATTCCTTTAAAAAAGCATATAGCAATGTGAATATTTAAACAAAGTCACATAAAAAAGATAGACATAACACCGCGATCTATTGTCAAATATGTAGAAGTAAAAAAATACTTAAGTAAGTTATGTAAAGTTATTGCATTTTATTAATTACGTATGTGTTTGCTTTCTTGGGCATCCCTTGCCTCAACGAATACGCGTCTGCACATCAATGAGATTAGAGGCTCTCAAGAATTCAGAAATTTTTTGAAAGAAAACAAAGACCAATATATTCTTCAAGTAATTATTCATAATTAGCAATTACTAAATATATATTTATAGGTCAATCAATGATTAGCTTATCAATATATTTATATCTAGCTTTATGATGCATTCTTTGTTGAAAATATTCATCCATATAAAAGTGATACTGAAACATTAATTATGGCATCAAATCAAAAGCTATCAACATCTGTAAGTCCAGTAATTACTAGTAAATCATCTCTAGAAAACATTGATCCGGGACAAACCAGCATTTCTGCTCGGTCTAGCCTACTCTCTCAAGGAGATGGACTCAAGGCAGAGTATTACGACAACATCGACTTCACCAACCTGAAGGTAACTCGTACAGATCCAACGGTGAACTTTAACTGGCGCAGTGGTTCTCCCGATCCGTTGATTGATGCAGATACCTTCTCAGCGCGGTGGACAGGTCAGGTAGAAGCCAAGTACAGCGAAACTTACAAGTTCTACACCACTGCTGATGATGGTGTGCGAATGTGGGTGAATGGTCAACAAATCATCAATCAGTTTATCGATCAACCTGCCACCGAATCCAGTGGCTCGATCGCATTGGTTGCAGGTCAGAAGTACGATATTAAACTTGAGTACTATGAAAATAAATCCAATGCCGTTTCTCAACTGCGTTGGTCAAGCACCTCTCAGGCGAAAGAAATCATTCCTCAGTCCCAACTGTATAGTAATGTCAACACATCTAGTAATGTCAGCACATCTAGTAATGTCAACACATCTAGTAATGTCAACACATCTAGTAATGGCAACGGACTAAAAGCAGAGTACTACGACAACATCGACTTCACCAACCTGAAGGTAACTCGCACAGATGCGACGGTGAACTTTAACTGGGGTGCTGGTTCTCCAGCTCCGTCGATTGATGCCGATACCTTCTCAGCGCGGTGGACAGGTCAGGTAGAAGCCAAGTACAGCGAAACTTACAAGTTCTACACCACTGCTGATGATGGTGTGCGAATGTGGGTGAATGGTCAACAAATTATCAATCAGTTTATCGATCAACCTGCCACCGAATCCAGTGGCTCGATCGCATTGGTTGCAGGTCAAAAGTACGATATTAAACTTGAGTACTATGAAAATAAATCCAATGCCGTCTCTCAACTGCGTTGGTCAAGCACCTCTCAGGCGAAAGAAATCATTCCCCAGTCCCAACTGTATAGTAATGTCAGCACACCTAGTAGTGGCAATGGACTCAAAGCAGAGTACTACGACAACATCGACTTCACTAACCTGAAGGTAACTACTACAAATCCGACGGTGAACTTTAATTGGGGCGCTGATTCTCCCGCTCCGTCGATTGATGCAGATACCTTCTCAGCACGGTGGACAGGTCAAGTAGAAGCCAAGTACAGCGAAACTTACAAGTTCTACACCACTGCTGATGATGGTGTGCGACTGTGGGTGAATGGTCAACAAATCATCAATCAGTTTATCGATCAACCTGCCACCGAATCCAGTGGCTCGATCGCATTGGTTGCAGGTCAGAAGTACGATATTAAACTTGAGTACTATGAAAATAAATCCAATGCCGTTTCTCAACTGCGTTGGTCAAGCACCTCTCAGGCGAAAGAAATCATTCCTCAGTCTCAACTTTATTCACCACTTCTTCAGACCACTATCACCTTAGGTTCGTCTTCGATGACTGTGAACGAAGGCAGTGATAGCGTTACCGTTAAAATACTTAGGACTGGAGATGTAAGTGGTACATCTTCAATCAAGTATGCGACTATAGGTAATACTGCTACAAAAGGAGTTGACTATGGGAGTGAAGGCATTGAAAGTGCTGGAATACTTACTTTTGCGCCGGGACAAAGCAGCGCACAGGTATCCATTCCGATCAATGATGATTCCTTGATAGAAGCAGATGAAACCTTTAATTTTGTCATCGATCAGGCAGAGGGGGCAACACTAGGAGTCCAAAGAACTCTCGCAATTACGATTCAAGACAACGATCGCTCTGGCCTCGATTTCAGTCAGCCAGTAGTTAATGAAGATGACGGTACTGCTAAGGTGATAGTTACACGGGGGAACGCTTCGGCGGCTGCTAGTGTCAACTACATAACCCAAGATGGAACTGCTAAAGCTGGATCTGACTACCAAGCTGTATCTGGAAGCTTGAGTTTTGCAGTTGGACAAACCAGCAACACCATTGTTATCCCCATTCTTAATGACAATGTTGGGGAATCAAATGAGACATTTGCTTTGAAGTTCAGTAACCCAGTTGGAGTGCAGCTAACTAATCAACAGACAAGTATCACTATTATTGATAATGACTCTGGTAACTTTGCTTTAGATACAGTAGCTTCTGGTTTGACTCAACCCACAGCTTTTGAATGGGCACCTGATGGTAAGAGCATATTCATTGCCCAGAAAAATGGGGTAGTGCGAGTCATGAAAAACGGTAGCTTATTATCAACATCATTTATTGATATTAGCAAAGAGGTAAATGATACGCGCGATCGCGGTCTATTAGGCATTGCCGTACATCCAGATTTTGGCAAAAGTCCAAACGGCAACAACTATGTTTACCTGTTGTATACCTACGATCCACCAGAAACTAGTGTAAACAATCCTAATAATAATCCCAATAGCACATTGGACGATCCCGATCAGAATGGGAATCGTACTGCACGCCTAAGTCGCTTTACAGCTGACCCCAACACTAATTACACTACTGCAATTGCTGGCAGCGAAGTGGTACTACTAGGTACAAATGGCACTTGGGCAAATATCAGCCACCCAGATGGAAATAGCACAAATGTTTCACTTGGCTATGCACCATCAGGAATTCTCAACAAAGATACTGGTAAGCCGTTTACCAGCTTGCAGGATTATCTTAATAATCTCGATAAAGTCCAAAATGTCCAGAATTTTATAGCCAATGATAGTGAATCTCACTCAGTTGGTTCTGTGCGTTTTGGTACTGATGGTTCTCTATTTGTTAGCTTAGGAGATGGTACTTCCTACAATGGAATAGACCCCCGAGCAATTCGCGTCCAGGACAAAAATAGTCTGTCCGGCAAGATTTTGCGGATTGACCCGATTACTGGTAAAGGCTTATCAAGCAATCCTTTCTACAACGGTGACGCCAATAGCAATATTTCCAAAGTTTATGACTTAGGTCTGCGTAACCCCTTCCGTTTCACAATTGATAAAAAGACCAATACCCCCTATATTGGCGATGTTGGCTTGGGTACTTACGAAGAGGTGAATGTCGGAAAACCAGGGGCTAACTTTGGTTGGCCATTCTATGAAGGTGGCCTTGATGCAAATGGTAATACCATCAGTCTGAAACAACCATCCTACGCTACTTTGGATGCAGCAAAAGACTTCTATAATAGTGGCTCATCTGTTACAGAACCATTGTACACTTACAAGCATTTTGGTTCTAATTCAATCCTCGTGGGTGATTTTTACACAGGTAATACTTTCCCTGATATCTATCAAAATGCCTTATTCATTGGTGATTTCAGTCAAGGAACTATCGATGCTTTGATATTAGATAGTAAGGGCAAAGTTACCTCAGTTAAGCAGTTTGCTTCCCAAAAGGACAGGCCTAATCTAGGACTGCCTACACAAATCACTACTGGCCCTGATGGTAATCTGTATTACGCAAACTTGACCGGAGGCGAGATCGATCGTTTCCGACCTGTTTAGAGATGACTTGAAAGAGGCAGGAGGCAGGAAGAAGGAAGCAAACTTTTTATGTCTGGTTTTGAGTCCTGTACTTTGTACCTCATCTAGTTGAAAACTGCTGTATCAATTATCAGTGAACAGTTATCCGACTGTTCACTGATTTTGCTTAAGAGAACTTTGTCAGAAATCTCAACAATTTTTTGGTATTGGATGTTAGGAGTGTTCGACGATAAGCATCAGCTGCTTTTTTAATCGCTTCGGCTTGAGTGGGATAAGGATGAATTACACTGCTTAACTTGCTCAAACCAATCTTATTCACCATTGCCGTAGTCACTTCTGAAATCATCTCACCCGCATGACTGGCGACAATAGTTGCACCGATAATTTCATCAGACCCCTTTTTATGGCGGATTTTGAGAAATCCTAATTCTTCACCATCTGCGATCGCTCGGTCTACACTACTAAAAGGGATCTCAATTGTTGTCACCTCAATACCCAATTTCTGCGCCTCGTGTTCGGATAACCCTACGTGAGCAATTTCTGGGTCAGTATAAGTTACCCAAGGCATCACCAAACTACTGAGTTTCGAGCGTCCCAAGCCAAAGGGAGAAAATAGCGTATTCTTAATTACAATCCGCGCTGCGGCATCAGCTGCATGGGTAAACTTCCAGTTCATGCAGATATCGCCAGCTGCATAAATTTTGGGATTGGTCGTCTGGAGGTAATCATTTACCTTTACACCTTGGCGCTTGTCGTATTCCACCCCCACTGATTCTAAATTTAAACCTTCTACATTTGGCGATCGCCCCGCACCGACTAAAATTTCATCCACTGTTATTGAATCTCGATGACCATTAGAGGAAAAGTAAAGCCGTTTCCCCTGGGTGACAGTTACCACTTCTTCCAACTTGGAATTGAGTACTACGCGAATTCCTTCATTAATCAAAACCTTTTGGAGAATTTCAGCAGCCTCAGCATCTTCTTTATTCAGAAGATGAGAACCGCTATGGAAAACTACCACCTCAGAACCCAAGCGCCGGAAAACTTGCGCTAATTCGCAACCAACGGGGCCGCCACCAATCACCGCCAAATGTTCCGGTCGTTGAATCAGGGAAAAAACCGTCTCATTAGTTAGATAACCCGCCTTTTCAATTCCCGGAATCGACAGTTGGGCAGCTCTTGCGCCAGTAGCAATTACAGCTTTTTTAAATTTGAGGGTTTTGTCGCCAACTTCCACGGTATTTTTACTCGCAAATCGACCGCTACCCAAAAAGACATCGACACCCAAGTTTTGAAACCGTTCCGCCGAGTCATTATGGCTGATATCAGCCCTGATTCGCCGTATCCTGGCCATAACTTTGGAAAAATCAACATCAATATTATTATGTTGGGGAATATTAACTCCCAAATCTTTAGCATCCCAGATTTCGCCAACGACGCGGGCAGACCGAATAATAGTTTTAGATGGTACGCAACCAACATTTAAGCAATCTCCACCCATGAGATGCTTTTCAATCAACGCCACCTTTAAACCCAAATCTAGTCCCGCAGCACCCGCCGCCACAACTAATCCCGCCGTACCAGCACCAATTACTACCAAATCGTAAACATCGGGAGGTTGAGGATTAACCCAATTTGGTGGATGGACGTGAGACACCAACTTTTGGTTATACTCATCCATTGGGCGAACTGTGACTATCTCTAAATCTGAATTGTTCATTGGCAAAACCTCTTTTAAAATTAAGAATCCCGATAAATTTAGGCGGCTCAGTCTTTTATTTTTTATGCTTGTTTAATAAGGAATACAGCCTTTGAATTGTTTTGTCCGTTTGAGAATTGACAAATATAATTGAAGCTTTTCTGTATAAACGTTTCAGCAATCAATAATTTACAGCAATTTGCAGTTTAATAGACCACAGTAAGGCCATATATCTGTCCCCCCTTACAATTCCTCTTCTAAAGCTTTGCGTGCAATCCGGGTTACATAAACTGTCACAGTTACTGTCGCAAACAAACCCAAGATACGAATTGCCCATTGTAAAGTCGGGTTGGTAGGTTGAGCCTCAGTGCCAATCATGGCCAGATTACCTGCAAGGGAACCAATATAAACGTACATGATGGTTCCGGGAATCATGCCCACGGAACCGATAAAGTAATCTTTGAGCGAAACTCCGGTGATGCCGAAAGCATAGTTTAATAAATTGAAAGGAAATATCGGCGACAGTCGCGTTAGCAGGACGATTTTTAATCCTTCTCTGCCAACGGCTTGGTCAATGGCGGCAAATTTTTTATTATCTGCAATTTTTTGAGCAACCCAGTCCCTTGCTAAATAACGTCCGACGAGGAAAGCAGCTGTAGCGCCAAGGGTTGCACCAACGAACACGTACAAAGAACCCCAAATTACGCCAAAGATAACGCCAGCACCTAAGGTAAGAATGGAACCTGGGAAGAAAGCGATGGTGGCAATAATGTAAAGTGCAAGAAAAGCGATCGCTCCCACAGTACCGAGATTATCAATCCACTGCAAGGCGTCCCGTAAAATGGCTTGGGGATTGAAAGAATTTGGATTTACAGATTCTTGTGCCAAGGCAAACTCTGTATTTAACAAAAAAGCAAAGCTAAGTACTAGTAATATTAATACAATCAATCTAAAAAACTTCTGCAAGTCTCCAGGATTAAATCGATTTACGATAAATTGCTTGTTCATAACTTGCACGGGTAAGATAAATTTGTAAATCAGTTAACAGTAATAACTGACAGTGGAGAAATTTTACATATATTAATTATTTTGAGTTTGATCATCGGTTATTTTTTCTATTGCCACACTTTGCGTTAGGAGGGAACCCGGTATGAACAGCAATGTCGCCAAGTTGTAAATGACTATGTAGGCGATAGGCCCTAAAACGCCAAGACTCTCAACCCAAATGACTGAGGTTTGTAAAAGTCCCTGAAAGTTAAATTGTTTAGCGACAATTATGAGAGTGACCAATCAGGCAACTTAAGAGTAGTAGTTTGAGTTTGGAATTTAATAAACGCTTCTTCATTTTTATAAGTTTCACCTTCTGAGGCTCAATGTTCACCTTCTGAGGCTCAATGTTCACCTTCTGAGGCTCAATGTTCACCTTCTGAGGCTCAATGTTCCCCTTCGGAAGCTCAATGTTCCCCTTCGGAAGTTCAATGTTCACCTTCGGAAGTTCAATGTTCACCTTCGGAAGCTCAATGTTCACCTTCGGAAGCTCAATGTTCACCTTCTGAGGCTCGATGTTCACCTTCGGAAGCTCAACTTTGAAACTTACACCTCAAATCTAATGCCCCTAAGATATACTACTTAGATGAGAAACAGCTTAAACCCTCTTAAATTTTTCTCGGCGATACCAGCGACGAATTCGCTCAGGTGAAATACCGAGTAAATAAGCAATAATTACTATTTGATTAAGTAGCGTAGTTTTCAATACTCCCTTTTGCAACCATCTACGGGCTGAAGTAACAACTGGTGTAGGGATAATTACAATGCGTCCGGTGCGTTTTAAACGACGCATAAGTTCAAAGTCTTCCATGATGGGCAATTCGGGAAAACTGCCAATTTGGTGAAATACTTGCTTTGTTAAAAAAATTGCTTGGTCGCCATAGGGCATTTGGTAAAAATGCGATCGCACATTTACTCCCCACTCCACCCATCGTAAACTTAAAAGTGACGCATCAATCCGCAACTTAAAAGCACCAGCCACAATCCCAGGCTGTTGTAGTGCTGTGCGAATCATCTCATCAAACCCTGTTGGCAAACGGCTATCTGCATGAAGAAACAGCAGAATCTCGCTACTAGCCGCTACAGCACCCGCGTTCATTTGCACAGCACGGCCTGGAGGTGATGAAATAACTTTTACACCTAAAGACTGGGCTATTTTTACTGTGTCATCTTTTGAGCTACCATCTACTACTATGACTTCTATATTTATACTCTGTTGAGTAGTCGCGATCGCTTCTTTAATATTTCCTGCTTCATTAATAACTGGAATAATAATCGAAATTTTACCAGCACCAATATTCTGACTCATGATTGCTGAGTTTGTTTTTCCAGCTGGTCAGGAAATGAACACTCTACCGTTACCTTAAGATTACTTTCAGCCGTGCCTTTAGTCACGTAAGGTATACCTGCTTCACCGCCAACTTTGATGCCAAATTCTAGAGTGACTTTATCAATATTGGCAACAGGGATTTTCTTAAAAGCATTAAGTGAATAAACAGTGTAAGCCCGAATTGTACCTTCAATTGCTTGGAAATTTTGCACTATTTGTTTTTGTGCAGCATTAGCATCCCATCCCTTATCAATTAGTGCTTCTTCTCCCTTTGGAGAAACTTCGGTAATGACTGGTGGAGCATCTATATTATCTGTACCCTCAATGTAAATAATAGTGCCATCTTCTAAATGAATAGGTGTGAGTTGAGTCATGGGATAAATCTCGCCTGAAAGAATTGCGTGTAGGGTAGCACATCTGGGCTAACCTACAAATTTTTACGGAAAATGCGGTAAATTTCTTGTAGAAGCTGGAAATAATTCGGCACAACTATCATAGGGCTTTCTAAGATGAGTCGAGACGCTTTGGTGGTGGGAATTAATACGTATGACCGCTTAAAATGTCTCAACGCACCAGCTGCCGATGCTGAAGCGATCGCTCAAATCTTACAACAATATGGGGAATTTCGGGTAACGCGGCTACCAGCAGTCAAAGACAAGGAAAACCAGACGATTCGCATTGGTAAGCAAACTAAAGTTGCTTTAACTCAGCTAGAAAAAGCCATAGTCCAATTATTTAAGCCAGATGGTAAGCCGCCAGACACAGCGCTACTGTATTTTTCTGGTCATGGATTGCGGAAAAATTTAGGAATTCCGGAAGGTTTTTTAGCAACGAGTGAAGTCAACCCCGATGCGGGTAATTGGGGATTATCTCTACAATGGTTGCGGCGACTGCTGCAAGAAAGTGAAGTAAGACAACAAATTGTGATTTTGGATTGCTGCTATAGCGGAGAGGTGCTAAATTTTGCAGAGGCAGATCCAGGCGATCGGGGTAAAGGTAGAGATAGGTGTTTTATTGCGGCTTCTCGTGATTTTGAAGTAGCTTTTGAAGAGATTAACAGCCAACACAGCGTTCTTACCGCCGCACTGCTGAAAGGCTTGGAACCAAAACAAGACCGTTGGGTGAGTAACTACACTTTAGTAGACTTGCTCAATCAAGAACATCACCCGTTTCCCCAGCGTCCCATTTTTGCTAACTCTGGTGAAGCCATTAATTTCACCCGCAAATGGAATTCCTCTACTGTTAACTCCACAGTACAGATATCAGCTATTTGTCCTTACAAAGGGTTGTCTTATTTTGATTGCACAGAAGCAGATGCTAAATTATTTTATGGCAGAACAGCCTTAACCGACGAATTCTTAGAAAAAGTGCGGTCGGGTAATTTCCTAGCTGTGTTGGGAGCATCAGGAAGCGGTAAGTCTAGTGTTGTGAGAGCGGGTTTACTTTATCAATTAAAGTTAGGACGTAGGTTATCAGGTAGCGATACTTGGCAGTTGAAAATATTTAGACCAGGAATTAACCCCTTACAAAATTTAGCACTGGCATTTGTAGAATCAGAATTATCAGATATTGAACGCGCATCACAGTTAGCGAAAGCTGAAGAACTAATAGCTAGAGGTGCAGTTGGTTTAGGACAGTTGATTACTGCTGCACAAACTCAGCGCGTAGTGCTAGTGGTAGACCAGTTTGAGGAAGCTTTTACTCAATGTCAAGACATTACAAAACGACAGCAGTTTTTTGAATGTGTGCTAGGTGCTTTGCAACGGGATGACAATAAACTCTGCCTAATAATCACAATGCGGGCTGATTTTTTTGGTAAATGTCTGGAACAAGAGTATGGCGGACTAGCTAAGAAAATTCAAGAGCATTTAGTAACAGTAACACCGATGAATCAGGAGGAATTAGAAACAGCAATTATCAAACCTGCTGAACAGGTGAACTTAGCAGTAGAACCAGAATTAGTTTCTCAAATGATTGCAGATGTATAAAATTCACCGGTGAGTTTACCGTTGTTGCAGTACACGCTAACAGAACTATGGCAGCAAAGAACTGAAGAACGGTTAACCCTGACTACGTATAGCAAACTAGGTGGAGTTAGGGGAACCCTGCAAATACGTGCCACAGAAGTTTATGAGTCATTATCACTTGAGGAACAGCAAGTAACAAAGCGGATTTTTTTAGAATTGACGCAGTTGGGAGAAGGAACAGAAGATACCCGCAGACAAGTTTTGCAAGGGGATTTAGTTACTTCACAGCATCCAGAAGGTGTAATTAATAGAATAATTCAACGGTTAGCTGATGAGAAGCTAGTTGTCACCAGTACCTTATCTAATCAAATTGCTGTAGTAGATGTGGCACATGAAGCACTGATTCGCCATTGGTTGCTATTACGCAAGTGGATTGACGAAAGTCGGGACATCCTGCGACAAAAGCGGAAAATTGAAGCGGCAGCTATTGAATGGCGGGATAGAGGGAAGGCAAAAGATTATCTGTTTCAAGGGAAACGTTTGATAGAGGCAAAGGTTTTTCAGAAAGAACAAGCTGAAAGTTTAAGATTATCTAACCAGGCTGAAGAGTTTATTCAAGCAAGTAGCAGACAAAAGCGGAATAATAGCTTGCAGTCTATTGGTTTTTCCTTAATTCCTTCGTTAATTTTCCTAATATCTGTGACTCCAAGAGTTCTGAAACAGACTGAGATAAATCTACTTTGGCAGAATCTAGATAGTGCTAAGGGTAAAGAGTATAGTCTGGCAAGAATTCAAGCACTTGAAAAGCTAGTAAAAGCTGGTGAAAGTCTAGCTAGTAGAGATTTCAGGAATACCGACCTCAGCAGTGCCAAACTCAGGGGTGCCGACCTCAGGGGTGCCGACCTCAGCGGTGCCAAACTCAGGAATACCGACCTCAGGAATACCGACCTCAGCAGTGCCAAACTCAGCGGTGCCGACCTCAGCGGTGCCGACCTCAGCGGTGCCGACCTCAGGTACGCCAAAAACCCTACTCCTGAGCAAGTTAAATCTGCTAATAGTTGGAAGGAGGCAGAATATGACGAGGATTTTCGTACCAAGCTCGGTTTACCACCAGAATTAGCTAAGTGAATACTTTGGGGTTGCATTTTTACTTCTAACCAATCCTGCAATGCAACTTTTTGCAACCTTTTTATACATTATTATTCCACTAAAAGTAGTTGTTTTGCGGTCTTCTTTGTGTCTATGGGCAAAACAAAAAGATTTATTTGTCAGAGCGAGTAAAGCTCACAAGACTTAGAGATTACTTTGCTGGTAATGAGTTTTTATAATTAAGCGATCGCACCAAACAAAGAGGAACCCTGCATCTAGTCTGAAAAAATGGTGTTCAAGAGCGATCGCTCTTTTCAGAGATTGCTTTGCTTGCAATGAGTTTTTATAATTAAGCGATCGCAACGAACCCTGAAGCCACTTCCGTCAACCCTGAAGCCACTCTTGCCAACCCTGAAGTCACTTTTGCCAACCCTGAAGTCACTCCCGTCAACCCTGAAGTCACTCTTGCCAACCCTGAAGTCACTTTTGCCAACCCTGAAGTCACTTTTGCCAACCCTGGAGTCACTAACGTCAACTCTGAAGCTACTTCCGTCAACCCTGAAGTCACTAACGTCAACTCTGAAGCCACTACCGTCAACCCTGGAGTCACTAACGTCAACTCTGAAGTCACTAACGCGAACTCTGCATCTAAGTGAAATGGATAAGTTAACTCAATATCAAAATACGATCAAGCAAATATTAACAGAGTATCAAAGAATATCTTCACAAGTTACTGTTGTTGATGTAGATGAAGTGTTAATGTTTGATGATGAAAGAAGTCAATATTTGTGGTTCAATATTGGTTGGAAACAAGGGAAAAGAGTTAAAGGAATTTCTGTCTATATTCGCATTAAAAATGAAAAAATTTACATTGAAGAAGATTTGACTGAAGAAGGAATAGCAACTGAGTTAATGCGTTTAAATGTTCCTGCAAGTGATATTGTCTTGGCTTTTCAGCCTCCAGAAGTGAGGAAATATACTGAGTTTGCAACGGTTTAAAGCAGCAGAGCAGATTCAAATTTAAGGAGGGTTAGGGATAATCAAGCCTTAACCCAAGTGCATTTGCAAATAATTAACTACGATTATCTATCTGAGCGCGTTGCAAACTTCCAGAGAAGTCAACATAGACGCTTTTCCATTCTGTGAAAACATCCAAAGCAGTAGTTCCAGCTTCACGGTGTCCGTTACCGGTTTGTTTCACACCACCAAAGGGCAAGTGTACCTCTGCGCCAATAGTCGGGCCGTTGATATAGGTGATACCTGCTTCGATATCGCGCATGGCAGTAAAAGCCCGATTGATATCGCGGGTGTAAACTGAAGAAGAAAGACCATAATTGCTATCGTTGAGAATTGCGATCGCATCCTCAAAGGAGCTAACCTCAATTAATGCTACTACTGGCCCAAATATCTCTTCACGAGCAACCCGCATATCAGGAGTTACATCATCCAAAATAGTTGGTTGAAAAAAGTAACCGTTTTTCAGTGAGCCTTCACTAGCAATTTCTCCACCAATTAAAACCTTTGCTCCTTCCTCACGAGCGATATCCAAATACTTGCTCACCTGTTGGAGTTGCTTTTCATTGACTATCGGCCCAATATCTGTATTTGGGTCAGTGCCAGCACCCAAGCGTAACTTAGTGGTACGCTCATAAAGCATAGCGGTGAATTTTTCTTTGATATCACGATGCAAAATCAGCCGACTGGTAGCCGTACACCGTTGCCCAGTTGTGCCAAATGCTCCCCACACTGCACCATCGAGAGCAAGTTCTAAATCGGCATCTTCCATCACCACTTGAGCGTTTTTACCACCCATTTCCAAACAGACACGCTTGTGAGTGCGTCCGCAAGTCGCGCCGACAAAAGCACCTGTTTCTGAAGAACCGGTAAACGATACTAAATCTATATTAGGATGCTCAACTAAAGCTTTCCCCGCCTCTTCTCCCACACCATGCACTAAGTTAATTACTCCTGGTGGTAAACCTGCTTGTTGAAAAATTTCAATCAATTTAGTTGCACAGGCGGAGGTATCTTCGGCAGGTTTGAGAATAACTGTATTGCCACAAACCAAGGCTGGCATAGCTTTCCAGCAAGGAATTGCTACCGGGAAATTCCAGGGAGTAATTAAGGCACAGACTCCGATGGGCATCCGCACAGTCATGGCAAATTTATTGGACATTTCCGAGGGTGTGGTTTGCCCAAATAGTCGCCGTCCTTCGCCAGCACTGTAAAAGGCGCAGTCAATACCTTCTTGGACATCTCCCCTGGCTTCCGTCAAGGGTTTACCCATTTCCCGACTGATTAATTGGGCAAGTTCTTCTTTATGCTGGAGTAATATTTCCCCAACGCGAAAGATGTATTCTGCCCTTGCTGGGGCCGGGACTGTGCGCCAACTGCGGTAGGCTTGACGGGCGGCGGCTACCGCTATATCTACATCCTGAACTTGAGAACGGGGAAATGTGGCAACAACTTCGGTTTTGTCAGCAGGGTTGCGACTTTCTAGGGTTGCTTCCTCTCCAGCACTCAACCATTGGCCATCTATATAATTGCGGCAAGATAGCGGAGTTATCATTTTGAAAATTTCCGATGATCCACTGAAACTTGTGTATTAAGTTTGCTTGCTTTCTAGTTTGGCGTCAAGGCTCTGTTTTTTAGGCGTAAACGTTGTCAGCCTTTCTTAAAGTAGAACGTACACTGCCAAACTCATCTTGTTAAAGAAAGTGACTAGCGGATCTCACAAATCTTACGAGCTTCGTCCAATAGACCTCTTGCACTAATACAAAACTAGCCCTTATCCCCAACCCCTTCTGCCAATTTTGGGAGAAGGGGAGACAATTTCAAAGTCCCTCTCCCAAGCTTGGGAGAGGGATTTAGGGTGAGGGCTTTTGATTCATGCAAGAAGTCTAATGTTTCTTTTGCATCCCAAGCTGCGACTTATTTTACATCTGCAACACATTATTACTAATCTAGTTTGAGGCTAATTGACTAATCTACCAACAGTGACACGCTGCCCTGTGAAGGTGAACCGAAACGGCTCACCTTCACCTACAGGCTCGTTTTCATCTAAAGGATTTTTAGTTAAATCGAAAGTACGAACTTCAAATGTTCCTTCCACTGTCTGAGTCATACGATTAAATCTCAAACGATAACGCTTACACAGGTTCCACAGGTTCCATATAAAAATTAAGGCACTAACGCCAATACCCCCACAGGAGAACCAGAACCACCACGTAACCTTAGAACTGCGATCGCTAGAGTAGTACCTTTAGGTGGCAGTTGATCCAAATTTGTCAGATTCTCTAACACAATGCGCGGTTGTTCTAAAACTAGGCGGTTAATCGTAAAACTGTTATCCTGTCCGGGATCTACACCATGAGTATCAATTCCTACCCCAACTATTTGCCGTTCATCGAGTAAAAATTGAGTTGCATCGCTGCCAAATCCAGGAAAGTGGGGAATCCCTTGACCATCATGATTGAGGAATGCACTTTTATCCAACCACTTTTTTTGCCAACCAGTATTTAATATAACTACGCAGCCACCAGAAATTTCACCGTATTCTGCTTCCCAAGCCAAAACATCAGCAATAGTCAGCGCATAATCAGGATTAACTGCTGTGGCTTGGCAAATATTTATGACCACCGCAGGTACAACTAAAGACTGGGCTGGGTATTGGTCAATTCCCACAGCATAACTATGAAAACTATTAGGAGCGTTGATATGGGTAGCACTATGTTCCCCCAAAGAGAAACGCCGCAGGTAATAGCCATCATTATTTAGTTCAGCCACAGTTTCAAATTCTACTATGGGATCTCCAGACCATTGGGGAATATCTACGTCAATTACATGACTTAGATGGATAACGCGTGTGTAGGTGATACTATTTTGACTTTGGGGTTGTATCATCCCAGCCTTCTATTTTATTTGTACTCAGTGATTTTTTATAAAATACGTAGGTGCAGATAGTTGTGTACATCCTCTGGGTTGGGCTACGCCGAAGCAAAGCTAGTACTACCATTACAACGTTTTCTAAACCTAATTCCCTATACTATAAGAAATAATCCCCCCAATTCCTGTAAGTTTTAGGTTATTGAGGGGGTTCAAATGTTGCAGCAAAAAGTGAGTTGATCTTAGTTAACAACTATTAGGTTAATTTTTGATTAAGCTTAGATTAAGATTAGATATCTCCAGAAATTAAATATGTGTTATCCAGAACCCCTGTAGAGATGTAGCAGTGCTACATCTCTACATTTTTTTCACTCATATCTCTATTGTGTGATATCTACTTTGAGGGTTTTTGCTTTAGTGGAATCATCACAACAAACTCGGCACCTTCTCCTGGTTCTGAAATACACTGGATTTTTCCACCGTGTTTTTGGACTATAATTTGGTAGCTAATTGATAATCCCATACCCGTGCCTTTACCCACAGGTTTTGTCGTGAAGAAAGGGTCAAATAAGCGTTTGCGTACTTCCTCACTCATGCCTGGGCCATTGTCAGCAATTCTAATGATTACATGGTCTTCTTGAATGAGGCTGCGAATGCGAATTTGTGGAAAAGTCATTTGTCTTTGTTCGCGCAGCATCTCCTTTGGGAGAAGTTCTGATCGCCGGAAGCCTCCGCTCAGACTTCTCTGTTGGTCATTTGTCCTTTGTTCAGTTTTGTTTACTAATGACAAATGACTATTGACAAATGACTCTTCCAAGACATCGATCGCATTTGTCAATAGATTCATAAACACTTGATTCATCTGTCCAGCGTCACAGACTACTGGTGGTAGGTCGCCGTAGTCTCGGATTACTTGGATTTCAGGATGTCCTGGTTTGGCTTTTAGGCGATTTTGCAATAGCAGCAAAGTGCTATCCATACCTTCATGAATATCCACTGCCTTTGTACCGTCTTCATCAAGGCGAGAAAAATTGCGTAAAGATAGGACAATCTGGCGAATGCGTTCGGCTCCCATCTTCATAGACTCCAGGATTTTGGGTAAATCTTGCTTGAGAAAGTCTAAATCAATGGTATTGATTTGTTGATCAATCTCAGGTATTGGTGGGTAGTAGTTTTGTTGATAAAGTTCTACTAAGTGCAGCAAATCCTTAGTATATTCACGGGCGTGGCTAATGTTGCCGTAGATGAAATTAACGGGATTATTGATTTCGTGGGCAATACCTGCAACTAATTGTCCTAAACTGGACATTTTTTCAGTTTGAATCAGTTGCGCTTGGGTTTGTTGAAGTTCTAGCAGTGCTGCTTCTAGTTGCTGGGCTTTGTCTTGGGCAGTTTGGGCAGTGATGCGACTTTGGGTGTAAAGTTTAGCTTGGTCAATAGCGATCGCTAGTTGAACTGTAACTGCTTGTAGTAACTCTACTTCGTTGTTCAGCCAAGGACGAAAGCCACTACAATAACCACAGCTAAATGCACCAATTTCGCCAGATTGGGTGTGTACAGGCAGCGACATAAAGGCAGTGAAACCAAAATCCTGCAAAAACTGCCGGGCTATGGAATCGTCTACAGTCTCAGGATCATCAATGCGGATGATTTCTCCGTTTAAGGTTTTGGCTGCGATTAGTTCGATTTCTCCATTAGTTACTTCTTGTTGATTAAGCAGACAGGGTAAAAAGGAACTTTTCGTTTCATATACTTTTTCCCAGTAGGGTACATCAGCGTCTTGCCGATACCAAAAGAAGACACAGCGATCGATCTGGAATAAGTTATGAATCTCCTGCACTGCGGTTTCCACAATGTGATTGAGATCCAAAGAAGCTCGAATCTGATTAGAAAGACGATTGAGTAGTGCTTCTCGCTGAACACTTTCTCTGAGTGCAATTTCTGCTTGTTTGCGCTTGATGCCAATGGCAATCTCTTGGGCAGCAAATTCCAATGCTGTGAAAGCTGATTCTGTCAGTGTTTGGCGGGCAAACATGGCTATCACCCCTACAGTTTCATCTTCAACAATTAAGGGATAGCCCGCGAAGGCGACCATACCCTCTCGCTGTGCCCACTCTTTGTTACCAACGCGGGGATCTGTCTGCACAGAATTAGTTAAATGGGGTTTGCCTTCTTCGGCAATCAAACCAATTTTGAATTGACCGACTGGCACAGATTTATGGGGCCCATTGATATGGGTGTACATCCCAGAACTGACTTGCAATTCCAATACGTTGTCTTGTTTGTTCAGCGTCCAGATGCGAGCAAAAGCTGCATCAATATGTTCAACTAAAGCCTCAGTGCAGCGGCGCATCATGTTCTGTAAGCTGTCACTCTGGGTCAACGCCGCGTCTACATCGGCACGAAAATTTGCTAAACGCGCTCGTTCTGCTAGAGCGACTTCTGCTTCTTTACGGTCAGTGGTGTCATAGCAAATACCAACGAAGTATAAAACATTGCCATTAGCGTCTTTAATCGCAGATGAGTTGCTTGTATGCCATCGCCAACTACCATTTTTGTGTTTGACTCGATATTCAATTGCCTCTTGTTTCTTGCCTGTTGTCAAAATTCTTTGGAAATAATCGGCACAGATATGCACATCATCAGGATGTATAAAGGGAATAAAGGATTTGCCTTCAACCTCTGCAACCTCATGCCCAAAAATCTCAGTCCAGTTAGGAGAAATGTAGGAAAATATCCCTTCAAGTGTTAGCGAAAAAATAACGTTGTTGGCATTTTCTACAATGCTGCGAAACTTGGCATCACTTTCTATTAAGGCTGCTTGGATGTTGTCGCTGGTGTCGCGGATCAGAACTATGATTTGCTGGTCTGGTAATGGTAATAATCTAGCTTCAAAATTATTATTTTTTTCTAAGATCGGTAAGGTATATTCAAAACTGACTTCATATTGAATTTCAAGTACTTGATTTATTGCTTGATGGAAGCGATCGCCTACAGCAGTCGGTAAGCATTCTCGTAAACTCTTGCCCTGACAATCTCCTGGTAGAATATCCAGACTCGGCATCTTCCCTGGATTGTAATCCAGAATACTTCCATCAACATCAAGACGAAAGTACAAATCAGGAAGCACTTGCAAAATCGTTGCAAATTCTGATGTTTTTTGGCGTAACTGTGCTTCAACTGCTTGGCGTTTGGTAATTTCAGCTTGCAGTTGCTCTAATGCTTTTGCTAATTCTGTTGCCCGCTCTCTACCTGTAATTTTACGTAAGCGAGGAGAGGAATTTATCGATGGCGAACAGCTTTCTGTTAGGGAAGGTTGACTTATCTCTATCGGCACTTCTGTTAGATCGATACAATAACCGATGTAACCGACAAAGCTACCATCTGCTGCAAATCGTGGCGCGGCTGTATCTAAAATCCAGCGATATTCACCATCAGCTCGACGCAGGCGATATTGTCTCTGGAAGGAATCATGCGTCGCAAATGCTCTTAGGTATATATCTTCGCCTCGCTGTCTATCTTCTGGATGGACGCTGCTAGTCCAAATATTGCCTATTTCCTCTTCTTGTGCAGATGCAGATGCGGCTGTTGTTAAGTGTGTTCCAGTAAATTTCAGCCAATTAGAATTGAAGTAACAGTAAAGTGCATTGTATCCAGACATCCAAATCATCAGAGGAGCAATATCCGCCTGCTGACAAAATACTTTTTCATCCTGTTGTATTTCTTCCTCTTCAACTATGATTTGGTTAACGTAGCTATGCACCTTTTTAGAAAACACTTTTGCCTGCCTGCTCTGCCTAAATTATAAAAGTAACTTGCTGAAAATATAATTCTTAATACATGGATATAATCTTGTTTATGCCAACCTGCTAACGATCTTAATACTTTATTTATTTTTATATATGCAGCAATTCCTCTTTTAGTGTAAATAAATTGAAAAAATGCTGAAGTTATCATTAAGATTAACTCCAACATTTTTTGTGAAATTTAAACTATCTAGATATCAGTCATCTTGTTTGACTTTGTTTCTTTTTGGAATCACTGAGAAATTCATTTTAGCTATGTAATTGCATTCCTTAAAAACCTGATTTAGGTTTACGTAAACTATATGATTCTCTACAAGGCGTTTACATCTTTATCATAAATTCACAATAATCAAGATTTTCATCCCAAATAAATATTGATTTTTTATCAAGAAGAATTCAGCATGAATTAGAATCTGGCTGATGGATCTAACTTGCTTAAAATCAGGGGTATAAAAGAGTTTGAGCGCCACATCTGTATTAAGCAGTTTCCAACCAATTAGTGGTATAAAAGCCAACTTTATTTATTTTTAATCCTGGATGATGATGGATGTATTCTTTTTTATTGTTTCCAACAAAACCCAATTTATTCAAATTGTCTTGACTAGTCAAAATGCCTTATATAGCAATAATCCTATCTGAGTTATGAGAAATCTAGGTGATGACGAACTGTCTTCTATAGGAGATACTAAGTGTACGCGCAGCATCTCATATAAAAGTACGCCAAAAAGAGAACAAATCTCACCAATGATTTAGGATTGCAATAACAAAATCGCAAATTAAATGAGAGAAATGCTAAATGTGATATCAACACGTTGCAACAATGGCTGATAATCGCATTTTATATGTTATAAAGCTCACAGAAATTAATGTTAGGCGGAAACTACTTTATGGAACCAGATAAACTGGGCCGTTTTAAGGAGTACGGCGAATTCATCCTCCGAAAGATAGATTCTGTGCCCCACTACCCTTCTAAACAAGAAGATTGGGTTCCAGCTAGTCTTGATGACTGTCTTCTTCGTTTGCGCTCGGCTGCCCAGAAAACTGTAGACCTGGCAACTTCGCCTGTCAAAATTGGTGTAATGGGGGAATTTAGTAGTGGAAAAACCTTACTTTTAGGCAGTCTAATTGGATATGCAGATGCTTTGCCAGTCAGTGAAAACCCCACTACAGGTAATGTTACCGCCATACATATTCTCCCACAAAACGAGTTTGTAACTACTCAGTTAAGTAATTTTACGGTCAATTATCTTTCTCATGAAGGAGTACATGAGTGTCTACGCTTCATGCTGGGGGAAGCCAATAAACGAACAACAGCAGCAGGGCTTCCTCCTATACCAGTATCGAAACTCAATTCTGGCACAGATATTATTAGCTGGTGTGAAGAAGCATGGAATAGCAGTAACAATTTAGAGCTACGTTATTTACTGAGGGAGTTGGTACTATTCCTACGGGCTTATCAAGCTTATGGGGAAGTTATGTGTGGTGGGCACTACCAGATTGATGCTACCACCGCTCGTGAGGGATTACAGCTAGTCGAACAGCCAATGGCAATCCAAACTCTGAAATTTGAGGATTTACCTCCAGCGCATATCCGATTACCAAGTCCACCCCAGCGGCTACCAACAAAGTTATTGCAAAACAGTTTCCCACTGATCCGCCGCGTAGATATCGATGTAAAAATCTCACGGGAAATTTGGGATTTTGCAGATGCAGCTAAATTTATTCTCATCGACTTTCCGGGATTGGGGGCTGCTAATTCGGGGGCTAGAGATACCTTTTTGTCACTGCAAGAATTGGCAGAAGTACAGACAATTTTGGTATTGCTAAATGGTAAATCTCCTGGAAGCGATCGCGCCAATAAAATCTTCACCATGATGCAGCAGCAGCGACCGGGACAAGACCTGAAAGATTTAATTCTCGTCGGTGTGGGTCGTTTCGATCAACTACCTCTAGATAGCGAGGGTGGCGAAAGAGAACTTGACCAATTGATTGAAGATAGCTCATATTTGCAGGAAGAAACGGTTCTTCAAAAACTCAAAGTTCTGCAAACTACCATTGATGGTGCACAAGCGTTTACAACCCAAAAAGACCGCATCGTTTTACTGTCGCCACTGTTGGGATTGGCTGAATTAGCAAAACGTTCTAGTAGCGTGAAAGCCGGTTCACCAGAGTTTTTGGCTAACTTAGACTATCCTGATTACCTAGATCGGTCTAAACGGCTACAAGATAAATGGGAGCTATTAAGTAAACATCTGCTAGAATCTGATACCCGTAGCTATTTGGGCAGACAGTTGGGTTACTTTGTTCAAGATGGGGGACTTAGTAAGCTGCGGGAAGTGATTCAAACTCACGTAGCTACTCATGGTTTGAAGCAACTGCATGAAGATACCAAAAGAGCTGCTGATGTGGTGAGTCAGCAACAAGATCACTTAAAAGACATTATAGATGAAATTCACGAGCAAGGTATCCCCACAGGCGATAGTCCCGCTTTTATCGAATTGCGTTTTGTGGTCGAAAGCTTAGATAAAATCTACAGAAATTTTCAAAAAGATATCGGGAAAGAACCACTCAAAGACCGACGCGGTGTTGTTGTCAGCGATGTAGTTAAAGACGAACTCACCTTTAGAATCCTTAATTGGAACCAGTGGACTTTACTCTTCAACAAAGCCAATAATGGAGCGATCGCTCTGGCAGAATCTAAAGGTGCAGCTGGAAAATTATTCGATCGAGGAAACCGCGTAAATACTTCCCTTCCAACTAAGAGTGATGATTTTTATCCAGTATTTGAGAAAACCGTTAAAGAAGTAGAAGATTTTGCCCGCGATCGCATTCAGCAAGCAGTAGTAGATTTATTGAACCAATTATCAAATTATATCGCCCCAGAACGCGAACAATTGCAGGCATTTTTCCACCCAGAAATGGAACAAGAAATCGAAGAAAAATTTGGTTTTGAAGATGCCGATCTATTTTACAAATTATTATTAGGATGCGACCCTAACGAATGGAAAGAAGCAATTATCTCGGAAATTACTAGTAAAGACAAAACTGTTGCACCTGAAATTATTTTTCCTTTAGCACGTCAAGACGAAAAACACAACGTTGGTCAAATATTTGATTGGGCACCAGAGAAAAGCCAAGGCTTACCCAGATCGACTAATCACCAACTTTTAGTACTGCGACTGCGAGATGAAATTACTGCTAGCGCCAGTCTCCATCTTGTGCAGTATGTTAGTGAAGTTAATCAGCAAATTAATTCCGAACTAAAAGGCATTTTGGATCAAATTATTCCTAGTCTGCAAAACCTTTCAAAAAAAGAAACGTTGCTAAGATATTTGGCAGCTGGAGAATTGCCATCTGAGATCCAAATTCCTACTTGGTTGCAAATTATTTCAGAAATCGCCGCAGTTTCTCACTCAGATGATTTTGATTTGAGATGACGCGATCGCGTAGAGATATGAGGATGTATTTGTGAGACGTGATGCGATTTTTTATACAATTTTCAAGCGTGTCCCAGGATTGTTTTTCGAGTTAGTAGAACAGCCACCAACAGAAGCTGCTAGTTATCGCTTTGAATCAGTTGAAGTTAAAGAACCAACATTTCGGATTGATGGGGTATTTTTACCTCCACCGGATGCAACATCTCAGACGATCTTTTTTGCTGAGGTACAATTCCAAAGAGATGAGTTACTGTACCATCGCTTTTTCTCCGAATCCATGCTGTATATGTATCGTAATCCGTTGCTTTACGATGACTGGTACGGGGTAATTATTTTACAATCTCGCAGCTTGGAACCAGAAAACACCACTATTCATAGATCGTTACTGAATAGTTCCCAAGTACAACGGATTTATTTAGATGAGTTAGGTAGTCCTGATGAGCAAAAAGTAGGTATCAGTTTGATGCAGTTGACTATTGCCTCAGAGACTCAAATGGTTCAAGAAGCGAAACGTTTAATTGAGCGGGTGCAACTAGAACAGATAACTGTCTTGGCTAAGAAGGAGATAATAGATGTAATCACAACAATCGCAGTTTATAAATTTGCAAACTTAAGTCGTGAAGAGGTAGAGGCAATGTTAGGAGTTAAGTTAGAAGAAACTAGGGTTTATCAAGAAGCTAAACAAGAGGGATTAGAACTAGGACTACAACAAGGGCTACAACAAGGGCTACAGCAAGGACTACAACAAGGACGAGAACTAGCAAAACTTGAACTTGTACCTCAGTTATTAGCTAGTGGTATGTCGATGGGAGATGTTGCCCAATTACTTAATTTAACCATAGAACAAATAAGGCTTGCAGCTGAGTAATCACAACAATTACTGATTATAAATTTGCAAACTTAAATAGTGAAGAGGTAGAGGCGATGTTTGAAATTAAGTTACAAGAAACTAGGGTTTATCAAGAAGCTAAAGAAGAAGGACTAAAACAAGCACTAGAAGAAATACGAGAAAAAGGACGAGAACAAGCAAAACTTGAACTTATACCTTGATTCTTAGCTTATGGTATTTCTATAGAAGAGGTTGCCCAGTAACTTGATTTAACTATCAAACAAGTCGAACAAGTAAGACTTGCAACTGAGCAAGAATCTTTAACATCAACTCAATAACTACCGTAATTTTCATAGCGATGCCTAGTTTGGGCTATACCTACGTCCTTTCTATATAAAAGCGTAGGTATAGCCAGCCGTAGATATCGCACCAAATAAAAAAGCTAGTGCTAAAGAGAATCAGTGGTACAAGACCAAAGATGAAAAGTCTTTACCACAAGGATTCTCTAAATTTGTAATTTTATGATACAACATTACAGTTTTTAGCCAGCTGTAAGACAAACAATAGAAAGTGATACTATAATGAACCCTTTTCAACTCAACAAATATAGCGATCGAGAACCAAGTGAGAAACAACAAAAAAGATTTCCGGGATGGTTTGCTTTAGATTTTGGCACGTCGAACTCTACAGTTACACTCTTCGATCCAATTGAAGTACCGATCGCAGAAATTTTACCCAAAGAACAAGAAATGCGGTTGCGCGATCGCTTATCACAATGGTTAAGTTCTCCCGCCTCAGTCGCTTTACCAGATGTCAGCGCTGATGATTGGGAAAAGTTCATCGTAGAAATTAGCAAAAATCTGGAGATAGAACCAAGAAGATTGAGTGAAGTATTTGAAAGTGATAATAAAGAGCGATTTTTAGAAGCAATTCGCCAAATTGAACTTTCTTTAGGAAACAGCGAGAGATTCCGCCGGGCTGTCAGCAAAAAACTTTACCAAATTTATCATGAGGTGTTCCGCGTCCCTACCCTAGAGTCGCAAAATCTGATCCCAGTTGTGCTGGATATCGATCGCCGCGATACGGAAATTCCCAGCGAGTCGGAAATTTCCCACTTAGGGGATTTAAAACTGCGGATGGGAAGGGAAGCTAGAGATAACAGAAAAAAAGCGATCGCTCAAGGTACAAGCGGTTCTTTAAAGGAAATTATCAGCAGGTTTCACCATTCACCTAAACGCTATTTTGGTCAGGAGCGATCGTTTTCTATTATTTTGGATGGCGAAGAAGAAACAATTACCGCCAACCAACTGATCCAATCTGCTTGGGCGCATTTAATCGAGTTAACTGAAGACTACCGCCAACACGCACGACGCAGGTTTTCTGAAGGAGATTTTTTAACAGCAGTTGTCACCTACCCAACAGTCGCCCCACCAGTTGTTCGCAAGGAAGTTAGAGAATTGGTTGAGCAGTTAGGAATCGATGATGTGCAAACTGCTTATGATGAAGCCGTTTCTGTGGCAATATTCTTTTTATGGCGAGAATTTGGCGGTAATCTCAACATTGGGATTGAGTCATTCAAAACCCGTTGTCGCCAAGTAGGAAACAAATGGTCACAAAATGTCCTCGTCTTGGATATTGGCGGCGGAACCACAGACTTAGCTTTAATTGAACTGACTTTGGAAGACAAAACCCCAGCTTTTGCTGATTATGAAGAACGTGGTTTAGGAGGACGTTATTATAAACTTACCCCCAAACTCTTAGGTTCATCTGGTCATTTACAGTTAGGCGGGGAGTTAATTACACTGCGAATATTGAGATTATTAAAAGTTGCGATCGCAGACTTTTTGTTGACAGCAGTAACAATCGGCGATCTAGAAAACGAAAAGCTAGAAGATTTAATTAACTCAGAATTAAACGAGCGCTTTTTAGAACAAGGCAAATTTAAAACTGGCAGTCTTTTAAAATGTCTGGATAGAGAGAATCCAGAAGGCGATATTGCTTACAAAGATGCCCTAGATACTGCCGAGAAAGTATTGCCGACTCGTTGGCAACAAGCACCTCAACGTCTGCAATCTTTTTATATTCTCTGGGAACATGCAGAAGCAGCTAAACTTAAACTGGGGCAAAAGTCAACAGCAGATAATTCTCTATTAACCTTCACACTTTCTGAGCAGCAAATTTCCGAATTGCTCACCCAAAGCGCCATTAAATTGCAAGTCAAAGATCCAAATAACATCTGCGTCACCTTAGATAACCAGCAATTTGAACGAGCCGCCGCTTCGGGAATTAAAGAAGCGATCGGGATTGCCAAAGGATTAATGGAAAGTCGTTTGCGTCGCGATGATCTCACCAAAGATTCTTGGAATTCCCAAAAAGTTGATTGGTTAATTTTGTCTGGTAAAACTTGTAATTTAGACATAGTGCAGCGCCAAATTTATCAAGAATTTAGTAAGTCTCCATATTTTGTCTGGAATCCAGAACGGATTACCTTTGTGTTGGAATTTACCAAGCTAGCCACCTCCGCCGGTGCTTGCTATGCCGAAAAGCTACGAAGATTGAGATTCGATCCAGAAGAGTCTAAAAGCTTGCTGCGTAAGGGAGCCAACCAGCTAGAAATTGATGTTAAAAACCTGTTTTATTATTTACCCTGCAACTTCAAACGCAAAACCCAAAGCAACGATTTACTAACTATATTCAAAGCTGGACAAGAACTCTATCAACTCGCACCTGGGGAAACTGTTGCTAAAGTTCGTACTCACTGGCAAGGCATACAATTGACTAATATTATCTACCGTCAGGATTACGAAGAAGGAGATTTACGACTTTGGGGAAGCTTTGACGGTAAAAACCTGATGAATCAACTGGAAATACCAGAAGTAGAATTTCTGAAAAAAATCAAAGTCCAGTTTGAGATTGACCAAACCCTCGAATTTAACGTATTGCTTTGTCAAGGAAATCCCCATTATTTGATTGATATTTCTGGTATCGATTTAGAATCGGTAGTTTCAGAAACTTCAGCGCTATTTGCTGATGGTCAATTAAACTGGAATATTGCTGTAGAAGGCTTCAATAAAGATTTAAATGATGGTGATATTGCCGTTAATGTTATTGAGTCAGCAACTGTCGATCAACCAGATGCCTATCATCTTGTATTTGAAGTCGGAAATGATGGTAGTAAAACGTTTCATAAATTTCACTATTTACGCGATGGGGTGACGCAACCAGGAATTGGCTTAATTAGTAATCCTTTACCTCCCTTTCCGCAAACTGGACAGCACACTTTCTATGTTTATCAAACAGATGCTGAAACCAACAGCAAAAAATGGATACGAATTGGCGCACTCAGTAAACCAGATGTAACCACAGATTACCCTTGCCAATATCGTGTAACTCTCGACGATCGAGGTATTCTAAGGATGCACGCTGGCGAAGTGCCTTACTGGACATCACAAAATCAAGAATGCTTGATGCAAGAAGGATGCGTTTATCGTGCTGAATTAGAGTTGCAACCTAATGAAGTTGATAAAGAACGTGATCCCTTTTGCGGCATACATTAACTCTTGCATTAAACCTTTGCGTTTCTCTGCGTTGAAAAAATTAATATTTTTAAACAAAAAGTGGCGCAGAGGTTTGCCAAGCTTAATTTGCTACGAATCACATACAGGTAATATTTGGAAGTGATATTCATGCAGCACTTGCGTCAATTATTAGAGATAGAAAACTCAGAGTTAGCCCAATTACTGCGGTTTAGTTTGTATGGAATAAAGGCTACTTTAAATCAGGCTCGCACAGAATTACCACTAGATCCAGGATCTAAAATATGCGATCAGGTGCTGCAAGAACTTCATAGCCTGTTGCAACCTACACCGCCACAGCAAAATACTGGTTGGGAAGATGCGCTAGATGAGTTAAAACTAAGTCACCTCCGAGAAGCTTTCGATTCTGACTCAGAACTCAGTTATTATCTGGGTAATTCCCAACTGCAAAGCCAAACAGACTCAGATTTATGGAATGAAATTCAACGTAAACTGCTACGGGTACCAGAGGATTTAGCTGCAACTTGGCGATCGCGCACCTTAGATTTAGCTCAAGAGGTTGGTGCGATCGCAGATCATTCTAACCTCTTTCAGCTTCCCTTTATTCGTAATGAAATTATCTACCCCGGTCTTAGTGGTACTGTTCAAACTCAAGGATTGAGCTTGTATCAACAACCACTTTCAAATCATTTAGTTACTCAAGGGAATGCATCTGATTTACCAGCGGCATTCCTATTTTTATATATGAATTTTATCGAAATAGACCCAGATTTACATCATGCTTTAAAGAGCGTTTTTAGCTTCGATGTTATTTCCTTACACTCCAAACCAGAACAGCGCGATCAATATATTGATGCTTTAAGCGATCGCTTCCAACGCATTCAAAAAGCTGAGAAAAATACTGATACTCTGTCAATTCTGCGTGCCTGGATTGACATGGACGAAGCAATACATTCCCTAATCTTTGTACCACCTGCTGAACGCTATTCTTGGTGGGGAAAGCTACAACATGAATCACGGCGTATCCTGAAGAAAATCGCTGATGAAGCTATTAATGCAGGTAATGAAGTGCGAATTCGTCAATTATCGGGACTTTATGCAGATATCTGTGCTTTATCCAAGGATGACTTACAACTAGACTGTGGTGGTATTCCTGGCGAAGTCTTAACTTGTCTTCGAGTATATGCGCGAATTAATCAAGAAGAATCTCCAGGTCGTGTAATATTTCGTTCATCAAGGTAGTTGCTGGCAAGTTTTTTAATTCTTGAGATTACGAGGCAAAACAGACAATTTTACTAATCTCCGCCTTGCCTCATAATCTAATGAAGGTAAAAACGTTTAAATCTAAAGGATGCCCCAGAAGTGTAAAATCCCTTGACCAGAAAACACTTCAAGCGCAACAGCAGATAAAAAACCAATCATTGCAAAACGACCATTCCAGTTTTCGCTCTGAGGAGTGAAGCCCCAGCGCAAAGCATTAGGATCTTCTGAAACCGAAGGCGTAGTCTTCTTAACATTTGCCATAAATAATACTCTGAGCTTTTGTGTTGTAACAGTTATAACTGCCTGTCAAGTAATGTAACAGACTTTTACGAAAATGCAACATAAACTCAAGAGAAAATTTAGTTAGTGACTATATATTACGGTTACGTAGTTTCTTAATAGGTTTGCGCTCGCACCATTCAGCAGATTGGTACAGTAATTTTTGGAGAGTTGTTGCAATTTTTACCAACGTTGCCTGTATTTGCTAACCTAGTGCAAAGCCATTACTCATATCTTGCACCTGGAAATAGTAATGTCAATTCCATGACTAAGTGCTAAGGGCCGAAGCCGTTCAATGTCTAGTAGCAATAAAGACAAGACTAAATGAGGTAAAAAAGTAGATAGTGCAAGGAAAGCAGCTTGACCCCAGTCTAAAGAATCAGGGAAACAGGATGAAAGATACGTCCAATATGCTAATAAATAGGCAGTAATAGACAAGACTAACCAACGATAAATTCCTAAAAGAGTACCTTGTCCAAATCTATCTAAACCAAAGCGATATTTAGCAGTTTTAAACCAACCTTCAATTTTCCAACGGCGTTTACCCCACCAGGAAATAGTACTGGCTTTAAGAGGTTGTGTAGAGATAACATATCTTTTAACAAACTGACCATTATCGCGTTTGAAGTAATACCAAGAAAGAGTAACAGGGAAATCTAATCCAACAAGTCGGACTTGTTGTCCTCGACGATGTAGAAGTTTAACTGGATAACCATTAACCAACTTGCGATTACAACCAATACCAATAACAGCATGATATTTTAGTTTCCGAAGATTGTTGATAAAATCCTTAGTACCAAAAGCAGTATCAGCGAGAATTTTTACCCGAAATCGTTTGGTTAAATCTTTGGGTAAATGACGTACCATTCGTAATGCTATTTGAGACGGACTAGCCGTCCCTTTACCTCTCCAGACACGAAAATTCCAGGGTATACGCCATTGTCCAACTACCAAATATAAAACTACTATATGCAAGCCTCGTTTCCCGTTGTAAACGGTTATTAGATTTTTAAATGCTTTAAATTGACCACATTTCTCTAAAGTTGTCAGGTCAATTATTACTTGTAGAAACGCTTTTCTTCCCAATGGACAATGACTGTTAACTTGCTCAATTGCCTGTTGGCGAAGATGGCGAATTAGCTTGCGAGTAGGCCATTTATAGGTATTCAAAAATCTACTTAAAGCACTTTCAGATTTGGATTTACTGTAGTGTGGCAAAGGTTTTCCGTCTGCTGCTAGAAACAGCCCTAACATTGCTTCCAAGTTGTCTCATTGATAACGGCTAGGCATCAATGCCAGAATCGTATACATTAGGGTATGGGCGTGGGCAAGAATGGTTTCCATATTTCTTGCTGTTATTTATGTTATCTACGCCCTTTTCTCTCATTTTTTACGAACATATAAAAATATCTTTATGCAGATGACATTATTCCCATCTTTGTATATGTCATTTGTATATATTTTGATACTAAATGTAGTTTATTATACTAATGCAAAACGTAGAAGCTCAATTTTTAGATGTTACTTTTATTTTCTTGTTATTGACTAATACTGAGAGTTTTTATCAGGTGCAAGATATGAGATTAGATATTTTGTTACTTCATAAGGTTCAGCAATGTCAGTAAAACAATTATCTCTATTTGATCAGCAACCAGAAGATTTAAATAAATTTTTTGCTCGTAAAAGACCCTGGTCAGCAGCAAAACATAGGATAATGCTGAAATATATACAGGCTCATTGCTATAATTTGGGCGGCAGCAAATCCTATCAATCTATGTATATTAACTATGTTGATGGTTTTGCAGGAGCAGGCAAATATGATGAAGGTATTGGTATTGAAAACTTTGTAGATCAATCGAAGTTTTGGCAGAGATATAACACTGAACTTTTGGATACTGACGGTTCGCCTTTGATAGCTCTTAAATGTGCTAAGATATTCGGTCTTGAAGAACGTGTTACTTTAAGATGTTTTTTTACTGAGGAAGATAAAGACCTTAACCAAGAACTTAAGAGTAATTGTAATTTAATAGGTGAAGGATTGTCCTATAAAGTTTATGACCCTCAAAGATTTGACAAAGCGTTGACTCAAATCATGAATGAATTGGACAAATACCCAACGTTATTTTTTCTAGATGCCTTTGGAGTTAAGGGAGTAACTTTTGAGCAAATATGTTCTATTGCCGATTACGTCAGTAAATATAAAGGAGAATTATTTTTACTGTTTCATAACCGCGCAGTAGCCCGTCATGCAGGTTTATATAAAACAAGCTATAAAAATTACAAAGATCAGAAAACTGCCGAAACATATACACAAAATTTAACTAACTTATTAGGTCATAATTCTGATTTAGACTGGAAACGCAAGTGGCTAGAATGCCAAGATCAAGAGCAAAAACAAAAATTTGAAAGGTGGGCGCTTGATTACTTTAAGTCTAGGCTTCAAAAAGAAAGTAGTTTTAAAGGAGTGGCTAGTTTTGAAATAAAGGAGACATACAATGATTCTAGACCGCAGTACAATATTGTAGTTGGTAGCAACCATCCAAGGAAAGCTTTTGGTGAATTTTTAAACGAATTTTTTTGTGAAGAAAATAGGTTACTTTTCTTTGAAGATGACAAAACTGGAAAAAATCATAAATTTATGACTCAATCATGGAAGCGCGAAAATGATGAGCGAGTTGAAATAATTAGACCTGAAATTATTGAAATTTTACGAAGGAATAATCAAGATTGGATAACTTTGAAAGACTTAATAAGTCTTATTATTCTTAAAATTGGTAAACTAGGTTATTTAAGTAGACCTAAGTATAGAGAAATTTTACTGGAGTTTCATAAAAAAAATATCATAGAAGCTAAAGAATTGGGCGCAAAAGGTAATTTAACTTTGGATAATTACGTCAGAGCAGTACAATAATACTAATATAGTAAAGCTAGTTTAATTGAAAAGTAAAATTCTATGTCAGTATCTTCAACAATAGAATGGACAGAAGCTACATGGAATCCTACCACTGGCTGTCATAAAATTAGTCCTGGTTGTCACAATTGTTATGCAGAACGTTTTGCAGAACGGTGGCGAGGTGTTGCTGGTCATCCCTACGAACAAGGTTTTGATGTAAAAACTTGGAATGAAAGACTAAGAATGCCTCTTTCATGGAAAAAACCTCGGCTAATTTTTGTTAATTCTATGAGTGATTTATTCCTTGATGATATTTCAGAAGAATTTATTAAGGATGTCTTTCATGTTATGAAAGAAGCTAGTTGGCATCAGTTTCAGGTATTAACTAAACGTCCACAAAGGATGCTTAAAATAGCTAACTGCATAAAAGAGTGGCCTCCTAATGTTTGGGCTGGAGTAAGTATTGAATCTCAAGCTTGGCTATGGAGAAGTGAAATTTTAAAAGAGATTCCTGCAAAAACTAGATTTTTATCTTGTGAGCCTCTTTTAGGTTCTTTAACGCTGTGTTTAGATGATCTACATTGGATTATTGTTGGTGGAGAATCTGGTGTAGGTGCTCGTCCTATGAACATTGAATGGGTAAGAGATATTAGAGAGCAGTGTATCCAAGCTAATGTGCCATTTTTCTTTAAACAATGGGGAGGCGTTCAAAAGAAAAAATATGGCAGAGAACTTGATGGAAGAACTTGGGATAGTTTTCCAGAAAATGTAGCTGATACAAGCACTAAACAAGTATCAGTTTTAAAATAAATGTGTCCGTAAATGATTATCAAAAGCCCTCTACGATATCCTGGTGGTAAGTCAAAAGCAATAAATGAAATAGTTGAATACTTGCCAGAGAGCTTTTCGGAATTTCGAGAACCTTTTGTGGGTGGTGGTTCTGTATTCATTTATTTAAGACAAAAGTTTCCCGATCTAAAAATTTGGATTAACGATTTAAACCGCGAACTCTTCTTATTCTGGAAGTTTGCCCAATCTGATCTAGTTCAGTTAGTTAAAGAAATTCGATATATTAAAGTAAAGTATACAGATGGGAAATTATTGTTTTCAGAATTGACTAGTATAGATGTCAATAATTTATCTGATCTAGAAAGAGCCATTCGCTTTTTCGTACTGAATAGAATTACTTTTTCTGGAACTGTAGAATCAGGTGGTTTTTCCCAAGAAGCTTTTCATAAAAGATTTACTGATTCTTCAATAGAACGACTTGAAAAGTTAGAAAATATCTTATCAAAAAACGTCCAAATTACTAATTTAGATTACAGCCATCTATTAAAACCAGAAGGAGAAGATGTATTTTTGTTTTTAGATCCACCATATTTTAGCGCTAAAAAATCAAAGCTATATGGTAAAGATGGTGATTTGCACACCTCTTTTGAAGATCATAGATTTGCTCAAATTTTGCAACAATGTCATCATCGCTGGTTAATTACCTACGACAACTCACAGCAAATTCGAGAAAATTTTCAATGGGCTAATATTTCAGAGTGGGAATTACAGTATGGGATGAATAACTATAAGCAGAGTGGTGCGGCTAAAGGAAAAGAGTTATTCATTACTAACTACGAAGTTAAACTTTATTTGGAAAAAAAATTACAAGTTCAGAATCTTGCTAATCCAGCTTTGCAATTAAGCCTTGAGATTTAAACCTAACTTTGATAGCTTCCAATTTTCCGGTAGGATAACCCCATAGCTCTCAATATAGCTACAACATACAAATCTTAGCTATGACAACTTCCCCAATCCCTGCTCAAGAATCCTCTGCTGGCTGGTATGTCCTGCTGCAACAATTAATAGATGGCCAATCTTTATCCCGTACTCAATCTGCTGAATTGATGCAAGGTTGGCTCAGTGAAGCGGTTCCCCCAGAGTTATCAGGGGCTATATTAACAGCGCTGAACTTTAGAGGCATTTCTGCCGACGAGTTGACCGGCATGGCTGAAGTATTACAATCACAATGTTCGCCACTCAGCACTCACCACTCACCACTCACCACTGTAATAGATACCTGTGGCACTGGTGGAGATGGGTCATCAACCTTTAATATTTCTACAGCAGTTGCTTTTGTTGCTGCTGCATCTGGTGTACCTGTCGCCAAACACGGTAATCGTTCCGCGTCAAGTCTTACAGGAAGTGCAGACGTATTGGAAGCCTTGGGTGTAAACTTAAGTGCCTCTAGTGAAAAAGTAGAAGCAGCACTACAAGAAGTCGGGATCACTTTCTTGTTTGCCCCTGGTTGGCATCCAGCACTCAAGGCGGTTGCGTCATTACGGCGGACTTTGAAAGTGCGAACAATTTTTAATTTGCTCGGGCCGTTAGTAAATCCTTTGCGTCCAACTGGGCAAGTGGTGGGCTTATTTACTCCCAAACTTTTGGCAACTGTTGCTGAAGCTTTACAGAATTTGGGCAAGGAAAAGGCGATTGTGCTGCATGGGCGAGAAAAACTTGATGAGGCTGGGTTAGGAGATGAAACTGACTTAGCGGTGTTATCAGAGGGAGAAGTGCAGTTAACTACCATTAATCCCCTAGATTTGGATTTAACGCCTGCTTCCATAGGTATGCTTCGGGGTGGAGATGTCCAAGAGAATGCACTAATTCTCAAGGCGGTACTCCAAGGTAAGGGAACTCAGGCACAACAGGATGCAGTTGCCTTAAATGCTTCGTTGGCGCTGCAAGTAGCGAGTAAGATCGCCTTCCTTGATCACGCCGAGGGTATTAAAATCGCTAAGGATATCCTACAAAGTGGGGCAGCTTGGACGAAGTTGGAGCAGTTAGTTGAGTTTCTGGGGAATTGATTTGCGATCGCAATTGCGGGCGAAATTCTATGACATTACGCTTAATGGTGACATCGTAGTTGCCAAAAAAGTCATGTCCTAGAAGTCCAGTTTCTAATTCCGCACCTGCGATCGCTACTGGTATTTTTTTCACTATTACCCCGCCAACTGCCATCGAATTAACATAGCCCACAGGAAATTCTACAGCTCTAGAACTTGCGGTGTTTGCCTTAGCTTTTCCCACTGTGACGATTCCCAAAGCATTAGCCATCTGTTGGGTAATTACAGTACCACTTGCTCCCGTATCCACAATCATCTCAAATTGTTGCTGGCCATTGAAGGTAACTTCCACAATCGGCGTACCACCAATTCGCCTTTTTATCGGGGCTGCAAATACTGCTTCATCGGGAATCACCACTGCTGATGAGGGCAAACTTGGCTCTGGTGATAACGGTTTTGTTTCTCGTGGAGGTAAGGTGAACTTTGGTATAGTTTCTCTGTGGGGAGCAACAACTACTATTTTATGAGGTACTCTAACAGCAATAGGGCGAGGATTAGCTAGCTGTTGGGCATATCTAACTTGGCGGCGATATTCCGTGATTTTGGTTTGAGCGATCGCAAATTCTGGGCTTTGTCGCCGTACTCTTTGCATCAGGGCGATCGCATCTTGGTACTGACTCGCCACCAATTTCCAATCATCTGGGGATTGAGCCGATTGGCTGATACTCCAAGCGCCAACAGCTTTGTCTCGTCCGATCTCAAAAAGACTTGGTTCAGTTTCAAACGGATCTAGCGGCTGCGCTTCTGGGGTAGCTGCTGGTCTTACTGATTCAACGCTAGGCTTGACTGGTGCTAGATCCCCAATTGGCGTAGGTTGCTCATCGCCACCAGTAGCGGTGTTCAGTTTGTCTTCACTACAGGCAACGCACAAAACCGCTAGAGTGCTTGATACAAAAATTAGGGTTGCACGGGATAAAAAAGACTGAAGCATAATTAATTTTAACTGCCCAAGCTTTGTCAAATCCACTCCCGCTACTTTAATTCCCTTTTAATTTTAATTAACTATCTTAAAAACTCCCAATTGCTCAACTCATGGGATAATTAACAATCGCAGTATTAAGCAATGGGGAATAGGGAATAGGCGATAAGAGTTTTCCCAATGCCCAAAACTTCGACTTCGCTCAGTACAAGTGCCCCATGCCCCATGCCCAATCCCCAATCCTATCACCTATGCCCCTGACTGACTCAATACCAGCTTTACTTGTCCTAGCAGATGGAACCACTTATCGCGGTTGGTCTTTTGGTGCGACGGGTACCGCGATCGGAGAAGTGGTGTTCAACACTGGCATGACCGGCTATCAAGAAGTCCTGACCGATCCTAGTTACCGCGGTCAGATTGTGATTTTTACCTATCCTGAATTGGGGAATACTGGCGTCAATCCCGAAGATGAAGAATCAGATGGGCCCCAAGTCCGGGGTGCGATCGCTCGCAATATTTGTCACCATCCAAGTAACTGGCGATCGACACAATCTTTACCTGACTACTTCAAACAAAACCAAATACCAGGGATCTACGGCATTGATACCCGTGCCCTCACCCGCAAAATTCGGATGTTCGGAGCGATGAACGGTGGCATTTCTACAACCATTCTCGATGAAGGGGAGTTGTTAGAACAGGTACAGGCAGCCCCGAACATGGCAGGATTGAATCTGGTTCGTGAAGTTACCACCTCAACGGCTTATGAATGGTCTGATCCCACAATTCCAGCTTGGGAATTTAACTCTGAGGCTAGAGAAAATCTTGAGGAAGCCTTTACCGTTGTTGCCCTTGACTTTGGCGTTAAACGTAATATCTTACGTCGCTTAGTAAGTTATGGTTGCCGGGTAATTGTTGTACCCGCTGATACACCACCAGAGGAAATTCTCAAATACAATCCAGATGGTGTGTTTCTTTCTAATGGGCCTGGCGACCCTGCTACCGTCACCGAAGGGATTGCAACTGCCAAAGCACTCCTGTTAAGTGAAAAACCCATCTTTGGTATTTGTATGGGACACCAAATTTTAGGTCATGCACTAGGGGCAGAAACCTATAAACTCAAATTTGGTCATCGCGGTTTGAATCAGCCTGCCGGCTTACAACAACGGGTAGAAATCACCAGCCAAAATCATAGTTTTGCTATTGACCCAGATTCTTTACCGACAGCAGTTGTAGAAATCAGCCACCTAAACTTAAACGATCGCACCATTGCCGGGGTACGTCACAAATCTCTACCTGTGTTCTCCGTACAGTATCACCCAGAAGCTAGTCCTGGCCCTCACGATGCTGATTACTTGTTTAAGCAATTTGTTCAAGCCATGCGAACAGCACGTCAACCCCTCCAGGGAATTCCAAATTAAAAATAAAAAATTCAAAATGAAAGATTTCTTTTTGAACTATGCATTTTTAATTTGGAATTGGAGCAAAAAGCAAGAGTCAAGTTGCCGCATCTGAGATTAAATAAAAATAGCAAAATGCAAATGGGGGATCGGGGACTAGGGACTGGGAAAAGTTTTCCAATGACTATTATCCAGTAGCCAATCCCCTATTCCAACAGATTGTAGACAATTTGCTCAAAAACCATCTATACTTGAGCGTTCACTTTAACTCATGAGGAGGGAATTATTGCTGAGCCACTGAATCTAACCGTTAGCCTGAGGGGCACTCGTGAAGTCCGGGATAACTGTCAGCTATTCCGCCTCACAGGTTTGTTAGATGCTTTTTCTGAGCCGACATTTCGCAAGACACTTGGCAGCAAGATAGACGAGGGTCCTAAGCACATTATTTTGGATCTCTCACAAATTGACTTTGTTGATAGCTCTGGCTTGGGTGCTCTGGTGCAGCTAGCCAAGCAGGCTCAAACTGCCGATGGCACTTTGCAAATTGTTACAAATGCCCGCGTAACTCAAACGGTCAAGCTTGTTCGCCTAGAGAAGTTTCTCTCCCTGCAAAAATCAGTTGAAGACGCTCTAGAAAACGTCAAGTAGTCTTGATTGCTCGACCTGAGAGTTAAATTTAGCTATCCAGATTCAATATCGGATAGCTTAATTTTTAAAACTTCTGGCAGAAAACCTCTCTCCTTGTGGGAGAGGCATAAAGCCAGTTAAGCTATTATGTTTAAAGTTGAGTAATAACTAAAGATATACACAGCCAAAATTGGGTGTGTAAGCGTTAGCTAGAATATTGGATAAATAATCAAGTCTGAGATATTTGTAAGAAATACAAAGCCAGCAGATTTGTTTATAAATAGACTTGACTCGATGCTGTATAGTTAAAAGTTGTCGTTTACTCAGTAAGCATGGCAATGCTACTAAGTAAAAGGGTGAATTTGATGCTAAAATTTTACCCGCTCTTAGGCACAGACCACAAGAAATAGGCGAAATTTGGTTTATAGATGTTGACATCAGGGTGATTTAAAATGCCAACTATTAATCAAAAAGATGAAATTAGGAAGTAATTTTGATAGTATTGATTCTGCTAAGTATACTATCATGGCATACTTCAGAAAAATCAGTCTTTGCGAAGAATGCTTGCCAAATGTAGCCCGTCAAGGAATGATTTATTTGTGAAGTCACAGGAGGAAGAGCTATTAGATGGACAAGATGAAACTCCCAAACAGAGTTTATCTTGGACTCAAGCACTCTTGGCAACCACAGGGCCATTCCAACAGATTTCCCTCTCACAAGTGCAACAAATTTCTCCTAGTGCTTTAGCATATTTGGGGGATGCAATTTATGAGTTGTATGTTAGAATGTTCTATCTGCTGCCGTTGCAGCGGTCAGGAATTTACCATCGTCTGGTAGTGGAGCAGGTCAGAGCAGAAACACAAGCGCTACATTTGCGATCGCTAATTCCTCATCTCAGGGATACCGAATTAGAAATTGTCCGACGGGGTAGAAACGCCGCAACAGGACGCCCTAAGCGACTTAATCCCGAAATTTATCAACAGGCAACTAGTCTAGAAACTTTAATAGGCTACTTATATATCACCGATTACCAACGTCTAACCGAACTGTTGCAAATACTTCATCTAGAAAAAGAGTGAAAACTCAATTTCGCAGTAGCCACAACACTAGATTAAATTCAAAAAATTGAGGTAATCGGAACGATCAACCATACGCTATATCCATAACTCAAATGCAGGATAAACCCAGAAAAGTCAAGACTTCTAGCGAACCAAATCGGGGACAACCCGTAAAAATTAAAGGTAAGCGTGTTGTTACTAATCCGACTCGCAATCCCAGAAAAGTAGATAGCAACCCTATCTCTGTTGCAAATCCAACTCGCAATCCCAGGAAAGTAGATAGCAACCCCATCTCTGTTGCGAATCCGAATCACAATCCCAAAAAAGTAGATGGCAACACCATCTCTGTTGTTAATCCGAATCGCAATCCCCGGAAAATAGATAGCAACCCCAGTTATAGCAACTCCCGACAACGAAATAGCAACTTCTCCCAGCCGTCTGTATCTACACAACTGACAGAAGAAGATAACGATCTCATCTACGGTCGTCATCCAGTATTGAGTGCATTGCAAAATCAGCGCAATCTCAACCGTCTCTGGATTACTACCCGTCTGCGGTACGATCCCAGCTTTCACCATTTTCTCTTGCAAGCAAAGGAAAATGGCACAGTTATTGATGAGGTTGAACCCAAGCGTTTAGACCATCTGACTAATGGGGCTAATCACCAAGGAGTGGCAGCACAAATTGCTCCCTACGCTTACATCGAATTGCCCGATCTAATTGAGCAGTGCAAATCTGTAACCGATGCTGTAATTGTTGTGGCTGACGGACTTACCGATCCCCACAACTTGGGAGCAATTATCCGCACTGCCGAAGCAATAGGCGCTCAAGGATTGGTAATTCCTCAAAGAAGGGCATCTGGGATCACTTCCACTGTTATGAAAGTCGCAGCAGGGGCTTTAGAAAATTTTGCTGTAGCTAGAGTTGTCAACCTCAGCCGTTCCTTAGAAGAATTAAAGGAAGCTGGCTTTTGGATTTACGGTACTGCTGCAAGTGGCAGCGAACCTTTGCATACAGTCAATTTTACCGGCCCAATCGTTTTGGTAATCGGCTCAGAAGGTGAAGGTCTGAGTATGTTAACTCAACGTTCCTGTGATTTTTTAGTATCGATTCCTCTACAAGGTAAGACTCCCAGCCTGAATGCTTCTGTAGCAGCGGGTATGGCGCTTTATGAGATTTATCGCCAGCGATCGCTAAATACGCTGCACTTAGATAAATTACAAAAAATCTCTTTGAAAAAATATCAGTAACAGAGTATAAAGAAATGTAACAGATAATCAGGCAGCATATCGTTTAACACCCTATAGACGTTTATAAATCGGCGAAAACCATGAAAACCATTTGGCATAACCTCAAGGAAGTGTTAATTAACACATTCGACTACCTCGGCTTGGCTTGGTGGGTAGAGATTGTGACGCAAAATCCTCGTTGCACGTATTACTTCGGGCCATTTCTAAGTTCTTCTGATGCAACATTAGCAAGCAAAGGATACATAGAAGATTTGGAACTCGAAGGAGCGCAGGGAATTATTGTGAATGTCAAGCGCTGCAAACCTAATACTTTAACAATTGCTGACGACTTGGGGGAAAGATTTGACCGCAAAGTACAGCCTGCCTTTGGCGGTCAAATTTAAGTTAGGCCAGAGAATGAAAAAGATGCTCTGATGCGAGGATGTAAAGACATGAAGACACAGGAAATCCTTTTATTGGGGGTTATTGCGTCTTTTTCACTCATTGCGTCACCACATTTTCCGTCTCCATTTCTTCGTCAATAGTCAAAATTTTTTTAAATATTAAATATTTAGACTATTGACTACCAATTACTTGCGGATGAACTTCGAGCCAATTGTCAATATCATTCAGCACCAACTGGGGAACTTCCCACGGGAAAAGATGGGCAGTGTTGCGATAGCACTGCCACTGAGAATTTGGGAGATGTCGAGCAGTTTCTAAGCTGGAATCAGATGTGATGTGGCGGTCTTGTTCGCCAGCAAGTACTAAACTAGGACATTGTATTTGTTGCAAATCTAGAAGCCGATTGTATCCTGATTGAATTGCACTATAAAGAGCGCGAGTAGCAGCAGGAGAGGTTTGCAAATAAGCTGGTACTGCTTCCTTGGCGATGTAATTGTAAGTAATAGATGTATGTTGTTGGATTAGGTAGCCCAAAAGCGATCGCTTACCAAAAGTTTCAATATTCCATTGCCAACTCGGTTTTATATAGTTCAATAGGGCAGCAACGCCAGTATATAAATTATCTTGCCAAGTGATAGGAGGATGACTGCCACGGGGTTTTGCGGCTGTTGCCACCAAAATCAGCCCAGTAATGCGCTCTGGCAAACGTAATGCCATCTCCATTGCTAAAATGCCTCCAAGTGACCATCCCAATAGTAGGCATTTTTCAATTTTTAAACGGTCTAGCAGCGCTTCTAAATCAGTCAAATGGTCATTCATGTCAAAATTGCCGTTGTAGCGACTTTTACCGTATCCGCGTAAATCGGGGGCAAAAGTTTTGTAGCGTTTTGATAAATGATTGGTAAAGACAGAAAGACTACGACCAGTACCAGGATGACCATGTAAACCCAAAATTGGAAATCCTTGACCTTGGATGTAAACATTGAGACGTGCAGCAGTTGTGGTGTGGCGATCGCTCATTACTTGCCGTTCTCCTGTCTACCGAACAAATGTTCTAAAATGTGTTGACTTTCGGTTCTCAAGCCTCTAATTTCCGATCTGATTTCTTTAAGTTCAGTGACAATCGCTGCAAAGTTACGTACCTGCAACAAGGAATTTACAGTTGAGCGTAGTTGGGCAATCGCGCATCTATCCGCTTCCATCGCTACCATATTCGCTTCAGCCTTTTGTGCTGTCTTTTATAGGATTGCTTCAATCCAGTTTGGCCACTATATCCTAAAAGAATATGTGCTATGCATTACTGCCAACTGCATCGATCGCAGCCTCCAGTGCGATCGCCACATGAGTCCAATGAGTCCCCCCCTGGCAATAAACGACATACGGCTCACGCATTGGCCCATCCGCTGATAATTCCAAAGTACTCCCTTCAATAAATGTCCCCCCAGCCATGACTACCTGGCTCTCATACCCCGGCATTTCATCTGGAACAGGGTCAAGATAGGAACCGATCGGAGAATGCTGTTGTATGGCTTTACAGAAAGCAATTAGCTTTTCGGCAGAACCGAGTTTAATTGCTTGAATTACATCCCCACGGGGAGCCAGGGGTGCAGGATTCACTGGATAACCGAGTTTATCAAATACATAACCACTAAGATAAGTCCCTTTGATCGCCTCTCCTACCATTTGCGGCGCTAGAAACAAACCTTGGAACAGCAGGCGATTTTGGTCAAAGGTAGCACCACCATAACTACCAATACCAGGAGCAGTAAGGCGACAGGCGGCTGCTTCCACTAAGTCGGCGCGACCAGCGACATAACCCCCAGCGCTGACAATAGTGCCACCAGGATTTTTAATCAATGACCCAGCGATTAAATCAGCACCTACGGCTGTAGGTTCCCTGGTTTCAATAAATTCGCCGTAGCAGTTATCTACAAAGCAAACGGTGTTTGGGTTTTGCTGTTTAACTAAGTGGACGATTTTTTCAATATCGGCAATTGACAAACTAGGACGCCAAGAATAGCCACAAGAACGCTGAATTAAGACTAAACGAGTGTTTTCAGCCACAGTAGTAGTTAAAGCTTGCCAATCTATAGTTCCTTCTGGGGTTAGCTCTAATTGGCGGTAATTTATGCCAAACTCAATAAGGGAGCCTTGACCCTGACCCCGTAAACCAATGACTTCTTCAAGCGTATCGTAGGGAGAACCGACCACTGCTAACATTTCATCTTCAGGACGAAGCACACCAAATAAAGCACAGGCGATCGCATGAGTTCCCGAAACGAACTGCACTCGCACCGCCGCCGCCTCCGCACCCATAACTTCGGCAAAAACTTTATCTAAAGTTTCTCGTCCTAAATCATCGTGACCATAGCCACTTACACCAGCGAAGTGGTGTGCCCCTACACGGTGATTACGAAAGGCATCCAGCACTCGTTTTAGATTATGCTTGACCTGAGCGTCAATACCAGAAAAAATTTCTAATAGTGCCTGTTCTGCTTGCCGCAGCTGTTCCAAGCTGTTCATCAGTTCCTCTTTCAAAAAAAATTATAGATATGCGGATTTTCAGATCGCGCAGACTAGGCTGGAAAAATCAAATTCAGGTTACTGCATGACAATTGCTACCTTAACTAAACCTCAAATCAACTGGGTTAATACCCTATTTTTCATTGGACTGCACATCGGCGCTTTGTTTGCCTTTCTTCCTGGTAACTTTAGCTGGACGGCAGTTGGTGTGGGTTTCTTGCTGTACTGGGTGACTGGTGGTTTAGGCGTGACTCTAGGATTTCACCGCCTTGTCACCCACCGCAGTTTTCAAACTCCCAAGTGGCTAGAGTATCTCCTGGTTTTCTTTGGGACACTCTCCTGTCAAGGAGGCCCAATTGAGTGGATCGGGACACATCGCATTCATCATTTAAACTCTGATACTGACGCTGATCCCCATGATTCTAATAAAGGCTTCTGGTGGAGCCACATGGATTGGCTGATTCACTACTGTCCCGCTCACGCTGATGTTCCTCGTTTCACCAAAGACATTGCCGAAGACCCAGTTTATCAGTTTTTAGAAAAATATTTCATTTTGATCCAGGTAGCTCTAGGTGTATTGCTTTTGCTTCTAGGTGGCTGGCCGTTTGTTATTTGGGGAATTTTTGTTCGCATTGTCTGGGTTTACCACTGCACTTGGTTGGTGAACAGCGCTACTCATAAATTTGGCTATCAGAGCTATGATTCTGGTGATAGATCGACTAATTGCTGGTGGGTAGCCGTACTAGTTTTCGGCGAAGGCTGGCATAATAACCATCATGCTTTTCAATACTCAGCTCGTCATGGGCTGGAATGGTGGGAAATCGATTTCACTTGGATGACAGTTCAATTGCTGCAAGCACTTGGTCTGGCGACTAATGTGAAGTTGGCCCCAACAAAAATTATTTAGGAGCAAAGCTGGAGACGTTTCCCTTGCTCCGGTTAGGAGTTAGGAGTTAAAAGTTAACATGTGTAGCTTTTTTAACTCATAACTCATCACCTCTAACTCCTAACTTTTCAAAAAGCTATTTACTTACGGGTGCGCTTGTGTCGGTTAGATTGCTATAATCCAAAGCGCTAATATTAAGAAATTTTGCGGCAAGTTGCTTTTTGGTGACTTGGTGGAGGAGTTTGTTGTTTTTTAGGTGTCCATGACTACATCAATAATTAATAGCCAGAAACTAAGTGACGAGCCTGGTAATTCCGACTTCCGGCTCAAAGATATTGTCAAAACCCTGCCACGGGAATGTTTTCAGCAGAACCGTCGCAAAGCTTGGACACAAGTCCTGCTGAGTGTCTTGGCAGTCGCCTTGGGCTATTACAGCCTGATTATCACTCCTTGGTTTCTCTTGCCCCTAGCTTGGATTTTTACGGGCACTGCTTTAACAGGTTTTTTTGTAATTGGCCATGATTGTGGTCACAGGTCTTTTGCCAAACGTCGTTGGGTAAATGATTTGGTGGGGCATTTCTTCATGATGCCGTTAATTTACCCTTTTCACAGTTGGCGCATTAAGCATAATTATCACCATACTCATACCAACAAGCTGGATGAGGACAACGCTTGGCATCCAATCAGACCAGAAGTGTTTGAAAATTGGGATACAACCCGGCAATCTGCTTTTAAGCTGTTCATGCGTAAACGCCTTTGGTGGGTAGGTTCCATTGGACATTGGGCTGTGGTGCATTTTGATTGGCGGAACTTCAAAACTAAAGACCAATCGAGTATCAAGCTTTCTGTGGCTGTAGTAGTGGTGTTTGCTGCGATCGCTTTCCCGACTCTCATCGCCACAACTGGTATCTGGGGATTTGTCAAGTTCTGGCTAGTGCCCTGGATGATTTACCATTTTTGGATGAGCACTTTTACCATTGTTCACCATACTGCCGCAGATGTTCCTTTTGCGACAGCGAACAAGTGGAACGAGGCTCTAGCACAGCTATCTGGAACTATTCATTGCGATTATCCGCGCTGGGTAGAAGTCTTGTGCCACGATATCAATGTTCATGTCCCTCATCATATCTCCACTGCTATTCCTTCTTATAATTTGCGGCTAGCTTACAGCAGCATCAAAGAAAATTGGGAGCCTTATCTGCATGATGAGTATCAGTTTTCTTGGCCTTTAATGAAGCAGATTACAGATCAATGTCAACTATACACAACTGATGTTGGCTATAAGACTTTCAACGAACATTATACAGAGCGATAAATAGCACTGTGACTACACTCACGCTCTTGAACCAACGAGAGCGTTTATCATGCTGTGTTTAAATAGAATCTGGCAATTTTTTAATGACTAAAATTGTTAGGGAAATTGCCAGAAATTATCTTCTTTGGTGTTAGCGATCGCTAGTTTCGTGGGCATCCTAGAGGTGAGATGATTTTGTCTCAAATAAAGTTCCGATTTATATCCAACAAAAGAATCCAGTGCCATCAAATATCATCAGTTTCAACAATCCTCTTAGCAGTGAAACGTCTGAGGATACAACTAAATTACCTTTCACTCTTCAGGATTTAAAAGCTGCAATTCCTGCTGAATGCTTTCACCCCAATGTGACAAAATCACTTTTTTACTTTTTTCGTGACATCCTGATTATCGGTCTGCTTTATGCAGTTGCTTATTACCTGGATTCTTGGCTTTTCTTCCCGATTTTCTGGTTAATGCAAGGAACGATGTTTTGGGCTTTGTTTGTAGTAGGACATGACTGCGGACACCAATCTTTTTCTAAGCATAAATGGCTCAATGATTTGATTGGACATCTTTCTCACACACCAATACTTGTTCCTTATCATGGTTGGCGGATTAGTCACAGAACTCATCACAAAAATACTGGTAATATCGATAACGATGAAAGCTGGTATCCTGTGACAGAATCACAATATAAGGATATGCCTTTAGCACAAAAAATAGGCCGATATTATGTTTTTCTATTGGCTTATCCTGTATATCTGTTTAAGCGTTCTCCTAATAAAGAAGGCTCCCACTTTTTGCCCGGCAGTCCACTTTTCAAAGCATCAGAAAAATGGGATGTTCTTACTAGCACTGTACTTTTGATTGGCATGATAGGTTTGCTCGGTTTCCTCACCTACCAATGGGGTTGGATGTGGTTGCTGAAATATTACGCTGTACCCTACCTTGTGTTCATAGTTTGGTTAGATTTGGTGACATTCTTACACCACACTGAGCCAGAGCTTCCCTGGTATCGTGGAGAAGATTGGACTTTCCTAAAAGGCGCAATTTCTAGTATTGACCGTGATTATGGTTTGGTTAATCACATCCATCACGATATCGGTACTCATGTTGCTCACCATATATTCCTTAACATCCCTCACTACAATTTGCTAAAGGCAACTGAGGCAATAAAACCAGTGATGGGTGAGTATTTCCACAAATCGGAAGAACCTATTTGGAAGTCATTATGGCATTCATGTGTCAGCTGCCATTTTGTACCTGATACTGGTAGTAAAGTTTACTACACATCCAACAACAAGTTAGCTAAAGGCTAGAGCCAATTTCAAAGTCCCTCTCCCAAGCTTGGGAAAGGGATTTAGGGTGAGAGCTATTTAATTCATCCAAGAAGTCTAATGACTACAAGCTGCCTTGCTTTTGATGTTGTTCGCTACGCTGCTTACAGCCACCTTAATGACTATGATGATGACTATGCTCTTTACCGTGGGAGCAGTTTTGCAAATCTTGGTTCATAAGCTTGTCGCTGATTTCTTGCAAGGATTCATCCACAGCTTGTAAGCCAATCCAAGTATCAATCTTTTGGACATCAAATCCTACCTCACGGCGATCGCCTATTTCTAACAAAGGACGGCGAATTAACAGTGGTTCTTTCAGCATCAACTGCAAAGCGGTTTGGGCATCAGTTTTTTCAGGAACTATTTCACCAGATTTTATCTTGGGGGAGGAAAGATTAAACCATTCGGCAACGGGGCGATCGCCAAAAAATGAACGCAACCGCTCAACTGTCCAAGGTTCTGTTAACATATTGTATGGTATCACCTCATGTCCGGCAGCTGTTAGTAAAACTTTTTGCTTAGTACCACCTTTACAGCCTGGTTTGCTATAGAAAATTACTCTTGCCATTTTAACTACCTCTTAGTGGAATACAACTCGTTTTTGGGGGCACATAGCTATGCGCCCCTATCAGATGGTGCTAAAAGTTTTTAGCACTATATTTAACCGGATCAAACTCAAATCTTTCATTCGGATCGGTTTCGCCGTAGACATTAAAAGTTACGGTTGGTTCATCACCCATTGCTTCTACACAGTGAATTGCATCGGGAGTAAAGCTAATAATGTCTCCTGGAAATAGAGTTAACTCTCCCGTCTGTTCAATTTTGTCCTGAAATTCTGGGCTATTGGTGCGTTGCCAAAAAGTGTTTTTTTCCTGACCTTTTAACACCGCTACTATTCCCCATGTCCCATGATTATGAATGGTTGAACGGGTTCCCGGCGCAAATGTTACTGTTTGCACTGTCAACGGAAAACCCAATTCATCGTATAGGAGTGAAACAGAGGTTCCCGTTTTGGGCGAAGGCTCTAAATATTGACTTTGCACCCAGTAAGAATTTACTATCAAGCGCCTTACGAGCATCTGAAGTTCTGGTAGACGACTGGCTTCATCGTCAACGCTATTGAGAACATCTTCCACCTCAGTTAAAAACCGATAAAGGCGGTAATTTTCTCTCAATAAATCCCATGCTCTCACAGATCTACAGGCTTGATACTGACCGTCCCCCCTTAGCAGCCAATCCTTACCTTTCATAACTTTTAGATTGATAGGTGATAAGATTGGAGGACAAAGATCGGAGAGACATTAGGAAGACTACCTACATCAAGTTTAGTAGGTACGTTAATAGGAGGAATGATAGAGTTACTATTAGTACCTGCTCCCAAGAGGGAGTAAGAAGAATACGATGTAGTAGATAACCAATTGTTCATGATTGTTCACCGAAAGGGAATTGGGAATTGGGAATTGGGAATTGGGAACTTGTACTGAGCGCAGTCGAAGTATTGGGAATTGGGCATTGCTTATTCCTCTTGTTTCCTTGTCTCTCTCACTCCCCACTCTTTCTTCTATTGACTAATTAATCATCTTCTTCTGCTGGACGTGTCAAAATATCCAGGAGAATTCCGGCTCCGAAATCATTCTTCTCGTCTATTTCTTTGACTTTGGTGCTGATTTCTTTTGCTTGCTCAATTTCACCTAAATTCGCTAGTACTAGTCCAGAAGCAGCATAAGCATTTAAGTACAATCGGATTTGTGGGTCTTCTTTGCGATTGACTAATATAGGCTTAAGTTGCTCCCAGTCATCAGGAAGTTTCTCTCGTTCTTTAATTTTATCTAATAATTTGACTGTTGTTTGCAAAGCGAGAGAATAATTATTTTTATAATAGAAAAATCTATATGCTGCTACCAAGACATCTGTATTTTCACCAGTTTCGGCTAAAGCTTGTTGAATATACTTTTCCGATTCTGATGTATTCTCCCACTTTTGTGCAGCTAGAATTAATAAATTTTTGATGTCCTCTGGAACCTGAAACCATGATAATTTGTTTGCATCAAGTTGCATAATAATCTCTTTGAGAGTTAGGAGTTAGGAGTTAGGAGTGAGGAGTTAGAAGTTAAGAATTTCTAACTCCTCACTTGTGTTAAAACAATGTGAGAACGTACACTAAGGTGAATAAGACAATCCAGATAATATCTACGAAGTGCCAGTAAATTTCTGTCATTTCGATGAAAGTATGATTGGTTGCAGAATATTCACCGGGACGGCGCGATCGCCACAATACACGTAATATCAATAACAGTCCCACAAAAACGTGCAAACCGTGGAACCCAGTCATGATATAAAAGCAGTTGGCGAAGACGTTGGTAGTCAGTCCGTATGCTAAAGTCGAGTACTCATAAACCTGACCACCCAAGAAAATTGCCCCCATGATTGCAGTAATTCCATACCACAGTTGCATTCCCTTGACATCATTCTTTTTAATCGCCGAATCACCAAAGTGAATGACGAAACTACTAGACACCAAAATAATGGTGTTAATCGTCGGTACAAGTAGTTCTACTTCACTTCCTTCTGGAGGCCAAACGGCTGTAGTACCTCGAAAAAACAAATAAGTGGCAAAAAATCCTCCAAACATCAGGGATTCAGAGGCGAGGAACGTCAACAGTCCCCAAACTCTTAAATCTGGATGTTCTTCGTGTCCGACACTGTGATCTTCGCTCGTGGTTGTACCTATAGTCATAGATTTTTTGACAATATTATCTACTCTGTCTGTTGTGGAAGCTTGAATAAAGAATGAAGTCTGAAGCGGCAAATTTTCATTCTTCATCCAAAATCCTTATTTAACCAAACTCTTCACTTGTTCAGGAATGATCAAAATTCCGAGTTTCAAGTTCCAAGCTCGGAGTTCCGAGTTCTAATCTCGGAGTTTCGAGTAATAATGCTCAAGTTTCGAGTTCCAAGCTTGGAGTTCCGAGTAATAATGCTCAAGTTTCGAGTTGCAAGCTCGGAGTTTCGAGTTGCAAGCTCGGAGTTTCGAGTTCCAAGCTTGAAGTTCCAAGTTCTAAGCTTGGAGTTCCGAGTAATAATGCTCAAGTTCCGAGTTCCAAGCTTGGAGTTTCGAGTTCTCAAATTAAATGACTAGAAATTGCAGTCACCTTGAGTGCGATCGCACTACTCACTCTACTAACTAAGCAGTAGCTTCCGGCGTTGCAGATGGCTGTACTTCAGTACTATGACCATGACCGTAGTCATAAGGGCCATGAGTCACAACCGGCAACACTTCCCAGTTTTCAATTGCAGGTGGTGAGCTAGTTGTCCATTCTAAGGTCAAAGCTTGCCAAGGATTATCACCAGCCAAAGGTCCCTTCAGCCAACTATAGATAATATTGATCGCAAAGGGAATTACCGATATCCCCAAAACAATTGAACCATAGGTACAAATTTTATTGAGGTCGATAAATTGGGGGTCATACATTGCCACTCGTCGCGGCATTCCTTGCAAACCCAACTCGTGCATGGGTAAAAAGGTCAGATTAGTGCCGATGAAGGTGAGGGCGAAATGAATCCGTCCCCAGGTTTCATTCAGCATTCGTCCGGTCATTTTGGGGAACCAGTGATAAATGCCGGCGTAAATGCCAAACACGGAACCGCCAAACAGAACGTAGTGGAAATGTCCGACAACATAATATGTGTCGTGGATGTGAATATCAAAAGGGGCTGTTCCCATCGTCACACCGCTTAAGCCGCCCATGACAAACATGGACAATAAGCCAATGGCGAAAAGCATCGCACTGGTGAAGCGGATTTTACCACCCCAAAGAGTAGCAACCCAGGCAAAAATCTTCACGCCAGTAGGAACTGCAACTATGAGCGTGGAGATAGTGAAGAACATCCGCATCCAACCGGGTGTGCCACTGGTAAACATGTGGTGTACCCAGACGAACAGACCGACAGCGCAGATTGCTACACTAGAATAAGCGATCGCTTTATAGCCAAAGATTGGCTTGCGGGAGTGAACTGGAATTACCTCCGACATGATGCCGAAGATGGGCAGAATCATTAAATATACTGCCGGGTGAGAATAAAACCAGAATAAGTGTTGATAAATTACAACGTTACCGCCCGCATCTGGTTTAAAGAAGGAAGTACCAAAGTTGAGGTCAAACAACAGCAGAATTAAACCGGCTGCTAATACAGGTGTGGAGAGAAGTGCTAGCAGGGAGGTTGCCAAGATTGCCCAGCAAAATAGGGGCACTTGATCCCATTTCATGCTAGGAACCTTCATCATCAAAATGGTGATCACAAAGTTCAGTGAACCCAAAATTGAGGAAGTTCCCACCAAAACGATCGCAAGTATCCACATAGTTTGAGCGATTGGTGCTGTTACCAAGCTCAAAGGTGGATAAGCTGTCCAACCAGATTGCGATCCGCCAAAAATGAAACTACCTAATATGAGCGCACCTGCTGGTGGATTTAACCAAAAGGCGATCGCATTCAGCTTCGGGAAAGCCATATCCCTAGCACCGACCATCAAGGGCACCAAAAAGTTACCAAATCCCCCAATGGCGCTAGGGACAATCCACAGGAAGATCATAATCGTCCCGTGATTGGTCATGAAAGCGTTATACAGATTGGGGTCGAGTACGTCTGATTCTGGTGTTGCTAATTCGACCCGCAGAGCGATCGCCATCAGTCCGCCGATCAGATAGAACACGAACGCTGTTACTAGGTATTGAAGACCAATAACTTTGTGGTCAACATTAAATGTAAAATAGTCTTGCCATTTCCACGCCTTCGGATGAGAGGTGTGGCCAGCCACCATTTCCGGTTTCTTTCCTTCTGGTGGAGTATTCCGTGGAAATTCTACCTGCGTCATATTTTTGTACCACTATGCGGAGTTCAGGGTCAAACGTCCAAAGTTAATTAAATGTGACTCTTGTACAGACGCGTGACTCTTGTACAGACGCGATTAATCGCGTCTCTACTTGACTACTGACTCTAGAGTTGCTGCACTAATTCCCATATCATGGGTGTGGGGTGCGAGAAACTCTGATGTTGATAAGTCGGCTGGATTAACTGCAACGACTTGATTGAGGTTTTGCTGTTGAGCAATCTGGTTTTCTGTCCGCCAGGTTTTATAGTCTTCTGGTGTGTGGACAATTACCTCTGTCCGCATTGAACCGTGATAACCACCGCACAACTCAGCACAAACTACGGGATATGTACCTGGTTTGGTGGCGACAAATCGTAGTTCGGTAGGTATACCAGGAAGCGCATCTTGTTTCAGGCGGAAGTTTGGCACCCAAAATGAGTGAATTACATCTTGTGCAGAAAGGTTGAGTTGCACATCAGCACCGACGGGTATGTGCAATTCCCCAGAGGTAATGCCACTATCAGGGTAGTTAAATAACCAGGCGTATTGTATCCCTTTGACATCAACAACTAAATCGGCTGGTTTGTTTAGGGTTTGAGGAGACGCACCAATGCCAATTGTTGGGGCAATTGATGGGGCAGTTGTTGCTTGGGAAGTATCGCTTAATGTGGCAGCAAGAGCAGTTCCCGGCATCTGAGCAACATGAGCTGCTGAATGAGGATGACCCGCAGGATCAAAGCCTCCCATTCGGTTAAAAACATCTACACTGTAGATGCCCAAGAGGAGGACAATCACTGTTGGAATTGCTGTCCAAAAGACTTCTAAGGGCAAGTTACCTTCTATTGGCACGCCATCGGTATCGTCACCCGGACGGCGACGAAACTGAATCAAAAAAACTACAATTGTTCCTTCTACCACCAAGAAGAGTGCGATCGCAATGGTAAACATGATGTTGAAAAAACCGTCTACCAAAGGCGCTTGTAGCGATGCTTGCACTGGCATCAGAGTGTGATTCTGACCAATCCAAATACTGATTGCTGTAACTACTATCCCAGCAACCAGAGTCCATAGTGAAACAGGAACTTGTTCCATACATGCTACCTGTGTAAACAGTCTTTAAAGGTGTGATTTTCTAGGTTTTGGGCATTAGACATTGGACATTGGGAATTGGGTATTGGGCATTGGGAATTGTTATCTATTCCCCATTCCCCATTCCCCATTTCCCATTTCCTTTTCACTTATTAACTTTCTAACGTGCAGCCATAAAAAAAGGGGGAAACTTCCAGATTTTTTCCATATCTTTCCCCCAGAAAATTACAAATTATATTTCAACTCCTATGAAAAAGTTAGCCCCCTGCTTTCATAAAAGCTAGTTGTTCCAAGAGGGCACTGTTAGACCTAATATTGATTAGGCTATATTAGCAGCAAGTTTAAATTTGTTAATAGCTCACATTTTGTGATTTACGGATTTGTTTACTGTGAACTATTTATTAGTTCCGGTAAATATTTAGTATTCCCCTCAAGTTACCTTGCCTAGCGTATTTGCGCTTTCTACAAACAGTGCCTCATTGAATTAACAACAATTTTGACTAACTTCAAAAACCTTAATTGTTTAATTCAACATGCGTGTAGCAATTCTTGGGGCAAATCCGTGAACAAGCTTCACAACCAATACAGTTATCTGGAGAAGTAACTGCCATTACTTTCCGTTCAACTTCTTCCTCATCTTCATCTTCTACAAATTCGCCTTCTTCGTTGAGTGCCTTCAAACCTAGCACATTGTACCCGCATACTTTAACGCATCTGCCACAGCCGATACATTTTTCCTTGTCGATTTCCTGAGCGAATTTTGGTGTCCAAGCCTTACCGCCAAATGTCAAACCTGTTAGTTGTGCCATGAATAAATCCTCGGCATTTTTGCCTGTCATCTGTTTGTGCATTAACCATCATATTATCCTAATTTTTTATTGTTTTGTACTCAAAAATTACTTTTACAGCATCAATTTTCGATAACTTTGAACACAATAGCAAATTGTTTTTTATTTCAAGTTATAGATAAAGTTTCTTGCAAATAATTCTTATGAATATTTAGTATTCCTTTTTCCCCTGCTCTACATGGAAATGGATTCACCGGGTCTCTGACTCAATATCTGACTGGAGATAGCAGCCCACAATCGGCCATTTTCATACAGAGCATAAATAAAAAGTTGAGGATTTAAAATCTATGCAGGTGAGTAAAGCCTCGTGTATATGTAGTTTATAACTGCCGATTTAACTATTGTTTCCAGCAAATGCAACTATATCTATAAGAGTAATGATATTCTTTTTCAAATATTTTTAGACCTAAGCAAACAAATTTATATAAACAGTATACATATATACCAGAATAAATGTTCGCCAGTTACATTTTGATATATGCAATATGTATTGGAGAAAGCAACAATTTTCAATTTAGTTTGATTTAAATATTTAGATAAATGATGACAAAATGAATATTATTCTTTCGTCGGAATCAACAGAATTAATTTATGAAGGAACTGTAAACTTTATGGCAGAATATTATCATGTCTTAAATATTAAAATTATTAACAAATCAGATGAGGTCTAATTGTAAGAGGCTTAAACATTTCCTAAAAATATTTTGTGTAAGGTTTTCTGGTCAAAGTGAAAATGTTCATTAAGTAGTTAATTAAATAAATGTTAAAACTTTTTTAAAGCTCAATACGAACAAATTAATTATTTTGCTCATGAAATGTATAGTTAATAAGAAGTTTTGTCAGGCTCAATTTGAAAGCCTTAAATAGCTTTCAAGTGGATGCGAAGTTAACAAGTAGATGTGGTGATTGAATGTGGTGAGAAAAGACTATTCTCACCATAAAGATAATGTGTAGCGAGTCATGAATAAACAGGACTCATCCAGGGGAGACCTGAGCCAGACATCTCAACGATTAGAGTGGGAAAAGAGCCAAATGCCTTATACAATTCCTAACAACAGTTGCGTTGGATGTGACAACTGCCGCCCCCAATGTCCTACGGGTGCAATCAGAATAGAGGACAATGAATACTGGGTTGATCCTGGTCTTTGTAATAATTGCGAGGGCTATTATTCAGAACCGCAATGTGTAATAGCTTGTCCAACTAATTCTCCCATTCCTTGGCAGGCGAAAAAGGGAAGATGCAAAGTTGAACCAAGAGATGCTACCAGCTTAGACTTGTTTTCTAATGGCAAGAATAATCCATTTGCTTCAGCGATCGCAATTTGGGAAGCTTGTAATGTATTAGCGCAGCGTACATCCCTACACTGGGAAACCGATGAAGAGGGCTACATCAGTTACAGCCGACAAGTCAATCAAGGGCGAGGTGCGATCGCTTTTCACATCCAAGATCCCTTGAAAGTTAACGACAAGGCCACAGATATAGCAGCAATTGAGGGGCTTGACATTAGAGCCGCTTGCATACATCTGATTTTTGCAGCTTATGCTACAGCTTTAGAGCAACCTTGGGAGCAAGAATTTGCGATCGATGAGCGACAAATCGAGAAATATTTGGGGATGGAGAAACGCAAAGACTTGAGCAAAGCTGCCAAGCTAGCTTTAATGAAAAATATCGTGCAGCAAGCTTGCTCCTTGATTATCTCCATTGACTGGCCCCAACAAGGTCGAATTAACGGATTTTCTGTTGTCGGAAGCCGCTTATGGCACTTGGTAGATATTCAACATCACTTTCAAGAAGACAATCTTGGATGCAAATATCTGATTGGGCTAACTTTTAAAGTCAAAGCAGGCTTATGGGCACAATATTTCTTAAACAAACAAGCATGTAAAGAGCGAACCGCATTCTATCAATACGGTAGTCTCCCCAAAACGCTGCTAACCACAGTTATGAGCATTTGGCAGCAACATGAAGGTGCAGTCCGACTAATGCTGTGGTTGCTGTTTAAAACCAAAATGGGCAAAGAACAACGCATCACCATTCCTACCCTGCTGCGTATTGCTTACGGTGAAGAAAAAGTCGCCCTTGCATCTAGACAACGGGAAGAACGCAAACGTCTGCTGCGAACCTTTGAAAGCGACTTGGAAATTCTCAATCACTATGGAATGAAGGCACTTTTCGATCCAGTTACATACCCACCAGAAATTCAACCTTTGTGGGCGAAGTTAATTGATCTTCCCGAAGATCCAGATGAAGCATTAGAATTTTGGACTAACGACGGTGGTGCTGAAACTCGCCTCACAGACACAGGCCCCCGTGGTAAATGGAATCTGCTCATGAATGCGCGGATTTTGGCTTTTGAACTCCCACCAGAATGGGAACAGCAAATTTCAGAATCAGAAAAAAAGAAAACAAGAACTGCTAAAGCCAAAAGGAAGCCCAAAGCTACAAACGATTTGCTAGGTGAACAGATTTTGCAGGCGCGAAAAAATTTGAATCTCTCCCAAAGAGAGTTGGCAAAACTCACAGGTAAAAGCCAAAGCTGGATTCGAGATATCGAAAATGGTCGTTTAAAAGCCAAATTAGAAGACCAAATACTGTTACGAAAAGTCTTAAATATGGCTTCATCTTGATTCAATATTTGGAATTTAAACACAGAGAGACACAGAGATTTTATTACGAATTTTTACACCGTTATACTAAATACAGTATTTAATTAATTCCGAGCGAACTAAATTTAGTAATACTCTGCGTCCCTCTGCGCTTACCTTTGCGTCCCTCTGCGTTTAAAACACTCTCCACTTCTATGTACTATAACTCATTACCTTACTAGAGGTAATCCAAAAACTACCGACAGCATATTTAGTAACTACCAACTCTCGTGTAGCATTGCATGAACTCTTCAGTTGTTGAGTCTTGGTTTCATCTTTCACAAGTTTAGCCTGGTAAGTGTAGAGAGAACCACAAGGTTGTTCAAAACTAAGTTCAGCTAAGATAGTATTATTGTCTAAACTTTGCTCCAAAATTTTGCCTGCAACTTTGTAGTTAAACCAATCCCATCCTTTACAGAGGATTAACTCTCTTTCCAAAACTTGAAGTACAGCAGGCAGAATTCCCCAACCTCGATAGACTTTATGTAAGCATTGAATATCGCCGGTACGAGTCAAAATCGATCTAAATGAATCTTGATCGAGACGACCGTAGTATCTTCCTTCTGGCAAGTCTATAACTGTTGGTGCAAACCGATGTCCACCAAAATGCGATGATTTCCAAATTCGCACATTATCTAAGCACAAATCAGCATTACTCGCTGTAATATGGAAGTAAAAAGGAGCGCCATATCTCGCACAACACTTGTCATGGCTACCGTGGGTACAAACTAAAATATCTCTAGTTGTAGTAGTTTCCACTTCAGAATTAGAATTGATACCCCATATCCATTTTTGGACAACTCCTGCTACTTCCTCAATATTTGCTAGCTTAAACTCTTGCTTATGGTATCCATTACTTAGCCCCTCTTGTTTTTGATAAATCAAAAGCGTAGTATGATTTACCTTGTGTGATAGATCATTAGCAATTAAGAGGAATCTAATCGGCAGTTTAGCACGCTTCACTTCTTCTACCAAAATCCTCAAATTCTGAGGCACCCATTTGGAATTAAAGGCTTCGGATGTCCAAGGTAAAGGACACTCAACTAAAATATAAGTTTGATAATTAGTGGCACTACCAATAACATCTTCTCCTACTTGCAGTGAATCATCAGAACAAAAAAAAGTATTCATTTCGCTGTACTCATTAGCATATTTAATGGACAAAAGGTATTCCCAAATACAATTGTGTTCTTAGCTACAATATCCTTGACTAAAGGAGATAAAAAAGAACAATATTCATTTCTCAGTTCAAACTAGGTAGCCACTTTATAACATCATTATTGATTGAGGTCTTTCCGGTTAATAAATTCTCCATAATAAAGATAAACAGTGTCAAGAGATATTTTTCCGTATGAGTGGCGTTAATTTTGTATCTAGTTTTATTGTTATTTGGTATTTAATAAATTTTAATTTGCGGAAACTCAGTTTTTCTAAACTTGGTTTCTTTGGCAAAATCAAATATATTAAATCTGGTACACAGACGCAAAGCGACTTGGAGAGTTACCGACGATTAACTTGCTTACAATATCGATGTAGCTGATACTACAATCAAAAATATTCCTCGCAGCAACCTAGTTGTTTAAAGTTTTGCTGAAATTATCTACATAGCTAGTTACATATCCTGCTTTTACACATAAAGATATAATTCTGTGCTGATCTTCTGAGAAATATATTCCTAAAGGTAGATGCAGAAGCATTTAATTAACAGCAAACGCTTAAGTAAGCCAATACTGTTTTAAGACTTCTTCCACGCTATCTGCTTTCTAATATATCTATCAATCTATCCTTATTGCAAATTTTTCTCAATAGGCTGAGAAAAATAAAAAAAGTCAAATTAGGGGTAAATGCTTTACTTCCCCGTACTCCATCTGCGATAAGTTAATAATCAAAAGTAGTGACTAATTATTAGCAGTGTCATTGACATTAACATTAACAAATTTGGTATTTAGCGTTTTACCTAATTTAACTTCTCGAAGATACTGTCAGGGTTTGATGATAAGCATCTGCTTTGACTGTAACTGAAGTCAATAATAAATGCAAGTATTTAAGAATCTTTATGACTTCTTTACAATTTGTTGCCTCTAGGACATTGGTTAAATCAAGGTAAACAGGCATTTAGTAGAGATATCTTACTATAACAAGCATTGATAGCTTCAATTTAATAGAGAAAGTTTTACAATTATGACGAATTGTTGCTAGTAAAGGCGCACTTACTAATCCAAATATCTGTAGCTATGGCGATCGCATATTTCTACTTTCATGCAGAATTGAATCATTTTTTACCACGGCATCACAAACAGGTGAGAATCTCTCATTTTTTTGAGGAAAAAGCCTCAATTAAGGACATGATTGAGTCGTTGGGCGTCCCTCATCCAGAGGTGGATTTTATAAATGTTAATGGTGAATGTGTAAATTTTTCTTACATAGTTTCCGATGGAGACACTATCAATGTTTATCCAATTTCAGCGAAGAATGTTATTATACCAAGCGTTTCTGTTCTGCCAAAACCACTCAGTATTATCCGCTTTGTTTTAGATATTCATTTGGGGAAGCTTGCGACATCTTTACGACTTTTAGGTTTTGATACTTTATACCGCAATGACTACGAGGATGAAGAATTAGCCCAAATATCCTCCAGCCAAGGGCGGATTCTCTTGACTCGTGATAAAGGTCTATTGATGCGTAGTTTGGTAACGTATGGGTATTATGTTAGAAACACTAACCCTCAACAACAAATTGTAGAAGTACTGCAACGTTTCGACTTATTTAATTTAATCTCACCATTTAAACGGTGTTTGCGTTGTAATGGATTATTAGAACTTGTAGATAAGCAATCCATTATTGAACAAGTGCCAGAAAAGGTGCGATCGCAGATTGATCAATTCCAGCGCTGTCAAGACTGCGATCGCATTTATTGGAAAGGTTCACATTATGAACGATTACAACAGTTTATTGATGGAGTACTTAACTCACAAAAAGGTGAGTAGCTTAGTCATGCCAATTATTTAACCACCTGAAATATTGCCACTAATTATTTGACTACCCCCGATTCTTGGATCTTCATCTTCGCGATTAAAATCATCAAGAGTGGGGTTTTGCTTTCTTTGTCCACTAACTTCTTCTGGTTCAATGGGATCTGCCTCTTGAGCTTTATCGACATCAAGGGAAATAGGAGGTTCTTTGGCCTGAGAAAAATCAATGAGTGGATTGGGTTGATCGGGAGTCATAATTTACTAAATTAGTATGGGATTTTCTTTAGTGTTGAATTTATTTTGCTTGCAAACATCTTTCTTGAGAAAGAAACCACGTAGGTATAAAAAACTATGACATTAATTTTAGCTCTCGATTTTGGCGGAACTAAGCAGGCAGCAGCAACAGTAAATATCGGTTCTAGAAAGTGGTTGCGTTATGAACGTCGTCTCTCGCCAGTAGGTGCAGATGCTAATACTGACTTGGAAATTATGCGATCGCTAATTTACTCTCTGTTGCAAGACACAAAACCTGCTGCGATCGGTGTCAGCTTTGGCGGCCCAGTTGATGCTTCCACAGGGACGGTGCGACTATCTCATCATGTCGCTGGATGGGAAAATATTCCTCTCAAAGGGTTGTTGGAGGAGGAGTTTGGTATTCCTGTTGGTGTAGATAATGATGCCAATGTTGCTGCTTTGGGTGAACACCGTTTTGGTGCGGGACAGGGATACGATAGTCTGCTTTACATAACTGTCAGCACTGGCGTGGGTGGTGGTTGGATACTCAACGGCCATCCTTGGCGGGGTGCTGGTGGGATGGCTGGCGAAATTGGACATATCGTTGTAGATCCTGCTGGGCCAGTGTGTTTGTGTGGTAAGCGGGGATGTGTGGAACGTTTGGCTTCGGGACCTTATATGGCGCAAAATGCTAGGGAAATTTTGGAAAACGTAGACGCGCTAGCGGCTTCCCGAAGGGTACTACAGAAGCGCGGAGGACTCAGAGATGGAGAGATTTTGAGGGGTTTGGTGGGGGATGATTTAAGGTTGCTGACGGGACAGTTGGTAAGTGAGGCGGCGGCGGCTGGGGATGAATTGGCGAAGGAAGTTTTGCACAAGGCTGCTTGGGCGCTGGGTGTGGGTATTGGCAATGTAGCGAATTTGATGAATCCGCAGCGCTTTGTGTTGGGAGGCGGGGTGACGAAAGCGGGGGAGGATTTCTGGCGGGTGGTGCGTCAGGTGGCACGGGAGACGGCTTTGCCAGAAGTTGATTTTGAAATTGTGCCGGCGGTTTTGGGGGATGATGCGCCTTTATGGGGCGGTGTAGCGATCGCTTCTATGACAATCCCAAATTTGTAAATGAGTGAGGCGTGGAGCGTGTGCAAACAGAATTAGTTATTTTTGATTGTGATGGAGCGCGTGTTTTTTACTCTATGCACCAACTGCCTTCTTTGTTGTCCCACCATTAAACTTATAATTCTAATGTAAAAATTAACACTCTGAGCGATATTAAAATATTTTTTTTCATTTAAACCTATTATTACTACCGTTGAATATTTTGACGAAACTCTCTAATTGCTTCCAAGGGAGACGATAATAAAACACAACGATTGAGTATGGATAAATCTAATTCTGGGAATAACTTACTTTTAACAACTTTCTCATATTCTTGTTCTCGTAAGCAGTAAACCTCAAATGTGCCATCTTCCCAAAACCAAACTTCCGAGACTCCCATTAATTTGTACTTCTGTAACTTTATGGGACTACCGCTAGTACTGACTACTTCAATACAGAGGTCTGGTATCGGTTTGTCGTTTTCAAAGCAATAAGATAAGTCAGCTTGATATTCTACTATCTTGGGAAGAACCTGGCTAAAACTCCCACTACGAAAAAACTCAATACCCTTAATTTCAAAATAAGTAATCAGCAGTGCAGGAATTAAACGCTTGATCGCCTCATGAGGCTTACCAATAGTCACTATTTCTCAGACTCCATCACAATAAAATAAGCGCACTCCTGGTACATTTTCAAAGCTAGCTTGAATCGCTTTAAACTGTTCCCAACTTAACCCATGTCGAAAGAAGCGTTGTTCTTCTGGTAAGTTAACAACATTTTCTAACGTTTGAGTCATAATATTTTTACTCTCTCAGTTAGTAGTTACAAAGTTTATCTCATTTCCATTTTAAGTCAAAACCAAATTATCCCGATGAATCACGGTTTCTGCACCGGCATATCCTAAAATTGTGGAAATTTCTCGTGAATGACGCCCAGAAATCTTTTGCAGTTCATTGCTGTTGTAATTTACAAGTCCTCTAGCAATTTCGTTACCGTTGGTGTCACATAATTGCACAGCATCTTGTGTGTCAAACTCTCCTTCTACCGCCTTAATTCCAGCCGCTAATAAGGATCTTCCTGCTAGAGAAATTGCCGCGATCGCACCTTCATCTAAATACAATTTACCCGCAGGTACAAGTCCGTAAGCTATCCAACGTTTACGCGCCGAAGTTGGTTCCGGTTGCGGTTCAAAATGTGTCCCAATAAGTTCACCTTGAATAATTTTTTCAATATTCCGGGGAAATCGCCCTTGGGTAATTACGGTACGCACTCCCGCCGCAATGGCAATCCTCGCAGCCGAAATTTTTGTCACCATACCGCCAGTACCCCACCGAGAACCTTGGGAACCTGTTTGTATTTGTAATTGAGCTAATTCTTTAATGCTACTAACTAGAGCGATCGGCCGCGCATCTGGTACAGAACGCGGATCGGCTGAGTACAGCCGATCGACATCGGTAAGTAAAAATAGCCAATCTGCTTTTACTAAGCTGGCAACCAATGCTGAAAGAGTGTCATTATCACCAAATTTTAGTTCGTCTATTGCTACGGTATCATTTTCATTTACTATGGGAATCACTCCAAGTCCCAATAGTTCTTGAAAAGTGTTGTAGACATTGAGATAGCGGCTGCGCTGTACTAAGTCACTGCGAGTCAGTAATACTTGAGCGATCGCTTGTTGCAAGGTAGTAAATAAATCATCATATATACGAATTAACCTGCCTTGTCCAACTGCTGCTACAGCTTGTTTGAGTGCGATCGCCTTGGGACGTTCAGTTAAACCCAACCGCGCACAACCCACGCCTACAGCGCCAGAAGAAACCAAAATCACCCGATGTCCTTGGCGTCTTAAATCGCAGAGTGTCTCTGCCAAAGTGGCAATGGTAGAAAGTGCTAATTGTCCCGTTTCTGATTGAGTTAGGCTAGAAGTGCCGATTTTCACAACAATTGTTTTAGTCATTAGTCATTAGTCATTGGTCATTAGTTATTGGTCATTAGTCATTGGTCATTAATCATTAGTAACTGACGAATGACAACGGACAAATGACAAAGGACAAATGACTAAAGAAATTGTAAAGCGCCAATCCCTCTATAGTGAAGGTTGACGCTTTACGGAAGTATATTTACTTAGTATGAGTTAGAGTCTTTTTTGGCTGACCCCATGTTATTAATACTTATGATCCCCGATTTTTTGGTTCCAGTAAGATTCCTTAATTATTTCTTTAGATTTACTTTCCTGACGATTTCTCAACTTTTGTGAATCTTCTTTTTCTTGGGGGTAATAGAGGCTCCCAAAATTTCAGATATCCAAACTTCAAAGTTGCGGACGGGATGAGAGCGGAGAGCCGCATCGGCATGAACAATTGGTTCGACTAAAATGGTAAACATTCCCAAACGATTACCTGCTAAAACATCGGTAAACAAGCGATCGCCTACCATTCCTACTTGATGTACTGGTAGATCCATTCCCCTAAGTGCTGCTCTAATTTTGCGTCGGGAAGGCTTGGCCGCACCTAAGTAGTAAGGTAAGTTGAGCGATCGCGCAATTCCACCAATTCGGGCTTCACTGAGGTTGTTACTCACTAAACACAGTGCAGTACAGGTGCGGATTTGCTCTACCCACTCTCGTAGTTCTGGGGAAGCTATCCCGACTGTAAAGGGTACTAAAGTTTCATCTACATCCAATACCAGCCCTTTAAGCCCGTATTTTTGGATAATATCTGGTGTTAGGTTCAACACTGAACCCTCTAAAATCAAATCAGGCTGTAAAAAATTGTTCCAGACCATAATCAACAGTCAAATGTAGATAGCTAAGACAAATGAGCATAACCCAATATAGTTTAGTTAGTCGAACTCCATCCTGGAATGTCTCCCTGAACATTTTGAGATAAAATCCCTAAAATCTTATCTATCTCTTTAATATAATAATTATTCAAATCAATAAATATATCGTTTTCTTCTAACTTTAAAAACTTCCAAATCTCCCCTGTTGTTACCGCACCGTAAATTTTTCTGATTTCATTTCCTTCTTGTTGATTAAACAAATGTGCTGCCAACATTGCGGCTGCACATTGACCTAATCCACCTTTAATATTTTCATTTTTGGCTTCAATAATAACCACCACTGGCACATTAATCGTTAGCTGCTCTCTAGAACGACTGATAAGAAAGTCACAGTATCCATTCAGACCTTTTTCTGCATCTACATTAAAATCTGTTCCCGAAAATAAGCTAATTGGATAATTAGCTCTGCGTCTTACCTCCAACAATATCGGAGTGATAATCATTTCTGAACGAGCTTTTTCAGTATTAATCGCTAAAGCTAATTCTGTAGTTTCTTCTAAAGAATTTTTGAGTTTCTCACTTGCCTGTAAAGGTTCTATGTCGGCACATAAATCAGTTTCTTCATCAATGCGGATACTGAATGACTTTTTAAATTTACTTAATGTAAAATCGCTATAAGCCATTTTCAGCACCTCATACTAATTTGAGATTTTAGATCGTGGAATTCAAAATCCCTACAAAAATGCTTTTTCCAGGATTTTAAACAATACTAGTTGCCCCAATGTAATGTTAATGTTTCATTGCTTCCAACATTTAATGGAACAAAGTAAAAGATTTAAGTAAATTGTGATTTCAATCAAAAACTACCAATTAAAAAATTCAAAATGAAAATATTACATTTTGAATTTTTAATCTTATTCAACTTCATTAAAAAGATGTTCTTCTAACAGAGGCTGCACTTTGCGGAACTCCTCTGGAGAGAGTAATTCGGGTTCACCTGTTTTTGTTATCCGTGCAAAAAACAACAGAGGATCTAGGGGTGTATAAATTGCATACTCCTGATCTTCTTCATAAAAGCTAGCGAGTAACTGTAATTGCTCAGGCTCTAAATCTGCCTCTTCGTCTTCGATTTCTAAGGTGAAGAGTTCTGATTCTTCCACTGGCGGTAAATCACCTGCAACAGTCAGAGCATAAGCTGTGTTCTTTAATATCAAGTTCTGCTCAGATAGTACAGCTTGGGCATTAGCAAAAATTTGCTCAATTATCGTGTCATCTTCTACCAGAACTGCTTCTTCTTCCTCACCGTCACCTTCCCAAGAAAAAATTTCTACAGGTGAGTCAACAGGAAGAAGCAAAACGTATTCTTGTCCATCTACCTCCAGGGAATGCTCTATGTAACAATCGAGCGATCGCCCTTTGTCATCGGTTAAAGTGATGGAACCCGCATGAGCGTTATCATTTTCTTCAGGAAATGGAGAGGAAAACATAGCCGAAATGTAGAAATTTAATAAATACCAGCAAGTTTGAAAATCGTTTAACTATAGTTAATGACATATTATGTCAAACAAATAGCTTTATACGTAGATACAACTGCTGGCTAATCGTTTTCAGAATATCATGTTAAAAGGTATCAATATTCAATAGCTGCAACTGAACTGCGGGAGTTGGCACGCTTCACATCCAGCCATTGTTGCAAAATCAAAGCGGCTGCCTTGCGGTCAATCAAACCTTTATGGCGTGATGGGGAGCGGTTTTCAGCTATCAGCAGTTGCTCTGCTTGAAATGAAGTTAATCGCTCATCCATATATTCCACAGGTAGGTTCAGTGCTTTAGCAAGTCTTTTAGTAAATTTCTGAACTTGATGTGCCTGAAATCCTAGTGAGCCATCCATTGAATAAGGTAAGCCCATAACTAGAACTTGCACCTCACGTTCATCAACTATTTGTCGGATTTGCTCGACATCCTGCTCAAAAGATGTGCGCTCAATTGTGGTGATTCCCGTGGCAATTAAACCCGTGCGATCGCATCCAGCCACACCAATCCGCTTGCTGCCAAAATCTAGTCCCAACGCGGAAATAAACGGTTTTGGTTGCTCTTGGGATATCACACTAATTCTCCTGCTGTCCATCTGCTGATTCAGCAATCGGCGATGTTTCTATGCTAGGGTTTTTTACCGAAAAGTTAATCGGTTCTGGCTTGCTTGGCAGAGGTTTATCTGACGATGGTAACTTTCCTGGTTGTATCCATGACATCCCACCTGGTATAGGTTTACGAGTAGGTTGTAAACCTTGCAGCATATCAGTCCACTGGATTCCTTCTAAGGAGACGAATTTCGACTCTCGTAGCTTGTGCCACACAGAGCGCGACATCACTAATGTATGTTCTATGCGTTTTGCCCCAATTCGCTCCAAATATTCTTCTCGCTCTGCCTGATAGTCTGAGGATGCTAGTTGTAACCCTTGCTGGGGAAAATCTTGGGCAATACGAGCCAGTTGAGATAATAATTCTGGATAAAGCCAGGTGTAAGCAGGATGAACTGTCAGCGTTGCAGCATGGGGAACTTCACCCTTGCGATCGAGTTGCACCTGAAAATAGCCGATCGCAGCTTTGCGTTGCGGTTCAAATACGTAACCACTGACTACTTCTGTTTTGGTTAGCCATTGCATTACTGCATCAGTTAAAGCGCCGAACAAACTGGTTTTAAAGTCGCGGGTATTGCGGTCAAAAACCTGACGCACCAGAGGTGGCATCGATGCCGTATCTAATTGATATAGCAACTGGGCATCAGCATTACTCACAGGCAAGAGGTTGGGCAAGTCTGGCTCTGCTTGTGCCAATTCAGCCAGTAATTCTGGCCCAATTTCCCAGTATGTCATTTCTGCCAGACGCTGGAATCCATTTTGCCGATATAGTGCCAGCGCCTCTATGTCATTGATATTAACTTCCAGTAGCCAAGTGCGAGCTTCTAAAATCGACTCAAAACAATGACGCAAAAGTTGCGAACCAATTCCTTGTTTATCGACACCACGTTCTAGTAGCACTTGATCGATCCGCCAAGTACTGCGTGTGCGGTTAAAAGGTGACACTTGAACCATCCCTAAAAGTATCCGCCCTTGCTCCGCGACATAGGCACAGAGGCGATACTGTAGCGGGTTAGGAAACCAACTTAAAAATTTGAGTAATCCATACCAGCGACGCAGCCTTTGCATCTGGCTGATGGCAAAACCTGCTCCCTTGGGAGTGAGGGCTGCGAATGACTCTTGAGTTATGCGCTCGATTCCATCCAGATCCCGGTATTGGACTGGTCGAATAACAACGCTGAGGTTTCTGGGAAGTAATGAAGTCATTTTAATTCGAGCCGCCATTTAGCCTTAACTAACTGCTCTTCAAAGCAAGGAACTGCTGCAATAATCTTAACTAGTTTCTGTTCTCTACTATTGTGCCAAAAGGGTGATTTTAGTAACTTAATACTTAAAAAACAGAAAAAGCAGACCTTGTGAGAACACCATTGGCATTGACCCAACAACATCTGCCCTTATTTTATTTGAATTTTGATTAAAATTTGTATATATTTTATAACCCTTGCCGAGAAACTAGCTTTTCAAAGTGGGCTTGGGTTTGATGGAGTAATTGGTGGCGACTATCTACTAGTGTTTGCTTCAGCGTTGGAACAAGATTGCGAGCTTGTAGAGTCATGTGAAGTTGCAGGTTGGCGACATATTCACTGAAATCTTGATTCATTTCATCTGCGCCGGCATCCGTTAATAAATTTGATTCCATTGCCACTGTGTTCTCCTGTGTTAATCCTGTGCTGTCTCTCTTCATGACCAAAAATTATCACATTGTTTGGACTAACTTCTTTATTTGCAATGAAGTTTAACGCTTCTTAGGGATAGCGATCGCAGTAGAGTTTTTCTCGGCTATTAAAATCTCAAACCAACACCACCTTGTACTGAGATAGCTGTACCACTACTATCTCGGTAGGCATCAAAAGCAATAATGGCATTGCCAAAAAGGACAGTATTGCTATTTGGGATCATATAATCAATGCCCGGTTGTAAGGCAAAACTAATTTTGTCACCCACAGGAGAAGAACCACCACCACCAGCCAAAACTAATCCTGCGCCCAGGTAGGCATCAGCTTGCCAGTTGAGGGGTAAATCGTAAGAAACCGTTGGTACAACTGCCGTATTATTACCAATTAGCACTTGGGCACGCAGTGAAATTGGTGCTTCCAAAAGCTTGTAGCGCCCTGCTATCACCCCCCCAAATTGGATACCATCGGTAATACCAATAGTGGGGCCGATACCGATATAACTACCATAAGCTACTTGAGCTTGTGCTGGTCTAGTACTCGCCAAACTCAAGACCAAACCAGCCCCTAAAACTGAAACCAAAGATGGAATATACTTCATAACCGACTTCCTCACACCAATTAGTCATTAGTCATTAGTCATTAGTCATTAGGCATGGGGGATTGGGCATTGGGCATTGGTTATTCTCCTTTTCCCTTGTCCCCTTGTCTCCTCATCCTCCCCTGCTCCCTGCTCTCCCTCTCATTCTACGGGCAACGGGGATGAATACCTCCTTGAGTACAAATGTACGCTAATTGCTTGGCATCTAAATTTTTGGCTTGAGAAAAATCAACGCCTTGAACTACGGCAGATACTGAGCCTAAATCTGGGGTTTGGACAAATTGATCTGCTGGATCTTGTTTGCTAGGAGCGAGAATTGCTCCTTTAAAATCTGCTCCAGCGACATTCGCCCCCCGTAAATCTGCAAGACTTAGGTCGGCATTTTGCAAGTTAACGTTTTCCATTTGGGCAGAACGTAAAACAGCACCAGTTAAACGAGTAGCACTCAGGTTCGCATTGCTGAGATTAGCACGATCCAAATAAGCTCCTGATAAATCTGCCCCTTGCCAATCAGTGTTAGTTAAGTTGGCAAAAGATAATTGCGTTCCGATAGCAGTGGCGCGACCTAAACGCGCTGCATACAGATTGGCTTCGTTCAATTTGGCATCGCCTAAATCTGCCCCAGTCAAGCTGGCTTTTTCCAAAACTGCGTTTCGCAGATCGGCTCCTACTAGTTGGGTGCTGTTGAGTTTAGCATCATATAGACGCGCGTTGGATAAGTTGGCTCTGTTAAGAGTGGCGCGACTCAAATCGATCCGGTTCATCAAGACGCGACTGAGGTTAGCATCAGTAAGATTGGCTTGCTGCAACTGAGCTTGGCTTAAATCAGCCATTACATCGTCGTAGGTATCCCAGCGTCCATCTTCACCTACACCCCGGAAGCGGCTACCCTTAAAGCTGGCTTGGTTAAGATTCGCAGATTTAAACTTAACTCCTGATAAATCAAGATTGTCCAGTACCAAGTTGAAGGAGGAACTTCCTGAAGTACCGCTTTGACCTAATTGGGTTCTACTAAGGTCAACACCCTCGATTTTACCGCTGTAAACAGAGAGAATCTTGTTGATCGTCCGCTGGTTTCTTTGTAGCCGCCCTTGCCGTAATTCCCGCTCTTTGGTTGCAGTACTACCTACAGATTCCAGTTCGCTGACCAAAAACTGATTCTTATTTTTGAGTTCCGGGATGGCTTGGGGCCCGACAGTTGTCAAAGCTTGTTGAATCGTATCCAGGACGCTGGGGTTAGTTTCCTTAACTAATAAATCCGCAAGAAATTTAATGGATTGTGGGTCGTTAAGACCACCCATAGCCAGAATTGCACTTTGACGTTGCTCATTAGTCGCCCCAGAGTCGGGAGTCAATTGTTTGACGAGTTCGAGGAATTGTTGGCTGTTGATTTGCTTGGTTGCTCGCTGGGATTGTTGAATTTGGATATAAACTTGAGTGCCGATTAAAGTTGCCAGCACAGCAGTCATACTCGTTAGCCCTATCCCAAACAAAGCCAGATTGGGATTTTGCTGTATCCGCCGCCACAAATTAGGCGATTGGTTGGTTCGATCTGCCGCTAATTCTTCTCCCTCTTGCCCTTCTTCTACTTGATCCTTATCGCCAGCCGACTGAGCTTGTCTGTTGCTAGCTAAAACTGCATCGATTGTATAAGTACCTGCAAGTTGATCGTGGAATGCGCGACGCCCCCGACGCGACGGTAAGCCTATCCCTTCACCCACAATCATTAATAAAGACAAAAATGTGAATAATCCTAAATTCGGAAAAGCAAAGCTGTAGCGCCACAGCAGATAGGCGATGGAAATGGGTACAGTCCAACGCCCAACGCCTTCTCTAATCACAACTGCCCCCAATCCAGGTGGCTTTTCTTGCTCGTTGACAACCCGCACTTTTAACCAACGTTTCCCAATTGTGCTACCAGTCTTCGCTAATAAATACAATTGCCACCACGAGAGAGTTACAGGCGCTAACAAGGCGATTGTCCACAAAATATTAGTCGGCCATGCGACGTTACGGATGCCATAGCTCACAGGTAGAGCTAGGGGTCTGGCGATCGCTCTTTCTGTAACTACCAGCACGGGGTTAAGCGGCACTCGGTTCAGATCGCTTCTAGAATTGGCATAGACACCAATGCCGAAGGGAATCAACCCACTAGTAACCACTAGTGTAATTTCAGCCGCCCAAGCAGCAAAACGTCTACTTGCTAGCAGTAGCGAATTGGCTCTTTCCGATTTTTTTGACTGACCAGATTGATTACTAGTTCTCCTGACAATTGGTGAGGTCATCGTATAGGTTCCTTTGATATTATTTCTACGCCGCGATCGGCACAATTAAAATAGACTCAGCTAATCAGCAAGAAGAAAAGCATATTGAAATAGGATTTAGGAGTTATAAGTCAGAAGCCTTTGTATTCTGGCTCCTGACTCTCATAACTCCAGGCATGCAAAGTAAATGCATATCAACTTATTGCTTGCGTTGAAAGCTACCAGACACAAAAAATTTGTATCCAACATACACTAACACTGCCAAAAGTGCCAGACTGATTACAGATGCAACTAGTTTAAACACTGCTTGCAGTATCGCCAAGCCTACTAGTACCGTCACACCCGAAACTACCAGCTTTTTCACATTAGATAAGCTGTTGAACCAAATCTGAAATCGCTCCCGTTGCAAGTTGAAGCTGGCAAAAACAGACTGAGGCGTTTGTTTTTGTTCTTGTGAAACTACCCCAGGCGGGGAATTAATCTCTGCCTCTAGCTGACTGAGGCGACGCTGTAAGTCTTCTTCTGGTTGAGGATTCATCAATCTTTCCTACCTCATTAGCATACTTATTCAACAATAGACCAACCAAATTCTATTTTTGGTGGTTGTCTTAGTGATTTTAGCTAATGTCTGTGAGTGCCAGACCTTTCTGGACAGGGAAAAATTATGTTCAGGACTTACGCAAAATAATGAAAAAACGAACCGCAAAGGACGCAAAGGACACAAAAGAATAAGAGTTTCAGAGAGTTATTGCGTAAGTCCTAATGTTTTTTTGTTGCCTTCCAGACATCAATTATAGAGACGTTGCAATGCAACATCTCTACAGATATACACCTATTAAATCTTCACAAATAATTATTAACGGACTGGTATTGCTTTATACGGCAGCTTTTGGAACTAAGACGGATTGCTGTCGTCTATATAGATCAGACTGTATAACAATATTGCTCTAAAAAAATCTGGAGCATTAATTAAAATGAAGACGCTTAGGCTACTTGCAATTATTCCCACAGCTTTGGCGATGAGTTTGGTTTTCACTGAGGCTAATTTGGCACAGACACCAACAATCCAAATTAATCGGAATTCCCAACCAGATCCATTGATTTTGAACGGAAAGTCTGGGGGAACTGTCAAAAGTAATTGTGGTAATATTACCAGTGAACCTAATCAAGTTATCCAAGTTACAGAGTCACTGCCTTATTTGCGATTAGCAGTAGAAAGTAAAGGGAAGCCAACACTGTTGATCGATGGGCCTGGGGGGCGCTTTTGTGTACTAGCAGATAGTTATTCTGGAGGTAAGTCAGAACTTTCTGGTTATTGGCAGCCAGGAAAATACTCACTGTATGTAGGCGAACTATCCCCGCAACAGTATACTTACACCCTCTCAATCTCGCAAAAAAATAAATAGTCGTCATTAGTCATTAGCAAAGGATAAATGACTAATGACTATTCTTCCAGTGATTTGGCTGGAACTTCGACAGCTGTGACATCAATTGTGCCTTCTGGTGTGAAGCGCTGAAAATGACTATTTTGTACTAACAGTAACTCCTTACAGTTAGGACATTGCAACTGACTGTTATTTAAACCTGTAAATTCATATCCACAGACGGGACAGCCATCGGCAACCAAGTTGCGTTGCAGCCACCAGCGAAAGCCAAAAAAAGCCGCAATAGGTGCCAACAACAGCAACCCGAAAATAATTAGCAATGAATTAACCAACCAACCCAAGCCCACTGATGCCAGCAACAAAATAACTGCCAGCAGGGTGAGCCAAGGGCGGAGATTTAAAAGATTCAATTGAAATGACTTAAAGCTCATTTTTTAAATATCGTCCTGCTTTCCTTCTAGGATAGCGATTTTAGTCATTAGTTTATGACTCAGTCTATGAGTCATTTTTTATTTGTTATTTGGACTCAAATGCGCTTCATTACTGAGGATAGCAGCATTTTTTGCAAGTGTTGTTGGAAGGCATTTATGCCAAACAAAGCGATCGCCTGTTTTCGTAGCCACTCTCCATCACATCGCTGGTCATCCCCTTGAAGCATTTCTATACAAGCTGCTGCTACAGCATCAGGACTGCGGTGTGGTACTCGCCATCCCAGTTTACCATCCTGCAAGGGATCAGCAGAACCATCGTTGTCACCGGATAATACAGGTACTCCACAAGCCATTGCTTCTAGATAAACTATGCCAAAGCCTTCTTGCGAAGGCATAATATAGGCATCAGCAAGGCGGTAATGTTCCATTAATTCTTCTGTGGCAACAAAACCAGCAAACACAACGCGATCGCTCACACCTAAATTTTCTGCAAGTTCAGCTAATCGCGGTTGGTCATCACCGCGACCAATTACTAAATATTTCACTTCTGGAAAAACCTGAGCGATTTGTGGTACTGCCCGAATGGTGACATCTACACCTTTGTAAATATCTCCTGACCATAACCGCGCTACTGTCATTAACACTTTCGCACCAGTTAAGCCATACTTCTGGACTAATTCTGGTTGTTTGGAACCAGGAGTAAATTTATCCCCATCAATTGCACAAGGTATCATTTGTACCATTTTCGGGTTTAGACTATTAGCAACACAAGCGCGATCGCGGCTGTAGCGACTAATTGTCCAAATTCCTGCTGCTGATGTCAGGGCGCGACGTTCCTGATTTTTCAACGGTTCCCAGACTTCTTTACCGTAAGTTAGCACGGTGTAAGGAATCCCCAAGGGCTGGCAAAGTGTTTGGATTAATACTGCTAAGTTAATGTGACCGCAGAAAACTTGCTGCGGACGGCTTTGCAACAGACACTTCAGTAAAGCTGCTGCCATTTGCAATCTCCCCAAATAGGGAGACTGATTTTTAAAGTAATGAAATTTTAAGTTCTCGTCTTCAAACGGATTTAAGCTATCAGCACTATCTCGCAGTAAAAAAACTTCTGCTTTATAATCTTGGCTCAATCCCAGATAGGCGCGAAAAATATCTTTTATATACGATTGAATACCACCTTCGTGAGCAAAAATTTCTAAAAAGACGAAGACATGGTTAGTTTTTTTGTTAACTTTACCACCTAAATTCAGTTTTTTTATCACTGTAGTGATGTGCATCTTAGATTATTTATACTCGCGAGAAGGGTGCGATCACGCCGCTTTGTAACCGTTCTAAATCTGTTTTTACCATTTTTTCTAAAAGTTCCTCAAAGCTTACTTGGGGTTCCCAGCCGAGATTTCTTTTAGCTTTGCTGGGGTTGGCTACTAGTTGAAAATGCTCATCTTGCCGCAACAAGCTAGTATTTAATACTACATGGTTCGTCCAATCTAATCCCACTGACTCAAAGGCTGTGGCAACTAAATCTCTAACACTATGTAGTTTACCAGTGCCAATCACATATTCTTCTGGTTCATCAATTTGCAACATCAGCCACATAGCCTCTACATAATCACCTGCAAAGCCCCAATCACGTTGGGCATCGAGATTACCGATTTCTAAAGTGTCAGTTAAACCCAATTTAATTGATGCAGCTGCCAAAGAAACTTTGCGTGTGACAAACTGAGGTGCACGTAGAGGAGACTCGTGATTATATAAAATGCCGCTACAGGCAAATAGTCCATAGCGCTGTCTGTGATGCACCATCGTCCAATGGGCGTGCATTTTAGCCGCAGCATAAGGATTTTTGGGGCGAAAAGCGGTTTCCTCATCTTGAGGCGAGAGGAATACATCGCCAAACATTTCTGAACTGCTGGCTTGATAAAATCTGGTAGACAAACCAACTTTTCGTACTGCTTCCAAGAGCCTAGTAGCTGTACCAGTTATTAAATCAAGGGTTCCCAATGGGTCGTTCCAGGAGTCGGGTACAAAACTGGGAGCTGCCAAATTGTAAATTTCTTGGGGACGCAGTTGTTCAACTGCGGTCAACAACGCCGCATTATCCCTCAAATCAACCGTAAAAATTTCTACCTGATTTGCCAGTATTCCCAGTTTTGTCAAATTAGGTTGTCGATGTGGGGGTACTAATCCAACAACTCGATAACCACGGTTGAGGAGCAAATGGCTGAGATAGTAGCCATCTTGACCAGTAATTCCTGTAATTAGGGCTGTCTTAGTCATATGTCCCCTATTCTGTCTATCTCTTTAAGCACTAAATGGCACTTGTTGGAGAACAAAAATTAAGACTCTCAACACTGCTGACAAATCTTAACAAGGGAGCTTGTGTAACTCGAATGCTATTTTTACTATATTCACTAATTTTTTTTATACAAAAATATTATTTAAGATTTTACAAAAAAATCATAATGAATAAGCAATTTCACGGAAAAAACATATTACTCTTAGTCAAATAATATTCAAAGAGGAGTATACTTTTATCAATCAAATAACTATGTATTTCAATAGTAACGGCTCTATTTTAAAGTGAGTCGCTCAATTTTGAGCAAAGTTTTTATTAGCTTGGTGACGACTATAGGAGAAGTTTTATTTTCTGACTCCTAAGTACGATCGAGCTAGCAAGAGAGTGTTGTAGAGAAGACAAGTCCTCGTATTTTGTCGATACTCCTTCTTCCCTACACTCTGGCTGCGCTCACAAGCCAAAATTGACATCAGAAGTATTCTTACCTTCCTTTATCCTTGACTATTTCACTGTTATTTTTGTGCTTCTACAGAGTATTTGACAATGAGCAGGCAATTTCTACCATCCGCACCACGTTCGTATACAACCCGGTCAGCCAACCGCCGAAGGAGAAACCATCCATACCCACCTACTTGCAGAGTACCTGGGGCTGGCTCTGCGATCGCATCAGGATTGAAAGGTTTTCCATAATCCCAAATTCTAATTTCTAGTCGGTCAATCCACAGATAAACGTTAATCTCAATGCTTGTTTCCGGGGGTAAAGCATGATGAGCGTGACGAACAGCGTTGGTAAAACCTTCTGCTAATGCTAAATTGAGGCGATCGAGTTGGGTTTTTGACCAGCCAAGTTGAGACAAGTGTTGCAGACAAAATTGCTCAAACCATTCTTGCACCTGGTTTAAGAGCCTGAGTTCGCTCTTAACCGTCAGATGGTCTTGCTGCACTATACTAAGCATTAACTGTGAGTTGAATATAAGTAAACCCAAGTTGCTAGTTATTAAATTCTGCGTTGTTCGCAAAATTTCTCTGATATAAAAAAATCTAAATTGACATCTTCTATGTACCAAAATACAAAACATGAACGATTTTGGCATTCTGAGGGTTGTAACTAGCAACTTAAGTTAAGTAAGTAAGAAATCTTTGTATTTGTTGACTTTTGCTGATTGGAGATTTTGGAATAGATTTTCTATCCAAAACTTCAGATCCCAGATGCAGTCTGAAACTATTAAAGAAGAATTCAGAATGCAATCAGCGGGGTATTCACATCTCCCACTATATTATTGACCACTAATAAAAGCATATTTAGTGGGGGACTTAAACCCTTTTATTCAGATGCTCTTGCTAGCTTGCTTAATAGTAGGCTACGCAAAACGAGTTCGCGTAGCCCTATTAGCTTTTGCTTTCAGAATTTAATTCTGAATTCTGGCTTCTGGCTCTTTTGTTAAAATTGACGCCTGTTGATTGTTTTCAAAAGCACATCTGCATCTACTCTTGAAACTCACAGGCGTCAAAGCACTTTCTGGTGACTAATTTAGAATAGTCCCAAGGTCAAAGATTTATCCAATGGCAAAGCAGCACCAATACCCAGCCACAAGGTGACAAGAGTACCAACGAGGAATACTGTGGTTGCAACTGGACGGCGGAAGGGGTTTTGGAACTTATTGACGTTCTCAATAAAGGGAATGAGGATTAGACCTACTGGTACGGAACCCATTGCTAACACTCCTAAAAGTTTGTTAGGAAGCGATCGCAAAATTTGAAAGACTGGATACAAGTACCACTCTGGCAAAATTTCCAATGGTGTGGCGAAAGGATTTGCTGGTTCACCCGTCATTGCAGGATCTAGCACAGCTAGAGCTACAATCGCAGCGAAGGAACCCATGATCACAATTGGAAAGACGTAAAGTAAGTCATTAGGCCAAGCGGGTTCACCATAGTAGTTGTGACCCATGCCTTTAGCGAGTTTGGCTCTTAACTGAGGATCGCTCAGGTCAGGTTTTTTTTGTGTTGACATTTTGAAATGTGCTCTCCTGCTTAAGTTAAATTAAAGCATTTGTGAAAGCTATCAGCGACTAGGCAACCAACAGGCAAGAAACAGCTTTTCTATATCTTCAGTCATCCGCCTGAAGGTTTTCTATCGCTTTCAGCTTCAGATACAAGTATTTATTTTTTGTAACTTATGTGCAATTAATTTATTGTGTTTCATAAGTTTAAAACAAACAACTCGATCTGAAAACTAACAAATGTTGCCTTTCGCTAATAGCTGAGATTACAAAGGCCCGGAAATGCCTTGCTTGCGGATCATCAAGAAGTGAAACAGCATGAATACTGCAATCAACCAAGGCAGTACAAATGTGTGTGCGCTGTAGTAACGAGTTAGTGTTGCTTGACCAACACTAGAACCGCCGCGCAGCAGGTCGGAAATCAGCACTCCAACCACGGGAATTGCTTCTGGTACGCCGCTAACGATTTTCACAGCCCAGTAGCCAACTTGATCCCAAGGTAGAGAATAGCCGGTGACTCCGAAGGAAACGGTAATCACAGCCAGGATCACACCACTTATCCAGGTCAGTTCGCGGGGCTTTTTGAAACCACCAGTGAGATAAACCCGGAAAGTGTGCAAAATCATCATCAATACCATCATGCTGGCAGACCAGCGATGGATGGAGCGAATTAGCCAACCGAAGTTTACTTCATTCATGATGTACTCCACTGAGGAGAAAGCTTCAGTGACTGTTGGCCTGTAGTAGAACGTCATGGCAAATCCAGTGGCAAACTGGATGAGAAAGCAAACCAGGGTAATTCCACCCAGGCAGTAAAAGATATTGACGTGGGGAGGGACGTACTTGCTAGTAACGTCTTCAGCGAGTGCCTGAATCTCCAGGCGTTCCTCAAACCAGTCGGAAACGTTGGCCATACAATCTCAAGTTCCTAAGAATCGGTTGCGGTTGATAAATCCCGAAGTTCTGAATCGGCAGAAGCCTTCGCTCAGACTTCTCTCCCAAATAGCAATTTTGGGATTTTAGTAAAGGGGAGTTTTTTTGTTTGCTTTTGGCCTTTTGGCGTGCTAAGAGACTTCAGAAACTTTACACTCTGTAAAGATGGAATATATTGCGATCTCTTTACGCCCCTACACACAAAATGGTGGACACAAAGTAGATTTTATCCTTTGGTGAGTGGATACGATGCATCAGTTGACTGAACAACTTGATGAGAAAAATGCACCACTTCTATAAAAAAAGTAACATAATCGAGAGATAGATTTCATCAACAACAGGGGAAGTGGGCATTATCTAGACAATTTGGGTTGAGGTGGAATTGATAATGGGGTTCATGAACAAACAAGTCTTTCGGGTTGGATTTTCACTGTTAATGGCGTTTTGCTTGGTGTTGGGTACGCTTACTCAGTCGGCGGTGGCTTTGACGGGGGAACAAAAGCTGGTTTCGGAAGTTTGGCGAATTGTTAATCGCACTTATCTAGATGAGACCTTTAACGATCAAAATTGGGCAGCTGTGCGGCAAAAGGTTCTGGAGAAGCCACTGGCAGACTCAAATGCCACTTATGCGGCAATTGGGAAGATGCTCAAGAGCCTCGACGATCCTTTTACCCGTTTTTTAGATCCAGAACAGTACCGCAGCTTGCAGGTCAATACTTCTGGGGAACTAACTGGGGTGGGATTGCAAATTGCCTTGAATCCTGAGAATGGGAAGTTGGAAGTAGTGGCTCCTATCGCTGGTTCCCCAGCAGATAAAGCGGGGATTCGACCACGCGATCGCATTCTCAAAATTGAAGGCGTTTCCACAGAAAATCTCACCCTTGATGAAGCTGCAACCAGAATGCGCGGGCCGAGTGGCAGCCTTGTGACTCTCTCGATCGAACGGGATGGAGAGGCAGAAACGGAAATTAGACTGACACGCGATCGCATTGCCCTTAACCCTGTGGTTTCAGATTTGCGTGTTTCTGCTGAGGGTACACCCATCGGCTACCTAAGTCTGACACAATTTAATGCCAACGCTTCAATGGAATTGGCACACGCTATTTCTAGTCTAGAAAAAAAAGGCGCTGCTGCCTACATTCTAGATTTACGAAATAATCCTGGGGGGTTATTGCAATCAGGAATTGAAATCGCCCGTCTGTGGTTAGATTCTGGGATTATCGTCTACACTGTTAACCGACAAGGCATTCAGGGTAGTTTTGAAGCCCTTGGGCCAGCCCTGACCAAAGATCCTCTGGTGATTTTGGTGAATCAAGGAACTGCTAGTGCCAGTGAAATTCTCGCTGGTGCACTCCAAGATAACCATCGCGCCCAGTTGGTAGGCGAAACCACCTTTGGCAAGGGATTAATTCAATCCTTGTTTGAATTATCAGATGGTTCGGGCTTGGCAGTGACAATTGCTAAGTATGAAACTCCTGAACACCGAGATATTCACAAACTAGGTATTAAGCCGGATAAAGTTATTTTCCAACCAGCCATTAACCGCGAACAGATTGGCACCGAAGCGGATCTGCAATATCAAGCAGCAGTCGAACTTTTGGCGAAAAACTCGGTGGTAGTGGGGAAAGCTTGAAGAAGGGGACAAGGAGACAAATCAGATGGGGATTCAGACTCCATCTGATACCAGAACTAACAAATAAGATTTAGTTATGGCGATAACGGTAGCTGAATCACAAATTCAGTTCCTTCGCCAAGTTGAGAATTCACCGCGATCGCTCCGCCATGTTTTTCTACAATGATTTGACGAGCGATCGCCAATCCTAATCCTGTGCCTTTACCGACAGCTTTTGTCGTAAATAAATGGTCAAATATTTTTTGTTTTAGCAGCTCATCTATACCCTTTGCATTATCGGCAATTGTAATTCTAACTAGATTATTTTCTACTGTAGTGGTAATTGTAATACAGTTTGGATTTGCTTTAATTTCGTCAAAACTTCGGCCAATATTTGATTCTTCCAAGGCATCAATAGCATTTGCTAAGATATTCATAAATACTTGATTTAATTGTCCAGGGAAACACTCAACTTGAGGTAAAATGCTGTATTCAGTTATCACTTCAATTGCTGGACGTTGCTCGTTAGCCTTGAGACGATGTTTCAAAATTAAAATCGTGCTGTCGATACCTTGGTGAATATTAAACGGTACTTTATAATCTTTATCGGCACGCGAGAAAGTTCGTAAACTGGTGCTGATATTTTTCAGGCGATCGCACGCCATCGACATGGCATCAATCATCTTGGGCAAATCTTCTAAGCTATAATCCAAGTCAATTTCTTCGGCATGGTCTTTGATTTCATCATTCACATTGGGCAAGCTTGATTGATAAAGTTTTAAGTGTTCAACTACATCAATAAGGGTAGGTTTAGCAAGTTTTAGACTGGCAGCAATAAAACCGAGAGGATTATTCATTTCGTGAGCGACACCAGCAACTAAGTTGCCTAGTGCAGACATTTTCTCACTTTGCACCATTTGTAATTGGGCGTTTTGTAGATCGGTTAGCGCTTGTTCTAAGTCAAATGATTTTTGCTGCAAGGCAAGTTCAGCTTGTTTGCGCTCGCTAATATCTCGCATCACAACTACTGCACCGAGTTTATCACCCGAAGCATCGAAGATCGCTTGTCCGCTAGCTAACAATATTCTCGTAAAACCATGCTTCGGCGCAATTACCATCTCGGCATTTTCGACAATTTCCCCTTGCAAGGCGCGAAACAAAGGAATTTCCGTTTTTGATAGGGGTGTTTGACCATCTGGTTGATAGAGATCGAAGTGTTCTGCCCATTGTTCTGCTGGTAATGATTCTACTGGTAGACCATGAAATTCACGAGTTGCTTTGTTAAATAGAGTCAATTTGCCAGTACCATCACAAACAACAATCCCATCGGTAATATTGTGAATGATGGCATTCAAGAACTCTCGTTCTTTAGCTAGAGATGCTTCAGCCTGTTTGCGTTCGCTAATATCAATCACCACCCCATCCCAGATGATTGAGCCATCGGCTTGTCGCTCTGGCCGAGAAGCAGATTGAATCCATTTCACGGTTCCTGAAGGTAGGATAATGCGCCATTCTTGCTCAAAGGGTGTGAGATATTGGGCAGAGTAGGCGATCGCTTGGGCAATAGCTGGATTATCATCAGGATGATGCATGGTGTAAAGGCTATGCGTCCCTGCCATCACCAACTCTGGCTCTAACCCATACAAATCGAAACAGCCAGAACTAACGTAGGGTGTTGAAGTTGAACCATCCACCTCCAGACGCAATTGGTACACCATACCAGGAATATTATTCGCCAAATTTTGGAAGCGGGTTTCACTAGCCTGCAATTTTGCTAGAGATTGTGTTAACTGTTGAGCATATTTCTGGGAATTTCGATAAAGTCGGGCATTTTCCAGAGAAATTGCCGCTTGAGCGCAAAGTAAGTTTAGTAGTTCGACGCGATCGCTTGTAAAGGCTTTGGTTACTAAGTTATTTTCCAGATACAATATGCCCAGCAACTTACCCTGATGCAAAATCGGGCTACACAAGATACTTTTGGGCTGCTGTTGTTGAATATATGAGTCATTAATTAATTGAGGATGCACCCTAGCATCAGTAATCACTGTTGATTGTAAGCTGTGTTTGACGGAATATATTAAGCCAACTGGCAGATCAACAGAGTCTTCAACAGACTGTGGGTTGAGCAACATTGGGTAAAAATCGATTTTGGCAGCCTGGTTCTGTACACCGTCTAAGGAAAGCTGTGCTAACGCCTGAATTAGCAAACGATCTGACTCCAAAAGCATGAACACACACTTATTGGCTCCCGCATTTTCAATGACGATATGCAGTAATGCTGAGAGCAGTTTTTCGAGTTCGATTTCCCCTGAGATAGTTTGATAAGCTTTGAGAATGGCAGCTAAATCTAAAGCAACAGAGACGCTGCTACAGCTGGAAGTGGCGGAACTGGTGGATGTGACACTCCCCAATGTAAAGATAGTTTCGTGAGTGGAGAGGGGAGAACGGGTTTGCTCAAGGATGGAGGCGAGGTGTTGCGGATAGCGTCGTTCCAAGTCGGCGACTTTGGCTTTAGCGCCCCAACGAGCATAGCCATAGTAGGCTTCAATTATGTATTCCCCAGCTATGCACTGTTTGCTCCAGTCGAGGTAAAATTTGGCGGCTAGTTCGTTGGCAAGTGCTTCTTCTTGGGTGTAGCCGTGTTCTTTTGCAAGAGCAATGGCGCGATCGTATAATTCTATTGCCTCTGATTTATGTCCCAGAACCCGATATCGTTCTGCTTCAACCAAACAAAACTTGTGTAAATGATTGGCTGGAATATAGCTAGCCCAAGTTTTGATCTTTTGTTGATTTTTGCTCACCCGCCCAAGAATGTGTTGTTGTTCTGTTGCGGAAACTTGGGAATAGATTGCCAGATGAGCCAGAGAATCATAGGTGTGGAAGATTGGAACCACAAATAATCCGATGACACCGCCTAGATAATTTTCAGTTGCGATCGCAGCTTCCACTGCATGTTCAAACTTCCCAAACAGATAACCAAGAAAAAGTTTACTCACATTGAAATAGCACAGCGCAGTTTGATCGCCTGAGTGCTGGAGAACTGGCAACATTTGCTCTTGATTGAAAGCCTTACCAATTAGTTGCCATGCTTGGGCACAATCACCGTTTAAATTCAAAATCGATTGCTGAAAAATCGTCAGTTGGTTGAGAAGTCCTTCTTGTTTTAGTTGAGTGAGTTGAAGGCGGAAAGCATCACTCTCTCGGCTTAACTCCCCCAGTTCTTTACCAACAAACAAAGAGTGCATGACGTAAACAACTGCACAAATGGTAGCTGATTCTAAATCTCCCGTTTCTAGCCCAACTTGATAGCCTTCCCGGAAAAGCGCTAAGGTGTTCCTAAGCGGCTCTTTCCAATGCAATACACTACAGCATACTCCGACATAAGTTCTGGCTTTCAACTTTTTGGCATTAAAATGTTCGAGTAATTTGAGTGCCAGTTGTCCAAACTGATAACCACATTCAATATCTCCTACCGCCCCACAAAGCAGCAGTCCATAGTAGGCATAACCATTTGTAGAGTCTGAGGTATTGCCGTACTGAACAGATAAATTTACTTGCTCAAGGACAATAAATGGTAAGAGTGTTGGAGCGGCAACAAAGGCAGAAGAAGAGACACTTACGAGAATCCGCATAGCGGCTAATTTGTCTAACTCTGTCATCTGATGTAGAGCGATTAAATCTACCGCTTGCCTTCCAGCTAAAATGGATTTGTTTGCTTTGAGTGCCGATGCAATATCTGATTCATCTGGTTGCTTGGGAAAATGGATTCCTAACTGCTCTAAAATCTTGAGAGCCAGCTCCACGCCCTGTAGAAATTGATGTTGAGCTTGAGCGGCTTGAATTTGGATTTCATAGACTTTAACGGTATCTAATAAGGTTCTAGCATTTGACAAAATGACTGCTGCAAATTGTGCCATCTGCTCAAAATTGCCACTTAGGTAAGCTGCTTCGGTGGTAGCTTCATAAAGTGTCAGGGTTAGTTGATATTGTGTTTGCCACCGCTCCTGTGCCAGCATTGCAATACCTGTAGTGGCATACTCAAATGCGGCAACGTATGCTGTTGCAGCTCTTGCTTTTTGGGCAGCTTGTAAATTGAGTTGAGCGAGTTCTGTCTTCTGATCTGGATCGACAATTAAGCTATTGCTGATATTGAGTTGATTGACAATCTCAAATAGTTTTTCGTACTGTTCTGAGGCTGGCGTATGTTTCAGTAAAAGTTGCCCAATTTTCAGGTGAGTGACCTGTTTTTGCTGCTTGGGAATCAGAGAGTAGGCTGCTTGCTGAACGCGATCGTGCAAGAATTTGTAAATTGTCATTTGTCCTTTGGCATTTGTCATTTGCAAATGATCGATAACCAATGACGAATCTTGATAAAACTTGTAAACCTCATTGATGGGAACAATCAATCCTTCTTGCAATGCTTTCCACAAGTCCGAAGCGGTTTCTGTGTGCGACTTTTCAGAGACGATTGCTAACGTCGTTAAATCGAACTGATTGCCAATACAGGCTGCCAGTTTCAAAATATTTTGAGTGATGTTGGGCAACTTTTGAAGCTGTTGTGCCATAAATTCCACCACATCATCGGTGAGAGCAAGCGATCGCACTTGCGTCACATCACACTGCCAAAAACCTAACTCCCAATCAAAGGTAATCAGCCCATCCTCATGTAGCGCTTTCAAAAACTGAGTTGTGAAAAAGGGATTGCCTTTGGCTTTTTGATAAACTAACTCTGTTAACGGTAATGCCTTTTCAGTTGCACAACTGAGTGAATCGGCGATTAAATGGTTTACATCTGCTTGACTCAAGGGAAATAGAGTCAGAGTGTTGACGCAAGAAGATTCCTTTTTGATTTCATCTAGTGTCAACATGAGTGGATGAGCTGCAAACACCTCGTTATCGCGGTATGCACCAATAACGAATAGATAACTGCGATTACTCTGGGCCATCAACAGCTTCAGCAAATTCAGCGATGCCGAATCTGCCCACTGCAAGTCATCAAGAAACATCACCAACGGATGCTCTGGTGTGGTAAAGACTTGAATAAACTTTTGGAACAGCAGATTGAACCGATTCTGTGCCGCACTGCCCGATAATTCAGCGATGGCTCCGCCAACGCCAGGGGCGATCGCAGGCTGTTTGCCGATAATCTGCTCCAGTTCAGGAATCACCTCGATCAGAAGTTGCCCGTTCTCACCAACTGCCGCTAAAATCTTGTTTTGCCATTGCTTTAGTTGAGTATCGCTTTCACTAAGCAACTGTCCCATCAAATCACGAAAGGCTTGGACAAAAGCAGATAAAGGAATATTTCGGTTGAACTGGTCGTGTTTCCCTTTGATGAAGTAACCATTCCACTGGACGATCGGCTTATGTACTTCATTGACAACTGCGGTTTTGCCAATGCCAGAGAAACCTGCCACCAGCATCAGTTGGGAGTCACCATTAGCAGCATGACCAAATGCTTCTAGTAACGTCTGTACTTCCGACTCGCGTCCGTAGAGTTTTTCTCTGATGAGAAAGCGATCGCTGATATCGCGCTGTCCTAAATCAAACCAGTTGTGTTTGCCTGTTTCTCGCCACTGTTCTAGGCAAGTAACGAGGTCATGTTTAAGACCTAGCACACTCTGATAGCGGTCTTCGGCGTTCTTCGCCATCAGTTTGCGGATAATCTCGCCCAGCATCAAGGGCAATTCGGGGTTGAAATCGCAGACGCAGGGTGGAAGTTTCGCAATGTGGCAATGCACCAACTCCATCGGTTCCTGGGACTCAAAGGGCAATTTTCCACTCAGTAGTTCAAAGAAAGTCACACCTAAAGAATAGAAGTCACTGCGGTAGTCAATGCCTCTGTTCATCCGTCCGGTTTGCTCTGGCGACAGATAGGCTAGCGTTCCCTCCAATCCATTGAGGCTCTGGATTTCCTGGGTTTCTCGTGGTAAGAGTGAGGCAATACTGAAATCAATCAGCTTGATTTGTTTGGTGTCAGAGTGAATTAAGATGTTGGCTGGCTTAATGTCTTTGTGAATGACGCGCTGTTGATGTAACTGGTGTAAAGTGTCTAGCAGTTGCAGAGCAATGGGGAGGAATTGCTCTAATGTCAGTGTTTTTCCTAGAGTAAATTGCCGCAGGGAAACACCACCAAAGTCTTCCATGACTAGGGCATAACCATTGTGATAGGCTTCCAGGCTGTAGGGTTTGATAATGCCAGAAATATCTAAGTTTTTAGCGATCGCATATTGGTTGCGAAACTGTACTAATTCGCTAAAAGTTGGGTATTCTCGTTTTAAGAGCTTGATGACAACTGGTAGGCGATCGCATTCTCGAATTGCCCGATACACTTGAGTACGAGAACCTGAATAAAGTTGCTTGATGATTTGGTAGCCAGCAATCCTTAAAGTTCCATCAACTTTTGCGCTCATAAATTTTGACGAAAATTCTTTTATACTAGTGTTATAATTCCCACTACCATATCTTGGTTAACAAACGTTAGAAAAGTTGCATTGGGTATGGGGCACTAGTACCGCAAGGCGGAAGTCAAAAGTCAAAAGTCAAAAGTCAAAAGTCAAAAGAATTGTATTTCGGGCTTTTACACCATTTGAAATGGTATGTTTATTTACACCGTGCTGTACTAGGTCGTCCCAAGTGGCTTTGGTATCAGGGGGAACACATTTTTACAGTAATTTTGTACTACTCCAAGAAATCATATTGCCTGCGCTATTTTAGTCTGGTTTAAGCTCAAAGATTTAGCTTATAAAACTGGTTAAACAATTTATCAAATTAAGCATAGATTATTGTCAAATTATTTAGTTAGGTAATTAAAACGTCAAGACATTACGATGTTTATCGCTTAGTTATTTGGAGCGTAGTGCGGTGTGGCTGCGCCATTATTTATGACAGTTACGTAAGTCCTGTCACAAATCAAATAGGTTTCCTATATATGTAGACAATTTGCAGAATTTTTACTCTTTGAATTTAGATTTAATTGGGTGGTAATTCCAAACTCATTTCACCCAACAATCCCTTGCGAAAATCTGTTAAAAGTTGCCTTGCAGCTCGCTCTATATCACCTTTGTAACGATGTTCTGCTAAGGTGTGCAAATAGGTATCTCCGGTCTCTGATGTCGAATCGAGTTGGTAGCGAGACTGTAATGGTTTTTTTGGTAATAAATCTGCGGCTACAGCTTCTAAATAGTTGAGTAAATCCACTAGAGCTGCTGCTACTAGCTGGTTATCGTAAGATGCTTCACCGATATCATCACAAATAGCTAATTTCAAGGCTGCATCTTGGTCTTCTAATCTTAGAGGGATGACACCAGGAGCATCTAGCAATTCTAAATGTTCGGAAATTCGCACCCAGCGTAGTTGGCGAGTTACTCCAGGACGGGCTGCACTTTCCACGACTCGCTTTCCCAACAGGCGGTTAATTAAAGCTGATTTACCGACATTGGGAAAACCAATCACCACAGCCCGCACTGGACGGGGTAACATCCCGCGATCGCTTCTTCTTTGATTGAGTTCTACCCCAGCAGCTTGCGCTGCCCGCGCCACTTCTGCTATACCTTTACCATGTTGAGCGTTGGTAAAATAAGGGACTTCTCCTTGACGTTTAAACCAATCGATCCACAGCGATCGCATTTGTGGCGTAATCATATCTACTCGGTTAAGTATCAACACCCGTGCCTTACCCTCCACCCACTCACCTATTTGGGGATGGTGAGTCGCTAAAGGAATCCGAGCATCTCGTACCTCAAACACTACATCTACGCGCTTTAGCTGTTCTTTGAGCTTCTTTTCAGCTTTCGCAATGTGACCTGGATACCATTGAATCAGGTTCAATCTATAGTTTTGAGTTATAGCCATTTGTCCTTTGTCCTTTGTTATTTGTCCTTTGTCCTTTGTCCTTTGTCCTTTGCAAATGACCAATGACAAATGACTAATGACTCTCTTTAGGAGTTTGATGTAAAATCAGACGGTTGCCATCAGGGTCATAGGCATAGATTTCTCTGCCGTGAGAAGCAATGGAAATGTCTCCTGGTGGAGGATAGCCCAAAGCAGTTAGATGAGCGATCGCATCTTCTAAGTTACTCATCTCTAAACACAAACTTATCTTACTTTTAGGGTAGAAAGAAAGTGGGTTGTCGTCAGACATCGCTTCAAATTCCGATTCGTTTGTGTTCTTTGGTTTAAAAATACCTAATCGCATACTAACTAAATTAAACTCAGCATAGACATTCGGAATCAAAATCACTGGCTTTTGCTCCAGCAATTTGGTATAGAAATTCACTAAATTCTCACAATTAACCGATGCTATGGTGACAAATGCGTTAGTGTACTGAAAAACCATATAAGCTTTAAGTTATTTGATTTTTTTGAGATCATTTTTCTAAAGTTCTTACACTCAGCACTTGCGGTGGTGTCGAATCTGGTGGATAAATCACATCTATCTGTACTATCCGCTGAGTTGAAGGTGGAAGTACAAGCTGCACCAATGGTTCTAACACCTGACCAGTTCTGTGCCATAGATGTATATAGCGCGTCTTTTGTTGACCTTGGTCATCGAAATAGCGTAGCCGCACTGTACCACGGAAGAAAGGAAAATCTAGGGATGGTTTGCGAAAACGCACACCACCTTGAGATAATTTATCTTCCTTCAAAGGTGTTTCTAAAGTAACAGTCACGCTCTGGTTTTGATTGGTATTGTTGTTTAAGGGTAAGGTGAGTTTATATTCCACCCCATAATTACCATGTGCTTCATAAGCCGTATCGGGATAAAGTACCAGCATTTTGGCCGTTTGGATTTGTTGAGTGCCCAATCGACCACTAAGCAATGTGTCTAAACCATAAGAAATAGCTTTGCCACGCTGGGGAATAGTCAGATATCTGGTTTGGGGATTATCTACCAACTTTGCTTGCCATTGGGAGCCACTAGACACACCAGCTACACGCCCATAAATTAGTGCACCACTGGTAGCATTTGGAGGAGTAGGGGTTTTATCTCGCGGCCCGGCGAAGTTGCCGGTATTTAGTAAAGCTTGCCATTCTGCAAGAGTGGGTTGGCGTTCTGTATTATCAGAATTTTTCTTGGCAAACATTGCTAAACTTGCCACATAAACTTGATCGCTACTACGCAGCCGCATAAAGCTAGAGCGACCATTCACCGGCTTTTCTAAATTTCGTACAGGAATCGGATGATTTAACAACATCCGGCTTTGTCCTGGAGGAATTATCAGCTTTGCGGGAAAATCAGCTTGTCGAACACCCCGGAGTACATCACCAACAGCGCGATCGCCTGGCCCTGAGTAAGCCTTACCATCGTTATTTTCTATGTAGGGGGATAAGGTGACAAAGGGCGCATCCTGCATCAAATAACTCGCGGCTTGCAATACATCTACTGTTACTGGTTTTTTACCAGGGTTCTGCACAATTACGCCCAAATATAGCGTTTGCAAATCCTTGGGAGTGTGGCTGTAGTGGTGGGCGAATAAGTCAAAGCGTCCCTGAAAGGGAAAATTAAGGTGTGCTGCTGGAACTTTTTTACCGTTTGCAGGAAAGGTAGAAAGTAAAATACCCTCAGTTTTAATCCATTCTGGGCTATTGCTGTTAAAAACGGGTATATTATCCAACTTGCCTGGTAAGGCTCGAACTTCTCCTGGTTGCACAATTTCTTGAGGCGCTGGCTTCGGTGAAGTTTGAGCGATCGCTGAATTATCTTTTTGAGTTGTGCATTCAAAGGTTTGAGTTATGGCAAGTCCTAATAAAAGTGTGAATACAGATAATGGGAATTTAGCCAGCATAAATTTGAGCATCAAGAAAGCTGTAGTATCAAAGATCGGAAGTTATTACTACAAGTTCCTTGAAGGGGATTTCTGATCGTGCGTAGGCATAGCCCGCCGCAGGCATCGCGATTAAATTGTAAGTGTATAGGACTTACGCATTGACACAAAATACATAGTATGTCAGGCTTTAAAAACCACATCTGTCGTAGGGGCACAGCAATGCTGTGCCCCTACAGCGCGGGTTTACTGATCATCAAAGAACAATTAATAAAGGCTGAAACGACCTATTTTGGTGAAACATACTATGATTAATTTGTACAGTGCGTAAGTCCTAGTGTAGTTCCAGTAGCCCACGTCAGCAGGGCTTTTGATGTTTAAAAAGAATGCCAATGGTTTAAGCGAATTTGAGAACGTTCAGTGATTGCAGAAATAAAATCAAGATAATCAGTCATCTATGCAAAAATCTGCTGTAAATTTAAAAGAAAACCAGGGAGAACATCTTCACCCGATAAACTTGTGGGAGATTGTAAAACTTTCGGTGCAAGATTTGGGCGATAAATTATTACTTGTTTATCTTTAGGATTTATTAACCAACCCAGTTGTAAGCCATTTGCTAAGTATTCCGCCATTTTTGCTTTAGTATCTTCCACATCATCAGTTTCAGAAACTAATTCCACTCCAAAATCAGGACACAAAGGGAGAAATTTCTTTCTTTGTTCTGGAGTAAGAGTATCCCATCTTTCTATCCTTACCCAAGAAGCATCAGGTGAACGAGTTGCCCCATTTGGCAGTTTAAACCCAGTAGAAGAATCGAAAGCTTTTCCCAAATTATTTTGATTGCTCCAAAACCATATCTGACCTAATAAATCAAAATTACGGTTTCCCGTTTCTCCCCCAGTAGGTGACATGATAATTAATTCCCCTTCAACAGTTAACTCTAGTCGTAATTCTTTATTCACGGCTACAATTTGTGCAAATTCCTCATCAGTAAATTGCAGATTAGGAGGTAATTGTAAGGTTAAAGCAGTCATAATTAATTGCGCTCCACAAAAATCCTAGTTGCATCAAACCCATGCGCTGCTAAATAGGGAAGATTTAGCCTCTACCTCTACTTTAGGAATTCCTGTCAACAAATGCGACATTGTTTTGTTTTTTAAAAAAGTTTGGGATAGGTATAGGTGTGAGAGATTGAATGAGTTAAGAAAAATTGTAGGTTGGGTTAAGCAAAGCGCAACCCAACAAAGCCCCGGAAATGTTGGGTTTCGTTCCTCAACCCAACCTACACAGTTTAATGTTTTTGGCTAATTTTTGTATTCCAGATTATCCGTTTGCCATTCTGTCTCATAAGGTAAATCAGGTTTATCCCATGAGAGAAAATGACACATTGATTTCTTCGTTAGTCTTGTAAAGGTAACGAGCGCGGAGGGATTTGAACCCCCGACCCACAGAACCGGAATCTGTTGCTCTATCCACTGAGCTACGCGCCCTTAATCTTCAATATTATAGCACGTCTGTGATAAAATTCGCAGCTTTAAAGATAATTAGCTGGGTCTACGGGTGTACCATTCCGACGAACTTCAAAGTGGAGATGGGGGCCAGTTGAGAAACCTGTGGAACCGACAGCAGCGATCGCTTGTCCGCGTTCAACTGCTTGTCCCTCAGAAACATACAACTCGCTGGTATGACCGTAGAGTGTAGTCATGCCATTACCGTGATCGATAATTACCGCTCTGCCATAACCACCATACCACCCAGCAAAAATTACTGTTCCTGAATCGGCTGCCCGAATTTTACTGCCATAGCTGGCGGCAAAATCCAACCCGGCATGAAAGCGACGATAGCCAAGAATAGGGTGTATCCGCCAGCCGAAGGGACTGCTAGTAGCAGCATCGCTAGGATATGCCATTACACCAGTTCCCCGAATGATGATACTTGTTCGGCTGTTGGTTTTTGCTTGGGCTTCTGCTACCTTTTGTTGAATCAAGACTTCCAGATTTTTCGATTCTCTTTCTAGCTGATTTTGCGCTGCTTCTAAGGCCAAGCGATCGCTATTCAGGCGTTGAATCAATTCTGATTGTGATTGCGTCTGGGTTTGATAATCAGCTTTTTGTGCCAACAGTTGCTCGCGAATTAAGCCAATTTCGTTTTTTTGCTGTTCTACTTCCGTTTTTTGTTTATCGATGGAGTTTGCTTGGGTGTTGAGTTTTAGCAAAATTTTCTGGTCTGCCTGAAACACTAACTTCAACTGATGACGACGGCTGAAAAAGTCGCTGATATTTTCACTTTCAAGCAAAACCGCCCATCCAGCAAAAGCAGGCGATCGCTGGAGGTAACGCAATCGTGCTACTGTTGCTATTTGCCGCTCCTGATATGAACGTTCTGCGACATCTAAATCAGCTTCTAACTGCTGGAGGCGTTGGGTAGCGAGTTGTAATCGTGATTCGCTCTCTAGAAGATAGCTATCTGTAGTTTGCAGATTTTGCTTTAAACCAGTGAGGTGTTTTTGGGCCTCTTGTTGGAGATTATTTAAGCGATCGCGATCGTTAACCACACCCTGACGCTGCTGGTTCATTTGTTGCTGCTGTTGTCGCAGAGTATCAATAGACCCTGTAGACGTTGCGTGGGCTGGAATTAATCCCAAACAAATCCACAAAATACAGCAAAATGCAATAGATAAACAGCAATAAATCTGCTTTTTTTCTAGAAATCGCCCTCTCATAGTGCGAACCTAATCAAAAGGATACTTTCAAACACTATGAGGATTATTCCCAAAATCTAATTCACCCACACCAACACATTATTAAATTGGTCTGCCAAGTTGTAACACAAGGATTCGGCGTTGCACAACAGGAGAATGAATTTAGGCTGGCAGAGGAAGCAGGGGAAGATGAGGGAGTGAGGGAGAAGAATTAATAACCAATGACCAATGACTAATGACTAATGACTATTAATTATGATTAGCTTTCCAGCTTGCCAAATCAGCTAAAGAGCGATCGCGGTAACGTCCATAACGCTCTGGTTTACTTTTGATTTTCATTCCTAAATCGGGAAAAATCCCAAAGTTGGGCGGCATTGGTTGGAAATGCTTGGGGGAAGCGGAACTAATAAATTCTAATAACGCACCGATCATTGTTGTTGGTGGTAAAACCAAAGCTTCTTTACCCAAGGCTAATCGCGCTGCATTAATTCCCGCCAAGCAACCACCCGCAGCCGCAGCAGTGTAACCTTCAGTACCAATCAATTGTCCAGCGGCTAACAATGTTGGACGCTCTTTAAATTGCAAGGTAGGATGCATTAACTGAGGAGCATTAATAAAAGTGTTGCGGTGCATCACTCCCAGCCTGACAAACTCCGCCTTTTCCAAACTGGGAATTAACTGAAAGATTCGCTTTTGCTCGCCCCAACGCAGATTAGTTTGAAATCCTACCATATTCCACAGTTGACCAGCTTTATCTTCTTGTCGTAACTGCACCACAGCATAAGGGCGTTCCCCTGTGCGAGTATCTGACAATCCCACTGGCTTCAGGGGGCCGTAGCGCATGGTATCTTCTCCGCGCTGTGCTAGTTCTTCTATGGGTAAACAAGCTTCAAAAAACTTTGCCGTTTCCCGTTCAAAACCCTTGAGTTCTGTTTGTTCAGCTTTACAGAGTTCTTCTTGAAAGTGCAAGTACTGCTCTTTATTCATTGGGCAGTTGAGATAAGCGGCTTCACCTTTGTCATAACGTGATGCCATAAAAGCAATGTCACGATTAATCGATTCTCCCACGATAATCGGACTAGCTGCATCAAAAAAGCTGAGGTATTCCATCCCTGTAAAGCGGCGCAAATCTTCTGCCAAATCGGGACTGGTTAAAGGCCCGGTTGCCAAAACCACAATCCCTTCGGGAATTGCAGACACTTCACCCCGGCGGAATTCAACTAAAGGATGACTCGCTAAAGTTTCGGTTAAATCTTGGCCAAATTTTCCCCTGTCTACGGCTAATGCCCCACCAGCCGGAACGGCGTGTTCATCAGCTTTTGAGATGACGATAGAACCTAGTTGGCGTAACTCTTCGTGCAATAATCCCGCCGCGCGATCGCTTGCCATTGCTCCAAAGGAATTACTACACACTAATTCTGCTAAATGTTCTGTGTGATGAGCAGGACTAAATCGCTTTGGACGCATTTCATGCAGAATTACTGGCACTCCAGCTTGCGCTATTTGCCAAGCTGCTTCTGTCCCAGCTAGTCCACCTCCAATTACTTGTATCGGTTGTATTTCCATAGTTAAATTTTTAATCCCCATATTATAAGTATCCATCAGCATTACAGAAGTAAAATTAAATAAAAAGTCATGTTAAACCACAACAAGTGCAAATAAAGTATTGGGCCAATTGTAACCTTGAGACTAAACTCTCAAGGTTTTTTACAATCAATTTTGCTGTAACGCGAAAAGCCACCATCAACGGTGGGCTTAACATTTTCCAACTGGCACACTGCCAGCAAGTGCGATCGCGTCCTCAGCCCTTGCCTAATTGCATCAATCAAAAAAGTAGCAAAATTAGTCATCAAACTAGGATATTTTGTATAAACCCTTGATTTCTCATTTTTCGAGGTGATACATTAAGTATGTATTCAGTGATTAATTAACAATGGGTTAATTGGGATGTGATTTATGACTACAAACAAAATCAAAGATAACGTCGATTTAAATCAAGCTCCAGTTATGTTTATTGAGGAAGTAACAGATGATGAGGAATTAAAAAGTGTATGTGGTGGCGAAACTCCTCCTGATTCAGTATTAAGCACTAAGATTATGGTCGCTCTTGAAAATCGCGGTATTAAATTGCCTAACGATCCTAACAACCCAAATATATTAACAGAAGATATGTTGTCTGCTTTTAAAGAAGTTTCAGGTAATTAGACGTAGTAGATATAAACAATTTCCATTAATTGTAGCAATATGCAATATTAGGACGTGTTTTCAAACACACTATATTCTAAAAAATAGGCTAATCTCAGTAATCTGGGAATTATTCTAATGTCTTATCAAAGTCATTTGATATTGTAATCAAATCTTTGGCACTACCAAATAACAGCAGTTTTTACGAGTCCATGCTTGGGAGCGTGTTCAACTTTGACAACAGACAATCAACCCGACAAATGAACAAATACAAGCTTGTCTAAAAGAAAAGCGATCGCTATCCCCAAAAAAACTTAACATTAACCTTAGAAGTGTTAATTTTTCATCATATAAACTCATGGGTTACTACATCGCTCCCCGCTTTTTGGACAAACTTGCTGTCCACATCACTAAAAATTTCCTGAAGCTTCCTGGCGTGCAAGTTCCCGTGATATTGGGTATTCATGGACGCAAAGGAGAAGGCAAAACATTTCAATGTCAATTAGTCTTCGAGAAAATGGGTATCGAAGTGACTAACATATCTGGCGGCGAATTGGAAAGTCCAGATGCTGGAGATCCAGCGCGGTTGATTCGGTTGCGCTATCGGGAAACAGCAGAACTGATCAAAGTACGCGGCAAAATGTGTGTACTGATGATTAACGATTTAGATGCCGGTGCTGGACGCTTTGATGAAGGGACTCAATATACTGTAAACACCCAGTTGGTGAATGCCACACTGATGAATATTGCTGATAATCCCACAGATGTGCAGTTGCCAGGAAGCTATGATTCCACACCTTTACATCGCGTGCCGATTATTGTCACAGGTAATGATTTTTCTACCCTCTATGCACCGTTAATTCGGGATGGACGGATGGAGAAATTCTACTGGGAACCAGATAGAGATGACAAAGTGGGAATTGTCAAGGGGATTTTTGAACAGGATGGACTATCACAGAAGGAAATTGAACAGCTAGTTGATACTTTTGTCAATCAGTCCATTGACTTTTTTAGCGCTTTGCGATCGCGCATTTATGACGAACAAATCCGCAACTACATCCATAAAGTAGGTTTTGAGCAGATATCCTTGAGTGTGGTTAACAGCGCTAAAGGGCCACCAGAATTTCAAAAGCCAGATTTCAGGCTGTCTCACTTAATCGAGTCTGGTAACTTCCTGGTTGGCGAACAAAAACGGGTGCAAAATTCCCATTTAGTTGATGATTACAATCGACTCAATCGAGGTAGAAATTCTCAATCAGCACCACCTGCTCCTGTGAAACCAATTAGTCAACCGTCAAGCAAGGGTGCAACTCAAGAAGCAAAAACTAATGGATTCCAAAAACAGGAAGCATCCAGTCCACATTTGACTCTAGATACACAAGCTCAAATTAGGGAATTATTATCTCAAGGTTACAAAATTAGTATTGAACACGTAGATGAGCGCCGCTTCCGCACAGGTTCTTGGCAAACTTGTGTTCATAGCCACATTGATGCCGAATCTGACGCCATCTCAAATTTGGAGTCAACTTTGACAGAATATAGCGGTGAGTATGTGCGCTTAGTAGGTATCGATCCTCAAGCCAAGCGGCGGGTGGTGGAGACAATTATTCAGCGTCCAAATGGAAACAATTAGGGGCAGATACAGCAGAATCCGGGAGTTAGGAATCGGAAGTTAAATCGACGGTTAGAAACTGCGTCTACACAGACAAAACCCGCGCGGGCGGGTTTAAAAAAGCTTTATTTTCTATTAGCTCATATCATTTCTGGGTAATTAGCTGCTAAAGAGATGATGTTTTAGCTATAGCAATCCCAATACTGTTCGGTTAAGGCAAGAGACGCAATGAATCGCCGTCTCTACAAAGCCAATTTTAAATCATTTGCGAACAACAAGAAAACCAACTTCCCCAAAAAGTTGGGGATTTAAGGTTGCAAATTCGATTCGCCAGGGTTGTTGTTAATTCTTAAACAACTGGAAACAATATGTTTCCTCAATTTGGTAGCTGAATTTTTCTCTTTTACCTACAAGTCCTGGCTGAAACTGAGGTCATCTTTCTTAAATCGCCTGTAAATGCGGCTGTGTATTGATAAGGTGATGAACCAGAGCAATTCATGGAATTTGTATAGGTGTTACGGGGAGTCCACCATGACGTTGCTTTCACAGTCAAATTTGCGCCATTCCATGATAGATGATTGACAAGTAAAGAGTTAGTTTGTCCATTATCTGACTTTTTGGAAGATAAAAATGTGGCATAATTAACCTGGCCATTAGCTGGATTAATCCGGGCTATAACTGCGGCTTTTGGCCCGCCTCCACTACCATAGCTAGGCAACCACCGACCACTGGCAAAGCGGCGAAAATCATTACCTGCCTGAGTGCCTGTGGAAGAGTAAATGCCATATAAGACATCACTTCCATTCCAATACAATCCGTAACCTGTACCATCGTCATTTGTTGTCTCGTAATCATTACGACACCATGCTTTTATCCCATTATTGAAGCGGATAGTTACAGGGTTTTTGTTATTTGAGAGTTGCTGATAACCAACGTAAATTCTTGCTGTTCCATTAACTACTTTGGGGCCCTTTTTAGCTTTGATTGTCGCTTCACTATCATTGCAACTGAATGTCACAGCTTCACCGATCGATGTATTTATGGTTTCGGCTAAAACTGGAGCAGTTTTTTGTGTGAGAACTAAATCACCTACTAAAATTACAGACAAAGAAATGCCCGCAAAATACTTTTGTAATTTGCCAGAATAAATCATGTTATGAATCTGCCGAGACAAGGAACGGAAAACACCGTATCACTATAAACTCTAATTAGTATTTAGACAAGCCAAATGGTTGAAAATACTATGCAGCAAGACTCTCAGTATTGCAAAATATTAGACAGGACTACAAAATCCCTGATCTAATATGCATGATACTAGCTGTATATAATTATTGTTTATCAAAGAGTGTAAGTAAATATAAAAAATTGCAATAGGTTATGCTTTACCATAAACAATTGCAGTATTTAAGAAAATAATTTTAATCAGCAAAGTAGCCTTTGTTCGTTCCCTACATACGTTGTAAGAAGATTGCTTTCGCGGTATCTTATGCTTTTATCTGGGCTGTATTAGGTAGTTTTAAGATTTTCATCTGATGTTTCTCCAGCAGCAGCTTTCAGGCGGCTCAATCTGCTTTTGCGAATCCGTTCGCTATCGCGAACCCCACCCGCCATTTCATATTCGCTGCTATCTTTGCCATATTTAAAAGCAACCCCTCTTACCATCTTGTCTGTAAGATTACTTAGGGTTTTTTCCATCGCATCAATTTTAGTTTTGGAAGAATCAATTACAGTTAAAGCAGTGTTATAAGCATCAAGCATAGTTCTTAGCTGCTCAATTGCTTGATTCAAGTTTTGCAAATCGCAATCATCACCAAAACTCATATTTGAATCAATTGCTTTTAGTCCAGCGGATCTCAACTCAGCTTTTTCGAGAACACGGGATGTACGTTTTTTACGAGACATCAATATACTCCTTAGAGAGGTTTCTAAAGCTACTTTGCCTTACGAAAGCTATTTTTTGGTTCAGTAAAATTAGGGAATAATTATATTTGTTAAAAAAATCCAAACTAATCTGAGTAATTTCTCTTGATTTTCCGTTTTTACCTGTTTTTCTTTGCAATTGCTTTAATGTTGATCAAAAACGTTGCAATCTTAATGAGGAATATTTCAACGTTGATAAGGAATATTGCAATGTTGATGAAGAACATTTTAATATTGATGAAAAATATTGCAATGTTGATGAAGAACATTTTAATATTGATGAAAAACGTTGCAATGTTGATGAGGAATATTGCAATATTGATCAGGAATATTGCAATCGACCTCTTGCATAAATCAAAAATAAAGAACCCCACCCCGTATTTGAGTAAAGCAAACGCTCCCCTCCCCCATGCCTTGGGGCAAGGTGGTTTCATACGAAAAAAGAAAAATACATAAGTCTTGATTTATCGTTTTTTGGCATGGCTTTTTCCCTCACTTCCATTCCTCTCCCCCCGTGGGGGAGAGGCTTTGAAAGTTTTAGTTTTTCTCTGCTTGTATGAAACCACCTTGCCTTCTGGATGCCTTGGGGAGGGGTTGGGGGTGGGCTGTTAGGGACTTTTGCAAGAGGTCTAATGTTGATGCAAATAACCTTGTATTTCAGGGCGGGCGAGACGCCCACCTTACAAGAATCATCCCTTGATTCAGCAACGCCAAATTTCAGACTGTTTTCAGATTGCGATCGCCCAAGTTGATGAAATTCTCAAAGGCTTTACCTTAAAAAGCTACGCCAACGCCATCTTTAGCAGTGCTATCTGCCAAACTTTATGCCAAAAGAGGGAAGCAGAAAGCCCAAAAACGTCTGCTATCTGCATCTCTGCAATCTTAACGATCGGTTTTTAAGCGGACACGGTATCAACTGGCGATCGCAGATCATCCCCAAAGCGTAGCTTTGGCGGGGTGATTCGGGTTTAATAAGTAATCAAGCAAACATGATATAACGAAGATATAGCTATAACTGCCGTAAAACAACTTGATGTAGAAATTGTGCTACTGCTAGGAGAAAGCATAGTCTGATAAATAGAACCTCTTCTCGTAAATTCTGACCGAGAAATACTCAAATTTTAAACTCTTGTTTGGCTTTTTTATAGATAATTACAAGGGAGAATTATATTGTAAATCCACCTAAATATAAAAAGCCATGAAAGAAAAACCTAAACAAAAAATGTGTATATGGGTGATGTTGTGTCATTTCTCAGCCTTGGTAGGATGGATATTATTGTTATTTTTGGTATTTCTTGGCATTCCTTTATATTTACCTTTAAATATTTTACCTCCGCTTATAATTTGGCGCTTTAAAAAATCTCAATATCCCTGGATCAATTTCCAAGGTAAGGAATCATTAAATTTTCAAATGTCTTTAACTTTTTACACTTTTATTGTTATAACAATATCTTTATTTATAGTATTAACTAGCGTTAGTTTGGCAGTGACTACTAATGGTTCAATTAATGAAATAAGAAACACTTTTAATAAATTATTAAGTATACTTATGTCATTGATTTTATTCAAATTGGTACTACAATCTTTTGTAGTGACTTTTGCCGCTATTAAAGCTTACAATGGTGAGTATTATCGTTACCCCTGTCAAATTAGAGTTTTACGATAAGATTATAGCAATCCTAAATGAGATTGTGAAAGGTTCTGTTATGGTTGTTTTTGGTCATTAGTCATTTGTCATTTTTGATTACAAAGGACTAATGACACCTAAAAAATATTTGACAAATGATTTAGGGCTGCTATATCTGATAGTATACTAGATTCGAAAGAGCGATCGCTAAATATTATAAAGTCAATAGCAACCGCGAAGTATGAGGAAAATATTGTCTAAAAAATCTGATGTAAATACATATTAGATATATTGTATAAAAGAAGATTAAACAAAGAATAAGTTGCATAAATATGGAAATAAAAATTATATGATTGGAGTTGCGATCGCAGGCACTGGATTTGGTCAAAAAGTCCACATACCCGGATTACAAGCACATCCTCGCACTGAGGTAGTTGCTGTTTATCACCGAGATATAAATAAAGCCAAAGCTATAGCAGAATCCCATAATATTCGTCACGCTTCCGACTCACTTACCGATATTGTGGCATTACCAGAAGTGCAAGCCGTCAGCATTTCGACACCGCCATTTTTACACTATGAAATGGCCAAAACTGTACTGCAAGCTGGAAAACATTTATTACTAGAAAAACCGACAACTTTAAATGTATTTGAAGCCAAAGAACTTTATCAGTTAGCTAAAGCAAAAAGTGTGATTGCGACTGTAGATTTTGAATTTCGCTTTGTACCAGCATGGCAATTGTTTGCAGAATTATTATCAGAGAACTATGTGGGTGAGTTGCGCCTAATTAAAATTGATTGGTTAGGGTCTTCTCGTGCTGATACTTCACGCCCTTGGAATTGGTATTCTGACAAAGAGAAAGGAGGCGGTGCATTGGGATCTTTGGGTTCTCACGCCTTCGATTATATTCACTGGTTGTTCGGACCAGTGCGTAGATTAAACGCCTATCTGAGTACTGCTATTCCTACACGAGTTGACCCTATTAGTGGGGAATCTAAAGCAGTGAATACAGATGACAACTGTATATTAACCCTAGAATTAGCCAATGGTACACCTTGTCAACTTTCTATCAGTGCGGTTGTTCATGCAGCAAGAACTCATTGGGTAGAAGTGTATGGCGATCGGGGTACATTAATAGTGGGCAGTGAAAATCAAAAAGATTATATACATGGTTTTCGTGTTTGGGGTTCCCAACCAGGTAAACCTCTAACAGAAATAGAAATACCGAGTCGGTTAATTTTTCCCCAAAATTATGCTGATGGGCGTATTTCAGCATTTATCCGTGTAGTAGACCAATGGGTGCAAGGAATTGACCGCAATCAGGAAATTACACCATCACTACGCGAAGGAATTTATTCTCAGTTGTTGATGGATTTATCTCATGAATCGCATCAAAAATCAAGTTGGGTAGACGTACCCAGTTTAGAAGGATTTCTTAATAACTAGAAAACAAATGAGCAAAACTCCCCGCATTCGTATCCCGCCGGAAGTCAAAAAATATGTTTTTCAACGCGACCAATATCAATGCCGAAGCTGCGGTAAAACTAATGTAGAAACTAACCTCAGCATCGACCATATCATTCCCCTGGCTCGTGGAGGTCAAAATGATATCAGTAATCTCCAAACTCTCTGTTTTACCTGTAATCAGCAGAAAACAGATAATATCGATCTGCGTTTTCGGCGATATTTTCAGCTTTAGGTTACGATGGTATGAGCTATTAGTTTCTCTCTCATTTCTATGCCTCAAAATAAAAATAGCAATTCCCTAAGATTTCTCAATATTAAAACTACAGTTTTTTATTTATTCACTGTCATAGTTATTTTAGTAGTAGCCTTTCCCTGGCTATATGAAATTAAAACCAAAGCTGGGATCGACATATCACCTGGACGCCATGCGGGAACATTTTTTGAAAAACATACCCGTGGACTCTTCAAGTGTGAGTGGCTTTATCCCTACCATTGCGATCGCTCTCACGTTAAGTAAAGGAAATTACAGCATAATTCAGAATTCAGGAGTTAAAATTCTGAAATAAAACAGGCTGCATTACCTGGATTTGAGACGAATCGTTGTGTACTTCACTAACTTTAAATTCACTGTAAAAAGAAAAGGGGATAATTATCTCCTTCTCTGCTGTGTGAAATTTTTATCCAAAACTTGACCTCGTTCCCAGTCTTTAGCTGGGAACGAGGTTTTGACTTAAGTTGATACTAATGTACCTCTGTGAGTCCTTACATCTATCCCAACTGATTTGAGATCGAGCTAACATCAACGGCTAATTTTTTACCCAACTTGAGCAACTGAAGACATTGATTATCTCCTTCATTACCAAGGCTAGTGATACACACTGGCGCTATCTGACTATGTAGACAACTAAAATACAATTCTTGCGATCGCTGTAGGGAAATATCAATATTTAGTTGATCCCCGACATCAATCAATCGTTCCAATAGTTGGATATCTGCATTAAAGCTACCATTGGCATCGTGCAACAATTGCCAAAGCGATCGCGCAATTAACTGTTCTAACATCTGCTTCCCATCGGGAATATTCAGCCGACAACGCAGATGTTTTGCTTCAGTAGCGATCGCCTCCAATTCTAATATATGATTCCAACTCTTTTGGGGATCAGCGATATCTTGCTCAAGCCATCGCAATGTCATCAGACAGCGATGCCCTAAAGCAATATCGGCTGCAACCTGCAATTCTTGCGGTACTGCTATTTCATCGCGATGAAACGCCATCAGCACCCCATAATTATCACGGTAGGCTTGAGTATACAACTGTCCTAAACGTGCCAGTGTTTCCTGACTCAGCAGCCGCATAATCCGGTGGCGTTCTTCAGCAAATAGATTTTGCAAGCTGAAAGCTTCTTCTCCAAATAGCTGTGTCATCACCAAAATAGTATGAGCCGCACTAGCTTGTTGCAGTGCGCCAAACAGCTTTTCTTTGATTTGGCTGTAGTTACGTCGCCCAGTAAATTGTTGAATGCAGCAGTGGAAATCCCAGCCTCCCAAATGCAGAACTGCAAATACCAAATGCTCACTTTCCCAAGTAATCTCTGATACTAGCTTTAAATTTCCCACAGCCAGAGTTAGCGATCCCATCCGTTGCAGTTGGTAATCTAGCTCATTGGCAGCGTAACAATAAACCCGTTTATGGTAACGCTGAGACTGTTTGTCAGCAGCATCTTTTCTAGGCAAAGAATTGTGTGTCTCTGCTGATTTCTGATTGGTAAAAAGGGAAGTAATGGCGTAATGGGCTGTAACTTGCTTAAAGCCAAGTTGGGCAGTTAACACGAGTTGCCGATAAATTTCCGCACCGTGTTTGAAGTCATCCACATTACTGGGGGCTAAACCAAGACGTTTGACGAAGCCTTTTTCCAACTGCACACCTGCCACTTCCCCTGCCAATTCCAAAGCACGGGCTGCATAGCGCAGAATTTGTGTCCCCTCTGGACGAGAAATTTCTTCAAAAAACCAGCCGCAACTAGTGAACATTAACAACGCGTGACGCTGCATTTCTAACAAGCGCAAAGCGTCTACTTGTTCGGCTGCGGTTAGTTTGTGGGTTTGATGACGCGAAAGGAAACGGTTGACATTGCTAGCAGAGCGATCGCGCAATACTTGGATATATTCATCTCGTGCTAGCCAGGGATCGCGAAATAACTGTCTACCATGTTCTGCATACACTTCAGTTAGCTGATCCCGCAGCCAATTTAGGGCATCCCGCAGTGGACGACGCCATTTCTGATGCCAAACACCACCTTCCCCGCCACAACCACAGTCATCCTCCCATCTACCGACACCGTGGGCGCAACTCCAGGCTGTGACTGACTTTAATTCCACTTCCCAACTGGGAGAATTTAAGCTCAGGTAGTGGGCGAAATTCGTCACCGTCCAACCTTGTTGAGGAAACTCTTTGGTAAAGGCGTAAGCTAAAGTTTTTTCAGTTCCCTTTTTGTGGTGTCCAAAGGTTTCCCCATCCGTCGCCACCGAGATTAATTGTGCCAGACGATGATCCCCACGCACCGCCGAACCGATACGTCCAGCAAAGTGACTGGAATTATAAACGACATCACTAAAACCCATATCCCGCGATATCGGCCCATCGTAAAAGAAGATATCAATGTAGGGTAATTCTTCTGTACTACCATCCTTGGGGCTAGTGGCGATCGCACTTAGAGGTGAAGATGAAGGTAAGAGGGTGGGCTGCAAATAACAACGATAGGGACGGGTGGAATCAATCTGACTACCACCGACTTCGATCCATTCAGGATGGGGACGATCTGGAGTCGGGAGGGGACGGCAACGCAGCGCTTGAGACGGTGCAAGGACAATGAAGCGAATACCCTCAGCAACAAGAGCTTCTAGGGTGGCGTAGTCTACAGCAGTTTCTGCTAACCACATCCCTTCGGGATCGCGTCCAAAGCGGGAGCGGAAGTCTTGTTTACCCCAGCGAATTTGGGTATATTTGTCGCGTTCATTCGCCAGAGGCATGATGATGTGATTGTATACTTGCGCGATCGCATTGCCGTGACCATGCAAGCGTTGGCTACTCTTCGTATCCGCCTCTAAAATTCGCTGATAAACCTCCACATCGTAGCGTTCTAGCCACGACATCAGCGTCGGCCCAATATTAAAACTGAAATACTCATAATTATTAACGATTTTCACCACTTCACCTTGGTCATTTAAGACTCTGGCAAAGGCATTCGGGCGATAGCATTCCCAATGAATCCGCTCATTCCAGTCATGGAAAGGCGCAGCGCTCGGTTGGCGTTCAATTGCGTCCAGATAAGGGTTTTCCCTTGGTGGCTGGTAAAAATGACCATGCACCGTCACATAAACACCATTGGCCTTTCTCAGGGGATCGGTTTCTTTGGTGTTATTGGGATCTGAATGTAATGTTAACGTTGAGCCAGAGTTAGCTGGCATTTGGTCAGCAGAAGTCATGTATATTTATCCAAAACAAAAAACTTGCAGTTGCAGCGAAAATATTGTGCGTAAACCTTTCTCCAATAGGTTTCACACAAAATCCGGTATAAACAACAACTATGGAATCCAATCAAAATTTTGACAAAGCTGTTTTATTGTAGTGGGAAATCTGCGTTATCGCACAGCGCAAAGTCCGTTGGGCGGCTCTGCCGACTTAAAGGAACTTTGCAAAATAGCCCTTTCCCTGAAGGCTCAAAGTAATTAGCCATTGAACAAGGCCTCAGATTAGGGGTTTTCTCTTCTTGGGCGCCAATCAAAATTTAATTGTCTTTTAATATATTAAACCCCATTTTTGGTGTAATATTTTGGCTCAAATTCATAGTTTTGCAACAAAAGATTACAATAACTCATTATATCGCAATCTAATTTCACATACACAGTAGTGAACTGAAAACAGTAAAATTTCTGAATTGCTGTACAAGCGGTTGAGAGTATCATGTCGGAGTGCTGAGTGAAAGTGATTGTTGATTCAACACTCCAAATTTAAAATTTAGGATTGCTCGCTGTGAATGATACCCTCAACCCAAAACAACAAATGTCAACCAAAAACATTATTCTTTTCGCTTTACTACTGTTTATCCCAGTTTCTGTAGCAGCTCACTTTCTGGAATGGGGAGAATTGACAGTTTTCATTACAGCTGGATTAGCAATTCTGCCCTTAGCAGCTTGGATGGGTACAGCCACAGAAGAAATTGCTGTCGTAGTTGGGCCATCGCTGGGGGGCTTGTTAAACGCCACTTTTGGCAATGCTACAGAACTAATTATCGCCTTAGTAGCGCTGAACGCTGGGTTAATAGATGTAGTCAAAGCTAGTATCACAGGATCGATTATTAGCAACTTACTACTGGTGATGGGTTTTTCCATGCTTTTGGGAGGACTGCGCTACAAAGAACAGACATTTCAGCCAATTGTGGCGCGGGTGAATGCTGCTTCGATGAATTTGGCAGTGATTGCCATTTTGATGCCAACGGCGATGAACTATACCTCTGAAGGAATTAACGAACAAACACTGCAAAATCTTTCTATTGCTGTTGCTGTAGTATTAATCTTGGTTTATGCTCTAACGCTGCTATTTTCGATGAAAACTCACTCCTATCTTTATGATGTGGGTGTAGCGGAGGCAGAAGCAGAAGTTGAGGAAATATCTCATGGTAAACCAAATATGGCTTTATGGGTTGGCGTGCTGCTAGTATGTACCTTGCTAGTGGCAATTGAATCAGAAATGTTGGTCGATTCTCTGGAAGTGGCTACATCTCAGCTAGGTTTGACGGCGCTGTTTACAGGGGTAATTTTGGTTCCCATCGTCGGTAACGCGGCTGAACACGCCACAGCAGTCACCGTGGCGATGAAAGATAAAATGGATCTTTCCCTGTCGGTAGCTGTGGGATCGAGTATGCAGATTGCCCTATTTGTTGCACCCGTGTTGGTGATAGCAGGGCGGGTAGTGGGGCAACCTATGGATTTGGATTTCAAACCCTTTGAATTAGTCGCTGTGGTTGTGTCAGTGTTGATTGCCAACAGTATTAGTTCTGATGGTAAATCCAATTGGCTGGAAGGCACTTTGTTATTAGCTGCTTATACAGTATTGGGGTTCGCCTTCTACTTCCACCCAGTTATGGAAGGTATGAGGTAACTAGCAGTGCATAGGCGTAGCCCATTGTAGACATCACACTTGATGATTTTAGATTTTAGGATTGCTGAGAATTGCAGATTTAAAACGAGCGATCGCTTTTTCTAAATTGTTCTCAGCTACTTGGATAATACCTAAATATTATGTCCCATAGCATATTTATGGTTAATTGTCAATTCCTGTTTGTAAGCCAGAACAGTTTGGTTAGTTTGTCCTTGATTGTCCATAATTACCCCCAACTGATACTAAACGGGAGCATATTGTGGATATTGGGCGATCGCTTCTGTAAATTGTAGTTGTCTTTGTAAAGCTAATGCTTATTGGTAAAGCTTTTCTGCAAGGGGGATGAGGTGGATTTTGCTCTTTTATTCCCGCCTGTCATACTAGCTCGATAATCAGTATTTTTACTGTTGCTGAGTAGTTGTATTTTGCATATTTTCCATACAGGTCAGTTCTTTAAATTACTGAAAACGTATGGTAATAAGCATTAACAACCTCAGTAATTCATCATATACCAAGCAGGGGAGTGCATTAAATCACAGGCTAATGAGCAATCATCAACTTCAGATATATCAACCAACACAGCATCAGATCCTACTGAGCTTACTGAGAGCTAATTTAATAGAGAAAGTGTAGTTATTTATTGTTCATCACTGATTTAATCAACGTTCCAGAGTGCATTGCTGCCAAGAATTTATTATGCCTAAACGTAAATCCCAGAAGACGAATACTTCACCTTCACCATCACAAGAAGAAGCTGCGCCAACTCAGCCAGCTATTTTGCGTGTTGTCAAGCAAGAAGATACTGCCACTGACTCTAATAATCCTGTACAATCCCAATCAGCATCAACTGATGAGAGTGAACCTGATTAGTAATAAAAAATTGTCTTTTACTAGATAGGTCTAATCAAAAGAATTTTTCCGTCTATCAACATCCTTTAATTGTATTGTTTTCTAATTTTTTTACGTAAAGCAATTACTGGCTTCTCAAAACAAAAAAAACCTATTCCTGAAATAAATATAGAAGTTAATAGCATTACCAATATCCACTTAAAATTCCAGTGTATCTCTAATTGCTCAAACTCAAAAATAACTAAATAATGAGATAAAAATAATCCGTAAGAGAGATTACCAAAAAAATCATCTAAATATGTTCTTTTAATTTTTATTAACAGATGTATAGACATAATTCCTAATATTAATCCTGTTAAAACTTCTCTATTAAAAGCTAATATCAAACGGGAATCTAAAAAAGTTGCTGCTAATAATAAGCAAGAAAAAGTTAATGTAAATTTAACTGGCTGATTTGTATTAATATTATTATTTTTATATAAAAAGCTACCGCAAATAAAGATAAATATTGTTCCAAATATTAATCTATAACCAAAATAATCTGTATGAATAATTCCCAAATAAGCCATCAAGAAAATTATATAGGATAACCCAAAAAAAATCTTTTCTAACTTATATATTAATATAAATGGAATTAATATATAAAAACATCCTTCAAGACCTAGCGACCATGCTGGAGGAATAATCATAAATTTCTCTCCTACCCAAGGAATCATATAAAATCCCATAGGTATTATCAAAAGGTTTTGTAATAATCCAATTTGTGAAGGTTGACTGAGATAATGTGAGTTTAATCCAAAATTATAATAAATAATTAAAACTGTTATTATGTTAAATAAATACTGCGGATAGATTCTAAAAATCCTATCAAGATAGAACCAAGCTATTTTTTTAGGCTCAAAATAATTTTTATATATCAAGGCTGTCATTACATATCCACTTATAATCAAGAATGATATTACAGCTATCACTCCGGGGTTTAAGCCGTTTATAAGCACTCCTGCATGACTTATGGCAACAAAGATTGATAACAAAAAACGATAGATTCCCATTGTTATTCCTTTTATTTGAGAAAATATGAAGGTAAAGCTCGTTTCCGTTCTTTATTACTGTGTGTATCTGCATAGATGCGAAGCGGCTTCCCAAAGGCATCGCTTCTTTAATTGCCTCTTTTGGGATAGTTGTTTCTAAGGCTTTGAGTACCTTACCTGATTCAACTACAGGTGATATCAGTGAAAATTCTTGTAGTTGCATTCAAGCTCAGTGTACTTGAGTAATAACCCTCAGTTTATCTGGTTTTTGCTTTAACCGAACTTTATTACTGTATTAAGTCTGGCTACGCCTACACATAATCTTAATACACATCATTATTCTTACTCCATATATTCCGTATAAAATCAATTTTATACATGTATATTAATACAACTTAAAGTATAATTACTTTAAGCGTAATCACTGCTATATGGAGGTAATATTATTTTTGTCATACACTGATATCATCTGTGTATTATGTGGTTATGATGTTGTCTTCTGCTTTCTTGTTGGAGATAAACATAATGTCTTTTGAGCTTTCCCAGTTGGGTACATCTACTGATGTGCTATCTAAAAACAGCCTTGCGCCTGTCTTGGACGAAGGCAGTTTGACAACTTCTTTAACAGGACTGGGACGATCCAACCAATCTCTCTTGTTTGTCGATAAATCGGTGACAGACTATCAGCAGTTGCTGGCAGGTGTAACTCCGGGCACAGAGATCCATGTACTTGACCCGGGGCAGGATGGTGTTACCCAGATTACTAATACCCTGCTAGGGCGGCAAAACATCGCCAGTTTGCATATCGTTTCTCACGGGGAAGCTGGGGGAGTGGATTTTGGCAGCAGCGCCCTTAACTCGATCGATCTGCCTCAGTACGCAGCCCAGTTAAAGACCTGGAGCAAAGCACTGACCAACGATGCAGATATTTTGTTCTATGGCTGTAACGTTGCCGAAGGCCAACTCGGTCAGACGTTTGTCCAAAACATCAGTCAGGTTACTGGAGCCGATGTTGCTGCCTCCGATGACCTGACAGGTAACAGTTCTCTAGGCGGCGACTGGAATTTGGAAGTTGCAACAGGAACAATTGAAAGCTCTCCAATTTTCAGTGCTGATGTTCTAAACAGCTATCAAGGAACGCTGGCATATACTCTAGGTGCCCGCCATATTGTATCTGGTGGAGATGTTTTCTTGGGGGGTCAATTCATTGAATTAGGTGTTCGTGGTAATGCAGGTTTCTTTGGAACCGCTGCCTCCAAACCAGCTAATTTCTTTGGTACTTCAGCCCGGTCTAACATTGGACTCAGTATTGACCCAGATGGCTATCAAACCGGGAACACATTTTCCTACGACGTATTCTTACCGGGCACTCCCTATGAGGGTTGGTCAATCGGCTATCAGCAGAGTGGTACAACTTACGGACTGCAAAACGCTGGCGGGGGATCAACCGATATCACTTCAACTACAACTGCCGATACCTCCTCAGGCGACACACTTGCCGCAAAAGTTACCTCCAACACTGCTCAAAATGTTTCTGTCGTCCAGACCTATTCCTTTGACTACACGCAAGACTACTGGAAAACAAACGTCACCATTACAAACAACTCAGCAACAGCCCTTGACAACCTCCGTTACGCTAGAGCCTATGACCCGGACAATGCTGTAGACGGTGGAGGAGGTTACCCGACCACCAACACAATCGTTAACACAATTGCATCTGACAAGAGAGTTCTCATTTCTGCCGAGGTTCCCAATACCGACGCTTCTTTTGCCACCCGTGGTGCACGACCTTCTTACTTCATTTCATTTGATCCATCGGCACGGGCATCCGTTGGCGGCTCACTCGGTAACGTAGCTATCAATTCACTCACGGTAGGAGATAAGGGAAAAACAGTAACCTCAGATAGTAGCATCACGCTCTGGTTTGATGTGGGTACGTTGGCTGCGGGGGCATCGAAGACCTTTCAGTTTTACTCTGGACTATCCACCAGTATTCTCGATGCTGCGGCAAATGCACCTATCAATACCGTACCGGGTGCTCAGAGTATTAACGCAGGTACACCCATAACTTTCGGTGGAAGCAATGCCATTAGTGTTGCTGACCCTGATAGTACTAATCTAACGGTTACACTGACGGCAACCAATGGCACTACGAGCCTAAGCGGTGTCACTGGGTTGAGCTTCGCTTCTGGAGACGGTACTACCGACAGCACAATGACCTTCAGTGGTACTAAAACTGACATCAATACTGCTCTCAACAATCTGGTTTTCAACCCGACAGCAAGCTTTGTCGGCGCTGCTAGTATCCAAATTGAAACCAGTGATGGCGATTTCTCTGATGCCGATACTGTTAACATCACCGTCAACCCAGTTAACGAGGCACCTACTATCAGCACCAACTCGTTAAGCCTCAGCGAAGGTGGCAGTGTGGTACTCTCCAGCAGCAATATCAACGCCACCGACCCCGATAACACTCCCGCTCAACTCACCTACACTGCCAGCAGTATTAGCGGTGGACAGTTTGAGTTGGTAGCGAATGCGGGTGTTGCCATTACCAGCTTCACCCAAGCACAGATAAACTCTGGAGCAGTTCGCTTTATCCACGGTGGCGATGAAACCGCACCCAGCTATAGCCTCAGTGTCAGTGATGGGTCATTGAGTAGCCCTAGCAGCACAGTGGCAATCGGCACCTTCACCAACGTCAACGATGCACCGACCGTTAGCACCAACACCCTGAGCCTCAGCGAAGGTGGCAGTGTAGTTCTCTCCAGCAGCAATATCAACGCCACCGACCCGGATAACACTCCCGCTCAACTCACCTACACTGCCACCGGTATTAGCGGTGGACAGTTTGAGTTGGTAGCGAATGCAGGTGTTGCGATTACCAGCTTCACCCAAGCACAGATAAACTCTGGAGCAGTTCGCTTTGTCCACAATGGTAGTGAAACCACACCCAGCTATAGCCTTAGTGTCAGTGATGGGTCATTGAGCAGCCCTAGTAGCACAGTGGTGATCGGCACCTTCACCAACGTCAACGATGCCCCGACTATCAGCACCAACTCGTTGAACATCAGCGAAGGTGGGAGTGTGGTACTCTCCAGCAGCAATATCAACGCCACCGACCCGGATAACACCCCAGCTCAACTCACCTACACTGCCAGCAGTATTAGCGGTGGACAGTTTGAGTTGGTAGCGAATGCGGGTGTTGCCATTACCAGCTTCACCCAAGCACAGATAAACTCTGGAGCAGTTCGCTTTATCCACGGTGGCGATGAAACCGCACCCAGCTATAGCCTCAGTGTCAGTGATGGGTCATTGAGTAGCCCTAACAGCACAGTGGCAATCGGCACCTTCACCAACGTCAACGATGCACCGACCGTTAGCACCAACACCCTGAGCCTCAGCGAAGGTGGCAGTGTAGTTCTCTCCAGCAGCAATATCAACGCCACCGACCCGGATAACACTCCCGCTCAACTCACCTACACTGCCACCGGTATTAGCGGTGGACAGTTTGAGTTGGTAGCGAATGCAGGTGTTGCGATTACCAGCTTCACCCAAGCACAGATAAACTCTGGAGCAGTTCGCTTTGTCCACAATGGTAGTGAAACCACACCCAGCTATAGCCTTAGTGTCAGTGATGGGTCATTGAGCAGCCCTAGTAGCACAGTGGTGATCGGCACCTTCACCAACGTCAACGATGCCCCGACTATCAGCACCAACTCGTTGAACATCAGCGAAGGTGGGAGTGTGGTACTCTCCAGCAGTAATATCAACGCCACCGACCCGGATAACACCCCAGCTCAACTTACCTACACTGCCAGCGGTATCAGCGGTGGACAGTTTGAGTTGGTAGCGAATGCGGGTGTTGCGATTACCAGCTTCACCCAAGCACAGATCAACTCTGGAGCAGTTCGCTTTGTCCAAAATGGTAGTGAAACCGCACCCAGCTATAGCCTCAGTGTTAGTGATGGGTCGTTGAGCAGCCCTAGCAGCACAGTGGCAATCGGTACCTTCACCAACGTCAACGATGCCCCGACTATCAGCACCAACTCGTTGAACATCAGTGAAGGTGGCAGTGTGGTTCTCTCCAGCAGTAATATCAACGCCACCGACCCGGATAACACCCCAGCTCAACTTACCTACACTGCCAGCGGTATCAGCGGTGGACAGTTTGAGTTGGTAGCGAATGCGGGTGTTGCGATTACCAGCTTCACCCAAGCACAGATCAACTCTGGAGCAGTTCGCTTTGTCCACGGTGGCGGTAAAACAGCACCCAGCTATAGCCTCAGTGTCAGTGATGGCTTGTTAAGTAGCGGTAGCAGCACCAGTGTGACCCAGATCCAGAGTTTGCCCAATATACTGTGGCGCAACAAGGCAAGCGGAGAGAATACCATCTGGGAGATGAATGGCTTCTCCTTGCAAAGCAACAACTTGATTACCCAAGTGGCTGATCAAAACTGGCAGATTGTAGGTACAGCCGACTTCAACGGCGACGGCAAATTTGATATCCTCTGGCGCAACAAGGTAAGCGGAGAGAATACCATCTGGGGGCTGAATGGCTTCTCCTTGCAAAGCAACAACTTGATTACCCAAGTGGCTGATCAAAACTGGCAGATTGCAGGTACAGCTGACTTCAACGGCGACGGCAAATCTGATATCCTCTGGCGCAACAAGGTAAGCGGAGAGAATACCATTTGGGAAATGAATGGCTTCTCTGTGCAAAGCAACAACTTGATTACCCAAGTGGCTGATCAAAACTGGCAGATTGCAGGTACAGCTGACTTCAACGGCGACGGCAAATCTGATATCCTCTGGCGCAACAAGGCAAGCGGAGAGAATACCATCTGGGGGCTGAATGGCTTCTCCGTGCAAAGCAACAACTTGATTACCCAAGTGGCTGATCAAAACTGGCAGATTGCAGGTACAGCCGACTTCAACGGCGACGGCAAATCTGATATCCTCTGGCGCAACAAGGCAAGCGGAGAGAATACCATCTGGGGGCTGAATGGCTTCTCTGTGCAAAGCAACAACTTGATTACCCAAGTGGCTGATCAAAACTGGCAGATTGCACTTACAGCCGACTTCAACGGCGACGGCAAATCTGATATCCTCTGGCGCAACGAGGCAAGCGAAGAGAATACCATCTGGGGAATGAATGGCTTCTCTGTGCAAAGCAACAACTTGATTACCCAGCGAGTTGATCAAAACTGGAAAATTGTAGGTAGGGTTTGACTTCAACGGCGACAGCGAACCTGATATTGTGCTTTTACCCCCTAGAACACCGATTCAGTAATCAGAATTAAGTAGGGCTTGCTGAATAAAAGTGTAATCTAGTCCAGATAAGGGGTTGAAGCTTTTTTCTCCCAAAAAAGTGCAAGGCTATAATCTCTATCTCAAAACCCTTGCACTTTCCATTTGATTTTTGTTTTCGGAGAATGATAAAAGTGGGATAGTGTACTATGATTCATATTTTTAGATTCTTTTAGTTAATCGTTGCTTCACCCGCTTTCACCCCTTCTGCGTGACACAAATCCAAAATTTAAAATCCAAAATCTATTGATTACACCCTTTTGCTTGGGACAGGAGAAAATAAAGACATATAAGAGCGATCGCCTATATGAGCTACTGCCTTAATCCCCATTGTCCCAAGCCTGAAAATCCTGATGATGTCAAGTTTTGCCGGACTTGCGGTACTAAGTTACTCCTCAAAGAACGTTACCGTGCTATCAAACCAATCGGACAAGGTGGTTTTGGCAAAACCTTCTTAGCTGTGGATGAGGATAAACCCTCAAAACCACGCTGCGTAATTAAGCAATTTTATCCCCAATCCCAAGGCACTAACACGCTTGCCAAAGCCATAGAGTTATTTAACCAAGAAGCAGTGCAGTTAGATGAATTGGGCAAACATCCCCAAATTCCCGAACTCCTGGCATATTTTACTCAAGAAAATCGGCAGTATCTTGTACAAGAATTTATCGACGGGCAAAACTTAGCCCAGGAATTGGCACATAGAGGTGCTTTTAGTGAAACACAAATCTGGCAACTATTAAACGATTTATTGTCAGTTTTGCAATTTTGTCACGCCAAACACGTGATTCACCGCGATATTAAGCCAGAAAATATTATTCGTGAGAGCGATGCCGAACGCAAACTAGTATTAGTAGATTTTGGTGCTGCTAAATCTGCCACTGGCGCTGCCTTAAATAAAACTGGTACCAGCATTGGTAGTCCAGAATATG